>NC_014541.1:0-1426386 GCF_000148645.1 Ferrimonas balearica DSM 9799
AAGACGACCCATGCCGTCAATGGTGATGACAGCAAAGTCTTGCTGGAGATGAAAAGTACTAGTTATTGTGGATAACCTTGTGCATTCACCCCAAGATATAGACAGGCCGATCCAGATCAGATCGGCGCTGGTGGAATTATAGGGATCATCGCGATCCCTTTCCAGCCCTTTAAGATCGCGGATTTAGCTAAACCCCCATAACGATCCCCTGATCGGATCCTGCGGCAAAGATCAAGGATCATTTCTGGGGATAACCTCCTGGTTTGCTATAGCGATCACTGCCCAAGGCGGGTAAAATTGATCCTCTTTTGGACTGACAACCTTGGGGCTTTTGCGGTGAGTTTACCGGTATGGCAGCAGTGCGTTGAGCGACTCCGCGATGAGTTGCCGGCACAGCAATTCAGCATGTGGATCCGCCCTTTACAGGCAGAGCTCATGGGCGACACCCTGGTCCTCTATGCACCGAACCGTTTCGTGCTGGACTGGGTGCGGGACAAATACCTGAACTCCATCACTGCGTTCCTTGCGGAAACTTTGGGCGACCAGGCCCCGGCGCTGCAGTTTGATATTGGCAGCAAGCCGGAAGCGCGTCCCAAAGTGGACATCGGCACCCCGCGTCCGGCGGCGGCCGTTCCGGCCAGCCCCGTTCGTACTGAGCCGCCGGCCAGCAGCAACCAGAGCGTTCGCAGCAACATCAACCCCAACTACCAGTTCGACAACTTTGTAGAGGGTAAGTCCAACCAGTTGGCCCGTGCTGCGGCCAGTCAGGTGGCGGACAACCCCGGTGGCGCGTACAACCCGCTGTTCCTCTATGGCGGCACTGGCCTGGGTAAAACGCACCTTCTTCATGCTGTGGGTAACGGCATCATGAAGCGGAAACCCAACGCCAAAGTGGTTTACATGCACTCTGAACGCTTCGTTCAGGACATGGTAAAAGCCCTGCAGAACAACGCCATTGCCGAATTCAAACGCTACTACCGTAGCGTCGACGCCCTGCTGATCGATGACATCCAGTTCTTTGCCAACAAGGATCGATCCCAGGAGGAGTTCTTCCACACCTTTAACGCGTTGTTGGAAGGCAATCACCAGATCATCCTGACCTCAGATCGGTATCCGAAAGAGATCGATGGCGTGGAAGATCGCCTGAAGTCTCGCTTCGGCTGGGGTCTGACCGTGGCGATTGAGCCGCCGGAGCTGGAAACCCGGGTGGCGATCCTGATGCGCAAGGCGGAGGAGAGCAATATCCACCTGCCGGACGAAGTGGCGTTCTTTATCGCCAAGCGTTTGCGCTCCAACGTCCGTGAACTGGAAGGGGCACTGAACCGGGTTATCGCGAACGCGAACTTCACCGGACGCCCGATCACCATTGATTTCGTTCGTGAAGCCCTGCGAGACCTGCTGGCATTGCAGGAAAAGCTTGTTACGATTGACAACATTCAGAAGACGGTTGCCGAGTACTACAAGATCAAGGTGGCCGACTTGTTGTCAAAACGTCGTTCGCGTTCCGTGGCGCGGCCGCGCCAGGTGGCGATGGCCCTGGCCAAAGAATTGACCAATCACAGCCTGCCTGAGATAGGCGATGCCTTTGGTGGCCGCGACCATACTACGGTGCTTCATGCCTGCCGCAAGATTGAACAGTTGCGGGAGGAGAGTCATGACATCAAAGAAGACTACGCGAACCTGATCCGTACCTTGTCCTCCTGATGGGTGAGTGAACATGCAATTTGTCATCAACAGGGAAACCCTGCTGAAACCGCTGCAACTGGTTTCTGGAGCCGTTGAGCGGCGACACAACCTGCCGATTCTGGCCAATGTGTTGCTGGAAGTAAGTGGTAACTTACTTAAGGTGACCGGCACCGACCTGGAGGTCGAACTGATCGGCCAGGTTGAAGTGGAAGGGGATATCCAGCCGGGCCGCACCACCGTGCCTGCCCGCAAATTCCTCGATATCTGTAAAAGTCTGCCTGACCAGGCCGAACTGCGTATTGAGCAGCAGGACAACCGCTTGCTGATCAAGTCCGGCCGTAGCCGATTCTCGCTCTCCACCCTGCCGGCGGATGAGTTTCCGGAGATCGGCGACTGGAAAGGCGAGCTTCAGTTTACTTTGCCGCAAGGGGTACTGAAGTCGTTGATCGAGGCGACTCAGTTCTCCATGGCGCATCAGGACGTCCGTTACTATCTCAACGGCATGCTGTTTGAAACCGAAGGTAATGTACTGCGTACCGTGGCCACCGATGGCCACCGTCTGGCGGTCAGCCACCGGGTGATTGAAGCCTCTCTGCCGGAGAAGCAGGTGATCGTACCCCGCAAAGGGGTGATTGAGCTGAGTCGTCTGTTTGAGGACGAGCAGGCTGAGATCACTCTGTGCATCGGCGAAAGCAGCATCCGCGCGGTGACTCGTGATGCCATCTTCACCTCCAAACTGGTGGATGGCCGGTTCCCGGACTACCGTCGCGTATTGCCCAAAGATGGCGATAAAGTGGTGGTGGCTGAGCGTGACGCGCTGCGCCAGGCGTTTGCCCGTGCCTCCATTCTCTCCAATGAGAAGTTCCGTGGCGTTCGCCTGTTGCTGGAGAACGATCGCCTGACCATCACCGCCAACAACCCTGAACAGGAAGAGGCGGAAGAGGTACTGGACCTGGCTTACCCCTACACCTCACTGGAGATCGGCTTCAACGTCTCCTACGTGCTGGACGTGCTGAATGCCCTGAAGCAGGAGAACGTCAAGATGGTGCTTGGTGAGGCCAACAGCAGCGCCCTGTTTGAGAACGCGGATAACGATGAATCACTCTACGTGGTGATGCCGATGCGACTCTGATGGGGATTGACCGTCTTCATATCCAAAATCTCCGTAATATTCAGGCCGCCACGCTGGAACCAGCCGGTGGCCTGAACCTTATTTACGGCGATAACGGCAGTGGCAAAACCAGTGTGCTGGAAGCGATCTGGTTTCTCAGCGTGGGCCGCTCTTTCCGCACTCACCTCGCGCCTCGGGCGATCCGCCACGATGAACCTAACCTGGTGTTGTTTGCCCGTACCACGGCAGGCGAGAAGTTGGGTTTACGACGGGGAAGGGATGGCGACAATGAGGTGCGGATTAATGGTGAGCGGCCGGAACGGCTGGCGGATTTGGCGGCGTGCCTGCCACTGCAGTTGATCAGCCCCGAGAGCTTCGCACTGCTGCTGGAGGGCCCCCAGGCCCGACGTGAATTTATCGATTGGGGGGCGTTTCACTCAGACCCTCAATTTATCGGCATCTGGTCGCGCTACCGGCGTCTGCTTAAGCAGCGTAATCAGTTATTGCGACAACAGGCGCCCGATCACCAGTTCGCCATTTGGGACAAGCAGTTAAGCGAATATGGCGAAGCGCTGACGGCGATACGGAAACGCTGGGTAAGCTCGTTAAATGACACTTTGACGGGTATAATAAATCAGTTTTTGCCCGACCTTCCGATCCGGGTCAGCTTCAGCCAGGGGTGGGACAGTAAATCCCCGCTCTCTGCGCAGATCCAGGGTCAACTGGAGCGCGACAAACAGCTTGGGTATACGGTGTCCGGTCCGCACAAGGCGGACCTGCGCCTGCGGGTGGGCAACCTGCCGGTGCAGGATGGATTGTCCCGCGGTCAGCTCAAGTTACTGGTGTGTGCGCTCAAGATCGCTCAGGGCAAGATCCTGGGACAGAAAGACACCAGCCGAGGTTGCATCTATCTGGTGGACGATCTGGCATCCGAGCTGGATGAGAGCCACCGGACGCTGTTGCTGGAACAGCTTATCTCCACGGGCGAGCAAGTGTTTGTGACCGCCATTGAACCGGGCCAGCTGGCCATGATCCCCTGGGATAAACGGTTTCACGTGGAACAGGGTCGGGTAACCGAACAGAATTAATCAACGAGACAGGCGAATGGCAGAAAATAGCTACGATTCCTCGAGTATTAAGGTACTCAAAGGCCTGGACGCAGTGCGTAAGCGCCCGGGTATGTACATCGGTGACACCGACGACGGTACCGGTCTGCACCACATGGTGTTTGAGGTCGTGGATAACTCCATCGACGAAGCCCTGGCGGGTCACTGCAGCGACATCGTGGTCACCATCCATGCCGACGGTTCTGTTTCCGTACAAGATGATGGCCGGGGTATCCCGGTGGACATGCACCCGGAAGAGGGCGTGTCCGCGGCTCAGGTGATCATGACCGTACTGCACGCCGGCGGTAAGTTCGACGACAACTCCTACAAAGTCTCCGGTGGTCTGCACGGGGTGGGTGTGTCGGTGGTGAACGCGCTGTCCGACAAGCTGGAACTGACCGTTCGTCGTCAGGGCCACATCCATGAGCAGGAGTACAGCCTGGGTGACCCGGTTGCCCCGCTGAAGGCCGTAGGCGATACCGACAAAACCGGTACCACCATCCGATTCTGGCCGAGCTCTCAGATCTTCTCTGACACCACCTTCCATTACGACATCCTGGCCAAGCGCCTGCGTGAGCTGTCGTTCCTGAACTCCGGTGTCTCCATCCGTCTGGTGGACGAGCGTGATGCCAAAGAGGATCACTACTGCTACGAAGGCGGTATCCACGCCTTTGTTGAGTTCCTCAACCAGAACAAGACCCCGGTGCACCAGCAGGTGTTCCACTTCACCATCGAGCGCGAAGATGGCATCGGTGTGGAAGTGGCGATGCAGTGGAACGATGGTTTCCAGGAAAACATCTACTGCTTTACCAACAACATCCCGCAGCGGGATGGTGGTACTCACCTGGCTGGTTTCCGTGCCGCGCTGACCCGTACCTTGAACAACTACATGGACAAGGAAGGCTACAGCAAGAAGGCCAAGACCAGCGCTTCCGGTGATGATGCCCGTGAAGGTCTGACTGCGGTAATCTCGGTCAAGGTGCCGGATCCGAAGTTCTCCTCCCAGACCAAAGACAAGCTGGTGTCCTCCGAGGTGAAGACCGCGGTAGAGCAGACCATGGGTGAACAGCTGCAGGACTTCCTGCTGGAGAACCCGGGCGACGCCAAAACCGTTGTAAGCAAGATCATCGATGCAGCCCGTGCCCGTGAAGCGGCCCGTAAAGCCCGCGAGATGACCCGCCGTAAAGGCGCCCTCGACCTGGCTGGCCTGCCCGGCAAGCTGGCGGACTGCCAGGAGAAAGACCCGGCACTGTCCGAACTGTACATTGTGGAGGGTGACTCTGCGGGCGGTTCCGCCAAGCAGGGTCGTAATCGTAAGTACCAGGCCATTCTGCCGCTGAAGGGTAAGATCCTGAACGTAGAGAAGGCCCGTTTCGACAAGATGCTCTCCTCTCAGGAGGTGGCCACCCTCATCACCGCGATGGGCTGTGGTATCGGTCGTGACGAGTACAACCCGGACAAAACCCGCTACCACAACATCATCATCATGACGGATGCTGACGTGGACGGCTCCCACATTCGTACTCTGCTGCTGACCTTCTTCTACCGTCAGATGCCGGAGCTGATCGAGCGTGGCTACATCTACATTGCTCAGCCGCCGCTGTACAAAGTGAAGAAGGGCAAGCAGGAGCGCTACATCAAAGATGAAGCGGCCCTGACTGAGTACCTGACCAGCCTGGCTCTGGACAACGCTTCGCTGCACGTGAACCAGGATGCCCCGGGCATCAGCGGTGAGCACCTGGAGCGACTGGTGAATCAGTACCGCGAAGTTCAGGATGTAGTTGAGCGTCAAAGCCGCCGTTTCCCCAAGAGCCTGCTCAACAAGCTGGTCTACGTTCCGGGACTGTCTGAAGGCAGCCTCAAGGACAAAGCGGAGATCACCGAGTGGACTGAGCGTCTGGTGTCTGAGCTCAACGAGCTGGACCTGGAAGGGGCGACCTACCGCTACGAACTGCAGGAAGAGAGCGAGCGTGGCCTGTGGCTGCCTAAGCTGGTGCTGCGTCAGCACGGTGTGGAAAGCAACTACCTGCTGACCTTCGACTTCATCAACTCCAGCGACTACGGCCGCATTGTTGCCCTGGGCAACGCCATTGGTGACCTGATGGAGGAGGGCGCTTACGTCCGCCGTGGCGAGCGTACCCTGCCGGTAGACAGCTTCGAGAAGGGCCTGACCTGGCTGATGAACGAGTCCAAGCGTGGCCTCTACATCCAGCGCTATAAAGGTCTGGGCGAGATGAACCCGGACCAGCTGTGGGAAACCACCATGGATCCGGAAACCCGCCGTATGCTGCGCGTGACCATCGAAGACGCCATCGGTGCCGATCAGCTGTTCACCACCCTGATGGGTGATCAGGTAGAGCCGCGTCGCGACTTCATCGAGAAGAATGCGCTGTTGGTGGCGAATCTGGACGTGTAATCGCGCACAGCCTCAGACAAAAAAGCAGCCTTCGGGCTGCTTTTTTATTGGCTGTATTCCGCTCTCTGCTGCCGTTGAGCAAAAGCGCCAGATATGTTTCACGTGGAACATGGCAAAAAAAACGCTGCCCCTGGGCAGCGTTTCTGTTTCGCGTTGGTTCAGGCCGCTCAGTTAAAGATGCGGTTTTCCTGCTCCTGTACGCGGATAAAGGTGGTGCGCTTGGTCAGCTCTTTCAGCTTGGAGGCGCCCACGTAGGTGCAGGTGGAGCGAACGCCACCAAGGATGTCCTGGACGGTGTTCTCTACCGGACCACGGAAGGGCACCAGAACGGTTTTGCCTTCGGATGCGCGGTAGGTGGCAACACCACCGGAGTGCTTGTTCATGGCGGTGTCAGAGCTCATGCCGTAGAACTGCATCATCGGCTTGCCGTCTTTCTCTACCAGCTCACCGCCGGCTTCTTCGTGGCCAGCGAACATGCCGCCGATCATCACAAAGTCGGAACCACCGCCGAAGGCTTTGGCGACATCACCCGGACAGGTGCAACCGCCGTCAGAAACGATCTGACCACCCAGGCCGTGGGCTGCATCGGCACACTCGATAACGGCAGACAGCTGCGGGTAACCCACACCGGTCTTAACACGGGTGGTACATACGGAACCCGGGCCAATGCCCACCTTAACGATGTCGGCGCCGCTGATGATCAGCTCTTCCACCATCTCACCGGTCACCACGTTGCCAGCAACGATAACACGGGTCGGTTGGGCTTCACGTACTCGGCGAACAAAGTCGACAAAGCTCTGCTGGTAGCCGTTGGCCACATCGATGCAGATAAAGCGCAGTTTCGGGTTGGCTTTGAGGATGGCACTCAGCTTTTCGAAGTCGGCCTGAGAGGTGCCGGTGGACACCATCACGTGGTCGAAAATGGTCTCCGGTTGAGTGGCCAGCCAGGCAGTCCACTGCTCGACAGTGTAGTGCTTGTGTACGGCGGTCAGCATCAGGTGCTGCGCCAGGGCTTCGGCCATCTCAAAGGTACCGACGGTATCCATGTTGGCGGCGATAACCGGGATGCCGGTCCAGCTGCCTTCGGCGTGCTTGAACTGGAAGGTACGGCGGATGTCGACCTGAGAACGGCTGGACAGAGTAGAACGCTTAGGACGGAAAAGTACGTCTTTAAAGCCCAGTTTCAGATCCGCTTCGATATGCATGGAGATACCCTATTTCAAATATAAACTTCTATGAAATCAGGGCAGATGACGGGAATAGAGGAGGCTATTCAACCGGTACATCTGGCCTAATCAATTAGCACGCGCACCGGTTTTGGGCATTCTAACGACAGATCCTTCTGAAGCAAGATCTCTCGTTAGAACACTGTGTTCCGTAGAAAGGAAAAAGGCCACCCGAGGGTGGCCTTTTGTTTAAATACAACAGCTTACTGTTGAAGCAGGGAGATATCCGCGACCTGCATAAACAGTTGGCGCAGCTGTTTGAGCAGCGCCTGGCGGTTGGCGCGCAGGGCCGGGTCTTCCGCATTCACCATCACGGCTTCAAAGAAAGCGTCCACCGGTTCGCGCAGATCGGCCAGGGCCAGCAGCGCATTCTGGTAGTCGCCAGCGGCGAACATCGGCTCTACTTTGGCGGCCACCTGGGCCACGATATCAGCCAGTACCTTCTCGGCATCATCCTGCAGCAGGGCGGCATCAACCTGATCGGCAATCGGGCCTTCTACTTTGGCCAGGATGTTGCCCACGCGCTTGTTCGCGGCTGCCAGAGCTTCTGCGGCGTCGAGGCTGCGGAAGTGCTGTACCGCTTTCACGCGGCGGTCGAAGTCCACCGGACGGGTCGGACGAACGGCCAGCACGGCCTGAATTACGTCAGCCGGGAAACCCTCTTCCTGATACCAGGCGCGGAAACGGCCCAGCATAAAGTCGACCACCTGGTTGCAGATCTCGGCGCCTTTCTTGCCGTCGGCATCCAGTTTTTCCTGCTCGGCGAACAGGCTGTAGCTGAAAGCGGCCAGGTCAAACAGGTCCAGCGGCAGCGCTTTATCTACCGCAATGCGCAGGATACCAATGGCAGCACGACGCAGGGCGAAGGGGTCTTTATCCGCTTTCGGCGGCTGGCCGATGCCGAAGATGCCCACCAGGGAATCCATCTTGTCAGCAATCGCCAGTGCCTGAGCCACACCGGAGGAGGGCAGCTCATCGCCGGCAAAGCGCGGCTGATACTGCTCATTCAGAGCAACGGCAACGGCTTCAGCTTCGCCATCATGGCGGGCGTAGTGCATGCCCATGATGCCCTGGGTGTCGGTAAACTCGAACACCATGTTGGTCATCAGGTCGCACTTGGAGAGCTGACCGGCACGGGCGGCGTGAGCGCGGTCAGCGCCAATCAGGCCAGCGATGTGCTCAGCCAGAGCCTGGATGCGGTCGGTCTTGTCTTTCAGGGTACCCAGCTGTTTCTGGAACAGCACGGTTTCCAGACGCGGCAGCAGGGATTCCAGAGTCTGCTTCTTATCGGTTTCGAAGAAGAATTCGGCGTCGGCCAGACGGGGACGCACCACCTTCTCGTTACCGGCGATCACCACAGCGGGGTCTTTGGACTCCAGATTGGAGACAAAGATGAACTTCGGCAGCAGCTTGCCTTCGGCGTCGTATACCGGGAAGTACTTCTGGTCACCCTTCATGGTGTACACCAGTGCTTCAGCAGGGACGGCCAGGAACTTCTCTTCGAAGGAGGCGGTCAGCACCACCGGCCATTCAACCAGAGAGGTTACCTCTTCCAGCAGCTCGTCATCGAGATCCGCGTGGCCGCCGATCTCGGCAGCCGCAGCCTGGATGTCGGCAACGATTTTGGCTTTACGACGCTCGTAATCGGCGATCACCTTGCCTTGCTCTTCCAGCAGGGCCGGGTACTGTTCGGCGTGCTCAATGGTAAGTACCTGCTCACCCATAAAGCGGTGACCCAGCAGGGTGTTACCACTGGCTTTACCCAGAATGGTGGCCGGCAGCAGGTGCTCGCCCAGCATCAGGGTCACGGTTTGTACCGGACGGATAAACTGGGTGTCGTAGGCGCCCCAACGCATCGGCTTGGGGATAGGCAGCTTGGCCAACGCTTCGCTGACCATCTGGGGCAGCAGCTCAGCAGCACTCTGGCCTTTTACCTCGGCTTTGTGCAGCAGCCATTCGCCCTTATCGGTAGCGATGCGGCCCGCTTCAGCCACGGTGATGCCGTTGGAACGGGCCCAGCCTTCAGCGGCTTTGGTGGGGTTGCCGTCGGCATCGAACGCGGCCTGTACTGCCGGGCCACGTTTCTCAACGATTTTGTCAGCCTGTTGGGCCGCCAGCGCGCTGACCTTGATAGCCAGGCGACGGGGGGAGGCGAACCAGGTCAGGTCACCGTAAGGCAGCTCAGCCGCATTGAGGCTGTCCACCATATTGGCGGCAAAGGATTCGGCCAGGGTACGCAGCGCCTTCGGCGGCAGTTCTTCGGTACCGATCTCTACCAAAAAAGTCTGTTGTTCCATTACTGCCTCATTTCGCCGGTTTGCACATCGGGAAGCCCAGGGCTTCACGGGACGCGTAGTAGGCTTCCGCCACGGCCTTGGTCAGGGTGCGGATGCGCAGGATGTAGCGTTGACGCTCGGTCACCGAGATCGCCTTACGGGCGTCCAGCAGGTTGAACGCGTGAGCGGCATCGAGGATGCGCTCGTAGGCGGGCAACGGCAGCGGCTTCTCCAGCGCCAGCAGCTTCTGACACTCCTTCTCGGACTGGTCGAAGTGGGCGAACAGGAAGTCGACGTCGGCGTGTTCGAAGTTGTAGGTGGACTGCTCAATCTCGTTCTGCAGGAACACGTCACCGTAGGTGATGGTGCCGAACGGGCCGTCACACCAAACCAGGTCATAGACGTTGTCGACGCCCTGGATGTACATGGCCAGACGCTCAATACCGTAGGTGATCTCACCGGTTACCGGCTTACACTCGAGGCCACCAACCTGCTGGAAGTAGGTGAACTGGGTCACTTCCATGCCGTCGAGCCACACTTCCCAGCCCAGACCCCAGGCACCCAGAGTCGGGTTTTCCCAGTTGTCTTCCACAAAGCGGATGTCGTGCACCTGAGTGTCTACACCCAGTGCGCGCAGGGAACCCAGGTAGAGATCCTGGATGTTGTCCGGGCTCGGCTTCAGCATCACCTGGAACTGGTAGTAGTGCTGGAGACGGTTGGGGTTTTCGCCGTAGCGACCGTCGGTAGGACGGCGGGAGGGCTGAACGTAAGCGGCGGCAAAGGGCTCCGGGCCCAGAGCACGCAGGCAGGTGAGTGGGTGGGAGGTTCCTGCTCCCACTTCCTTGTCCAGAGGCTGGACAACGGCGCAGCCTTGCTGGGCCCAGTAGTCCTGCAGGGCAAGGATCATGCCCTGGAAGGTCTTGGTATCATACTTCTGCATGGGATCGACCTGAATGCGGTAGAAAATGACGGTAAATGGGGGTGATTATACCCTGTGCTACGGTCGAATGTAGGTTAAATTTTATGCCCGGAGCCGTTGAGCCATAAGGAAAAGCGATGAGTGAAGGACGATGCACTTGGTGCGGGGACGATCCCCAGTATGTGGCCTACCACGACAATCAGTGGGGCCGACCGGTCTACGACAAATATGAGCTGTTCGAAAAGCTGTGTCTGGATGGTCAGCAGGCGGGACTATCCTGGCTGATCATTCTGCGCAAAACCGAGCACTACCGAACCGCTTTTGACGGCTTTGATCCGGCCAAGATAGCGCAATACGATGAGGCCAAAGTGGAGGTCTTATTGCAAAACCCCGGCATTGTCCGTAACCGGCTTAAGGTGAACTCCATCATCCGTAACGCCAAAGCCTTTTTGGCGATGGAGCAACAGGGCATCGATTTCAGTGCGTTTCTTTGGGATTTTGTCGGAGGGCAGCCAAAACTGAACCATTGGCAAACCACCGCCGAATTGCCCGCCACCTCAGCCGAGTCTGATGCCATGAGCAAAGCGCTGAAGAAGGCGGGCTTTAACTTTGTGGGGTCCACCATCTGTTATGCCTTTATGCAGGCGGTGGGGATGGTGAACGACCATCTGGTCAGCTGCCCACAGCACGCGGAATGTCAGCGCTGATCGGATTGCAAAAAAAGGGGAGCCGCAGGCTCCCCTTTTTGGTTGGGCCATCAGTTACAGGCGGGTCTTCTCGAAGAAGAAGGCCTGTCGCTCTTCACCCTTGCTGTCGATGCGGTCCATGGTCGCGGCATCGTACAGGCGGCCGTTGACCATGGTGTACTGCACCTTGTCACTGTCGCGAATGTTCGCCAACGGGTCACCGTCAATCACCACCAGGTCAGCCAGTTTACCCGGCGTGACGGAGCCAAGCTGGTGATCCATACCGAAGTGGATGGCTGGATTGAGGGTGGCGGTTTTCAGCGCTTCAAGGTTGCTCATGCCGCCCTGGGCGAACATCCAGATCTCCCAGTGGGCACCCAGACCTTCCCGCTGTCCGTGGGCACCGATGTTGCTGTGAACGCCAAGGTCGCCCACCTCTTTGGCTCCGCGCGCCACATTAAAGTGGTTGTAGTGCTCATCCGGCGCCGTCGGGCGACGCATGGCGCGGCTGCGCAGAATGTCATTGGGGACATAAGCGGACAGGCGAGGGTGGTTCCACACCTCGGTTTTGTCGTACCAGTAGTTCTCGCCCCAGATGCCACCATAGGCCACCACCAGAGTGGGGGTGTAACCCACTTCGGTCTGAGACCAGAACTGTTTGATGTCGTCATACAGTTTGGCGGCGGGCAGGGAGTGTTCGATGCCGGTATGACCGTCGGCGATCATGCTCAGGTTGTGCTGCAGCAGTGAACCCCCTTCCGGTACCACCATCATCTCCAGTTCACGGGCGGCGGCCACCACCTGCTGACGTTGGTTACGGCGGGGCTGGTTGTAGCTCTTCACACTGAACGCGCCCACGGCTTTCAGACGCTCAAGGTGGAATTTGGCGTCCTCGTAGCTGTCGATGTGGGCGGTGTAGCCCGGGCTGTTGGCACCGTACAGAATGGTGCCGGTGGAGAAGATGCGGGGACCGGCGATGATGCCGGCTTTTTGCATCTCGCTGGCGGCGAACACCTCTGTGGTGTCGTTGGAGGGGTCGTGGATGGCGGTGACCCCCAGTGCCAGACCGGCGTAGTTGATCCAGTTCTGCTGAGGGATGATCTCGTCCTGACCCTGGGAACCGTGAGCGTGGGCATCGAAGATCCCCGGCATCAGGGTTTTGCCCTGGATGTCGATCACCTGAGCACCCTCGGGCACGGCCACCTCATCGCGGCTGCCGACGGCGGCAATCTTGTTGTTTTCAACAATCACCACGGCGTCCTGCAGGACGTTGTCGCCCTCCATGGTGATCACCTGGCCACCCACAAAAGCGATGGTTCCACGTGGAACATCCGCGTCGGCTTTAAAGCCAATGTTGGTGATGCTGGGTTCCGCTTCCAGTTCGCTGCCGGGATCCAGCAGGCCGTCCAGAGACACCTGGTACAGGTTCGGGCCCAAGCTCCAGTGCAGGGACTGGCCATCGAGGCGCCAGCTGATGTTTTCACCGGCGCGTTGGGACAGCTGTTTCACTGGCAGGCTGCCACCGTCCGGGCCCAGGTGCAGGGTTTCACCGTGTTGGGCAAACGGGGTGAGGAACACCTTAAAACGCTCGGCAAAGGCCAGGTGCTTGCCGTCCGGGGACACATGCCATTCGCTGGCGTGATCGGAGGTAAAGTGCACCCGCTCTTCGAAACCGTGGGTGCCGACGCTGGCCAGGGCGGTTTTACCCCCCTCCATGGTGGAGAAGAACACGCGGTCAGACTGGCCCCCGAAGTGCGGGGTGTGGCCGCGGCGGCTGATGCGCTGTGGCTCCGCTTTCTTGGCATCGAGGTCGACCCAGTAGATGCCCGGCTCGCGGTTCCAGCTGCGGGGGGTGATGTAGTAGCCCTTGGACTTGCGGAACACCAGCGCCTCACCATCCGGAGAGAAGGCCGGTTCGACGTACTTGCCTGGTTCAACGGTAATCACGGTATTGCGCTTGCGACGCAGGTCGCGCACCACCACCTGGCCCTGCTCTTTATCGTCCCAGGTGACGTAAGCCAGTTTGCGGCCATCGCGGGACCAGGCCGGGAACAGTTCGAAGGTGTCGTCTTGGCGGGTCAGTCGCTGGGGTTTGCCATCGGGCAGGCTGCGCAGCCAGATCTTGCCGAGGGCTTCAAAGGCCACCTGCTCGCCATCCGGGCTGATCTGCACCTGGCGCAGCATCTTCAGGTCGAAGCGGTCTTCGTCCAGGTTTTGCTGGAAGCGCAGAGCCGGCTGCACCTGCTTATCCACGGTGACCTGGAAGGGGATCGCTTCCACCTCACCGGAGTCGAGGGTGAGCTTGCGGATCTCGCCGCCCGCCCAAAACAGGATGGCATCGTTATCCGGAGTCCAGGCCATGGTCGGGTACACACCGTGGATGGCCCAGGTCTCCTGCATATCGCGGTCGAGGTCAGCGTACACCTGACGCTTGTCGCCGGATTCCAGGTCATAGAGGTAGAGGGCGCTCTGGAACCCGTCGCGGGCGATGTAAGCCAGCTGGCGGCCATCCGGGCTCGGGGTGGGGCGAATGGCCCCGCCGCTGCCCTCCAGCAGCACTTCGATCTCACCGGTCTGGCGGTCGTAGCGCTGAATCTTGTAGATCCCTTTTACCGAATCCTTGGAGTAGTGGAAGGTTTTTCCAGGCGTGGCGTCCTGGGAGAAGTAGATGTAGCGACCGTCCGGAGAGAAGGCGGGCTCACCCAGGTCTTTCTGATCATTGGGGCGCTCAGTCAGCTGAATCCCTTTGCCGCCACTGATGTGGTACATCCACACCTCACCGGCGCCGAGACTGCGTTGGGCGGTGTAGTGTTTGCGGCCCACCAGGTATTGGCCATCCGGGCTCCAGGCCGGGCTGTTCAGCAGGCGGAAGGTCTCCTTGGTGACCGGCTGCATATCGCTGCCGTCCAGTTTGACGGTCCAGATGTTGTCGCCGCCATCCTGATCGGAGGTAAAGGCGATGCGCGTGCCGTCGGGGCTGAAGCGCGGCTGCATATGCCAGGCGATGCCTTTTACCAGCGGCGTGGCGTCACCGCCGCCGATGGGCATGGTGTAGATGTCGCCGAGCAGGTCGAACACCAGGGTCTTGCCATCCGGGCTGATGTCCAGGTTCATCCAGGTGCCTTGGGAGACATTAATCTGGATGGTTTCCATCGGACCTTGCGGGGCATTGACGTCCCAGGTGGGCTTATCGTCGGCGGCGAGAATCGGGGTACTGATCAACAGGCCGGCGCCGAGCAGGGCGGCGGCGAGGGGGGAGGTTCGAAACATGACACGTCCTGTAGTCTTGTTGTTATGCCTATGTATACAAAATTCATAGTACCAAGATCACAGGAAAAACGAATAGGGCGGCCGAAGCCGCCCCATGGGAATTTGTGTTGGGATGTGTCAGAGGCCCTTGCGGATCAGGTAACGGTAGGGCGCCTGCTCGGTTTCACTGGCCACCAGAGTGTGGTCCATAAACTGGCAGAAACTGGGAATGTCGCGGGTGGTGGACGGGTCATCCGCGGTCACCAGCAGGGTTTCACCGTCGGCCATATTGCGCACGGTTTTGCGCACCATCATCACCGGTTCCGGACAGCGCAGTCCGATGGCATCAAGGGTGTGTTGGGCGCTAACAAAAAGTTCTGACATGGTGAAACTACCGAAGACTTAACGATGAGGCGGCTATGATACGCCGACGCGGTATCCGATCAACTCCTGCTCATTTTTTGAGCCTAGCAGAGTGATCCGGGTATCAAAAAAGGGCAGCCTGAGCTGCCCTTTTGTGGTTATCGCGTTGGACGCGTTATACCCGCTCAAACACCGTGGCGATGCCCTGACCCAAACCGATGCACATGGTGGCCAGACCCAGGGTGGCGTCCTTGTGCTCCATCAGGTTCAGCAGGGTGGTGGAGATGCGCGCGCCGGAACAACCCAGCGGGTGCCCCAGGGCGATGGCGCCACCATTCAGGTTCACCTTGTCGTCCACCTGATCCATCAGGCCCAAGTCTTTCACGCAGGGCAGGGACTGGGCCGCGAACGCTTCGTTCAGCTCCACCAGGTCGATGTCCTGGATGGTCAGGCCGGCACGTTTCAGCGCCTTCTGGGTCGCCGGTACCGGACCGTAACCCATGATGGAGGGATCGCAGCCTGCGATGGCCATCGACTTGATGCGGGCACGGATAGGCAGCCCCAGCGCTTTGGCCTTGGCTTCGCTCATCACCAGCATGGCGGCGGCGCCGTCAGACAAGGCTGAGGAGGTGCCAGCGGTCACGGTGCCGTTGACCGGGTCGAACACCGGGCGCAGTGCACCGAGGCTCTCGACGGTGGTCTCCGGACGAATCACCTCGTCATGGCGCACCTGGATCAGGCTGCCGTCGGCGTCGTGACCTTCAATGGCGACGATCTCGTTGTCAAAGCGGCCTTCCAGAGTGGCGGCGTGGGCACGCTGGTGAGAGCGGGCACCAAAGGCGTCCTGCTGGGCACGGGTGATGCCGTGCATCTTACCCAGCATCTCTGCGGTCAGGCCCATCATGCCGGCGGCCTTGGCCACGGACTTGGCCAGTCCCGGGTGGAAGTCCACACCGTGGTTCATCGGCACATGACCCATGTGCTCGACACCGCCGATGATAAAGGCGTCGCCATCACCCACGGCAATGGCGCGGGTGGCGTCATGCAGTGCCTGCATGGAGGAGCCGCACAACCGGTTCACGGTCACTGCGCCAACCGATTTGGGCAGGCCCGCCAGCAGAGAGGCGTTACGGGCAACGTTGAAGCCCTGCTCCAGCGTCTGCTGAACACAGCCCCAGATCACGTCTTCCAGTTCGTTCGGGTCCAGCGCCGGGTTGCGGATCAGCAGCTGGCTCATCAGGTGAGCGGAAAGGGTCTCCGCTCGTACGTTGCGAAATACCCCGCCCTTGGAACGGCCCATCGGGGTACGGATGCAATCGACAATAACAGCCTGGTTCATCTTCTCGCTCCTTACTGTCCTTGATAGAAACGAGCGCCCTGGGCGGCCATTTCACGGAGTTTATCGGTGACCTGGTACAGCGGGCCCAGGTGGGCGTACTGGTCGGCCATGGCGACAAAGCGGTCGAGGCCGATGGTATCCAGGTAGCGGAAGATGCCGCCGCGGAAGGCGGGGAAACCGATACCGTACAGCAGTGCCATGTCGGCTTCCGCCGGGGAGGCGACGATGCCCTCTTCGAGGCAGCGCACGGTTTCGTTGATCATCGGCACCATGGTGCGGGCGATGATGGTTTCGGCATCGAACGACTTGGGTGCGCCGTAGGCGTCGGTCAGCATGGCCAGCGCCGCGTCATCAACGGTCTTCTTCGGCTTGCCCTTGCGGTCCGGGGCGTACTGGAAGAAGCCTTTGCCATTCTTCTGGCCGTAGCGGTCAGCCTTGAACATCAGGTCAACCGGATCGTTTTCCATCTTGCCCATACGCTCCGGGAAACCGGCAGCCATTACGTCGAGGCAGTGGTGGGCGGTGTCGATGCCGACCACGTCGAGCAGGTAAGCCGGGCCCATCGGCCAGCCAAACTGCTTGCTCATGACTTTGTCGATCTGCTGGAAGTCGGCGCCCTCTTTCAGCAGCAGGCTGAAACCGGCGAAGTAGGGGAACAGCACACGGTTAACGAAGAAGCCGGGGCAGTCGTTGACCACGATGGGGGTTTTGCCCATCTTGGCGGCGTAGGCGACCACTTTGGCCACGGTCTCGTCGCTGGTCTTGGCACCGCGAATCACCTCAACCAGGGGCATACGATGCACCGGGTTGAAGAAGTGCATACCGCAGAAGTTCTCCGGACGCTTGAGGCTCTGGGCCAGCAGGTCGATGGAGATGGTGGAGGTGTTGGACGCGAGCACCGCATCCTCCGCCACGACGCCTTCCACTTCGGCCAGCACAATCCCTTTCACCTTGGGATTCTCCACCACCGCTTCCACCACCACGTCGGCGTGGGCCACCGGGGCGTAATCCAGGCTGGGCACGATGTTGTTCAGTACCTTGGCCATGCCATCGGGCTTGAGACGACCGCGCTCAACCTGCTTACCCAGCAGCTTGGCGGCTTCGTTCAGGCCGAGATCAAGCGCCGGTTGGGCGATGTCTTTCATCACCACCGGGGTGCCTTTCACGGCAGACTGGTAGGCGATGCCGCCACCCATAATGCCGGCACCCAGTACCGCTGCCTGCTCGACCGGTTTGGCCAGCTTGGTGGCTTTCTTGGCTTTGCCTTTGACGTACTGGTCGTTGAGGAACAGGCCGATCAGCGCAGTGGCCACATCGGTTTTGGCCAGCTTAATAAAGGCGGCGTGTTCACCCTGCAACGCTTCAGCACGACCCTGGCCGGACACCTGCTCAATCAGCGCGACTGCAGCGTGTGGGGCGGGGTAGTGCGGGCCGGCTTTCATCGCCACCATACCTTTGGCGGTGGTGAACGACATGGCCGCTTCAATCTTGGAGAGGGTCAGGGGAGCCTGCTTGCGGGCACGACGGCTCTGCCAGTCGATCTCACCGGCAATGGCACGTTTCAGCATGGCCACGGCGGCGCTGCTGAGCGCGTCCGGTGCCACTACGGCGTCAATGGCACCCACCTGCAGCGCCGCGTCAGGGCGGTGCTCTTTACCGGTGGTGATCCACTCCAGCGCATTATCGGCGCCAATCACGCGGGGCAGGCGAACGGTGCCGCCAAAGCCGGGGATCAGGCCCAGCTTGGTTTCCGGCAGGCCGATGCGGGCGCTGCTGTCCGCCACTCGAAGGTCACAGGCGAGAATCGCCTCGCAGCCGCCACCCAGAGCGTAGCCATTGATGGCAGCAATGGTGGGAACCGGAAGATCTTCGAGCTTATTGAAGATGAGGTTGGTCTCTTCCAGCCAGTGTTGCAGCACCGATTCGGGCTCAGCAAACAGGGTCAGGAATTCGGTGATGTCGGCACCGACGATAAACGCGCCTTTGGCGGACGCCACCACCAGGCCCTTCAGGTCAGGCAGGTCATGGAGAACATTGAGGGCGTTGTGGAAGTGCGTCAGGGTGTTGCGGTCGAACTTGTTGACGGAGCCTTCGGCATCGAAGGTCATCTGGGCGATGCCGGGTTCCAGCCAATCGACGCTGAGGGCATTACTCTCAAAGATCATGGTTGGGTTCCTTTTTTACCACATCCGAGTGATGGCATTGTGAGCAAGTGTGAGGCGGGTCACGGTAAATTGCAACACCTATTTAAAACGGGTGTTTAAACTCCGTGGCATGAATTGCCCCAAGCCCGGTGATACACTCCGGGCATTCAATGCTGAACGACTGCCGAGTACGCGATGGAACGACTAGCCCACACCTATCCAGACCACATCCAGACCCTGCGCCAACGTGCCGATGCACTGCTCGCTGAGCATGAGCTGGAGGGGATGATCATCCACGCCGGTGAACCGCACCGAATCTTCCTGGATGATATGGACTACCCCTTCAAGGTTAACCCGCATTTCAAGCACTGGGTGCCGGTAGTAGACAATCCTCATTGTTACCTGGTGGTGAAGGCGGGCGAGAAACCCACTTTGCTGTTCTATCGTCCGGTGGATTTCTGGCACAAGGTGCCGCCGCTGCCGACCGAATACTGGGTTGAGCAGGTCAACCTGGTGGCCTTTGCCAAGTTGGATGAGGTGGCCGGCCTGCTGCCGGCAGAGCGCAGCCGGTTTGCTTATATTGGTGAGCATTCACAGCGTGCTGCCGAACTGGGGCTGAACCTGATCAATCCGCAGGCCCTGATGGACGCGCTGCACTTCCGTCGCAGCATTAAGACTGACTACGAGATCGCCTGTATGGATGAGGCCAACCGCATTGCGGTACTGGGCCACATCGCGGCCCGCGATGCCTTTCTGGCTGGCGGTTCTGAGTTTGCCATTCAACAGGCTTATCTGACGGCCACCGAACACGGTGAGAACGATGTGCCTTACGGCAATATCGTCGCCCTGAATGAGCACAGCGCCATCCTGCACTACACCAAGCTGGAGCGTCAGGCGCCCGAAGAAAGCCGCAGCTTCCTGATCGATGCTGGTGCGGCCGTTAACGGCTACGCCGCTGACATCACCCGAACCTACGCCAAAGACCCGGACAGCCGCTTTGGTCGCCTGGTGGCCGCCATGGATGAGGCTCAGCTTGAGATCATCGACGCCATCCGCCCGGGCCTGCGTTACACCGAGCTGCATGAGATGATGCACCGCAAGGTGGCGGAACTGATGGTGCGCTTTGAGCTGGCCAACGCCACTGCCGAGCAGGTGTTTGAATCCGGCCTGACCCGCGCCTTCTTCCCCCACGGTCTGGGCCACCCCATCGGCCTGCAGGTGCATGACGTTGCCGGCTTTATGCAGGACGAGCAGGGTACCCACCTGGCGGCACCGGAGGCATACCCGGCGCTGCGCTGCACCCGTGTGCTGGAGCCGGGCATGGTGGTCACCATCGAGCCGGGTCTGTACATCATCGACACCCTGATCGAGGCTCTGCCTGCCGAAGCCCGTGCGCTGCTCAATACCGCCGTGATCGACGAGTTGCGTCCCTTTGGTGGCATCCGCATCGAAGACGATGTGGTGGTGACCGAAAACGGCATCCTCAACCTGACCCGGAAGCACGGCCTGGCCTGATGACCGAGGCGTTCGTGGTACCGGCCGCGCCGGTGCAGGTGGAGGAGATCATCAAACGCAGCCGTTTTCTGACGGTGATTGAGCGCATCCACAATGGCGCGGAAGCCCGCGCCCTGCAGGCGCGTCTGAAAGCGCAGCACCCGGAGGCCAGCCACCACTGCCTGGCCTTTGTGGCGGGCCCGCCCGGTTGCACCCGGGATATTGGTGCCTCGGACGATGGTGAGCCGGCCGGTTCTGCCGGTCGGCCAATGCTGAATGTGTTGCTGGGGGCCGAGGTGGGTCAGCTGGCGGCGGTGTCCGTGCGCTACTACGGCGGCACCAAGTTGGGGGTGGGGGGCTTGGTCCGGGCTTACGCCGGTGGCGTTAAGCTGGCGCTGGAATCCCTCACCACCATCCCCTTTGTGCCTATGGCGACCGCCAGGGTGCGGGGTGGCTACGGGGACGTTACCCTGTTGGAATATCTGGTGGCCCAGCATCAGGGCGAGGTGGTTGAGCAGCAGTTCAGCACCGAAGTGTGCCTGACCCTGTCACTGCCTCAGGCGGCGCTGTCAGCGTTCGAGGCGGATCTACGCCAACGCAGTGGCGGAAGACTATCGCTGGATAAACCGTCTCAGGGGTGAATACGGTGCCGCTCTCAAGTATCCTAGCGGCAAAGTAATTCATCAAACTGTCAATGGAATACCGGACCATAACCCGGATCATCGGCCTGTTGGTGGCGCTGTTCAGTACCACCATGCTGCCTCCGGCCCTGATTGCCGTGATCTATAAAGACGGAGGCGGTACCACCTTCGTTCAGGCCTTTGTGCTCTCCTTAGTATTGGGGCTGCTGCTCTGGTACCCCAATCGTGATGCCAAACAGGAGCTTCGCTCACGCGAAGGCTTCCTTATTGTGGTGCTGTTCTGGACGGTACTGGGCTCCATCGGTGCAATCCCGCTGGTGCTGGCGGACTCTCCTAACCTCAGCTTTACCGACGCCATGTTTGAGGCCTTCTCGGCCCTGACCACAACCGGCGCCACGGTGATCACCGGACTGGATAACCTGCCCAAAGCGATCCTGTTCTACCGCCACCTGCTGCAATGGCTCGGCGGCATGGGGATCATTGTATTGGCGGTCGCGGTACTGCCGATGCTGGGCGTTGGTGGCATGCAGCTGTATCGCTGTGAGACGCCGGGGCCGGTCAAAGACAACAAGATGACGCCGCGCATCGCTGAGACCGCCAAGGCGCTGTGGTACATCTACCTGACGCTGACTATCGCCTGTGCACTGGCGTACTGGCTGGCGGGAATGAACCTGTTTGATGCGGTAGGCCACGCCTTTTCCACCGTATCCATCGGTGGCTTCTCCAGTTACGATGCCAGTATGGGCCACTTTGACAGTCGGCTGATCAACGCCATCTGTGTGGTGTTCCTGCTGATTGCGGGGGTGAATTTCAGCCTCCACTTTACCGCCTTCGGTCGTCGTGGCGTCAACCTGAAGACCTACTTCCGCGACACCGAAGTGAAGGTGTTCCTCGGCTTCCAGCTGGGGGTTACTGCGATCTGCTTCCTGGTACTGCTGAACAGCGGCATCTACGATTCTCCGGAATCCACCCTGGACCACGCCATGTTCCAGGCGGTATCGATCTCCACCACCGCCGGCTTCGCCACCCAGAGCTTCTCCGAGTGGCCGCTGTTCCTGCCCATTCTGCTGATCCTGGCCAGTTTTATTGGTGGCTGTGCCGGCTCGACCGGTGGCGGCATGAAGGTGGTGCGCATTGTGTTGCTGCTGAAGCAGGGCGGACGTGAGGTGAAGCGCCTGATCCACCCCCGGGCGATGTACGCCATCCGCCTGAACAACAAGGCGGTGGGCGACCGGGTGATTGATGCGGTGTGGGGCTTCTTTGCCGCTTACGCTGGCCTGTTTGCCCTCTTTATGGTGGCGCTGATCGCCACCGGCATGGATGACATCACCGCGTTCAGTGCCACCGTGGCCTGTCTGAATAACCTGGGCCCGGGTCTGGGGGCGGTGGCCAGTCACTTTGGTGACATTACCGATACGGCAAAATGGTTGCTGGTATTGGCCATGCTGTTTGGCCGACTGGAGATTTTCACGCTGCTGGTGCTGTTCTCACCGGCGTTCTGGAAGAGCTGATAAGGAGCGGGTAATGACGCGGGTATTGATTCTCTATTCCACGGTAGATGGCCAGACCCGGCGCATTGCTCAGCGTATCGAAGCGCAGCTCCAGGCTCAGGGCCAACAGGTGACGCTGGCGGATCTGAGTGAGGGGGCGGCGCTGTTGCCTCAGGCCGATAAAGTGGTGCTGGGGGCGTCGATTCGCTACGGCAAATTCCGGCCTGAGCTGATGGCGTTTATTGAGGCCAATCTGGCGGCGTTGTCAGAGCGGCCCAGCGCGTTTTACAGCGTCAATCTGGTGGCCCGAAAAGCCAACAAGAATACGCCACAGACTAACCCCTACATGCTCAAGTTCGTGGCCCGGAGCCCGTGGCAACCGACGTTGTTGGGGGTGTTTGCCGGTAAGCTGAATTACCCCATCTACGCCTTCTGGGACCGCCAGGTCATCCGCTTTATCATGTGGATGACCAAGGGGCCCACCGCCGCAGATGCGGTGGTGGAGTACACCGATTGGGAAGAGGTCGAGCGCTTTGCCGGGCGGGTTGCCGCGTTATAAGGCTTCCGGCGCGCAGTAGATGCTGTGCAGGGTGGAGAGGATGGCTTCCACTTCGCGGCTGGCCAGGCGATACCACACCATCTGTGCCTCTTTGCGGGTGCTGACCAACCCCTCTTTGCGCAGCACCGCCAGATGCTGAGACAGGGCTGATTGGCTCAGCGGCACCTTATCGTTCAACTCCCCTACCGTGAGCTCTTTCTCAAGCAGCAGGCAGAGGATCATCAGGCGATGACCATTGGCGATCGATTTAAGCAGACGTGAGGCCGCTTCGGCGTTTTCCGCCATGTCGGAAATATCGATGTTCAGCGCCATAACCACCTCGTAGAAAAATTAGACAGGACTAATATTAATTCTATCCGCCAGGTTTGTTAATACTTAGAGCCAGATCCCGTTTTTTCGTTAACCCTTGTCCTAGGTCCGGGGCTTTGTGATCCCCGGCTCTGCAAAGGGCGAGGGCTGGGGTCACACTGAAAGACCCAATCCCGTTTCACCAACCAGGAGAGCACATGTCACGGACATTGGTGTTGTATATGAGCCGCGGAGGCCACACCGCCCGGGTGGCTCGCACCATTATGGAAACCCTGCAGGAAGCCGGTGAGCCCTGCGATATGATGGACCTGATGGAAGCGGAACGGGAAGGCATTGAGTGGGCCCGCTACCAGCGTGTGGTGCTGGGCGCTCCGGTGCTGTACGGGACTTACGACAAAACCGTGTTTGCCTTTATTGAGGCCAACCGGGCGGAGCTGGAAGCCCGTCCCAGCAGCTTCTTCAACGTTTCCGTGGTGGCCCGGACCCCGGAAAAAGCCACGGTTGAGGGCAACCGCTACATGCAGAAGTTCCTCGAGCTGTCGCCCTGGCGTCCCACTGACCTTAAGGTGATTGCCGGTAAAGTGGATTACCCCAACTGGGGGTTCTGGGACAGCCTGGCCATTCGCCTGATCATGAAGATGACCAATGGCCCGACCGATCCCAAAACCGTGCTGGATTACACCGATTGGGATGACGTGCGCGACTACGCCCGCCATCTCGCGACCCTGTCCTGATTCAGTAACCCCAGAAGGTACGCAGGAACAGCACGGCGACGGTCACGATCTCGAGCCGTCCCAGCAGCATGCCCACACTCAGGGCCCATTTGGCCGCGTCCGGCAGTGACGCGAAATTGCCAGCGGGCCCTATCACCTCTCCCAGCCCCGGCCCCACATTCGTTACCGCGGTGACCGCGCCAGTCAGGCTCGATACCGGGTCCACTCCCACCAGCACCAGAAACAGCGCCAGTACGGCGATGGTGGCCATAAACAGCATGGTAAAGGCGACCAGAGAGCGCAGAATGTCTTCGTTGATGGGGCGTCGGTTATAGCGCTGCGGCACCACCGCATGGGGATGGATGTGCTGGCGCAGGGCTTTGAATACCACGGCTCCGGCAATCTGGAAGCGGAAGATCTTGATCGCCCCGGAGGTGGAGCCGGAACAGGCGCCGACAAACATCAGCAGGAAGAAGATGATGTTGGCCGCCGGGCCCCACTGGCTGTAGTCGGTGGAGGCAAACCCGGTGGTGGTCACTACCGACACCAGGTTAAAGGCGGCCAGGGTCAGGGCAGGGAAGAAGGCCATGTCCTGCTCCCGCGCCAGCCAGATACCCAGCACCACGGACGCGACGATGACAAAGCGGGTAAAGCCGATCACCTGTTGGTCACGCCAGGGCGCCCAGGAGCGTCGGTAGAGGCTCTGTACGTAGAGCAGCATTGGCAACCCACTGAGGAACATAAACAGGGTGCCGTTCCAGTGGGCGGCCACGCTGAAGTGGGTCATGGAGCTGTCGGAGGTGGAGTAGCCGCCGGTGGAGACTGTGGTCATGGCGTGGTTGATCGCCTCGAACACTGTCATCCCCGACAGGTAGTAACCGACGCCACACAGCAGGGTAAGCAGCAGGTACACTTTCACCAATGCGCGGCCAATCTCTTTGGTGCGCGGCATCGATTTGTCCGACCAATCGGAAGATTCGGTGCGGAATAAGCGCATCCCGCCCACGTTAAGCAGGGGCAGAATCGCCACGCCCACCGCAATGAAGCCAATGCCTCCCATCCACTGCAACAGCGAACGCCAGATCAGTATCGACCAGGGGGCCGAGTCCAGGCCGGTCAGCACCGTGGAGCCGGTGGTGGTGATGCCGGACATGGTTTCAAAAAAGGCGTCGGTGTAGCTGATGGCGTGGAAGAAGGTGAAGGGCAGGGCGGCGAACATGGCCACCACAAACCAGGTCAGGGTGGTGAACAGGTAAAAATCGCGGGTGTGCAGGGTGACTTTGCAGCCCCAGCTGCTGCCGAGGGCGACAAACGCCACGCCGCCGGTGAGGGCGGCGGACAGCATGAAGTCCTGAACCAGGCCTTCATTGTGATAGAGGGAAAACCCCACTGGCACCAGCATCAGGCCTGCCAATACTGCCAGGAACAAACCGAGCAGCAGCAGCAGGGGTCTGACATTGATCATCCCGGTCTCCTTATGAGCCTCGAAGATCAGATAAACAGCGCGCTTGGCTGGAACAGTTTTTCCACTTCCCGAATGTGTTTCTTATCCACCAGGAACAGGATGACGTGGTCGTCCTGCTCGATGACCGTGCGGTCGTGGGCCATCATCACTTCGTCCCGACGAACGATGGCGCCGATGGTGGTGCCCGGCGGCAACTTGATCTCCTGCACCTGGCGGCCCACCACCTTGGAGGTGCTGGGATCGCCGTGGGCCACCGCTTCGATGGCCTCGGCTGCGCCCCGGCGCAGGGAGTAAACGTTATTGATGTCACCCTGGCGGACGTGGGTCAGCAGGGCGGAGATGGTGGCTTGTTGCGGCGAGATGGCGATGTCGATGTTGGCGTCCTGCACCAGATCGACATAGGCTTCGCGCTGGATCAGCACCATCACCTTTTTCGCCCCCATGCGCTTGGCCAGCAGTGCCGACATGATGTTGGCCTCATCGTCGTTGGTGACGGCGATAAAGACATCCACCTGGCTGATCTGCTCATCGCTGAGCAGCTCCTGATCGGAGGCGTCACCGTGGAACACCGTGGTGTCTTCCAGGTACTCCGACAGCTGGCTGGCGCGCTCGGCATTGCGCTCAATCAGCTTAACCTCGTGGAACGGCTCTAGCGCTTTGGCCAGGCCAAAACCGATGTTGCCGCCCCCGGCGATCATGATGTTGCGGTAGCTGGACTCCAGCTTCTGCATCTCACTCATCACCGCTCGAATGTGCTTGGAATCGGCCACGAAAAACACTTCGTCGTCCGCTTCAATCACCGTGGTGCCCCGGGGCATGATCGGCCGGCCCTGGCGGAAAATCGCCGCCACCCGGGTATCAATATTGGGCATGTGCTCTTTCAGTGCAGAGAGCGCACTGCCCACCAGGGAACCCCCGTAGTAGGCCTTAACCGCGACCAGGCTGGCCTTGCCATCAGCAAACTCCAGAACCTGCAAAGCGCCCGGATATTCTACTAACCGGCGTATGTAATTGGTCACTAACTGTTCGGGGGCGATCAGTTCGTCGATAAAGAACCGACCCCGGCTGTCCGGGTCGGCACCGCCACTCTGGAACAGCTCGGCCCGCTTGGACAGGTAAGCCGGACTGCGGATACGGGCGATCTTGGTGGGGGTGCCGTAGAGGGTGTACGCCAGGTGGCACGCCACCATATTGGTGTCGTCCGAATTGGTCACCGCAATCAGCATGTCGGCATCCTCGGCACCCGCGTCACGCAGCACATGGGGGAACCCGGCGTGGCCATGCACCACCCGCAGGTCCAGTTTGTCCTGCAGGGCCCGCAAGGCCGCGATGTCGTTGTCGACGATGGTGATGTCGTTGTTTTCCCCGACCAGGTTTTCCGCCAGGGTGCCGCCGACCTGGCCGGCGCCGAGAATGATGATCTTCATGCTGTCTGGGTGGCCCCGTCCTGCCGTTTAATCAAGCGCGCGTAATAGAAGCCATCACCCCCCTCAACGGTTGGCAGCAGCTGCCAGCCGGGAGTGGTGTCGTCTTCGCCCGCGACGATGGGATCGAGCATAGCATCGGGGGTATTTTGAAGAAACGCTTGGATCTGCTGCACATTTTCGTCCGGCAGTACTGAACAGGTGGCGTAAACCAGAGTGCCGCCGGGCTTCAGCATCTGCCAGCAGGCACGCAGGATTTTGCCCTGCAGTTCGGCCAGTTGGGCGATGTCTTCGTCGCGACGCAGCCACTTGCTGTCCGGGTTACGACGAATAACGCCGGTGGCGGAACAGGGAGCGTCCAGCAGGATGCGGTCAAACGCCTGGCCGTCCCACCAGCTTTGTGGGTCGGTACCGTCACCGCACTTGAGGGTGGCGGTCAGGCCGAGACGGTCCAGGTTCTGTTGCACCCGGGTCAGGCGCCACGGGTCCACATCCAGGGCCACCAGCTCAGCCAGTTGCGGCTGCTGCTCCAGGATATGGCAGCTCTTGCCGCCGGGGGCGGCACAGGCGTCCAGCACCCGCTCGCCCGGTTGGGCATTGAGCAGGCGGCCGCTGATCTGGGCGGAGTGGTCCTGCACGGACACCGCGCCTTTGGGGAAACCGGGCAGGCCAGTCACATCCCGCGGCTTGGGCAGGCGGATCGCTTCCTGCTCCTCACCGGCGACGGCTTCCACCCCGGCATCGGCCAGTTGCTGCAGGTAGGCGTCGCGACTCTGCTGCAGAGCGTTGTTGCGCAGCCACAGCGGCGGAGCCTCGTTATTGGCATCGAGAATGGCGGCCCACTGGTCCGGATAGGCCTGTTGCAGACGCTTGATAAACCAACCGGGATGACGATAGTGCACGCTCGGGGCATCGAACTGCTCCGCCTGCAGGGCGTCCATATCCCGGTCCAGCGCGCGCAATACGCCATTGACCAGTCCGGTCATGCCCGGTGCACCGATTTCGCGGCAGGCATTCACCGATTCGGCCACCACCGCGTGAGAGCCCACCCGGGTGTGCTTAAGCTGGTACAAACCGGCCAGCAGCAGGCCATGGATGATGCGTTTCTTACCGCTGAGCGGCTTCTGCAGGCAGCGGCGCAGCTGAGTGTCCAGCTGGGGCAGCTGACGCATTACGCCGTAGGCGATCTCGGCCAGCAGGGCTTTATCGCGGGCGTCGCGCAGTTTGCTTTGGGCTTTGGGCAGAGCCTGGGACAGCGAGTGCCCCTGGTCAATCACCTGGATCACCACGGAGGCGGCCAGGGCGCGCAGGTTGGGTTGGCTCATGACAGTTGGGTTCCTACCTCAAACCACTCTTTGCGGGCGTTGAGGATGTCCGCGACTGCCATCGCTTTCTTGCCGGGCAGTTGCAGGTTGGTGAGGTTCAGAACTCCGTCGCCGGTGGCGACCCGGATGCCCTGTTTGTCCGCGCCGATAATGGTGCCTGGAGCGGCATCATGTTGCTGTTCCAGCACGTCACAGGCCCACAGCTTGATGGTCTGCTCTGCCACCTGGAAGTGGCTGACCGGCCAGGGGTCGAAGGCACGGCACTCGCGCCACAGCGCCAGCGCGGATTTGCTCCAGTCCACCGCCGCTTCCTCTTTGGACAGCTTCTCGGCGTAGTTGGCCAGGGTGTCATCCTGCACTTCCGCCACCGCAGTGCCATCGGCCAGCGGCGTCAGCGCGTCCAGCAGCGCCTTCGGACCCAGCTCAGCCAGTTTGGTGTAGAGGCTGGCGGAGGTGTCGGTGTCTTCGATGGGCAGTGCGGCTTTGTGCAGCATGGCGCCGGTGTCCAGACCTTCATCCATCTGCATGATGGTGACGCCGGTTTCGGCATCGCCGGCCCAGATGGCACGCTGAATCGGCGCGGCGCCGCGCCAGCGGGGCAGCAAGCTGCCGTGCACGTTGATGCAACCCAGGCGGGGCATCTCCAGCACCGCTTTGGGCAGGATCAGGCCGTACGCCACCACCACCATCAGGTCGAAGTCGATGGCGCTCAGCTCCGCCTGGGCCTCGGCCTTACGCAGTGATTGGGGCTGGTAAACCGGTAGGTCGTGTTGCAGCGCCAGCTGTTTCACCGGGCTGGCGGTCAGTTTCTTGCCACGGCCCGCCGGACGGTCCGGCTGGGTGTAAACCGCGACCACCTGATGGTGGGAATCCAGCAGGGCTGCCAGATGTTGAGCGGCAAAATCCGGCGTACCGGCAAAGACAATTTTCAGTGCAGTCAAAGTGGTGTCCTAGGAAGCGTGTTTGGCGTCAAGGCGGGCCTGTTTCTCCAGCTTTTGCTTAATGCGCTGGCGCTTCAGGGGAGAGAGGTAGTCCACAAACAGCTTGCCCAACAGGTGATCCATCTCGTGCTGGATGCAGATGGAGAGCAGCTCGTCCGCTTCCACGGTAAAGGGGTTGCCTTCACGGTCCTGAGCTTCAAACACGACGTGCTCGGCGCGCTCAACTTTGGCGTACACGCCCGGCACGGAGAGACAGCCCTCTTCATTGGTGAAGTGGCCTTTCTCTTCGATGATTTTGGGGTTGATGAACACTTTGGGCTCGCTGCGGTCCTCGGAGTGGTCCATCACGATCACCTGAACGTGCTCATTGATTTGGGTAGCGGCCAGGCCGATACCGCGCTCTTCGTACATGGTGTCGAACATATCGTCCACCAGCTGCTGAAGGGCCGGGCCGAAATCGGTCACCGGTTCTGCGACGGTGCGCAGGCGTTCATCGGGAAAACGCAGAACTTCTCTAACGGCCATTTCCAATCTCATTAATTTCTATAAAAAATTTGACAACAACCGGTCTACAATTAGGCTGTTTTGGGGTAATTTTAACCCTTTGCTGCCGCCTTTTACAGGTAAGGGAAGCTCCGGGATGGTGGAACAAGGACGTAGGATGAGAATTGCAATAATAATGCTGGCAGCGCTGCTCAGCCTGCCATTGGCTGCAGACACCCTGACCCTTAAGCCTGGTCACCCACAAACCTATGTGGTGAAAAAGGGGGATACCCTCTGGGACATCTCGGCGTTGTTCCTCGATGATCCCTGGCGTTGGCCGACATTGTGGGGGGCGAATCCACAGATTGCCAACCCCCATCTTATCTACCCGGGCGATCGCCTTAACCTCGTTTACCTCGATGGCCAGCCCCGACTGGTGCGCAAACCGATGAAGCGGATGTCACCGCAGATGGATGTGCAGCAAAAAGGCGGTGCGATTCCGGCCCTGCCCCTGTCGATGATTGAGCCCTATCTGAGCTTCCAGCAGATCCTCGGTGAGAAAGCGCTGGCGGATACCCCGCAGGTGATTGGTGGCGAGCGCGATGCGGTGCGTTACGCCAAAGGCGACGTGGTGTTCATCAATGAACGCCTGCCGCTGGGGGAGAAGTTCGGCATCTACATGCTGGCACGCCGTTTTGTCGATCCGGACACCAAAGAGTTTCTGGGTCAGGAGGCGCTGATGACCGCCACCGGCCGGGTGATTGAGAGCGGCACCGTATCCCGTATTGAGCTGCTGAGCATGCGCCAGGAGGTGAAGACCGGGCATCGGGTTATGGCACTGGAGGATGACCTGCTGCTGCCCGCCTATATGATGCCGACGGCGGCACCGCACGGCGCGGACGGCCGGGTGATCGCCTCCGATGCCATGGTGCGTGAGATTGGTCCGCTGGAAGTGGCCATCATCAACCGCGGCAGTGAGGATGGCGCTGCGGCGGGCCAGGTTTATGCCATTTCCAAAGAGGGCACCGAAGTGGTGGAGCAGGGGGATGGCGAGTTTGTCCAACCGGAAGACCGCCGTGCCTATGACGAGATGGTGGCCACCCTGTCCGATGGCCGAACCATCAAGCAGCCTGAGGTCTACCGTGGTGAACTGATGCTGTTTAAGACCTATGACCGGGTCAGCCTCGGGCTGATTGTGAACGGTCGCCACCCGGTGCGCCTGCTGGATGTGTTGAGCCGGCCGGAACCGCTGGTGTTTGGCAGTGACTCCGACTAATGAGTTAGCCCGCTGGCTTGCCCTGGACGCGGTGTCCAGGGTGAGTCGGGTGCGGAAGAGGGCGCTGCTGGAGCGAATACCCTGGCGCCAGCTCTGGACCGAGGCGGAGCGGGGTCGAATACCCGGCTGGTCGGCGGCACAACACCGGGCTCTGTTGGAGCCGGACTCAGCCGCGATAGACCAAGCCCTCAGTTGGCTCAACGCTTCTCCCCATCATCACCTTGTTACTCTCTCCGATTCGCTCTACCCCTCTTCACTAAAACACCTTCCTGATGCGCCCATCCTGCTGTTCGTGGCAGGCAACCCCGATCTGCTTCAACACAGTTCTATAGCCATGGTTGGCAGCCGCAACGCTTCACTCGCTGGTCGGCAACTGGCTGAACGGTGGGCGAGCCAGCTGGCGGAGCTGGGCTGGTCGGTGGTGTCCGGGCTGGCGGAGGGGATCGATGGTGCGGCCCACCGCGGTGCACTGGCGGTGGGAGGCGTCACCATCAGCGTTGAGGGGTGCGGCCTGGACCGCATCTATCCGCGACGCCATCGTACTCTGGCTGAACAGATTGAACAGCAGGGCGCCCGGGTTTCGGAGTTCTGGCCCGGTATCGCACCGCGTCCCGCCCACTTTCCCCTTCGCAATCGCATTGTCAGTGGCCTGAGCCTGGGCACCATTGTGGTGGAGGCGGGGCTGCGCAGTGGCTCGTTGATCACCGCCCGGCTGGCGGCTGAGCAGGGGCGGGAGGTGTTTGCCGTACCGGGCAGTGTGCAGGACCCGAACCGGATGGGATGCCATCAATTGATTCAGAATGGTGCCAAATTGGTCACTGATCCGGTCGATATCCTTGAGGAGCTGATGTTGCAGTTGCCGCAGGCGGCACTGGAGCGGATGATCAGCTCGTCGCAGGGCGACGTACAAAGTTTGCCTGTCCCGGCGTTGTTAGATAGTGTGGATTACGACGCAACACCTATCGATAACGTGGTGGCTCGCAGCCAGTTACCGGTGGAGGTTGTGCTAGAGCAACTGACCGAGATGGAACTGGACGGGTGGGTTGCAGCGGTGCCCGGTGGCTATGTTCGGCTTAGGGGGAAATGATTATGTTCGACATTTTAATGTACCTGTTTGAGACCTATGTACAGAGCGATGTTGAACTTTTGTTCGACCGCGAAGAGTTGACCGATGAATTGAGCCGGGCTGGCTTTCGTTCCGACGAGATTGGCAAAGCGCTGATCTGGATCGAAAAGCTGGCGGCATTGCAGGATTCGGACCGCCACCCCTATCTCACCGGCGTAGAGCCCGGCAGTTTCCGGATCTACACCGCTGAAGAGGTGGCTCGTCTCGACACTGAAAGTCGGGGCTTCCTGATGTTCCTGGAGCAGATCCAGGTACTCTCCGCCACCACCCGTGAAATGGTGATTGACCGGGTTATGGAGCTGGATGGAGAACCGTTGTCACTGGATGACCTGAAATGGGTGGTACTGATGGTGCTGTTCAATGCCCCGGGCAACGAACAGGCTTACACCCAGATGGAAGACCTGATATTTGAGGAGCCGGAAGGGCTGCTCCACTAAGGGCAAAAAAACAGGGCGCCAATTTGGCGCCCTGTTTGCGTTCAGAAGTGAAGGTGACCTTCACTGTTGGCCAGCTGTGCCGGACGCAGGTAGTCACGGTAGCCATAGCGGTTCAGCTTGCGCGGGTAGGGCGAGGCATCCGCCTCTTCTGGCAGCGGTGCTGCTGCCCACTCCGTCAGCCACTGGCTGAAGCCGGCCTGGTGGGCCTCGGCAGTGTCACTCAGGATGGTGGCGTACCCTTCGGCGTAATCCCCTTTAAGCGGCTTGGTGATCGCCACCAGGCTGTCGGGCGCCTGCTCTGCCAGGTAACGCACCGCCATGTAGCTCCAGCGGTAGGTGCGGTCCAGCCCGTCGTCATATTCGGTGGCAAAGATGGTCTCCAGACTCGGCCACTCCGCCGGATCGGTATCCTGCAGCAGCTTCTGGGCCTGGCGGTTGTCCTCACCCTTTGAGATGTATTCCGCCATCCCTTCAGCCCACCACACCATCTGGCCGGGGAAGTGCCCGAAGCCGCCGTACTTGATGTAGCGACCGTCGAGATAGTGGATGTACTCGTGGTTCAGATTCCAGACATTGAACTCCGGCAACCACCAACCACGGAACGCAAAGAAGCGGGCCTGGTTGCCCTCCGCCTGCGGCGTGCCCTCAATGTACATCCCACCGTTGTCGGTGCTGATATCAAACAGCAGCTGGCCGTAGGCGTTGTACTGGCTCCAGTTCTTAAACACCACCACTTCCAGTGCGGTGTTGTAGTCGTTGACCACCGGGGTCATGCCGGTGCCCAGCAGCTGGTGGAAGTGATCCTCCTGGGAGGTCAGCTTGTCGCAGCTTTCGGCCAATTCGGCTTCATTGAGATCCTGAGTTCGAATCACCAGGCGTTCGGTACAAGCGTGGGTGATGGGCAATACCGCTTCCGGCTCGGGGATGGCGCACAGGTCGCCATAGGTCTCTTTGCAGGCTTCCTGACCCAGGAAGGCGTTGACCAGATAACCGAGGGTAAAGGCGGTTTTGGCTGCGTCACCGCGTTGGCTGAGATCCTGGCGGGCGATGGCAGCCACGGCCTGATCCTGGGCTTCGCCCTTCTCTTCGGACAGCAACAGGCGCTGGTGGGCCAGTACCCAGTAGGCGTTCTGCAGCGGCCAGTCCTGGCCCTGATAGTGGGCACCGGCGCTGGCGGCGTAGCGGGTCAGGGCCTCGGTCAGCTCACGTTCCGTCAGGGCAGCGTGCAGCGGATTCTCAGCGTCTTTGCGACGCACCTGGTGCATCAGCAGGCCGGGGGCACGCAGCAGTTCCCATAGGGCGTACTCCTGAGCCAAGGTTTGCGGTGCCTGTTCAGCGAAGCGGTCCAGTTGGCGGATCAGGCTGGGAAGGAGCGCTTCAGCATAAGGCTGCATCGCTTCCTGACCGTAGTAGCGGTAGAACGCCACCGCCCACTGTTCGGCAAGACGGGGCTCAGCCAGTGCATCGAGGGATTTGCCCTGAGCCAGCATCGCGCTGTGCAGTTGCTGCTGTTGCGCTTCGGTCAGGGTGTCGGGATCACCGAAATAGGAGAAGGCGCGCAGGTAATCCAGTGCCGGTTCGGCTTCGCCCCGGCTCAGGTTATCGAGTGCCAGTGGCAGTTGGGCCGGGTCCGGTTGCTGCCAGTTGGTGAGCGTAACCGGTTGGGGTTGAGGCAGGGTGGTACAGGCGCCCAGCAGGCCGGTTAGGGCCAGGGGGAGAAGTAAACGCATTGTCAGTCCCTTGTTTATTTTTGTATACAATATTCCACTGTGCGACCCCAATGCAATCCCACCCCGAGTGCTGGTAAAATCAACTCAGTTCATTGAGTGGTTGGAAAAGGTTCATGTCCAAGATCGACCAGCAGCTGTTCACGACCCACGAACATGCCCTGGAACGGGAATACGGTGTTTGCCCTGAATGCGGCAGCGAACTGGCTGTGCGCCACGGTAAGCACGGCGCCTTCCTGGGCTGCCAAAGCTACCCCACCTGTGAATACCACCGTCCCCTGGTGGAGAAAACCACAGTAGAAGCCGAGATCCTCGAGGGCACTGAGTGCCCGCTGTGTGGGCACCCCCTGGCCCTCAAGTCGGGACGCTACGGTTTCTACATCGGGTGCAGTGACTTTCCCCAGTGTCACTACATTGCCAAGGATGAGCCTGAAACGCCGGCCACTAAGGTTGCGTGCCCAAGCTGTCGAAGCGGTGAGTTGATGGAGCGAACCAACCGGTTTGGCAAGAAGTTCTACGCTTGCAGCGGTTACCCAAAATGCAAGTATTTGCTCAATTTCCCGCCGGTAGCGGAGCCCTGTCCCGACTGTGGATGGCCGCTGCTGGTTGAGAAAAACGTGCGTGGACAGCGGCGTTGGGTCTGCCCCCAGCGTTCATGCAAATATCAGTCTGAGACGATATAATCCGCGCCACAATAACAATACTTCTGTCACCCACAACAAGGATTACCACCATGAGCACCCCGTTTGTTGCCGTACTGATGGGCTCCGATTCTGACCTTCCGACCATGCAGAGCACCCTCGATGTGCTGAAGGGCTTTGGCATTCGCTACGAAGCCAAAGTGACCTCTGCTCACCGCACTCCAGCCGCCACCCACGCCTACGTTCAGGACGCGGAAGCCCGTGGCTGTAAGGTGTTTATCTGTGCCGCTGGTCTGGCTGCCCACCTGGCTGGTGCCGTTGCCGGCATCACCACCCGTCCGGTGATCGGGGTGCCGATCGACAACGGGCCGTTGCAGGGCCACGATGCACTGCTGTCTACCGTTATGATGCCGGGCGGCGTACCGGTAGCGACCGTGGCCATCGGCAGTGCCGGTGCCAAGAACGCCGGTTACCTGGCTGCCCAGATGCTGGCGGTGGGTGATGACGAACTGGCCGCTGCCGTTAAAGCGGAGCGCCAGAAGAGCGCCGAGGCCGTTCAGGCCAAAGACGCGGCCCTGCAGGCCAAGCTGGCCGGTTAAAACAAGGAGGTACTGGTGAGTCGTATGCTGACCGTCAGTGAGGGCGCTGCCCTGATGGCCAAAGGTGGGGTCGTTGCGTACCCCACCGAAGCGGTTTTCGGATTGGGATGCGACCCCAGTAACGAGGAGGCGGTGTCCCGCCTCCTCGACATTAAGCAACGGCCGGTGGAGAAGGGACTTATCCTGATCGCCGCCAACTACGGTCAGTTGCTGCCCTTCGTCAATGATTCCGCCCTGCCAGACGCCCGCCGTGAAGCGGTGATGGCGCGCTGGCCGGGGCCGACCACCTGGGTGATGCCGGCACAACCGTCGGTACCCGGTTGGGTGACGGGTCAATTTGATACTCTGGCGGTTCGGGTGACCGATCACGCCATTGCCGCGGATCTGTGCCGCGCCTTTGGTGGCCCGGTGGTTTCCACCAGCGCTAACCTGACCGGTCAACCACCGTGTCGCAGTGCCGATGAGGTACTGGCTGCACTGGGCGACCGGGTGGATGGTGTGGTGATGGGTGACGTAGGGGGCCGCAAAGACCCCTCGATGATTCTCGATGCGATGACCGATCAGGTCTTCCGCACCTAAATTCCCTGTTCAAAAGGACTTGATATGGCTCCGGACGTGAACGCCGTAAAGCATTACCTTCTCTCTCTTCAGAACCAGATTTGTGAAGCCCTCGAGGGTGCCGATGGCGAAGCCCGCTTTCAGCGCGACCAGTGGCAGCGGGAAGAGGGCGGCGGCGGTGAGAGCCGGGTGCTGCGTGATGGCGCGGTGTTTGAACAGGCCGGGGTCAACTTCTCCCACGTGATGGGCGCCCAGATGCCGGCATCGGCCACCGCCCATCGCCCTGAGCTGGCGGGTCGTCGCTTTGAAGCGATGGGGGTGTCCCTGGTGATCCACCCGCACAACCCGCACATTCCCACCACCCACGCCAACGTGCGCTTCTTTATTGCCGAGAAGGATGGGGAAGATCCGGTGTGGTGGTTTGGCGGCGGTTTCGACCTGACCCCCTATTACCCGGTGGACGAAGACATTCGCCACTGGCACCAGGTGGCCCACGACCTGTGTGCGCCTTTTGGCGACCAGGTTTACGATGAATACAAAGCATGGTGTGACCGCTACTTCTTCCTGAAGCACCGGGATGAAACCCGTGGCGTGGGCGGACTGTTCTTTGATGACCTTAATGCGCCGGGCTTTGAGCAGAGCTTTGCCCTGATGCAGGCGGTGGGCAACGGGTTCCTCGATGCCTACCTGCCCATCGTGGCGCGCCGTAAAGACGATGCGTATGGTGAGCGGGAGCGCCAGTTCCAGCTGTACCGACGCGGTCGCTACGTGGAGTTCAACCTGGTGTATGACCGGGGCACCCTGTTTGGCCTGCAAACCGGTGGTCGCACCGAGTCCATTCTGATGTCGATGCCGCCGCTGGTGCGTTGGCAGTACCAGTACCAGCCAGAGGCTGACAGCGCGGAAGCCCGACTGTACGACTACCTGCGCCCGCGCGACTGGCTGGCAGAACTGCGCTGAGTTACTCGGGTGCCCGAACCGGGCACCCCTCTTCGGTATTGCGCATATGGTCGGCTAGGGGGATCAGCGCCTCCAGCATGGCGCGCCGCACCTGCCGATCTTTCACCTCCTGCTCCAACGCCCGCTTCATGCAGTGCAGCCAGAGATTGCGCTGGCGCTTATCCACCCGGAAGGGCAGGTGGCGGGCGCGCAGCATCGGGTGACCATACTTCTCCTCAAACAGTGGCGGCCCACCCAGCCAGCCACTGAGAAACTCAAACAGCTTAAGCTCGCTGCCGCTGAGGTCATCCGGATGGATGGCACGCAGGTCAGCGTAGTCCGGGTCATCCGCCATCAATTGATAGAAACGGTGGGCAATGGCTCGCACCGTGGGTTCGCCCCCCATCCTTTCATAAGCGGACGCGGGTTGCTTGCGGCTCAGGTGTCGGCGTATAAGTGACAGCATCTTCTTTCCTACAGCGATCAGGCAGGACCATGGATCAGTACGCGGTGTTTGGTCACCCCATTGCCCACAGCCAATCTCCCTTTATTCATCAGGCCTTCGCCGGGCAAACCGCCCAGGAGCTGGAGTACCGGGCCATCCTAGCACCAACCGATGGCTTCGCCGAAGCGGTACGGCAGTTCCGACAGCAAGGCGGATTGGGAGCCAACGTCACCCTGCCGTTTAAGGAGCAGGCGGCGGCATTGTGCGATCAGCTGACCGAACGGGCTCGTCTGGCCGGAGCGGTGAACACCCTGCACTGGCTGGCGGATGGCTCACTGCTTGGAGACAACACCGATGGGGCCGGCATGGTGGCGGATCTGCACCAACATGGTGTGACGCTGACCAACCGCCGGATCCTGATCCTTGGCGCTGGGGGGGCGGTACGCGGTGTCTTGGAACCGGTACTGGCCTGTCAGCCTCGTCAGCTGGTGATCGCCAATCGCACTGCGAGTAAAGCGGAAGCACTGGCGCGGGATTTCGCCGGGCTGGGAGAGGTGGTTGGTTGCGGCTTCGACCAGATAGAGGGGGCGTTTGATCTGATCATCAACGGCACCTCTGCCTCGCTGTCCGGAGACCTGCCGCCGCTGCCTCCCCATTGCCTGATTGCTGGTGGGATCACCTATGATATGGCTTATGGGGTTAACGCAACGCCGTTTCAGTGCTGGGGCGAGCGCCATGGCGGGCGACTCAATCTGGCGGGACTTGGCATGTTGGTCAACCAGGCGGCGGAGAGCTTTTATCGCTGGCGCGGGGTGCGGCCGGACACCGGTCCGGTGCATCAGGCGTTGCTGGCGCGACTGGAGGAAAAACAATGAATCAGCAGATCCTCTTTAACGACCATGTCGAAATTGAGTGGGAGCAGGGCTGGGCGAAGTTTCACGCTATGGTGGCGGGTCAGCAGGTGCCCTGCCTGGTCGGGCTGAATGTACTGGCCAATAAACTGGACAGCACATTAACCAGTGCCGAAGAAGCGGCGGCCGCGTTTGAACAGCTGCGCTTTGATCTGGAAGCGGAGGCGGAAATGCTGATTGAAGATGAAGCGTATGATGCACAAGGGCGGATCTGGCTGGGCCATCCGCCCATCTGAATCAGTCGGCCTCAGCCAGATACTTATCTTTCAGCCGCACATAATGTGCGGCTGACTCTTTCAGGAAGGCGAACTCCCCCTCGGTCAGCGGACGAGCCTGCTTGGCCGGGCTGCCAACATAGAGGTAGCCACTCTCCAGACGCTTGCCCGGTGGCACCAGTGCGCCGGCGCCAATGATCACATCATCCTCTACGATCACGCCGTCCAGAATGATGGCGCCCATGCCAACCAACACCCGGTCACCAATGGTGCAGCCGTGCAGCATCGCTTTATGGCCGACGGTAACGTCATCGCCAATGATCAGCGGAAAGCCATCAGGGTGGCCGTTGCCCGGACGGGACACGTGGAGAACGGACGCATCCTGGACATTGGTTCGTGCGCCGATGCGGATAAAGTTAACGTCGCCACGAGCTGCAACCAGGGGCCAGACACTGCTGTCCTCAGCCAGAGTAATGTCACCGTACAGAACGGCACTGGGTTCAACAAAGACGCCTTGGGCCAATTGAGGCAGCTGCCCCTGATAGGGTTTGATCGTCATTGTGGGCTCCATTTGGGGGGTAGGGGCCGCCATTATAGCGCCCATTGCTGGCGGAATATGCAGGATTGGCGACTTTTGAAGCAGTCAGAACTTTTGTGTGGTAAAAGCCTTGCGCCCGTAAATTCCCTCCCTATAATGCGCCCTCACGTTGACGGGGAAGGCGGCCAAGCGCAGAGCCACCGGTTAACGAGGCAGCAGCCACTCAATAAACTTCATCAAAAAGGGCTTGACCCGATGAGTTAACTGAGTAAAATGGCGCTCCGCTTCAGGGAAAGAGCCGAAAGGCACAAAACCTGAAGTTTTGAAGTTCAACGCTTCGCTTCGAAAGAACGAAAAAATGCTTGACTTCACTAAGGGACAGCGTAGAATGCGCATCCCGCTTCGGTAAGAAAACGAAGCGACGCTCTTTAACAATTTGTCAGACAATCTGTGTGGGCACTCACGCAGTGTTGAGAAATCATCATTTTCTCGATGCTACTGAGTGACACCAAGTTAATTCAGTATTCATTGAGTAGCTTCTACGGAAGCAAATCAAAATCTTTAATTGAAGAGTTTGATCATGGCTCAGATTGAACGCTGGCGGCAGGCCTAACACATGCAAGTCGAGCGGCAGCGACAACATTGAACCTTCGGGGGATTTGTTGGGCGGCGAGCGGCGGACGGGTGAGTAATGCTTAGGAATTTGCCCAGTCGAGGGGGACAACAGTTGGAAACGACTGCTAATACCGCATACGCCCTACGGGGGAAAGCAGGGGCTCTTCGGACCTTGCGCGATTGGATAAGCCTAAGTGAGATTAGCTAGTTGGTGAGGTAATGGCTCACCAAGGCGACGATCTCTAGCTGGTTTGAGAGGATGATCAGCCACACTGGGACTGAGACACGGCCCAGACTCCTACGGGAGGCAGCAGTGGGGAATATTGCACAATGGGCGAAAGCCTGATGCAGCCATGCCGCGTGTGTGAAGAAGGCCTTCGGGTTGTAAAGCACTTTCAGCGAGGAGGAAAGGTTAGCGGTTAATACCCGCTAGCTGTGACGTTACTCGCAGAAGAAGCACCGGCTAACTCCGTGCCAGCAGCCGCGGTAATACGGAGGGTGCGAGCGTTAATCGGAATTACTGGGCGTAAAGCGCATGCAGGCGGCCAAGTCAGTCAGATGTGAAAGCCCCGGGCTTAACCTGGGAATTGCATTTGATACTGCTTGGGCTAGAGTCCTTGAGAGGGGGGTAGAATTTCAGGTGTAGCGGTGAAATGCGTAGAGATCTGAAGGAATACCAGTGGCGAAGGCGGCCCCCTGGCAAGAGACTGACGCTCAGATGCGAAAGCGTGGGGAGCAAACAGGATTAGATACCCTGGTAGTCCACGCCGTAAACGATGTCTATTAGGAGTCTGTGCCCTTGAGGCGTGGGTTCCAAAGCTAACGCATTAAATAGACCGCCTGGGGAGTACGGCCGCAAGGTTAAAACTCAAATGAATTGACGGGGGCCCGCACAAGCGGTGGAGCATGTGGTTTAATTCGATGCAACGCGAAGAACCTTACCTACCCTTGACATCCAGAGAACTTACCAGAGATGGTTTGGTGCCTTCGGGAACTCTGAGACAGGTGCTGCATGGCTGTCGTCAGCTCGTGTTGTGAAATGTTGGGTTAAGTCCCGCAACGAGCGCAACCCTTGTCCTATGTTGCCAGCGCGTAATGGCGGGAACTCATGGGAGACTGCCGGTGATAAACCGGAGGAAGGTGGGGACGACGTCAAGTCATCATGGCCCTTACGGGTAGGGCTACACACGTGCTACAATGGTCAGTACAAAGGGTTGCCAACTCGCGAGAGTGAGCCAATCCCATAAAGCTGGTCGTAGTCCGGATTGGAGTCTGCAACTCGACTCCATGAAGTCGGAATCGCTAGTAATCGTGGATCAGAATGCCACGGTGAATACGTTCCCGGGCCTTGTACACACCGCCCGTCACACCATGGGAGTGGGCTGCAAAAGAAGTGGGTAGTTTAACCTTCGGGAGGACGCTCACCACTTTGTGGTTCATGACTGGGGTGAAGTCGTAACAAGGTAGCCCTAGGGGAACCTGGGGCTGGATCACCTCCTTAACGACATGAATTCTTGCCTGCGTCGAGTGTTCACACAGATTGTCTGACGAAAAGTAGAGAGTGGCTGCAATTGCAGCGCACGGCGATGGGTCTGTAGCTCAGTTGGTTAGAGCGCACCCCTGATAAGGGTGAGGTCGGTAGTTCAAATCTACTCAGACCCACCAATCTTCTGGATTGGTTCGCCACACGGTATGGGGCTATAGCTCAGCTGGGAGAGCGCCTGCTTTGCACGCAGGAGGTCAGCGGTTCGATCCCGCTTAGCTCCACCACTTACTCTTAGGGAATAAGAGGCCAAAGATAAATTGCATAATTTACCTTTGGCTTTTTTAAGCCTTGCTCTTTAACAATTTGGATAAGCTGATAAATTTCTCGAGAAATTGTAAGAGTAAACTTCTTGCAAGTGTCTTGATATCCGGCGATTCAGCGTAAAGCTGAATAACGAAACATTTGGTTGCGTCATATGCGTAATGTGCTTTGCAAAGCTCATTACGGTTGCAACGAGATTTGGTTCTACCAAAGCTCAAGCAAGACCCCTTGGGGTTGTATGGTTAAGCGACTAAGCGTACACGGTGGATGCCTTGGCAGTCAGAGGCGATGAAGGACGTGCTAACCTGCGAAAAGCTCAGATGAGGCGGTAAGAGCCACTTGAGTCTGAGATGTCCGAATGGGGAAACCCGGCACCATAAGGTGTCATCAGTTACTGAATACATAGGTAACTGAGGCGAACCTGGGGAACTGAAACATCTAAGTACCCAGAGGAAAAGAAATCAACCGAGATTCCCTTAGTAGCGGCGAGCGAACGGGGATTAGCCCTTAAGCATTGAGGAAGTTAGTGGAACAAGCTGGAAAGCTTGGCGACACAGGGTGATAGCCCCGTACATGAAAACGACCACAGTGTGAAATCGAGTAGGACGGGACACGTGTTATCTTGTCTGAACATGGGGGGACCATCCTCCAAGGCTAAATACTCCTGACTGACCGATAGTGAACCAGTACCGTGAGGGAAAGGCGAAAAGAACCCCTGTGAGGGGAGTGAAATAGAACCTGAAACCGTGTACGTACAAGCAGTAGGAGCCCTTCGAGGGTGACTGCGTACCTTTTGTATAATGGGTCAGCGACTTACATTCTGTAGCAAGGTTAACCGAATAGGGGAGCCGTAGGGAAACCGAGTCTTAACTGGGCGTCATAGTTGCAGGGTGTAGACCCGAAACCCGGTGATCTAGCCATGGGCAGGTTGAAGGTGCCGTAACAGGTACTGGAGGACCGAACCGACTAATGTTGCAAAATTAGCGGATGACTTGTGGCTAGGGGTGAAAGGCCAATCAAACCGGGAGATAGCTGGTTCTCCTCGAAAGCTATTTAGGTAGCGCCTCGTGTCTCACCATTGGGGGTAGAGCACTGTTTGGGCTAGGGGGTCATCCCGACTTACCAACCCCATGCAAACTCCGAATACCAATGAGTGCAATCACGGGAGACACACGGCGGGTGCTAACGTCCGTCGTGGAGAGGGAAACAACCCAGACCGCCAGCTAAGGTCCCAAAGTTATCGCTAAGTGGGAAACGATGTGGGAAGGCTTAGACAGCTAGGAGGTTGGCTTAGAAGCAGCCACCCTTTAAAGAAAGCGTAATAGCTCACTAGTCGAGTCGGCCTGCGCGGAAGATGTAACGGGGCTAAGCGATACACCGAAGCTGCGGAAGCACACTTGTTGTGCTTGGTAGAGGAGCGTTCTGTAAGCGGTTGAAGCGGAATTGAGAAGTTCCGTGGACGTATCAGAAGTGCGAATGCTGACATGAGTAACGTTAAAGCGGGTGAAAAACCCGCTCGCCGGAAGACCAAGGGTTCCTGTCCAACGTTAATCGGGGCAGGGTGAGTCGGCCCCTAAGGCGAGGTCGAAAGACGTAGTCGATGGGAAACGGGTTAATATTCCCGTACTGCTGATTACTGCGATGGAGAGACGGAGAAGGCTAGGCCAGCACGGCGTTGGTTGTCCGTGTTTAAGGTAGTAGGCGGTGAACTTAGGCAAATCCGGGTTCACATAACGCTGAGAGCTGATGACGAGCCACTACGGTGGTGAAGTGGTTGATGCCATGCTTCCAGGAAAATCTTCTAAGCTTCAGGTAATTAGCAACCGTACCCCAAACCAACACTGGTGGTCAGGTAGAGAATACCAAGGCGCTTGAGAGAACTCGGGTGAAGGAACTAGGCAAAATGGTACCGTAACTTCGGGAGAAGGTACGCTCCTGCCGGTGATGAGACTTGCTCTCTAAGCTAGTGGGAGTCGCAGATACCAGGTGGCTGCAACTGTTTATCAAAAACACAGCACTGTGCAAACTCGTAAGAGGACGTATACGGTGTGACGCCTGCCCGGTGCCGGAAGGTTAATTGATGGGGTTAGTTTTCGGACGAAGCTCTTGATCGAAGCCCCGGTAAACGGCGGCCGTAACTATAACGGTCCTAAGGTAGCGAAATTCCTTGTCGGGTAAGTTCCGACCTGCACGAATGGCGTAATGATGGCCACGCTGTCTCCACCCGAGACTCAGTGAAATTGAAATCGCTGTGAAGATGCAGTGTACCCGCGGCTAGACGGAAAGACCCCGTGAACCTTTACTACAGCTTGGCACTGAACATTGAACCTACATGTGTAGGATAGGTGGGAGGCTTTGAAGCAATGACGCCAGTCGTTGTGGAGCCGTCCTTGAAATACCACCCTTGTATGTTTGATGTTCTAACGTTGGTCCCTTATCGGGATTGCGGACAGTGCCTGGTGGGTAGTTTGACTGGGGCGGTCTCCTCCCAAAGAGTAACGGAGGAGCACGAAGGTTGGCTAATCATGGTCGGACATCATGAGGTTAGTGCAAAGGCATAAGCCAGCTTAACTGCGAGACAGACACGTCGAGCAGGTACGAAAGTAGGTCTTAGTGATCCGGTGGTTCTGAATGGAAGGGCCATCGCTCAACGGATAAAAGGTACTCCGGGGATAACAGGCTGATACCGCCCAAGAGTTCATATCGACGGCGGTGTTTGGCACCTCGATGTCGGCTCATCACATCCTGGGGCTGAAGTCGGTCCCAAGGGTATGGCTGTTCGCCATTTAAAGTGGTACGCGAGCTGGGTTCAGAACGTCGTGAGACAGTTCGGTCCCTATCTGCCGTGGGCGTTTGAGAATTGAGAGGGGCTGCTCCTAGTACGAGAGGACCGGAGTGGACGAACCTCTGGTGTTCCGGTTGTCACGCCAGTGGCATTGCCGGGTAGCTAAGTTCGGAATCGATAACCGCTGAAAGCATCTAAGCGGGAAGCGAGCCTCAAGATGAGTTCTCACTGACTCCTCGAGAGTCCTAAAGGGCCGTCGAAGACTACGACGTTGATAGGCAGGGTGTGTAAGCGTTGTGAGGCGTTGAGCTAACCTGTACTAATGACCCGTGAGGCTTAACCATACAACACCCAAGTGGTTTTGTGAGTCGGATATCCGACCTTGTAAGAAGCGCTTACAACGAGAAACAGCTTTTCCGAATTGTACGATTTTTGCCTGGTGGCAATAGCGTCGTGGCCCCACCTGATCCCATGCCGAACTCAGAAGTGAAACGCGACCGCGCCGATGGTAGTGTGGCAGTTGCCATGCGAGAGTAGGTCACCGCCAGGCTCCTAATTAGAACGAACCCCGTCTCGAAAGAGGCGGGGTTTTTTCGTTTTGGTGCGTTTTATCGGCTGAGCGGGGTAAAAAAATTCATTTCCCCCCATTGGCTCGGTTTACTCTCCGGGGAATATCGGTTAAACCATAGCCCTATGGTGACGTTTTTTGGAACAGAGGCCGAACGGCTTAACGACGATCCCCCATCGTCCCACCACTTTATTCAACAGCACCCGGCTCTGTACGGGGATCTGCTCTATCCCGCATTTGACCTTCGCTTGCTGCATCGTTACCTGGTGGAACAGTGCGGTGATGAGGTGGGCGATGCTCTGCTGCGATGTGTCGACATTGCCCCAAAGGAGCTGGCCCAGCGTCAGTTTATCCTGGCCTGGCAGATGCTGAAGGCGATGGAGTTGGCGGCACAATCCCTCCCACCCCCAGCCGCGGGGCTGATCTTTGGCCGTACCTTTAAAGCCAGTGACCTGGAAGGGTTGCAGGGCCCGCTTTCCCACTCCCGTACGTTGGCTGAGGCCTACCACATCACCCGCCAGAACCCGAACCTGACCGGCAGCTTCACCGATAACCTTGAGCGGATCGAAGACGGCAAGTTGGTGGTGCGGGGGGTGAATGTGGCGCAGATCGAACCGGCGACTCTGCAGTTTGTCTTTGAGCAGGGGCTGGGCTCAATGATGGCGATTGCCGAAGAGTTAAGTGGGGAAGCACTGCAACTGAGCTGGGTGCGCTTCCCGGCACCGGCGCCCTGGCCGGTGGATCGTACCGAATACGAAGACCTGCTCGGCTGCCCGGTGGACTTCGAGGGTGACTTCTTCGAGTGGGCCATCGATCTGCAAGAGTTGGAAGCCCCGGTGCTCTGGCGCCCGACCGACGTGGCACTGGAGCTGGAGCAGGAACCGCCGGCTCAGGATACGTCGCTGGTTAACCGCATCATTACGCTGTTGCTGGCCGTACCGGAAAACTGGCCGACCCAGGAGCAGGTGGCCGAGGAGTTGATGGTGTCACGCCGTACTCTGCGTCGCCGACTCAGCGAGATGGGGACTTCTTACCAGCAGATCCTCAATCAGGTGCGCTGTCAGTTGGCCATTGAGTGGCTGCAGCAGGGTGAGAGCGACATTCTCTGGATCGGTGAGCGTCTTGGTTTCCGGGACGTCAGCAACTTCCGCCACGCGTTTAAACGCTGGATTGGCAAACCCCCCGGCGCGTTTCTGCGCCGGGGCTGATTCTCCTACTGGCAACTGCCCAGTGCGGGGTCCAGGGTGTCGATCCAGTTGCGTATCAGGTCGACGGCGTAGTCGTGAACCACCGCCCGTCCCACCGGTGGCATCTTATCTTTCGGCTCGAGGTGCGCCATGCGGTAGGGGAGGATGGACGCGAGGCCGTTGCCCGGCACGATGTCGTAATCCAGACCCGCTGCACCACCATCGTAACCCGGAGGCTGTTTGCAGATGCCGTACTCCATGGTGGTGTGGTCAACGAAGTAGCCCAGTCGCAGCCCTGAGATGCTGGCAAACCCTTCGGCCCGATGACAGTGGGCACAGTTCACATCGAGATAGCCTTTAGCCCGTTCGGTCAGGCTGGCCGTGGTGTCATACAGGTCGGCGGCGGTGGGGATACTTTCCGGTACCCGGTCCAGCCAGCCCTGGCTGAGCCAGTGCTGCAGCTGGTTGCTGCCGTTGTCACCGGGACGGTTCAGCAGCCTGGCTTTGATGCCGATGGGACTGAACCGGGCCGTGGTGCCGTCGGACAGCTGGTGACACATCTTGCATTGGGGCTGGGAGGGCACTTCGTAGTTGAAGGCCAGGGTCTCGTCCTGGTGGATCATCTGATGGGCCACCAGAGTGCCGGCCGGCGTAAACTCTGCATCGTTGCCCTGCCACAGATAGGGCAACGCCACCCATCCAGACTCCCGATGGATCAGCAGCCGCGTTTCAATCACAGTTTCATTGTCATCACCCGATAGTGCGGTATCCGCAGGCAGGGCAAAGGTTTTCACCAGTACGGTACCCACTGGCAAGCCGAAGGTTTCGCTATCGTGGTAGGTCATCTGTGTCCCGGGGGGCAGGAACAGGAAGCGATACTTGCTGGCGTAGTCCGAGAACAGCGCCGTAGTGAGCTGGTATCGCAGGCCGGGTACACGGGCATCCCGGGTGGGCACGGCCGGGTCGACAAACAGGCCGTACTGAGACAGCAGCTCGCAGTTTTCGCTCATCAATGCGTCCCAGTTCACTTCACTGGTGGCCGCGTCACAGGGCGTAGCGGGGTCGGCAGGGTCCGGGTTGGTGGGCGGTGGTGCCGGAGGCTCCGGCGGAGGCGGTTCAGAGGCGCTTTCCCCTCCGCCACCGCAGCTTAGCAGGCCCAGCAGCAGGGGCAGGTAGAGATACTTCATGATGGATTCCTCAGCAAAAAAGGGCCGGCGATTGCCGGCCCTTTGAGGCTTACTCGGAGCAGGTGGCTGCAGGCAGGCGGGTAATCCACTCGCGGATCAGGTCGACCCCTGCGTCATGGGCCAGGCTGCGGCCGATCTCCGGCATCCGGTCACCCGGTTCGGTGGCGGCCATGCGGAAGTGGGTGATGGACTCATCCGGGTTGCCCGGGACGATGTCGTAACCCAGGGAACCGCCGCCATAGGCCACCGGCGACTTACACTCACCGTGGGCCTGCTCATTGCCCTCGTAAGGACGCCAGTACTCCAGCTTGAGGCCGGTGTTGGAGGCGTTGCCTTCAGGGCGGTGGCAGTGCGCACAGTTGATGTCCAGGTAGCCCTTGGCCAGGTCCATCACTTCGGCGTCGGTGGCACCGCTCAGGTCACCGTTACCCAGCAGCTCAAAGGCCGGAACGGTGGGGATGGAGGCCAGGTCAGCCGGCGTGCCGGTCAGGATGCCGTGGGCGGTCCAGGCGGTCAGCTGATTGGTGCTGCCATCGGCGTACTCGTAGTTGCCATTGAGGTGGCGGGCTTTCGGGCCAATCGGCATAAAGCGGGCGATGCCATCCTCACCACTGTACTGGTGACACTGCTTACACTGGTTCAGGCTCGGAACCACATAGTCAAACTCGATGGTTTCACCTTTGTGGACCACGGACTGATTCATGATGCTGCCAGGCTTGGCCAGTACCGCTTCGTCTTTATTGGCGTTCCAGACGTAGGGCAGGGCACTCCAACCGGCTTCACGATGGATAAGCAGACGGGTTTCCAGGATCTCTTCGTTTTCGTTGCCCGGCGTGGCAGTGTCATCCGGCATGGCGAAGGTTTTCACCAGTACGGTACCCACCGGGAAGTCGAACACCTCCTGCGCGTCGTACGCTGCGGCTTCGCCACCGGGGACGAACACGTAGCGGTACTTGCTGGTGTAGTCGGTGAACAGCGGGCTGTTCAGGTCATAGGGCATGCCGCCGCTGTTGGCTGCACCTTTCGGATTGGCGCTGTCGGCAAACAGGTTGTAGTCAGACAGGTTGGCGCAGTTGGCGCCCAGCAGGGCACTCCAGTTCACTTCGCTGCCGCTGGCTTCACACAGGCTCAGGTCGCCGTCACCCACCAGTCCGCCTTCCCCTTCGCCGATGCTGCCGCCATTGCCGACGGTCTCACCGCCATCACAGCCGGCCGTGTCGTCGTCGATACCACAACCGAACACCTCATCACCGATGGTGACGGTGTGAACCGGCAGCGATACCTGGGTACAGTTCATCAGCTTGTCCTGGCTGCTCTCAAACAGGATGTCCGGCACTTCCAGCGTGGCGGGAGAGTGGTCACCGGCGTAGAGCTGACCCAGGGACACGTCGCCGTTGTTGGACACACAGACGTTGTCACTGCCATCAGCGGCAAACGGCGGCTCCTTGTAATCAATCATCGCGCTCGGGCCGGCAAACAGGCCGCTGTTGGCCACAGCTTCACCGAGGCCATCGTACAGAATCGCCGGGAACACGCCGTGGATCTGGGTGTAGGCGCCGATGATGTCTTCGATCAGGTAACCATTGGGGTTGCTGCCACTGTTGGTGATCTCGTTACTGTGGATGTGGATATTGCGCGGTACCGCGCGCCAGCCATCATCGATGATGCCGCCGGGCTGGGCATAGTTCATGGCGAACGCCCCGGTCACGTCCGGCTCAGCAATAAAGAAGCTGGAGGCGGTAATGGACAGGGTGTCGTGGTCGCGGATGACGTTGTTGAAGATCTCAACGTCGTCGGTGGACAGAATGATGATGCCGGTGCCGGGCGGAACGATGTGTACCCCGGCCGGGTTGGCGCTGGCGTTGGCAAAGTTCTTGGTGTTGTTGCCTTCAACCAGGTTATCGAAGATCCGCACGCTGCTGCCGTAACGGTGGTTACCGATGGGCAGGTCGAACACCAGAATACCACCGGTGTTGGCGACCGCGTGGTTATCGTAAACGTCGGCGTACTTGGAGTTTTCAATCTCGATGCCCGCGACGTTTTCGATGGCCACGTTGCGACGCACCACGATGTATTCGGACTGACCCACGTAGATGCCCGCATCGGCGGAGCCGCGCACGTAGGTGTCTTCAATCAGGATATTCTGACACTCCACCGGGTAGAGACCGTAGGCGCCGTTCTCTTCGTTCAACTCGCCAGCCCAGATGGTGGCCAGACGACGCAGGATGATGCCGTTGGAGTTCTTCAGCTTGATGCCGTTGTTCTTGGCTTCGTTAACGGACAGGTCCTGAATGGTGATGTTGACGGCGTTCTGCACAAAGATGCCGTCCCCGGAGGCCGCTTCCGAGAAGTCGAGGATGGTTTTGTCCTGACCGTAACCCATGATGGTCACGTTCTTGGCAAACACCCCATCTCCATCCGCGTCGCCGTCGAACAGCAGGGTGCGGTCGAGTTTGAACTCGCCTTCCGGCAGTACGATGACGTCGCCACTCTGGGCATTAATAAAGGCTTCGGTGATGTTGGCGCCGAGGTTCTCACCCACTTCGACCATGATGGCGCCTTCCGGGAAGGTCGGTCCTTCCGGCTCCGGCGGGGTGGTGGTCGGCGGCGGTGGCGTGACCGTTACGGTTTCATCGTCGCTGCCGCACCCGGCCAGGTTGAGGGCCACTGCGGACGCCAATAGGGTCGGCAGTAACCAGGATCGCTTCTCCCGCATCTTGTTATCTCCATGTTGTTGTTATGTGATACCGGTCAAACTTCGAACACTCGTTTAATAAAATCAATGTGCGAAGTGGCCAACGTGAGGCAGGGCCATCAGAAGGCGGGGGGAGAAACTGTGAACTCGGGCGGAAAAAGCACACTTTGCTGGGCAATTGACCATAGGTGGTGGCACTATCTACTGTCCGAACCAGGTCTATACCGATAATAAAGTGGAAACAAACCATGAGCTCCGAAGCACAAGCGCCGCAATCTGAAAACGGGCGTCTGGCCCGTATTCTGGATGGCATTGAGAAAGTGGGGAACAAACTCCCTGATCCGGCCATCCTGTTCCTTTGTCTGATGTTGGTTGTGTGGGGTGTATCAGCCCTGCTGTCCAACATGAGCTTTACTGAGATCGACCCGCGCACCGGCGAAGCGGTCGTAATCAAAAACCTGCTGACTGCCGAATCCCTGACCAGCTTCCTGACCGGTATGGTCAAAACCTTTACCGCATTTGCCCCACTGGGCGTGGTACTGGTTGCGATGCTGGGTGTGGGCGTGGCCGAACACTCCGGCTTTATCAACACCGCCCTGAAAAAGATGCTGCGCATCACCCCGGTGAAGCTGATCACCCCGGCTGTGGTTGCGGTAGGTATCATCTCCCACACCGCGACTGACGCGGGCTACGTGGTGGTGATTCCGCTGGCTGGCGTGATCTTCTACGCCGTAGGCCGTCACCCGATTGCCGGTATCATGGCGGCGTTCGCCGGTGTGTCCGGTGGCTTTTGTGCCAACTTTATTCCGTCTGCCATCGACCCGCTGCTGCAATCCTTTACCCAGGCTGCAGCGCAAACCCTCGATGCGGACATTCAGCTGAACCCGCTGAACAACTGGTTCTTCGCTGCCTCTTCCACCCTGCCGATCATCGGTATCATCTGGTACCTGACCGACAAGGTGATGGAGCCGCGCCTGATGCGTTCTACCCCGCTGGATGAGGGCATCGATGCCCCGGCCCTGGACGAGATTGGTGAGCGCGAAAACAAAGCGTTCCGCTGGGCCTCCCTGGCGATGCTGGGCTCCATGGTGCTGGTGGCGGTTCTGGCCATGCCGGAAAGCTCCACCCTGCGTGATGCCAGTGGCAGCCTGACCAACTTCAGCGCGCCGCTGATGCAGGCCATCGTTCCGCTGATCTTCATCTTCTTCGTGATCCCGGGTGTGGTATTCGGTTACGCCAACGGCGTATTCCAGAGCTCTGCCGACATCATCAAGTCCATGAACAAGGCGATGGAAGGCATGGGTGCCTACATCGTCATGGCGTTCTTCTGCTCCCTGTTCATCGCCGCGTTCTCCCAGTCTGATCTGGGTGTGCTGCTGGCCGTTAAGGGCGCCAACTTCCTGCAGTCTCTGGGCATGCCGGCTGGCGTGACCATCGTGGGCATGGTGTTCCTGGTGGGCTTTGTGAACCTGTTTATGGGCTCCGCTTCTGCCAAGTGGGCTCTGATTGGTCCGGTTCTGGTACCGATGCTGATGCAACTCAACATCTCTCCGGACCTGTCCCAGGCGGCCTACCGCATTGGTGACTCCTCCACCAACATCATCACCCCGCTGATGCCGTACTTCCCGCTGGTGGTGGTGTACTGCCAGAAGTATGTGAAGAACACCGGTATCGGCACCCTGATCGCCGCCATGCTGCCGTACTCCATGGCGCTGCTGGCTGCCTGGACTGCCTGGCTGCTGATCTACTGGGGCATCGGTCTGCCCCTGGGCCTGGGTGCAAGCTACACCTACGGACTGTAATAGCCGAACGATCTGGTACGGAAAAGGGGCCTCATTGGAGGCCCCTTTTTTATGGCCAGTTCAGCCAGTATCCGAACAGGGGAAGCGCCAATCCGTGACGCTGTGAACGGAGCCGAAAGCAGACCCTGCCGCGGCAGGCGATCCAGATGGAGTCCGGCCGGTAGTTAAGCGGATTCGGGACAGGGGCGTAGCGCCTCAGTGCCCTGAGGTGCCACAGCAGCATAAGCGATGAGACAGACAGCAGGACCCGGTGAGGCCGGCACCGCAGAGTGAATTGTTCACCCCGGTGTTCAACCGTTAATCGCCCGGCCAGGGCCAGCCCCCGGGGCATTGGTGTATTCACTGGTTGCGGGCGCGGATGCTGATCTGGCCGTTAACCCGCCAGCGCGCATGCTGAGCGTCCTCTTCGGAGTGACTCGGCACCTGCACTTCAACGTTGGCAAAGTCGTAAGTCAGTTCGGCGTTGCGTTCGCACAGTTTGTCGTACAGTGCGGCGGCCAGTTCCGGCCAGTTGGTGGTGTGTTTGTCAGCCATGGGGAATGCCCTCTTTGTGAAATGGCATTCCCTCTAACGGGACAATCCTGAGGCTGGTTCAACCCTGCTGATGCACGTACTCGGCAATCGCCTTGCGACTCACTTTCAGGCCCGTCTGGTTGAGCGCCTCCGGCCAGGGCAGGTAACGGCGCGGGCGCATAAAGCGCGGCAGCTTTTTCAGTACCCGCTTTTCCCATTGCTCCGGCTGCCAGGCGCCTTTCACCACGGCCACCGGCAGATGGCCGAACACCTCATCCTCAACCGGGATGATGATCGCCTCTTCAACGCCCTCACAGCGCTTCAGTACCGACTCAATCGCTTCGGGCTGCACGTTCTCTCCGCCACTGACAAACATGTTATCGGCCCGGCCCAGTACCTTGAGTTGCTCACCGACAAACTGCCCTAGATCCCGGGTGGCAAACCACCCTTCGTGATCAAACGGGCGGGTCAGGGTGCCGTTGGCGTAGTAACCGAGGAAGCGGCAATCGCCGCGAACCTCGATAAGGCCTTCGTTAAGGCGTACCTGACGGCCCGCCAGGGGGTAGCCGGAGAGGCCCTGATCATTGGCGGGACCGGTGGTGATCTGGCTGCCCATCTCGGTCATGCCGTAGCTGGTCAGTACCTTAATCGGGTAGGGCTTGAGCCGCTCCAGCAGGCTGGCGGGAATGGCCCCGCCACCCAGCAGCAGGGTGGTGATGGAGCGCATCACCTCATCCGCGTCGTCGCGCTCCAGCAGCCGCACCAGTTGGGTGGCGACCAGAGAGAGGTGGGTGATGCGCTGTTGCCTGAGGTTGCTGGCCAGATCCTGATGCCCCGGAAGGACTGCCGTGGCTCCGCAGCTCAGGCAGCGGAACAGGATGGCCAGCCCGCCGATGTGGAACAGGGGCAGGCTGAGCAACCAGCGGTCGCCCCGATTCAGCGGCGTCTGGTCGTGGCTGCCTTCTGCGGCCGCAATATGCTGGGCCAGACCATGCATGGCGGCCTTGGGATGGCCACTGGAACCGGAGGTCAGGATCAGGGTCAGCGGTCGATCCAGGTCCACCTGCCAGCGCTGAGCCTCACTGGCGCTGGTCACGCTGAGGGCGCGTACCCCTTCGGGCAGCTCCCCTTCGCTCCAGCACCACTGGATATCGAGTTCGCGGATCAGCTGGTCACGCTGCGCCTCTGGAAAACGCGGGGAGAGCGGGGCGAAGACCGCGCCTAAGCGCATGGCGGCGTACAACAGCAGAATCGCCTCCAGCCGGTTCTGACCCAGGTAACCGATATGGTCACCGGCCTGTAGCCCTTGCCCGGCCAGGTGATGAGCCAGGGCGGTTACCCGGCCATCCAGCGCTTCGTAGCTGAGGCTGCCTTCCGGTCCGCACACGGCAATGGCGTCGCCCCAACGACGGGCGGCACTGTGCAGGGGGCAAAGGATTAGGTTCATAGCGGTGTCAGCTCCGATTCGGTGATCACGGGCTTGGCCAGACCCCAGGGGTTGGCTTCCAGCAGATCGGCGCCCAGCGGCGCCAGGGTATCCAGTCCGGGCACGCTGTCTGGGGTCAGTTCGGCGGCCAGATGGGCCAGATGGGTCAGGCCGATGTTGCTCTCAAAGCTGGAGGAGAGCACCACTTCGACGCCATCCAGACGGGCCTGTTGCACCAGTTGTTGCAGTCGCGCCAGGCTGCCTATCAGGGTGGGCTTCAGCACCAGTGCCCTGACACCTGGCAGGGACTCGTACTGGTAGTCGGCGACCTGAGTGGTTTCATCCAGTGCCAGTGGCAGGCGATGCTGGGCTGCCACGCGCAGGCTGTCATTGAGGTTGGCGCAGGGCTCTTCAACATAGCGCAGAGCGGCCGGGGGAACGCTGGCGGCAAAGTGGCTGGCCTGCTCAGCGCTCCAGCCACGGTTGGCGTCGATGCGCAGCAACAGCTTCGGTTGCCGCTCCAGCAGGGCATAAACCAGCGCGATCTCCTGCTCCAGTGGCGCTCTTGCCAGCTTGAGTTTGACCTCACCCGGGGGCGTGGTCAGGGCATCAAACTGGGCCAGTTGTTGCTCGGGGGTGCCCACCAGCAGGGGGATGTTGGCGGGCAGGGTCAGTCGCCGTGGGCCCTCGCACTGCCAGCGGGCGCAATCCAGTGCAAAGCGGGCGGCAGGGGGCAGCGCCGCTTCGTCGATTTGGCCTGAGGCCAGGGCCTGCAGGGCGCTCTGGCATTGTGCCAGTGATTCGTGGGAGAAGCCCGGCAACGGGGCGCAATCGCCCCAGCCGGTGTGGCCGTCACGCTCCAGCTTGATCAGCAGACCGTGGCGCTGGTCCAGGCTTTGGCCGGCAAAACGCAGCGGCGTTGCCAGTGGCAGGGCATAGGGATAGAGCTTCATCACGTTCCTTGATGGCGGTGGTACTGGTCACAGTGGCCGCAGTGTAGCAAGAAAGGCATCCGGACGGGCGCGGTGAACGTTGTGGCCCGCGCCTTCTATCACCTGGTGTTGCCAGCCGGGCTGGAGCCATTGCTCGGCCAGCTGGCGGAATTTACTGTCCCGGGCGCCGCTGATCAGCTGCACCGGACAGGCCAGAGTGAGGTGTCGCAGGTTGTGCTGGTGGCCCAGGCTGGTGCCCAGGTAGAGCGCCGCCAGAGCGGCGGGGTCATTGTCCAGTCGGGCCTGCACCATCTCTGCCCTGCGCGGTTCCGACAGGTCGGCAAACACCGGCTGTCGATACCAGGCATCGAGCCAGTCGGCATTGGCTTCGGTGGCCATACGCTGATGCCAGGCGGCGTCGCTGGCCAACCGTTGCTGGCGCTGTGTGGCGTCGGTCAAGCCCGGGTGGGTGGATTCCAGAGTGAGGCTCAGCAGCCGGTGCGGTTGGTGTTGGGCTAAAGCGTGTGCCAGATGCAGAGCGAGACGGCCACCCAGTGAGTAGCCGAGCAGGTGGAAACGGTTAATCTGGTGATGGTCGAGCGTGGCCAGGATCTGCGCCACCACCTCATCGAACGCCGGAGTGGCAGAGACGGAGAGGGTGCGGCTCAGGCCGTGGCCCGGCAGGTCCAGCGCCAGGCAGTCGAACTGCTGGCCCAGTGCGTCTGGCCAGTCGCGGTGATCACCGAGAAACCCGTGCAGCAACAGCATTGGGGCGCCCTGGCCCCAACGCCGTCCCTGCAGCAGAGGCGGGTGCTCAGTCATCGCCCCGGATCTGGCGTGCCATCTCCACAATCAGCTCGGCCGATTCGTTGGGCGGCACCACCACCTCGATCACACTGGCACCGTCACGCTGCAGCCCTTCGCTGAGGGCTTGCTGCAGGGCATCCAGACTGTCGGGGCGCTGGTAGGGCAGATGGAACTGGCTGGCGGCCCCTTCAAAACCAAAGCCGTGGCCAAGGCGGTAGTACTGCTGACGCAGGGCGTCACTGGGCACCGGCAGCATATTGAAGATGCTGCCGCCGTCGTTGTTAAGCACCATCACCACCAGCGGGCTGGTCAGGCTGCGGGCCAATGCCAGGGAGTTGAGGTCGTGCAGCAGTGACAGGTCGCCTACCACCAGAACCGTCGGTTTGCCTTCGGCCATTGCCACGCCACAGCTGGTGGCGAGCAGGCCATCAATGCCGGAGGCGCCACGGTTGGTGAAGATGGCCGGGGCATCACCCGGGGCTGCCAACATGTCAAACAGGCGGATCGGCAGGCTGTTACCGATAAACAGCTGCTGGTCAGCGCCCAGTTGGCGCGACAGCAGACGGACGGCGGACAGTTCGGTCAATGCGCCCTGATCATGCTGCTCTGCGGCCAGCCGTTCCACTTCGTCACTGTAGGACTCCAGCGCATCGGCCCAGCCGGAGCCGGGCAGCAGTGGCCAGGGCAGGGCGGCCAGCATCGGCAGGCTGCCGACAAAGCGGCGCTTGCGCAGATGGGCCGGATCCAGATTCTCGGCGTGGCCCATGTAGTGCCAGAACGCCTGCCACGGATGCTGGGCGATAAAGCTCATCAGTCGCTTGGAGAGCAGACGTCCGCCAATCAGCAGCAGATGTTCAGCTTTGCCCAGAAGCTTCAGTGCCTTGGGGTGATGCATCAGCTGGTCGATGTGGTGTACCACACCCTCGGCCTGACGCAGTTGCGATTGGGCATCGGCCAGAATGGGCCAGCCCAGTCGGCGGGCCAGAGCCAGAATCTGTTCCGGTTGCTGGTGAGGGCCCAGGGTGCCTACCACGATGATGCCCTTGCCCTGGGCAAAGCTGCAGCAGTCGTCGGCGCTGGGCAGGGCACTGCGGCTCATGGCCGGGGTAGCGGCCCAGGGCTCAGCGGTTTTGCGCCACTCACTCAGCGGTGTCAGGTAGGTCTCAAACGGCGCGTCCAGGCCTTCCGGATAGAGCGGCTCGCGGTACATGCAGTTGATGTGCAGCGGGCGGTCGAGATCCACCATCACCTGGTCGAGCTGGGCCAGCAGGGTCTGCGGCGGGATCTCCAGGCTTGGGGTCGGCAGGTCGAGACGACGGGCGTAGTTGGCAAAGATGGCTGGCTGGATGATGGCCTGGTTGGCACCACAGGCGATCAGCTCCGGCGGTCGGTCACCGGATAGCACCACCAGCGGAACGCCGGTCTGATAGGCTTCGATCACCGCCGGATAGAGGTTGGCGACGGCGGTGCCGGAGGTGGTGATGATGGCGACCGGGCTCTGGCTGGCTTTGGCCAGGCCGAGGGCGGCGAAGCCCAGGCCCCGTTCATCGAAATGGGTGTGGCGTTGGAAACCGTCGTGACCGGCCGCAGCCAGGGTCAGCGGGGTGGAGCGGGAACCCGGTGCCAGGCAGAGATGACGCACACCAAGGCGGTGCAACTCCTCCAGCATCAGTCGCGCCCACAACAGGTTCAATTCGGCGCAGTGCGAGGTGTTCATAGTCCGTTTAGGATCCCGAGTACCGTAGTCAGTTTGTTGTTCAGCTCTTGCCACTCGGCGTCGGCTTCGGAGTGGGCCACGATGCCGGCTCCGGCATACAGGGTGACGCGCTCCGATTCAAAACGGGCGCTGCGGATGGCCACGGCAAACTCGGTTTCATGGGCACCGAAGTAGCCGCAGGCCCCGGCATACCAGCCCCGGGCAAAGCCTTCCCGCTGGCGGATAAAGCTCATGGCGGATTCGCGTGGCAGCCCGCCCACTGCGGGGGTGGGGTGCAGGGCACCGAGCAGCTGCAGGTCATTGACCCCGGCTTTGAGCTCGGCCCGAATCGAGCGGTGCAGGTGCTGAATGTGGTTGAGCTTGAGAATGGTGGGGGTCTCCTCCGAGCCGACGTAGTCGCTCAGGGGGCCCAGTTGTTGTTCGATCAGCTGGCGGACCAACAGGTTCTCGTTGCTGTTCTTGCCGTCCGCCAACAGCGCGTTGGCCAGCGCTTCATCCTCGGCCTCGGTAAAGCCGCGGGTGGTGGTGCCGGCCAGCGCCTCGGTGGACAGTTCACGGCCGTGGCGGTGGAACAGGCGCTCCGGTGTACAGCTGATAAAGCTGTGGCTGTCGGTGAACTGGAAGCCGAACTGGTAGCTGCCGGGGTTCAACAGTTGCCAGGCGTGCAGCACGGTCCAATGGTTGGGCAGGGCACTGGTGGTCAGCCGGGTTTCGCGGGCCATCACCACTTTGGGGGTGGCGGCAAGGAAGGCTGGGTCGGTGATCTGTTCAACCAGCTCGCGCCAGCGTGGCTGGTCCGGGGTGTCCTGGCGGGCCAGGACGTGGGCCGGGCCAAGCGGCGACAGCGGTGCCGCAGACTGGATGGCATCGAGGGCCGTGCGCGCCCGTTCCAGCTCCTGCTGCCAGGGGCGCTCCTGGCCACAGAGGTTGAGCAGCAGTTGCGCCTGCTCGCCATGACGGCGGATCTCAATGCGCGGCAACACAAAGCGGGCCTGGCCAAAATCGGGCCATGCCGGTTGCTGGGTATCGAAGGCGTGGCCACCGTAGAGTCGCAGCTGGGTATCCTGACCGGCACCCAGGTACTTGTTGTAGAGCCGGTCCAGCTCTTCGGCGGAGGGCAGGGTGTCGAAGTGCAGATCCAAAGCGGCGCCGATGGCGGCGATCTCTTCACCGTCGCGGCGGCCGCGCCAGTAAATTCTGGGCAGTTCAGACTGGTTCGCCAACCAGGCGATCAGCGGCGGCGCATCAAGCGGTTCACTCAGCTGCAGACAGAGGTGGCCTGGGGGCTGGCACTCCAGTTGGGCCAACCGCAGCCTGAGTCGCTCGATGGCGCTGGCCAGAGGGTGTTGTACCGGAAGGATGCTGTACCACCTTGTCTGAAAGAAGTGGGTAAACCACTGAAATTAAAAATCACCACTGCATTATGTCAAGGTAAGGCCCCGAAGATTGTGATCCGCGAGGCAACGGACTCAGAGGGTCAGGGTCCACAACAGGCTGACGGTCAGAGTCAGGGTGATCAGGCTGCTGCCCAGCCCCGGTCGACCCAGATAGATGACATTCCAGACGGTTTTTGTGATGGCCGCAGTGACCACCAGCATCAGTGCCAGGTTGAGTTGATGCAGCCACAGCAGATGCAGAGTCAGCATGGTGCCACAAACGCCCAGGGCAAGCATCATGGCCTGCTCAAGATGGGTCTGCGCCGCCACCATCTCCTGCTCGCTTTGCAGCTTAAAGGAGCGGCTCTCTTTCAGTCGAACCAGATGAACGGCCAGGACCACCAGGCCAGTCAGCCCCAGCAGCATCACCGGGATGGATTGAATCCAGGCACCCAGCGCCGCAATGACGAGGGTGGTCGGCCGTGCCCAGCGATGCAGGCGGGCGGCGGGACAGTCGGCGGTGTTGGCCATGGTGGCAGCGACTCCTGGTTAAAAGTTATTCCACTATTAGAGCGCTAACATTGCCGACTGTACTAACTTAAGCCCCTTAATATCTTCAGAATTGTGCACCGGATCGAGCTTGTGAACAGGACATTTCCGAGCGGTTGATGCAGGGGTGAATGGACTGTTTACTGACCGGATCCCGGGTGTGGTGCCTTGGTGACCAGGGTACGCCCCACCGCATCCTGCCAGCCCGAATAGAGCTGCTGGCGCTGAGTGTCATCCATGGTGGACTCGAAGCGGCGTTCGGTCTGGTTCAGTCCGGCCAGGCTGGCGCGATCCGGCCAGTAGCCGACGGTCAGGCCCGCCAGATAGGCGGCGCCGGCGGCGGTGCTCTCCCGGTTATGGGGGCGCAGCACCGGGGTGGCGAGGATGTCGGCCTGGAACTGCATCAGAAAGTCATTGGCCACGGCCCCTCCGTCGACCCGGAGCTCGGTCAACGGCAGGGCGGCGTCCAGCTGCATGGCATCCAGCAGGTCGCGGCTCTGATAGGCGATGGATTCCAGTGTGGCGCGGACAATGTGCTGGCGGTTGCAGCCTCGGGTCAGGCCCACCAGCGCACCGCGGGCGTAGGGATCCCAGTAGGGCGCACCCAGCCCGGTAAAGGCTGGCACCAGGTAAGCGCCAGCGGTGTCCGGCACCGACTGGGCCAGAGCCTGGGTTTCACTGGCGTGGCGAATGAGCCCCAGCTCATCCCGCAGCCACTGCACGCTGGCGCCGCCCATAAACACCGCGCCCTCAAGCGCGTACTCCACCTGTTCCGGGCCACTGCAGGCGATGGTGGTCAGCAGCCCATGGCGGGACTGCACCGCCTGGTCGCCGGTGTGCATCAGCATAAAGCAGCCGGTGCCATAGGTGTTTTTGGCCATCCCCGGTTGGGTGCAGAGCTGGCCGAACAGGGCCGCCTGCTGGTCACCGGCGATGCCAGCCACCGGAATGCGGGCGCGACCAATCTGGGCGTGGCCAAACAGCTCCTGACTGCTTTTCACCTCAGGCAGCAGGCTGGCGGGAATGTTCAGGGCGTCCAGCAGGGTGGGGTCCCAGCGCTGCTGGTGAATGTCCCACAGCAGGGTGCGGGCGGCGTTGGTGCGGTCGGTGGCGTGCACGGCGCCGTCGGTCAGTTGCCACAGTAGCCAGCAGTCGATGGTGCCGAAGCGCAGCTCGCCCCGTTCTGCCCGCTCCCGGGCACCGGGAACCTGGTCCAGCAGCCAGGCGATCTTGGTGCCGGAGAAGTAGGGGTCGAGCACCAATCCGGTGGTATCACGGACGTGCTGTTCCAGCCCTTTGGCTTTGAGCGCTTCGCACAGGTCGGCGGTGCGGCGGCACTGCCAGACAATGGCATTGTGGATGGGCTGGCCGGTTTCGGCGTCCCAGATCACCGTGGTTTCCCGCTGGTTGGTGATGCCGATGGCGGCCACCTGCTCATGGCGGACACCACAGCGTGCCAGCACCTCGGTCAGTACCGCACGCTGGCTGGCCCAGATCTCCATGGCGTCGTGCTCGACCCAGCCGGATTGTGGGTAGTGTTGGGTAAATTCGCGCTGGGCGCTGCCAAGGATGGTGCCCTGGCGGTTAAACAGCAGGGCGCGGCTGGAGGTGGTGCCCTGATCCAGGGCAAGGATAAATTGTTCGCTCGACATGGCGGGTTTGGCTTGGGGATTTGTTTTCATCATAGCGAACCCAGGGTGGAAAAACCCAGTGGAGACAATTGGGTGTGCAGCTTCTACTCAGGCGCAGGGACGGAATCGGCAATCAGCGAGAGTCCGCTGGCCAGGCCGCTGACCGAAAGCTGCTGGCTTTGGCCGTTGCGGCGGATCTCCACGGTGACCAGCGTCTGCTCCGGCAGCGTGGCCAGATAATCGCGGTATTCGGCCCGGGTGAGGATCCGTCGGCCATCCAGCGCCCAGATCACATCCCCATGCTGCAACCCCTTGATGTCCCGTTTTACCGCATCCACCAGCAGGCGGTTGGGGCGGCCTGCCCGGTGCAGGGCGTTCATGTAGTCGTGGTCCGAGAGCTGGCGGCGGGCCTGATCCCACAGGGCCTGGCGTTCACGGACCAAGCGCTCATCGGTGGCCCAGCCCTCAGCCAGTGCCTGGCGCTGCAGTTTCAGATCGGCCCGGGTCAGGCGCTCGACCAGTGCATCGGCGGCGGCTCCAGTGGGCGGCTGTGCGGGTGCAGCAGGGCTTGTGACGGGTTGGGGCGTTGCAGTGGGGTTGGTTTTTGGCGGCGCCTGCATGGCGCTGAAGGTCTGGATATGCCCGGAGATGTCGCCGCGGAGTCCGGCCTGCACCATGGCCACCAGCATGCGGTTTTCCCACTGCAGCATCGCCAGTTCATCCGCATCGGCATTGCAGGGAACCTGAGGCGGGCAGACCGGCGGCTGCGGGGTCAGCCAATGGTGGGCCACCAGTGCTCCGGTGAGGCCCCCGGCCAGAGCGCCGGCGGTAAAAACAGTGATGGTTCGCAGCATAGGTGTGGCGGGCTCTCGAGTCTGGATATTGAGCCAGTGTAGGGAGAGAGCGCGGTGATGATCGTTGATCCGGGTCGGTTCGGGAGCGAAATCCGGTTCAAAAAAAACCGGCCCCGAGGGGCCGGTTTGCAAGGTTTCATGGTGCGTTTATTGGTCGATGTTATCGCCGGTCTTCACCTGCACTTCGGCGTCGGTGGTGACTGGGGTTCCCTCCTCATCGACAAACTTCACGACAACATTGCGGTTCGGTGCGCCGCGCAGAATGTCGGCCTGGAATTCCGCAAAGTCCCCTTCGTTGAAGTCTGCCAGTTCCACGGTAAAGGCACAGACGTACTCTTCACCCGGATCCAGCTTGAGGGTGTAACCCGGTTCCTCACAGGCAAGAGGCGCATCAGAGACCGGAGTGGTCGGGTCTTCATCAATGCCGGTCAGGGTGCCGCCATCGTTGACGATACGGTAACCATTGAACAGGTTGCCGTCCTTCACCGGTGTATTGAAGATGCTCAGTTCGCTGAGCCAGATCGCTTCGAAGCTGGTGTTCTTCACAGCGATAAAGATGGTGCCCGCCAGGCCATATTTGCCGGTAACGGTGGGCGGCACATCTTTAAACAGCACGGTGGCGCTGTCCGGCTGGGACTGAATCTGCTTGCCTTGCGTACTGGTCGCTTTCACAAACGCGGTGTTGACCAGTTGAGTGTCATCGTAGGCGGTATCGCTGACATTCGTCGCGTTCCCGTCCACATAGGCCACCAGGGTACAGACGTAAGGGGTACCGAAGACGAGAGTCTGCGGGAAAGCACACTCATCGCTGCGCTGCACCGGAGCTGCGGTGGCGCGAACGCTGCCAAACAGGACGTTGTCCTCCAGGCTGTTGAGGGTGAGGTCTTCCTTGGTGGTTGTGTTGTTGTTGGTGACGGTAAAGCGATAGACCACCGGATGGGCACTGCCACCGGGCTCGTCGATGGTGACCGAATCCATAAAGCTGGCGGAATCGATTGCCGGGGTGGGGATGCCCACATCACCGGACTTGGCCACTTTCTTCACCAGAACCACGCTCGGGGTGGCTCGGGTGATGGTCACCATTGCCATATCGTCGGTACGGCGATTCTCATTGTCCTTGGCGTCAACGTTGACCGTGTTCGGGTAACTTGCACCATCAACGAGAGTGACATTGACGATGTAGCGGCAGGTAAATTTCCCTCCATTGGCACTGAGCGAAGCGGGATAGGTATTACAGGCCGGCGTTCCTGAGCTGTCATTCAACAGGTTGGTGACCGACGTATCGGTCAGGGCCAGAAGGCTCAGGGCGTCGACGGTGCTGTTGTTGGTGATGGTGATCTCATAGGTGATCAGACCCTGATCCTCAACAAACCAGGCCCCACCGATGTTTTGCAGGCCGGGGCCTGCCACCGGGGTTTTGGTGATGACGATGCTCGGATCAACATTGGTGATCTTAACGGCGATGACGTTGGAGCAGTTGCCCTCATCGTTGCTGGTGAGGTTGTCAGTGACGTCACAGGTGTTGTCACCAATGTTGTCGCCATTGAGGTCGACCGAAGTGATGCGGATAAAGTTCTGATACTCCTCTTCGCCAGCTGGCGGCATCGGGGTGGCTTCGGTGGGGTCGAGGGCATCCGGCAGGTCTTCGTCGCTGACTTTGACCTTAAAGGTACAGGTGAAAGTCGGACTGGCGGCGGTCAGGGTGACCGGCACGGTGTCATAGCACTTATTGTCGGCACCAAGCAGAGTCAGGTTGCCGATGGTGGTGTCGCTGTTGGTGCCATCCAGATCAAACAGGATGGGCGCATCGCTGCTGCCCACCTTGGGGCTGCCGCTGTCGGCAACGGAGCGGTAGAGATCATCGATGTCGGTGATCACCAGATCCGCGTCGGTGCTGCCACGCTCAATCTTCACTTCGTACTCGAATGTGGCCATCGGCTCGGTACCGCTGTTGCTGGCACTCTTGAGGGTTTTGGTGATTTTGGCCGGGTCCGGCTGAATGAAGATGTTCAGCGGGATGATGTCGCAATTACATTTCGACTTGGAGCTGGGCTCCTGGCCCGGGGCCGCGCCGGTGGCGGAGCAGTTTGCCGGGTCCTCCTGAACATCCCAGGCGGCGCAGTAGTTAAACTCCACCCTCTCGCTGCCGGGAGAGGCGGTACAGGTCATGGTGAACACGGCGTTCACTAAGGTGTACTCGTCATTCACCAGGCCGGACTTGGCGATGTCGCCGCATTGGTCGGCATCCAGGTTCTGGGCGTTGCCCGTTCCCTTGAAGTCATTTTTCGGGATCAGAATGCTGCACGCCTCCTCGTCCTGTTGAACCACCTGGGGGGAGTCGAGATCCCGGGAAACGAAGAAGGTGGTGTCATAGCGTTCGGCCGCATTGGTGCGAACACGCAGGTCGGCGGTGACCTCAATGGTGTCACCGAGGGTACAGGTGAAGTCGCCGGTTGATGAGGTTTCGCCATCCACCGCTTTGACGGTGACTTCTGCGATCTCAACATCTTCGGCGGTACAGTTAATGACCTGACCGACTTTGTCTTTCAGGCCCTTGCCGCCGGTCTCGATGTAGGCGTCCGCCATACAGGAATCGGCAGAGTTGGCCGGTGTATTGAAAATCGGATTGTCGGCTTCAGGAACGACGGCGAGGCTGGGAAGGGCAATGCCCGCAGCCGTCATGGCAACCAACAACACCGTTCTTGGGTGTTTGAATGGAACCGATGGTGTGCGTTTCATCTTGTTGATCCTGCTTACAAAGACAAAAACACCCCTCAGCAGCGAAACCGCCACTGATGAGCAATCAGCCAGTTGGGAACTGGCGCTAAACGCTGAGTATTGAGGGTCGGCAGTCAACTGCCCCGGAGGGGGATGACCGCCTTAAGACATGCCAGATGAGAAGGGACAACAGTACGCATAGAGACCTCCGCAAACGTCCTGCGAATAGACACAACACTATGCTGGGCACCAGAGTCAGGCCCAAATATCGTATGGAAAAAGAGTCAGTTTCGACCTCATGTTAAAATCTAGTTCACGGCTCTCAGGGCGCAAGCGGGAGAGGGAAATTGCGCGGGGCCAGTGGCAGGATTCAGGTACAAAAAAGGGGTGGCCAAAGCCACCCCAAAACCTGCAGGGAGGGGACGGGAGCGCCCCTTAGTCGGTCTTTCTGCCGCCTTGTTTCATCGGGTCACCGTCGTAGCCGAGGGCCTTCCAGTCGAGGCGGTCGCCACTGCCGTGGCAATCCATGCAACCCAGCGCGTCCTCTTTGGGGGAGACCATATGGTTGATGCGCCACCACATCTCAGTGGGGGCAAAACCATGCTTGCCGCTGTAGCTCAGGCCCAGCTTCTGCATTTCAGCGTTGGCCGCCATGCCGAGACGGGATGCCTGGTCCCAGTCGAAGGTTTTCCAGTAGCCCCCTTCACCCCAGACTTTGGGGGTGATGAACACCCGGTGCTCGGCGTCGTAGATCTGCTCGCCACGGTGCACTTTGAACGGGTAGATCTTGGCGCTGGGGTCGGAGATGTCGCCCAGGGGGAAGGCCAGCTTGGTGACCTGTTCCGGGTTCATCTTGTCACCCGCCACGTAAGCGTCGCCGTTGCCGTTGTACCAGGCGTATTCCGGCTCCACCATCACACCCCAGGTAAAGTCACCCTTCTTGCGCTGGTAGGTTTTGCGGCCATGCTCATCCTTGGTTTCCGGCTTGTCCTGACCGGCGGTGGACCAATCCCAGGTCAGCTTGGTCGGTTCATTGCGGGCAAAGAACGGGATGTGGCAGGTCTGGCACGCCACGCTGGCGGTGTGGCTGTCCAGTTTGGCGTTGTCGTGCGGGGCCGCATCGTGGCAGTTTTCGCAGCCAAAGTGGTTCTGCCCGCCCGGAGAAACCCCCATGGCCTGGCCGCTGATCTGGTGATTGGGGGTTTCGTGACAGGCCTGGCACTGGAAGTCGAGGCCATCGACATCCATATGGACGTCGGTCTGACGGTCCGGATAGCCCATGCTGGAGTCGAGGTCGCCATGTTTGACGCCATCGCCACCGCCGCCGTAGAAGTGGCAGCTGCCGCAGTTATCGCGGACCGGTTCGCCCACGTTCTGAGCCACCCGCAGCAGGTTCACCTTTGCCAGCGGGGCGCCCGCGCCAGCGGGATCTTTGACGTAGGTGCCGGTGGTGTCGTGACAGACCAGACAATCCACCTTGGCCATATCAGTAAAGTCGAACTGGTTGTCCTCCCAGCCATAGCCCGCGTGACAACTGGTGCAGCGTGGTTCGTTGCCGCTGACGGCGACACAGAAGTTGTTGATCACGTTCTTCTTGCCGCGATCGACCGTACGTCCGGGCAACTCCTGCTGCAGTGACCAGGTCCAGTGTGAGCTCTGCATAAAGTCTTTGGCGTGCTGTTCATGGCAGGTCAGACACTGGGCGGTGGCTTCCGGCCCGGTGCTGATGGGGCCTTCAATAAACTCGGCGTGGGGGTTGCTGGCCAGCGCTGGCCAGCCCAGCAGCCCCAACAACAGAATAGTGTGACGTTTCATAGGGGTCTCCAAAGCGCCCGCGGGGCGGGCGCTCTACAATCAGAATCTCAGGGCCAGGGTGGCGTTGATGTCGTAGGCGGTATCGACCACCGGCAACATGGAGTAGGCGGTGCCGGCGAGAATGTCTTCGACCTTCTGCGGGGCGCCAACCGGGGTACCGCTGCCGCTGTACTCGTAGTCGTAATAGAGGCCAGACAGCTTGATGTGCATCTTCGGATTGATGTCGAAGATGTAGTACGCCTCGCCAACGTGACCACGGGTGGCCAGCTTGCTGCCGATGGGGTCATCCTGGGCCTGGGTGAAGGGAGTCCAGTATTCGGAGCCGTAGTTGTACTCCAGCCCGAACTTGCCGCCCGGTGCGGGGATCTGGATACCCACATAGGCGCCGTAACCGTCGTGATCCCCGGCGTCCTGAGCGGCCACCGGCACCATCAGAATTTCGGTGCCATCGGCATTGAGGGCCGCTTCAAAGCGGGCGTCGGCCAGCATGCCACCGAACAGGCCAGCGTTGCCGTTGGACTCGGTGCGAGTCCAGCCCAGAGAGGCGAAGCCAACAAAGCCACTGTCGCCCTCATAGGCGTAGCCGATGCCGCCCAGGTACATGTCGCCAATCACACTGGAGGGTTGCACCCGGGTGACAAAGTTGAAGTCATCAAACTTCTGCATGTCCTGGTACATGGTGGGCGCAAAGATCCCGGCCAACTGGGTGGGGAACGCCATCAGCCCCTTAAAGCCATCATTGACGTCTTTGGCGCCAAACAGGGTCAGCTGAAGGAAGTGGGTGCCATCGTTGAGGGCATCGATGTTGAATCCCCCCAGGTGGGTGTCCTTGGTGACGATGTCACCGTACATCTCGCCATTGCCCCACTGTGACTCAAAGCCCTGGCCGTAGCAGAAGCGCAGCACCTGGCCCTCGATGCCGGTGATCTCACCCAGTCTGTAACCCAGGGTAGCGCCGTCGAAATTGAAGTTGACCAGATGGCCGGAGGGGGTACCGCCGCGCAGTTCGTTTTCGCGGTATTGGGTCGGCGGCCCATAGGTGGAGGGACGGCGGCCGATGGAGAGGTAGAAGTTGCTGTCGGCGATGTTTTTCCAGTCAAAGTAGGCGCGCTCAACCCGCAGCCAGTCACCGCTGGTGTTGCCGCTGTTGGTGCCGTCCATGGTGAAGCTGCGCCAGGAATCGAACACCTGAACGCCGGTGGAATCGCCCCAGTTTTTGTACATGGTGAGGCGGCCGGCAAAGCTGACGTTATCCCACACCTGGGCCTTCAGATTGAGGCGCAGGCGGGTGTTGTAGAGGATGTCGTTATTAACGTCGTAGGTTTGCTTGGGGGCCAGCACCATCGGCATCACACCCTGCAGCTGGCCGCTCATAAAGGCTTCGGCCAGGGCAGGATTGGACGCCATCAGAGCGCCGAGCGGTGAGTTGGGGTTATTGGGGTCGCCCAGCTGGCCGGACATCGCCTTGGCGCCAAAGTCGTTGAAGTCCACCAGCATGGCGGGATTCCAGGTGACGTCCTGGTAGTGCAGGGTATGGGCGCGAACCCGGAAGTCGCCGCTGAACTGGATACGGTCGGTGGCGGTGTGGCGTTCCGCTTTGTCCAGTCGGTCGGAGAGGTACTCAAGCTCTTCATTGAGCTCATCAAGGCGCAGTTTTAGCGCTTCTTGTTCACTGGTTTCGGCGGCCAGCGCCGGGGCAGTCAGTGCCAGTGAGACCAGGGTGGCTACGAGGGTTTTCATCATCAACACTCCTTTGTCATGGCTGACACTTAACCGCAGGTGGCGGGTTGCTCAGAATCGGCGGCGTGGTCGTAGAGGAACTGGTGGATATTGAGCAGTTTTTGCGGGTCCAGTTGCTCAAACACCTCAGGCTTGGCTTTGTGCTTGTCGCGCTGGAAGAAGCGATCCCACTGGCCCATGGTTTTGGACATGGGGGTGATCTCTCCGCCCTCGGCTCCGACGGTGTGACAGGCTTTGCATTCGCGCTTGTACTCATGCTTGCCCTTCTTGGGGTTGCCACCATCCACGGCCATCGCCCCTGCAGCGAGGGTCAGCAACAGCATCGCGAGTGCAGTTTGGCTGGTTGTTTTCATCTCGATCTCCCGTTGTTTTTTGGTTATCGCGAAGCGTCGTTTCACTTCGGCTTAACCAAATGCTAACCCGCTTAATTAGATAGATCTGCATTAGATAAATCTACTTAAGGCAATGTTGATTTAGATCAATTTGCCGTCAGATCCCAATGTAATGCCCTGTTTTTAATCTGGTTTTACTTGCTTCGCGGCAGGGGGATGGCTTGCGGGGTTGCGACTTTGTTGTGGCTTTGTGAGGGGGTTCACGCCTTGGGTGGAAGCTGTGGACAGGGCAAAGATTTGTCGGCAGGAGCCCCGGTTGGCTCAATATCTTGCCGTGGGATGGTTACCGTTTGGTGCAGAGATTCACTGGCAAAGTGAAGAAAATTACCGGTTTGCTCGCATCGTTATAGTTCAGGGCTGCAAGGCCGGGGGTTTCGCCGTCGCATAGACCCTTTGGTGGGGTGAAAATAGAGGCGTTATGAGATTGTTGCCGGTCCCTGCGAGACAGGGGTTCACACCTTGAGAGGTTTTTAGAGCAGAAGGACGTTCTACGTTAGGGGATACCATGGGATTGAATCTGAAACCGATATTGTTGTGCCAGGCCTTGTGTGCCCTGGTGTTATTGCAGGGGTGTGGGGATACCGAGCCTCAGATACCGGAATCTCCCGGTATCGATGAAAAAGAGCCAACCCCGGACCCGACCCCGGACCCTACGCCGGATCCTGACCCAACCCCCGACCCGGATCCTACCCCGGATCCTGACCCGACTCCGGACCCGGACCCGGACCCCGACCCGGATCCTGACCCCGACCCGACGCCGGATCCTGACCCGACTCCGGAGCCGGAGCAGAACCAGGCTCCGCTGGCGATGGATTATGTCCATCCGGACACCGTTCGCTACGGCGCCTCGGTCACGCTCTCTCTGGACCAACTGGGACAGGATGCCGATGGTGATGCCCTGCAGTTGGCGCAATGGGTGACTGACGATGACAGCACCGCCATCAGCGTGAATGAACAGGGGGAGCTGACCCTGAGACCTCTGAAAACCGGAACGCAACAGTGGGCATTTCAGCTGAGCGACGGCGAAGCGGAATCTGAGATGGCGACGTTTACCGTCACGGTCGATGCCCCGAGCAAAAAACAGTATCAGCGCCTGCTCCTGCAAAGCACCTTTGGCCCAACGCCTGCGGATGTGGAGAACTATGCCGGTTTTGAGCCTGTAGCCTGGATTGATGAGCAACTCGCTCTTTCGCCCTCCTCCCATGAGCCTGCGGAGTTAATGGGGATATCCCATGATGACCGAGAGGACACCTGGTTCTACCTCAGCGCAACCGCACCAGATCAGCTGCGACAGCGCGTAGCGTTTGCCCTGAGTGAGCTGTTTGTGGTGTCCCGCTTGGGGGTACTAAGCCAGCGGGAAGAGGCACTGACCCGCTACTACAACAACCTGGTTACCGGCAGTTTTGGCAACTATCGGGACCTGTTGGAAGCGGTCTCGTTGCATCCGGCAATGGGCGCCTATCTGACCCTGATCAACAGCCGTAAGGCGGACGAAGCGCGGGGGTTTCAGCCGGATGAAAACTATGCCCGTGAAGTGATGCAGCTGTTCACCATCGGGTTGTATGAGCTCAATGCGGATGGGACGTTGAAGCGGGATGACTCGGGTTTGCCGATCCCCTCATACACCCAGCAGGATGTTCAGGAGATTGCCCGCGCCTTCACCGGATGGCAGAAAAGCGATGCCGAGTATATCGAACCGATGAGCGCCGATGAGTCGTACCACGACACCGGCAGCAAAGCCGCGTTGGGGCACAGTTTGCCCGCGGGCCAGACGGCGCTGGAGGATATGCGCCAGGTGCTGGATATTCTGTTTGAACATCACAATACCCCGCCATTTTTCGCCCGACACATGATTCAACGTCTGGTGAGCTCCAACCCCTCTCCCGAGTATGTTGAACGGGTGGCGCAGGTCTTTATCGATAATGGCCATGGCGTCCGCGGCGACATCGGCGCGGTGGTCAAAGCGTTGTTGCTGGATGAGGAGGCTTTGGGGCTGAATCCTGATGCGCCGCCCAGGAAGATTAAAGAGCCGTTGATCGCCTTACTTAATCTGGTTCGAGGCATGAATGGCCAACTCGATGACCAAACCCGCAAGTTCTCGGGCAGTAAATACGCTTACTGGGCGGCGGGTCAGGGACCCTTACGCGCGACCTCGGTTTTCAACTTCTTTTCGCCGGATTACGTGATCGGCAGCGAACAGAAGACCGCTCCCGAAGCGGAGATACTCTCCTGGACGGCCTATGCCGGTTGTGCCAATTACATGCGGGCCATGCTGTTTGAGTCAAAGGATGTGGATTTTGAGGTGAGCTACTTCACTGAGGACTTTGATGATGTGGACAGAGCAATCGACAAGATCCGATTCCTGTTTTTTGGCGAGGACATGAATCCCACGCTGGAGCCGCACTTGAGAGCCTTGATTGAGAGTGCCAGTAATCCAGATGTCGGCATGAGAGAAACCGTTGGTGTGCTGATCGCCAACTCCGATGAATTCTTTATTCAGGACTGAGCGGATGCCAATTTCAAGAAGAACGTTTTTAAAGGGAATAGGCGCATCAGCCTTAATGTCTCAAGTGGGCTGGGCAACCGCTTCGACGGCGGTCAGCGACTACCGGGCACTGGTTTGCATCTACTTCAACGGGGGCAACGATGGGTTCAATACTCTGGTGCCCACGGACGATACGCACTATCAGGAGTACGCGAACATCCGTAAACACCTCGCGATCCCGCAAGCCAACCTGCTGACCACGTCATTGTCCGGACGGGATCGAGCCGGCAATACGGTTGAACTGGGATTGCACCCCTCGATGGAGGGCCTCAAGGCGCTGTGTGACCGGGGCTATGTAACCGGACTGCTCAATTGCGGAGTGCTGAAACGGCCCATGACGGTTGCGGATCATGGGGCAGAACCCGACATGCTGTTCTCCCATAACTCCCAGACCTACGAGTGGCTGCGGGGAGACGCCATCAACAAATCCCTGAGCAGTGGTTGGGGATCGCGGCTGATGGCGCAGCTAAGCCAGCAAAGTGACATCCCCCCGATGTACAGCTTCGCGGGTCAGTCCCGGCTGTTCCGGGGGCCGGATAAAGCCAACAGTTTGTCAGCCTCCGGGGCGCAAACCATCACCATGAGGACTTTCCTTAAAAATCGCTACATACAGACGCTGGATAATGAAAGGCCTGATCCCTTTCGGGAGCATTTCCGCGGCATCATGCGAGACAGCATTTACGCGAGCCAGACGGTGAATGGTGTGATCAGTGGGGCGGCCAACGCGACCCTGGCCGCGGACAGCGACAACCCGCTTAGTCTGCAGCTGGACGCAACGCTGAAGTTCATCAACAGTCGGGAATCACTGACCCAGAACCGGCAGATCTTCTTTCTCAACCTGGGGGGATTCGATACCCATGCCAACCAGGTGTCCAGTCATGAGGCGCTGCTGTCTCAATTCAGCCGGGCGGTGAAAAACTTCTATGACCTGCTGGATGAACAAGGGCTGTCGTCCAAGGTGACGACGGTAACCCTGTCTGATTTTGGCCGTCGCATCATCCCCAATGCCACCGGGACTGACCACGGTTGGGGCAACAACCAGTTTGTGATCAGCGGCGCCCCAATGGCCGGGACAACGGTCGGCACCTGGCCTTCGTTGGTGCCCGGAGGGGAGGACGACTTCTCTGCCGGCCGTCTGCTTCCCACCACCTCGGTGGATCAGATTGGTGCCACACTGGCGCGTTGGATGGGAGTGGCCGAGCCGGACTTGCAAGCCGTATTCCCCAATATCGCCAATTTTACCCCCAAGGCGTTGCCACTGTTCAGCTGAGCCAGAACCTGTGGTGATAAAAAAAGCGCCCCGAGAGGGGCGCTTTTTTGTTGCGCTGAGTGAATCAGCGCATGGTCACGAACTCTTCGGCGCTGGTGGGGTGCAGGGCCACGGTGGCATCAAAGTCGGCCTTGGTGGCGCCCATCTTGATGGCCACGGCGAAGCCCTGGAGGATTTCATCCATACCGAAGCCGATGCCGTGCAGGCCAACGATCTTCTCCTCGGGGCCGACGCACACCAGCTTCATTTCGGTGGCCTGACGGTGAGCGGTCACTGCGGTGTACATGGCGGCGAAGGAGGAGGTGTAGACCTTCACATTGTCGTCGCCGTACTGCTCGCGGGCCTGAGGTTCGGTCAGGCCGATGGTGCCGATGGCCGGGTGGCTGAACACCACGGTGGGCACCAGCGAGTAGTCCATCTTGGCTTCCGGCTGGCCGCCGAACAGGCGCTCGGACAGGGCACGGCCCGCTTTCACTGCCACCGGAGTCAGTTCAATGCCGCCCTCCATGATGTCACCCACGGTGTAGATGCCGGGCACATTGGTGTTCTGGTACTCATCCACCGGGATAAAGCCGCGCTCGTTCACCTTCACGCCCGACGCTTCGATGTTGATCTTGTCGGTGGCCGGCTCTCGACCGATGGCCCAGATCAGGCAATCCACGTTGAGGCTGTTGCCGTTTTCCAGATGCAGGGTCAGGCTGCCGTCCGCCTCTTTCTCCACCGCTTTGGGGATGGAGTGGGTGTGCAGGGTCGGGCCTTCCGCTGCCATCAGTTTCACCAGGGTATCGACGATCATCGGGTCGAAGTTGCGCAGCGGCGCGTGCTTGCGCACCAGCAGGTGGGTTTCACTGCCCAGGCTGTGCAGCACACCAGCCAGCTCGACGGCGATGTAACCGGCACCCACCACCGCCACACGTTTGGGCTGCTCGGTCAGGGCGAAGAAGCCGTTGGAATCGATGCCGTGCTCAGCACCGGGGATGGCCGGGATGGTGGGACGGCCACCGGTAGCGATCAGGATGTTCGGCGCGGTGTAGTGCTCACCGTTCACCTCAACGGTTTTGGCGTCGACAAATTTGCCGAAGCCTTTGACCAGCGTTACGCCGTTGGCATCCAGGCCGCGGTTGTAGCCGCCGTGGATGCGCTCGATGTAGGCCTCGCGACTCTCCACCAGCTTGCTCCAGCTGAACTGGTTGAGGGTGGTATCAAAGCCGTAATCCGGGCCATACAGCTTGATGGCTTCCGCCACCTGGGCACCAAACCACATCACTTTCTTCGGTACACAACCGACGTTTACGCAGGTGCCACCGAGGTGCTGGGCTTCGATCAGCAGCACCTTGGCGCCGCGCATGGCCGCGCGGTTGGCTGAGGCGATACCGCCGGAACCGGCGCCTAGAACGATGTAGTCAAATTGCTGTGCCATGGGAAGCTTCCTTTACCTGATGGCCCCGTGGGGCGAATACGCATTGGCGGAGTTGTACCCTGATCTGGGGGCGCACTCAACCGCAAACAAGGGATTGCCCTTATCGGAAAGGGCGTTCAGTGAGCCGGTGACTCAGCCGAAATGGCTGCCAGTTGTTGTGAGGCCGCGCTATCCGGCGGAGTCATTCAATGTCGATTGGTTCGGGGGGGCACGCTGCATCCATTCATCAGTCGCGCGGGCGATGACCCGGAAGCAACAGGGAGGGTGCGCCGGTGAGTTCATTCCTTAAGGGTAATTAATCTTACTGTTCAGTACCGACCTTAACGAATGTCGCTCACATTTTTTCAACCCGGCATGTCGGGTTTTGCCCCAGTTTGATCAATATCACAACGAACTCGCAGCGAGTGCAAATAAGATTGATTCGTAATCCGGTTATTTTCTCTTTTGCGAGCAGTTGATGATGAAGCGATCCCTGATAGCCCTGGCCCTCTGTCTTCCCGCCATTGGTGCGGGCGCGGCCGAATATGAAGTCGATTTTGGGTACGACAGCAAGTACATCTCTCAAGGCCGGGATAACCTGGAGCAGGGAGGCATCTATTGGGCCAGCGGTGCCGCGGGCTTTGATAATGGCATCGTGCTCAGTGCCGCTTACGGCTATGCCGCCGACTCCGATGTGGATTATGACGAACTGAATCTGGGCATCGAGTACGGTTTTGAGCTGGGTGATTTCGCCTTCTACGGCAGCTATACCCGCCTTGAGTTCTTTAAAGATGACGAAGCCGATAATGAGCTTGGGGCGGGGGTCGCCTACGGTGGCCTGAGCTGGTTTGAGCCCTTTATCGACTACGTCTACAGCACCGAATCTGAGGGCAGTTTTGTTGAAATCGGCATTCAGCGGGAGTTTGCCCTGAATGAGCGCCTGGCCCTGACGCCCTATGTGATCGCCGGTTTGGATTATGGCTACGCCAATCCGGATCATGATGGCGAAAACCACCTGGCCGTGGGGGCCACCCTGGGATACCAGTTAACCGAACAGCTGGGGCTGACCCTGATCGCCGAACACACTGAGGCCCACCGCCAGATGGCTAAGGATGAGGGGATTGAAACGGATCAAACCTGGGCGGGTATCCACCTGACCATGGCGTTTTAATCGTCGCGGCCCGGAGCCTACCGGTTGTCGTCGCCGAAACAAGGTTGGCAGCTGCATTGGCGCTGGCCCGAAGGCGATAGCCAGCTGCGGTAATCTTCAGGGTGACACTGCAGTTGGAGTCGCCGGCACTCGGCGTCGCCATAGCCAAGGTTCTGGCCGGTGGCCTGCTCCAGGGCAAAATGGATCAGGCTCTGACAGCCGCAAAGCAGGGCCAATCCCGCGGCAAGGATAATCCGGCGTCTGTACATGTGGGCTTCTTCAAAAGGGTTGTGTTACCGAGTAGGACCACAACCCTTTTTCGATCCCTGAGCCCATTGAGCCGACTGAGGAACGTTGCCGTCAGGAATTAACCTCTTTGCTGACCCCCACATAAGGCACCCCGGCCAGCGCCACCAGCTCGCGGTCGGCGGTGGCAATATCCGCCAGGCTGAAATCACTCAGGTGCGCGTGACCGCAAGCCCGGGCCATGACCGTCATCAACTCGCAGGCACTTTGCAGATAACGCGCTACCCGTTGCGGCCCGGCTTGGGTATCGAGGCGCTGGCGCAGGGTGGGGTCCTGAGTGGCGATGCCGGTGGGGCAGCGGTTGCTGTTGCACATCCGTGCCCCGACGCAGCCCAGGGCCTGAATGGCGGCGTTGGCCAGCGCGATGCCATCGGCCCCCAATGCCAGCGCTTTGACAAAGTCTGCCGGGGTGCGCAGGCCACCCGTGATGATCAGGGTAATGTCCCGTTGGCCCTGGGCATCGAGGTAACGCCGGGCCCGGGCCAAGGCCGGGATGGTGGCCACGCTGATGTGATCACGGAACAGCGCCGGGGCTGCTCCGGTGCCACCGCCGCGGCCATCAAGGATCAGGTAATCGGCACTGGCTTCGAGGGCAAACTGGATATCCTGTTCGACGTGGTTGGCGGAGAGCTTAAAGCCGATGGGGATGCCCCCGGTGACTTCGCGGATGCGGTCGGCGCAGCGGCGGAAATCCCGTGGGCTGGTGAGGTCGGTAAACCGGGCGGGCGAGATGGCCGGTTGGCCCGCAGGCAAGCCGCGAACGGCGGCGATCTCCTCGGTCACCTTATCAGCAGGCAGGTGACCGCCTGTACCGGTTTTGGCGGCCTGTCCGGCCTTGAAGTGCAGGGCCTGCACGCCCTTAAGCTTTGCCTCATCAAAACCAAAGCGGGCAGCGGCCAGCTCATAGAAGTAGCGCGAGCAGGCGGCCTGTTCCGCATCCAGCATGCCACCTTCGCCGGAACAGATGCCGGTGCCTGCTAACTCCGCCCCTTGCGCCAGGGCGATCTTGGCTTCCCGGGACAGAGCGCCAAAACTCATGTCCGACACAAACAGAGGCATCGCCAGAGTCAGGGGTTTGCGGGCGCGGGGACCGATCACCAACTCTGTCCCAACCCGGGCGTCATCCAGCAGGGGCGGCCGCGCCAACTGCGCCACCATCACCTGAATGGCATCCCATTGGGGCAGGGTGTGTCGTGGCACCCCCATCGCCACCATCGGGCCATGATGGCCACCGGCAAGCCCTTCTCTGGCCAGCTGGTGGATGAACGCCACCTCCGGCTCTTCCGGCGTGGGTTCGGCCTGCGGCGGGCGGTTCGCGTTGCTGCTGCCGTCCGCCGCCTCACGCTTTGGGGCGTCATTCTCTCCGCCTTCGGTGCCGACCTGCTCGGCGGGAATGCGGGCATGACTGCCGTCGCAATAGGGCTGCTCCTGGCTGCGTTTGCACTGGCACAGGTAGGCGTCGCCATCCTTTTCGGGTGAGAACGCCAGCGGGGTAAAGTCCGTGCCCTTGTGGGAGCCATCGCAAAACGGCTGTGTGGCAGAGCGTCCACAGCGGCAGAACCAGTAGGACTGGCCCGCTTTGAGCGCCACTTTGGCGGGACGAACGGCGGCGATGATTGGTTTGGTCATGGCAACTCTCCTTGCACCCTCAACGCTAAAAGCCTAGAACAGGCAAAGTGTCACGATGGGGCCAATCGTTGTTTCGGACTTGAACTTCCCGCCCTTTGACCGCATCTATGGTTACAACATCCCATTGTCAAACGGGGCCGCAGAGTCGGCCTCACAAGGAGTCGCCATGACCAACCCGTTGCTGGAGCCACACGCTTTACCCGCTTTTTCCCAGATCCAACCGGAACACGTTCAGCCTGCGGTAGAGCACGCGCTGAAGCAGTGTCGGGAAACCGTTGAGCGGGTGCTGGCCAGTGGTGCTGCACCGACCTGGGACAACCTGATTGCCCCGATTGACGAAGTGGAGGACACCCTGTCCCGCCTGTGGTCACCGGTCAGCCATATGAACTCCGTAGTGAGCAACGACGCCCTGCGCGCAGCCCACGATGCCTGTCTGCCGGCGCTGTCTGAGTACGGCACCTGGCTGGGCCAGAACAAAGATCTGTACGAGGCCTACAAAGCGCTGGCCGCCAGTGACGGCTACGCCGACCTGAGTCCCGCCCGTAAGAAGGTGATTGAGAACGGCCTGCGTGATTTCGAGCTGTCCGGTATTGGTCTGCCGGAGGCGGAGCAGAAGCGCTATGGCGAGATCGTGATGCGCCTGTCCGAGCTGTCCAGCCAGTACTCCAACCAACTGTTGGATGCCACCAACGCCTGGACCAAGCTGGTCACTGATGAAGCGGAGCTGGCCGGTTTGCCGGAATCGGCCCTGGAAGCGGCCAAGCAGAGCGCGACCCAGCGTGGACTGGAGGGGTATCTGCTGACCCTGGAGTTCCCCTCCTACCTGGCCGTGATGACCTACGCCGACAACGCCGAACTGCGCCGTGAGGTGTACACCGCGTTCTGCACCCGCGCCTCCGACCAGGGCCCGCACGCAGGACAATACGATAACGGCCCGCTGATGAGCGAAATCCTGGCCCTGCGTCAGGAGTTGGCCCAGCTGCTGGGTTTCGACAGCCCGGCCCACAAATCGCTGGCCACCAAGATGGCACAAACCCCGGAGCAGGTGATCAGCTTCCTCAATGAGCTGGCACTGGCCTCCAAAGGGCAGGGCGAACGTGAGCTCAAAGAGCTGACCGAGTACGCCAAAGCGGAGCACGGCGTCGACAGCCTGAACGCCTGGGACATCACCTACTTCGCGGAAAAGCAGAAACAGCACCGTTACCAGATCTCCGATGAGGCGCTGCGCCCCTACTTCCCGGAGAACAAGGTGTTGTCCGGTCTGTTCCACACCGTTGAGCGCCTGTTCGGCGTCAAGGTTCAGGAGCGTGAAGGGGTCGACACCTGGCACAAAGACGTTCGCTTTTTCGACCTGCTGGAAGCGGATGGCAGCGTGCGCGGCAGCTTCTACCTCGACCTGTATGCCCGCCAGAACAAGCGCGGCGGTGCCTGGATGGACGATTGCCAGGGCCGCCGGGTGCGCGCCGATGGCAGCCTGCAGAAGCCGGTGGCGTACCTGACCTGCAACTTCAACGGTCCGGTGGGCGACAAGCCGGCGCTGTTTACCCACGACGAAGTGGTTACGCTGTTCCACGAGTTTGGCCATGGCATCCACCATATGCTGACCCGCATCGAAGACGCTCCGGGCGTCGCCGGCATCAACGGCGTGCCGTGGGATGCGGTCGAGTTGCCCAGCCAGTTCCTGGAAAACTGGTGCTGGGAGAGTGAAGCGCTGGCGGAGATCTCCGGTCACTACCAGACCGGTGAGCCGCTGCCCACCGAGATGCTGGAGAAGATGCTGGCGGCCAAGAACTACCAGAGTGCCATGATGATGCTGCGCCAGCTGGAGTTCGCCCTGTTCGATTTCCGCCTGCACCTTGAGTACAGCGAGCTGCAGGACGCTGACCCGATCCAGAACGTACTGAACCAGGTGCGCGGCCAGGTGGCGGTGATTAAGGCGCCGGAGTTCAATCGCTTCCAGCACAGCTTCAGCCACATCTTTGCCGGTGGTTACGCGGCGGGTTACTACAGCTACAAGTGGGCCGAAGTGCTCTCCGCAGACGCGTTCTCCCGCTTTGAGGAGGAGGGGATCTTCAATCCGCAGGTGGGCGGCGACTTCCTGCAGCACGTGTTGGAGATGGGGGGCAGTGAGGAGCCGATGGCGCTGTTCACCCGTTTCCGTGGCCGTGAGCCGGAGATTGACGCCTTGCTGCGCCACAGCGGCATTGCCCAGTAACAGCACAAACGGCACCTTAGGGTGCCGTTTTTCTTTTTATTCAAACGATTAGGTTGATTTTGCTGCGGTGCATAGGCACCTTAACCCTCAGCGACAGGATGTTGCTTTGGAGTCTGCCATGGGTGCGTTTTTGCAGCGCTGGGGCTGGGCCCTGGTCACCACCAACCTGCTGGGCTGGGGATTAGCCCTGCTGGGGCTTTATCACTACTTATTTACCGCCACGGCGCGGGCATCCGGGTTAGACCCCGGTTTGGTCATGGGACTGGGGGTGGTGTTGATGCTGCCTCAAACCCTGCGGCTGTTGCTGCGTTATTGGTTTGCCGATGACCGGGCGCCCTGAGGCTGCCCTGTGCCACAGTCCTCACCTTGGTCTGATTGAACTTCGCTCTCAGGTTGCCTAGGATCTCGCACCCTGGGCCGGCTTGCTATTGCCTCCGGTTATCACGCAATCGCACTGATTGCGGGTCGAAGAATATTCTTCTCCACATGGCGCACAGACGAATTCGTACCGAAATGAGACAGTTAGGGGCGGTGACGTTGACCTGACCCGGTACAATCGGCCAGAGGTATGCACAAGTGACTGTTCTGAAAGAGTTATTTAAGCGACTTGTGTGATCTTCCGCGCAGTTGGGCAGCGCGCTTTTTGATTTCATATCACCCATCCCAAAAGGGCAGCGAGATGGCGCTGCGGATGGGACCCAGTTTGAATAAAGGGACAACCTAATGAACAAGTCGGAACTGTTCAAAGCGCGGGAACAGCGCATCTTATCGGCGGCATTGGTCACTGCCCGGGGCAAGGGAGCCCTGGACTTTCGTATGGCGGACGTCGCACGCGCGGCAGAATGCTCCGTGGGCACACTGTACGGCCACTTCCTCAGCAAAGAAGACATGATGGCAGCGCTGGTTCAGATCAGCCTGCAACAGCGTCACGAGTGGATCGCCCGTCTCAACGAGATGGAACTGACCCCGATGGAACGCTTTGTTACCCTGCTGGCCTCTGAGCGCGTACGCCTGCTGCGCGATGACGTGCTGGCCCAGCTGGAACTGCTGGTAAGCCACACCGAGCTGTGGCGTCGTGCCGCTGACCAGCGTCAGCTGGCGCTGCGTGCGCTGGTGGAAGAGCTGGTGAAAGCGCTGGAGGGGATCCTGCAGGACGCCCGTCAGCAGAACCTGCTGGCGGTTGGCGAAGCCGAGTGCAGCACTCTGGTCGCTCGTGCCCGTGCCCTGTTGCTGGGCTTCCAGTTGCAATCCAGCCGTCAAACCCTGGCCCCGACTGCGGAGCTGGCGGAAACCGACGGTCTGTTGGATGCGCTGGCCAATCTGCTGGCCGGTGCCGGCCTGGCCGAAGGCCATACCGAGTGGCGTACCCGCTGCCGTGAGGCACTGCGTCAATACCCGGCTCTGCCGGAAGTGGCCATCCAGGCGCCGAACGCCGCCTAAACCCGCCGCTTGCAGGGCTCCCGGTGATCCACTACTCTCCCGCTGATCACCCATGGGAGCCCTATGTCCACCACCATCTATCTTGACCCCGGCAGTGAACAGCCGGCGCGTCTGGCTGAACTGGCTCAACGCTGGCAGCTGCATCACTGTGAAGACGCCCCGTTCCGGCTGACGCTGGAGCAGGACCGCTTACGCCTCTACGATCGTCATCAACCTAAACTGGGTGCCATTGAAGTGGACCTGGTCGGCGGCGCCGTGGCACACCGTCGCAAATTTGGTGGCGGCCGCGGTCAGGCCATTGCCAAGGCCGTGGGCCTGAAGGGCGGGGCCAGTCCCAGTGTGGTGGATGGCACCGCCGGCTTGGGGCGGGATGCCTTCGTCCTGGCCAGCCTGGGCTGTGATGTCACCCTGGTGGAGCGTCACCCGGTGGTGGCTGCCCTGCTGGACGATGGGCTGCGTCGGGCTTACGACGATGCTGAGATCGGTCCCTGGGTCTCCGAGCGGATGCGCCTGTTCCACGGCAACAGCCTGGAAGCGCTGGCCGAGCTGGACCTGCAGCCTGATGTGGTGTTTCTTGACCCGATGTATCCGCACCGGGCCAAGTCGGCCCAGGTAAAGAAAGAGATGCGGGTGTTTCAGGAGCTGGTGGGCGCGGATATGGACGCCGACGGCCTGTTGGCTCCGGCCCTGCAACTGGCGCAAAAGCGGGTGGTGGTAAAGCGGCCGGATTACGCTGAGCCGCTGGCAGACCGTGCCCCGACCATGGTGATCGACACTAAGAAGAACCGCTTTGATGTCTACGTCAAAGCGGCCATGGCTGAGTTGGCCTCAGAACGGTGACGGATCCGTACTGCGCCGCCCAAGCCGGTGGCGCCGATCCTGTCCCTGTAAGCCAAAGCGGCGAATGCGGCGCCGGTCCTGCCCGTCGCGCCGCTCACCGCGGCGGCGCTCTTCAACCTCGGCGGTCATCGTTGATCCCCTGTTCCCGTTCCCTTTTAAGTGTAGCGTTGCCGCTGTGAATGGCATCAGCGCGCACTGGCTCAGCCCCGTGCAGGCCCCGTTGGCCAGCCGCTTCTATGCTGCGGAAGGTCAGAAAGAGCGGGCCCGTCGGGATGAGCGCATCGCGGTACTGCGTGATGCCGACGGCACCATCATTGCTGCTGCCCGGCTCAGTCCCCGTGGTGATGCCTGGTTGCTGCGGGCGCTGCAGGTGGCGCGGCATTGCCAGGGGCAGGGCCTGGCCCGGCAATTGATGCAGTTTGTGCTGAGCCAACCCCAACCGCTGTGGTGCTTCTCCCTGCCTCATCTTCAGCCATTCTATCGCTCACTGGGGTTTGTCGTGCCGGACGCGGCAGGCGTTCCAGCCGCCATTGCCGATCCGTTTGCCGCCTACTGCCGTACTCAGCCCTTAGTGATTCTTTACGCTCCGGGCGCGGATTGAACTTCAGTTGCCAACGCCGTCACCCAGCGGGAAAAACGTGTCCGGTTAACCCACTTTTCTTTGAATCCCAGCGGGTTTGCTGAGACTATGTTGGCCAACAAGGCGCAAACGATTAAGGAGACAACCGTGCTGTCTAAAGCGATGGTCGATAAGCTTAACGAGCAGATTAATCTGGAGTTCTTTTCCTCAAACCTGTACCTGCAGATGAGTGCCTGGTGTGAGGACAAAGGGTTCGAGGGCGCAGCGCTGTTCCTGCGTGCTCATGCTGATGAAGAGATGGAGCACATGCGCCGTCTGTTCACCTACGTCAGCGAAGCTGGCGGTCTGCCGATGCTGGGGGCCATCGAAGCGCCTGAGCACGAGTTTGACAACCTGGCCGCGCTGTTTGCCCAAACCTATGAGCACGAGCAGCTGGTTACCCGCAAGATCAACGAGCTGGCCCACGCCGCCTTTACCAACCAGGACTACTCCACCTTCAACTTCCTGCAGTGGTACGTGGCGGAACAACACGAGGAGGAGAAGCTGTTCAAGTCCATCCTCGATAAGCTCGAGCTGGTCGGCAACGATGGTCAGGGCCTCTACCTGGTCGACAAAGACCTGGCCAAGCTGGCCACCGAAGAAGCCGCCAGCGTGATGCACGAAGCCTCCGAGGCGTAATCGAAAAACGGATGGCCGCGGCCATCCGTTGTTGTTTTTGAGCTCCCCCCACATGTCGACCTCATTGCCCCGCCGTCAGCTGTTGCTGTTCGGCTTGCTGAACCTGCCCCTGTCGATGCTGATGTCGCCCACTGCGGCGATGCTGCCTGCCTTTTATCTGGAAACCACCGCCGTTACGGCCGCCGGATTGGCCACCGCCACGTTGGTGGCGCGCCTGTTTGATGGCCTGACCGATCCCATTTTGGGCTGGCTCTCAGACCGCAGTGGCCGCCGTAAGGTGTGGATGGCGCTCGGGGTGGTGCTGGTGCTGCTGGGGATCTGGCCTCTATTCCAGCCGCCCGAAGAGGCGGGCGTGGCTTATCTGGTGGGCTGGTACCTGCTGGTGACGCTGGGCTGGACGGCGGTGGAGATCCCCCACAGTGCGCTGGCGGCTGAGATGTCGAACGACTATCAGGAGCGCAGCCGGGTGGTGCTATGGCGACAGATGCTGGGTTTTCTCGGGGGGCTGCTGTTTATGGCCAGCCCGATGATACTGCTGGGTCGCAGCGGCTTTACTGACGAGGTGTTTGCCCTGCTGGCGGGCTTTATCGCGGTGGCGTTGCCGCTGGGACTGGTGCTGATGTGGCGGGCGGTGCCGGAGCCGAGTCACCCCAGTCGGGCCCGCCCCGGCCTGCGGGACCTGCTGGGTGCGCTCTCCACCATCGCCCCGCTGCGATACTTCCTGCTGACCCAGGTGCTGTTTGGTCTGGCCACCGGGGCGGTCTCCTCCCTGTTTGTTATCTACGCCAGCTTCTATCTGGGGCACGCCGATGCCATCGCCAAGATTGCGATGCCGATGACGCTGGCGATGGCAGCGGGGATGCCCCTGTGGCTGCAGCTGCTCAAACGGGTGGATAAACACCGGGCCTGGGCCCTGTCCGGAGTAGGGATGATCGTCTGTCTGCTGGCGGTGCTGACCCTGGAGCCGGGGCCCGATTCGCTGAAGCCGATGATGGCGCTGATGACCGGGTTCGGCTTCTTCCTTGGGTTGTCGTCTCTGGCGCTGCCATCACTGCTGGCGGACGTGGTGGACTACGACCGCTGGAAAAACCGCAAGGACCGGGCCGCCATCCTGTTCGCCTTTCAGGCCCTGATCACCAAGTTTAATCAGGGCATCGGCGGCGCCATTGCGCTGGGGATCCCGGCCCTGTACGGCTTTACCGGCAAGGGGGTGCTGGAGGGGGAAGCGGTGACCGGACTGAAGCTGGGCTTTGTGGTCTGGCCCTGCCTGCTGTTGGTGCCGATGTTGCTGCTGGCCTGGCGTTACCCCCTGACCCGCCACCGACAGGGCGTACTGGCACGTCGATTGGCTCGCAGAATCGCAACAAACCCGCACCCATAGCGTTGTGACCGGTTTACCTTTGTGAAGCACTCGACGAAATCGTCGGGGGCTTCTCGCTATGCTCCGTGACCGACATCATTAACCGGATTCAGCGGATGCAATGCCCCAGCACGGAAGCGCAGTTTGAGCGCAGCCAATTGATCTTAAACGCGACTGAGTGGTTGATTGAGACTCAGGGCCTGATCGCGTTCAAAATTTCTGATCTGTCCAACCATGCCGGCATCGCCAACAGCTCCCTCTATAAGCTGTTCGAAAGCAAGGAAGACCTGTTGGTGTGCTGCTTCCTGCGCAACGCCACCAGCAACCACTTTGCCCCGTTTGAAGCCCAGTATCCGGACCTGACTCCGATCCAGCGGGTGCTGATCCCCATCATGTTCACCTTTGAAGCCACCCACTTTGCCCCGACCTTCAACCTGGTGCGGCAGGTGGCGGTGAACCCGATGGTGTGGCGCCGGGCCAGCCCGGAGAAGGTGAAAGCCTTCGAGACCCGCATCAACCTGTTCTGGCGCGCGATTAAGGGATACGTGGTCGAAGCGGTGGAATCCGGCGACCTGGTGGCCACGGAGGAGGAGGTACTGGAACTGACTCAGGCGATCACCTTCTACCTGAGTGGGGCGCTGTCGGCGTATCAGAGCCAGCTGATCAACAACACCTATCTGAAAGAGAAGCGCTACACCCTGTTCCGGCAGCTGCAGAAGGTGTTTCTGCCCTATCAGTGGCGGCAGCAGATGGAACTGGCCGATTTTGAGCGCATCGGGATGCGGGTGCATCTCTACTACCGCCAGCTGGGCGAAACCTTCAACCGTTGTGAACGTTGCCAGCAAGCCGGACAGTGCGGGGCGGGGACGTCGCCATCCGTGGCGACCGAATAACGCTTACTTAAAGCGTGCTTCGTTGGTGCCGTAGGGGCCCAGGCCCATGGCGGCTTTACGCATGATGTCGACGCGGTCGAACGCTTCTTCTGCCACGCGCAGGTTCTTCACGTCCTTACGCCAGTAGTACTTGAAGCCGTCGAAGTGGGCGTTTTTCGGGTACCAGTACAGCACGCCAAAGCCTTCCTCTTCGGTGATCGGGGTGTTGTGGATGGTGTTGCCCGGGATGTAGAAGTACATGCCTTTCTCCATCCACTTGTACTCGCCGTCCGCCAGGGTGCGTGCACGGCCACTGACCGCGTAGTAACACTCAGGCTGACCGTGGAAGTGCGGCTCGTGATCCGATTTGCCCCCGTTGGTGATGCCGATGGTGAGCGGGTAATCGGCCAGCTCTTTCCACAGGTAGCCTACCGGCGCGTTGTTCAGGTCGCAGCCCTTCACTTCCAGAATGTTGCCGTCGTTGTCCAGGCCCTTACAGAAGCGCTGGTCCTTGGCGATGGAGTCGTTGGCGGTAATGGTGTTGAAGTCGATCTTGCCGGCTTCCCAGTCGGCGATGTACTGCTCCACCAGCGGGTCACGGCACTGCTCCGGCATGGTGGTCTGTGGGGAGTAGGGGCTGTAGTCGTACGGGATGGCGGTCGGTTGCTGGTACGGGCGCTGTTCCATCTTGAACGCGTGCTCGCCATGGCCGGCGTAAGCGTTACCTGCCAGCAGAGCGGTCAGGATCAGGGCTACGGGTTTCATCATCATCTCTCCGTATTATTTTCGGTATTACTTAAAAAGATTCGGGCCCGTCTAGACGGGCCCGAGGCAGGGCTTAACGCTCGTTAAACCAGGTGCGGTGGCACTCAGAGCAAACCGGCGCTTTGGTTTCGTGCTCGGCGTGGCAGGCCAGACAGCTGGCGCCATTTCCGTAGTGGATGCTCTTGTGCGGGTTGGCTTCTTCCAGTACCAGCTCAGTGGTGATCTCGATGGTGTCGATGGTGCCGTGACACTCGATGCAGGACTGGTCGTCAACGTACTTCTTGGCGTTGCCGGTGTGGCAGCCGTTACAGCCGTCTTCGTACAGGAAAGCGTGGTTGCTGCGGCCTTCCAGTTTGCCTTTCATTGCCACCAGCTCACCGGCTTGGGCGCCAGAGGTCAGTGCCAGCGCCAGGCCCAGGCTAATCAACAGTTGTTTCATGGTGGGTCTCCTCAGGCGTCGGCTTTGATGGCTTTGGGTACGATGAAGCCCATGGCCAGACCTTCAAGGCAGGCACAGGAACTCAGACGGGCTTCGCCGTGGGTACCACCGGACACTTCACCGGCGGCGTACAGGCCCTTCATCGGCTCGAGGGTCTTGGCGCTCAGCACGCGACCATCGATGTCGGTTTTCAGGCCGCCCATGCAGTAGTGCACTTTCGGCCAGATGCGGGATACCACGAACGGCGCTTTCAGCTCTTCGGCGGTGTCCATCTTGCGGTCGAAGTCCGGGTCAACGCCCTGCTTCACCTGCTCGTTCCAGCGGGCAACGGTCTTCTTCAGCTCGGCCACCGGCACGTTGAACTTCTCAGCCATCTCTTCGAGGCTGTCCACTTTCCACGCCATCTCATCACGCAGGGCACGGGTAACACGCTCGTCATTGCCGTACTTGTCGTAGTTGATGAACACCAGCGGGTAGGCCGGGGAACCGTCTTCGTAACGGTTGGCCATGATGCGGGTGGAGCAGTACAGACGGTCAGCACGCTCGTTCATGTAGCGCTTGCCGCTCAGTACGGAGACGGAGATGCCCTGGTGCCAGCCGATGGACAGCAGCGCGTTGGACCAGCCAAAGCCGCCTTCGTCCGGAGAGCCCCAGTGGCCGGTCTGGATCATGTTCAGGTGTACCGCCAGAGCACCGTGGCCCATGGCAGACAGCATCGCTTCACCGGTGGCACCCAGGTGGTTGGTGCCGTCCAGGGTCGGATCCAGAGACGGGTCCACCATGGCGCGCAGCTTCATGTTGCGGGTAAAGCCGCCGGAAGCCAGGATCACGCCCTTACGGGCTTTGATGCGCAGGGTGTGGCCGGTTTTCTCGTCCGGGAAACGGTAGCCGCGACGAACCACGACACCGGTCACCACGTCGTTTTCAACCACCAGGTCTTCGATAAAGTGCTGGAGACGGAAATCCACGCCTTCCGCTTTGGCCACTTCGTACAGCTTGGAGGTGATGTCACCACCGGTGCCGTGCTGGGTGCGCACTGCGCGGGCCTTGTTGTGGCCGCCCACCTGGATGTTGAAGTCCTTTTTGAATTTCACGCCGGACTCAACACACAGGTTGTAGGAGTCCAGAGCGTGGTTGGCGATTTTGCGCAGCTTGGCTTCGTCACCCATACCACGGGCGGCGATCAGCTGGTCTTTGACCAACTCTTCCGGGCTGTCGTCGTTGATGCCCTGAGCCAGCTGCACCGGGTTACGCGGTACTGCGAACCAGCCGCCGTTGATGGCGGAGTTGCCGCCGATCACCTGCATCTTTTCCAGTACCAGAATGTTGCCCAGGCCTTCACGCTTGGCGTTCAGGGCGCAGGACAGGCCGGCAAAACCGGAACCGATAACCAGCACATCCACTTCTTCGTCCCACTGGGGGGCGTCTTTAGCGGCATTGGCCGGCATGGAAACGGTCAGCCCGGTGGCAGTCAGGGCGGCGCCGTATTTCAAAAAGGAGCGTCTGCTCGACATGGTTCTCTCCCAAAATCCTCTGTGTTCATCGAGGCTCAGGTTACGCCGGCTGAACCGGCGTTGCCGTGACCGGCCGATGGAGGAAGTTTTCTCCGCAAAAAGGGGTTTTGAGGGCCATTTTCGGGGGCTGGGAGGGGGCAAAAGTCCGCCGCTTTCGCACCAGATCGCGAATCGATCCAAAGTTGTGAGGCGGATCGCGATAAAGTTTCTCTCCCGGTCCGGGCCAGCCCGCCTGAGCAACGGGCTGGCGCGCCGGAGCGAAGCTGTTACTATCGAGGCCATGCCCCCCTCACGTGTCATAACGGACGCAAAATGAATGATCTGGAGCTGGTGCGGCGACTCGACCGCCGCCTGGTAGATGACTACCGCCTGGCCCGTAATTACTGCCTGGACGTGCCCACCTTTGCGCTGGTTCACCTGCGCTCCATTGCCCATCGTCTCACCACCTGGCTGGGGGAGCGGGCGGAGCTGGAGTTCCACAGCAAGAATCTGTATGACCGCATCGAGCAGCTGGCCCGGGCCAAGGTGATCGACATGCGCCTGGCCCGCAAACTGCACAAGCTGCGTGGCGACGGCAACAAGGGGGCGCACCCGGAGAAGTACCATTTGTCACTGGAGCAACTGGTGCAGCTGGCGGGCAAAAGCGTCAAGGACACCGCCAGGCTGTGTGCCGAGGTGTTTCCCCTGCTGCACCCGGATGAAGCGGTGCCGGAGTGGCAGTTTGAGCCGGTGGACGTGGTGGCAGGAAGGGAGCTCTGTTACCGCGCCGTGATGGAGGATGACCCGGAAGCCCAGTATCTGGTGGGGCTGTCGCTTAAGGCGCGGTCGCTGATGCAGCAGGAGCGGGCGCGCTCTTATGCCCTGGCCAACGATGGGCAGATCCCCGACCTGAGCGATGCCCGCCGGGTGCTGGAACAGGCGGCTTACTGGTTCCGCCGTGCCGCTCAGGAGCACCCCGCCGCCCGGTTTGAGCATGGCGTGGCGCTGCTGAACGGCTACGGTGGTGAGCGCGACCCCCAGGCTGCGGTCCGGCTGATTGCCGAAGCGGCAGAGCAGGGGGTGGCCGATGCCCTGGCCCTGGTGGGTTACTTCTATCTGGCGGGCAGTCAGGGGTATGGCCAGGACCCGCTTAAGGCGGAGCATTACCTCAAGCTGGCGGCAGAGCAGGACCAGCCGGAAGCGATGGCCAACCTTGGCGTGCTCTACTACCAGGGGCTGCTGGGCCAACCCGACCTGGCTCAGGCCCGGGCCTGTTCTGAGCAGGCGGCGCTGGCCGGTTACCCCCACGCCCAGTACCACCTCGCGGTGATGCTGTTTGCCGGGGAGGGCGGCGATGCAGACCCGGAAGCGGGCCTGAGCTGGCTGCGTCAGGCTGCGGCCCAGCACTACCCCGATGCGCTGGCGGATCTGGCCCAGCGCACCCTTGATGGTGACGGCGTGGACACCAACCCGGCTGCCGCCGTGACGCTCTATCAGGAAGCGATCCAGTACGGTCGCCTGCCCCGGGCGATGTTTGAACTGGCGCTGGCCCACTTTGATGGCGAGGTGCCGGAGCGGGACCTGGCCACCGCAGGCCAGCTGCTGCATCAGGCGTTTCTGCACGCGGTGCCGGACAGTGAACTGGCCGAGGCGATCTGGCAACTGGCGCCCGAGCTGGTGGCTCAGCTGGACCAGGCTCTGGCTCAGGAGTCGGAGCAACGGGACGACCTGCTGCAGGCCCGGGCCCGGTTTGATTCGGCAGGTTACCCACTGGGCAATGCGCCGTGACTCCGCTCATCCGCGGGCCCCGGCTGTCACTGTATCGCTTTGCGCCGCGAGATGCGGCGGGCTTTATGGCGATGAATGCCGACCCGCGGGTGGTACAGCATACCGGTGACCGGCCCTTTGCCGATGAAGCCGACGCCCTGCGTTTTATCCAACACTACGATCACTATCAGCGCCACGGGTTTGGCCGCTGGTCGCTCTATACCCACGAGGGGGAGTACGCCGGATTCTGTGGCTTGCGACGGGCCGCCGGTGAGGTGGATCTGGGCTACCGCCTGCCCTGGCGTCTGTGGGGGCGGGGACTGGCGACCGAAGCCGCGCAATTGGCGCTGCAACTGGGATTCGAGCGGTTTGACCTCGGCAGCATTGTTGGCCGCGCCCGCTGTGCCAACCCGGGCTCCATCCGGGTGCTGGAGAAGGTCGGGATGGGTCTGGAGGGGGCTTTTACCGAAGAGGGCCACGACTGGCTGCAGTACCGTATTCGAAGCCATGAGTGGACCGGGTTGCCCTTTTTGCGTTGACTGACGTTCGCAACGTACTGAACCATTTGCTATTTTCTCTGCCCAAATCTTGCTCAGCCGGTTGGACACTGATCCCGCTGGTGGCATTATGCTCAATCAAACTTTGACCTAATACCGTCACAAGGAGTGCTTTATGGGGATCCGCCTGGCGACCCTGGCGCTGGGGCTGGCACTGAGCCCGCTCTCCCAGGCCAACACTGCCGACGAGGTTCAGACTCTGGATCTGGCCAACGGCATGCGCATCCTGGTGCTCGAGGATGACACCATCCCGAACGCCAATATGTACCTGTTCTGGAAAGTGGGCTCGCGCAACGAAGTGCCCGGCATTACCGGCCTGTCCCACTTCTTTGAGCACATGATGTTCAACGGCTCCGAACAGTTCGGCCCGAAGATGTTTGACCGCACCATGGAAGCGGCGGGCGGCGCCAACAACGCCTACACCACGGAGAACCTGACGGTCTACACCGATTGGTTCCCGGCCGATGCCATGGAAACCATCTTTAAGCTGGAAGCGGATCGCATCGCCAACCTGTCCATCGACCCCGCCATGGTGGAGAGCGAGCGTGGCGTGGTGGACTCCGAGCGTCGCACCGGCCTGGAAAATTCCAACTGGCGAATGCTGCAGGAAGAGGTGAAGGGCGTGGCGTTCCGGGCTCATCCCTACAGCGCCCCGGTGATCGGTCATCAGTCCGACATCCACGCCTGGACCCAGGATGACCTGGTCAACTTCCACCGCACCTACTACGCCCCCAACAACGCCGTGGTGGTGATCTCCGGCGCCGTGACCTTTGAACAGGTCAATGCGTTGGCTCAACAGTACTTCGCCCCGATCCCGGCCCAGACCCCGCCACCGGCGGTGCGCACCGTGGAGCCGGAGCAGAAAGGCGAACGCCGGGTGTACGTGCAGAAGCCCTCGGTCTCGACCCCCAACCTGATGCTGGCCTACAAGATTCCGGCCACCGACAGCGCCGATTACCACGCGCTGGATCTGGCCATGTCCCTGCTGATCGACGGCAACAGCAGCCGCCTCAGTCGCGCGCTGGTGGATAAGCAACTGGCGCTGGGCGTTGACGGTTATATGCCGGAAAGCTTCGACCCCAACCTGTTCTACCTCTACGCCGTAGCGGCGGCAGGTGTGGATGCGGCGCAGCTTGAGGCGGCGATGATTGCCGAAGTGAACCGTCTGGCCGCCGAGCCGGTCACTCAGGCTGAGCTGGATAAGGTGAAGAACCGCAAGCTGATGGCGTTCTACGACACCATGGAAACCATCAACGGCAAGTCCAATACCCTGGGCACCTACGAGCTGTTCTTTGGCGATTACCGCGCCCTGTTCAACGCGCCGCAAGCCTATGAGGCGGTCACTGCTGAGCAGATTCAGCAGGTGGCGCAGAAATACCTGATTAAAGCCCGCCGCACCGTCGGGGTGCTGGCCGCGGAGGAGGACACCGACCAATGAAAGCCAAGATGATGCTGATGAGCGCGCTGGTGATGGCCGGGTGCTCCGCGACCCAACAACCGGCTCAGCCCGCGAAAACCACTAACCCGACCCCGGCCCCCGTAGCCGTGGCGCCGACGCCAAAGTTTGCCCTGCCTGAGTATCAGGTTCGCACTCTGGATAACGGCCTGACCGTCTACCTGATGGAACGCCATCAGGTGCCGCTGATCACCGTGAATGCGGTGGTGCGTGCCGGCGCGGTCAACGACAGTGAGCCGGGTCTGGCGGCGCTGACGGCTGAGAGCCTGTTGCTGGGGACCAGCAAGATGAAAAAGGCGGAGCTGGAAGCGCTGGTGGATGGCCTGGGTGCCAGCCTGACTGCCGGTGCCGGCAAAGAGGGCACCACCGTCAATGCCCGTTTCCTGGCCAAGGACACCGACACCATGCTCGACCTGGTGGCGGATGTGCTGCAACACCCCAGTTTCCCCTCTGACGAGGTGAAGAAGGCGCGGGACCGTTACGTGGCGATGCTGGCGCAGCAGAAAGAGAGCCCCCGCACGGTGATCCGTCAGTACTTCGACATGCTGTACTACGGCGACCATCCCTACGCCAACACCACCGTCGGTGACGGTGCCCGCCTGTCCCAGCTGGACGCGTTTGACCTGCGCATGTTCCACGGCAGCTGGTTCCAGCCGCGCAATGCCGCCATCGTGGTGGCCGGCGACTTCGATGCCGATGCCATGGCTCGCGCCATTGAGCAGCGCTTCGGTACTTGGCGGGATGGCGACACCCCGACCGCGCCCAAGCTGAACCAGCCGGTTAAGGTACCGCAGCAGGCTCGGGTGTTGCTTGTGGACAAGCCCGACGCCCGCGAAACCACCTTCCTGATTGGCGGCCCGGGTGTGGCCCGGGACAACCCAGATTACGTTGGTCTGCAGGTGATCAACACCATCCTCGGCGGTCGCTTTACCTCCTGGCTCAACGATGAGTTGCGGGTTAACGCCGGCCTGACCTATGGGGCCCGTTCCGGCTTCACCAGTTACGGTGAAGCGGGCAGCTTCCAGATCAGCACCTTTACCGCCACCGAAACCACTCAGGAAGCGATCGACCTGGCGCTGAAAACCTACCAGCGTCTGTGGCAGCAGGGCATTGACGAAGCCACCCTGGCGTCCGCCAAAGCGTACGTAAAGGGTCAGTTCCCGCCGCGCTACGAAACCTCGGGGCAGCTGGCCGGGCTGCTGGGGCAGATGTACCTGTATGACCTCAGCGATGCCCAGGTGAACGCGTTCCAGCAGCAGGTGGACGCCCTGACCCTGGAGCAGGCTCAGGCGCTGGTGGCCAAGTATTTCCCCAAAGCCGATCTACAGTTTGTGCTGGTGGGCCAGGCGGATGCCATTCGTGGCGTCGCGGCCCAGTACGGTGAAGTGGCGGAAGTGGCCATCAGCGACCACGGTTTCTGGTTCTGACGGCCGCCTGAGAGGACACGACTATGTTGGCCCTGACCCTTGGAATGGCAGCGTTTATCGTTCTCCATCTGGTGCCCGGCACCGCCCTGCGTGACCGCCTCAGTGGGGCGATGGGTGAGCCCCTGTACAAGGGGCTGTTTACCCTGCTGTCGGCGGCCGCTTTAGTGCTGGTGGTGTGGGGCAAGGGCCAGGCCAGCTACCACTCGGTGTGGGTGCCGCCGGTCTGGACCCGGCATCTGGCGCCGCTGCTGATGCTGGCCAGTTGCTACCTGATGGTGACCTACCTGCTTGGTGGCAAGCTCAAAGGGCTGACCCCCAACCCGATGCTGTGGTCTGTGGTGATCTGGGCTCTGGCCCATCTGCTGGCCAACGGCGACCTGGCCTCGTTGGTGCTGTTTGGCGGCTTTATTGGCTACAGCCTGCTGGCGATCTGGCGCTCCCGCAGCCAGCGCCGCAATGACTACAGCGGCCGCCATGAACTGCTGGTGGCGGTGGTGGCCCTGGCCCTGTATGTGGCGTTTCTGCTGGCGCACCCCTACCTGTTCGGGGTGGCGGTGATGGGTCGGTAGTGTTCTGGACCCCCTTCCCGAAAGAGAAAAAAGGCGCCTGATGGCGCCTTTTTTTGCGGTTACAGCGTGGCTTGGCGACGCTGTCGCCACCGCCAGGTCAGGGCCAGAGTCAGCACTGCTGCCGCCCCGACGCCCCAGGTCAGGTTGTGGTGAGCCTGATAGAACTGCATCAGGGGTTGGCGCTCATGCCAGAGCAGGGCGGGGCCGAGGCCAAACAGGGTGACCCACACCGCCGTGGCGAGGGCATTGCCCAACAGAAAAGCGCGCAGTGGCATGCGGGCCAGACCGCAGCCCAGCGCCATGGTCTGCTTCAGCCCCTCGATAAAGCGGCTGAACAGCAGCACGGCGATGCCGTGACGCTCAATGAACTGGTGAAGGCGGGCTTCGGTGGCGGCGGAGAGCCAGCCCTTCTGGCGCAGCCAACGGTCGCCGCGCTGGCCCAGGAAGTACCCCACCAGATTGCCGCCAAAGGCGCTGATGGCGGCCACCAGCAACACCCAGTGCAGCGCCAGTTCGCCATCGGCTGCGAGCACGCCGGACACCATAAGCAGCGCTTGGCCCGGGGCGGGGATACCGAATCCCTCGACGGCGATCGCCAGCGCCAACAGCAGGTAGCCGTATTGATGCAGGTAGGGGCTGAGGTCAGTGACCAGGGTTTGCAGAGTGTGGAGCATGGGCACGGTCGGGGCGGGTAAAAACCGCATGATACGGCATCCCCCCGCCCCGCAACGTGATCATTTGTTCATCTTGGCGACGTCGCTGGCGGCGGGCAGGCCACCGGCGGATTCTGCCGCCTGAACGGCACGGTGGATGGCGGTTTCCATCACCTCGGCGGCGATCACCCCGAGCGTGTTGATGTTGACCGGGCCGAGCTCGCCGGTGCCGGCGGCAAAGATGGCGTCTCCGTCGTTCATGGTGTGCACCGGGCGGATGGCCCGGGCGTAACCATCGTGGGCCATCTGCGCCACTTTCAGCGCTTCCGCCTTGGTCAGGGTGGCGTTGGTGACAATGGCGCCGATGGTGGTGTTCTTGCCGACAAATCCGGGTTCATTGGCGCCCTGGAAGATCAGCGCGGTACCGGGGATAAAACCGTTCTCGTCGCGGGTGCCAGCCAGCAGCTGACCGCTGCGGTCCACCACATCGCCCCAGGCGTTCACGGCCACCACCGCGCCCACCACCAGGCCGCTGTCGAGCTGGACGCTGTAAACGCCGAGGCCGGATTTGGTGGCGTGCTCCATGCCGCGGATCTTGCCGACGCTGGCGCCGGTGCCCGCGCCCACATTGCCCTCGGTCAGGCCGCTGCGCTTGGCGGCCTTGGCAGCGGCTTGGCCCATGGCGGCGTCCGGGCGCGCTTTGGGGTCGCCCACCACCAGGTCAAACAGCACGGCACCGGTGACGATGGGCACCCGCGCCACGCCGGTGTTAAAGCCGATCCCTTCGGACTCCAGTTGGCGGGCAACCCCACTCATGGCGTCCAGGCCAAAGGCGCTGCCGCCGGACAGGACGATGGCGTGCACCTTATCCACCAGGTTCTCCGGTTTCAGCAGGTCGGTTTCGCGGGTGCCGGGGGCGGCGCCCCGCACGTCCACCGAGGCGGTGGCGCCCTGATCAAAGCGCAGCACGGTGACGCCGGTCAGCCCGGTGTGGTCACTGATCTGGCCAATCTTCAGTTGTTTGATGGCGAACAGGGCGTTGGGGTCGTAATTCTGCGCCGACAGGGGCAGGGCGAGGGCAGCAAGCAGGGCCAGCCAGGCTTTCATGGCAGCATCCTAAGTGGTTGGAATTGGGATGACTCTAGGTGGCGACACGGGGAAAAACAAGCGGCGGCCGAGGCCGCCGCAGAGGAAAAGCGCGTTGCGCTTAATGGGCCATCAGCTGCTGCTGAACATTGGGCGGCACCACTTCGTAACGGCTGAACGCCATCGACAGTTGGCCTTCGCCGCCGGTCATCGCTTTTAACCGGGTGGCGTAGTCGTCCAGCGCCGCCAGAGGGGCTTCAGCGTTGATGTCCACCTGCTGGTTGGCCAGGGCTTGGGTGCCGCACACCATGGCGCGGTGCGCGCTCAGGTCGCCGGTGATGTCACCCATCTTGTCCTGATGCACCTGCACGTGCATATCAACAATTGGCTCCAGCAGTACCGGACTGGACGCCATCACCGCTTCCAGGAAGGCTTTCTTGCCTGCCATATGGAAGGCGATCTCCTTGGAGTCCACCGGATGGTGTTTGCCGTCCAGCACCACCACGCGGATGTCCTGCATCGGGAAGCCGGCCAGGATGCCTTCCCGCATCGCCTCTTTCACCCCTTTCTCAATGGCCGGGATAAATTGGCTGGGGATGGCGCCACCCACCACTTTGGAGGTGAACTCAAAGCCACTGCCGCGCGGCAGGGGTTCCACTTTCAGATGCACTTCACCAAACTGACCGGCGCCGCCGGACTGTTTCTTATGGCGGTAGCGCGACTCGGCGCTGTTGGTGATGGTTTCCCGGTAGGCCACGGAGGGTTTCTGGGTGTCCATATCGAGGTTAAACACCTGCTGGGCTTTCTCCAGTGCGATCTGCACGTGCATATCGCCCAGGCCCTGCAGCACGGTTTCGTTGTCCACCCCATCGTGGCTGATCTGCAGGCTCGGATCCTCCGCCACCAGCTTATGCAGCACTTCAGCCAGCTTCTGTTCGTCGCCACGACGCTTGGGCCGAACCGCCAGGCCAAACAGCGGCTGGGGCAGGTCCTGATCGACCATATGGAAGTTATCTTCCTCGTGGTGGTCGTGCAGGATGGCACCCACTTCGAGGCCGTCGATCTTGGCCAGGGCGCAGATGTCGCCGGGGCCGGCACTGGTGACCTCCACCTGATCTTTGCCCTGCAGCTTCACAAGATGGGCCACTTTGATCGGCTTACGGTCGGCACCGATAAACAGCTTCTGGCCGGTGCGCAGCACCCCCTGGTGGATACGGAACACGCCGAGGCGACCCACGTAGGGGTCGATACTGACCCGGAACACGTGCGCCAGCAGGTGGCCGGCTTCGTCCAGCGTCAGTTTGACCGGCTTGGCCTCATCACCCCAGCCGTTGACGAAATTAGGCGGGTTGGCTTCCTGCGGGTTGGGCAGGACCTGAGCCAGGATCTGCAGCAGGTGGTTGATGCCCATCTGCTGTTCGGCACTGGCAAAGCAGACCGGCACCAGCTCGCCGTGGCGCAGGGCGGTTTCCAGCGGCGCGTGAAGCTGCTCCGGTGTCAGCGACTCCTCCTGCTCAAGGTAGATCTCCATCAGGGCTTCGTCCTGCTCGACCACGGTGTCGATCAGGGCATCGTGACAGCTGCGTACATCGCCAAAGCGGGTCGGGGTGTCGTAATCCGGGCTGAAGTAGCAGTCCACCACGCCGGTACCATCGGCTTTCGGCAGGTTCAGGGGCAGACAGCCATGGCCAAACTGAGTCTGGATCTGTTCCAGTACGCTCTCCAGCTGGGCTTCATTGCCATCCATCTGATTCACCACAATCAGGATCGATTTGCCCTGGCGTCGGGCCTCTTCAAAGGCGCGCTGGGCAATGGGTTCGATACCACGGCTGGCGTTGATCACCAGCAGGACGCTCTCCACGGCAGGCATCGCCAGCTGGGCGCGGCCAAAGAAATCGGGCAGTCCGGGGGTGTCGATAAGATTGATGTGGATGTCGTTGTGGTCGAGGGAGAGGAAGGACGCTTCCAGGCTGTGGTGGTGGGCTTTTTCCTGGGGGGTGAAGTCGGCATGGTTAGTGCCGTCGTCGACCCTGCCACGTTGACTGATGGCTCTGGCGCCATAGAGCAGGGCTTCCAGCAAGCTGGATTTGCCGCTGCCGCTATGACCCATCAGAGCCGCATTCCTTATCTGTTCGATGCGATGCTCGGGCATGTATGCCTCCTGTTGTCCTAAATCCATCAGGTGCACTTCTGACTATAGGGGTGCAGGCCTGGTCAGGATTTGACCGGGATCAGGTTCTGCCCTGATTCGGCCAAGCTCAGGAACCCGGGTCCATTTCGCAGCGGTTCCGGTACAGTAAGATTGAGCATAGATCGTCAAACCGGAGCCAGCCTGTGATCCCCTATATCCGCCCTGAAACCCTCGAATTTCTGGAGCAACTTCGCGTCAATAACAGCCGCGATTGGTTCCAGGCCAATAAGTCCCGTTACGAAGCCTGTGTGCGTGGCCCGGCGCTGGACCTCATCGCCAGCTTTGCGCCACGTCTGGCCAGCTTCGCCCCCCGTTTTCGTGCGGACGCCAAAAAGGTGGGGGGCTCGTTGATGCGGCCCTATCGCGACACCCGTTTTTCCCACGATAAAACCCCCATCAAAACCAATGTCGGCATCCAGTTCCGCCATGATCTGGGCAAGGATGTGCACGCCCCGGGCTACTACCTGCATATCGAGCCGGGCCAGTGTTTGCTGGGGGTGGGGTGCTGGCGGCCGGATTCCCCGTCGCTGGCAGCGATTCGGGAGGCCATTGATCGCTCCCCCATCCGTTGGTTGGCGGCGCGGGATGACGGCGAATTCTGCAGTCGGTTCAGCCTGTCCGGCACCAGCCTGGTGCGGCCCCCCAAGGGCTATGACAAGGACCACCCCCAGCTGGAGGACCTCAAGCGCAAAGACTTTATCGGGGTGATGCCGCTGGCGGATGAGCAGGTGATGGGGGAGGGACTGCTCGACCTGATGGAGGAGGCCTACGAGGGCGCTGATCCCTTTATGCGGTTTCTCTGTCAGGCGATGAAAGTGCCGTTTTAATCGCCACCCTGCGCCTTTTCTCCGGGCCGGATTGTGCGCTGCGTCATGCTTTGATTTTTTTTACCGTTGGCCCGGGCACCGGTCACCGATGTGCCGCTCAAAAGAGGTTAGCTTGTAGCGCGTTAACCGAATTTAAGGAGCGACATCATGTTGAAGCGTGTGGTCCTGGCCATGGCGGCGATGGGGATCATGGGTTCGGCGGCGGCGGTCAGCCTGCCCCCGGCACCGGCAGTCGGCAAACTGGGAGCGGTTGTGGTGGATCCCTACGGCACAGCACCGTTGACCGCGGTGATTGAACTGGCCGGGAAATCGATCTCCGACGTTCATGTCACCGTGGAAGGCAAAGGGCCGGAGGGCGTCAGCATTGACTACCCCGTGGGCCGTCACAGCCTGCTGACCCACGATGGCATTCCGGTGTTTGGTCTCTACGCCAACCACCTCAACAACGTGACCGTGCGCTATCAGATGGCGGGACAGCCGGTGGAGGAGCACTACCGCATCCTGACCGGCAGCCTGCAGAACCGCTACATCGATAACCGCTCCACCTCCGAGTTGCAGCCGGTGGAGGTCAAAACCGTGGCACCGGGGTTTGAGGACCGGCTCTATCTGGTCAACAGCCACACCCTGCTGCCGCAGGGCTCTGACCTGCACTGGGGCGCTCTGAAGGACGCCAGCTCCGGCCTGCTGGACGCCAACCCGGCGGGGGGCTCGATGCCCTTTGATGCCATCCCGATGACCTACATCATCGATACCCAGGGTGAGTACCGCTGGTGGCTGAGCCAGGATGCGCTGTACGACGGCAAGAACCACGATGTGGATCGCCGCGGCTACCTGATGGGCATCAACCCCACCGCCACCGGCAGCTACACCTTTGTGCAGGGACAGCGCTGGTATGAGATGGACCTGATGGGCCGCTTTGCCCACGATCAGAAGTTACCCCGTGGCTTTATCGACGCCTCTCACGAATCGGTGGAGACCCCGCAGGGCACCGTGCTGCTGCGTGTCGCCAAACGCAACTATCTGCGTGACGACGGCCAGATGGTGCACACCGTGCGTGACCACATTATCGAGGTGGATAAGAGCGGCAACCTGTTGGACGTCTGGGACCTGCCGGTCATCCTCGACCCGCTGCGGGATGACCTGATCAAAGCGCTGGACGCTTCCGCCGTGTGCGTCAGCCGTAACGTGGACGCGGAAGGCCAGGCCGTGGTGCTGGAACCGGATGCGCCCTTTGGTGATGCGGTGGGTGTGGGGGCCGGTCGTAACTGGGCCCACGTCAACTCCATCGCGTATGACCCCAGCGACGACAGCATCATCATCTCCCCGCGCCATCAGGCCAGCGCCATCAAGATTGGCCGCGACAAGCAGGTGAAGTGGATCCTCAGCGCCAGCATTGGCTGGAGCGGCGAGCTGGCCGACAAACTGCTGACCCCGGTGGACGCCAAGGGCAACCCGCTGGACTGCACCGTGAAAGGGGTGTGCGAGGGGGATTTCGACTTCTCTTACACTCAGCATACCGCCTGGCTCAGTGACAAAGGCACCCTCACCGTGTTCGATAATGGCGATGGTCGCCACTATCGCCAGCCGTTCTTCAAAACCGAGCGTTACAGCCGCGCGGTGGAGTACAAGATCGATGAAAAGGCGATGACGGTGCAGCAGCTGTGGGAGTACGGCAAAGAGCGCGGTTACGACTGGTTCAGCCCGATCACCTCCAATGCGGAGTATCAGTCTGACCGGGACACCATGTTCACCTTTGGCGGTTCCATCCACCTGTTCGAAGGGGCCAGTATCATCGGGAAAATCAACGAGATTGACTATGATACCAAGGCCGTTAAGGTGGAGATCGACGTGATCTCGGATAAAACCAACTCGCCGCATTACCGGGCGCTGGTGGTGCAACCGGAGCAAGCGTTCCGCTAACCCCTATACTGAGTGCCGGACAGACCGGAGGAGGAGAAAGGATGAAATGGCAACTGCCAGCGCTGCTGGCTATTGGTGCCCTGCTCGGCGGCTGTGGTGGCGAAGCCCCCAGCTCCGCGCCTCAACAGGAGAGTGCCAGCATGGAAACCATTACCGGACAGGCGTTGTATCGTGAACGCATTTTGCTGACCCCGGGCACCACCATGCTGGTGGCGCTGGAGGATGTGTCCCGCGCCGACGCGCCCGCCGAGGTGGTGAGTGAAAACCGGTTCGAGATCCAGGGGCCGCCGCCGTTCGCGTTTGCCCTGCAGTATGACCCGGCCAAGTTGGTGGAGAATCACCGCTACGGCCTGCGCATCCGCATCGAAGAGAAGGGCGAACTGCGCTTTATCAACGACACCCACATCGACCCGTTCGGGGACGGTTTGGATCAGATCGTGCTCAAAGGCGTTGGCCGCTGAGCCCGCAACCGGTCACAAAAAAAACGCCCGCATCTGCGGGCGTTTTTGTTGGTCGCGCAAGGCCATTACTGGCGCGGTGCGTTATCCAGCATTTGAATGCGCACGGCATCAACACGGTCGCTGCTGACGCCAGTCAGGGTGCCGTACTCTTCGCTGCGCTGGTACTCCTCCTCAAACTGGGAGAGGTCCACCGGGCTGAGGACGTTGATGCGGGGGAAGATAAAGGGACCGGTTTGGTCCTGCTGACCCTCATCGATGTAGTCCAAGGTACGCACGGAGCGTTCCAGCACCAGGTGGCGGCCATCCGCTAAGGTGTTGATCACGGTCCAGCTACGCTCACGGCTGTAGGTAGCCCAACCTTCCCAGACTTCTTTGCCGGTCAGCTGGTACTCGTGATCCCCAACCTGCTCCCAGTGCTGGAATGCGTTGTAGTAGGTTTCAAAGTAACCCTGGTCTTCAACGTATTCACCACTGGTGGGATCGGTGTAGGTGCCGAAAGTCCAGCTCAGGCTGCCATCTTCAGCAAAGGTGTAACCATAGACGGTGTCAAAGTCCGGACGGGTCGGGTCCCCTTCGCTGGCGATCCAGCTGTTGATCCAGGCGCCCAGCACATAGGGCATCTCCTGAATCAGGTCATCGGCCAGAGAGGCGTTGTCCTGATCGTACTGGGCGATCCAGGCCACATTAGACTGCTCAAACTCCCCTTTGGAGATGGAGACAATGGCGCTGTAGAGCGCGTCGCTCTGGGCGTAGGGCTGGTAGCTCACGGTCCAGTCACCGGACGCGATGGTGAGAACGCCGTCGGCATAGCTCCACTGGCCACGGGCTTCACCCGCCTTGTCCAGCACCGAGCCCCCTTCGGCCAGAGTCACCTCATTGTGAACCAGGTAGTCGTAAGCCTGGTTGTCATAGAAGCCCTGGATGCTGGTGACCATCGGCAGCGCCCAGGTGCCTTGCGGAGCGCTGTCCCAAAGGGTGCTGACCTGATTGCCCAGATGCAGAACGCCAGCGGATTCCAGTTCGATCTCCTGATAGCTGGGCAGTTCACCCTCCCAGGCCAGACCGGCAGAGGTCGGGTCCAGGGTGAAGGTTTGGCTGATTTCCACCGCCACTTTGCTTTCTGCGCCATCGGTCAGCTTGGTGAACTTGACGGCATCGGTTGATTCAATAACGCGCAGGTAGCCTTCCTGCCAAATCGGGGCAAGGGTGTCCGCGGCAGCTTGTCCCCAATGCTCGGTGACGTCGGCCAGCGTCAGGTAGGGGTAGCTCTCTTGCTCATTGTCGCCGTAGTTCACCACCAGACGATTGGCTTCATTGACGGCCCACTCTGCACTCACATCGGTGCCCAGAAAGTAGCCGTAGACGCCGGGGTCGCCCAGAGTGGCGGTGCCGTCGGCAGCAAAGTTCAACACATTGCCGCTTTGCGCCACCCAGCCCTGGGTAACGGAGGTGGTGTAGACGTTGGTTCCCAACAGTTCTTCGGCGGTAAACGCCAGCGTCACGGCGGGGTCGTTAACGGTCTCTTGCAGTGCTTCTTCGAAGGCGGCCTCAAAGGCGTCGGTCAGTTCGCCCTCTTCGTCCAGAAGGCCATTATCGGCCAGATAGCTGTTCACCGCCTCTTCGACGCTCTCTTCCCCTTCCGGTGTCAGCAGCTCCAGGATGGTGCCGGTTTCCGGCGTGTAGTCCGGGTTGTCCGCCAGTACCTTAATCACGGCACTGAGTTCCAGCAGGGCTTCGGTTTCCACCTGGGCTTCCGCCTCGGCCAGCGCTTCATCGCTGTTCAGCTCAACGCCGGTGTCTTCAGCCAGCAGGTGCAGCGCAGTGCTGACCTGGGTGATGGCGGTACGGGAAGACTCATCCTGGGCCAACACGCCGTCGTCGCCAGCCTGCTCATTCAGTGATTCAAATGATCCCAGCTGGCTGACCAGTTCGATATGACCCTGATCGCCTTCACCCTGGGCGCTCAGCAACACCATCTCATCGCCACTCAGAGTGCCCTCTTCGTATTCGAAGTCGAGGGTGTAGAGACCATCATCATCGGCGGTGGTGGTGATGGTTTGGTCGCCGAGTGTGGCGGTGATGGTTGCATTGGCAACCGGTGCGTCGGTGGCGATGCCCTCAATGGCAAAGCTGAGGATCTGGGGCGGAGTCGGCTCCGGCGGCGGGGTGATTTGCGTATTGTCGTCACTGCCACTACAGCCAGACAGGGCGGTGATGGCCATCAGGCTTAGGGCGACTTTGGAAAGGCGCATTGTGCTGCTCCTGCAGGTTTGAAACGTCCTTGGAAACCGCCCGGGCGCAAAGCTAAAACTCAATTCAGAGCAATGGGTAAGCCGGGCAGAAAATATTGCGAACTGGGGAATTTAATGTGGTCGATTGGTTAAATCAATGGGCTTTGGAATCAACCGGTTAACGAATGACCCCATAAAAAAACGCCCGCGTCTGCGGGCGTTTTTTATCGCTATTGGGTTACCACATCAGGTCGTCAGGGATCTGGTAATCGGCGTAGGGATCATCTTCATCCGGCTGGTCGCTGGCTTTGTCGTTGAGCAGGACAATGGCACTGGCATCACGCTGGGCCACTTTCTCTGCGACCGCCGCGGCGATCAGGAAGTACTCCTGGCCCAGCTTGGCGATGGCCAGTTGGCCGTTGATCAGCCCCTGCTGCAGTGCCGGAGTGACGTAGATCTTGGTGATGCTGCCCTGATCCGAGAAGTTGTAGGCCAGGTCGCCCTTATCGCGGGGCTGAGCGTTGACGGTGATCAGCTGGCGGATCTGAGCCTGCAGGGCCTTTTTCTCCGCTTCCGCTTTGCGCTCGGCGTTGAGCTGGCGGTCACGTTCGGCCTGTTCAGCGCGCTTTTGTGCGGCCTCAGCCTTGGCTTCATTCACCACCGATTTCCCCGCTTTGCGGGCACGGTGTTTGTCTTTATTGGCCTTTTTGGCGTCGTGTTTGCTGACGAGCCCGGCTTTCATCAGCTGGTCCTGCAGTGACATGGTGGCTTCCTCGGTATGGGGCTATGGCGGCAGCGTCTCAGAGCGCGCCGTCGAAGTCCAGTTGGCGCCAGGCTTCATAGCTGACGATGGAGACGGCGTTGGCCAGATTCAGGCTGCGGGCGTCGGCTTTCATGGGGATGCGAATGCGCTGACTGGTGGGGATCGCTTCCCGCACCGCTTCCGGCAGGCCGCGGCTTTCCGGGCCAAACAGCAGCACATCACCGGCCTGGTATTGCGGCTCGGTGTGGGGGCGGCTGCCTTTGGTGGTCAGGGCAAATACCCGTCGGCCCGCCATCGCTTCCAGAAAACTCGCGTAATCCGGGTAGCGGGTGACGGTGGTCAGCTCGGCGTAGTCGAGTCCGGCCCGGCGGAGCTTCTTCTCATCCATGTCGAAACCAAGCGGTTCAATCAGGTGCAAGCGGCAACCGTTATTGGCGCAGAGTCGGATAATGGCGCCGGTATTGGGGGCGATTTCCGGCTCATACAGGGCAATTTCAAACATGATGAATGGGTCTGCTGCGAACAAGTGGGCTTCTTTTACTCTGCCCGGGACCGGAACGCAAGCGCCGGGCCGGGCAGTGGGGTAGGCTAGGGCCCAGTCCAAATCTCAAGGAGTCCGCCAAATCATGGCCTTTCCCAACCTGATCAGCGTTGATGAGCTGGCGCAAAATCTCGACCACCCGGATTGGCGGGTGCTGGATGGCACCTGGTTTCTGCCCGGCAGCACCGAGGATGCCCGGCAACGGCACCGGGAGGAGCGCATCCCCGGCGCCCGCTGGTTTGATTTTGATGATGCCCTGGCCGACCCGGACAGCAGCCTGCCTCACATGCTGCCGACTCCGGAGCAGTTTGCCCTTGAGCTCGGAAAGCTGGGACTGAAGCCGGAGCACAAGGTGGTGGTGTATGACCGTCACGGCCTGTTCTCGGCGCCCCGGGTGTGGTGGATGCTGAAGGCGTTTGGCCATCAGGCGGTGGCGGTTCTGAACGGCGGCCTGCCGGCCTGGCGCGAAGCGGACTATCCACTGGAGCAGGGCGAAGCGGCGGCGGTGGAGGCATCCCATTACCCGGTGCCGGCGCTGCCCGGACAGGTGATCGATGCTCAAACGTTGCATCAGCAACTGATCGCCGGGGAGATCTGGCTGCTGGACGCCCGCGCTCCGGGCCGCTTTGCCGGTGCCGAGCCGGAGCCCCGCCCCGGTGTGCGGCCGGGTCATATGCCCGGTGCGGTCAATCTGCCGTTTGGCCAACTGCTGGATCAGGGCAAACTGCGTCCCGTTGCGGAGTTGAAGGCGCGGTTTGCCGCTGTGGCGGATGGGTCAAAACCCTGGGTATTCAGCTGTGGCAGCGGTGTGACCGCCTGTGTGCTGGCGCTGGCGGCCAGCGAGGCGGGTCATCATCAATGGCGGGTGTACGACGGCTCGTGGGCCGAATGGGGGGCGGATCCGGCGTTGCCGCTGGCTTAAGCCAGCGGCAGGGTGACGGTCATGGTGAGGCCATGCGGGGTGCGGTTGTTGGCCCGCACTCGTCCCTGGTGGGCCTCCACAGCCCCTTGGGTGATGGCCAGTCCGAGGCCCCATCCGCCACTGTCGCGGTCGCGGGCTTCGGCGACCCGATAGAAGGGCTTAAAGATGGTCTCCAGCTCCGTTTCCGGCACGCCGGGGCCATCGTCACTGATGCGGATCAGCACCTCATTGGGCTGACGCACGATCTCCAGGCTGACCTGGTTTTCGGCGTAACGCAGGGCGTTGCGCAGCAGGTTTTCCACCGCCCGCCGCAGCAGGTTTTCAATCCCCTTGAACGGCAGGTGTTCCGGCATGGTCACCGACAGCTGCTTGTTCATCTGTTCCGCCTCAAACCCGGCATCGTCAATCACATCGGTCAGCACGTCGATCAGGTCGAGCGGGTGTTTGCTGTCGGTGATCTGCATATTCAGCCGCGACAGGGCGAGCAGTTCGCGGATCATCGCATCCAGCTGTTCCGCTTCCCGGCCGATGCGTTGCAGCTCGGCACTGTCTTCACCCTTTTTGCGGGCCAGCGCGAGGGCCAGCTGCAACCGGGTCAGTGGGGTGCGCAGCTCATGGGAGATACCGGACAGCAAGCGCTGCTGCCCCTTCACCATGGTGGTAACGGAGTCCGCCATCTGGTTAAAGCTGGTGGCCAGCTGGCCCAGCTCATCGCGGCGGCTCAGGGTATCGCCATCCACCCGCGCTTCGAGATCCCCCCGGGCCAGTGCGCCAGCGGTGTCTTTCAGGTGGCGCAATGGTTTGCCCAGGTGCCAGGCCAACAGGCCGAACACCAGGCCCGAGAAGGCGATGGCCACCAGCAGGAAAGCGCCGGGATGGGCCATCAGGAAAAACAGCCAGGGGCGCTGGTGCGGTGCCCGGATCTTGCCGATCAGATAATGGGTTTCGCCGTTGAGCTGCACCTCTTTGGGGCCGAACACCACCTCATCGGGAAAGCGGTAGCGCATCGGCTGCTGATAGCTGTCCAACTCCAGCAGGAAGTGGCGCACCTCCCGGGGCAGGCGTCGGTCTCCACGGAATACCGGTCGACCGTCTTTGTCGATCAGGTAGAAACTCATGCGGAACTCGCGGCCGCGCTCGTCCTGATAGTGGCGCAGCTTATGGGACAGTTGCCGCCACTGCTGGGGCGGCGTTTCTGCCAGCCGTTCGGCGGTGCGGTTCAGCACTGTGGCCAAACGGGGATCCAGCGGCTCGCGGTCAAAGCTTTTCTGCAGGTGGGGCAGGCCAATCACCAGCCCCAACACCAGCGAAGAGGTGATCCAGAACGCCAGCAGCAGTTTGAACAGCAGGTGGTTGGGCAGTTTCACGGTTTAGTCCAGCCAGATGTAGCCTTTGCCCCGAACGGTTTTCACCCGGGGACGGTTGTCGCTGCGCTCCGGCAGTTTGCGGCGCAGGTTGGACAGGTGCATGTCCAGGCTGCGGTCAAAGGGCATCAACTTTTTGCCCAGTACCGCTTCGGACAGCCGATCTTTGCTGATCAGCTCACCGGGGTTTTGAGTCAGCTCCAGCAGCAGACTGAATTCGGTGGCGGTCAATGGCAGCAGGGCTTCGTTGACCCAGGCTTCCTGGCGGCGCGGGTAGAGGGTGAGGTCGTCACAGACCAACTCATCCTGACCGTTGCTGCTGGACTCCTTATCGCGGGTGCGGCGCAGAATGGCGCGGATGCGGGCGATAAGCTCCCGGTCATTAAAGGGTTTGGGCAGGTAATCATCGGCCCCGATTTCGAGCCCGACTACCCGGTCGATGTCGTCCCCGCGTGCGGTCAGCATCAGCACCGGTACGTCGCTCTTCTGACGCAGCTGGCGCAGCACATCAAAGCCGTTCAGGCCCGGCAGCATCACGTCCAGCAGCACGATGTCGTGCTCGCCGTTTTGGGCCTCTAACAGCCCGGACGGACCGTCCTGGCGGACCGTCAGGGTAAAGCCTTCCAGCTCAAGCAGCTGTCCGAGCAGTTCACACAGTCCCTGATCATCTTCCACCAGCAAGATACGATTCATCACATTTGACTCCCAATTGTTACAGGGCAAGCGTACCGCAACGCCGGGGGTGTCCCAAGCAACCTTTACACTGTTTTACCCGCTCTAAACCCTGTTTGACATTGACCTTGGTACGCTTGTGACCGTCGACTTAACCAAGAGGACGAACCCCATGAAACCCATTGCCAAACTGATTGCTGTTGGTGCGCTGACGACCACTGCGCTGGTCTCCACTTCCTTTGCTGTTGCTGCCCAGGGTGACGGCCAACGGGACTGTGAAATGCGTGGAAAGGGTGGCCACCACGGTATGGGCTACCATCACGGCAAGCGCGGTCACCATGGTGGTGAAGTGCGCAAGATGCTGCGTGGCCTGGACCTGACCGCCGAGCAGAAAACCCAGATTAAGGCGCTGATTGAAGCCGCACACACCGATAAACCGGCCCGCGATACGGCCGACTTTGAGGCGAAGATGGCGGCTCACCAGGCGCTGATGAACAACCCCAACTTTGATGAAGCGGCGGCGCGCCAGATGATCAATGAGCGTCAGGCTGCCCACGCAGACCGCGCACTGGCCCGCATGAAGCTGCAGCACGACATCATTCAGCTGCTGACCGATGAGCAGAAAGCCAAGCTGGAAGCACGTCACGACAAGCGTATGGCGCGATTCCAGGCCCACCACGGCGAGTGAGGTGTTACACTGGGCGGCACCGAAACTGACTCCTTTTCAGCATCATGTCGTCCTCCACCACTCCTGAGCAATACGCTTTCTGGATCCGTGTGGCCACCCGAGCGTCGGTGGCCACTGCGGTGATCCTGATCCTGGCCAAGCTGCTGGCCTGGTCTTTCTCCGGTTCCGCCAGTCTGCTGGCCTCCCTGACCGACTCCATGATGGACGCGATGGCGTCACTGGTGAACTTCTACGCCCTGCGCGTGGCCCTGCTGCCCGCTGATCAGCACCACCGCTTTGGCCATGGCAAAGCCGAGCCGCTGGCGACCCTGGTGCAGGCGGGCTTCATTCTCGGCTCAGCCCTGTTGCTGCTGTTCCACGGCAGTGAGCGCCTGATCAACCCCACCCCCCTGACCAACTCCACCCTCGGCATTGGCGTCAGCGTCTTCGCCATGGTGGCGACGGTGGTGCTGCTGACCATCCAGAAGCGTGCGGTGGCCGTGACCGGTTCCACCGCCATTGCCGCCGATGCCCTGCATTACCGCACCGATCTGCTGTTGAACGCCGCTGTGCTGCTGGCACTGGTGCTGGCCAGCCAGGGGTTGCTCTGGGCGGATGGTCTGTTCGCGGTGTTGATTGCACTCTACATCGGCTACGGTGCCTGGGGGCTGGGCAGCGAAGCGGTGCAGCTGCTGCTGGATCGTGAAGCGGAGCCGGAAGTGCGTGAACAGGTGGAAGCGCTGGCCAAAGCGGACCCCGGTGTGCAGGGGCTGCACGATCTGCGGACCCGTCGCTCTGGTAATACCCTCTATGTGCAGATGCACCTGGAGCTGGATGGCGACCTGCCACTGCGGGAGGCTCATGATCTGGCCGATGCGGTGGAGTGCCGCATTCGCGAGGCGTTCCCCGGTGCGGATGTGATTGTTCACCAGGACCCGGTCTGAACCGACGGACTCCGAAGCAAAAAAGCGCGCCCAAGGGCGCGCTTTTTTACTCTTCCATATTCAGCTCTTTGAGCTTTCGGGTCAGGGTGTTGCGGCCCCAGCCGAGCAATCGGGCGGCTTCCTGCTTATGGCCTCGGGTGTGGCTGAGGGCGGTGGTCAGCAGGGTACGCTCAAACGCCGGTTGGGCATCCTCCAGCAGGTTGGTGTCACCGTTGGCCAGAGCGCGGCTGGCCCAGCTGGCCAGCAGGGTGGTCCAGTCGCCCTCCTGTCCCGGCTCGCCACTGAAGGCGCTGCTGGTCTGGGCGGTTTTGAGTTCCGGCGGCAGGTCATCCGCCAAAATCTCCTGGCCTGAGGCCATGACAGTCATCCAGCGACAGGCGTTCTCCAGCTGGCGCACGTTGCCGGGCCAGGGCAGTTCACTTAAGCGGATCTCCGCCTCCTTGGTGAGGCGTTTCGGCTCTACCCCCAGTTCATCCGCCGCGGCAGCCAGGAAGTGGCGGGTCAGGGCCGGGATGTCCTCGGCACGTTCACTCAGCGGGGGCAACTGGATGCGGATGACGTTGAGGCGATGGAACAGATCCTCACGGAACTGCCCCTCCCGCACCCGCTGCTCCAGATCCTGGTGGGTGGCGGCAACGATGCGCACATCCACCTTGATGGCGCTGTGGCCACCCACCCGGTAAAACTGGCCATCGGCCAGCACCCGCAGCAGGCGTGTCTGCACATCCAGCGGCATATCGCCGATCTCATCCAGAAACAGGGTGCCGCCATTGGCCTGCTCGAAGCGACCCTGGCGCACCCCGGCGGCGCCGGTAAAGGCGCCTTTTTCGTGGCCGAACAGCTCTGATTCGATCAGGTCTTTGGGGATGGCGGCCATGTTCAGGGCCACAAAGGGTGCGGCCGAGCGCGGGCTGTGCTTGTGCAGGGCATGGGCCACCAGCTCTTTACCGGTACCGGACTGGCCGTTGATCAGTACGCTGATGGAGGAGCGCGACAGGCGACCAATGGCGCGGAACACCTCCTGCATCGCCGGGGCTTCGCCGATGATGCCGGGCACCGCTTCGCCACGCTCCTGAGGCTGTGGCGCGGAGGCGGCAGCGTGCTCAAGGGCCCGGCGTACCAGCGCCAGCGCCTCATCGATATCAAAAGGTTTGGGCAGGTACTCAAAGGCGCCGGACTGGTAGGCCCCCACGGCGGAGTCGAGATCGGAGTGGGCGGTCATGATGATCACCGGCAGCTCGGGGTAGTGCTGCTTAATCCGTTCCAGCAGGGTCAGACCGTCGGTGCCGGGCATGCGGATGTCGGAGACGATCACCTGAGGTTGGCTGGCCTCCAGCGCCTGCCACAGGGATTCAGCACTGGCGAAGCTGGCGCTGGTCAGGTTTTCCCGCTTAAGGGCGCGTTCCAGTACCCAGCGGATGGAGCTGTCATCATCCAGAACCCAGACTTGTTCGCTCATTGTGCCTCCTTGGAAAACGTCATCGGCAGTAGCAGGGTGAACTCGGTGTGGCCGGGCCAGCTTTCGAGCTCGATCCGACCCTGATGCTGGCTGACGATCTTCTGGGCGATGGATAAGCCCAGGCCACTGCCGTCAGCCTTATTGGTGACCATCGGGTAGAACAGGGTGTCCTGAATGCTGGGGTCGATGCCCGGGCCGTCATCCACCACGCTGACCGCTACCACCTGACGATGGCGCCGACCGGCGATGGTGGTCTGGCCCTGGCTGCGGGTGCGCAACACGATGCGTCCCTGACCATCCAGCGCCTGCACTGCGTTGCGAACGATATTGAGCAGCGCCTGTTGCAGCTGCTCGGCGTCCATCACGAAGTCGGGGATGGAGGGGTCGTAGTCCCGTTCGATCACCAGGGTGCCGGTGGCTTCCATCTCGCACAGCCGGGCCACCTGCTCCAGCAACCGGTGAACATTGCCCTCGGCCCAGGTGCCCGGGTATTGCGGACCCAGCAGTCGGTCTACCAGGCCACGCAGGCGGTCGGACTGCTCAATGATGATGGTGGTGAACTCTTTGAGTTCCGGGTCGTCCAGCTCCCGCTCCAGCAACTGGGCAGCACCACGCAGACCGCCCAGCGGATTTTTAATCTCGTGGGCCAGGCCACGCACCAGCAGCTGCGCTGCGTGTTGCTGGGCATAATGCTGCAGCTCCTGGCTGATGCGTTGCTGGTGATCCACCACCCGGGCTTCCACCAGGATCTCGGCGCTCTCCAGCGGGGTGAAGATCAGGTCGATGGTGTGGTGTTGGCCATCCAGGGTGACCAGAGAAACGGCGTACAGGGATTGGCCCTGCTCGCGCTCCAGTGTCTGGCGCAGCAGGGCGGTGTCGGTGGCCAGCTGGCTATAGAGGCTGGCGGCATTCTGGCCCAGCAGGCGGCGTTGCCCGAGGCCGAGCAGTTGCTCGGCAGCGTGATTGGCGTAACGCACCTGTAACTGGGGAGTCAGCACCAGTACGGCGGTGGAAAGCTGGTGCAGATAGTCTGGGTCCGACTGGCGGTCCATGGTGGTGCGGTCCTCTGTGCCCTGGCATTGTGCACCACCTTAGCACTGCACCAAATTGGTGCAAAGCGGTTTTCGACCGGATCCCGCTTCAGCTGCGGGGTTGCGGCTTGGGCGGGGCGATCAAACGGGAGTGGCGGTGCAGATAAACCTTCGTTTTACGACTTGATGCAAGGACTTTGCCGTTTTCGTCGATAACCCGCGCCTGGAGAACATGTTCACCCCGATCAACGTTATCCAGGGCAAAGGAACCGCCGCTGCCAACGGTGCGCACCACCTCACCATTGAGCAGCAGCTCGATGCGATGGTCAGCCAACAGGTCAGGTTGCAGCGCGATATTGAGGTTCAGTTGCCCGTTGTTGTCCCGCACCGTGGCGCCCTGTTCAGGCGCACTCAGGCTGATGCGGTATTCAGGGGCGGTGACCGGTTGCAGGGGGGCCGTGGTGGGGCTGGGCTTGGCCAGCTCGATGGTGTTGGCTTTGCTGGTGTCCACGGCGATCTCTTCCGCCCCGTCCTGAGGCTTATCGGAATAGTGAACCTGGCCGTTGCTGTCCACCCAGCGGTACACCTTGGCAAATCCCTGTGGTGCCAGCAACAGGGCGGCAACCAGCAGGATGTATCGGGATCCCATGTCTCACTCCTTGTCGATGGTTTCTTGTACAGTTTAGAGAGTTGCAAGAAAAAAGCCCATCCTTGCGGATGGGCTTTTGGTGCTCTTAATTCTTGTTTTTATTAGGGGTACAGAGCGTTCTTCACTTCCAGTGAATCGTTACGTCTTAGACGCTGTAATACAGTTCGAACTCGACCGGGTGAGTGGTCATGTTCAGACGCTCTACTTCGCCACGCTTCAGGCCGATGTAGGAGTCGATAAAGTCGTCGGAGAACACGCCACCAGCGGTCAGGAAGGCGCGGTCGGCGTCCAGACAATCCAGAGCCTGCTCCAGGCTGGAGGCAACGGTCGGGATCTCGGCCGCTTCTTCTGCCGGCAGGTCGTACAGATCCTTGTCCATGGCATCGCCCGGGTGGATCTTGTTGATGATGCCGTCCAGGCCAGCCATCAGCATGGCGGAGAACGCCAGGTACGGGTTGGCAGTCGGATCCGGGAAGCGCACCTCAATGCGACGACCTTTCGGGTTCGGTACCACCGGGATACGGATGGAGGCGGAGCGGTTACGGGCAGAGTAAGCCAGCATTACCGGTGCTTCGAAGCCAGGTACCAGACGCTTGTAGGAGTTGGTAGACGCGTTGGCAAAGGCGTTGATGGCACGGGCGTGCTTGATGATACCGCCGATGTAGTACAGCGCGGTTTCAGACAGGCCGCCGTACTTGTCGCCGGCAAACAGGTTAACGCCGTCTTTGCTCAGGGACTGGTGGCAGTGCATACCAGAACCGTTGTCGCCAACCAGCGGCTTCGGCATAAAGGTGGCGGACTTGCCGTATACGTGGGCCACATTGTGGATCACGTACTTCAGTACCTGCAGTTCATCCGCTTTCTCAACGATGCTGTTGAAGCGGGTGGCGATTTCGTTCTGACCGGCAGTGGCCACTTCGTGGTGGTGGGCTTCAACAACCTGGCCCATCTCTTCCAGTACCAGACACATGGCAGAACGGATGTCCTGGGCAGAATCCACCGGGGATACCGGGAAATAGCCGCCTTTTACGCCCGGACGGTGACCTTTGTTGCCGCCTTCGTAGTCTTTGTCGGAGTTCCAGGACGCTTCTTCGGCGTCAATCTTGTACATGGAACCGGACATGTCGGTTTTGTACTTCACGTCGTCAAACAGGAAGAACTCCGGCTCGGGACCGAAGAAACAGTCGTCGGCGATGCCGGTGGACTGCATGTAGGCTTTGGCACGCTTGGCGATGGAGCGCGGGTCGCGGTCGTAGCCTTCCATGGTGGCCGGCTCGATGATGTCGCAACGGACGTTCAGGGTCACTTCATCGGTGAAGGGGCACAGTACGGCGGTGGCCGGGTCCGGCATCAGGATCATGTCGGACTCGTTGATGCCCTTCCAGCCCTGGATGGAGGAACCATCGAACATCTTACCTTCTTCGAAGAAGTCGGCGTCGATCTGGCTGACCGGGATGGACACGTGCTGTTCCTTACCCTTGGTATCGGTGAAGCGCAGATCAACAAACTTAACGTCGTTCTCTTCAATCAGTTTCAATACGTTTTCGATGGACATCCCTAAACCTCCAGTGGCAAATGTGTGCTCTGACCAAGCTGGCCAAAACAAAGCGAACGCCGTGCCAAAAATGCAAGGCATTGATTAATAAGGAATTGAGTTGATTTGGTGCAGGGGGGAGGGCTTGCTTTGCACCAAAGTGGTGCGCATGCCGCCCAAAAACGGGGCATGGTCGATATTGGGGCGGGTCCAAATCCCTGACGGGCCATGAGAGTGCCTCTAAACTGCACAATCCTTGAGCATTTCGCCAGTGTAGCAGGAACACTCTTTCGATGTTTACAAGTAAATCATCGGTATTTGTCGCAGTTTTAATCGCTATCCATTAAACTTGCCGCCCAGAATTTACCCCGCGGAGGGGTTCGCCCGGTCTTTCCTCAAGATCGGGTCTTTTCGTTTGTACCCCTTTGCATGGAGAGATCATGAGTATCGAGAACTTGCGTAACGTGGCGATCATCGCCCACGTTGACCACGGGAAAACCACCCTGGTTGACAAACTGCTGTCCCAATCAGGCACCCTGGATGCCCGCGTGGCCCTGGATGAGCGCGTGATGGACTCCAACGACCTGGAGAAAGAGCGTGGCATTACCATTCTGGCGAAAAACACCGCCATTAAATGGAATGACTACCGCATCAACATCGTGGACACCCCTGGACACGCCGACTTCGGTGGTGAAGTAGAGCGTGTTCTGTCCATGGTGGACTCCGTACTGCTGCTGGTTGACGCGCAGGAAGGTCCGATGCCGCAGACCCGCTTCGTAACCCAGAAAGCCTTTGCTCAGGGTCTGAAGCCGATCGTGGTTATCAACAAGATCGACAAGCCGGGCGCGCGCCCTGACTGGGTAATGGATCAGGTGTTTGACCTGTTCGACAACCTGGGTGCGACCGACGAACAGCTGGACTTCAAAGTGGTGTACGCCTCTGCTCTGAACGGCTGGGCCTCTGCTGAAGAGGGCGAGACCGCTGAAGACATGACCGCCCTGTTCCAGACCATCGTTGACGAAGTGTCTCCGCCGTCTGCGGATCCGGAAGGTCCGTTCCAGATGCAGATCTCCCAGCTGGACTACAACAGCTACGTGGGCGTTATCGGTGTAGGCCGTGTTTCCCGTGGCCGCGTTAAAGTGGGTCAGCAGGTTACCGTACATGGTGCCAACGGCATCACCCGTAACGGCAAAGTGGGCCAGGTTCTGGGCTACATGGGCCTGGAGCGCCACGAAGTGGGTGAAGCTCAAGCTGGCGACATCATCGCCATCTCCGGTCTGGGTGAACTGAAGATCTCCGATACCGTTTGCTGCCCGACCGAAGTGGAAGCGCTGCCGGCCCTGTCTGTTGACGAGCCGACCGTAACCATGACCTTCCAGGTGAACACCTCCCCGTTCGCGGGTCAGGAAGGCAAGTACGTGACCTCCCGTAACATCCTGGAGCGTCTGCAGAAAGAACTGGTGCACAACGTGGCTCTGCGCGTCGAAGAAACCGATGATCCGGACAAGTTCAAAGTGTCCGGCCGTGGTGAACTGCACCTGGGCGTTCTGATTGAAAACATGCGTCGTGAAGGCTTCGAGCTGGCGGTATCCCGTCCGGAAGTGATCATGCGCACCGTAGACGGCGAGCTGCAAGAGCCCTACGAGACCGTAACCGTTGACGTTGAGGAAGCCCACCAGGGTTCCATCATGGAGAAGCTGGGCCTGCGTAAGGCTGAGCTGACCGACATGTCTCCGGACGGCAAAGGTCGTATCCGTATGGACTTCATCATGCCGTCCCGCGGCCTGATCGGCTTCCAGACTGAGTTCATGACCCTGACCTCCGGCACCGGTCTGCTGTACCACACGTTCTACGAATACGGTCCGCACAAAGGCGGCAACATTGGCCAGCGCATCAACGGTGTACTGATTGCCAATGCTACTGGTAAAGCTCTGACTAACGCCCTGTTCAACCTGCAGGAGCGTGGCCGCCTGATGGTAGGTCACGGTACTGAGGTTTACGAAGGTATGGTGATCGGCATCCACAGCCGTGACAACGACCTGACCGTAAACGCCCTGAAGGGTAAGCAGCTGACCAACATGCGTGCGTCCGGTACCGACGAAGCTCAGGTTCTGACTCCGCCGATCCAGCTGACTCTGGAACGTGCCCTCGAGTTCATCGACGACGATGAGCTGGTGGAAGTGACCCCGGAGAGCATCCGTATCCGTAAGAAGCTGCTGACCGAATCCGATCGTAAGCGCGCTTCCCGCGAAGGCAAAAAAGGCTAAGGCCGGTTTGCGGTAAAAAAGGCACCCCACGGGGTGCCTTTTTTTGTGCCGGGCTGATCGGGTTCAGCGCTGTCCCAGGTCGATATGGAAGCCCACGGAGTCCTCCAGTTTGTCCTTGAGGTCGCTGCTGTTGCGCTTGATGTTGATGGCGTCGCAGCTCTTATAGGGGTTGGACTTGGCGTAGTCATTGATGACGATACGTCGGCCATGCACCAGCCCCATGATCAGCTGGTCATAGCGGATCCCCAACCGTTCAAGCTGAGCCACGGTGACGTCACGGTACGCCTCCTTGCGGGAGGTGGTGATGATGATCTGGACGGTGCCGCTGGCGTGCAGGGCGTTAAGCGTTGCGACGTTGTCGGCGATCGCCTCGGTGGTGCCCCACTTGGGCTCGGTAAACTGGGCCGAGTTGCGCACCAGAGTGCCGTCGAGGTCCACAAACAGCGTGGAGTAGTGGGCCTTGTAGGCGTTCCACTCCTTGATGGTGCCCCAGTCGACGTAGTCGCTCACCAGCTGATGGCCAAAGGTCTCCCCATCGGACACCATCTGGAAAATCATGTGGGACAGGTAGAGGTCCGGCTCCGCCTGCAGGCGCTCGAAGCAGGCCATAAACTGAGCCGCATCGGCAAAGCCGTAGCCACCGACGCAGAAGGTGCTGGAGACGATCTGCTTTTCGACGATGTTGATGATGTGGCCATCGGCGTTCACTTCCAGATAGCTCTTGTTGCGGGCGTTGACGTTGTCCAGCGAATGCAGGTCGTAGCAGGCCACCAGGTTGCCCGGCCGCGGGGTGTCCACAAAGTAGTTGTCGGAATCTTTGATGTAGATGGGCCCCTCGATGTGGGCCTGCTCAATGGCGCGGGCGACGGTTTCCGGCTGATGGCGGGTCTGCGCCTCCAGCAGCACAAATTCGACCCGGTCGTCGATCCCCAGGGCCTCAAACTGGGCGGTCAGCGCCGCAACAAACCCGTACTCCTGCTCATGCTGCGCCAGCCCCACCAACACAATGCGTCGCACGTTACTCAGGTCGAGCCCCTTGATCGCCTCCACCACCATAAAGTCCCCCTGGGGATGGGTCAGCATCCACTTGGGTTTCATATCGGGAAAACGGGAGGAGCGGCCGGCGATGGGGATGATGATGTTCATAGGCTAAAAACCAAGTTGAGTGAGGGTGTTGTGGGTGAAGTCGGACACCTGGGGCTGGTGTTCATAGGGGAAGATGCGGGCGATGTTGATGCCCTGAATCAGGGTGTAGTGCTGGCGATACCAGGGGTAAGCGTGGAAGTGCTGGTCGATCTGCTGGTCGAGGTAGCGCATCACGATGCGGTAGCGGGCGCGGTCGATGCGGGCCCGGGTCATCAGCCGTGACCAGTGAAACTGGGTGTCCTGTCGCACCTTGGCGATGTCCACCAGCGGAGAGTCCAGATAGCTGTCGAGGAAGTCGAACAGGCCGATGCGGCTGGCGTCCTGGCTGACCATCAGGTTGGCCAGAGTGAGGTCGCCATGGTTGGGGCCCAGTGGCAGCACCACCGGCTGCGCCTTGACCCGGCGGGCCAGAGCGGCCAGTTGCGCCTGCTTAGCATCGCGATTGGCCAGCCCGGGCAGTTGCCGGGCGATGGCATCCAGCTTGTCGAGAAAGTGTTGGGCGGGCACTTCCGTCAGCGTCGCTTCTGCCAGTTCCGCTTCAATAAAATCGATAAGGTGGCGCGCCAGCCGGTCGAGTTTGGCCAGCGAAGCGGTGGCAAAGAACTGGCTGTAATCCTGATAGTTCAGGTACTCCATCCAGGCGCAGTAGCCCTGAGGGGAGGGTTGCTCAGCAACGATTGCGGGGATGTGTACGCCGGGCAGGCGATTGCGGCGGGCGGCGCAGCGCTGTTTGTCGATTTGGGCACGCAGTCGGGGCGCGTAGGCGGCGGTGGTGGCGCGCTTCTGCACCACGATAACGCCATTACGCTGGGTCAGGCTGAGCTGGCAGCCTGAGTTGCCGCTGACGGTGGGTTTCATCGAGGCGGTCGGTTCCTTTCTTGCTGGCACTGCCGAGTAAACGGATTAGTGCGCTCTGCGGCAAAATGCCGGGACGACAGCGCGTTCGCACTGACAACATCCCATCATAGGGAGGGATGGTCCAGTCTCGCGTTAATCCGATCACAAAATCAGCGGGTTAAACCGCCGTCCAACAAGGGTAGTGCGTGATGACTGAACCGGGACCAAATGACCGGGTAATCAGGTTAACCGGGAGAATTGGCTGGGCAGCAGCCCGGTCCAGCGCTTGAAGGAGCGACGGAAATTGCCGCCGTCGGCGAACTGAAGCTGGCGGGCCACATCGGCGTTGGCGGCGCCCTGAATGCTGAGCAGATACAGGGCCTGCCCCAGCCGGGCCTGATCCTGCAGGGGCTGGAACGCCAGCCCAAACGCTTTAAGCCGCCGCTTCAGGGTCGCGGGGCTGGTGGCCAGGTCTTTGGCGACCTGAGGCAGCGCATCGCCCTGATGCTGGGGGCGCTCAAGCCGGGCCAGCACGGCGGCGGGCAGGCCCCGCTGCCAGGGTTCGGCCTGAAGCCGTTGCCGGCATTGGCGCCAGGCCAGCTGGAACCCCGCCAGATCGGCGCCAGGCAGGGGGCGCTGCAGCTCAACCCGGGGCAGGCTGATGCGGGTCATGGCGGCGCCAAACTGCACCTCCGGGCCCAGGTATTTCCAGTAATGGTGGGGATGGGCCGGCGCCGGGTAGGGCAGCTGGATGTGAAAGTGGAGTGGCTGCGGTGAAAGGCGCTTAGCGGTGGCGGTCAGGGTGCTGAGGGCAAGTTCCAGCAGAAATTGATGATGAGTCTGCAACCCCAGGTCGAGCTGCAGTTGCCAATGGCTGTGATCATCCTGATGCCAGCGGGTGGGCCGTAGCCAGGGTTGGCTGAGCCAGTGGTAACGACCCCAAAAGCTCAGCGCCCGCTCGAGATCCGGCGCACAAAGCAGGCCATTGGTCAGGGCACCACTCTGGCTGGGCAGCCAGTGCTGGCCCAACAGAAAAGCCAGATCATCCCCCGGCCACAGTTTGCGGGCGTTGCTGAGCAGGGCGCAGAGCTGGCGTGGCGATACCCGCAGGCCAGGGTGCTGCAGGTCGGTGGCAAACAGGCCGGTGCCACGCAACAGCGCTTCGCCGTCCAACTGGCGCAGGCGAAACAGTTGCCAAAGCCCCAGCGGCAGCAGCTGACCATCCATGCACTTGTCCTGCCACAGCGCCAGCCGCTTCATTCAGCCTGCCTTCGCCCATTGCCGATGCGCTTTGGCATCGATCATCCGCTGGTTCAGCTCGGCCAGCAGCGACTGGGCCTCGAAAGGCCCCTCGCCCCGATACAGGTACACCGCAGTCACGCTGATCCGAGGCTCCGGCAGCTGCTGCCTGAGGTGTTCGGCCAGGGCTGCGGCCAGGGAAGCCGGGCAGCGGGGCAGCAGCACCACAAAGCGGTCTCCGGCGTAGCGGCAGATCAGGTCACAGTGGCGGACTTCGTTCGCCAGGGCGTGGCTGAACCGGTGCAGCAATTCATCGCCGGCGGCCATGCCGTGGTCGTGGTTGAAGCGGTGGAACTGATCCAGGTCCAGCATCATGACGCTGCAGGAGGTGCCTTTCTGGGCAAGGCGCTGCAGGTGCGCGTCAAAGGTACGGGCATCGCACAGTTGGGTCAGGGGGTCGATGTGGTCGGCTTCCCGCAGGAACTGCTCCCGGGTTCGCAGTTGCTGATTGATGCGCAGCTGCTCCTTACGCCAGCCCCACAAGCCAATGGTCAGGCTGATCAGGCCCAGGGGCACCGGGCCTTTCTCCAGCAGGGCAAACCCGGTTGGCAGAGTGTCGAGGCGGACAAACTCATCCAACAGGTCCACCACTGAACCGCAACCGAATGCCAGCAATCCGGCCAGCAGCCAACGGGTGATTCGGCCACCGGGACGGGCTTGGGCCACCATCACCAGCCAGGTACTGATCAGCACCAGCAGACTGGTTTCCAGGGCAATGTCCCACCAATCCCAAATGGCCAATGGCTTGGCGTCCGCCCGGGCCAGAACCAGTGCGCTGATGCCAAGCATCAGTGCTATCCACAGCCCGATGATGCGCAGGGTGCGTGTTCGTTCCATCACGATCTCCTTATCTGCCCAGCAAAGTAACGTTGGCGTGTGACGCTTTTGCGACAGCGGGGTGGGGCAAATCGGCTCAGCCGATATGGCGTCGCGACTGTCATAAAGCGGCGCGAGTGGACTGAGGCCGATTCAGACCACGGTGGCGCGCCGGTGGGGCCGGGGCAAATTGGCTCAGGTCCGGCGGGGATCCACCAAAAAGGCCCATTCCGACAGGATGTTAATAAAAAGTGTCACGGCTTCGTCATCTGCTCTCACTAGCTTGCCCCGGCGTGAATCGCAGCCAATTTCAAGGAAGCCAACATGTGGAAGTTGAACACCTACCTGCTGCTGCTCGGTGCCGGTTTGTGCGCCAGCGTAAACGCCGCAGGACGCGTTGAGGGACAGGTAACGGATGCCGACAGCCGCCTGCCACTGGCCGGGGCCCAGGTGAAGATTGAGGAGCTGGGACTGTCCCAGTCCGCCGGCCGGGATGGGCGATTTCTGTTTCCTCAGGTCGCTCCGGGCCAATACACCCTGGTGGTGGATTACCTCGGGGCGGGCAGCGCCCGACTGGTGATCGATGTGGTGGACGAGCAGACCCTGCGCCAGAGTGTCACCCTGACCGGCCCCACCGAGCGGATTGAGGTGGTGGGCCAGCGCGGCTCGTTGAGTCGCTCCCTTAACCGTCAGCGCGCAGCCGACAATCTGGTCAGCGTGATCAGTGCGGATGCGCTGGGCCAGTTCCCGGACACCAACGTCAGTGAAGCCCTGCAACGGGTGCCGGGGGTGTCGATTGAGCGTGACCAGGGCGAAGGCCGCTTTGTTCGGGTACGGGGTATGGCACCGGACTACAACGCGGTATCGATGAACGGAGCCCGCCTGCCGGCGCCGGAGAATGACCGCCGGGCCGTGGCGCTGGACGTCATTCCTTCCGATCTGCTGGAAACTCTGGAGGTAACCAAAACCCTGACCCCGGACATGGACGCGGACTCCCTTGGTGGTGCCGTTGAGGTCAAGAGTCTGTCCGCCTTTGACCGCGACGACACCTACCTCAACCTCAGTGCTGAAGGCAGCTACGACAGTCAGACCGAGAACACCAGCCCCAAGCTGGCGGCCACCTACAGTGACCGCTATGCAGACGATAAGGTTGGCATGGCGCTGGCCCTGAGCTGGTATGACCGTGAGTTCGGCTCCGACAACGTTGAAACCGGTGGTAAGTGGGACTTTGATGATGCTGCCCTGCTGGAAGAGGTGGAGCAGCGGGACTACCAGATCCAACGCGAGCGTCTCGGGGTCGGGGTCAATCTGGATTTTCGTCCCAACGACAACAATGACCTCTATCTGCGCACTCTCTACAGCCGCTTTACCGATGATGAAACCCGTAACGCCAACGTGGTGGAGTGGGAGGAGGGGCAACCCCAGGACAGTGCTGCGCCCGCCGATGTGACCCGAGAACTGAAGTCCCGTACCGAGGAGCAGGAGATCGCCTCGCTGGTAGGGGGTGGAGAATGGCGTGGCGAGCGCTGGACCCTCAACTATCAGGGCAGCTGGAGTCGGGCTGAAGCCGACAAACCGCGATTTATCGATGGCGCCAAGTTTGAGGCGGGTGTTGAGGATGTGGGTTACCAGGGCACCCGGGACATCCGCCTGACCGCCCCGGATGCGTTCTATGACCCCGCTGAGTTTGAGCTTGCTGAGGTGGAGATTGGCGAAAGCGCTGCCCGGGATACTCTGGCTGAAGGGAAGTTTGACGTCTCCCGCGATCTGGGCCTGAACCGCTATCCGGGTGCCATCCAGTTTGGCGGCAAGTACAGCGCCCGTGAAAAACGCAATCGTGAAACCGTTTGGATCTACGAAGACTTTGAAGAGCAGGGTGTAGACCCGGCGCGACTGTCGATGGTGGGTTACGCCGGCAGTGAACTGGACTACCAACTTGGCCGGTTTGGTCCGGGCATCGAAAGCGCTGGCGTGTGGGAGCTGGTCAACAGCCTGAGTGCCGATGACGCGCTGGACGAGGTGGAGTCCACCATCAACGATTTTGACATCGATGAAGACCTGGCAGCCGGTTACCTGATGGGCCATCTGGATGTGGGTCAATTGCGCTTGTTGGCCGGGGTGCGTTACGAACGGGTGGACCGCGATGCCCGGGGTTATGGCTATAACGATGTGACCGAAGCCTTTGAGCCGGTGCGGGTGGAGAACGACGAAGAGCACTGGCTGCCCGGTGTGCACCTGAAGTATCAACTGGGGGAGAAAACCCAGATCCGTGGTGCCTGGAGCAACACTCTGGTGCGTCCCACCTTTGGTCAGTTGGCGCCGGGCTTCCTGATTGAAGAGGACGACGGTGATCTGGAGGTGGCCTTTGGTAACCCTGAGCTGCAATCCCTGGAATCGATGAACTGGGACCTGGCGATTGAGCACTACCTGGGGGGCGTCAGCGTGCTGTCCGCCAACCTGTTCTACAAGGACATCGAGAACTTTATCTACCGCGCCGACCTCGGCGGTTGGGGCGCCTACACCGACTTTGCGGTGGCGGACACCTTCGTCAACGGGGATGACGCCGAACTGTACGGTGCCGAGCTGGCCTACGTTCAGCAGTTTACCTTTCTGCCGGAACCGCTGCAGGGCCTGCTGTTCAGCGCCAATGCCACCTGGAGCGACTCCACCGCCCGCATCGACTGGGTTGATGACGGCCAGCGCCAGGGGCGGGACATTCCGCTGCCGAGCCAGTCTGACCTGACCGCCAACGTGTCGCTGGGGTATGAAAACGCCTACGTCAGCCTGCGTCTGTCCGCCGCCTACAAGTCCGAGTATCTGGTGGAAGTGGACGCGCTGGACGATGCCGCTTTCGACATCTACGAGGATGAGCACCTGCAGTGGGATCTGGTTGCCAAGGGCTTCGTCACCACCGACTTTATCGTCTACTTCAAGGCCATCAACCTGACCGATGAGCCCTTCTACACCTACACCGGCCAGAGCAGCTACAACGCCCAGTACGAACAGTATGGGCGGACCTTCCAGCTGGGCGTGCAGTACACCAATTTCTAACGGAGCAGAGACAGTGAAATGGAATGCAATTGGGGCTGCGATGCTGGCCCTGTGGATGAGCCCGGCAGAGGCCGTAGAGCAGGGCAGCCAAGGGGCCCGCTATCAGGATGGTTGGTTACTGGCCAGCGAACGGGAGGGTCTGGTCTGGCAGCAGGGGGACCAAACCCGTACGGTATTGCCCGGCCGGTTTGAAGCGTTGGCGGTGGCCGCAGATCTTGCTCTGACCATCGAGCTGACCGAGGACCGGGTAGTGCCGGTGAAGCTCACCGCGACCGGGGCGCAGGCGCTGTCCCCGTTGCCGCAACGGACGTTTCAGGTGGAGTGGTTGTGCCTGCAACGTCACGCCGACTCCGACTCGCTGTATGCCTGGATTGGTGGTGAGCGGGGCTGGGCCGAGCAGTGGCTGATGCAAAGTGGCCGTCACTGGCAACCAACCCTGATGCGCACGTTGCCGGTGCCGCCGGATGCCAGTGCTTGTGCCGTTGACAGCGCCGCCCAGCAACTGCTGGTGGTGGACGCCTCAGCGGGGGTCTGGCGTTATCCCGCCGCCTCCCATGCGCCGCTGGAGCGGGAACTGCTGCTGGCGATGCCGGACGCCGGGCTGACCGCCATCAGCATCGATGAACAGCGCGGCTTGTGGTTGCTGGACGAGAGTGGCCATCTGTATGACGGTGACGGTAACCGCACCGGGGTGCGCTTTGACGACCACGGCGAATGGGAGGGATTGGCGGTGGCCGCTGGCCAGGCCCTGGCCTATGACGATGAGCGTGGCCGGTACGTCTGGCAGCCCCTGAAGACCCGGGGGGTGACACCACTGGAGCCGGTCGATGCCATTGCCGAGGCTCCGGCCTGGGTGGAGTCCGATGTGGCGGACCGCCCCGGTGACACCATGGATGATCCGGCCATCTGGGTGCATCCCACCCACCCGGAGCGCAGCCGCATTATCGGCACCAACAAGCGCTGGGGCCTGCTCAGTTTCGATATGGCCGGCAACACCGTGCAGGCCTTGGCGGTAGGGCGGGTGAATAACGTCGACATCCGCCAGGGGGTAAAACTGGGGGGGCAGCTTCGGGATGTGGGGGTGGCCAGTAACCGCGATGGGGATACGCTGACACCGTTTCTGATCGATGCTGAAGGCGAACTCGCGCTGCTGCCCGACCTGCCCACAGACATCGAGGAGATCTACGGTCTCTGCCTGTACCAGCCGGCGAACGATGAGCTGCATGTGATCGCTAACGGTAAGTCCGGTGAGATGGTGCAGTATCGATTGGATTGGCGCGATGAGGTCTTGCGTGCCACCGAGCTGCGCCGTCTCTGGTTACCCAGTCAGCCTGAAGGCTGTGTGGCGGATGACCGGGCTCACCGCCTGTTTGCGGGCGAGGAGGATGCCGGGATCTGGTTGTTTGATGCCCGTCCGGATGGCGACAGCCAAGGTGTGATGATTGCCGAAGTGGGCCCCAATCTGGTGGCGGATGTGGAGGGGATGGACCTTTACCACGGTGATAAGGGCTACCTGGTGGTATCCAGCCAGGGCAATGACAGCTACGTGCTGTACGACAGCGAGCCCCCCTACGCCTACCGCGGCCGCATGCGCATCGGTAACCATCTGAAGGCGGGCATCGACGGCTCCGCGGAAACCGATGGGCTGGCGGTGACAGCGGCTCCGGTCGGCAGTGGCGGCTGGGCCAGTGGTATGCTGGTGGTTCAGGATGGCCGCAACCGGATGCCGGATGGGTTCCACAACTTTAAGTGGTTGCCGTTCAGCGAAGTGCTGAAAGCCGCAGGCATTGAGTAAGCACAAAAAAGCGGGCCTGTTGGCCCGCTTTTTTAATGGGAAATCGGCTCAGGGGTTGAGGGTCTGGATAAATTTGTCGGACTCGGCAATGGCCCGGTTCATCTCGGCGATCACCCGCTCCACCTCCTGCTCCAGCACCCCGAACTCTTTACCCACGGCACCGATGGCGCGGGCATTCAGGTTGTGTTTCAGGTAGAGCTCATTGTCCTTGAGTCGCTTCAGCACCGGCTCCATCTTGTCCTCGGCCTGACGCATCGCCCGCAGCATGGCGTCGTAGCGGCGACGGGTGTCGCGCAGCTGAGATTCGCTGTCACGGCGCAGGCTGGCGGACTGGTACTGCGCCAACTCGTCTTCCCACTCATCGAACATCGCTTCGGCTACATCGGCCACGGCGTTGATGCGGCTGCTGACGTCGGCGGCGGCATCGGCGGAGTCTTCATATTCGCCCTTCACTTTGTCGTAGGCCGCTTCCAGATCGCCGCCGTCGAAATTGATCAGGGTTTTCATCTGCTCCAGCGCCGAGCTGAATTGCTCCTGCGCCTCCTGCTGGCTCTCCTGGGCGTCTTCAACCCGGTCCACCAGAATCTCCCGCTTGTGGTAGCCCACCTGCTCAGCAGCGGCGTAATAAGCGCTCTGACAACCGGTCAGGGCCAGAACAAACAGCAAGGGTAACACTCTCACAATGAGCTCCTTAACCGCGATAGCGGGCAGCGTCGACGATGCACCAGATGTGCAGCGGGATGGCGATGATAAAGGGGACGTACAACACCGCCGCCAGGGCATAGAAACCGCCGACAAAGATAAAGAACAGGAACGCCGCCAGAATGCGGCCCTGAACCAGCTGGCCCAGGCCAGCAATAAAGAAACTGCAGATGGCGGCCAGCACGTTTCCGGCGGAACCTTGTTGGGTCATAACCCCCTCCTCAATGCGTCTCGCCAGAGCGAATAACGCGAAGTACAACAATAAGTAAATGTTGGTCCAATGTTGTATGCTGCCGCCATAACCTTTGAATTGGAAGCATAGATGAACCGGTTACAGGACTGGGTGCGCCAACTGATGCAGTTGAGCTGGCGCGAGGTGCTGGGCTTTTTCCCCTATCTGTGGCGCCGAGTTGGCGAAAATGGGCTCCAAGTGACGGCGGGTCACCTGGCTTATGTCTCTCTGCTGTCGCTGGTGCCGATGCTGGCGGTGGTGTTGTCGGTGTTCTCGGCGTTCCCCGGTTTTGCCGGTGTGCGAGCCGATCTGGAAGCCTTCGTCTACAACAACTTTGTCCCCACTGCCGGGGAAACCGTGCAGCTCTACCTGAGCCAGTTCGTGGATAACGCGTCGAGGATGACGGCGGTAGGGGTGCTGTTTCTGGCAGTGGTCGCCCTGATGTTGATCAGCAACATCGATAAGGCCCTGAACCGCATCTGGCGGGTGAAGACCCGGCGTCGTGCCATCTACTCCTTCTCCATGTACTGGATGATCCTGACCCTGGGGCCGATGCTGATGGGCGCCAGCATCGCCGTGACCTCCTATCTGGTGTCGATGAAGCTGTTCTCTGACACCGGCCTCAGTGGCGCCTATGCTTTCCTGATTGCGCGCTTGCCGTTCCTGTTGTCGGTGAGTGCCTTTGCTCTGCTGTACCTGCTGGTGCCCAATACCCGGGTGCGCTTCCACCATGCGGTGATCGGTGCCTTTGTGGCGGCGTTGCTGTTTGAGGCGGGTAAGCGGGGCTTTGCCTGGTACGTGACCCAGTTTCCCTCTTATGAGGCGATCTATGGTGCCTTGGCCACCATTCCGATCCTGTTTCTCTGGGTCTACCTGTCCTGGCTCATCGTGCTGTTGGGGGCGGAAATCACCGCAGCACTGCCGGAGCACTTTCACCTGAACGACAAGGAGTCATCATGAAACGATCCATTGCCGCTGTGCTGCTCTCCACCGCACTGCTGGGCGGTTGTGCTTCCCTGACCTCGTCCGGCACCATGCTGGACCTGGCGGGTAAGACCAACCAGGAAGCCACTGACGCGCTGGTGACGGCGTTGACCGACAAGCAGTACAAGGTGCAGCGGGTCAGTGGTCAGAGCCTGATGGTGGAGTACGACAACAGCCACTTTATGATGCAGCCGAAGCTGACTGAAGATGGCCTCGACCGCATCGTCATCACCAAGTATTACGTGCTGCACCCCGACCTGGCGCAGACCCCGGAGCTGCTGCTGTTGATCGGCCAGCTGAACCAGCGCATGGACTTTGCCAAGTTCGTGTTGATCGAAGAGGGCCGCGGGGTGGAAGTGCGGGGTGCCGCCACCTTTGTCGACACCATCAGCGTCGAGGAACTGACCCGCTTTATGGATTGGACCGACGCCGGTCTGCGGGCGCTGCGTGAAGCCTTCCCTCAGGCCACGCCGGCCGCTAAAGAGGTGCGTTTCGGCGCCTGAGCCAAGCTTGCAGTTTGAAACCGGGCCAGCGATGATGGCCCGGTTTTTTTATGGGGTTATGAGGAGTGCTGGTGCGATGATCGCCCTGATCCAACGAGTGAGTGAGGCCCGGGTTGTGGTGGCCGGAGAAACCATTGGCGCCATTGAGGGCGGTCTGCTGGTGCTGCTGGGGGTGGAGCGTGACGACGATGAAGCGCGCCTGCGTAAGCTGGCGGACAAGGTGATGAAGTACCGCATCTTCTCCGATGCCGACGGCAAGATGAACCTGAATGTGCAGCAGGCGGGCGGGCGCTTATTGGTGGTAAGCCAGTTTACCCTGGCGGCTGACACTGAGAAGGGGCTGCGTCCCAGCTTCTCCAGTGCCGCCCACCCCAGCGAGGCTGAGCGCCTCTATGAAGCCTTTGTGGCCTATTGCCGCAGCCAGGGCATGGCGGTGGAAACCGGCCAGTTTGGCGCCGATATGAAGGTCTCCCTGACCAACGACGGTCCGGTGACCTTCTCCCTGCGCGCCTGATTCAGGCGCCGGCACCGCGGCCGATGGCGGCCAGCAGGGCGTGCGGGTCGAACTTGGTTAACCCCTCGTTGGCGCCCGCCGCCTGGGTGATGCGCTCGCAGATCACCGGATTCAGCGAACTGTGCAGGATCACGTAAGCCGGGCGCAGGTGGTCATCGGCGCGCACCGACAGCGCCAGTTGGTAGCCATCCAGTTCCGGCATCTCAATGTCTGAAACCAGGATCTGCACCGGTGTGCCGGCGTCGGCCTCGCGCTTGAGCACGCTCAGTGCCGCCCGGCCATTGGGGGCGCTGAGATAATCGATTTGATGCGCCTCCAGCGCGCGGGCCATCTGCTTGCGGGCGAAACGGGAGTCGTCGCAGATCAGGATTTTCTGGGCGCGAATGCGGGCCAGGCTGGCCGGGTCGAGTGCGGGGATGGTGGTGTCACCGGGATGGATCTCGCCGACAATGCGCTCCAGGTCCAGCAGTTGAACCAGGCGGTTCTGCTCATCCCGGAATACGGCGCTGCTGAAGGTGCGTTGGCCCAGCCCCTTGGGCAGTGCAGCGATGGCGGCAATTTCCACCGCATGAATCGCCTCAATGGTGCCCACCAGCAAGCCATAGAGTGTGCCCTGAATCTCGCAGACCACCACGCTTTGCGGCGGCTCCCCGGTCAGGCCGATGGCGCGGTTCAGGTCGACCACTGCCAGGGTTTCACCGCGCAGGGTCAGGGTGCCGGCGATGGCCGGATGGCTGCCGGGCAGGCGGTTAAACTGACTGAGGGTGACGATTTCGCGCACCTTCAGAGTGGAGAAGGCGAACAGCTGGTTGTGGGCCAGGGAGAACACCAACAGTTCCTGACGGGCGGCAGAGCCTTGATCCATATGCAAAACGTCCTTGGGGCAGGGAGAGGCTACCGTGCCATCGCTGGCGAGGGAATGTCCAATGGTCAGTGCAGTTTTGCGGCCCAGATCCGCTAATCTGGCGCCGGTTGATTGGAGAAGATGATGCACACTCAATGGATTCAGCAGCTGACCGCGCTGTGGCACAGCACCATTCCCATTGCGGCGCAGATGGGGATCCGCGCCACCGACTTTGATGGCGACACCCTCACCACTGAGGCGGATTTCGCGGCCAACCAGAATCTGCACGGCACCATGTTTGCCGGCAGCATCTACAGTCACGCCACGCTGACCGGCTGGGGCCGGGTCTGGCTGGCGCTGCAGGCCCAGGGGCTGGCGGGGGACATTGTTCTGGCGGAGGGACAAATCCACTACCGCAAGCCGGTCACTGAGGCTCCCCAATGCCGCTGCACGGCGCAAGCCGTCGACCTGTCGGCACTGCGGGAGGGCCGCAATGCCCGGGTGTCACTGACGGTGACACTGGGCCAGGCTGCCCGCTTTGAAGGTCGGTTTGTGGTGCTGCCCGTTGTGCCCTCCGAGCCATAAAAAAACCGGCCTGATGGCCGGTTTTTCTGTCTGTTGCCCGTTACTCGTTGAGGGCGGCCTTAAAGCGGCGCAGCAGTGATTTGACCTTGCGGGCGTTATCGGGGCCCATGCGGATCATCACCTTCTGAGCGTCGCTGAGCTCCTCGATGGCCGGGTCAGCAAACTGGTAGTTAACGCTGTGGCTCAGCAGCTCCAGCGGGGTGTCGTACTCGGGAGCGGCCAGCAGCTCGTCCATGCCATCAACGATGGCGGAGCGGAACTGACCGGCGCCGTAACCCAGCTCCTGGAAGGCACTCTCCATCAGCGGTTCAACCAGCATAAAGTGGTCACGCAGCTTGGTTTCATCCAGTCGGTAGAGGAACTCGGCGTACTGGTCGAAGCGGCGGTAGCCCTCAGGGTCGAGATAGAACTTGCCGTTCATCTCCAGGGCTTTGAAGTTGTCCTTCAGCGGGGTGAACGGCCCCTGCTGACGCATCACCTCGCCACCGGCCAGGTTGTCGACAAACACCACGAAACGACGCACCAAGTTGTCGTCCTGCAGCGCACCACCCAGCTGCATACCATCGCTGACGGCATTGATCTGCTCTTTGGCAAAATCGTCGCTGTCGTTCAGGGGCGGCAGCGGATCGGGCTCGGGCATCGGCTCGGGGGTGGGTTCCGGGATCGGTTCCGGCTCAGGCTCCGGTTCCGGGATCGGCTCCGGCACAGGCTCGGCGGGCAGGGGCTGCTCCGGCAGTGTCGGCTCAGGGGCCGGCAGGGCAGGGACAGGCTCGGTTGGCGTCGGGGCCTGGCTGTCGCGCATAAAGAAATACCAGGCGCCACCACAGGCCAGGATCACCAGGATCACCAGCACCATGGCCATCTGATTGGTACCGTTGCGCTTCGCGTCGTCATCTTGATACATCTTAAGATCCTATCTCCCTGATTGTTCCTACCATTTTGGTCAAATCCCTGAGTCTGTCCAGTGACATCCTCAGGCCTGACTGTAAATTTCTCGTCCACCGAGCCAACGATCGATGATGGCGGGCACCCGGGAAGGGTAGCGGTCCATCAGGTGCTGGGCCAATCGCTGAACCTGTGGGATCAGCGCGGCATCGCGCACCAGGTCGGCGATCTTGAGGTCTGCCAGGCCGGTCTGACGGGTGCCAAGCACCTCGCCGGGGCCGCGGATCTCGAGGTCGCGCTGGGCGATAACAAAACCGTCATTGCTCTCCCGCAGCACCCCCAGGCGGGACTGGGCGGTTTTGGAGAGCGGTGGATGGAACAGCAGCACACAGTGGCTGGCGACGGCGCCCCGGCCCACCCGGCCCCGAAGCTGATGCAGCTGGGCCAGCCCCAGGCGCTCCGGGTTTTCGATGATCATCAGGCTGGCATTGGGCACATCCACCCCCACCTCGATCACCGTGGTGGCCACCAGCAGGTGCAGTTCATTGGCTTTGAAGGCGTTCATCACCTGCTGCTTTTCGTCCGCCTTCATGCGGCCGTGTACCAGGCCGATGTTCAGCTCCGGTAACCGCTCGGCCAACTCGGTGGCAGTGTCTTCGGCGGCCTGGCACTGCAGGACTTCGGACTCTTCAATCAGAGTACAAACCCAATACGCCTGGCGGCCATTGCTGCACGCCTGTCGCACCCGTTCGACCACGTCGTCGCGGCGACTGTCCGGGATCGCCACCGTGGTGATGGGGGTCCGGCCGGGCGGCAGCTCGTCGATCACCGAAACATCGAGATCGGCGTAGGCGGTCATCGCCAGGGTGCGGGGGATCGGGGTGGCAGTCATGATCAGCTGGTGCGGGTAACAGCCGTCCTTCAGCCCCTTCTCACGCAGGGTCAGGCGCTGGTGCACGCCAAAGCGGTGTTGCTCATCGACAATCACCAGCGCGAGGTGGTGGAACGCCACCTGACTCTGGAAGATGGCGTGGGTGCCCACCACCATACGGGCTTCGCCACTGGCGATGCGCTCCAGTGCGGCTTCCCGGGCTTTACCCTTCAGTTTTCCGGCCAGCCAGGCCACCGGCAGGCCCAGGGGCTCAAACCAGTTGGCGAAGGCCTGGGCGTGCTGCTCGGCCAGCAGCTCGGTGGGGGCCATCAGCGCCACCTGATAGCCCTGGGAGATGGCGTGCAGGGCGGCCAGAGCGGCCACCAGAGTCTTGCCAGAGCCCACATCGCCCTGAACCAGTCGCATCATGGGTTCACTCTGGTTCAGGTCGGCGGCAATCTCGTTGACCACTCGCTGCTGGGCCCCGGTGGGCTGGAATGGCAGGGCGGCGAGGAAGCGCTGCAGCAGGTTGGTGTCCGGTTGCAGAGGCAGGGCCTTATGGCTGCCGGAGTCCGCCCGCAGTTTCAGCATCGACAGGTTCTGGGCCAGCAGCTCCTCCATCACCAGTCTCTGTTGGGCCGGGTGCTCCCCGGACTCCAGTTGGGTCAGGCTGGCGTCCGGCGGTGGGCGGTGGATAAAGTGCAGGGCATCCGACAGGGGCAGCTGATGTGGATAGAGCCCCTCCGGCAGCAATTCCGGCAGCGGGTGATGACGCAGCAGAGTCAGGGCTTCGTCGGTCAATTTGCGCAGAATCGCCTGCTTCAATCCCTCGGTGGTGGGATAAACCGGGGTCAGGCTCTCCTCCAGCAGAGGGTGGGTATGTTCGCCCAGAACATGGTACTCCGGGTGCACCATCTCAATATGACGCATGCCCGCGCGGGCTTCGCCAAAGGCGCGCACCCGGGCGCCGACCACGAAGCTGTCCTTCTGGGCCAGAGCAAAGTTGAAGAAGTGGAGACTGATGGTGCCGCTGCCGTCGGCCAGCTGCACGGTCATGCGGCGGCGTCTGCCATAACTGACGTTGGCGGAGAGGACTTCGCCCTCGACAGTGGCATTCTGGCCCGGCGTCAGGGCGGCGACGGGCCAGATGCGGGTACGGTCTTCGTAACGCAGCGGCAGGTGCAGAAGCAGGTCGCCGACACTGCGAACCCCCAGGCGGAGCAGTTTCTCCGCCAGCTTGTCACCCACCCCCTTGAGGGTGGTGACGGGCAGGGTGTTGAGTTTGTCCACCGAAGCCGGTGTGGATGTGGTCACGGGCGGCGATCCGAAAATACTGTAAATATGATCAGATAATAGCAGCCCGCGCCTGTGGGATCAGCCCCTTAGAGTTCGGCTTCCCACATCACTTTATTGCCCTTAAGACCGGCGACGCGATCACTGAAGCGCTGCTCCAGAACATGGCGTTTGATCTTCAGGGTCGGGGTCAGCACTTCGTTCTCCACATCCCAGGGCTCAGCGACCACCAGAACGCCACCCAGGGTCGCGTGGCTCTCCATCTGGCCGGAGACCATGTCGGCGGTCTCCGCCAGCGACTGGCGCACCTCGTCACGGGGCATCAGGCTGGCGCCTTCGGACAACTGCACCAGCGCCACCGGGTAGGGCAGGCCGGAGCCGATCACGCACACCAGCTCGATGTGGTTGTTCTGGGCCAGCTTGCGCTCCAGTGGCACCGGCGCCACAAACTTACCCTTGGCGGTCTTGAAGTTGTCTTTGACCCGGCCGGTGATGGTGACGAACTGCTCGTCATCGATGGTGGCCTGGTCGCCGGTGCGGAAGAAGCCGTCTTCGGTAAAGGCTTCGGCGGTGGCTTCCGGGTTTTTGTAGTACTCGGTAAACAGGCCGGGGCTCTTGAACAGCAACTCCTGATTGTCGCCAATCTTCACTTCGCACTCAGTACCGGGCTTGCCCACAGTGCCGACCTTATCGGGGCGGTAGGGGAAGTTGAGGGTGGCGTAGGCGCCGTTCTCGGTCATGCCCCAGGCTTCGGTGATGTCCATGCCGATTTTGCGATACCAGTGCAGCAGCGCGGGGGATACCGGGGCGGAACCACAGCCCAGCACCTTGGCTGCGTTGAGGCCCAGCTGGGTGCGGATCTTGCGGGCCACCAGGGCGCTGATGATCGGCAGTTTGAGCAGCAGGTCGAGCTTGGACGCGCCAACCTTATCAATGATGTTCTTCTGGAACAGGGTCCAGAGTCGCGGTACCGACAGGAAGAAAGTGGGCTGGGCCACTTTGACGTCGTCGACAAAGGTGTCCAGGGCTTCGACAAAGTAGACGGTGCCGCCGCTGTAGAAGGCGGTGCCTTCGATGTAGACGCGCTCGGTGATGTGGGCCAGAGGCAGGTAGGAGATGACCCGGTCCTGCGCCGTGGCGCCGAGGTGGTTGGACACGGCAGTGCCAGCCCAGGAGTACGCGCGGTAGGTTTCGACGGCCCCTTTGGGGTTACCGGTGCTGCCGGAGGTGTAGATGATGGTCATGATGTCATCCAGCTCCGGACGGGCATCGTCCAGCGGCTCACTCATCTCCAGCAGCTGATGCCACTGGTACTGCACCGGCAGGGTCGGGAAGCTCATGTCAAAGCGCAGCAGGTCCTGGCTGATGGCATCGGCCTGCAGCTCAGGGTTGTCCAGTTTGCCGATAAAGATCGCCTTGGCTTCGGAGTGCTTGAGCACGTAGCGAATGGTATCGGCGTTGGCGGTGGGGTAGATCGGGATGCTGATAAAGCCCCCGGCCTGCAGCGCCAGATCGGTGATAAACCATTGGGCGCAGTTCTTTGAGAGGATGGCGACCTTATCGCCCCGTTTCAGTCCCAACTGGCGCAATGCACCAGCCAGTCGGTAGGCGGCTTCACGGGTCTGGGCCCAGGTGAGGTCATGCAGCTGACGTTCCCGGGGTTGGCGGAGGAACACGGTATCTCCCTGTACCGCGCACCAGTGATCCAACATCTGAAGAGGCGTTTGTAAGGTCATGCTGGCTTCCTTAGCGTGTTATCGTGCTTTGTTGTTGTGGCCGGTGTGCGGCGCTTTATTGATTCCCTAGTATGGCGAGTTAATCTGGGCTAGGCGAAGTAAAAACGGGTCTAACCAGTGGATAAACTAACGGTTTATTCACAAACTTGGTAGCGAAACGGTGGGGAATTGCACAAAAAGCAACGGCCCTTTCGGGCCGCATTAATTGGGGGTCAGTCGTCCAGGTGCTGCCAGGCAGACGGGCTCATCTGCACCTTCTGCCACCACGCTTCCGGGGCCTGGATCTGGCCCTCCTCATCGATGCGCGGGTAGGGCAGGCCCTTCTGGCGGCAGATCCTGGCGAAGATGGGGTGGCCCCCTTCAAACAGCAGACGCTGGCATTCCGCCTCATCAAGTCGACGCTGACCATACATGCCCGCCGCCTGGCGCTGACGCTGGGCTTCATACAGCAGCAGGGCAGAGGCCACCGACACATTGAGGGATTGCACCATCCCCACCATCGGCACAATCACGTCATGGTCCGCCAATGCCAGCGCTTCCTGGCTGATGCCGGTTTTCTCCTGGCCCATCAGGATGGCGGTGGGCTTGGTGTAGTCGATACTGCGAAAGTCCACGGCCTTCTCGGACAGGTTGGTGGCGATCACCTGCATCCCCTGCTCACGCATTCGCGCCACCGCATCGCCGATGCTCTGGTGGCGATTCACCTTAACCCATTGCTGACTGCCGGTCGCGGTACCGCCGCGCAGGCGATTGTCTTCGCCAAGAAACACCGCGTGAACTTCGGGCACACCGATGGCATCGGCGGTTCGGATCATGGCAGAGAGGTTATGGGGCTTGTGCACGTCTTCCAGGCAGATGGTCAGGTCAGGCTGACGCATATCCAGCATGGCGTTGATTCGGGCGAGGCGTTCGGGGCTCATGGATCGTCCTTGTGTTAGCAAACGAGGGCCAGAGGCCCTCGAAAACAATGCAATGGATGACCGCACTCAGCTGCGTGCGCGGGCGGCCTTCAACACTTCCGGCATCACCCGGATTTTGCGCAGTACGTTGGCCAGGTGCACCCGGTTCTGTACCGTCAGGGTCAGGTTGATGACGTAGATGCGCCCATCCTTCTCATCGGTGTTGAGATTGTGGATGTTGGCGTCGGCACCGGCAATGATGGAGGTGAGCTTGGCCAGCGCACCCTGGTGGTTGACGATCTCGATGCGCAGGCCGGTGACGTACTCGGCGCCAGGCTCATCGGTCCATTCCACCGGCAGGAACTTATCGGCTTCCTGCTCCAGGTTGCGGCGGATGTTGCGGCAGCTGTCGATGTGCACCACCAGGCCCTTGCCGGGGCTGACGTGGGCCACCACGTCGTCGCCGGGAATGGGGCGGCAGCACTTGGCAAAGGAGACCAGCATCCCCTCGGCACCCTTGATCGCCAGCTTGCTGTCCGGATTGTTGGCTTGGCTGGCACTTTCGCCACGCAGGCGTTGTGCCACCACCAGGCTCATCAGGTCACCCAGGCCGATGGCGGCCAGCATATCGTCCAGACTGTCGTGGCGGGATTCGCTGATCACCTGTTCCAGCTGGGCGGGTGGGATGTCGCTCAGGTTCAGTTCGCCAAGGGCGTGGTTCAGCAGACGCTTGCCCAGGGCGATGGATTCGGTCTGTTCCAGGTTTTTCAGCACCTGGCGGATCTTGGTCCGGGCTTTGGCGGTCACCACAAAATTGAGCCAGGCGGCGTTCGGACGCGCACCGGGGGCGGTGATGATCTCGACGGTCTGGCCCGAGGACAGCGGCATGCTCAGCGGGTAGGCGTGGCGGTTGACCCGCGCGCCGACGCAGCTGTTGCCGATGTCGGTGTGTACTGCGAAGGCGAAGTCCACCGCGGTGGCGCCCAGGGGCAGTTCCAGGATCTTGCCGGTGGGGGTAAAGACGTAGATCTCGTCCGGGAACAGATCGGACTTCACGCTTTCAATGAATTCGAACGAGTTGCCGGCGCTTTGTTGCAGCTCCAGCAGGCTCTGCATCCACTTGCGGGCCCGCACCTGAGTGGTGGTGGCTTCCGCTTCGCCCTTGTTCTTGTACAGCCAGTGGGCGGCCACGCCTTTGTCCGCCATCTGGTCCATATCTTCGGTTCGGATCTGCACCTCAACCGGCACTCCATGGGGGCCGAACAGGGAGGTATGCAGGCTCTGGTAACCGTTGGCCTTGGGGATGGCGATGTAGTCTTTGAAGCGGTTGGGGCGCGGCTTGTACAGGGTGTGCATGGCACCGAGCACCCGGTAACAGGTGTCGATGTTGGCGACAGTGATCCGGAAGGCGTAGATGTCCATCACCTCCTGGAACTGCAGCTCCTTGTTGACCATCTTGTTGTAGATGGAGAACAGGTTTTTCTCACGGCCCTGTACGGTGGCGGGGATGCCGCTCTCTTCGAGGCGACCGGCGATCTCCGCTTCGATGCTCTGCATCAACTCTTTGCGGTTCCCCCGGGCAGCCTGCACCACCTCTTTGAGCACCCGGTATCGCATCGGGTAGAGGGCGCGGAAGCCAAGATCTTCCAGCTCGTTCTTGATGTTGTGGATACCAAGACGATTGGCCAGGGGGGCAAAGATTTCGAGGGTCTCCCGGGCGATGCGGCGACGTTTGTCGGGACGCAGCGACCCCAGGGTACGCATGTTGTGAGTGCGGTCGGCAAGCTTGATCAGGATGACGCGAATATCCTGCACCATCGCCATCACCATCTTGCGGAAGTTCTCCGCCTGGGCTTCTTTGCGATCGCGGAATTTCAGCTTGTCGAGCTTGGAAACCCCCTCAACCAGCTCTGCCACCTGGGCACCAAACAGCTCTGCCAGGTCTTCCTGGGTCAGTTCAGTGTCTTCGATAACATCGTGGAGGAGGGCAGCCATCAGCGTCTCGTGATCAAGACGCATCTCGGCGAGGATGCGGGAAACCGCAACCGGGTGGGTAATATAGGGGTCGCCGCTGGATCTCAGCTGCCCGTCGTGGGCATCACGCGCCGTGATATAGGCTTGTGTGAGCTGTTCAACCTGCTCGGGTTCCAGGTAGCTGGCAGCCAGTTCCTTCAGGCCTTCAAACAGGTACAACGGCGACCTCCGGAATTACAGGGTACGACCTTCGGCGATCGCGGCAACGGCAGCCAGTTCGGCCGCTTCTTGCTCGCGCTGCGCCTGACGCTCTTGCTCGTCCAGGGCGGCAGAGTTGATCAGGCCTTGCTCGATTTCGCGCAGGGCAACCACGGTTGATTTATCGTTTTCCACTTCCACCAGCGCCTCTTTGCCCTGTACGGACAGTTGGCGAGCGCGACGTGCCGCTACCAGGATCAGGTCAAAACGGTTGCCGATCTTGTCTACGGCGTCTTCTACAGTAACCCGTGCCATTACGAGGAGCTCCTGATTAAGTTGGAAAAAAATGACGCAAAATTGTACATGAATGTCGGCTAGTCTGCCAACAGATCATCTAGCATACCACCGTGTGCCTCAACCTGCCTAGCAAGGCGAGTGCGCTCTGCGCAAACAATGGCGCGTAACTCACTCAAAGCGGTATCAAAATCGGCGTTCACCAGCAGGTAGTCGAACTCACCGTAGTGGGAGATTTCGCTCTGGGCTTCCGCCATTCGGCCGGCAATGATCTCGTCGCTGTCCTGACCGCGGCTGCGCAGACGGCGTTCCAGCTCGGCCCGGGAGGGCGGCAGAATGAACACGCCGATGGCGTCCGGGATCTGCGCCTTGACCTGACGGGCGCCCTGCCAGTCGATGTCGAGGAACACGTCGATGCCGCGATCCAGAGTTTGCTCGATGGTGATGCGGGAGGTGCCGTAGTAGTTGCCGAACACTTCCGCCCACTCGAAGAAGGCGCCCTGTTCGATCAGCGCTTTGAACTCGTCAACGTCAACAAAGTGGTAATGGACGCCATTCTCCTCCCCCGGGCGCATGGCACGGGTGGTGTGAGACACGGACACCTGCATGTCGGCCGGTTTGTCGTTCAGCAGTGCGCTGATAAGGGAGGATTTCCCTGCGCCACTGGGGGCAGAGAGGATAAAAAGGTTACCACGACGTGCCATGGTGCTCGGGATCCTGACGCTGGGGGCAGGAACACAGTGTAGCGCCTGCCAGGGTTAGGTCGGGGCAGGGCCCCAACGGCAAAATTTGAGGCGCGAAATGTTAACACGGCTGTGGCGACGGGCCAAGAAGCGTTCGCCAGAACAAAAAGTGCGCCAGATCCGGTTATTTTAATCGCCCACTCAGATTGTGGTAATTGCTTCTATTCGTTTTTGACTTTTGCGTGGCGGATCTATTCTGTGCCTGAGCAATGATTCTTGTAACGAGGCAACGACAATGAACACCAACCTGATTGGACTGGACAAAGTGGGCGCAGAGGCCCTGGCTGAACAACTGAACCACCTGCTGGCCAACTACCAGGTGCTGTACATGAACGTGCGCGGCTTCCACTGGAACGTGCAGGGCGCCAACTTCTTCGAGCTGCACGCCAAGTTCGAAGAGATCTACGACCAGCTGCTGCTGAAAGTGGATGAAATCGCTGAGCGCATCCTGACCCTGGGTCACCAGCCTCGTCACGGCTTCTCCGATTACCTGCGGATGAGCCAGATCGACGAAGTGAAAGGGGTGCGTGACGGCCATGTGGCGATTGAGCACATCCTCAGCGCCTACACCTTGCTGCTGAGCCAGCAACGCAAAATCCTGTCCCAGGCCAGTGAGCTGGGCGACGAGGGCACCGTTTCGCTGATGAGTGACTACATCAGCCAGCAGGAGAAAGAGTCCTGGATGCTGTCCGCCTATCAGGGCCGTGGCGCCTGAGCGTCGCCTTCGGTTGGTGTCGCTGCCTGTAACCATTGTCGGAGCGATTGACAGCCGACGGTAATGTCGATGGGTTGCGGCACCAGATAGTGACGGGCGCCAGTGAGCGGCAGGTCGTCAGGCAGGGAGACAGGGTCTCCCTGCCACTGATCCAGCGCTGCGAACTGGGCAAAGGCGTCCCGCTGCTGTTGCACCAAGGCCTGGCGCAACGCGGTTGGTGAGATTGGCTGATGTTGCCATTGCTCACCGGGGCTCAGCCAGGCCAACCGGTCCGGTCGCAATGTCAGCGCCAGTTGGCCCGGATAGAGGGTTTCCACTCCTGCCCGCCATTGGGCTTCGCCGGTACGCCGTGCTGGCCGCTCCGGTTGGCCCAGCATACCAGGCAACCAGGGGTGGCTGTGCAGGTGGTGGGCACGCAGGTAGAAGTGATCCTGCAGGCAGTAGGCCTGGCCATGAAGAAACAGGAACTTGTCCTCGGCCAGCAGCTGCCATTGCTGCTCCATCAGGCGCAACACCAGTTGGGTTTTACCCACCCGCTTGGCCCCCAGCAACATCAGGGTATGTTGCCCATTCCCCAATACCGCACCGTGCATCAATGCGCCGCCCTGGCGCGCCATCAGGATGCGTAACGCCCACAGCAGGCCAAAGTGAAGGCGGCCATAGTGGGGCGCTCTGACCAGCAGGCGGAATCCCCGTTCGGTGGCCTGAATCACCAGGCGTTTTCTGGACCGGCCCAACCAATGGGCGCCAATCTCATCAAACACCCATCCGGGACGGGATCGCAGTCGGTAGCCCGGTGCATCCAGTATCCCCAGCTCAATCTCCCAGGGGGCGGCGCTGGCATCGCCACGAAAGCGGCCAAAGCGCTCCATCAATGGCGTCAGCAGGGGTTGGGGCAGGTGGCCGGTGATGCGCACCAGGTTATGAAGATTAAGCTCGACGTTTTTCATCCATGAATCCGGTCAGGCTGGTGGGCGCGCCACCAGAACAGCGGGGCCGCCAGGGCGACCAACAGCAATTGGCAGGAGACGGTGGCCCACAGGGGCCAGTCGCCGGGCAGGGGCAGATTGTCCAGCCCGGCCCAAAGCAGCCCCATCAGGGCAAAGGGCAGCAGCAGGGCCAGTGAGCGGCTCAGCATCGGCGCATTGTCGAAGCGGCGGCAGAGGAAGCGGCCCAGCACCAGCGCCAGGGCGGCATAGCCCAGGCTGAAGCCGATGGAGACGGTTTCCAGCCTGGGCCACCACTGCATCGCCAGTGCGGTGGCAGCCACAACCAGGGGAACCACCAACCACGCAGAACGAGCTGCACTGGCCTGCCAGCGCTCCGCCACAATCAGGCCCCGGGCCGGGTAGCCCAATGCCAGAAAGAAGCTGCCGACGGCCAGCCACTGGGCGGAGTGCAGGGCCGGGCCATATTGCGGCAGGCCATATTGAATCACCGCGGGCAGCAGCAGGACCGCCGGCAGGATCAGCAGCGGCATCAGCCAGGCGCTGCGATGCATCGGACGCCAGTAGTGGCGCTGCAACCGTTGCTGCCGGTGGTTTTCCCGCTGTTGCTGCATCAGTTTGGGTTCGCTCACCTCCCGGGCGGCGCCGGGCAGGTTCATCAGTGGGCCCAGCAGCATGGTGCCGAGGGTGTAGTAACCCAGTGCTTCCAGCCCCAGCAGCGAGGACACCAGCAGTTTGTCCACCAGTCGCAGGCTGAGACTGACCAGCTCCAGCATCAGGATGGGAAAACCGAGTCGCACCTGATCAACAAACTGCTGCCACTGCCAGGGCTGGCGTTTGGCCGGGCTGCCTTGCCGGGCTGACCAGAACAGCAGCATCAGGCACAGTGGCAGAGCCAGAAACGCGCCAACCAGACCCAGGGTCAGCAACAGGCCGACGGTAAGGACAAACTGCAGCAGGTAGCGCCAGGCGGTGATGCGGGCCAGAACGCCAAACTGTTGCTCGCTTTTGAGCTCCGCCAGGCGGTGGTCGAAAGCCCACACCAGCAGCACAGAAGCCGCCGCGCAGACCAGACCAAACTGAGTCATGCCATCATCGGTGCCCCACACCGCATAGCCAATGATGGCGAGGGCCAGCAGCGCGTTCAGCAGCAGCGACCCCCAGTACACGCTGTTTTTCAGGCTGTCGATGCCGTCGGTCTGGCCCTGCCCCTGCAGTTGCGGCACCTGATAGCGCAGGCTGGAGCGGGCGCCCAGGTGCAGGTAGGTGCTGTAGGTGGGGAACAGGTTCAGCAGGGCGTACAGGCCCAACGCCTCCGGCCCCAGCAGCTTGGGGCGCAGAAAGGCAGTGATGACACCCAGCGCATGGCGCAGCCCCCGGCTGGCGGCCAGCTGGGCGACGGTCTTGCGACTCATGGCTGTGTCACCTCAGTGACCGGCCCAATGCCCTGGTGGTTCAGCGCAGCGAGGCGCACCTGTTTCACGCCTGCCGGCAGAGCCACCGGCCCGCGCTCGACCTCTTCGGTGTGGTCATCGAACCAGATGCGATAGCGGTTGGCGCCATCGACCGCCTGCCAGTGCAGCTGGCCCTGCTCAATGCGCGCCTCAGGGGCGACCTGAGGGGTCTGGGTGGTCAGGTCGAGCAGCCGGAACGCCTGATAGGGGATGCGGCGCAGGGTGCGCTTGTGCAACTCACCGTTCCAGTGGGCGGTGCCTTCAAATTCGGCGTACAGCTTGGGGTGGCCGCTGCCGTCGATCAGGATCATGCCGTAGCGCTGCAGGGCGCGGGCGATGATGCGTTCGGTGGCGGTCAGCTGCCAGCGGTCGAAGTCGGCCTCGCCGAGGTTGGGGTCCAGTTGCAGCCGGGCGCCCATCGGCAGGTAGTGGGGTTCGAAGCGTTTGCCGTCACTTTTGGTGGCCGGCGCGATGTGGACCGGATTGGGGTAGTTGATGCCCAGTGCGATGGCGTGATCGATATGGCCCTGACGGATCTCCCAGGGCCGCACCAGTCCAATCAGGTAAGGCACTCCAGCGCCACGGCTGATAAAGCCGCTGGGGGGGATGCCGCTCCAGCGGGTGTTGTAACGATACCCATTGACCGCTTCCCAGCTGCCGTCGGCCCGCTCCCGCGCCTGCCAGAAGCCCCACTCGTCGCCGCTGACCGGGTCCCACAGCACAATCTGGCCATCGCTGCCCTTGGCGGCGCGGGCGCCATCGGGCAGTGGCGCCTCCAGCGTGGTGCGCTTGATCAGGGTGAGGTCGCGGTTGTCGTTGGTGACCTGGGAGAACACGCCGGACAGGTGCACCGGTTTCATCGGGGTATCCGCATCGATGCGGTACACCGGCAGGGTGTACTGGTTCGGGTCGATGCCGAACACGCCGCTCATCTGGTCGAGATAGAACGCGGAGTTGCGGTCGATCTTCGGGGACTCGCCAATGGGCAGATTCCACGGGCTGTCGGGATGGTAGGGCCGCACCGCCGTGGGGTCGGCCTGAGCCAGGGTGGACACGGCCAGCAACAGAGCACCAAACACGGCTTTCATCGGGCAACCTCCGCCCGGGCCAGCAGGCGCTCGGCGTCAGCGGGCTCGATGGCACTGTCATTAAAGTAATCAATCGGGTGCAGATAACTCATCAGGTATTGGCGCAGCCGTCGCGGGGTAAAGTCAGCGTAGTGAGAGCGTCCCAGCACCCGCAGGGGTTTGTCCAGCAACATCGCTTCCAGCCCCACCGTGGAGTTGATGGTCACCACCTGGCTGGCCTGCGGCAGCAGCTGCGTCATCGGCGCCCGGCACAGGTGCCAGCCCTGTGCCGCACTTTGCTGTTGCAGCCATTGCAGGACGGTGGCGTCCGGTTCCGCCGGGTGGGGTTTGATGCACAGGGCCAGACCCGCATCCCGGGCCTGTTCGGCCGCGATGGCGATGGCCTGGCGGTTGTCGATGTCGCTGTTAAAGCACAACTGACTGTCGCTGCTGACCTGCATGGGGTAGAGCAGAAAGGGGGCGTCCGGGGGCGTGGCGCTGGCGGTGAGTGGCTGGCGTCGGGCCTGCCATTTACGCCAGGCCCGTTGCCACAGGGGCTGGTCGGCACTGAGTCCACCGAGCCAATATCCCAGCTGGTCACGCCACCATTGGGGATTAACCTGTTTGACCTGCGCGCTTTGTGGCGGTTGTTGGTGACGTTGCAGGTAGGCGCTGCGCCACGATTCGAACTGGTCGACGGGGTCCGCCAGGGCATCCAGCAGCTGTGGCTGGCGGGCGAGGCGGGAACGGGCATTCACCCCTTCCGGGTCGGCAAACAGTTTGCCGGGAAAGTTGCCCAGCTCCAGATAGAGCACCGGCAGGCGGTGGTGGCGGGCAAACGCCGTCATGGTTTGCTCAATGGTGCGGCAGCCATTCCAGATCAGCAGCGTGGTGTGCGGGTCGCAGTACTGTGTCAGGGCGAACCAGACTGCCCGCTGCAGGGCCAGCCAATGGCGGGGCCCGCGCCAATTCAGCGCCGCTTCCAGACCGACTTCAATCCCACTCTGGAGGGTGTCATCCATCGTGGCAGCACCGCGTTGCAGCCAGTGGCAGGGCACCCCATCACGGCGGGCCAGTTGTAACAGGGATAGACGACCGGTGATCAGCTGCCAGCGGTGTTCCGGCAGCGCCTGCTGCAGGCGTCGGAAGAACCGGTAGCGTTCCAGACAGTCGACATGAACCAGATACGCACTCATACAGAAACTACTCAAGGGCGGCGTGATAGGCCGCCAGGGTGTGTTGCAGCTGGGCCTGTGGGCTGAATTGCGCCAGCAATCGGGTGCGGGCGGCGTGGCCAAGAGTCGCTCCCTGTTCGGGAGCGGTCAGCAGCTGTTGGATGCCCGCTGCCAGCGCCGCGGCGTCGGGGGCCACCAGCCGGGCCTCCACGCCATCGTCAAACAGCTCGGGGATGCCGCCGACGGCGGTGGCCACCATGGGCTTGGCCAGTGCGGCGCCCTCCAGCAGGACCAGCGGAGTGCCCTCGGTGTCGGAGCTGAGCACCAGCAGATCAGAGGCCGCCATCAGTCGCTGAGTCTCGCTGTGGGGCAGGGTGCCGGTAAACACCACATCACTGCCCAGTTCGCGCCGTTGGGTCTGCAGGGTGGCCATCAGGCTGCCTTCGCCGACGACGATGCCCTGTGCCTCGGGCAGACGCGCCATCGCGTCAACAAAGCGGTCCACCCGCTTGGCGGATTCCAGTCGCGCCACCAGCAATACCCAGGGGCGTTGGGGGGCCAGCGCCAGCGAGGTGGCCAGCTCGTCCCGGTTAACCTCGAGGGTGGGAGCCGGGGCCACGGCGTTGGCCACCAGATGGATCCGCTCTGCAGCCACGCCCTGCTGGCGCAGGGCCTGCCCAATGGCATCGGACACCACGATAAGCGGCCCTTCGGGGCGCAACCAGCGACTCAGGCGGGCGTACAGCGCGCCGCGCCACTGTTGGCGATACTCGTCGGCGTACCAGGAGTTGAGTGTGGTGATGTGGGCCACACCACAGCGCTGACTGGCCCAGTGGGCCCAGAACTGACTTTGGATATTGTGGCTGTCGATCAGCGCTATCTGATGCTCGCGGCAGGCCCGGCACAGTCGGGACAGCAAGCGAGGGTCCGCTTTGTGCTGCCCCAACCCCAGCACCGGCAACCCCCGCGCTTTGGCTTCGCGGTAGACGGCGCTGTCGGTCAGGGCACCCAGCCAGGCCCGGCCCGGCGGATAGTTGGCCAACAGGCCCAGTACACGACTGCTGGCCCCGCCAAAGTGACGGGACAGGTCGAGCAGCAGAACTCGGGGCGCGTCACGCATCAGGGGCGACGCACCAGCCGGAATCCGGTAAAGAAGGCGCGGGTTTCCGGCAGGTCGTACTGACGACGCTGGCAGCTCTGGAAGCGGCCACCGGTATCCCAGCCACCGCCCCGCTCCACCCGGTGGGTGTCGGCGCTAAGGAAGTGGTACTCGTTGTCGCCGATAAACAGCGGATTATGGCGTCGATGGGCCTGGTAACCGGCCTTATCGTAGACGTCCAGTGTCCACTCCCAGACGTGGCTGTTCAGGCCCGACAGGCCGAGAGCGTTGTTCGGTAACGCGCTGACCGGCATATGGATCGCCTCACCGGTTTTGACCTTTGCCGGGTTGGAGGGCAGCTCATCCGCGGCGGCGGCCACCTCGTCGTTGCCGAAGTTGGTGTTCTGGCCGCCGTTGCGACAGGCGTATTCAAATTCGGCCTCGGTGGGCAGGCGGAACTCATACTCACTCGTGGCGTTAAGCTTGCAGGTGAAGCGTTGGGCATCGAACCAGGACACCTGCTCAACCGGGTGGTCACCGCCCAGCGCGTAGCGGGAGGGGTTGCTGGGCATCAGAGTTTGCCACTGGTCCTGGGTCAGTTCGGTTTGCGCCATCCAGAACCCATCCACACACACTTCGTGTGCCGGGGTTTCGTCTTTGGCGCAGGACTGGGACCCACTGTCACAGCCCTGGATATAGCAGCCACCCTCAACCCAGACAAAGGGTACGCCGGTGGTGGGCTCACGCCAGATCTCCCCGGCCTGGCCCGGCTGGGGCTGATGGTCCGGGCGGGCCAGATCCTGCTGGCGCACCAGTTCAAAACGGTCGCTGTCCCACTGTGACAGCGTCGCTTCACCGGCCCCGTTCAACAGGTGGCCGTTGGCGTTAAAGCTGAGGCGATGGATGGTGCCTTCGGTGGGGCGTTGCTGCAGTCGACGGCCACTGGCGGTATCCCAAACCACTAGCTGCTGGTTGCTCCAGGCGGTCGCCAGGCGCTGGCCGTCCGGGCTGAAGGCCAGAGCGGTAATGCCGTGGGCGGAGGGGTGGCTCAGGGTATGGGACTCACCCGCTTCGGTATCCAGCAGCACCAGTTCGCCGTTACCCCCGGCCACGGCCAGGAAGCGGTCATTGCTGGAGTACGCCATATCGTTGATGCGCCCGTGCAGCAGTTTTTGCTCAGACACCTTAGTGCGGGTGGCCAGGTTCCACAGGCTCAGGTTGCCGCCGATGTCACCCAGTGCCAGACGTCGACCATTGTGGTTGGCGGTCAGTGCACTCAGCGGCAGGGCCCCCTCGGTATCGAGTTTGTGCTGGCGGGCGTCGGTCAGATCCCACAGGGCGGCGCTGTGATCATGGCTGGCGCTGAACAGCCATTTGCCGTCCTGGCTGAAGGTGATGTCGACCACGGTGTCGTCGTGGCCATAGCGGGTGTTGATCAGGTCACCGGTGGCGAGGTCCCATAAGCGGACAGTGCCATCCAGATGACCACTGGCGGCGAGGCGCCCATTGGGGGAGATGGCGGAGGCCATCACCGGGCTGTCATTCACTTCGGTGGTGTATTGGGGACAGCCTTCGGCCAGTTGCCACAGGGCCAGGCGCCCGCTGGGGTCGGAAGCCAGGGCAAGACCGCCGTCCGGTGAGAAGCTGGTGGCCGGGCCGACAGCGGGTTGGCCACCCTGCGCGCCAAGGGCATAAAGCGCAGCCAGGGTGATCTCCACCCGGCGGTTTGCCGCCATGCCACGGGCGCTGTCGTTGCTTTGCAGCGGCTGGGTTTCGCCAAAGTAGCGGGACTCAATGCGGATGTGCTGTTCCGGCATCAGGCTCGTCAGAAACTGCGCGACCGATTGGGCCCGACGCTGCGACAACCCCAGGTTGTACTCTTCAGCCCCGGCGCTGTCAGTGTGGCCGCTGATGGCCAGTGCCATCTGACCGTCCAGCATCGGCGCCAGTTTAGCGGCCAGCTGGGTCAATGCCTGTTGATCGGCTTGCGACAGGGTGGCGCTGTCGGTATCAAAGTGCACGTTCAGGGTGATCTGCTGGCGTTGTCCCGAGATCAGCGCATCGGTGTCCGCCTGCCATTGTCCGGCGAGCGGGGCTGCCTGGGCACCGGCGACCAGCATCAGGCTGGCGGCCAGCAGGCTCAGTCGGGGCCATCGAGGGGTGCTAGTCACTGATCATTCTCCTTTGCAGTGTGCGCTGAGCCTTTTTCCGGCTCCCACTTTGGGGCGGCTCGGCCGGTGATAAAGTCGAACCAACCCAGCAGCATGCCGATGTTGGCCAAAATAAAATAGGTTGCCTGCTCCGCCACTCGTTGCAATGCACGGGGCCCGAGCCAGGGATGGAGCGCGGCCAGGCCATAACCGGCCAGTTGCAGGACCAACAGCAGTGCCGCGATGGGGTGAGTTGGCGCCAGCAAAGCGCTGCCCAGCAGCAGGCCCAGCAGGGCCAGAGGCAGCAGGCGACGCCCCACCTTGTTGATCCAGAGTCCGGTGGCCACCTGGCCGTAACGCCAGGGGTTGAGCAAGCGGCGATGGTGGCGCAGTCCATTCAGGCTGGCACCGACGATCCGCCTGCGGCGGGGGATCTCCTGCGCCATGCGATGGACCGGCAGCGGCACCCGGGCAATGGCGCCGGGAGCAAACACAAAGCGCTGTCGCTGGGCAATCACGCTGAGGGCGGCGTACAGGTCATCGGTTACGGCGGCGGGAATCGGCTGGTAGAGCCGACGCCAGAGCGCGTAAAGCTTACCGTCGTTGCTGGTCAGGCTGCCCCGGGCGCTCTCCCCCAGTTTGATGCGGCTGTCCCAGTCGATGTAGTCGGACTGGGCCTGGGCCAATGCTGAGCTGCCCTGAACCCGGCGCTGTCCGCACACGCCGCCGATGCCGGGCTGGCACAGCGGGGAAATAAGGGCACACAGGGCATTGTCATCCAGCAGGGCGTCCACATCGGAGAACACCAATACCTCGCCACTGGCCTGTTCTGCCAGGGCATTAAGTCCGGCAATTTTGCCGTGGTGCTCGGTGCTGCGCAGCAGGGTGGTCGCGGGCCAGCGCGCCACCCGTTCGGCGGTGTCGTCGCTGGACCCATCGTCGTACACCAGCACCTGCGGTGTCGGCCCGGGATAGTGAAGGCCAAAGGTGTTGGCCAGCTTGGCGTCGATGCGGTCTGCGCCGTTTCGTACCACGATAAGGACCGACAGGCTGGGCCAGGTGGTGGGGGCCGGTATCGTTTGCGGGGCATGACGACTTTGGCGCAGGCACCAGAGCGGATAGCCCAGCAATACCAGAACCAGCAGAGCGAGGCTGAGCGACAGCAGCATCATTCGGCACGCTCCGCATCCCGGCGCAGCAGGGCCGCCACCGGCAGGATCAACAGCCAGTACTTATGGTGGGTGTCACTGAAGATCATCAGGTAGGCCAGCAGGGTCAGGAACATGATGCGATAGCTGGCCACCAGATCAGCCTGGGCCCACTGGCCCAGCGACTGCCAGCGTCGTTCGCTGAAACGCAGGTCCTGCCAGCCCCGGTACTGGATGGCGAGGAACAGGGCAAAGCCGATCAGACCTGACCCTACCAGCACCTCCATATAACTGTTGTGGGCGAAACGACGATCGCTTTTGCCCTCGCGGCTGAACTCTTTGGCCTCGTCCGAGCGCACATAGCGTTCCGGGAAGGTGCCCGGGCCATGGCCCAGCAGTGGGGCATCGGCCAGGCTGTCCCAGCCCACCACCAGATAGGAGGCCCGTCGGCTCAGGGATTTGTCACCGCTGTCGGTGATGCTGAGCTGACGCTCCCAGAAGCTTTGGGGCAGGGTCATCATGGTGGCTGCCCCGCCCAGTGCGACCAGCGCGATCACCACCCCCAGCAGGCGCACCTGCAGGCGATGGCGGTAGTGCCAGACCAGTTGGGCGGTACAGATCATCAGCATCAGTACGGCGCCACGGGAGTAGGTGGACGCCACGGCCAGCAACGACACGATGATCAGGGCGACGTAGAGGGATTTCTGTCGTTTCAGGGGGCTGTACAGCACCCGATGCACCAGCAGGGGCAGACCAAACAGCAGCATCAGGCCCATGTTGTTGGGGTCGCGGGTGCCGCCCAGGCCGCGGCTGATGTCGCCCTTCTGCGCGGCCAGCCCCTCCAGCCCCAGCGCTGAGCCCAGCAGGGCCAGCAGGGCGCCGATGCCGATGCTGACGATCAGCACATTGGGCAGGTGGCGGTAGAGGTCCTCACGTCGCAGCAGAAACAGTGGCAGGGCGATAAACACGCACCCGGCCAGCCACAACAGCAGGTCTTTGACGGCGACACTGCCATAGGGGCTGAACACCACGGACACCAGATTGACCGCCAGAAACAGCGCAAACAGAGGCCAGAACCGGGCGCGGGCATCGGACAGCTGGCGGCGGCGCACCAGCAGGTCGATGGCGATGATGACGATCAACAGCGCGGCCACCAGCCAGGCGATGTCGATGCGGTCGCCGAGGATTTTTCGGTAGGCCCCGAAGGGGATGGTGGCCACCATCAGCAGAAAGCCCCAGTGGGGTGACCGCGCGACCACCAGTGACAGCAGCAGGGCAAAGGCGGGCACCCAGGCGGCCCAATAATAGGGGGTGACCAGCATCCCCAGTGTGGCCAGCAGCAACCCGGTCAGGAGTGTGGTGAGAACCAGATTGTTGCCCAGTCTGCCCATGGTTCAGCTCATAAAGTATTTGCTGAGGAAGTAACGGTTCAGCGGCGTGGCTTCGGCAATGCGCACCAGATAACAGTGGGGCTCTTCCGGCGTGCTGCGGGCGCTGATCACGGTGCCGCGCACCCGGCACAGCTTGGTGCGGAAACGGGCCTTGCGGATAAAGTGGGTGCGCAGAACCAGCTCCAGCTCGGCCTCAGGGTTCTCCAGCGGATGGGACAGGGCGATCAACATGGCATCGTAAGTGATGTTGACGATGTGGCCCTGCACCGGCGGCTGACACTGGATATGGACTTTGGCGTAGCGTGGCTTATGGCGGCGGGTATGGCGCCGCTCGCTCCACTGTTGGCCGAACATGACACGGCCGCCGGTGATCTTCAGCAGGCGCCAGCAGTGGCGCACCAGACGCTGGGTCAGCACCAGGCTGGCCTGGAAGAAGAACAGCAGGTCGGAGTGCAGTCGACGGCGGTTGATGTAGACGTTGTCGATAAAGCTGCGGATGCGCTTATCGGTGCCGTGGGGGGTAAACAGCTGGGAGTAACCCAGCATGCCCGGGGCGACCCGAAAACGGTGGTCGTAAAACGGGATCTCGCGGCACATGGTTTCGTACACCGCTGGCCGTTCCGGGCGCGGGCCAATCAGCGCCATATCGCCTTTGATCACGCACAGCACCTGGGGCAGTTCATCCAGATGGGTATCGCGCAGGAACTTACCAAAAGGGGTTTCCAGCTGCTGGCTTGGCTTGAGCAGGTTGGCCCCGATGATCGCTTCGGCATTGGGCACCAAGGTGCGGAACTTATACAGCGTGAACAGCTTACGATCTTTGCCCAGACGGGTGCCGCGGTAAAACACCGGGCCGCCATCCTGCAGCTTGATGATCAGGGCAAACACCAGGCCCATGGGCAGGGCGCACAGCAGCATCAGCCAGGCGGCTGTCAGCTCCAGCGTTCGGCTCCAGCGCTGTTTGGGAAACAGCGCACTGATGGAACGGGACACAATCTGACTCATCGATGACCTTTGGCAGTGGGCTGAGGGGCGGCATCGATCTGCGGAATCGACAGCAGGGTCGGCAGACCGAGGTGGCGCTCGGAGTCCTCGGCACGCTTAAAGCTGTGGTCGAAGAACTCGTTGATAAAGCCGATGCAGACACCGGTGATCAATGCCACCAGCAAGCCCAGCGGCAGCATGGTTTTCCAGCGCGGGAACAGGGGCTCCAGCTGAGCCTCCGGCGGCACCAGTACCACCACCTGAGCATTGAGGTGTTCGTCGCTGAATCGACTCTGGATCTGGGCCTGTTCGCGGCGCTTGTAGAAGGTTTCGTAGGAGAAGCCCAGCAGCTTAATCTCCTGGTCCAGCCGCTCCATCTGCAGCTTCACTTGCTGCAGTTCGACGTTGCGCTGGCTCAGGGTCAGCATCTTCTGGTTCAGGCTGTTGATGTCGGCGCGCAACAGCGCCACCTGATCAGCCAGTTCCTGCTGCAGGGTGCCGATCTCGTCACGCAGGATTTGGTAGGTCTGCTCAATCTGGTGATCCAGCGCCTCGGCCGGTGGCGATTCCGGCAGATACACCTGTTCCAGCTCGGTTTGACGGGCCACCAGCATCTGGATCTCAGTGGTCAACTTCTGCACCGTGACATTATCGATAAAGGAGAAGTAGTGCAGGGCATTCTCGTTCAGCGCCTGGGTCAGCTTCTGCTCACGGTGATTAAGGCTCTGCGCTTCCTGCTCCAGTCGGCTGTGCTGCAGCTTCAGTTCGCGAAGCAGCGTCAGATTCTGCTCGATCTCCTGAGCGGGCGCGGCCGCCTGGTGGGTCTCGATCAGCGCCATCTTCTCAGCCCGGCGTTGCTGCAGCTGACTGCTGTAGTCTTCGGTCTGCTGGGTAAACAGGTCACGCAGGGTGTCCGGCTCAAACACCGTGCTGCGGTAGGACAGGTAGCTGTTGATCACCGCCGTCAGCAGGGCATTGCCCTCTTCCGGATCAGACCAGGCCAGGCTGATCCGGATCACCTTGGAGGAGGGCACCACTTGCGTGGTCAGCTTGGCTTCCAGGCCACGGGTGGCTTTAACCAGATCGGCTTCCTCTTCCGGCGCCTGCCACAGCCCCTGCTCAACCATCTTGTTCACCGCGCGGCGCAGTACCGCCTGCGAGGTGATGATGGCGACTTCGGAGTTCAGGTCATCCTCGTTGACCGGGTTGACCCGCAACATGGTCTCTTCCAGCATCTCCGGTGACGTCTCCACCTGCTTGGACTTGAGCAGCACGGTGGAGTCGATCTGGTAAACCGAGGGCCAGAACAGCAGCACCGCCAGTACGGCGAGGAACACCAGCGCCGCGACCCGCTGGATCAGCCATTTCTGCATAAACAGGATGGTGACCAGCTCCCGCAACGGGTTCTCGGTGCCCTGGGCATTTCGCTCCCAGGAAGCGTTGCTCACGTTCTGCATCAGTTGTCACTCGGTCGGAAGCTGAAGCCCCAGCCGCGGTACAGCAGCAATACATCAGCAAGCTGACGCATCACCGCGGAGGCGGTGGCCAGGGAGGTGCTTGGGACGTACACCACGTCGTCGGGCATCAGGTAGAAGTGGCTGCTGCCGGCGCCCAGCTGCAGCGCGCTGTCCAGATCAACCCGGGTGCCCACCAGTTTCTTGCCCTGGCGTCGTACCACGACAATGTGGTCGAGGCGCGCGGACTGACTGTGGCTGCCGGCCATGGCCAGCGCCTGTGCCACCGAGGTGGGTTTGCTGATCTTGATGGCGCCGGGCTTGCCGACTTCACCCAGGACGTAGATCTGGGATCCGGCGTGTTTCTCCAGGAACAGGTCCACGTGCAGGCTGTTGCTGATCTTGCTGTAGTTATCGTTCAGCTCAGCGTTGACCTGCTGGATGGTGCGGTCAGCCACGTACAGGTCACCCACCATCGGGAAGGTAACGAAGCCATCCGGGCGCACGGTGACCAGACGGCTCAAACCACGTGAGGCGGTGTGCAGGTCCTTTTTCAGCTCGCGGATCTGGGTCAGATACTCCGGCAGAGTGACGTAGATCTGCGGGTCGCGCAGGATGGTGCTGTAGGCGGCACGCAGCTCGGCAGTCAGCTCGTCGGTGGTCTTGTTGTAGACGTTGACGGCGCCGATGTAGGGCAGGGCGACGGTGCCATCGGGCAGGATTTTCTGCTCCTGATCCAGCTCCGGCGCATTCACAAAGCGGACAGACACGGTATCGCCCAGCGAGATGCGGTAGGCCTTCTCCCGGGACCAGGTCTGGATCTGGAACAGCACGTCGAGCTGGTCGCCCGGTACGATGCGGTACTGAGAGAGGATCTGGAACTCCGGCTCGGTAAAGGAGAAGGTGTCCTGAGACAGGGTGACCTCTTCGCCGATCGGAAAGTCATTGGTGGCACAGCCCGACATTACAAACAGTGTCAGGGCCGCCAACAGGGTGCGGAACAAAGCGTTAGAACTTGCCATAGAGACGGCCCGGTACGTAGTAGCGACGTTGATTCATCACGGTGCCGATGACGTGACCACCGGCGCTGTTGAGGCGCTCCAGCGCCACTTGAGCCACCTGCCATTTGGTGACCTCGCACTGCAGCACCAGCAAGGTGGCTGCAACATGTTGGTGGATGGCCTGGGTTTCCGGGGTATCCAGCACCGCAGGGCCGTCGACAACCACCACCTCATACTGAGCCAGCAGTGCCTGCCAACGGGCTTTCAGCGACTCACTGCTCTGTTGCCAGAGGGTGCGGGGCCCCTCGCCCCAGGGCATCACATCAAGGCGTTCAAATTCCGATGGGTGGGGTTGGGCGCTGTCATCACCCAGCAGGTATTGCCCCAACCCTTTGCTGCCGTCCAACTGAAACAGGCGCGCTAGTGGGCTGGTGGCGGCATCCGCACTGACCAGCAGCACTTTCGAAGCACTGTGTTGCGACAGGGCGTAAGCCAGGGCAATGGCGGTGGTGGTTTTGCCCTCGCCCCGACGGGCGCTGGTGACCAGTAACGAATCGGGCAGGGCGCCCTTTTCCGGCTGAAACAGATTGCCACGCAATGGCGCAAGTTGGCGCTGGCTGGCAAACAGGATTCGGCGCGCGTCGTCCGTGAGTACCCCGGATGACTCAGCTATAGCATTCGGCATCTTGCGTCCTTTCGGTCGGCGAGTTTGGTTCACTCCAACGAATGATCTCGCCTGTCATTTAGTTCTGCGCGCCATTCTACCATGTTGAAAAACATCAACAAAATCGCACGTGCTGTAAGAGATTTGCTACTCGGGTGGCAAATTAGACATGAGAACGTGTTTGTCGCGCAATAAAAAAGCTGAAACGGGGAGGGGTTTGGAGTGGTTGGAGTTGTGTGATGACTCTATTCACCCGTGCGCTCAGAAGTCATTGTGCGGTAGCGTGAAGGGCTGCCATCCCGCTTGGCGGCGTGCCCAAAAAGTCAGCTATCACATCGCCCGAAATCATACGACGCACGGTGCTGTGAGCAGTACTGCGGATTATCGATTGCGCTTATCGTTCGCCAGGGTGGCAAAAGCGGCTGCGGTTGATTGGTCAAAAGAAAAAGGCCCGCGGGACAACTCCCTGCGGGCCTTCTTTGTGACACCGTATCGCGGCCGAGCCGTTACTCGATGTTCTGGATCTGCTCGCGCATCTGCTCAATCAGCACTTTCAGCTCTACTGCCGCGGCGGTGATGTCGGCGCTGATGGACTTGGAGGCCAGGGTGTTCGACTCGCGGTTGAACTCCTGCATCATAAAGTCGAGGCGGCGGCCACAGGCGCCCCCTTTCTTGAGGATTTTGCGGGTCTCGGCCACGTGGGCGTCGAGGCGGTCGAGCTCTTCGGCCACGTCCATCTTCTGGGCCAGCAGAATCATCTCCTGCTCGAAGCGGGCGGGGTCCAGCTCCTCTTTGATGTCGGCCAGACGGTCGTTCAGCTTCTGACGCTGCCATTCCATGATCTGCGGCATGCGCTCACGAACGTAGGCAGACTGGGTGCTGATCCCTTCCAGACGCTGCTGGATCATCGCTTCCAGGGCCTGACCTTCGGAGGCGCGGGCGTCGACAAAGTCATCCACCACATCGTCAAACTTGGCCAGCAGGTCCTGGCTGATCTGGTCCATGTCCTGCTCGCCACTTTCCAGCACACCGGGCCACTTCAGCAGGTCGACCAGCTGGATCTGGCCGATGCCGGCCATGGTGTGCAGTTGCTGGGCTTTTTCCACCAGCTGGCGCGCCAGGGACTCGTTCATATTGAGGGTGTCCACCTGCTGGGCCAGATCGAACCGCAGGGTGACTTCCACTTTGCCTCGAGTCAGGCGCTGACGCAGGCGCTCGCGCAGTACCGGCTCCAGGCCGCGCATCTGCTCGGGCAGGCGCAGGTAGGTTTCCAGGTAACGCTGGTTAACGGAGCGAATTTCCCAGGAGGCGGTGCCCCAGTCGGCTTTGAGTTCACCGCGGCCGTAGGCGGTCATGCTGTGGATCATGTCGAGGTATGCCCGAATCAAATCGAAGTGCTGCCAGTATACTCACTCGGTTTGGTGAATACACCGTCGACGCGTGGATTCCGGGAGGCGATACCGTCTCGTCGCGACTGCCGCTATAATGGCGCCTCTTTCCCACTAAGCAGGTTAACGATATGCGTTCGAATGGCAGAGCTGCGGACCAGGTGCGTCCGGTTTCCATCACCCGAAACTTTACGGCTCATGCCGAAGGATCCGTGCTGGTTGCGTTTGGTAACACCAAGGTGATCTGTACCGCTTCGGTCGAAGAGAGCGTGCCGCGTTTCCTGCGTGGAAAAGGCCAGGGCTGGATCACCGCCGAGTACGGCATGCTGCCGCGCGCCACCCACAGCCGCAACGACCGCGAAGCGGCCCGTGGCAAGCAGAGTGGCCGCACTATGGAGATCCAGCGCCTGATCGGTCGCAGCCTGCGCGCCGCCGTGGATCTGGAAGCTCTGGGTGAAGTGACCATCACCATCGACTGTGACGTCATCCAGGCTGACGGCGGTACCCGCACCGCCGCCATTACCGGTGCCTGTGTGGCGCTGATGGATGCCATTGACCACCTGAAGGCCAAGGGCGTCCTGAAGGTCAGCCCGCTCAAGCAGCAGATTGCCGCCATCTCGGTGGGCGTTGTTGGTGAGCACGCGGTGTGCGATCTGGATTACGTGGAAGATTCCAGCGCTGAGACCGATATGAACGTGGTGATGGCCGAGGATGGCCGCATCATTGAGGTGCAGGGCACCGCAGAGGGCGAGCCCTTCACTTATGAGCAGATGCTGGAGATGATGGCCTTGGCCAAAACCGGCATCGAACAGCTCATTGCCGCTCAGAAAGCGGCTTACAACAATTGATAATATTGAATAAAACGCGGCCCCTTTGAGGGCCGCGTCTTTGTACCCAGGAGTCTGATGTGAAAGCCTACCAAAAAGCCTTTATCGAATTTGCCCTTGAGCGCCAGGTGCTGCGTTTTGGCGAGTTCACCCTGAAGTCCGGCCGGACCAGCCCCTACTTCTTTAATGCGGGTCTGTTTAACCGCGGCTCCGATCTGGCCAAGCTGGGCCGTTTCTACGCTGCCGCCCTGGCGGATTCCGGCATCGATTTCGACCTGCTGTTCGGCCCGGCCTACAAAGGCATCCCGATCGCCACCACCACTGCGGTGGCGCTGGCCGACCATCACGAGATGGACCTGCCCTACTGCTTTAACCGCAAAGAGGCCAAAGACCACGGCGAAGGCGGTAACCTGGTGGGCGCTGAGCTGAAGGGTAAGGTGATGCTGGTGGATGACGTGATCACTGCCGGTACCGCCATCCGTGAGTCCATGGAGATCATCCAGCACAACGGCGCAGAACTGGCCGGTGTTCTGATCGCGCTGGACCGTCAGGAGAAGGGCAAGGGCGAGCTGTCTGCCATTCAGGAAGTGGAGCGTGACTTTGGCTGCCAGGTGGTGTCCATCGTGACCCTGTCCGACCTGATCAGCTTCCTGGCGGAGCAACCGGGCCGTGAAGCGGAACTGGCAGCGGTAAAAGCCTACCGTGAGCAGTACGGCATCTGAGTCGGTCGCTCAAACAAAAAACGCGCCATTAAGGCGCGTTTTTTTATGGGCTTTGGCTCAGCTTTGCAGCAGCTGGCGCTGAATAAAGGCCCATTGTTCGGAGAAGTTCTTGGTCGGCAGTTCCTTAAACTCACTGCGAACAAATTGGGCGATGCGGCCCTCGGCCCAGGACAGCAGCAGGTTGGCCAGCATCCCCTCTTCCAGGTAGAAGCCCTGGCCCTCACGCAGGCTCTTTTCACGCAGCGCTTGCTTGAGGTTGGTTTCCACCTTGTTGAACAGCAGGTTGATGCGGCCGCGCAGGCGGTCCTGCTCGCCGGTCAGGGCGTCGCCGGTCAGCAGACGGGTAATGCCCGGATTGCGTTCGGCGAAGGTCAGCAGCAGCTGCAGCATCAGCTGGCAACGCACCATGGTGTCCTTCTCTTCCTGCATGACCAGATTGATGCGGGTCAGCAGAGACTCCTCGATAAACTCGATAAGTCCCTCGAACATGCGGGCTTTGGACGGGAAGTGGCGATACAGAGCCGCCTCCGATACGCCGACTTCCGCCGCCAGTTTGGCGGTCGTGATGCGCTGGCCCGGAGAGGTCTCCAGCATTCGCGCCAGGCACTGCAGAATATGCTCGCGGCGGTTTTTCTTGTTGTTAGTTGCCATGTGGGCAGCAAACTCCGTCTTACTGGGTCCCTGAGTGACCAAAGCCCCCTTCACCGCGGGAAGAGGCGTCGAAATCATCCACCAACTTGAACTCGGCTTGCACCACCGGCACGAACATCAGCTGGGCAATGCGCTCACCAGGATTGATGGTGAAGCTGTCCTGACCCCGGTTCCAGCAGGAAACAAACAGCTGGCCCTGGTAGTCGGAATCGATCAGGCCGACCAGGTTGCCCAGCACGATGCCGTGCTTATGGCCCAGGCCGGAGCGCGGCAGAATGGTGGCGGCAAGGCCAGCGTCGCCGATGTGGATAGCCAGGCCGGTAGGCACCAGCTCAGTCTGACCCGGCTCCAGGGTCAGGGGCGCGTCCAGCATGGCGCGCAGATCCATCCCTGCGGAACCGGGGGTGGCGTAATCGGGCAGGGGCCATTCGGTCCCCAGGCGGGGATCAAGGATCTTCAGTTCAATCGGCGTTTTCATTGGCAGGCTAGGTGATCCGCAATGGTGTCTAACATCAATCGTGCCTGTTGCCCCTTGTCGCTGTGGCCGAGGCTCTTATGGCCGTCGGCCCAGTACAGGGTCAGGGCGTTATGGTTCGCATTAAAGCCCTGGTCTGGCTTGGACACGTCGTTGGCGGCGATCAAATCCAGCCCCTTACGGGCCAGTTTGTCGCGGGCGTATTGTTCCACATTATCCGTTTCAGCGGCAAACCCGACCGTGAAGGGACGGGGCTGTTGCTGGGCAACCGTGGCAAGGATATCGGGGTTGCGCACCAGCTCAACCACCATTCGCTCATTGGACTTCTTGATCTTGTTGTCGGCCACGGCCAGGGGGCGGTAGTCCGCCACGGCAGCGCAGCCGATAAAGATGTCCTGACCGGGCAGGGCAGCCAGTACCGCTTCAAGCATCTGCTCGGCGGATTCCACATCGATGCGGGTGACGCCGGCGGGCGTGGCCAGAGACACCGGCCCGCTGACCAGGGTTACCTCGGCGCCCAAGGCCACCGCTTGCTCAGCCAGGGCAAAGCCCATCTTGCCGGAGCTGTGGTTAGACATAAATCGCACCGGATCCAGCGCCTCCCGGGTGGGGCCGGCGGTCAGCAGCAGCTTCTTGCCCGCCAGCGGTTTGGGCCCGGCGTTCAGGGCTTCAACGGTGGCGGCGGCAATCGCTTCCGGTTCCCACATCCGACCCGGGCCCACTTCGCCACAGGCCTGGTCGCCACTGTCCGGGCCCCACAGGATGACGCCCCGCTGTTGCAGGGTGGCCAGGTTGGCCTGGGTGGCGGCATGCAGGTACATCTGCTGGTTCATGGCCGGGGCCAGGTAGACCGGTGCTGAGGTGGCCAGACAGGCGGTGGTCAGCAGGTCATCAGCCATGCCGGCGGCCATACGCGCAATCAGGTTGGCACTGGCCGGCGCGATGATCACCGCATCGGCCCAGCGGGCCAGGTCGATATGACCCATGGCGGACTCGGTGGCCGGGTCGAGAATGTCATCCACCACCGGATGGCCGGAGACCGCCTGCAGGCTCATCGGTGTGACAAAGGCTTTGGCGCCCTTGGTCAGCACCACGCGGACATTGGCGCCTTGCTCGCGCAGGCGTCGTACCAGGATGGGGGCCTTGTATGCGGCAATGCCACCGCTGACCCCAAGCAGGATGTTGCGATTCGATAGGCTCATGCTGTTAGCCGGTTGCCCAAAATTGGGCCTAAGATAACACAGATATGGGATGAACTCGGCAAGGACGGCTGCCCATGGACGGTAAATCGATAGCCCAATGGCCCGCGTCAGAACGACCTCGAGAACGTTTACTGAAACAGGGGCCGGAAGCGTTAAGTGACGCCGAATTGCTGGCGATTTTTCTTCGCACCGGCGTGCCGGGCACCAGCGCTGTGGCCCTGGCCCGGCAGTTACTCGATGAGTTTGGCGATTTGGGTCACTTGTTGAATGCGTCGAAGCAACAATTTTGCGCAATTCGTGGCCTTGGCGAAGCGAAATACGTACAATTGCATGCCACCTTGGAACTGGCCCGCCGCTATCTTGCGGTGCAGTGGCAACGCGGTGAACCGCTGACCTCGCCACAGGCCGTCCGGGATTACCTTCGGCATCGCCTTCAGGGGTTGGAAGAGGAACGTTTTATGCTGCTGTTGTTAGACAGCCAGCATCGCGTGCTTCAGACCATTGAACTCTCACGCGGCACCATTGACGCGGCCCAGGTTTACCCCCGGGAAGTGGTCAAGACTGCGCTGAAAGCGAATGCGGCGGCGGTGATACTGGCCCACAACCACCCTTCTGGGGTGGCCGAGCCCAGCCAAGCCGACCGTCATATTACCGGCCGAATCCAGCAGGCTCTGGCCCTGGTGGACGTTTCCGTACTCGACCACCTGGTGGTCGGACGGGGACAATCCTGCTCCTTTGCCGAACGAGGTTGGCTGTGAAAGCCGATCTTGTCGGCGTCGATCGCTTGATCTTTACCAGGCGATCTTGTATAAAATGCGCCCTTCGTGTGCCTCGGGCGACGGCCATACGAGGCACAGTGATAGCTCGAGCAAAGTTTTGGAGACTGAAATGTCTAAAGTATGTCAAGTTACTGGCAAGCGCCCGGTAACCGGGAACAACCGTTCCCACGCTAACAACGCTACCAAGCGTCGTTTCCTGCCTAACCTGCAAACCCACCGTTTCTGGGTTGAAGGTGAAAAGCGTTTCGTTAAGCTGCGTGTTTCCACCAAGGGCATGCGCATTATCGACAAGAAGGGCATCGAAGCTGTTCTGACCGAACTGCGCGCCCGCGGCGAAAAGATTTAAGGAGCTGAACGATGGCTAAGAAAGGCATTCGTGAGAAGATCCGCCTGGTTTCCTCTGCTGGTACCGGTCACTTCTACACCACCGACAAGAACAAGCGTAACATGCCGGAAAAATTCGAGATCAAGAAGTTTGATCCGACCATCCGTCAGCACGTTATGTACAAAGAAGCCAAGATCAAGTAATTGATTTTTGCCTCTCGCGAAAACCCGGCCTCGGCCGGGTTTTTTGTTATCCGGGCAACGGGTTTCTTAAATAACATTATGCAAATGATAATTGTTTGCATTTGGTGTTGGGGCGGAGTATGGTGGTTTTGTGATGACAGCATTTTTCATCGCATCCCTGCAAAAACTCACACAGCTTCGGCCTTCCCATTTGGGAAGGCCGCTTTTTTTAAGTGGCTGACAAACCGGCCGATAAAGGGTTGAATGGGTTCAGTTCCACCATTCGCTTGGAGGAGGCAGGGTATGGCTCGATCCCGAAGAACTTATAACAACTGGCTCATTTTTCTGGTGATAGGGGCTGGTGCATTGCTGTTTTCCACTGGTCGACTCACCGGTCCGAACAGCAACAGCTTTCCTTTGCTGCCTGAGTCAGCTGAGATCGAAGCGCTGGTTTATGGCGACCTGGTGGTGCGCGCCGAAGCCGATGGGGTTCGCTCCAGCCCGGTGGTCAGTGAAGCCCGCCTGAATGCTCTGCTGGCGGCCTGGCGTTCGGCCCGCCTGGTACCGGTGGGCGAACCGCAACCGCTGCCTGACAGCCCGGTACAGGTGGATGTCTACCTGGATGATGGTTCCGCACCGCAAACCGCGTTACTGTACCCGCAACAAGCGGCTGTGAAGATGTTGGGGCAGTCTCAGTGGTGGCGCCTGGTGAACCAGGAGATGCAGCATCTGCTGCCCCCCGACAACACGGCCGCTCCTGCATCGAAATAAGGAGACGTCATGCCGGAGTTGCCGGAGGTAGAGGTCACCCGCCTGGGGATTGCCCCCCATCTTGAGGGCCGGGTGGTGGAAGAGGTTATTGTCCGCAATCCCCGGCTGCGCTGGCCGGTTGACCCGCTAATCCAACAACTGGTCGGCCAGACCATCCTCAGCGTCACCCGACGCGCCAAGTACCTGCTGGTGGATACCGAGGCCGGGGTGTTGATACTGCACCTGGGCATGTCGGGCAGCCTGCGGGTGTTGGATCCGGTGCCTGAGCCGGGCAAGCATGATCATCTTGATTTGGTGCTCGACAGTGGTGCGGTGCTGCGCCTCAATGACCCGCGCCGTTTTGGCGCCGCCATCTGGTGGCAGTTGCCGCTGGATGCCCAGCCATTGCTGAACAAGCTGGGGCCGGAGCCATTAACGGCCGCGTTCAACGCCGAGCAGCTGGCGGCCGCACTGAAAGGCAAGACCAGCGCCATCAAAACCGCCCTTATGGACAATCACGTGGTGGTGGGTGTGGGGAACATCTACGCCAATGAGGCGCTGTTTGCGGCAGGTATCCACCCCAAACGGGCTGCAGGCAATCTGAGCAAGGCCCGGTTGGCCAAGTTGGTGGAGGAGGTCAAGGCGGTGCTGGCCCGGGCGATTCAGCAGGGGGGCACCACCTTAAAGGATTTCACTCAGGCGGACGGCAAGCCCGGTTACTTTGTGCAGCAGCTTAATGTCTACGGCCGGGGTGGCCAGGCCTGCGTTCAGTGTGGCGCGCAGCTGAAAGAGATTAAGCTGGGCCAGCGGGCCACCGTTTACTGCGGCCACTGCCAGCGTTAATCATTCAGCGTTTTGCCAGGGCGTCCTTGAGGGCGTTTTGGACCACTTCGGGCAGGAACTCGGTGACGTTGCCACCGTGCAGCGCCACCTCTTTGACCAGGCTGGAGGAGATAAAGGAGTTCTCCTCGGACGGGGTCAGGAACACGCTTTCCAATTCCGGGTTCAGGCGGCGGTTCATATTGGCCAGCTGGAACTCGTACTCAAAGTCGGACACCGCGCGCAGGCCGCGGATCAGCACCCGGGCATTCTGCTCCCGGGCAAAATCGGCCAGCAGGCCGGAGAATCCCACCACTTCGACGTTGCCCAGTTCTGCCACGACGGCGTTCACCAGCTCAACCCGTTGCTCCAGGGTAAACAGAGGGCGCTTTGAGGGGCTGGCGGCGATGCCGACGATCACCCGATCAAACATGCGGCTGGCCCGTTGGATCAGGTCCAGGTGGCCGTTGGTAATGGGGTCAAATGTGCCGGGGTAAATTGCGGTTTGGCTCATGCTGTTCAGTCACTGATGAAAGGATTACGGGCTAGTGTAGCCAGATACCGCGTCGGAACCCAGAGGGCCATCCCATTGTTGGGCGAGCTGCTTAATGGCGACATCGAGCTGATTGGCCGGTTGCCCTATCGGCGCCTCGGTCAGGCTGAGCACAGCCTGCGTCAGCGCCTGGCGTTGAACGGATTCGGTGCCGATACCCAAGCGGTGACAGCCCTTTTGCAGCGGGGTGCCCGGTTCGGTCAGGGCCAGGGTAGGCCGTTCGGCGTGGGCACCGCACAATAGCCAGTGCCACTGGTCGCTGATGATGGCGCGGGCTTGATTCAGGTGTTGCTGTAAGGCCGTTTCGTCCTGCTCCGGCAACAAGGTTACGCCCCGTAATCCGGGGGGCGGGCTGCCATTGAGCCAAAGGTAGACCGGGCACTGGCGCTGAATGGACACCACCTGGGCCACTTCACTGACCAACTCCCGCTCGGCAGGGCTGAGTCGTTGACTCAACAGGAACAGATAGCCGGGCAGGGCATCCGTGGTGCCCGTCACCGGTGGTCGCCACAGCGAATAGGTGGTGGGCCGTGGCCGATGCCACAGTGCCAGTTTGAGTCTGGTGAGCAGTGGCAGGGCGGCACCGTCCAGCAACCAGATGTCGTCCACCTGGCTGCGGCGTGGCAGGTTGGCCAGCTGGTGCGGCAGCAGGGTGAGGATCACTCGGGCACCGGCCAGAGGCCATGATGGCGGGAGGGGACAGTGACTGATCACTGTGGTGCCGGGGTGGCGGGCCAAAAAGTGGGGAATCGCCTTAAAGGCCAACTGATTGGGCAGTTGCTGATAACCCGCCCACTGAACCGTAACTTCAGTATGCTGCGCCAGCGCCATGGCCAGCGCCCGGTAGCTGGCCAGCAGCGCTTCCCCCTGCCAGCCCGTTGGGGGCAACAACAGTACCGTGGCTTTCGATGTGGCGTTCCCAGCCGAATGCGTTTCCATTCCCTTCATCTCACCCATTGATTTGACCTGACTTTCTGATGGTAGCGTCAATATCGTCCGGAATGTATTGCTGGAACCCGGCTTAGCCTGCGGGCAGCCCCGCCAGTGGCTATCCTAGGTTCCATAATGACCCCTGATGTTAGATCAGTTTAGTGACGGGCAATAAAAAAGGCCGGGTCATTGCCCCGGCCTTTTGGATTTTAGTGGTCCCGCAACAGCGTGATGCCGAACAGCTTGATGTGCTTCTGGTTCTTGTCGAGTCGGAAGTCGAACAGCCAGTTAAGCAGCCCCTTGGCGGTTTTCAGTTTTTTACTCAGGTCCTGCTGATATTTCTGGTTAATCTCTTCGGCAAAGGGGGTGCGGCTGGCGGCATCCCACCACAGCTCGGAGGCAAACAGGTTCTTGTCATTCCAGGGCTTGCGGCGGCCAGAGTAGTGAATGATGGCCGGGTTTTCGAACTCGGGCTGGAACTCGGAGAAATCCAGGCCCAGGCGCAGGAAGCGACGCTTAATCTTGTTCACGTTCTTCACCTGGCAGTTGTATCGGGTCGGCAGGAACGCGACCTTGCCGGCAAACACCGCATTGAAGATGTCCTGATTGTGGTAGTTCACCTCGGTGTGGAACACCTCCAAGGGGATATTGGTCAGGGTATCGGACAGTTGGTCCTTCACCTTCTCTTCCCGCATCCGCTTCAGGTTCAGCAGCTGCACGCCCGCATTGAAGTAGTTCTCGCTGCTCTTGCCAAACAGGTCCTGAAAGTTCTGCGGGAACGGCTTGCCGGAGCGGGAGGATTTGAGAGACCCCAGCTGGGCGTGGGTCAGCATTCGCACCACCGCGCCGTACTTGTCCTCGATATCGGTATCAAAGGCCGGTTGCAGGTTCTGGCGCACGATGACATCAACGTCGATATAGAGCGCCTTGTCGAACTCGGGGAAGGCTTCTGCCACAAAGAACAGACCGTAAGTGCCGGCAGTGATGGTGTTCTTTTTGCTGCCGTGACGGTAGGGCGCCAGTTTGGCCAGCTCGTCAGCGTAGTGCTCCACGATGTCGAAGATGTGGATCTGAACCTGATCCAGCGTGTCGGCAAACTGCTGCAGTTTGGCTTTGCTTTCCGGGCGGATGCCGGAATCCAGGATCAGAAAGTTCACCTTGGTGCCCGGGGCCAGGAAGTGGACAATATTCTGCATGGTGACGGCCATGTACTTGGAATAGTTGTCGTCGCCGGACAGCACGATGTTCATCTGCGGGTGGGTCATGGTTTAGCCTTGCTTTTACGGTCTCGGGTGCCGACTGTGGCGCTCGGCACCGGCGGCGGATTGCGGCGTAGTATACCTGAATTGCCTGAGATGTTTCCCCTCCCGGTCCGGCCCTTAAAACCACAGCCCGAGCGTACAAAACCGCGTGGAGATGTGCACTGGCGCGGCATGGCATGGATGAAGCGACACAGCAAATACGGTACTCTAGCGACCAACTTTTCCCGGCCTCGGTGCTGGCCCTGCCAGAGATAGGACATGCGGATTCAAGACCAGTTAACGATTTACATCTTCTCCTTCAATCGTGGACGTTTTCTCAGCAACGCCATCGACTCCTGTTTGCGTTACGCGCCCGGCGTGCCGGTACACGTGATTGACGACAACAGCGATGACCCGGATACCCTTGCGGTGCTGAACAATCTGCCTGAAGGGGTCAGCTGGGTGAAGCCGCAGGCCCGCGGTGATGACCGCCACGGTGGTCTCTACAACAACATGCAGCAGGCGCTGGACAGCGTCACCAGCGAGTGGATTCTGTTTATCCAGGACGACATGCAGCTGGTGCGTCCACTGGAGCAGGATGATGCCCAGTACATCGCGGATTTTTTCCAGCAGTTCCCCGAAAAGGGGTTTCTGAATCCGGTGTTCCTAAAAGGGCAGCGCCATAAGCGCGACAACCGAATCACCCGCGTTTTCGAGGATTTCCACGGCTATTACCGTCATTATCCTGAGAAGAAAAACCCCCGCGGCATCAGTTATGCCGATGTGGTGATTGGCCATGCCGGTCGCCTTAAGGCCAAGGGCTGGCAGTTCAGTGCCAGTGAGCAAACCAATGCCAGTCAGGCCAATGAGATGTTTGGCGGCATGGGCTTTATGGCGCACCCCTTTGTGATGTTTCTGCCTCAGGTGCCGGTGTACCGGGGCAAAAAGAAAACCGCGGCGGTGGCGCTGGCGGAGAAGTGGTCTGGCATGGAGCCAAAGCGCTTTGTGGAACAAAGTGCCGAGCACTGGGCCGGGTTTAAGCGCCGTCCGCTGACCGAACTGCCGGTGGCCGAAACCTATCTGCAGTGTGTCGACCCCAAGGTGAAGACCCCCTACCAGTACAGTGCGGTGAACGCGTACTGGCCGCTGCGGGCCTGGCACAAACTGGCTTTGCTGTTGAACAAATAAGACGTCGTCCCGCCCTGTTGGCGGGGCCATTCCTGTCGAGGTTACCCCGTGATTTTTTACGACTTCCTGAACCGCATCCTGCCCGGTCATCTGGGCACCAAACTGCGCTTCTACAAAAAGTTGTCCTACCCGCTGTCACTGTCTGACCCGAAAACCTTCAATGAGAAGGTGCACTGGCGCAAGATTTACGACCGCAACCCGCTTTTCACCCTTTGCGCCGATAAGTTGCTGGCCCGGGACTACGTCAAAGAGAAGATCGGCGAGGAGTACCTGATCCCGTTGCTGTACAGCGGCGAGCACATTGATGCTGAAACCCTGAAGGGGCTGGATGGCGAGTTTGTGGTGAAAGCCAACCATAACTCAGGTCCTGTGCACATGGTGCAGGCCAACCAACCGGTGGACTTCGATGCCATCGCCGCCAACATCAACAAGCAGCTGCAGAAGCCCTATGCGGTGAAGAACGGCGAGTGGTGGTACAAGCCGATCCCGCGTCGGGTGCTGGTGGAGCGGCTATTGCGTGGCGAGCAAGGGCAGTGGGCGGAGGATTACAAGTTCTTCGTTTTCAACCGCAATGGCGAGTCAGAAGTGGTGCTGCAGATGACTTACGGTCGTGAGAAGGGGGCCACCATCACCTTCTATGACGAGCAGTTGGAGATCCTGCCATTCGAGATCCACGTCAAGAACGACTACGTGCCTTTCGTTAAGCCGAAGAACTTTGACAAGATGGTTGAGTTGGCCAAGAAGCTGGCTGAGGATTTCGACTTCTGCCGGGTCGACTTCTACAACGTCGACGGCGCCATCTACTTCGGCGAGATGACCTTTGCGCCGTCCGGCGGCACTGCGCCCTTTAAGCCGCAGGAGTTCGACCGCTGGATGGGCGACAAGTGGCAGTTGCCCAAGCGCTGATCTGCAAACTCGGCTGGCGATGAAAGAGGCCGTTTTTTCAGGCTATAATCGCCGGCTTTACTGACCGATACCGGGCCCAGACCCGGTAAACAGAGTGGTTTCTATGACAGAGCGACACGCATCAGAGTTCACCCTTGGCGAGAAGATCGTCGAGGCCAGCCTGCGTTTGGCAGCATCTGGTGGTATCCCGGGCCGGTGGTTCAATAAAGCGTTGCCGGAACAGAGTGCCCTGACGCCTGCCGAGGCACCGCTGACCCTGGAGATTGTCAGCCACTGTTGGAAGTATTCCGAGTTTCAGCTGTATCAGCTGAGCTCGCTGGTCAACTACCCGCCCACCGCCCTTCAGGTGGTGCACACCGTGTTCTACTCCGAAGAGGATGAGGACACCGTGCGGCTGCTCGATTTCTTCCGGACGATGTCGGTGGAGAACGTTCGCTGGAATTTCCAGCCGATGGCCAAGGAGGAGCTGTTCCGTCGGGCCATTGGCCGTAACCGTGCCGCCAAGGCTACCGAAGCGGATTGGGTTTGGTTTACCGACTGTGACGTGGTGTTCCACGAAGGCGCGCTGGACGCTTTGGCCAAACAGCTGGAGGGGCGTCAGGACTACCTGGTCTACCCGCAACAGATGCTGGCCACTGAGCTGCTGTCCAAAGATGATCCGCTGATCCTGGAAGCCAAGCGTCACCCCCGCCTGATGGAGCTGGATCTGACCCGCTTCTCCGTGCGCAAGTTCAGCCGTGCCACCGGACCGATTCAGATCGCCCACGGTGATGTGGCTCGCGCCTGCGGTTACTGCCCGGACCTCAAGGTGTATCAGAAGCCGATGCCGCGCTGGAGCAAGTGCTACGAAGACCGCGCCTTCCGCTGGTTGCTGGGCACTCAGGGCACGCCGATTGAGGTGCCGAATGTGCTGTTTATCCGCCATGCCGAGAAGGGGCGCTACCAGCAGGGCAGCCAACTCTCGCTGCTGCGCAAGACCATCCGCCGCATCAAGTCAGCGCTGATTGGCCGCTGACACGCCACTGCGCTGAAACCGCCCGCTTTTTTGCGGGCGGTTTGCCGTTTTGGCCCGGCCACGTACACTGAACTTTTCCCGCAAAGAACGTCCGTTATGCACCGTTACCTGTTCTACATCGAGCAACCCTACTCCTTCTCCATTCTCCGTCCATTGCAGGCCAAAATCCGCGAGCAGGGCGGGGAAGTGCGCTGGTTTCTCAAGGGCGACAAGGTGCAGCACAGCGGGTTGGCTGACGATGAAACTGCGCTGATGAGTGTGGCGGAGGTGCAAGCCTACCAACCCCGTGCGGTGTTTGTGCCGGGCAACGTGGTGCCGGATTTCTTCCCCGGCGTTAAGGTGCAGGTGTTTCACGGGCTGGAGTGGAAGAAAAAGGGCCACTTCCGCATTCGCGGCTTCTTTGACCTTTACTGCACCCACGGCCCCATCACCACCGACCGCTTCCGAAAACTGGGGCAGCAGCACGGCGATTACTTCGAGGTGATCGAAACCGGCTGGCCCAAGATGGACCCCTACCTGGGGCAGCAGAGCCACCAGCGTACTGACCCGCCCACTGTAATCTACGCGCCCACTTTCTCGCCGGCCCTGACTTCGGTGCCGGACCTGTTTCCCCAGATCAAATCACTGAGTGAGCAGGGCACGTTCCGTTTCGTGGTGAAGTTCCATCCCAAGATGGACCCGGAGTGGGTGGCCCGGTATCGCGCCATTGAAGGCCCGTTCCTGCAGGTCAGCAACGAGGCGGACCTGCTCAAAGTGTTTGGTGAGGGGGACGTGGTGCTGTCGGACACCTCCAGTGCGGTGACTGAAGCCCTGATGCTCGGCAAAGTGGTGGTGACTTATAAGAACAGCCAGCCGCAGCCGTGCCTGTTGGACTTCGCTGACCCGACCCAATTAGCGTCTCAGCTGACCCAGGGGCTGGCACCCAGCGCGGCCCTGAACGCAGAGATTGAGCAGTATCTGGGGCAGGTGCATCCGCAACTCGATGGCGGTGCCAGCGAGCGGGTGCTGGTGGCGGTGGAACAGGTGGTGGCCCAGGGGGTGCGGCCCAAGCCCTGGAATCTGCTGCGCAAATGGAAAATCCGTCGCGCCCTGGGCTACTACCACTGGCGCTGAAGGGTTACGCTATACCCCGTTTCCGTCTGACCGAGTCTGCTCAATGCGCATCATCACCTTTGGCACCTTTGATATGTTCCACGTCGGCCACCTCAATATCCTTGAGCGGGCCCGATCGATGGGCGACAGCCTGGTGGTGGGGGTGTCCTCCGACGCACTGAACTTTGCCAAGAAGGGGCGCTACCCCATCTGCAACCAGGATGACCGCATGCGCATTCTGGCGGCGCTGGCCTGCGTGGATAAGGTGTTTGTTGAGGAATCGCTGGAGCAGAAGGCAGAGTACATCCAGCGCTATGGCGCTGATTGCCTGGTGATGGGCGACGACTGGAGCGGCAAGTTCGACCATCTCAATACCCTGTGTCAGGTGCAGTACCTGCCCCGCACCCCGGCCATCTCCACCACCGAGCTGATCGAAGTGGTGCGCTCCGCCCCGCCCCGTTAAGCCAGTTCCGCAGCCAACGCCTTATAGATCGCCAAGGTCGCTTCTACCCCCTGTTCCACATTGAACTTGTCGATGATGCGCTGCTTAGCGGCAGCGCCAAAGCGCGCGGTCAGAGCCGGGTCCTGATAGAGCCGGTAGATGGCCTCCGCCAGTGCCCTCGCGTCGCCGGGGGGCACAATCAACCCCGTTTCTCCATCCGCCACCAATTCAGCGTTACCGCCGGTGTCCGACATGACGGCCGGGGTGCCGTAGGAGTTGGCCTCCAATACCGCCCGGCACAGCCCTTCGCGCTTCAGGGTGGGCAGCACCGTCAGGTCGCTGGCGGCGGCCACTTCCGGGGCATCATTGCGCCACCCCAGCGGGTGGATCTGGTTCGGGCAGCCACTGTTGGCGATCATCTGCTGAATCTTCGGGTTGTCGGGCTCAGCGCCCACCAGCAGCAGATGGATATTGTGTCCCGCTGGCCAGATGTGGGTGGCGTCCATCAGCACCTGCAGCCCCTTACGGGGGCGCAGATTGGCCACCAGTGAAACGGTAAATGCCCCCTCCGGCAGGTTCAGGGCGCTGAGGTCCGCCGGGGGATTCTGGTACCAGCTGGGGTCATGCCCCTTGTACACCGTGGCCAGCCGCTTTTCCGGTTGGCGCACGTGGCGGGCCAGATCCTGTTCGACCGCTTTGGCGACGCAGATGATCTTATCGATGCGCGGGTGCAGCATGGAGAGGTAACTGGATGGGTCGAAGCGGCGAATGTTGCCGGTTTGGCCCCGATAGGCGATGACTTTGACGGGCAGGCCGATGGCGGCAGTAGCCCCGTTACTGACCGGCGTGTTGGAAAACAGGTGGAGCAGTTGGATGCGGTGACTGCGGATCACCCGGCGGATATGGCGAATGGCGGAGAGGGAGAGCTTGCGCTCAAGCGGCTGCGGGATCACCTCGATTCCCCGTTCCCGGTAGTAGTCTTCGAGAATGCTGCCAGGGTTGCACATCACGGTGACCCGCACCTGTCCGGTCTGGTGCAGCGCCGCAATCTGGGCGGCCTCCGGGCGGATTGGATTGATGTTGCTGCGGTACTCTCGCTCGATTACAAGGACGCGGACTGGGGTCATGCTTTGCCTCGGGTGGTTCACCAAGGCACTAACTTACCCGCTGTATGCTGTCTGTAAACAGAACAAAACGGGGATCGCTCTGCGATCCCCGTGATTTCTGCACTTTTTCTGATTTAGATCTGGTAGAAGCTTCGGTACCAGTCGGCAAAACGCTGCAGGCCATCGGCCAGTGAGGTGTCCGGGCTGAAGCCGACGGCGTCGCGCAGGTTGTCGGTGTCGGCGTAGGTGGTGTACACGTCACCGGGCTGCATCGGCATCATGTTGAGATTGGCTTCAACGCCCAGAGCCTTTTCCAGCGTCTGGATAAAGGTCAGCAGTTCCACCGGCTGGTGGTTTCCGATGTTGTAGAGGGCGTAGGGCGCGGTGGAGCGATCAGGACGGTCGCAGTCGCGCTCAGCGTCGGCGCTCGGAATCGCTTCCATCACCCGCAGCACCCCTTCAACGATGTCGTCGATGTAGGTGAAGTCGCGGCTCAGTTTGCCGTAGTTGTACACATCGATGGGCTCACCGGCGAGGATCTTCTTGGTGAACTTAAACGCGGCCATATCCGGGCGACCCCAGGGGCCGTACACGGTGAAGAAGCGCAGGCCGGTGGTCGGGATGCCGTAGAGGTGGCTGTAGGTGTGCGCCATCAGCTCGTTGGACTTCTTGGTGGCCGCATACAGGCTGATGGGGTGGTCTACCGCATCGGCTTCGGAGAACGGCACCTTCTTGTTCATGCCGTACACCGAGGAGGAGCTGGCGTAGACCAGGTGCGGCACCTTGGTCTGACGGCAGCCTTCCAGAATGGTCACCATGCCGGTCAGGTTGCTGTCGACGTAGGCCATCGGGTTGTCGAGGGAGTAACGTACCCCGGCCTGAGCCGCCAGGTGCACCACACGGTCGAACTGATGGTTCTGGAACAGCGCGGCCATCGCCTCGCGGTCAGAGAGGTCGGTACGGCTGAACTCGAAGTTGTCCTGGGCGGTCAGCTGAGCCAGTCGCGCTTCCTTGAGGCTGACGTCGTAGTAATCATTGAGGTTGTCCAGACCCACCACCTGGTGGCCCTGTTCAAGCAAACGGCTGCTGACGTAAAAGCCGATAAAACCAGCGGCGCCGGTCACCAAAATTTTCATGTTTACTCCTGGGTAATGCTCAGGCCGCGGCCAATCCCATAGTAATGGAAGCCGCGCTTGGCCAGACGCTCGGGATCGTACAGGTTTCTGCCGTCAAAAATCACGGGCTGGCGCAATTCCTGCTGAATAAAATCGAAATCGGGGGCGCGGAAAGCCTGCCATTCGGTGCAGATCACCAGCGCATCGGCCCCCTTGAGAGCCGCTTCCTTGGTGCCCATCAGCACCAGATTGTCGCGATGACCGAAGATGCGCTGGGTCTCCTCCATTGCTTCCGGGTCATAGGCCTGCACTCTGGCGCCGGCCTCCCACAGTGCAGCCAGCAACACCCGACTGGGCGCTTCGCGCATGTCGTCGGTGTTGGGCTTAAAGGCCAGTCCCCACAGGGCGATGGTTCTGCCCTTGAGGTCGTCGCCGAAGTGGCGGCGGATGTTGCGCATCAGCACGGTTTTCTGGTCGTCGTTGACCTGCTCCACCGCCTTGAGGATCTTGGCGTCATGGCCGATGCCGTCAGCGGCGCGGATCAGCGCCTGCACATCCTTGGGAAAGCAGGAGCCGCCATAACCGCAGCCGGGGTAGATAAAGTGGTAGCCGATGCGGGGGTCTGAGCCGATGCCCCGGCGCACCGCTTCGATATCGGCGCCCAGCTTTTCGGCCAGGTTGGCCATCTCGTTCATAAAGGAGATCTTGGTGGCCAGCATGCAGTTGGCGGCGTACTTGGTCAGTTCAGCGCTGCGCACGTCCATGATGACGGTGCGTTCCTGCTGGCGATTAAAGGGTTCGTACAACTCCCGCATCACCTCAATGGCCACCTCATCATCACTGCCGATCACGATACGGTCCGGCCGCATGCAATCGGCAACCGCGGCGCCCTCTTTGAGAAACTCCGGGTTGGAGACCACCTGAAAGGCGACATCCGCGCCGCGTTCTTTCAGCACACTGGCGATCCGTTGCCGCACTTTGTCGGCGGTGCCCACCGGCACCGTGGATTTGTCCACCACCACTTTGGGGCTGTCCATATGGCGGGCGATGGTGTCCGCCACCGCCAGAACGTACTGGAGATCGGCGCTGCCATCCTCATCCGGCGGAGTGCCCACGGCGATAAACTGCACTTTGCCGTGGTGAACCCCGGCGGCGGCGTCGGTGGTAAAGGTCAGGCGACCGGCATCGTGGTTGTGGCGCACCATCGGCTCAAGGCCGGGTTCGTAGATGGGGATCAGGCCCTGATTCAATCGGTCGACCTTGTCCTGATCGACATCCACACAGCACACCTCATGGCCCACGTCGGCCAGTACCGACGCTTGTACCAGGCCCACGTAGCCCACACCAAATACCGTTACTTTCATTCGCCCACCCCTCAGTCAGGAAAACCGGAAGAAATCCAAATGCATTAACAGTATATGCCGTGATTTCAGGCTTACCGGCTGAGGGCCCGGTTTATTGCCGCCATGACACTGGCGGTGTCGATGCTGGCCATCAGCTCCGGGCCTTTGGCCCGGGTGCCCCAACGCAGTTGAGACAGCGGTTTGCCCTGTTGGTTCTCGACGTGTTGCTGGTAGCAGCTGACGGTGGTGTCGCCCTGGCCATAGGGGCCGGTGCGACTGGGGTTGGAGTGGGCCATCAGGGCCACTACCGGGGTGCCCTGAGTGACCGCCATATGGGCCGGGCCGGTATCCGGAGCCAGCACCACTTTGGCGCGGCGCAGCAGCGCCAGCAGGGATTTCAGACTGGTCTGGCCGACCAGATTGAGCAGCGGTTGTCGGGCCTGCGCTTCAATGGCACGAGCCAGTTCATGCTCGTGTTGTGCCGGGCCGCCGCACAACAGCACCTGGTAGCCTTGTGTGACCAACTGGTCAGCGACTTCGGCGTAGCGCTCCGGCAGCCAGTTGCGCTCGGCCTTGCTGGCGGAGGCACAGATGATGGCGGTGGGACGGTCATCGGGGATCTGGGTCAGGGCAAACGCTTGATCGTCTTCACCGACCGGGATCTGCCAGCGGGGCTGGGTGTCGGTCACGCCGAGGTGGCGGGCAAAGCCCATAAAGCCTTCCAGCACATGGGGTTCGTGCTGGGCGGCGATGCGTTGATTGGTGAACAGCCACTGGCCCTCTTTCGCCCGGCTCTTGTCGAAGCCCAATTTGACCTTCGCCCGGATCCCCAGCGAGGCGACGGAAGCACGCAGTGCCACCTGCATATGCAGCAGCACATCAAACTGGCGGCCACGGAGCCGTTGCCACAGTTCACGATAGCCCTGCACGCCTTTGGACTTATCGAACGGCACCAGTTCGACGCCGGGCAGGCCAGCCAGTAGACTGGCTTCAACCTTGCCAACGACCCAGGTGAGTTCGGCGTCGGGATGACGACGTTGTATCGCCTGCACGGCCGCCACCGCATGGCAGACATCGCCAATGGCGGACAAGCGTAAAACCACGATGCTTCGCGGTGATTCAGGCAGGGTGGGGAGTTGGGGCATCAGGAACGCAAAATTTGCCGAGGTGCATCAAGTGTAAATAAAATACCCGGCTCTACCAAGGAAAAGCCCATGAAGATCCTCAACTTCCCCCCACATCGCGTCTATCTGGCGGAGGCCGCTCCGGCGACCCTCGATGCCAACTGGTTTGAGCCAGCATGGCTGCGTGAGCAGGGGTGGGTGACCGGCAGCTCTGACAGCTCCGGCCGTAATCCGGCCTGGTTTTTCCAGCAGGATGACCGCCGCTATGTGCTGCGCCATTACTGGCGTGGTGGGTTGCCGGGCAAGCTGTTTAAAGACGGTTATCTCTACCTTGGTGAGCAGCGCAGCCGGCCCTGGCAGGAGTTGAGCCTGATGGTCGCGCTGAAAGCGAAGGGACTGCCGGTGGCCACGCCGGTGGCGGCGCGCCTGACCCGCACCGGGCTGAACTACCGCGCCGACCTGCTGACCGAGATGCTGCCGCAGAGCCAGGATATGGTGAAGCACCTGTCTGGCGGGGCGATGGCCGCAGCGCGTTGGCAGGCGTTGGGCGCCGTGCTGGCGCGCTTTCATCGCGAAGGGGTGTACCACGCGGATCTCAACGCCCGCAACATCCTGCTTAGCCAGGGAGAGTTCTTCCTGATCGATTTTGACCGGGGAGAGCTGCGCAACCCCGCCACCGACTGGCAACAGGCCAATCTGGCACGACTGCGTCGCTCTTTGCTGAAGGAGCAGGGCCGGGTGGCCGGCCTGCACTATGATGATGCGGCCGACTGGGCCGCATTGATGGCGGGTTACAACAGCGAACTGGCCAGCGCCAGCTGACGCTCGGTGGCACCGCGATTGGTGTCCACCACTCGCTGGCCCTGATGGCCCATCTGTTCGGCCTGCTTGCGCAGGGACAGCAGGTGCTCCAGCTGGTCGGCCAGTTCATCGGCGTTGTTGACCAGCGTCATGCCACCGGCCTGCAACAGGGCCTGGCCAATCTCCTGGAAATTGAAGAAGTGCGGGCCCATCAGCACCGGCTTACCTAGTGCCGCCGGTTCCAGCGGATTGTGGCCTCCGCGCTCAATCAGGCTGCCACCGACAAACGCCGCATCCGCCAGTCCATACAGGGTGAGCAGCTCGCCCATGGTATCGCCAATCACCACCTGCACCGACTCCTCGACACTGTCGCCGCCGGTGCGCCGTGCGGTCACAAAGCCGGCTTGTTGAGCCAGGGCTTCGGCGTGGTCAAACTGCTCCGGATGGCGCGGCACCAGCAGCAGTAACAGGTCCGGATGCAGGCGCAGCAGGGCGCGATGGGCCGACAGAGCTTGCTCGAACTCGCCGGGGTGGGTGGAACCTGCACACCAAATTTTGCGCTGGCCAAAGCCCTGCTCACGGGCCTGACGCAGGTCGGCGAGGTTGGCGCGGCTCAGGTCGAGATCAAACTTCAGGCTGCCGCAGATGGTCAGCTTGGCCGGATCCAACCCCAGGGTGACCAACCGGGCACCATCTTCCGCGCTCTGTGCCGCCACCGCATCCAGCTCGCCCAGCATGGGACGGGTCAGTCTGGGGAAACGGGCGTAGCCACGGGCACTGCGCTCGGACATGCGGGCGTTGGAGAGCATCACCGGCACCCGCTGGCGATGGCACTGGTGAATCAGGTTTGGCCACAACTCAGTTTCCATCAGCACCACCATGGCGGGACGGACACGGCGGATAAAGCGGCGGGTGATAAAGGGCAGGTCCAGCGGCAGATAGGCGTGGGCCACGCTGTCGCCGAAGCGTTGTTTGACCTGCTCTGAACCACTGGGGGTGAAGGAGGTGACCAGCACCGGCTTGTCCGGGTAGCGGGCCCGAAGCGCTTCAATCAACGGTACCGCTGCCAGGGTTTCCCCCATGGAGGCGCAATGCACCACGATGGCGTCATTGACCTTGGGCAGGGTCAGGCCAAGCCGTTCGCCCCAGCGCTGCCGGTAGGCGGGCGCCTTGCGGCTGCGCCAAAGCAGGTAGGCGAGAACAACGGGGAGAAGCAGGGTCAGCACCAGGCTGTAGAACAGGCGGTTCATTGCAGGTCCAAAAGGGCGTTTGCGTTGATGATAGGGAAGGGCAGGGGGGCTTTCAAATGCTAACGATTTGTTGACCTTATCCATCCCGGCTAACTGCGCGGCCATTGGCCTGATATGGCGGCAATGCTACTCTAGCGGCCATCTTATGGACAGGTGACAGTATGAAAACCAAAGATCGCATCATTGAGGCCAGTTGCGAGCTCTTTAACGAGCACGGCGAACGGGCCGTCACCACCAATCATATTGCCGCGCATCTGGGCATCAGCCCGGGCAATCTGTACTACCACTTCCGCAATAAAGAGCAGATCATCCGGGCCCTGTTTGCCCAGTATGAGGCTTACCTGGAGGAGGCGTACGGCCCCAGCGACGACGAGACCGCGTTCGGCGTGATGAAGCGCTACCTCGACGGGATGTTCGAAGGGATGTGGCGCTTTCGCTTTCTGTACGCCAGCCTGCCGGAGATCCTGGCCCGTGACCCGGAACTGCACAAACGTTACCTGCAGGCCCACCACCGGGTACTGGAAACCGCCACCAATAACCTGCGGATGCTGAAGGCCCAGGGGATGATGGTGATTGATGATGCTTATCTGGATGAGTTTGCCGAGGGCATCAAGATGGTGGTCACCTTCTGGATCAGTCACCTTTACACCCAGGCTCTGGATAAGCCCATCACTGAGCAGGGCGTGTCTCAGGGCGTACTGCAGATTTTGGCCATGTTCCACGGTTATATTGCGGAGCCGGCCCGCGCCGACTTCGAGCGCCTGGTGGCGCATTACCGGGCTTTGGCCCACGGTTGACACCCGGGCTTGTCGGGCCAGTCTCCGATAAGCTGCAATCCCCCGCAGTGGCGGCTAAAATGGGCGCCACTCTGACCCAGCGTCAAGCCAACAATAACAACGAGACGGACCCATAGGAGACAGCATGTCCACTTCCGCCTTTTACCAGCAGATCCGCGACCAGCTTGAGCAGGTCAAAGCGGACGGCCTGTACAAGAACGAGCGCGTTATCACCACCGCGCAGCAGGCGGCCATTGAGGTGGCCAGCGGCGAGCAGGTAATCAACTTCTGCGCCAACAACTACCTTGGCCTGGCCAACCACCCGGCCCTGATCGAAGCGGCCAAGGCGGGTCTGGACGACCACGGTTTCGGCATGGCCTCCGTGCGCTTTATCTGCGGCACTCAGGACATCCACAAGGTGCTCGAGCAGAAGCTGTCCGAGTTCCTGGGGATGGAAGACACCATCCTGTACTCCTCCTGCTTTGATGCCAACGCGGGTCTGTTTGAAACCCTGCTGGGCCCGGAAGACGCCATCGTCTCCGACGCGCTCAACCATGCCTCCATCATCGATGGCGTGCGTCTGTGTAAAGCCAAGCGCTTCCGTTACGCCAACAACGACATGGCGGAACTGGAAAGCTGCCTGCAGCAAGCGCGCGAAGCGGGTGCCCGCAACATCCTGATCGCCACCGATGGCGTGTTCTCCATGGATGGTGTGATTGCCAAGCTGCAGGCGGTGTGTGACCTGGCCGAAAAGTACGGCGCCCTGGTGATGGTGGACGATTCCCACGCCGTGGGTTTTGTCGGCGAAGGCGGCCGTGGTACCCACGAGTACTGTCAGGTGATGGACCGTGTCGACATCATCACCGGCACCCTGGGTAAAGCGCTGGGTGGCGCCTCCGGCGGTTTCACTTCCGGCAAAAAAGAGGTGATCGACTGGCTGCGTCAACGCTCCCGTCCCTACCTGTTCTCCAACTCCCTGGCTCCGGCCATCGTATCCGCCTCCATCCAGGTGCTGGATATGATGAAAGAGGGCGATGCCCTGCGGGCGCAACTGTGGCAGAACGCCGCTTACTTCCGTGAGCAGATGAGCGCCGCGGGCTTTACCCTGGCGGGGGCTGACCACGCCATCATCCCGGTGATGATCGGTGACGCCGCACTGGCTTCAGAGTTCGCTGACCGCCTGCTGAAGGAAGGGATCTACGTGATCGGCTTCTCCTTCCCGGTGGTACCGAAAGGCCAGGCCCGCATTCGTACCCAGATGTCTGCCGCCCACACCCGTGAGCAGCTGGACAAGGCGATCGAAGCCTTCACCCGCATTGCCAAAGAACTGGGCATCATTTGAGAGCATTGATGATGAAAGCACTTTCCAAGCTGCACCCGGAAAAAGGGATCTGGATGGTGGACGTGCCCAAGCCGGAGCTGGGCCACAACGACCTGCTGATCAAGATTAAGAAAACCGCCATCTGCGGTACCGATATGCACATCTACAACTGGGATGAATGGTCACAGAAGACCATTCCGGTCCCGATGGTTGTCGGTCATGAGTATGTTGGTGAAGTGGTCGCCATCGGCCAGGAAGTCCGCGGATTTGCGGTAGGCGACCGGGTTTCCGGTGAAGGCCACATCACCTGTGGTCACTGCCGAAACTGCCGTGGTGGCCGCACCCACCTGTGCCGCAACACCACCGGTGTCGGCGTGAACCGGGAAGGCTCCTTCGCGGAGTACCTGGTGATCCCGGCCTTTAACGCGTTCAAGATCCCGGACGACATCTCCGACGATTTGGCTTCCATCTTCGACCCCTTCGGTAACGCGGTGCACACCGCACTGTCGTTCGATCTGGTGGGCGAAGATGTGCTGATCACCGGTGCAGGCCCGATCGGCATCATGGCGGCAGCCGTATGTAAGCACGTGGGCGCCCGTCATGTGGTGATCACCGACGTTAACGAGTACCGGCTGGACCTGGCACGCAAAATGGGCGCCACCCGCGCCGTGAACGTGATGAACGAGAAGCTGGAAGACGTGATGGCCGAACTGGGCATGACCGAGGGCTTCGACGTGGGCCTGGAGATGTCCGGTGTGCCCTCCGCGTTCAACAGCATGCTGTCGACCATGAACCACGGCGGCAAGATTGCCATGCTGGGCATTCCGCCCTCCAGCATGGGCGTTGATTGGAACCAGGTGATCTTCAAGGGCCTGGTGATCAAAGGGATCTACGGTCGCGAAATGTTCGAGACCTGGTACAAAATGGCCAGCCTGCTGCAGTCCGGCCTGGATATCAGTCCCATCATCACCCACCGTTTCCCCATCGATGAGTTCCAACAGGGCTTTGACGTAATGGGGTCCGGTCAGTCCGGCAAGGTGATCCTGAGCTGGGATTAAGTGCCTGAATAACATTTGAAAAAAGCGCCTCCTCCGGAGGCGTTTTTTTTGTGAAACGCTTCACGGGCTGGTGAAAAAATGCTCGGCAATGGTGCCGTTACGGCGCACGCTCAAACTCTTTTGTCGTGGTCCATAGGGAGATGGAATGCGGCGCTCACTCGCGATGCTGTTGTTGTTGCTCAGCCTGCCTTTGTGTGGGCTAAGGGTCGTTGAGTGTCATGTGGCCTTACCATCCGAGCGGGGCATCAGTATCGAAACCAACACACCCGAGACACTGACCGCTCCCCCGTTTTTTCTGCCCTCTTTGACCCAGCCCGCGCTGACGCCGCGCTACCCGGGGCTGCCACTGCCCACCTACCTTGAACCTCTGCCAAGGGCCCATTTCCGTCCTCCGATCGTGGCGTGACCCACCCCCAAATCCACACCTGATGTCATGATTGACCGGGCCCGGCCCGGTGGAGGAACACAATGAACAAGTCTCTGGTAATGATGGGTCTGGTGGCCCTGATGATGGCACCGGCCGGTGCGGCAGCAACCCTGACCCTGGCGGAAGGACTGTTGCCGACGGCCATTGATGGCGTTCCCCTGTTGGGGGATGAACAACAACTGGAGATGGCGGGCGGTGAACGGGTGCTGAGCCTGCGTTACCACCACGTTTTTGCTGACCCGTTTGCCCCTACGGCAGTCTCCAGTCCGGTATGGCTGATGAAGCTGAACCTGCCCCAGGAGGGACGCTTTCAACTGGCGGTGGAGGCGCCGGAGCGGGTGTCCGACTGGCCACAGTTTATCCGTATGCCCCGGTTATTCCTGGTCGATGAACTGGGTCAGCGCACCGCATTGGAAGCGCGAACGGTGGAGCAGTGGATGGCAACCCTGCTGTAAGCCAGAGGCCCCGCGAGGGGCCTTTTTTCGCCGGGGGTTTGCTGTCCTCCCGGCCAAATCAGTACACTGGGGCATCGCATTATCTAGGACACACTATGAGTCAGTACCAGTGTTTGCCCCTGCCCCAGTTCGACGCGCTGCTGGCGGAACGCCCGGCCCAGATTGTCGATATTCGGGACCCGAACGCCTTTGCCGCCGGCCACATCCCCGGTGCCCAGCATCTGCATAACGGCAATCTGGCGGAGTTTATCCTCAACGCCGAGTTTGATGAGCCGCTGGTGGTCTGCTGCTACCACGGCATCTCCAGCCAGAGTGCGGCCGCTTATCTGGCGGAGCAGGGCTTTGAGGAGGTATACAGCCTCGATGGGGGCTATGAAGGCTACGCCAAAGCCAAAGGGCTGATGGCACCATGACGGAGGTCGGCGTACTGGGCGATCCGCGCGCGGCCCAGGCGTTGGTGGACTACCTGCGCAGCCAGGGCATTGAAGCCCGGTTGCTGGCGGCTGAGGACGGCTACGCCGTCATGGTCGAAGACGCCCAGCATCACCGGGGCCGCGAGGAGTTCGAACGGTTTGTCGCTGACCCGCACAACAAGCGTTACCTGGCCGCATCCTGGCAGTCCGGCGACGCGAAAGTGCAGTTCCAGTACGGTGGTGGTGGCAGCCTGTGGCGCAGCTTCCTGTCCGGTGCAGGCCCGCTGACGCTGTCACTGCTGGTGGTGGTGTCCGCCATTTGGGTGTTCTGGATCCTCGGCTTTGACCAGCTGATTTTCAGCTGGACGCACTTCTTCCCCAGTTGGGATGCGATGGGGGAGGGCCAGTGGTGGCGCTTGTTTACCCCGTCGCTGATCCACTTCTCCGCCATGCACGTCATCTTCAACCTGTTGTGGTGGTGGTATCTGGGGGGACGCATCGAGCGGGTGCGAGGCACCGGCACCCTGCTGATCCTGCTGCTGGTAGCGGGCACCCTGCCTAACCTGGCTCAGTTTGCTTTTTCCGGCCCCAACTTTGGTGGCTTGTCCGGCGTGGTGTATGCGCTGGTGGGCTATTGCTGGATCAGCGGCCGACTGGACCCGCGTTCGCCGCTGGCGTTACCGCCGGCCTACGTTGGCTTCCTGCTGCTGTGGTTGGTGATGGGCTTTGCCGGCTTTATGAATATGGCCAACGCCGCGCACCTTGGCGGCTTACTGGTGGGGATGGCACAGGCGGTGTTTGACCGACGTCGCCAGTAACCAAAACGCCCGGGCTGAGCCCGGGCGTTTTGCGTTTAATCGTAGAGGTATCGCGTGAACAGCAGGTTGGCCACCAGAGGCTGGCCCACCTCTTTAGCGAGCAGGTTGTTGACCGTCTCAAAGCAGTCACGGCGGATCTCTTCGCGACCGCTGAGCGATTTGATCTTCTCCTCCGGCTGCTGGCCGAGGATCTCGACGATAGTCGCGCGGATCAGTGGAGCGTGGTGCTCTACCATCTCTACCGTATCGGCGTCCTTCAGCATCAGCTCAACACTGACCCGGACATAGCCCAGGCGTTTGCGCGGGGAGACGTAGTTGGTGACGATCTCCGGCTCCAGGCCGTAGTAACCGTAGTTGTCATGGGCGATCTCGCCGCCTTCCTGGGCTGCTACCGCACTGCCTGCACCCAGCAGCGCTGCCAGCATAAGCATCCATCTAACTGTTTTCATTGTGACAATCTGCTGCCTGTACCAGTGGCCTATGGTAGCGCATTTTTGTCTCAATAGGGCTATCTTGGCATGGCCGTGGTTTTTGCTACCATGGGCGCCATATCATGCCACAGGAGTCCCAGATGCAGGCCCTTATTGCCGCCATGGAGCAACCGCTTCCCCCGGCCCTGGCCAGTTGGTTGCAGGACAGAAACTCACTGACCCTCAGGTTGAAAACCCAGTGTCGTCAATTCGACGTACAACGGCTGGCGGAAGGGCGTGAGTTGGCACTGGATTCCGGCCCCGGCTGGCAGGTGGGCGACCCGCTGTGGCAGCGGGAAGTGCTGCTGTTACTCGATGGCGTTCCCTGGGTGTATGCGCTGACTGAGGTACCGCTGGCCACCCTGGCCGCCGGGGACATTGATTTCCCCAGCCTGGGCGAGCGTCCGCTGGGCGAACTGTTGTTTACCAATGACCGGCTCAGTCGGGGAGAGCTGCACCTGACCCGGCATGATCACAAGAGTCGTGCGGGCCGGGTGGCGTTGGAGTTGGGGCAGAATTTCAGCGAACCCCTGTGGGGACGCAGCCGCCAGTTTACCCTTTCCGGACGCCCACTTAGGGTCAACGAAATCTTCCTGCCCGCGGCGGAGCAAGCCCTGAAAGCCGGGTTGGACTAAAACGCTATCCTATTGAGTTGAATCCCAAAACTCTCCTCCCGGAGGAGGGTTTTCCCGAGTGAATCTTTTCCGTGATCCTGGCCTCGTTAACCTGTATCGGCATTGGAATTGTGTGAACTTTGCGTCACACTAACCGTCAATATGGACATGAAACTTTCCCCGATGCGACTGTTCAGCACTTTGATGCTGGTTGTTGCCCTGATCAGTCAGGGTGCGGTTGCTCGTGTCCATTTGATGCCCGATATGAGCCCGGCCGAGATGAGCGCCATGCACGCCCATCACGAGATGGCGGCTTCAACCTCCCAACATGATGGGATGGCCCACTGCAAAGCGCAGTCCGTCGCTACCCATGACTGTTGTGAGTCGATGGCTCAGCCCGACGATTGTCACGATGCCAACGCACCCTGTAATGGCGAGTGCGGCATGTGCAAAGTGTTCAGTCCCGCTGGTGTTGCTCTGCTGACCACAGCCCTGCAACCCTGGCAACCCTCCCCTGAGCGCGCCCTGCCTCAGCCCAAGTTTTTCCATTCTGTGGCCCTGTCTCAGGACAGCAAGCCGCCCATAGCCTGATCACCCATTCATACCCGCGATCCCAGACGACTTTGACACCCGTCTGAGCAATACCGATCCCCGCTCCCCCGCGAGGACGCGGGGATCACCGGCCACTAAGGCCAACAATGAATGAATTTGGAGTGATCCATGACCAAGCTGTACTCCCGTGCCGTGGCGGTGTTCGCCCTGGCCCTTTCTCTGACTCTGTCTCCCCTGGCGCTGGCCAACATGGGGCATCATGGCGACCATGCCGCGCACCAGGCGCAAGAGGCCCAGCACTGCCCGCATGGCAAGCAGGATGGCGAGCGCAAAGGCTGCTGCGGCCAGGCCAAAGGCGAGTCCTGCCCTCACGCCGGTAAGGGCCATGCTGCCCATCAGGGCGATACCCACGCCTGCCCTATGCACCCCAAGGTGACCGGTGTGGCCGGTGACGACTGTCCGAAGTGCGGCATGAAGCTGGAGCAGGTTGCCCAGGCGGACACCCACGTGTGCCCGATGCACCCCAAGGTGACCGGTGTGGCTGGCGACGACTGCCCGAAGTGCGGCATGAAGCTGGAGCAGATGGCTCAGGCTGATACCCACGTTTGCCCGATGCACCCGAAGGTGACTGGTGTGGCTGGCGACGATTGCCCCAAGTGCGGCATGAAGCTGGAGCCTAAGCGCGGTCAGGGTGGTCACGGCCACCACGCGCACCACTAAGCAGGAGGGAGCCTGTCATGTGCAACAAGTGCTCATGCGGCGGCCAGGACCGCCAAACCAAACGGAAAACCCAGGTAGCGACCGCCATTGTGATCGCATTGGCCCTGACTCCGGTGATCTGGACCCTTGCTCAGGCTGCGCCGGGACAGGCTCCCCAGGTGACCCAAAGTGCCGCAGAACACGCGGCCCACACTCACGCTTGCCCGATGCACCCGGAACAGACCGGTGTTGAAGGCGACCGTTGCCCCATCTGCAACATGTTCCTGACTGAGGTGGAGGGGGAGGGTCACGCCGATCACGGTGCGGTAACCCACACCCACGCTTGCCCGATGCACCCGCAAGAAACCGGGGTTGAAGGCGACCGTTGCCCCATCTGCAACATGTTCCTGACTGAGGTGGAGGGGGACCACGCCGATCACGGTGCGGCGACCCACACCCACGCTTGCCCGATGCACCCGGAAGAGACCGGGGTTGAGGGCGACCGTTGTCCCATCTGCAATATGTTCCTCACCGAAATGGAGGAGGAAGAGCAGGTCGACCCCCACGCCGGGCACACCATGCAACTGGACCCCCTGCCGTCCGCTCCCGCACTGGAACAGGCGGTCAGCGGTGGTGAAGCCACCATCAAGTACGTGTGTCCCATGCACCCGCAGATCGTCTCCGACGAGCCCGGCACCTGCCCCATCTGTGGCATGAACCTGGAGAAAGTGGAGATGGGCGCGGCCAGTGAAGAGGTGGTGGTGGGCGTTTCCGGCGGCCTGCAACAAGCCCTCGGTGTGCGGACTGAAACCGTTGAGCGCGGCACCCTGTGGCGCTACATCAAGACCCTCGGCACCGTGCAGTACAACGAAGACGCCATCTCACACATCCACACCCGGGTAACCGGTTGGGTGGAGAAACTGGCGGTGAACTCCGTGGGCCAGCAAGTGGCGCAAGGCCAGCTCCTGTACGAGCTGTATTCGCCGGAACTGGTGAACGCTCAGGACGATTACCTGCAGGCGCTCGACTACCTGGGGCAGGACCCGGTCCGAGGCAAAGAGTTGCTGCGCAAAGCCAAGCTGCGCCTGGAGCTGCTCGGCATCAGCGACAAGGTGATTCAGCGTCTTGAGAAGACCCGACAAAGCCTCTATCGCGTGCCCTTCTACGCCCCCCACAGTGGCGTGGTCAGCACCATGGACATTCGTGACGGCATGTACATTGAGCCGGGCAAAACCCAGATCGAGCTGGTGGATCTGTCCACCGTCTGGGTTATCGCCGATGTCTTTGAAAATGAACAGAGCTGGCTGGAAGTGGGGCGTCCGGCGGACGTGACCGCGGCGGCTCAGGGTCTGTTCGAGATTGAGGGTGAGATCGATTACATCTACCCGGAACTGGATCCGGTCACCCGCTCACTGCAGGTGCGGGTCAAACTGCCGAACCCGGAGAATCGTCCCGGCGGCCAACTGCGTCCCGGTTCTCTGGTGGATGTGGAGCTTTACGGCGGTCCCCGCCGTGGCCTGCTGACTGTGCCTGCTGAAGCCCTGATTCTGACCGGCCGGGAGAACCGGGTGGTGGTACAGCGTGCCGACAACAGCTTCGCGTCCGTACCGGTTCGCCTTGGCATGATGAGCCAGGGCAAGGCTGAAATTCTGGAAGGCCTGAATGAGGGCGATAGGGTGGTGGTGTCCGGCCAGTTCCTGATCGACTCCGAAGCCAGCATTCAGGGCAGCCTGCGTCGCATGAGCCAGCCAGCGGCTGATGCCCACAGCGGCCATCAGCACTAACAGGAGGCGACGATGTTAGAGAAAATCATCAGCGCCTCCCTGCGTCAGCGGGCGATGGTGCTGGTCATCACCGCGGTGTTGGCCATCTATGGCTGGCAGGCGATGCGCACCACACCGCTGGACGCGCTGCCGGACCTGTCCGATGTGCAGGTGATCATCAAAACCGCCTACCCGGGGCAGGCGCCTCAGTTGGTGGAAGACCAGATCACCTATCCGCTCTCTACCGCCATGCTGGCGGTGCCCGGCGCGCAGACCGTGCGTGGCTTCTCCATGTTTGGGGACAGCTTCGTTTACGTCATCTTTGAAGATGGTACCGACATCTACTGGGCCCGCTCGCGGGTGTTGGAGTACCTGTCCCAGATCCAGGGGCAACTGCCCCCGGGCGTCACCCCCTCTCTGGGGCCGGACGCCTCCGGTGTGGGCTGGGTGTTCCAGTATGCGCTGGTGGATCGCACCGGCCACCAGGACCTGGCCCAGCTGCGCTCGCTGCAGGATTGGTTTATCAAGCTGGAGCTGCAGAGCGTCGCCGGTGTCTCCGAAGTGGCGACCGTCGGTGGCATGGAAAAGGCGTATCAGATTGTGGTGGATCCCCACAAACTGGCGCTCTATCAGCTTGACCTGATGGCGGTGAAGCAAGCCCTCGATAACGCCAACGCCTCCGTGGGTGGCTCAGTGATCGAGATGGCGGAAGCGGAGTACATGATCACCGCGTCCGGCTACCGCCAGACCCTCCAGGATTTTGAGGAGATCCCACTGGGCATCGTGTCCGAGTCCGGCACGCCGGTACTGATGAAGGACGTGGCCCAGCTGCGCACCGGCCCGGCGGCCCGCCGTGGCATTGCCGAACTGGATGGCCAGGGTGAAGTGGTGGGCGGCATCGTGGTGATGCGCTATGGCGAGAACGCCCTGGCCACCATCGACAACGTCAAAGCCAAACTCGCTGAGATTGAATCCGGTCTGCCCGAAGGGGTGGAGCTGGTGATCACCTATGACCGTTCCCAGCTGATCCTGAACGCCGTGGACAACCTCAAGAACAAGGTGATTGAGGAGATGGTGGTGGTGGCGCTGGTGTGCCTGGTGTTCCTGCTGCATGCCCGCTCCACGCTGGTGGCGGTGATCACCCTGCCGTTGTCGATTCTGGCCAGCTTCATTGTAATGGGCTGGATGGGGGTGAACGCCAACATCATGAGCCTCGGCGGCATCGCCATCGCCATTGGTGCGGTGGTGGACGCGGCCATTGTGATGGTGGAGAACGCCCACAAACACCTGGAGCACTACCGGGAGGAGCACGGCAAGGCGCCGGAAGGCGATGCCCACTGGCAGTTGATCAAGGAAGCGGCGGTCGAAGTTGGGCCTGCGCTGTTCTTCAGCCTGTTGATCATCACCCTGAGCTTTATTCCGGTGTTTGCGCTGGAGGCTCAGGAGGGGCGTCTGTTCCACCCGTTGGCCTACACCAAAACCTTTGCCATGGCGGCCTCGGCCATCCTGGCGATCACCCTGATCCCGGTTTTGATGGGCTACTTTGTGCGGGGCAAGATCCCGGATGAGCAGAAAAACCCCATCAGCCGCTTCCTGATCGCGCTTTATCAGCCGGTACTGAAGCTGGTGCTGCGCTTCCCCAAGGTCACTCTGATGTTGGCCGTGGTGGCTCTGGCCAGCGCCTACTACCCGATGAGCAAGATGGGTTCCGAGTTTATGCCGGAGCTGGAGGAGGGCGACCTGCTCTACATGCCCACCACGCTGCCGGGGGTGAGTGCCGGTAAGGCGGGGGAGATCCTGCAGCAGACCGATCGACTGATCAAAACCATCCCGGAAGTGGCCAGAGTGTTCGGCAAAGTGGGACGGGCGGACACCGCGACCGACCCGGCACCGCTGACCATGCTGGAAACCACCATCATGCTCAAGCCCCGCTCTGAGTGGCGCGAGGGGCAGACGATGGAAGGGATCATTGCGGATCTGCAGCGCACCGTAAAAGTGCCGGGGATCACCAATGCCTGGGTGCAGCCGATCAAAACCCGCATCGACATGCTCTCCACCGGCGTGCGAACGCCGGTGGGGGTGAAGATCTCCGGCGCGGACGTGGAAGAGCTGCAGCGCATCGGCGCCGAAGTGGAAGCGATTCTGGCCCCGCTGCCGGGCACCACCTCCGCGTTTGCCCAACGGACCGGCGGTGGCCGCTATCTGGATATCGACCCCAAGCTGACCGTGGCGGCCCGTTACGGCATGACGCTGAGAGACGTGCAGGACGTAGTTCAGATGGCGATTGGCGGCATGACCATGGGGGAATCGATCCAAGGTCAGGAGCGCTATCCCATCAATATCCGCTACCCCCGTGAGTTGCGTGACGACATCGAGAAGCTGCGTAACCTGCCGGTGCTGACCAAAACCGGCAAGTATGTCCCGCTGCAAACTCTGGCGGACCTCTCCATCCGGGATGGTGCCCCGATGCTGGCGAGCGAGAATGGCCGTCTGATCTCCTGGGTATTCGTGGACATCGACAGCAGTGTCCTCTCCATCGGTGAGTACATCACCCAGGCTCGTGAAGCGATGAACCAGCAGCTGCAACTGCCGCCTCGCTACTCCGTCAGCTTTGCCGGTCAGTACGAGTACATGCAGCGGGTGGAAGCCAAGATGGAGATGGTGATCCCGATGATGCTGGCGGTGATTTTCCTGCTGCTGATGATGACCTTTGGCTCGGTGGTTCAGGCCAGCATCATCATGCTCAGCCTGCCGTTTGCTCTGGTGGGGTCTGCCTGGCTGCTGTTTGGTCTGGGCTACAACCTCTCCGTGGCCGTGGCCGTGGGGATGATCGCCCTGGCGGGGGTGGCCGCAGAGTTTGGTGTGGTGATGCAGGTGTATCTGAACAACACCATCAAAGCCCATGAGAAGAAGGGCCTGATGCGCCATGAGCAGGATCTGAAAGACGCCCTGATTGAAGGGGCGGTGATGCGGATCCGGCCCAAGGCGATGACCGTGGCCACCATCTTCTTTGGTCTGCTGCCGATCATGTGGGGCAGCGGTACCGGTAACGAGGTGATGCAGAAGATCGCGGCACCCATGGTGGGTGGCATGGTGACGGCTCCGTTGCTGTCGCTGTTCGTGATCCCGGCCATCTACCTGTTGATCTACCGTCGGGGATTGGCCAAAGCCGATGCCTGAGTGACGGTGCCGGGCATGGCCCGGCCCGTCTGAGTTTGCTGGTGCAGATTTGAGGCTGCCTAACCCTGAAGATCTGCACCGGCGCGGCGGCGTTATGCCGCCACCCTTTGTGGAGGACTGCACGATGAAAATCGGACAGGTTGCACGAGAAACCGGCTTGAGCGTCAAGGCGATACGCTACTACCACGACATTGGTCTGGTGGTGGCTCAGCGGGGCGACAACGGCTATCGCGCCTATTCCGCGGCACAGCTGGAGCAACTGCGCTTTGTTGCCCGCAGTAAAGCGTTGGGGTTCAGCCTGGAACAGTGCGCTGAGCTGCTCTCGCTGCAAAGCCGCTCTGATCGCACCGCCGCCCAGGTGAAAGCGCTGGCGGTGGACCAGCTCGCCCTGGTGAGGGAAAAGATTGCACAACTGCAGGCACTGGAAGCCCGACTGAATGGATTGGTGAACCAATGCCAGGGAGGCAACACACCGGAATGCCCGATCTTGGACTCCCTTTGTGGTGAATCCGGTAAGACGGCCAATGCCCCCTGTTGTAAGGAGTAACCGATGAAGAAACTGACGCTGACCGCCCTTTTGGTTCTGGGGCTGAGCGCCTGTGGACAGAGTGAAACCGCCAAACAAGCCGAGGCCTTTTCGGCACTCGACCATAAGGCGGCAGTACTGCAGGGACACCAGTGGTACAAAAACAACGATGGGATTGTGGTTCGGGTTCATCCTGACCGGGTGAATGCCACGTTTTCTGATGGCACCGAAGCGGATGTTGCCATTCCGAACGGGGAGTTCTACCTCTCAATCGCCCCCTGGGCGACCTTTACCCATCCCTGCGGCAACCACGTGCCCACCGGCTGCACCGGTGAGCTGATTGGCCAGCCGATGCACGTCAGTGCCGTGGATGTGGACAGTGGTGAGGAGGTCATCAATAAGATGATCACCACCCAACACGATGGCTTTATCGATTTCTGGGTGCCGGCTCAGCGCCAACTGGCCTTCACCTTCCACTTTGACCATCCCAAGTACGGCATGCTGGAAGCGAAAGAGGTGCTGCCCACCTTTGAGGACAGCCGCACCTGCATCACCACCATGCAGCTTAAGCCGATGGATGGCGGTGCCATAGAAGCACCTGGACAGGGTGGTCATAGCGGCCATCACTAAACAAAAACGGGACCTCATGGTCCCGTTTTTTTATGGACAACGGATATGAGCCTTGGCAGGGACATCAGCGAATCTGGAAATAATATCGATTATTGGTGACCGGTTGATCACGATCAAAGCTGCCATGGGGTGGGCTTCTACAGTCAATAGGATAAGCAGCAAAAGTTTATGGGGGGAAGAATGAAACGCGCAATGTGGTTAATGGCAGTGTTGTTGGCGGGATGTGGCGGCGGTGATGGCGATTCGCCTGCGCCGTCACCAGAGCCGACGCCCGCTGAGGGGTTATCGATAGGTCTGTCGGATGCACCTGCCGACGGCGTTTCTCACCTGATTTTGCAGATGCACAGCCTCGAACTGACCCCCGGAGGGCACATGGGGGGGCATCATGGTGGGGGCGACCCCATTGTGCTGGACATGAGCCACCATCGGGTCGATATGCTGGCCTATCAGGGCGACGACGCCTATCCACTGCTGCATCAACACCAACTTGAGCCGGGCCGCTACCAGCTTCGGCTGCATTGGACACCCGGCACGGGCGACCATGGCTCCTACGTGGATGATGGCGAGGGGCGGCACCCCCTGCATGGCGACCACCCATACTTTGACCTTGGCGAAGTGACCATCCATGAAGGGCTGCACCATAACTTCACCCTGGAGATGGACTTGCGCCAGGGTCTGCACCACAACGGAGAGCACTACGCGTTAGAGCATCATGGCATGCGCTGGGTGGACAACGACACCATGGGGCACCTCAAGGGCACCGTGGACGCCAGCTGGATAGCCGATTGCGAGGCCGACAACGCGTCGCTGGCCGGGCCGGACAGCCAATTTGTCCATGCCGCTTACCTGTATCCGGATGGCACCACTCTGGCGCAGATGGATGATATCGCGCCAGCAGCCGCTGACGGTCAGGTTGCCCCACTGGCCACCAGCTGGGTGCATCAGGACCACAACGGGGATTGGGTGTTTGGGGTCGGCTTCCTGCCCGCCGGCCGTTATCAGGTGGGTTACACCTGCCTGGGCCATCTGGACCAACCGGACAGCAATGAAGCCGCCGACGGCGACTTTGCCCTCTATCGGGATGGCGGTGTTGTCATCATCGAGAGCGGTGAAGGTGGTGGGCATCACAACACCCATCGTTGCGGCGGATAACGCGTTTTCACGGTGCATCTTTGCGGGCCTTCGGGCCCGCTTTTTTGTGGTTCATCGCATATGAGCGTGGGAATTTGGGCCCCGGGCCCGTTGCCAGCTACCGAGCCGTTGCCGGGATGCCCCGGCGGGCACCAGAAGGGCGTTGCCCCTCTGGACTCCCCTTTGCCTCCGGCGCGGCGAAAGCCCTTCGCTCCCACTCCTTCCCGTTCAGCACTGGCCAGACTCGCTTTATGAAAAGGGCTTTCCATGCCCTTTTCAAAAGTCCGGCTTCGCCCTCCATGGCTCCGCGTTCACGCCTTTCGGCGTTCACCCCTGCTCGACTGGCACTCGGGCCATCCCTGGCCCTCGGCTTCACTCCCAGTCGCTCCCGCTCAGCGCCGCGAGTCGGCATTTGGTGGACGGCTGCGCCGTGATGGCTGGGTGCTCATTCTTATTCGGAAACAGCATCAGTCCTTCAAGGCGAGCAAAGGCCATGAAAAGGTATTTTCTTGGAGAACTCGCCTCTGTCTTATCTCCCCGCTAATCCGTGAAGAACCTTTTCATGTAAAAATCACCATAAAAAGTAAAAAGATATCGTTAAACGGTAAAAGTATGTTGATCTTCGTTGGTGACTGGCGATACTTTAACCACTGATGCATACGGAGGTGAAAGCAATGCAAGTGATGGCGAAGTACCTGCAGAACGTGCAGAGCCGAATGGTGATTTCCCTGGTGATGGCCCGGGTGCTTGGCCTGATGTTGCTGGCCCTGTCCGCAATGGAGCTTTATCGCAGCCTGGGGGACGGCGATGTGGCGTTGGCGCTGATGGCCTTTACTCAGCTTTATCACCTGACCCTGGGGTTGATGCTGCTGACCCTGGCGATTCGGCTGGTGAAGCAGGTGGGCCAGATGCGCTTATTCAGTGTGGCCTGCCGCCAGATGATGGTGATGCTGGCGCGGCTGGGGTTGTTGGCGGCGTTTCTGGTGAAGCCCTGTGGGTTGATCGTCATCTCGGCAGTCCAGCCGGAACTGGCCATGGACATCACTTTCCTGAAGTTTGTGATGCTGGTGGATTGGCCGGTAGTGGTACTGGCGGGCCTGTTGCACCTGATGGCCGGGCTGCAAAAGCTGGGCAGCGAGATGAACGCGGAGCAGGAGCTGACCATCTGATGCCGATTGTCATCCATCTGGATGTGATGCTGGCTAAGCGCAAGATGAAGTTGAACGAGCTGGCGGCGCAGATTGGCATCACACCCCAAAACCTCAGTGTGCTGAAAGCGGGGCGCGCCAAAGCGATCCGGTTCAGCACGCTGGAAGCGATTTGCGATGCGTTGGGTTGCCAGCCTGGTGACATTCTGGAGTTTGAGCAGGGAGAGGAAGATGGGACCGATTGAGATACAGCGTGAGATCGCCGGCCATGATGTGAAAGTGGAAGTCAGCATGTGGAGCGGCCGCGAGCGGGTGCTGATCGATGGTGAAGAGGTCAGCAACACCTTGAGTTGGCGCTTTACCACCTTGCATCAACTGGTGTTGGATGGGCGGCCATTTGAGGTGGAAGTGTCGATTCAGAATCTCTGGGATGGCCGCCTTGGCGTGGTGTTTCGTCTGGATGGGGAGACCGTTGGTGTCACCCGCTGGGCGCTCAGCAGCGAAGCCAGTGAGGAGAGTGACGAGGAGACCAACTGGCTGGCGGACTGGCGCTTGCCCGGTTGGCTGAGTGCACTGTTCTGGTTGCCCTACCTGGGGCTTATTGTGGCCGATATGGTGGCGACCTTTACCGATCAGGAGGCGCTGCTTGGCACCGTGATTCCACCGGCGCTGTTGCTGCTTGGGGCGCTGGGCGTGGCATTAAGCCTCACCACCTGGATCCGGGGCATGACCCTGCCCACCGGCCCGAACTAGTCGCCATATTGCTGGCAGGCCAGTCGCCAGCCCTGCTCAAGGTGGCGTTGACTGAGAAAGCGTTGCTCGGCAGCGGAGATGGGCGAGCCCGGTTCCAGACGGATCCGGCATCGCCCACAACTGCCACCGCCACCGCACTCAGAGCGAACCGCAAGACCCTCACGCTGCATCCCTTCCAATACAGACTGACGTGGCGCCAGGCGCAGTTTCTGGGCCCCTGCGGGGGTGTGCAGGGTCACCCGGCGCGCGCGCCAATGGCTCAGGTTGCTCCCGAGTCGGCGGATAAGCAGGGTCAGCCCGCTCAGGGAGAGCGCCAGGCTGAACAGGGCAAACGTCCACATCAGAGGGTGGTTAAAGCCGCCGGTGTTGGCGTAATCCATAAAGTGCAGTTTCAGCATCAGTGCCGCTTCCCGGCTGTGGCGGTTTTGGTGCCCAATCAGCCGCCCGCTTCGGGCCTCAACAAACACCACCGTGGCCAGGTCATCCGCAAAGGCGACCCGCCAGGCCGGGTTCTCCTCTTTGGGCAGCTCGGCGCTGTGGGGAGGCAGGGCGGTGATCTCACTGACGGCACCGGGGCCACGGTAACTGGCGCGGGCAACGGCACTGGCCATCGCCCGGTCAACCGTCACCGCATCGCCGCGGATGGCATCGACCAGCGTCAGCGTTTGCGCCTGGCGGCGGTAGAGCTGGCGCTGATGCTCCAGCTGGTAATAGGGGTGGCCGGCCCGATCAACCAGCGTCAGCCGGATCACTGGCGCGTATTGTTCCAGCAGCGGAGTGGGATCGACCAGTTGAGTCAGCGACCAGGTCGGCTCCGCGGCTTGCTGATGGTACTGATGACCGCCAATGCGCTGGTGATCCACCAGGTTGAAATAGAGGCCGGTTCCAATCCAGACCATCATCTGCAGGCCCACCGCCAGGGCGGCCCACTTATGCCAACGCATCATGACCGCCTCCTGAGCCGGAACCATAACAACAGCGCGCCACTGAGCGTACCGGCCAGAGCCAAACAGGCGGCGGTGCGCAGCAGCAGGTTGTTGAGGTCTTCCCCATCGTCGTAATCGAGAATGTGCAGATACCAGAGCTGATCGAACCAACGCCAGTATCGGTGGCGTTTCGTCACCAGTTCGCCACTGAGTTGCGAAATATAGAGGCTGGTTTGGCCCCAGTCGTCATAATCGAGGCGCCAGGCCGGAAGGTGTCGGGGGCTCAGTTCGGAGGGGGCGGTGTCGGTCAGCAGGGGGGCCGCTGAGAGTGTGCCACTGCCCTGGTAAGCCTGTTGGCCAATCCGCTTGGCCAGGGACTCAGAAACCGGCGGTAAGAGCGCTCCGGTTTGCGGATCCAGCAACCGCAGTTGGCCCTGAATCGTCATCTGAATCACCGGTTGTTCGGCAATCCGGGTCAGGCTGAATCCGGTGGCGTCGGGATAGCGGGCACGGAGGTCGTTAAATGGCACCCGGTAGGATTCCGCACTCAGGGCGCGTGCGGGAGGCGTGACCAGGTGGTCGCCATGGATAAAGTGGATGTTCATCAGCGCGAAGTAGCTGCCACTGATGGCCCAAATCACCATCTGCAGGCCGATGACCCACATCAGCAGTCGGTGCCAGCGCCGTGTCTGGATAATGGGTGAAAGACTTCGTGTCATCCCGTCGCATTCCTCCTGAATGGGATTTTGAGTGTATCCGCCGGACCCGGCTCAGACAAGACAGGGCCCCGAGTCAGTCGGGGCCCTGAATGCCGTGCCATTCAGGCCAGTTAACGGGTCTGGCTGAGCAGCAGTTGGTAGATGAGCTGGTCGTGGCTTTGCAGCTCAAACGGGATCGCGTCGCCCTCTGCATTGCTGAGCGTCACCACCGGCTCAGCCGCCCGCTTTTTGGCATCGCTCAGGGTATTCACCTCTGGCCAGCTTAGCTGGTACTGCCCCTCATCCGAGGCATCAAACACCAGATAAAACGCGGGGGAAAGCACGCTTTCATGGTCTTCGGCGCTCAGTTGAAAGATGGCATTGTAGCGCAGTTCCAGCACCTGCTTGCCCGCTGCCAGGTCAAGTTCGCCACCATATTGGGTGTGCGCCTCGCCATTGTGGGAGAGCAGAGTCAGGTTGCGATCCAGCTGGATCTCGGCGGCCTGGGACAGAGAGGCGAACAGGGTCAGGGTTGCGGCAATTGCGGTCAGGGTTTTCATAAGGTGTACTCCAATCAATTCAATAAAATTCAGAGGCCATTGGGCCGGATTGAGGTTGGAGTCAAACGATGGGGATCACCCAGGGGAGTGCCTGTGGCGCATCCGGTACCGCCGGAACCACGGTGTTGATCGGTTGGCTTACCGGTCCCCATTGAGTGTGGGCACTGGAGACGGGCAACGCCGGACAAACCACGTGGCAGTGTGGATCGGCGCACTGGTTGTCCCACCCGGTACAGTCAGCCATACCGCTTTCACCCATAGGGTGATCGCACAGCATCGTCGCCTGTGATTCGGTATGGCTGAAACCGTTGGCTGACGATGCCATCACCTGGCCGATACTGAGCGTCAGTGTCAGCAGCAGAAGCAGCAAAGTGTGGGGCCAGCGCCGAGTGGAAGTTGTCATCATGGTGGCAAGCTTAAGCTCTCCTCCAACGGGAGACTCAAGCGCCAAATTGAAAAAAGATGGGTCAATGTGCCCATCTTTTTTCTCTTGAGTGTCACCCGGAGCGGTGACCATTAGCGGCGCGGCGTAAACCAGCGCAACCGGTTGGCGTTGGTGACCACCGTCAGCGAAGAGAGCGCCATGGCAGCGCCTGCCACCACCGGGTTGAGCAGGGTGCCCGTCAGGGGGTAGAGCACCCCGGCTGCGATGGGGATCCCCAGGCTGTTGTAGATAAAGGCGCCAAACAGATTCTGCTTGATGTTGCGCAGTGTCGCCCTGGACAGGGCGATGGCATCGGCAACGCCATGCAGTGAGGAGCGGATCAGGATGATGTCAGCCGAGGCTTTGGCGATGTCGGTACCGGAGCCAATGGCAAAGCCAACATCCGCCTGGGCCAGCGCCGGGGCATCATTGATGCCGTCACCGGCCATGGCGACCTTGTCACCGGATTGCTGCAGCGACGTCAGTATCCGCACCTTATCTTCCGGACGCATCTGCGCTTCGAACTGGTCGATGCCCAGCTGGCGGGCTACGGCGGCCGCCGTATCCGGGTGATCCCCGGTCAGCATCACCACTTTGATGCCCTGTCTGTGCAGCCGTTCGATGGCGCTTCCGGCGTCTTCGCGGATCGGGTCAGCGATCGCCAGCACCCCTTGAAGCTGACCTTCTGCCGCCAGATAAACCGGGGTTTTTCCCTCACTGGCCAGTCGTGCAACCTCGGCGTCCAGAGGCCGGGTATCCACTTGCCATTGGGTCATCATGGCATGGTTGCCCAGGATAAGATGCTGGCCGTCGACCTGTCCCTCCACACCCAATCCGGTGTGGGCCTCGAACGCATCGAGTGGGGGCAGCTTCTCCTTCTGGGCGGCCCGCAGAATGGCCTCCGCCAGAGGGTGTTCCGAGCCTTGTTCCAGCGCCGCTGCCTGGATCAGCAGGCGAGGGGATTCGATGCCGGGTACCGGAATTTGGTCAGTGACCGAAGGGCGCCCTTCGGTCAGGGTGCCGGTTTTGTCGACCACCAGCGCAGTGAGGTCGGTGGCGGTTTGCAGGGCGCTTCCCTCCCGCACCAGCAACCCCAGTTGCGCGGCCTTGCCCACACCGTTAATCACCGACATTGGGGTCGCCAATCCCAGTGCACAGGGGCAGGCGATGATCAGCACCGTGGTCAGCACCACCAGTGCGTGGCTCAGGCGCGGGTCCGGCCCCCACAGGAACCAGACGGTGGCGCTGAGCAGCGCGATCACAACCACGGCAGGCACAAACACCGCAGAGATGCGATTAGCCAGATTGGCGATGGGGAGCTTGCTGCTTTGAGCGTGACGCACCAGCTCGATGATCTGAGCCAGGGCGGTATCGGCGCCAACCCGCTGCGCGCTCATGATCAGGCTGCCCTGTTTGTTCAGGGTGCCTGCGCTGAGATCACCGCCGGGGACTTTCTCTACCGGCATCGGCTCGCCGGTGAGCATCGATTCGTCCACCAATGAGCGGCCCTCCAGCACAACCCCATCGACGGGCACCTGTTCGCCGGGGCGCAGCCGCAACTGGTCGCCAGCCTGAACCAGACGAATGGGGATGTCCTGCTCTTCACCATCCCGAATCACCCGGGCGGTTTTCGGGCGCAGCGCCATCAACTGACGCAGTGCGGTGTTGGTTTTGCTTTTGGCCCGATGCTCCAGCGCCTGGCCGAGGTTAATCAGGCCGATGATCATGGCGGAGGCTTCAAAGTAGAGGTGGCGGCTGGCGGCCGGAAACGCTTCCGGCATCAGGACGACCCCCATACTGAACAGCCAGGCGGTGCCGGTGCCGAGGGCAATCAAGGTGTCCATGGTGGCGCTGCCATGCTTCAGCGCTTGCCAGGCGCCCCGGAAGTAGTGGCCTCCGGCATAAATCATCATCACCAGGGTCAAGGCCCCGGCACTGCCCCAAAGCCACTGATCGGTCCAACTCTCGACCGTCATGCCATCGACCCAGCCCCACACCATCATCAGTAAGCCCAATGTCAGGGCCAGCGCGCTTTGCATCATCTGCTGCCGAAAGCCGGTGAGGTGCTCGGCGTCCGCTTCGGTCGGGTCCGTTTCCTGAAGCTCGCCGGGGTAACCGATGGACGCCAATGCCTCCAATGCGTTGGCTAAGTCGTAATGGCCGGTGAGCAGAACGGTTTTCTCTGCCAGGTTGACCTGCACCTGAGCCATGCCGGGCAGAGCACGGAGAGCGCCTTCAATCTTGCTGACGCAGCCGGCACAGCGCATCCCCGGGACGGCAATGGTCTCCCGGTTTTCCACCTGAAGTTGGGCAGGGTAGCCGATGGCATCCAGGGCACGGATAAGGTGGGCGGGCTCAGCTTCGCCGGTCACCTCAACACTCTGGTCCGCCAGATTGACCTGAACACCACTGACGCCGGCGATCGGCGTTAACGCCGCTTCAATTTTGCTGACGCAGGAGGCGCATCGCGCGCCTTCGATTCGCAGTTGGGTAGTCATCACTGCACTCTCATGGAGACGGGGTAGGTTCAGGCTAAAGTCTCCCACAAGGGGAGAGTCAAGCGGGCGCTGAACTCAGAGAAACTGCGCCTCGGGCAGCAGAATCACCTCGAACCGTTCCATAAACAGGGGCTCGTCATCCTGCATCAGAAAGATCACCCACTCCCCGGGCAGCAGCTCCTCCTGAAATTCAAACTCCCACACCACGGTATTGGGCTGACCCGGTTGCAGGTATTGGGTCCAGCCGCTGGCTTCATGACCCAACGGGGGCATTGGCGGGTGCTGTACCACCACCTGAAGGGGGCGGCTCTGGTCCCAGTCCGGTTCCGGCAGGAACCGAAAACCGAACAGGGTGCCGAGCTTGGCGGGCACCCGCTCAGACGCCAGCAGCAGCGGCGCGTCATGGTTGTCGTTGGCAAACAAGCCTTTCTCCACCACTTCGGCGGAGGCGATTGCACTGATCAGCAGTGCCAATAATGCGACAAAAGTGCGGGGCATCCGGTCTCCACTGGAAACGGGTTTCCCCTTGAGCTTAGGTGATCGTCAACCGGGGCGTCATCGTTTAAGCTCAGCCCTAATCGACGGCATAACTGCTTGGAGCACTGCATGATTGATTTGCACTACTGGCCCACGCCCAATGGCCACAAGATCACCCTGTTTCTGGAGGAGGCGGGACTGGAGTACCGCATCATTCCGGTCAATATCGGCGCCGGAGACCAGTTTAAGCCGGAGTTTTTGGCGATCTCCCCCAACAACCGGATGCCGGCCATTGTGGACCACGCCCCGAATGACGGTGGCGCACCGCTGTCGGTGTTTGAGTCCGGTGCCATTCTGGAATACCTGGCGGACAAAGTGGGGCAGTTTCTGCCGAAGCTGACCCGCCCCCGGATGGAGGTGCTGCAGTGGCTGTACTGGCAGATGGGCGGGCTGGGACCGATGGCGGGCCAGAACCACCACTTCAATCACTATGCCCCGGAGGTGATCCCTTACGCCCAGCAGCGCTACATCAAAGAGACGGCGCGGTTGTATGGGGTGCTGGATAAGCAGCTGGAAGGCAAAGAGTACGTGGCGGGCGAATATTCCATTGCGGATATGGCGATCTTCCCCTGGGCCAAACTCTGGGAGGGGCAGGGCCAGGATCTGAGCCAGTTCCCCAATATGGCGGCGTGGCTGGCGCGGATCGATGCGCGACCTGCGGTGCAGAAAGCCTATGCGGTGGCGGAACAGATTCAGGATGCCAAGCCCGCGAATGAACTGTCGGAAGAGGACAAGAAGCGCTTGTTCAACCTCGACTGAGAAAAAAGGGAGCGCCAAAGCGCTCCCTTTTTGATGGATCACTGCTTCTCCAGCAGTTCCTCGGCTTCCTTCTTGGCCTCTTCGGTCATCTCTTCGGCCTGCACTTTGGCTTCATCGACGGCGTCCTGGGCCGCGCCTTTGGCGTCTTCATACGCGTCGTTGGCGGCGTCCTTGGCGTCGTTGTAGGCATCATCCGCCTGTGCTTTGGCTTCATCCAGCGCGTCATTGGCCGCTTGCTGGGCATCGTCCTTCATCTGCTCGGCTTTGGCCGCAGCCTTGTCCATCGCGTCCTGAAGATCCTCTTTATTCTGTTCGCTGCAGGCAGTCAGACCCATCAGGATCAGCGCTGCCATCACCGAGATCCGTGCTTTCATTGCAAGTCCTCATACATGGGCAACCCGGCATGTGGCCGGCTTGGCGAGTGTAGCAGATCGGCCATTCATTGAAGCTGTTGGTTTAGATATCAATGGGGTACAGTCGATTTGATAACCAATCTTTCTAGGGAGTGGATGATGTTTGGTAGCGAAATTGTCGCGCTGGTGCTGGTTGGCCTGGCGGTGATTCTGGTGGCCACCGGGGTCAAGATGGTGCCGCAGGGGTTCCAGTACACGGTGGAACGGTTTGGCAAGTTCACCCGCACGTTGTCGCCCGGACTGAACCTGATCGTGCCGCTGGTGGACACCATCGGCAAGAAACAGAACATGATGGAGCAGGTGCTCGACATCATGCCGCAGGAGGTGATCTCCGCAGACAACGCCCAGGTCACCACCGATGCGGTCTGTTTCTACCAGGTGCAGGACCCGGTTCGCGCCTCTTACGAGGTGAACAACCTGGAACTGGCGATGCAGAACCTGGTGATGACCAACATCCGTGCGGTGCTGGGGGCGATGGAGCTGGATGAGATGCTCTCCAACCGCGACCGCATCAACGCTGAGCTGCTGATTAAGGTGGACGAAGCCACCGATCCCTGGGGCGTCAAAGTCACCCGCATCGAGATTCGGGACATCAGCCCGCCCCGCGACCTGGTGGACGCCATGGCCCGCCAGATGAAAGCGGAACGGGAAAAGCGCGCCGCCATTCTGGAAGCGGAAGGGGAGCGTGAAGCGGCCATTAAGGTAGCGGAGGGCGAGAAGCAATCCGCCATCCTCAAAGCGGAAGGTCAGCTCGAGGCGGCCAAGCGTGAGGCGGAAGCGCGGGAGCGTCTGGCCGAAGCGGAAGCGGCCGCCACCACCATGGTGTCCAAAGCGATCGCTGAAGGGGATATGCAGGCCATAAACTATTTTGTGGCGCAGAAGTACGTGGAAGCCGTTAAAGAGGTGGCCTCGGCGGAAAACAGCAAGCTGGTGATGATGCCACTGGAGGCGGGCAACCTGATCGGCGCCGTTGGCGGCATCAGTGAGTTGCTGAAAGAGACCGGAAAAAGGAGCGTCTGATGGCGGTACTGGAAGCGCTGGAAGCCTGGCACTGGCTGGTGCTGGGGCTGATCCTGCTGGGATTGGAGGCGTTGGGCGCCGGCGGTTTTCTGCTGGGGGCGGCAGCGGCGGGCATCCTGTTGTCGTTGCTGATGTGGATCTGGCCGGAGATGGGCTGGTCGCTGCAGCTGATGGTGTTCGCCTTGAGCGCGGTGCTGTTCACCGTGATCTACTGGCGCGGCTTCCGCCGCTTTAACCAGGCCACTGAGCAGCCGCAACTGAATGATCGCGCTGCGCAGTTGGTGGGGCGGGTGCTGGTGCTGGAGCACGACCTGCTGCCTGGCGAGGGCAAGATCCAGGTTGGTGATACCCTGTGGCGGGCCCGCACCGAGCAGCCGTTGGCTGCCGGTTCCCGGGTAAGGATTGTGGCCAGTGAGGGGATGGTGCTGCAGCTGGAGGCGGCGCAATGACGACCACCTTCCGCTTTCATGGCCATGGCACGGAGTACTTCAAGATCTGGATCGTTAACCTGGGGCTGACCCTGATCACGCTGGGCTTCTACTCCCCCTGGGCTAAAGTGCGTAACCGCCAGTATCTGTACGGCCATACTGAGCTGGCTGGCCACCGTTTTGCCTACACCGCAGACCCCCTCAAGATCCTCTATGGCCGCCTTCTGGCACTGCTTATCTTTGGGGCGTACCTGTTTGCGGGCATGAATCCGATGCTGAGCGCCATCATGGGTTTGGTGATGCTGTTCTTCTGGCCCTGGGCCATGACCCGGGGGCTGATGTTCAACGCCCGCTACAGTGAGTATCGTGGCATCCACTTCAGCTTCTCCGGCTCAGCGGTTGAGGTGTTTATCCTGTTCTTCCTGTTGCCACCCCTGACAGCTTTGACCCTGGGGCTGGTGTTGCCTTACCTGCTGGCGAAGCAGAAAGAGTTTGTGGTGGGCCATCACTGGTACGGCAAGCAGCAGTTTGAGCTGACGCTGCCGGCCGGGCCGGTCTACCTGTTCTGCCTGGTGGCGGGCACCCTGTTTCTGCTGTGTCTGTTTGCGGGCTTTTTCGGACTGGGGCTGGTGAGCACGCTGATGGATCTGGAGAACAACCCGCTGATGGTGCTGGCCGTTCTGGCGCCGTTCTACCTGTTGGTTGTGGTGTTCTGGCCGCTGTTTAAAGCGGGCCTGATGGAGCTGGCACTTCGCCACAGCAAATTGGAATCGCTGACCTTCAGCTCCACCCTGCAGTGGTGGCGGATGAGCTGGATCCTGATCAGTAACCAGTTGGCGATCATCGCGACCCTCGGACTGTTTATCCCCTATGCCAAGGTGCGCTGGGCCCAGTACCGGGCGGAAACCCTGAGCGTGGCACCGGCCACCGCACTGGATGAGATGGTGGCGCTGCAGGAGGAGGAGCTGGCCGCGGCGGGCGCCGAAGCCAGCGAGATTTTTGACGTCGATTTGGCGCTGGGGCTGTGATGCAACTGAGTGGACAGTGGTTGGATGGTCAACAGAGTCGCAGCGCTCACGGCGTGTTGCGGGTGGCCGCGGATGGCGCGCTGTATCGTGACGGGCAGGGCCAGCCCTTTGCTGAGCTGGCCGAACTGACCATACCGGCGCGGTTGGGCAGCATGCCGCGCACCCTGGTGTTGGCCAATGGCTGGCGCTTTGTCTGTGACCAGCACGAGGCGCTGGACCAACTGATGCAGAGACAGGGGCGCCAGGGCCTGCGTCTGGTGGACCGGATGGAGCGCAGTGGCCGGGCGGTGTTGATTGGCACCCTGCTGGTGATCGGCGGCGCGTTTGGCGCCTACCAATACGGGGTGCCGGCATTGGCGCAATCTACCGCTGAAGCGCTTCCTGATGACCTGCTCGACGAGATGTCACAACAGGCGCTGTATGAGTTGCCGTTAGACCGAAGCGAGTTGCCACTGGCCCGGCAGCAGCAGATCCGGGATGGGTTTGTCCGCTTGCTGCGCGCCAATGAGCTGAACCCTTCAGACTTCCGTCTGCACCTGCGCAGTGCGCCAAAAATTGGGCCCAACGCCTTTGCCCTGCCCAGTGGTGACATTGTGTTACTCGACCAGCTAGTGGCGCTGACTGACCACGACGATCAGTGGCTTGGGGTGCTGGCGCATGAGTTGGTGCATGTGGAGGCGCGGCATGGACTGCGCGGAGTGCTGCAGGGCGCCTACGGGGCGCTGCTGGTGACCCTGATGACCGGTGATGCCAGTGCCGCCACCGGCCCGCTGGTCGAGTTGCCGAGGATTCTGCTGGAGAGTGGCTATAGCCGGGATATGGAGCGCGAGGCCGATGCGCTTGGCGCTGAGATGCTGCGCCGGGCCGGAGGGGATCCGGCCCAGCTGGCGGTGATGTTTGAGCGACTGGCCGAACAGGGGAGCAGTGAGTTGCCGGGTTGGCTGCGCAGTCACCCTGACCACGATGAACGGATCAAAGCCCTGCGCGAGTCCAACTAGTCCACCAGATTTTCCAGATAAGCGAACGGTTCCGTATCGGCGGTGACCGGCAGTTGCCGCTTGCCGGCGTAGTAGCGCTGTGAGAACACCTGAAAGAACGCGTCCAGCACCTGGGCGTTGCGTTGATCCCCCCCGATCGCCAGCACCTGGGCCGCCACTTCGGCGGTAGCCAGCTGGTGGTCGTGGGCGGCACTGCGCAGCTTGTAACGGCTGAGGGCTTCCGGCGTGATGGAGAGCACCGGCAGGCCCGCCAGATAGTCACTCTGAAACATCCGTCGTGCCTGCTTCCAGGTGCCGTCCAGCAGGATCAGCAGCGGGGTTTTACCCTTCGGCGCATCGATCGTTTCGTGCACCCGCTCCGGGGTGCTGTACTGGCCGGGGAACACGATCATCGGTTGATATTGCGGGTCAGCCAGCAGGGTCAGCAGGGCTGGATCCGGCTCGGTGCGATCCCAGCAGAAGGCGGCCGTGTCCGGCAGGATCTCCGCAATCAGGCGACCGGTATTGGTCGGCTTCATCGGTTCCTTATGGTGCATCAGCAGGCAGAAGCGCAGGTGACTCTGGCCCGGTCGGGCCCAGGCACAGCAGCAATGCTCTACCGCGATCTGGCAGCGCGGACAGCGCGGCACGGTGGCGCCACGGGCGGCAAAGGGCTTGCTGGCCAGGGCCAGGCGCTCGGTCCGCAGGGTGAGAACGGCGTTGGGTTGCGTCATGGTGTGGTCAATAAAAAAGGGCGGGTGAACCCGCCCTGTTGTGGTCAGTCACCGCTCAGTCATTATTGACGATGCTGCTGTGGATGGAGGCGGGGATCAGGCCCAATACGGTTTTGGCCAGTGCCTTCACCTTGTCCTGGTCGGCATCATCACCGAGGCAACCCATCTCTTTCAGGCAGTTGGTCAGTATGGTGAAGCCCTTCTTATCAAAGAACTCCGGCGCACTGATGCCATGCAGACGGGCCAGACGCTCAGCCAGTACCTGGCTCTCTTTCTCCAGGGTGCCACGCTCAATCTCCGGCTCTTTCATCAGGCGGGACAGAACGATGGCGTAACGCTGCAGGGTTTCCTGCACCTGGTTGGCCAGGTTGTACAGCTCAGCGCGGCGGCTCTGGCGCGGTACCAGCCCCTCTTTGCAGTCCTCAACCATCTCCAGACGCACCAGCTCATTGAGCAGGGCGTTGAGGTAGCAATCCAGCTCGCCATTGCTCAGACCCATAAACAGCTCAGCCTCAAGCAGCGGGTAGAGGGCGCGGATCTCATCCAGGATGGCGTCGCGGGTCATACAGCCTTTGCGCAGCAACAGGCTGGCCATCAGGCCAGGCAGCACCAGCAGGTGCAGAGTGTTGTTGCGGTAGTAGGTCATGGTGACGGCGTTGCCCTCATGGATGGAAACGATCTCACCCATGGCGTCTTCGCTGACATCGAATTTGTTGAGGTCCAGCACCTGCTTCAACACCGCCTCACCATCCCCCTCCGGCGCGGTGGCCAGCGGGGTGTAGGGCACCGCCCGCAGCAGGTCGAGGTAGAAGTCGAGTTGCTTCTCCAGCGCCCGGCGCGGCATGGCGTGCTGCTCAGTGGCCAGCAGGATGGAGGTGGTCAGGGTCATTGCGGAGGCGGCGGCCGCGTCGTTGATGCGGGTCATCAACTGGTTGGCCAGCTTGTTCACGGTGGGGGTCATCCAGCCGTGCTTCAAGTCGCCGTCGGCGGTGTCGGTGCGCCAGCTCGGGGCATGCTCGTTCAGGAATTGGTGCACGGTGATGGGGGCACCAAAGTTCACGTAGCCCTGGCCGTAATCCTTGAGGTTACGGATGGCGGAGAACACCTGCCAGGCGCTCTCTTTCTGTTTCTTCTTACCGGCCAGCTCCTTGTGATAGGTGGACACCTCCATCACGTGGTCGTAGCCCAGGTAAACCGGCACCAGCGTCACCGGACGCTCCAGACCACGCAGCACGCTGTTGACGGTCATGGCGATCATGCCGGTTTTCGGCGGCAGCAGACGGCCGGTACGAGAACGCCCGCCTTCGCAGAAGTACTCTACCGAGTAGCCGCGTTTAAACAGCTGATCGAGGTACTCGCGGAACACCGCTGAGTAGAGCTTGTTGCCCTTAAAGGAGCGACGGATAAAGAACGCGCCGCCACGACGGAAGATCGGGCCGGCGGGCCAGAAGTTAAGGTTTACCCCGGCGGCGATGTGCGGCGGCACCATGCCCTGACGATAGATCACGTAGGACAGCAGCAGGTAGTCCATATGGCTGCGGTGGCAGGGCACAAACACGATCTCGTGGCCATCCTGGGACAGCTGGCGGATCTGCTCAGCACCGCGCACATTGATGCCGCTGTAGAGCTTGTTCCAGAGCCAGGTCAGGACCCGATCACCGATGCGCATCAGGCTGTCGGAGTAATCGGCGGAGATCTCCTCCAGATACTCCAGCGCCCGCTCGCGGGCTTTGGCTTCCGAAATCTTTTTGCTCTTGGCTTCGTCAGCGATGGCGTCTTTGATCACCTCGGAGGCGAGCAGACCGTGGAACAGTGCCTGACGATCCGGCAGGCGCGGGCCGGTGGCCACGGTGCGCTGGCGGCCAAAGTGCACCCGGGCTACCCGGGCCAGCTTGTTGGCGATGGTGGCGTCGGTGCCGTGGTTGTCGGCCATATGGCGCAAGGAGACGGCCCGGGAGAAGCGGATAAAGTTGTCCCGCCCCAGCATCGCCAGGATAAAGGTCTTACGCAGCCAGGTGGGGTTCTTCTTGTTGAGCAGGGTCGCTTTGACGCTCTCCTCCTCTTTGCCGGGGTTACGGCCCCACAGCAGGCTGACCGGCACCACCTGGACATCCAGGTCGTCGTGCTCGCGGTGCAGCGACAGCAGGCGCTCGAAACGGGCTTTGAAATCGGTGGTGCGACCCTGGCTGAACAGCAGTTGGGCTGGCTCCAGCGCAATGATGCGGCTGACGGTTTCGCCCTTGATCACCAGAGGCTCGAACGGGCTGGGCAGGCCCAGCTTTTCGCAGCACTCGTGCAGCGCCAGACGGTCAGAGAATGACTCCTGGGGCAGCACGTAGACCAGCGGACGGTTTGGGTCGAGATCCAGCTCAGCGATGGGGTCCTGTGGGACCGCTTTGCTGGTCACCAGGGCTTTCTGAGCCCAGCGGAGTGGTTGTTGCCACGCCGGGAATATGTTCTGACTCACGAAGTGTGCTTCTTATTCTGGACGAACGGAATTGGGGCAGAGTGTACACCGAAAGGCCAATAACTGGCAGCGCTGACAGAGTCGATTGTGCTTCTGTTACGGTGGTCAGATCTGCGCCGGAGCGGAAACCAGGGGTTCCAGTCGGAGATGATCGGCAGAACAAAGGGATAACTTTATGCGTTGACCTGTTGAATTCATCACCATGCTGTATATACTCACAGTATCTACTGTATGAATAAACAGGGATTTAGCCAGTCCCCAGGAGCGCGCCAGCGATGAAGCCACTTACGCCCCGCCAGAATCAGGTGTTCGATCTGGTTCGCCAGCATATGCAGGACACCGGGATGCCCCCGACCCGGGCCGAGATTGCCCGGCAGCTGGGTTTTAAGAGTGCCAACGCGGCGGAAGAGCACCTTAAGGCGCTGGCCCGTAAAGGCTTTATTGAGATTGTCCCTGGTACCTCCCGCGGCATCCGTCTGCTCTACAACGAGCCGGAGCCGGAGCAGTTGGGCCTGCCGCTGATTGGCCGGGTGGCCGCCGGTGAGCCGATTCTGGCTCAGGAGCATGTGGAAACCCACTACCAGATGGATGGCAACCTGTTCCGTCCGTCCGCCAACTACCTGTTGCGGGTGCGCGGTGACTCCATGAAGGAGATCGGCATCCTCGACGGCGACCTGTTGGCAGTGCACCAGACTCAGGATGCCCGCAATGGTCAGGTGGTTGTGGCCCGGGTGGGTGAAGATGAAGTGACCGTCAAGCGGTTCGAGCGTCGCGGCAACGTGGTGTATCTGCACGCGGAAAACGCGGAGTACGAGCCGATTGTCGTGGATCTGGAAGACACCGCGCTGGCCATTGAAGGCCTGGCGGTTGGCGTGGTTCGCAACGGAGGATGGCAGTAATGAAAACGCGGCAGGGAGTGCGACGGGAACATCCGGGTCTGTGGCAACAACCCGGCCTCGACTGGCAACAGGTTCAGACTGCCCCTCAGGGTGATGATGCCGGCCGTTTGGCGCTGGCCCGCCTGGCCCCGCAGCTGGCGGATTACAGCCGCGCCCCGCGTTGGCTGCTGTTGATTAACCCACCGGCATTTGACTGGAAAACCGTGCTGGCGGATGCCGGGGTCGATCTGAGCCGGGTGCTTCAGGTGCGCTGCGACGATGACGTTGCTGCCCAGTGGGCGCTGGAACAGGCGGTGTCCGGCACCACCTGTGCGGTGGCGCTGGCCTGGGTGCCCCAGCTGGATGCCCGGGATCGCCGCCGACTCGAGCTGGTATCGCGTCGTGCCCACTGTCCCGCCTTCCTGTTTGAAGTGGGCCAGGGTTCGCCGTTGGAGATCCCCAGCGCCCTGCATTAATGCCCGCCCTTGCCGCGACTGCCCGCAACGCCACCGATTCCGGTGGCGTTGTTGTTTTACCCCCTAATCGCTCTTGCCACTGGACGAAATTCCCACCTTGAACTACCCGCTGATGTGGCACGAGGGAATGGATCTTTCTCTTTTGGCTCATTGATTTGTGATCTTGATCAAGGTCAAGTCTGCTTGTAAGTTGAGTGATATTGGCGCCTGAATAATCACAATTTACTGGTGTCACTGGCCGCAAGGCAGCCGTTACGTTTGCAGTGAAAGCGTATGCCCGAGCCCTTTTGGGGAGGGGAGCTGACATGGAGCAAAGCCGTGCTGTGATGGCTCTTCTCTGGACATTGCGAAAGCAATAGTCAGAGGAGAACGTTTGTGAAGTACAAGCTGTTGGGTGGCTTGGCCACTCTGGTGGCGATGCCATCAATGGCGGATCCCTCGCTCTGGAACATGACGCCCGGAGTGACCGAGATCAGCCAGCAGGTCTACGGCCTGCACATGACCATTTTCTACATCTGCTGCGCCATTGCGGCGGTGGTTTTCGGGGTGATGATTTGGGCCCTGATCCGCCATCGCAAATCCAAAGGCGCGGTACCCGCGCATTTCCATGAAAGCACCAAGGTGGAGATCCTGTGGACGGTGATTCCGTTCCTGATCCTCATCGGCATGGCTGTGCCCGCCACCAGCACCCTGATTGCGATGGAGGATCCCTCCGATGCGGATCTGACCATCCAGGTCACCGGGTCGCAGTGGAAGTGGCACTACAAGTACTTCAACCATGAGGTGGAGTTCTACAGCCTGCTTTCTACCCCGGCTGACCAGATCGCCAACGCGGAAGCCAAGGGCGAAAACTACCTGCTGGAGGTGGACAAACCCCTGGTGATCCCTGCCAACCGCAAAGTGCGTTTCCTGCTGACCTCCGACGACGTTATCCACTCCTGGTGGGTGCCGGCGTTTGCGGTGAAGAAGGACGCCAACCCGGGCTTTATCAATGAGGCCTGGACCAAGGTGGATGAGCCCGGTACCTACCGTGGCCAGTGCGCCGAGCTGTGCGGCAAAGACCACGGCTTTATGCCGGTGGTGGTAGAGGTGCTGCCGGAAGCGGAGTTTGACCAGTGGCTGGCAGAGCAGGAGCAGGCCAGCGCCGCGGCCGCTCAGGCGGAGCAGGACTCCCTGGCCCAGACCCTGACTCTGGAGGAATCCATGGCCCTGGGGGAGCAGGTCTACAACGGCCGTTGTGCCGCCTGCCATCAGCCCAATGGCATGGGCCTGCAGGGGGTCTTCCCCGCCATCAGTGGCAGCCCGGTTGCCACCGGCCCTGTTGATGCCCACGTCGACATTGTGGTGCACGGCAAGCCCGGCACCGCTATGCAGGCGTTTGCCAGCCAGCTGACCCTGAAAGAGTTGGCGGCGGTAGTCACCTTCCAGCGTAACGCCTGGGACAACCAGACCGGTGACGTGGTGCAAACCGCGGAAGTGGCCAAGGCCCTCGGCCAGTAGCAGGAGAGTTTAGGGAATGAATACTGTCGTAACCGACCGGCCCGTCGATGAGCTGGAACGCCCCGGCGTTATTGAGGAAGAACACCACGGTCATGATGACCACCATCCCCACCCAACGGGGATCAAGCGCTGGCTGCTGACCACCAACCACAAAGAGATTGGGACGCTGTACCTCTGGTTCAGTTTCATCATGTTCCTGACCGGTGGTGCCATGGCGATGGTGATCCGGGCCGAGCTGTTCCAGCCCGGCATGCAGCTGGTGGACCCGCACTTCTTTAACCAGATGACCACGGTGCATGGCCTGATCATGGTATTCGGCGCGGTGATGCCCGCCTTTACCGGCCTGGCCAACTGGATGATCCCGATGATGATTGGGGCACCGGACATGGCGCTGCCGCGGATGAACAACTGGAGTTTCTGGATCCTGCCGTTCGCCTTTGCCCTGTTGCTGGGCAGCCTGTTTATGGAGGGCGGCGGCCCGGCCTTCGGCTGGACCTTCTACGCCCCGCTGTCGACCACCTTCAGTGGCGATTCCACCGCGCTGTTCGTGTTCTCGGTTCACATCATGGGGATCAGCTCGATCATGGGCGCCATCAACGTGATCGTGACCATCGTGAACCTGCGTGCCCCGGGCATGACCTGGATGAAGCTGCCGCTGTTTGTCTGGACCTGGCTGATCACCGCCTTCCTGCTGATTGCGGTGATGCCGGTGTTGGCCGGTGTGGTCACCATGGTGCTGACCGACAAGTACTTCGGCACCAGCTTCTTTGATGCCGCCGGCGGTGGTGATCCGGTGATGTTCCAGCACATCTTTTGGTTCTTCGGCCACCCCGAGGTGTACATCATGATTCTGCCGGCGTTCGGGGTGATCTCCGCCATCGTCCCGGCGTTCTCCCGCAAGAAGCTGTTTGGCTACGCCTCGATGGTGTACGCCACCGCCTCCATTGCCGGGCTCTCCTTTATCGTCTGGGCCCACCATATGTTCACCACCGGGATGCCGGTGGCGGCGGAACTGTTCTTTATGTACTGCACCATGCTGATCTCGGTGCCCACCGGGGTGAAGGTGTTTAACTGGGTGGCCACCCTGTGGCGTGGCTCCATCAGCTTCGAAGCCCCCATGCTGTTCTCCCTGGCCTTTATCGTGCTGTTCACCATTGGCGGACTGTCCGGGCTGATGCTGGCCATCACGCCGGTGGACTTCCAGTACCACGACACCTACTTCGTGGTGGCCCACTTCCACTATGTGCTGGTGACCGGCGCGGTGTTCTCCATCATGGCGGCGGCGTACTACTGGCTGCCGAAATGGACCGGACACATGTACTCGGAAACCCTGGCACGCTGGCATTTCTGGACCTCCATCATCTCGGTCAACGTGCTGTTCTTCCCGATGCACTTCCTGGGGCTGGCGGGGATGCCGCGCCGGATCCCGGATTACGGGCTGCAGTTTGCTGACATCAACCAGGTGGTCTCCATCGGCGGCTTTGCCTTTGGCCTGTCGCAGCTGATCTTCCTGGCGCTGGTGATCAAGTGCATTCGCGGCGGCGAAAAAGCCGCGGCCAAACCCTGGGATGGGGCCGAGGGGCTGGAGTGGACGGTGCCGTCACCGGCGCCGCTGCACACCTTCGACACCCCGCCCAAGGTCGCCTGAGGCTGCCATGGCGAATGCGCAGGAAAATCGCCGTCTGATCACCACCCTGATTGGGGTGGTGGTCGGGATGTTCGGCTTCGGTTTTGCCCTGGTGCCGCTGTATGACGTGTTCTGCGAGATCACCGGCATCAATGGCAAAACCTCCGGTGAAGTAGCGGCACAAAGCCGAACGGTGGATGAACAACGGGTGGTGACGGTGGAGTTTATCGCCCGGGTTCAGGGCGACATGCCCTGGGAGTTCAAGCCGGTGGTGAACCGGCTGAAGGTGCACCCCGGCGAAAGCCGACAGGTGGCGTTTTATGCCCGTAACCTGTCGGCTGAAGCCACGGTGGGTCAGGCCATCCCCTCGGTCAGTCCTGGCCTGGGGGCGCTCTATTTCTCCAAGGTCGAATGCTTCTGCTTCAACCAGCAACCCCTGGCGGCCGGCGAAGAAGCCGAGCTGGGCCTGCTGTTTTACCTGGACCCGGAACTGCCACCGGAGATCCAGACCGTGACCCTCTCATACACGCTCTACAACATCACCGACAAGGTGAGTGAGCGCGGGTAAGGAGACCAAAATGAGTCAACACGAACGTTATTACGTACCGGCCCAGAGCCCCTGGCCCATTGTCGGTGCGGTAGGGCTGTTCCTGATTGCCCTGGGGGCTGGCAACTATGTGGCCAGCCTGTCCAAAGGGGGCGGCATGGGCGGCTATGTGCTGCTGGCCGGCATCGCCGTCATCCTGTTTATGATGGTGGGCTGGTTCCGCAATGTGATTGATGAGTCGATGTCCGGGCTCTATTCACGCCAGATGGACCGCTCGTTCCGACAGGGGATGAGCTGGTTTATCTTCTCCGAAGTGATGTTCTTTGCCGCCTTCTTCGGCGCGCTGTTTTACGCCCGGATGGTGGCCATCCCCTGGCTGGGCGGGGCGGGTAACAACGCCATGACCAGTGAGGTGCTGTGGCCAGCGTTTGAAGCGGTCTGGCCGCTGGAAACCACGCCAGACGGTACCCAGACCCAGGCGATGGGCTGGAGTGGCCTGCCGCTCTACAACACCATCATCCTGGTGATCTCCTCGGTTACGCTGCATGTGGCTCACGTTGGACTTGAGCAGAACAAGCGCAAGGTGCTGACCGGCTGGCTGGGCCTGACCATTCTGCTGGGCGCGGCTTTCCTGTTTCTGCAGGTTGAGGAGTACGTCCACGCCTACAACGAGATGGGGCTGACCCTCGACGCCGGCATCTACGGCAACACCTTCTTTCTGCTGACCGGCTTCCACGGCATGCACGTGACGCTGGGCACCATCATGTTGATCGTGATGTTCTTCCGGGTTCTGAAAGGGCATTTCACCCCGGAAAACCACTTCGGTTTCCAGGCCACCAGCTGGTATTGGCACTTTGTGGATGTGGTGTGGATCTGCCTGTTCGTCTTCGTCTACGTACTTTGACGACTCGGCGGTGATGGATAACGGGTGCGCCTGGCGCACCCGTTCTGCTCAGTAGGGGCGGGGGTTGACCGGCAACCAGCCGGCCGCCATCGCCACCACCAGCAACACCAGCACCAGAGCCGAGAGGCCAACCCGTCGGCCAAGGTGGCGGGTCATGCCGCCCTCTTCACCCCGGATCATGGCGAAGCCGGCGCGGCCGAGGCTAAACAGGATAAACAGCAGCAGCAGTACGATGACGGTTTTGAACGCGGTAATCACAGGCACTCCTTGTGGTGATATTGAGGGGGCGCAATGAGCCAACCAGTACGTCCTGCAATCTGGGCTGCCCTGATAGCCACTGTGCTGGCCATCGGCGTCCTGGTCAAGTTGGGGTTCTGGCAGCTGGACCGCGCCGAGGAGAAGCGGCACCTGATGGCGCAGTTGGCGCAGCGGGCTGAGCAGACCCTCCACTGGCCTCTGCCGGACTGGCCCGGTGAGCAACTGGCGGGTTACCGGCTGGCGGGCACCGTCGAGCCGGTAACAGAGCGGACTCTGCTGCTGGATAACCAGACTCTGGATGGGCAGGTGGGTTACCGCTGGCTGCAACCGGCGCGCTTTGATGGCGGAGCCTGGATCCTGCTCGACCTCGGTTTTGTCCCGGTGGCACGGGGGGATCGCACCCTGCCAACGTTGCCGACGCTGCCCGAGAGGCTCAGTGTCAGCGGCCGCTTGTACCGGCCCGGCCACAATCCACTCAATGCCCATCTGCTGCCGGAAGCGGGTTCTGTCACCCGTATCCAGGCGCTGGAACTGGCGCAGCTCAGTGATCATTGGCAACAGCCGGTGGCGCCGGTGGTGTGGCTGGTAGAACAGCCTGAACTGGTGGGTTTTGCCCGTTCATGGCAGCCCATCAACCTCAGTCCGGAGAAACATCAGGGCTATGCCCTGCAGTGGTTCGGTCTGGCCGTGGCGCTGGTCATCATTCTGTTGAGGATGATTCAGATTGGTCGCTTGCAACGGTCTGCTCAGGCCGATAGGTTGGAAACATAATGTTTTGGCCGCCTGCGGTACCGGTGGTCGTCGTGGAAGTGGATAAGAGGAGCCCTCATGAACTCCCACAACAACGGTACCGCCAAACGCACCCTGTGGTTGCTGCTCGGCGCCTTCATCCTGCCGGTCGTACTGGCCTATCTGTACCTGACCCAGGGTTGGTACCAAAGTGGTGCCACCAACAAGGGTCAGCTGCTCAACAATCTCTCCTACCAAAGCCTGGCGGTCAGTAACCCTGCCGAGCGTCAGTGGCAGGTCATCACCCTGCTGCCAGCCCACTGTGACTCAAACTGTCAGGACCGTCTGGCCACCCTGCGTCAAACCCACATCGCCCTGGGGCGGGAGCAGGACCGGGTGGTGCCGCTGGTTTACCTGACTGACCAGAGCGACCCCGACATTCGCGGCGAGTTGGCCAGCCAGGCGCTGCGGGCCGCCGGTGCTGAGATGCCGGTGCAGCAGGCATTGGCGGATGTGGCCATGGTGGTAGTCGACCCGCTGGGCCAGTGGGTGATGGCCTACCCGGCGGTGCAGGGCACCGAAGCCCAGATCCAGCAGGGGCGTGACCTGCTCAGCGATCTGCGCAAGCTGCTCAAGCTGAGCCGGATTGGCTAGGAGGCCCGATGAAGAAACTGACGTTTGCTACTCTCTGCCTCACCTTTGTGGTGATTCTGCTGGGGGCCTTTACCCGACTGACCGACGCGGGCCTGGGGTGTCCGGACTGGCCGGGCTGCTATGGTTTTCTTACGGTGCCCTCAGCCGAGCACGTGGAGGTGGCCGAAGCCCGCTTCCCGGAGCGCCCGGTTGAAGTGGCCAAGGCCTGGGCAGAGATGGTGCATCGCTACGTGGCGGGCACCCTGGGGCTGTTTATCTTTGCCCTGGCGCTGCTGTCGCTGAAATCCAATGGCCCGAAAGGGCTGCCCTGGCTGCTGGTGGGGCTGGTGCTGTTTCAGGCGGCGCTGGGGATGTGGACCGTCACCCTGAACCTGTTGCCGGTGGTGGTGATGGGGCACCTGATGGGCGGGTTTGCCATCTTCAGCCTGCTGTTCCTGCTCTGGCTGCGGCAAAGCGATAACGCCATCGAACTGTCGCCCCTGCGTGTGCTGGCCACGGTGGCACTGGTGGTGCTGTTGGGACAGATCATGCTGGGGGGCTGGACCTCCGCCAACTATGCGGCATTGGTCTGTACTCAGCTGCCCATCTGCGAGGGGGACTGGATGGGCAATTTGGCGCCGCTTGACGCGTTTCATCCGTTGCCGCCTCCGGCAGAGAGTTATGAGTTTGGGGTACTGGACTATCCGGCCCGCATGACCATCCACGTGAGTCATCGTATCGGCGCGGTGATCACCGCGTTGGTGCTGCTGTGGCTCTGGTGGCGTCTGCGTCAAAGCGGAGCCAACCGGGTTGCGGCCGTGCTGGGCACCGTCCTGCTGGTGCAGGTCGCGCTGGGTGTGACCAATGTGGTTGGCTCGCTGCCGCTGCCGGTGGCTGTGGCGCACAACGGAGTGGCAGCACTGCTGCTGCTGACTCTGGTTTGGATCAATCATCTGGCCTGGCAGCGACCGGCCAAGGAGGGGTAAATGGCAAAGCTGATACTGGCCCTGACTCACGCGCCATCCTGGCCCTGGCGGGACTATCTGGAGATGACCAAGCCCAAGGTGGTGGCGCTGATGCTGGTGACCGCACTGGTCGGCATGGCACTGGCCACCCCGGGTTGGATACCGCTCACTGCCCTGATTTTCGGCCTGACCGGCATTGGCATGATGGCGGGTTCCGCCGCGGCCATTAACCACCTGGTGGACCGCCGCATCGACACCATCATGGCCCGCACCCACAATCGTCCGCTGCCCAAGGGACGAGTGGCACCGCGTCAGGCCCTGATTTTCGCCGCGGTGCTTGGGGTGGCCGGGTTTACCCTGCTTTATGCTCTGGTGAATCCGCTGACGGCGTGGCTGACCTGCGCCAGCCTGGTCGGGTATGCGGTGATCTACACCGGCTTTCTGAAGCGGGCGACGCCACAGAACATCGTGATTGGCGGCCTGGCCGGGGCGATGCCGCCGCTGCTGGGCTGGACCGCGGTGACCGGGGACTTCCACGGCCACGGCATGCTGCTGGTGATCATCATCTTCGCCTGGACGCCACCGCACTTCTGGGCGCTGGCGATCCACCGGAAAGAGGATTACGCCCGCGCCGGACTGCCGATGCTGCCGGTGACCCACGGTGTGGAGTACACCAAAACCCACATCCTGCTCTACAGCTTCCTGCTGGCACTGGCCTGCCTGTTGCCGGTGTTAGTGGGGATGAGCGGCCCTCTGTATCTGCTGGGCTCCACCGTGCTCAGTGGTTGGTTTGTCTGGCGCGCCTGGCAGCTGAAGTTCCAGCCGGAGCGCTATGAACCCATCAAGCTGTTCCTGTTCTCCATCTGGCAGCTGCTGGCGTTGTTCGTGCTGCTGCTGGTGGACCACTATCTGGAGCTGCTGCTATGAAGGCGTCGAACCAATGGATTGTGTTGCTGGGGCTGGTGGCTCTGGTGGCGGGGCTGTCCCTGAGCCTGAAGGGCCCCGCGCCGCGTCCGGAGGTGTCGGCACTGTGGCTGGAGCAGGCGCGGCCACTGCCGGAGTTCTCCCTGACCGACCACAACGGCCAGCCCTTTGACCGTGCGCGGCTGGAGGGGCAGTGGAGTTTGTTTTTCGTGGGCTACACCTCCTGTCCGGACGTGTGCCCCACCACCATGTCGGATCTGGCCCGGGTCTATCCTAAGCTGGAGGAGCGGCTTGGCGAGAAGCCGGTGCAGGTGGTGTTGCTGTCGGTCGACCCCGGCCGGGATGACCCGGAGAAGCTGGGTCAGTATGTCGAGTTCTTCCGGCCCGGATTTATGGCGGTGACCGGTGAACACGCCCAGCTGTTTCCCTTTACCCAGTCGCTGGGGCTGGTCTACGCCCTGGTGGACAACCCCAATGGTGGCGAGTATCTGGTGGACCACTCCGCCGACCTGGTGCTGATCAATCCTGAAGGGGCGATTGAGGCGTTCTTCCGCCCCAGTGGTGAACTGGGCACCCTGCGCAAAGTATCGATGGCGCAGCTGGAGCAGGACCTGCCGGTGATCATCGGGGCGTACTCAGGTTGAAGGGGCGCAGTACCGCAATAAAAAGGCACCCATTCGGGTGCCTTTTTATTGTTCAGACTCGTTACTCCGCAGGCCAGCTGCCATCAGGATTGGCCTGGATCCACGGCTGGGAATACCAGTAGTAGCCGTTTTGGCTGCGGCTTGGCGCAGTGCAGTTGTAGCGGCTACGGCCGGCGGGCAGCGGCAGGTCGGCCTGGATGGTAAAGGTATTGGCGTCCAGCCAGGTCGGGGCCTTGGCTCCCTGACCCTGGATAAAGCACATCAGCTCCTTGGTGCGGACGTCATCCCCGGCCAGGGTTACGGTCAGGGTGGGGCGATTGCGGCCGATCAGTTCGGACTCTTCGCCGTCCACCGCCGCCACCGGCATATTGAGGCTGTGCAGTTTGACCTTAAGGGTGGCCATATCGGCGTAAGGCCCGGCAACCGGGTAGCGCGGAACGGCGGTCAGGCTGGAGTAGGGGCCGGCGGCACCGGAGTGCTGGCCGATACCGACAAAGCCCATATTGTCGAGCAGCTGGCGCAGGGCCTGGTTGTACTCGCCGTAGGGGTAGGCCAGCATCTTGACGTTATGGCCGGTTTTCTCGGCGATGATCGCCTCGGTTTTCTCAATATCGGCACGGATGCGCGCTTCCCACTGGGCCTGATTTTCCCCCTCCTGCTTGCGGATAAGGTGACCATGGCGGTAGCTGTGGTTGGCGATGGTGGCGCCCTCCTGGCTCAGTTGGCTCAGGGTGTCCCAATCCATCATGTTGGCGCGGCCAACCGGCTCCGGGTTGATGAACAGGGTATAGGGAAAGCCGTAACGCTTCAGAATGGGGTGGCCATTCTCAAAGATGTTCTGGTAGCCGTCGTCAAAGGTGATGGCGACGGTTTTGGGCGGCAGGTCAGTCTTGGTGCGGATGGCATCCACCACGGTTTGCAGTGATACCACGTTGAATTGATTGTCGGCCAGGTAGGCCATCTGTTGTTCAAACTGGGCCGGGGTTACCGAGGTCGAGGCCGGCGTGTTTTCGCTGACGTGATGGTACTGTAGGATCACCGCAGCCTGAACCGGCAGCACGGCACACCACAACGGCAGCCACGTCAGCAGCCGGATTATCGTTTTCTTCATTGAGGTTCCCAATTCCTGTTATGACGGTCACCGCCATCTTGCGGCAGTGGGAGGGGCATCGTCGCACCTTCATGCTGGCACTGCCGATGATCCTGTCCAATGTCACTATCCCCTTGTTGGGGCTGGTGGATACGGCCGTGATCGGCCATCTGAGCGACGCCTACTATCTCGGTGGCGTGGCCGTTGGCGCCATGATTATAACCTTTTTGTTTTGGATTCTGGGATTTTTGCGGATGGCCACCACGGGGTTGGTGGCGCAGTCGTTTGGCGCCGGGGATGCCTTAGGGCAGTTGCGGGTGCTGTACCAGGCCGGAGTGATGGCGCTGGGGCTGGCCGCCCTATTGTTGCTGTTGCAAGCGCCGATTCTGTCGATGGCCCTGACCCTAGTGGGGGGCAGCAGCGAAGTCCAGCACTATGCCGCGGTGTACTTCGAGGTGCGGATCTGGTCTGCCCCGGCGGCACTGCTCAACCTGGTGCTGCTGGGTTACCTGTTGGGCCGGCAGAACCCGCGGGCGGCGATGTGGCTGCTGCTGTGCACCAACGGCGTCAACATCGCCCTCGACCTGCTGTTTGTGGTGGGGTTCGGCTGGGGCGTGGCCGGTGCCGCCGGGGCCAGTGTGATCGCCGATTACGGTGCGCTGCTGCTGGCGTTGGCGCTGGTGTGGCACTCCCTGCCTGACGAGTTACGACAACGCGCCACTCTGGCTCAACTGTCGCTCGAGGGCAGCGGCCGCCTGCTGGCGCTCAACCGCGACATCTTTATCCGTACCCTCTGCCTGCAGCTGTGCATGGCGTTTGTCACCGCCCAGGGGGCCCGGCTGGGAGACGCGGTGGTGGCCGCCAACTCGGTGCTGATGAACTTCACCCTGCTGATGGCCTATGCGCTGGATGGCTTTGCTTACGCGGCGGAAGCGGAAGTGGGGCGTTCCAGCGGCGCACGGGATCGGGATGGCATCCGTCGGGCTGTGGTGCTGGGGGGATTCTGGTCGGCCCTGACGGCGCTGGCGTTTACCCTGGTGTTTGCCGGGGCGGGCGAGGGCATCATCGCCATGCTAACCAGCATCGACAGCGTCCGCAGCACGGCGGCAGAGTACCTGCCCTGGGTGGTGATCTACCCGCTGCTGGCGTTTACCTGTTTCCTGTTTGATGGGGTTTACATCGGCGCTGCCCGCGGCGCGGCCATGCGCAACAGCATGCTTTGTTCGGCGCTGGGATTTTTTGCCCTGTGGTGGCTGGTGCGCGACTCCCTGCCAGGCAACCATGCCCTGTGGCTGGCGTTCTGCGGCTTTATCACCCTGCGCAGCCTGAGCCTGCCGGGCCACTTTCTCTGGAGCTGGCGACGGGGCCAGTGGGGCTGACAAAAACGCCGGCATGATGCCGGCGTTTTGTTTATTGCCCTTGGGCAATCAGAAGTAGCTGTGTTCGCCGTGCTCGTGCTCAGTCACGTCTTTCACTGCGGTCAGCTCACCGGAAAACTCTTCCAGCAGCTGCTTCTCGATGCCGTCTTTCAGGGTGACATCGACCATGGAGCAACCGTTGCAGCCGCCACCGAACTGGATGACGGCGATGCCGTCGTCGGTCAGTTCCATCAGGGTGATAAAGCCACCGTGGCCAGCCAGCTGCGGGTTAACCTGAGACTGGATAACGTACTCAACGCGGTCACGCAGCGGGGCGTCGTCGGCCACTTTGCGCATCTTGGCGTTGGGGGCTTTCAGGGTCAGCTGACTGCCGAGCTGGTCGGTGACGTAATCGATCAGGGCGTCATCCAGGAACGGCGCGCTCTTCTCGTCCACCATGGCGTTAAAGCCTTCAAACGGCAGTTCGATGTCATCGGCTTCCACTGCGTCCGGCGGGCAGTAGGAGACACCACACTCCGCTTGCGGGGTGCCCGGGTTAATCACGAAAACACGGATGTTGGTGCCTTCCGGCTGGGAAGACAACAGTTTGGCAAAGTGCGCCTGGGCGGCTTCGGTAATGGTGATCATACTGGCTCTCTTAAAACCTGAGCTTTTGACTCGGATATCTCATGATAACCGGATTGTGACGCCGATTATAGAGTCAGACGGTGAAGCAGATCACGGTTTGCTGGCGAGGGCGTAGGCCGATTGTTACACTGGCGAACGATAACGATAACAAGCGGTTCATGGACGATGAAGAAACTGATATCGATTGGGGCCCTCCTTTTGGCCCTCGCGATCCCCTCTGTAACAGCCTCACCTTTAGCCACTCTGGCACCCGACACGCCCTACCTGGACACCTTGCCTACACCGACTCAACACTTTGGCGGCAGTGTGGGAGAGCGCCATCTTCGTTACGATGAAGTAAGTGCCTACTTCCATCGTCTTGCTAATAATAGCGGGCGGGTGACATTGGAGAACATTGGCTTCAGTCACCAGGGACGACCCCAATGGGCGGCCATCATCACCAGCGAAGCGAATCACCAGCGGCTTGATGATCTGCTGGCGCAACGCGCCCGTGCGGCCGCCGGTGATCGGGTGGATGGGCCGGTGGTGATCTGGCTGGCGTACTCCATTCACGGTGATGAAGCCAGCGGCCTGCATGCCAGTCCTTTGTTCGCCTATCACCTGGCGGCGGGTCAGTCGGTGGAGGTAAAAAACTGGCTGGAGGATGCCATCGTGGTGATCACGCCTAGCCAGAATCCAGACGGCAATGACCGGTTCAGCAACTGGGTGAATGGGTATCGGGGGTCAGTACCCAGCGGCCATAACTACCACCGTGAGCATTTTCAGGGTTGGCCCTCCGGCCGGGTTAACCATTTCTGGGCGGACCTGAACCGGGATTGGCTGTACCAAGCCCATCCGGAAAGCCGTGGACGGGTGGCGTTTTTCCAACGCTGGTTGCCTCACGTGGTGAGCGATTACCACGAGATGGGCCACCAGAGCAGTTACTTCTTCCAGCCCGGGGTGCCGGACCGCACCCACCCGCTGACGCCAGCGGAGAATCAGGCCCTGACCGCCCGCATCGCCAAACACCATGCCCGGGCTTTGGATGCACTGTATCAGCCCTATTTCTCCCGCGAGTCGTTTGACGATTTCTACTACGGCAAAGGCTCCACCTATCCGGACATCAATGGCTCGGTGGGCATTTTGTTTGAACAGGCCACTGCCCGTGGCCTGCACCGGGACAGCGATTACGGCGAAGTGACGCTGGCGCTGGGGGTGCGTAATCACCTGGCCACCTCCTTCTCCACTGTGCGCGGTGCCATTGCCGAGGCGGACGCGCTGAGGGAGTACCAACGCCAGTTCTTCCGTGACGCTCTCGACAAGGCGGATGATCGTCGTGGTGCGGGTTATCTGGTGTCGGCACGGGGTGACCGCGCTCGCCTCAACGCCTTTGCCGATATCCTGCGCAGCCATCGGGTGCAGTTTCAGTACCTGACTGCAGCGGTGCAGCAGGATGAGATCGCCTTTGCGGCTGGTGACCTGTTTATTCCCTTTGAGCAGCCTCAGTACCGCCTCATTGAAGCGCTGTTTGATCAGCGTACGGCGTTTGCCGACAACACCTTTTACGACGTCTCGGCGTTCTCGGCAGAGCTGGCGTTTGACCTGACCAGGGCCGAAGTGCGTCGCGCGCCGCGTACCCAGCCGATGGCACCGGCGTTGCCCAAGATCGATTATCAGCAACCGGCGCTGCAGTGGCTGATCCCCTGGCAGGACCGACTGGCCCCGGCGGCGCTGAATCGATTGCTGGAAGCGGGGTTCCGGGTACGCTTTGCGGAAACCGGCGGTCAGGTGATGGCCCGTCAGGGCGCGCTGGATTACCAGGCCGGGGCGTTGACGTTGCTGGGTAATCAGCCGGGTCTGGCTCAGGCGCTAAGCCAGATTGAGGCGGAGCTTGGGGTACAGGCTCATCCTCTGGTTTCCGGCCAGGCGTTGGCCGGTTCGGATCTTGGCAGCCGCCGTTTCCATGCGGCCACGGCGGTGAAGCCCGCCATCCTGATTGGTCGGGATGTCAGTCAGTACGAGGCGGGCATGCTGTGGTTCTACCTTGACCAGGTGCTGGGCATCGAAACCGTACTGCTGGATGGCGAGTACTTTACCCGTGCACCGTTGCAGGAGTTTACCCATCTGTTCCTGGTGGACGGCGCCTACAGCAAGCTGACCGGAGCGAAAGCTGCGATCGAGCCCTTTGTCCGCCAGGGCGGCACGGTGGTGGCGTGGAAGCGTGGTGTGGCCCGCCTGGCCCAGTGGGGTCTGGTGGATGTGACCGTACGCCAGCGCAGCTATTTTGCTCCGGAATTTGCCCATGCCGGAGAGCAGTTGGCGTTTGCTCAGCGTAACAGTGAGCACGCTCGCCGCACCATTGGTGGTGCCATCGTCAATTGGCAACTGGACACCACCCATCCTCTCGGTTTTGGCCTGAGCGCTGAGCTGCCCATGATGAAAAACCGGGAACTGTCTCTGGCGGCCAAAGAGAGTAAGGGCCGCAGTGTGGCGCACTACCCGGAGGCGTTACTGCGCTCCGGTTATATGGCACCGGAATACCAGAAAGCGCTGGCGGGCGAAGTGGCGGCGCAGGTAATGGGCCAGGGTGCCGGTCAATACATCCTGATGGCGGACAACCCGTTGTTCCGCAACTTCTGGCTCGGTTCCGAGCGGTTGGTGGCCAATAGCCTGTTTATGGTGCCTGCCCTTAACTGACGGTATTCAGGGCACTGGCCAGTGCCCAGTATTGGCTGACGCTGTGGCCATCGCGTCGCAGCGTTGCCGCCAGGCTGGCGAAGGTGGTGCCGGTGGTGACCACATCGTCCACCAGCGCCAGATTGTGCATCCTGGCGCCGGGTATCACCTGAAAACAGCCCCGCAGATTACGCCGTCGCTCCGCCCCGTTCAGGCCATGTTGGTCGCGGGTGGGGCGAACCTTGATAACCCGCTCGTTGAGCACCGGCAGGTGCAAACGCTCGCCCAGCGCAACCGCAATCAGGGCGCTGTGGTTAAAGCCCCGCTGAACCAGTTTGCGGCGATGCATCGGCACCGCCAGTAACGCGTCCGGTCGGGGCAGGGCACCCAGTTGCCATAACCCCTCCAGTCGCTGTGCCAGAGCATCACACAGTGGCGACAGCAGGCTCATGCGGCGTTGGATCTTGATCGCTCCGGCCAGATAGCCGAGCGGATGATGGTAGGGGTAGGCGCACACCAGCGGGCGCCAACGCTTTTTCCCCAGGCAACTGCCGCAGCGCCACGGTACCGGGGCGGGCAGCGGCTTGCTGCAACCCAGACACAAGGGGCCGGGTTCGCCATCCGCCAAACACACATCGCACAACCCCCGCCCCTGCAGACAGGTCTGCTGACACAGCAAGCAACGGTTGGGTAAACTGCGCTCCATCACGCCGAGCAGGCGCTTCAGCCATAAGGAAAGGTCCATGTCCATCGAACCCACCCTAGCCCAGCCCGATCTGCACATCCATTGGCAAGGAGAGGGCGCGCCGCTGATGCTGCTGCATGGCTGGGGTATGAACGGTGCGGTGTGGCAGGAGATGGCGAGTGAACTGGTGGCGCTGGGGTTCCGGGTCGGGGCCGTCGACCTGCCGGGTTTCGGCCATTCCGGCGCGCTGCCACAGACCACCCTTTCCGGGCTGGCCCACGCGGTGCTGGCGGCAGAATCGGAGCCGGTACACCTTCTGGGCTGGTCATTAGGTGGCCTGGTCGCGACCCAGGCCGCGCTGATGGCGCCGCAACGGGTCCGCAGCCTGGTGACGTTGGCCAGCTCCCCCTGTTTTCAGGCGGGGCCGGACTGGCCGGGCATTAAGCCCGAGGTGTTAGCCCAGTTTGCCGACCAGCTGGCGCTGGATCTGCCGCGCACGGTGGAGCGCTTCTTTGCGCTGCAGGCGATGGGATCCCCCAGTGCCAAGGCCGACGTCCGTCAACTGAAAGCGGCGGTGACGGCACGGCCTCAACCGGCGCCGAGTGCACTGGCCGACGGTTTAACCATCCTGGCCAGCGCCGACCTGCGGTTGCAGCTGAACCAGCTGACGATGCCCTGGTTGCGCCTTTATGGTCGCCTGGATGGTCTGGTGCCGGCCCGCACCGTCAGTCAGGTGGATGCCCTGGCCCCGCAGTCTCAGTCGGTGGTGCTGGCCAAGGCGGCCCATGCCCCCTTTATCTCCCACCGCGCCGATACACTGGCGCAGCTGAAAAGGTTTTACCTAAGCCACTGATCGGTTGATAATTAACCAGGGAGGTGCTGGCTCACATGTTCCTGGTTTCCAATTTTCCTAATGTCCCTATCGCCACCAGTAACCCGGCCACGGAGAGTGCGCAGCGGGAGGCGGCGTTGCGGGTGCCGATCAGCCGGCCAGAGCCGTTGCTCAAGAGTGCGGCGGAGCGGGCGTTGGATCCGGAACGGGAGCGCAGTCGCATCGATCCACGCCAGCAATCGCAACAGCGGCAGTCCGGTGAGGAGCAGGAACAGAGCGATCAGCCTCCGCCGCAACAGGGCCGGGAAGGGCCACTGAGCTGGCGCGAGGCGTTGGCCCAGGCCCGTCCGGTGATGGAGCGGCCGGGAAGCCGTCGCAGCCATGTCGCCAGCAGCGTCGACCACCATCCCGCTCAGGATCTGGATAAAGCGGCTTACGCCCGGTTTGAACAGATTGTCCGGCACCACTATGAAGGGGTTGCCGAGCCCCGCACGCCCCCCGCTTTCGAAGCCCGCACTTAAAAGGTGTAACGCAGCCCCGCGTTAAACCCGGACAGAGTTTGCAGGTAATCGCTGTAGCCGCTCTCCATCAGAAAACTGTGCAGCTGGTAGTCCAGTGTCAGTGCCAGTTTGGAATGGAACTGCCAAGCCAGGCCGGCACCAAGGTGGATATCGCCGCCACCACTGGCAGTATCCAGTCGGCTGCCACCTTCCCAGATGATCGCCTGCTGATCCAGCAGCACCACACCGAACCCGGCACGGGCGTAGATTGACCATTGCGGAGTCAGATGGGTATGAAAACGGGCGGTGGTGGTCAGGCTGTGGAAGCGGTCTTTCCAGTAATGGAACACCGAGTCCTTAATCTCGTAGCCACCCAGGTAGTTGTAGTGCACCTCAAGGTCGAGCCAGTCGTTCACTGGCGCGGCGGTGTAGAGGCCCCATGAGGAGGCTCGATCATCAAAGCGGTAGTCATCGTACAGCCCATCCGTGTCATAGCTGATCTGGCCAACGTGGACACCCATCATCTTGCCCTCCAGCCAGGAAGCCTGGGTGGAGGCAGTGAATACCAGCAAGGTGATCGCGAACAGGGTACGCATGGCAATTCCTCATCTCTGAAAAGGAATCGCAGGGTAATGGACCGTATGGGTACTGGCTAATGACCCGTTTTGAAGGCGCTGATTAATCCCACTTATCGCTCAGCAACAGGGGCTTGAGGTAGCCGCGCAGGGCCTCCGCCAGGTGCTCCACCAGCCATAGGGTGACCGCTGGATGCTGATGGCCCCGATGGTAATAAGCGAACATATCCACCGTCAGGTAATGGGGGGCCACCTCCAGTTGCACCGGGCGAAACTCCGGGGCATGGCTGTCTGCCAGCGCGGCAGTGTGGGGAAAGAAGTAGTCGTGCTGGCGCAGTACCGAAAAGATGGTGGGGAGCGAGGCGCTGCGAAAGCGGATCTTGGCGCTGTGGCCATGCGCTTCCAGCACCCGCTGGATGATCGGTTGCTGGTCGGTAATGCCGGGATTGAACAGGCAGGCCAGACCCCAGCGGGAAAGCTGCTCCGGGGTGATGCTCCGGCCTTTATAGGGGTGATCGTGGTGCACCATCATCACCCCTGAGTCCTGACCAACCGGAGCGGCAATCAGCTCTTTGGAACGGTGGGGAAACGGGATGTTGACCCCGACATCCAGTTCGCCATTTAGCAGTAGCACCGGGGTGTGTCCCCCCCACTCCATCAACTCCACCGAAGCGTTGGGGGCATCGCGGTTCAGGCGGCGGTAAAGGGTGGCTCCGATGTAGTGGTTGAGGTGCGGAGGCAGGGCGATGCGAAGGGTGGTGTCCAGTTCCGCCGGGTTAAACGCGTTATTGTCGTTGACGGCTTCTGCCAGCCCCACCAGTACCGGTTTCAATCGTTCCTGCAGGGTGCGAGCAAACTGGGTGGGGGTCATGCCTCCCGGCACCTTGATAAACAGCTCATCTTCGAAATGGTGGCGCAGTCGCTGCAGGGCGTGGCTGACAGCAGGTTGGGTGACATGGAGGCGGGCGGCGGCCCGGCGCATATTGCCCTCCTGCGCCAACACCACAAAGGTGCGCAGCAGGTTGAGATCCAGGTTATTAAATCGGTCCTTGGCCATGGTGCGCCATCCTTCGTCATCGCAATAAGTTCAGCTTATCACGATGTTTCGGAAGATTTAATGTAGAGCGCCATTTCGAAAATAACGCAATTAAAACAGAAGCATATGTTTGGTGGCGTGGCCCGACATCTCGGAAAATCCTGCGGTTGGCCCTGGTGTGATTCAAATTTCTAATCATGGAGGTTGTGGCGCATTGGGCTCGCTTTAAAGTATCTCCGGAAATCGCAGCGGCATCGGATACCGGCTGCCATCGACAGGCCCAAGGACATTCCGCGCCTGGATCCCACCGTCCCTTGGAGCTGAACCCGATGAAACCCATTGCCGCCGTATTGACCCTGCTGGCCCCTGCCGCCATGGCCACTCCTCTGCCCTACACCTTCGAAGCGGGCCAGGCCGCCAAGGCCAACGAGGTGAATGCCAATTTTTCCATCCTGGCTCAGGCGCAGGCCGGTACTGATGAGCAGCTCAGTATGGTCAGCGCTGAGGTGAGTGATCTGCAATCTGCCCTGGCGACGCTGCAGGAACAGGTGGATGCGTTGTTGCCGGACTTCGAATCCCGCTTCTGCACATCCGTTGAGACCGGTTCCGAACTGGTGTTTTCAGGCGTCCCCTTTGTCAGCAGTGCCTTTACTTTGATGGACGCGGATGGCACGACACGACGCCTCAACCTGATGGTACCGAAAGCGCCGATGGTGACGCCTCAATATCAGGCTGCCCTTACCGGGAGTGACGTGGCTGGCTATTCGAAGGCGTTCTATTTTTGCGACCAGCCTGCTCGACTGGAGAATGTCCTTAAGGTCGATTACGACCTGAGCGACATCAACGAGGTGGCCGCTTACTTTTATACCGAAACCCGCCTGACTGTCCGTCATCCAGCGCACGACAGTGAGTGGTTCAGTAACGCCACACGGCTGGAGCTTGGCAAGGTTGCACTGCCTCGTGATGGCAGTGGCGATTACCAGCTGGCGCCGCAGGATCTGCCCAGTGTTGAAGCCATCAAAGCGTCATTGCTCGGTGGTTACCAGGTCTACTTCCACTCTTCACTGCGTTAAGGGGGCGGTATGAAGCCTCTTTGGATAGCCGCTGTCGCGCTGATGTTGGCTGCCTGTGGCAGTGACCACAGTGACAGTGAGAACGGCCACACCCCCACCCAGCCGATTGAGCCGCCTGGCACCGATGTGGTGCTGATCTGGGACGACGGTCAGTGGGACAACAGCGACTGGCAATGAACAAAAAAGCCACCCCTCGGGGTGGCTTTTGGTCGCTCAGGCTGCGCGGTTAACGGCGCTTTTTGGCGTTGGCAAAGGCGTCCGCGAAGGCGCCGGACAGGCCGCCACCGGCCGGGTCGGACTGGCGTGCCGGGCGGGACTCTTTACGGGGTTGCCGGGTGGGACGATCCTGACCACCGCTGCGTTGGCTGCGGGCTTCACCGGGTTGGTCATCCAGGCGCATGGAGAGGCCGATACGCTGACGCGGAACGTCCACCTCCATCACTTTCACCTTCACCACGTCGCCGGCTTTCACTACGGTGCGCGGGTCTTCAACGAATTTGTTGGAGAGGGCGCTGATGTGCACCAGACCGTCCTGATGCACACCGATGTCCACAAAGGCGCCAAAGTTGGCCACGTTGGTCACCACCCCTTCCAGCACCATGCCAGGCTCCAGATCGGACACCTTCTCCACCCCTTCAGCAAAGGCGGCGGTTTCGAACTGGCCGCGGGGGTCGCGTCCCGGTTTATCCAGCTCCTTCAGGATGTCGTTGACGGTGGGCAGACCGAAGCGTTCGTCGGTAAAGTCACCGGCGCGCAGGGATTGCAGCACACCGGAGTTACCCACCAGTTCCGCCACGGCGACGCCGGTGTGGGCGCTGATCTTTTTCACCACCGGATAGGCTTCCGGGTGCACGCCGGAGCCGTCCAGTGGATTGTCGCCTCCGGCGATGCGGAGGAAGCCGGCGCACTGTTCGTAGGCTTTCGGGCCGAGGCGCGCCACTTTCAGCAGCTGCTTGCGGTTGGTGAAGCGGCCATGCTCATCGCGGAACTGGACAATGTTCTGCGCCAGGGTGCGGCTGAGGCCAGCCACCCGGGTCAGCAGGGGCACTGAGGCGGTGTTGAGATCGACCCCGACGCCGTTTACGCAATCTTCCACCACCGCATCCAGGGAACGGGCCAGCTGGGTCTGGCTGACGTCATGCTGGTACTGGCCGACGCCGATGGACTTGGGTTCAATCTTCACCAGCTCTGCCAGCGGGTCCTGCAGGCGGCGGCCGATGGAAACGGCGCCCCGCAGAGCCACATCCAGGGTTGGGAACTCCAGTGCTGCGGTTTCGGAAGCGGAGTACACCGAGGCGCCCGCTTCGCTCACCATCACCTTGGTGAGGCCCGGCTTCTTCAGTGCTTTGATCAGTTCACCGGCCAGCTTGTCGGTCTCCCGCGAGGCGGTGCCGTTGCCCACGGCAATCAGCTCAACCTGATGCTGGTTGACCAGCTTGGCCAGGACGGTGAGGGCGTCATTCCAGCGTTTTTGCGGGGCGTGGGGGTAGATGGTGTCGGTGGCCACCAGTTTGCCGGTGCCGTCCACCACCGCCACTTTGCAGCCGGTACGCAGGCCGGGGTCGAGGGCCAGGGTGGGGCGCATGCCGGCCGGGGCGGCCATCAGCAGGTCTGAGAGGTTCTCAGCAAACACCTTGATGGCGTCCGCTTCGGCGCGCTCACGCAGGTCACCCAGCAACTCGGTTTCCATCGCCAGACTGATCTTGACCCGCCAGGTCCACTGGCACAGCTGCTGCAGCCAGCGCTCACCCGGTTGGTTGCCGGTGGGGATAGCAAAGTGTTGGGCGATGATCTGCTCGCAGTAGGAGCTGCGGTCACCCTCCTCTTTATTGGGGTCGGCCTCCAGAGACAGGGCCAGAACCCCCTCGTTGCGGCCGCGCAGCATTGCCAGAGTGCGGTGCGAGGGCACTTTGGCCCAGGGCTCGGCGTGGTCAAAGTAATCCTGGAACTTGGCGCCGTTGCTCTCCTGCCCGCTGATCACCTGGCTCTTCAGGTGGGCATTCTGCTGCAGGTGCTGGCGGATTTTGGCCAGCAGGGTGGCGTCCTCGGCAAAGCGTTCCATCAGGATGGCGCGGGCGCCGTCCAGAACGGCCTTGGTGGTGTCGAAACCGGCCTCGGCATTGAGGTAGGCGCTGGCGCTCTGTTCCGGGTCCTGGCTGGGGTTCTCAAACAGGCTGTCGGCCAGCGGCAGCAAACCCGCCTCGATGGCGATCTGCCCTTTGGTGCGGCGTTTGGGTTTGTAAGGCAGGTAGAGGTCTTCCAGTGCGGTCTTGGTGTCGGCCGCTTCGATGGCCGCCCGCAGGCTGTCGCTCAGTTTGCCCTGCTCGTCGATGGATTTGAGGATGCTCTGGCGACGATCAGACAGTTCACGCAGGTAACCGAGTCGGGTTTCCAGGGTGCGCAGCTGGGTGTCATCGAGGGTGCCGGTCACCTCTTTGCGGTAACGGGCAATAAAGGGCACGGTCGCGCCGTCGTCGAGCAGAGTGATGGCCGCTTGTACCTGTTGCGGCCGGACGCCCAACTCCTGGGCGATAAGGTGTGAAATCGGTTCCATGGTGTCAATACTTGCGTTCACCCGCGCCGGCGGGATACAAACGGAAAAATGACGGTCACCTTAGCACAGGGACCGCGGCGATTTTTAACGGATTTTTGTGGCAATGAAAAAGGCAGATCTGATCACCAAGGATGGCTGGAACGCGCTGGAAGCGGAACTGAAATATCTGTGGAAGGAGGAGCGCCCCCGGGTGACTCAGTCGGTTTCTGAGGCGGCCGCGTTGGGCGACCGCAGTGAAAATGCCGAGTACATCTATGGTAAGAAGCGCCTGCGCGAGATCGACCGACGGGTTCGGTTCCTGTCCAAACGGATGGAGGTGTTGCGGGTGGTGGAGCCGGATCCGCGCCAGGAGGGCAAGGTCTATTTCGGCGCCTGGGTGGAACTTGAGAACGATGATGGCGACAAAAAACGGTACCGTTTGGTTGGCCCGGACGAGTTTGACGTTAAGGTGGGTAAGATAAGCATCGACTCACCACTGGCTCGTGCCCTGTTGGGAAAAGCCGTGGATGACGAGGTTAAAGTGCGCACGCCGAACGGTGACCAACTGTTTTATATTAATGAGATACGCTACAGGGCGTTCGAGGACTGAGGGAGATAAGGGATGAATCAGGAGACGACAAAGGTCCTGGTGGTGGATGACGATATGCGCCTGCGCAACCTGCTGGAGCGCTATCTGGTGGAGCAGGGGTTCCAGGTGCGTTCCGCCGCCGATTCCGAGCAGATGGACCGCCATCTGGAGCGGGAGAACTTCCACCTGTTGGTGCTCGACCTGATGTTGCCCGGTGAGGATGGCCTCTCCATCTGTCGCCGCCTGCGCCAAAAGGGCAATGAAATCCCCATCGTGATGCTGACCGCCAAGGGCGATGAAGTGGACCGCATCATCGGCCTCGAACTGGGTGCCGACGACTACCTGCCCAAGCCGTTTAACCCCCGTGAGCTGCTGGCCCGTATCAAGGCGGTGCTGCGTCGCCGCCCCGCCGAAGTGCCCGGTGCGCCCTCTCAGGAGGAGGCGGAGGTGGTGTTTGGCCAGTACCGGCTCAACCTCGCCACCCGTGAGATGTACAAAGGTGATGAGCCGGTGTCGCTCACCTCGGGTGAATTCGCGGTTCTCAAGGTGCTGGTCAGCAACCCGCGTGAACCGATGAGCCGTGACAAGCTGATGAACCAGGCCCGGGGCCGGGATTACAGTGCGCTGGAACGTTCCATCGATGTGCAGGTGTCGCGCCTGCGCCGCCTGATCGAAGATGACCCGTCCAACCCGCGCTATATCCAGACCGTGTGGGGCCTGGGCTACGTGTTCGTACCGGACGGCAGTGCCCGCTAGTGCGTTGGCGATTACTGCCCCGCAGTAACTTTGGCCAGACGGTACTGCTGATTGGCTGCCTGTTGTTGATCAACCAGCTGGTCTCCTATGTGTCGGTGGCGGTCTACGTGATCAAGCCATCGACTCAGCAGATCAACCAGCTGTTGGCCCGCCAGGTGGAGCTGGTGTTCCGTGACCTGCAGCTGGACCTCGATACCCTGACGCCGCTCGATGCCATCCGCGAAAAGCTCACGGAAGACCAGCATATGGACGCGTTCTCGGTACCCGAAGCCCGCGCCGAGGGGCTGAACGACGCCACCTACTACCGCATTCTGTCTGACCAGATGAGCGAATACCTCGGCGGGGAAGCGGAAGTGCGCATCGCCGGTGGTGAACAGTACCAGATCTGGATCCGCCCCCCTCAGGCGCCACAGATCTGGCTGCGGGTGCCGCTGTCCGGTTTCGACGAGTCCAAGGTCAATCCGCTGACCATCTACCTGATGGTGATCGGGGCGCTGTCGGTACTGGGAGGCTGGTGGTTTGCCCGCCTGCAGAGCCGGCCCCTGCGACGGCTGCAACGTGCGGCGCTTCAGGTATCCCGGGGACGCTTCCCCAAACCGCTGCCGCTTTCCGGTTCCGCCGAAGTGATGGAAGTGACTAAGGCGTTTAACCAGATGGCCCGCTCCATGGCTGAACTGGAAGCGGACCGCAATCTGTTGCTGGCGGGGGTTTCCCATGACTTGCGCACCCCACTGACCCGGATCCGCCTTTCCACTGAGATGATGAGTCAGCAGGACGATTTCCTGAAAGAGGGGATTGAAGCGGACATCGACGACATGAACGCCATCATCGATCAGTTCATCGCCTTTATCCGGGGCCACCAGGATGAAGAGATGCAGGTGATGAGCGTGGATGAGCTGCTGCAGGATGTGGCTCAGCAGGAGGAGGTTCGTGGCCAGCAGATCGAGCTGGCCCTGGCCGACACCCCCACCATCAAGCTGCAGCCGGTGGCGATCAAGCGGGTGATCACCAATCTGGTGGAAAACGGCCTGCGCTACGGTAACGGCTGGCTCCGGCTCAGCTCCGGGGTAGAGCGGGGCTGGGTCTGGTTTAAGGTGGAGGACAACGGGGAGGGCATTCCGCTGGACCGTCTTGATGAACTGTTTCAGCCATTCCAGCAGGGCGACAGCGCACGCGGTGGTGCTGGCTCTGGCCTGGGGCTGGCCATCGTTCGGCGGATTGTGGACGCGCACGGCGGTGAGATCCACGTGGCTAACCGACCGCAGGGTGGACTGGAAGCGAAGATTCGATTGCCGCTGGATTCCGGCGAGTAAGCCTTTGGCCGACACAAAAAAAGCCGCTCATCTGAGCGGCTTTTTGCGGTGTTAACCGGGCATTATGCGCCGGGACCCGCCTTGACGATGGCGTCAGAGACGTCGTATTTGGCGAAGTTCTGCTGGAACTCACTGGCCAGCTGGCGCGCATATTCGTCGTACTTGGCGGCGTCGGCCCAGGTCTGCTTGGGGTTGAGCAGACGGGAATCGACACCCGGGATCGCCTTGGGTACGGACAGGTTGAGGATAGGCAGGGCTTCGGTTTCCACCTCGGCCAGTTCACCGGAAACAATGGCGTCCACGATGGCGCGGGTGGTGGGGATGTCGAAGCGCTGGCCTTCGCCGTAGGGGCCACCGGTCCAGCCGGTGTTCACCAGATACACCTGGCTGCCGAACTGCTCGATGCGCTCCATCAGCAGTTCCGCGTAGACGCCGGCCGGACGGGGGAAGAAAGGGGCACCAAAGCAGGTGGAGAAGGTGGACTCGATGGCGGCGCTGGAGCCGATCTCGGTGGAACCCACCTTGGCGGTGTAACCGGACAGGAAGTGGTACGCGGCCGCTTCCTTGGAGAGCTTCGCCACCGGCGGCAGTACGCCGGACACGTCGCAGGTCAGGAACACCACGGCGCTGGGCTCTGCGCCGCGATTGGCTTCAATGCGCTGCTCAATGTGCTCAAGCGGGTAGGCGGCCCGGCTGTTCTGGGTTTTGCTGCTGTCGCGGTAGTCCGGGGTGCGCTTGGCATCCAGCACCACGTTTTCCAGCACGCTGCCAAAACGGATGGCGTCCCAGATCACCGGCTCATTCTTTTGGGACAGGTCGATGCACTTGGCGTAGCAGCCGCCCTCAATGTTGAAGACGCCACCGGGGGCCCAACCATGCTCATCGTCGCCAATCAGGAAGCGCTTGGGATCCGCGGAGAGGGTGGTTTTGCCGGTACCGGAGAGACCGAAGAACAGGGTGGTGTCACCCGCTTCACCGACATTGGCGGAGCAGTGCATCGGCAGCACGCCCTTGGCCGGCAGCAGGAAGTTCTGTACCGAGAACATCGATTTCTTCATCTCACCGGCGTAACGCATGCCAGCCAGCAGCACCTTGCGCTCGGCAAAGTTGATGATCACCACGCCATCAGAGTGGGTGCCGTCGCGCTCCGGGTCACACTGGAAGCTGGGGACATTGAGGATCTGCCACACCGGCTTGTTGGCACGGTTGTAGTGCTCGGGAACGATAAACAGGTTGCGGGCAAACAGCTGGTGCCAGGCGGTTTCGGTGCGGACACTCAGCGGCAGGTAGTGGTCGTCATCGGCGCCCACTTCCAGTTCGGAGAGAAAGTGATCCTGGCCATCGAGATGGGCTTCAACACGCTGCCATAACGCGTCGAACTTGCTGGCATCAAAGGGACGGTTGACGTTGCCCCACTCGATGTCGTCGGCGGTGGTCGGCTCCTGCACGATAAAGCGATCCTTGGGGGAACGGCCGGTGCGGTGGCCGGTTTCCACTACCAGGGCGCCGTTGTCGGCTAGGATGCCTTCCTGGCGTGCCAGGGCGGCCTCAACCAGCTCGGCGCTGGTGAGGTTTTGCCAGATCACTGACATAGATAACTCCTCGGTCCATTTAGTGAGTAATTCGGGCGATTCAGATCGCCTCTTTATTGGCCAGAAAGTGTATCTCAGTGTGGCGCCTTACGCGACCAATGTGAGGGCTATCACATTATATCCAGTGTAAAAAAAGCAGGGCCGAGGCCCTGCTTTTTGGTTCAGTCGATGTTGACTGGCGTTCAGTGCTGAGTGGAGGAGACGTCACCGCTGCCCTGACCCAGTGCGCCAATGTCCACCGCATCGAAGCGGTAGTGGGCGCCGCAGTAGTCACAGTGCATGGCGATCTCGCCTTGCTCTTCCACGATGGAATCCAGCTCGGCGCGGTCGATGGTGGCCAGCGCTGCCAGGCTGCGCTCGCGTGAGCAGGTGCAGCGGAACTCCACGTCGGACGGCTCGAACACCTGAACCGACTCCTGGTGGTAGAGGCGATGCAGCACCTCTTCGGGGTCCAGGCCGAACAGCTCTTCCGCCTTGATGGTGTCAGTCAGGCTTTCCAGGTGTTCGAACTCGACGTCGGCGTCGACGTTGCTGGCGGGCATCTCCTGCAGCAGCATGCCGGCGGCTTTCTCGCCGTTGGCGTGCAGCCACAGGCGGGTGCGCAGCTGTTCAGACTGGGCAAAATACTGCTCCAGACAGCCGGCCAGGGTCGGTTCGGTCAGACCAACCACGCCCTGGTAGCGCTCGCCCTCTTTCGGGGTGATGGTGATCACCAGATGGCCCTTGCCGACCATCTGTTGCAGGTCGCCTTCTACCACCTCACCGTCAAAGCGAGCCACACCGCGCAGTGCTTGGGTGTGGGTGCCGTTAACCACCAGCAGGCGCAGCGGCCCTTCACCCTGGATCTGCACGGCGATCTCACCTTCAAATTTGAGGATGGCGGTCAGCAGGGAGGTGGCGGCCACCATTTCGCCCAGCAGACGCTGAACCGGGGCCGGGTAGTCATGGCCGCTCAGCATCTGTTGGTAGGTATCATTCAGTTGCACCAGTTCGCCGCGGACGTCGGCCTGATCGAACAGGTAGCGATACAGCTTGTCAGTCATCGTCTTACTCATCCTGATTTTTAAAGCGAAGCAGGGCTCGGCGCTGCTTCTTGTCCGGCCGGCTGGCGCGGGGATCGGCGTCGGCCATCAGGCGACGCTGCTCCGCCCGTTCAGTTCGGCGGGTAATACTGGCTTCTGTCTCTTCATACAGGGCCTGGGCCAACGGGGCGCTCAGACGTTTTTCTGACAGCCCCACAATCACCAGTTCCTTCTCATCGTTGCCTTGCCACAGGGTTAATGTGGCACCAACTTCGATCTTACGTCCCGGTTTGCAGCGCTGGCCATTGACCTGCACTTTGCCGCCACTGATCATCTCCTGCGCCAGGGCCCGGGTTTTATAAAAACGGGCAGCCCAGAGCCATTTATCGAGACGAACTGCGCTAGCAATCTCTTTTGGTGATGGTTTTGACACAGTTAACCCCTAAGCTTAAAGAACCAAGTGCCACTTGGGAGCCCGTAAAGGGGGCGGACAAGCTAGCATAATCGCCAGTTTTGTGCCATTTCCCCTGTATTGCCCCCGCTTGGCTTGTTGGGGGGTATGGCGTAAGTTAGCATGACACAAGCACATTTAATGGACATGACCGGTCGCTGACGGTCGGCATGTGGACACAGTTTCCGAAGGCATGGACTATTCAATCGCGATCCAGCGACTGCTGGCAAAGGTGCCCCAGGCGGCACTGGCCAAAGCCCTTACTCTGGGTTTGGCCCTATACGCCCTGTATCTGGCGGCGCTGATCACCTGGCAACTGGTGCCGGTGCCTGAACAGACCGGGCCGGCCTGGCGTCCCACCGCCGTGACCAGCTCTGGCGGGGGCGAATCCGCATCCCTCGATGGCCTGCTTGGCCTCTCCCTGTTTGGCACACCCGATAAAGACCCCAGTGCAAACCAACCGGCCCAACCGGTACAGCGTGACCTCATCACCGATGCCCCTAAAACCACCCTGCGTATTCTGCTGACCGGCCTGGTCGCCAGCAGTGTCGAGGAGCGGGGCATTGCCATCATCGAGAGCGGTGGCAGTCAGGAAACCTACGGTATCGGTGACAAGATTAAAGGCACCAACGCCAGCCTGCACGAGGTGTACGCTGACCGCGCCATCATTCTTAATCAGGGGCGTTACGAGACTCTGATGCTGGATGGCGTTGAGTACACCCGCGAGATGACTTCCGAAACCCAGCGACTGAGAGAAACGCCTCAGGCCGAAGTGGATATGCGCGACGATGCGGAAACGACTCAGGCGTTGGAAGAGGCGCGTGAAGCGATGCTGGAAGACCCCGGTAAGCTTCAGGACTACCTGGCAATTTCTCCGGTCAAGGACCGGGAATCCGGTGAGCTTCGTGGCTACCGGCTCAATCCTGGCAAAAACCGCGAGCTGTTTATGCAGTCTGGATTGCAACCAAATGATCTCGCGGTCTCAATGAATGGCTATGATCTGACCAATATGGGTGAATCGATGCAGATTCTGTCCCAACTGGCGGATTTGGAAGAAGTATCCCTGATGGTCGAGCGGGAGGGTCAATTGACCGAAGTCCTGTTCGCTCTGCCCTCACAATAAAAGAATCAAGGCGAAGGAAGCACAATGACCAACTTGCAGCGTCGACTGCCCTGGGTGCGCAACAGCATTGCCGCTGGCCTATTGGCCGGTATGGCTGCCTTCGGGGGGCAAGCCCTGGCCGCTGAGGCACAGTACGCAGCCAACTTTAAAGGCACCGACATTCAGGAGTTCATCAACATTGTTGGTAAGAACCTGAATCGCACCATCATCGTAGACCCGACGGTGCGCGGGAAGATCAATGTCCGCAGCTATGACCTGCTCAGTGAGGAGCAGTACTACCAGTTTTTCCTGAGCGTGCTCCAGGTGTACGGCTATGCCGTGGTGGAGATGCCCGGCACCAACATCATCAAAGTGGTGAAGGACAAAGACGCCAAGGACTCCAACATTCGCGTTGCCGATGACGCTTACCCCGGTGAAGGGGATGAGATGGTCACCCGCATCGTCCCGCTCTACAACGTTGAAGCCAAGCAGTTGGCGCCGCTGCTGCGCCAGCTCAACAACAACGCTGGCGGCGGTAACGTGGTGAACTACGACCCCTCCAACGTGCTGATGATCACCGGCCGCGCTGCGGTGGTGAACAAGCTGGTGGAGATCGTGAAGCGGGTTGACCTGCAGGGCGACACCAAGGTGGAGGTGGTTCGCCTTGCCTACGCCTCAGCGGGTGAGATGGTGCGCATCATTGATGCTCTGTACCGTGGTGGTGGTCAGCAGGCGGCGACCGGTACCGGTTCCGTTCCGAAAGTGGTGGCCGATGAGCGCACCAACTCCGTGGTGATCTCCGGTGATGAACGTGCCCGTCAGCGCGCCGCTGCGCTGGTGCGTGAGCTGGACCAGGAGATGCAGAACTCCGGTAACACCAAGGTGGTGTACCTCAAGTACGCCAAAGCGGAAGACCTGCAGGAAGTGCTGTCTGGCTTTGCCGAGAGCCTGCAAACCGAGGAGGGCGGCAGCGCCCAGACCCAGCGTCGTCGCAACAACGAAATCACCATCATGGCGCATGCTGACTCCAATGCGCTGGTGATCAATGCCCAGCCGGACCAGATCCAGACCCTGGAGAGCGTGATTCGTCAGCTCGACATCCGCCGCGCCCAGGTGCTGGTGGAAGCGATCATCGTAGAGATTGCCGAAGGCGACGAAGTGGGCTTTGGTGTGCAGTGGGGCTCCGCTGATGGTGGTCTGATCCAGTACAACACCTTCGGTACCACCATTGGTGAAGTGGGCGCGGGTATCTGGGATGCCCGTGACGTGCCCGGCACCGAGGTGTGTTCCCCGGAAGGCGTGTGTACCACCAACCCGGACCAGGACGGTGACATCACCACCCTGGCGGCGGCCCTGTCCAAAGTGAACGGCATGGCCTGGGGTGTGGCGATGGGCGACTTTGGTGCCCTGATCCAGGCGGTGGCGGCGGACTCCAACTCCAACGTACTGGCGACCCCCTCCATCACCACCCTGGATAACCAGGAAGCGAGCTTTATCGTGGGTGACGAGGTGCCGGTGATTACCGGTTCCACCTCCGGCTCCAACAACGACAACCCCTTTACCACCGTTGAGCGTAAAGAGGTGGGGATCAAGCTGAAAGTGACCCCGCAGATCAACGAAGGCAACGCGGTTCAGCTCGAGATTGAGCAGGAAGTGTCGAACGTTAATGGCCGTACCGCCGTGGACGTGACCTTCGGTAAGCGCACCCTGACCACCACCGTACTGGCCGACTCCGGCGAAACCGTGGTGCTGGGCGGTCTGCTCAACGAGGACGTGCAGGAGAGTGTGTCCAAGGTACCGCTGCTGGGAGACATCCCGGTGATTGGCCACCTGTTCAGCTCCACCAGCTCGAAGAAGACCAAGCGTAACCTGATGATCTTCATCAAGCCGACCATCATCCGTGATGGCCCGAGCATGACCGGCATCGCCGGCCGCAAGTACAACTACTTCCGTGCCCAGCAGCTTGAGCAGGCTGAGCGAGGCATCAACCTGATGCCGAACACTGATGTACCGGTGCTGGACGAATGGGTGGTGCCGGATGGCATGAGCCCAGAGATCCACGACATCCTGATGCGTCACCAGAGTGGCCAGTCCATGTCCACGCCGATCCGCGACCAGAATGAGTGGATGCAGAAGGCGCTGGATGGCAGCGCCCAACCGGGTGACAACGCGACCGACGCGAAGGAACAGCCGGTCGAGGAGAAACAGAATGACTGAGGCGGAACGTCAGGAACTCCTGACTGAACTGCCGGAGGTGCCTGAACAGGCGGAAGAGATTCTGCCCGGGCGCCTGCCCAAGTTGCCCTTTGCCTTTGCCCGTCGCTTTGGCGTCATGCTGGTGCCTCAGGACGAGCAGTTGGTGCTGTGGTACAGCCCCAGCGCCCGTCCCAAGGCGCTGCTGGAAGCCCGTCGCCTGGCTGGTGGCCCGGTAGCGCTGAATGGGGTCGACAGCAACGCGTTCGACATCAAGCTGACCGAGCTGTACCAGCAGGACTCCTCCGAAGCCCAGCAGCTGATGGAGGACATCGGCAAAGACGACGACCTGGCCTCGCTGGCGGATGAACTGCCGGAAACCGAAGACCTGCTCGACGCCGACGACGACGCGCCGATCATCCGTTTGATCAACGCCCTGTTGTCGGAATCGATCAAGCTGGGGGCGTCCGATATTCACGTCGAAACCTACGAGAAGGAGCTGGTGGTCCGGTTCCGCATCGATGGCGTGTTGCAGGAGGTGCTGAAACAGCAGCGCAAGATTGCGCCGTTGCTGGTTTCCCGTATCAAGGTAATGGCCAAGCTGGATATCGCTGAAAAGCGGGTCCCGCAGGATGGTCGTATCTCCCTGCGCATCGGCGGCCGCGCTGTCGATGTGCGGGTGTCCACCATGCCCAGCTCCCGCGGCGAGCGGGTGGTGATGCGTCTGCTGGATAAGAACCAGTCGGTGCTGAACCTGGAACAGCTGGGCATGGCAGAGGGGATCCGCGGCCAGTTCAACAGCCTGATCCGCCGTCCTCACGGCATCCTGCTGGTCACCGGCCCTACCGGTTCCGGTAAGTCCACCACCCTGTACGCAGGCCTGACAGAGATCAACAGCCGGGATCGCAATATCCTGACCGTTGAAGACCCGATCGAATACGAGCTGGAAGGGATTGGTCAGACTCAGGTGAACACCAAAGTCGATATGACCTTTGCCCGCGGCTTGCGCGCCATTCTGCGTCAGGACCCGGATGTGGTGATGGTGGGTGAGATCCGTGACCTGGAAACCGGCCAGATTGCCGTTCAGGCCTCATTGACCGGTCACCTGGTATTGTCGACCCTGCACACCAACACCGCTTCCGGTGCCATCACCCGTCTGCAGGACATGGGCATCGAGCCCTTCCTGATCTCCTCCTCATTGCTGGGGGTGTTGGCTCAGCGCCTGGTGCGCACCCTGTGCCCGGAGTGTAAGAGTCCCTATACCCCTAACGCCCGCGAGCGTTCGTTTCTGGAGCTGGGGCAGGGGGAACAACCCACCATCTACAAGGCGGTCGGTTGTGAACACTGCAACTTCAGTGGCTACAAGGGCCGAACCGGTATTCATGAGTTGCTGGTGGTGGACGACACCATCCGGGAACTGATCCACGGTGGCCGCGGAGAGCTGGCCATCGAGAAGCACGTACGTCAAACCGCGCCCTCCATCCGCCAGGATGGCTGCGGCAAGGTCCTCGCCGGGATGACCACCTTGGAGGAAGTGCTGCGGGTGACCCGGGAGGAGTAAGCGATGGCGGCGTTTGAATATCAGGCCCTGGATACCCGGGGCCGTCAGGTTAAAGGGATCATCGAAGCGGACACCGCACGCCAGGCCCGGGCCCAGCTGCGTGAGAAGCAGATGATGCCGCTGGAGGTCTCCCCGGCAGCGCAGAAAGAGCAGCGCAGCAAAGCGAGTTCTGGCGGCTTTACCCTGTTCAAACCGAAAATCGGCGCCACCGCGTTGGCGTTGATCACCCGTCAGTTGTCCACCCTGGTGGCGGGCGGCTTGCCGTTGGAAGAGTGCATTAAGGCGGTGGCTGAGCAGAGCGAACAGCCTCGCCTGAAAAGCATGCTGATGGCAGTACGCGCCAAAGTGGTGGAGGGCTACGGCCTGGCCGAATCCATGGCCGAATATCCCCAGGTGTTTGACGAACTGTACGTGGCCATGGTGGCGTCCGGTGAGAAATCCGGTCACCTCGAGGTGGTGCTGGAGCGTCTGGCCGATTACACCGAACGCCGACAGGAGCTCAACGCCAAGCTGACCCAGGCGCTGGTGTACCCGATCATCCTGACCGTCGTGGCGATCTCCGTGGTGGTGTTCCTGCTCACCTCGGTGGTTCCGGACGTGGTGTCGCAATTTGACCACCTGGGCCAGGCCCTGCCAGCCACCACCCAGTTTCTGATCGACATCTCGGACTTTCTGCAGCATTACGGGCTCTATATGCTGATTGCCATCGCCCTGTTTTTTGTGGGCTTTAAGCAGGCCCTGCGCAGTCCCAAATTCAAGCTGAGCTGGCATGAAACGCTGCTGAAGCTGCCGGTGGTGGGTAAGGTGTCCCGTGGCCTGAATACCGCCCGCTTTGCCCGCACCCTGAGCACGCTCTCCTCTTCCGGGGTTCCGATGCTGGAAGCGATGAAGATCGCCTCCGACGTGTTGCTGAACCTGAAGGTGAAGAACGCGGTCTCAGAAGCCACAGGCAAAGTGCGTGAGGGCGCATCGCTGCGCGCGTCGCTGCAGCAGACCAAGCTGTTCCCGCCGATGATGCTGCACATGATCGCGTCCGGTGAGAAGTCCGGTGAGCTGGATGACATGCTGGCTCGCGCCGCGGATAACCAGGACCGTGAATTTGAAGCCCAGGTCAGCGTTGCGCTGGCCGTGCTGCAGCCGCTGATCGTGGTGGTGATGGCAGGCATCGTGCTCTTTATCGTAATTTCCATCCTCCAGCCCATGCTGGCGATGAACCAGATGATTTAACTTGTAAGAGGCATATCGAGAATGAAACGTCGTACCCCTAGCCGCACCGCCCAGCGAGGCTTCACCCTGCTGGAAGTGATGGTAGTGCTGGTGATCATCGGCATCCTGGCCTCCATCGTGGCGCCGAACCTGATCGGCTCCCGTGATACCGCCAACGTGCAGAAAGCCGTCACCGACATCTCCGGTCTGGAAAGTGCATTGGGCATGTATTACATCCACAACAACCGTTTCCCGACCACCGATCAGGGTCTGGAAGCGCTGGTAAGCCGTCCGAACTCTGGTCCGGAGCCGCGCAACTACCAGGAAGGCGGCTACATCCAGCGCCTGCCGACCGACCCCTGGGGCAACAACTACTCCCTGGTCAGCCCGGGTGAGCGTGGCCGCTACGACCTGTGCTCCGCGGGCCCGGATATGCAGCTGGGCAGCGAAGACGACATCTGTAACTACAACCTGGGCGATTACCAGTAATGGTTCACGCCAAGCCCCGTCAGCAAGCCTCGCGTCAGCGGGGCTTTACCTTGTTGGAGATCCTTCTGGTGCTGGTGGTGATGGGGCTGGCGGCGATGTCGGTGACTCTGGTGTTGGGCGGTGACCCGCGCCAGGAAGCGATGGAAAAAGCCGGTAACGAGTTTCGCGTGGTGGTGGGGATGGCACTGGAAGAGGCCACCCTGTCCGGCGAACAGCTGGGCATCGTAATGGAAGAAGACCATTACTACTTTGTGCGCTGGAACCTCGATACCGAGAAGTGGGAGCCGGTGGGCGGCGATGCCCTCTACCGGGACCGCAACTGGCCCGAAGGGGTCGAAGCCTCGCTGGAGCTGGAGGGGATGCCGCTGGTGCAGGAGGACGAGGACACCGAGTCTGAGTTTGGCCTGGATGAGTCGCTGTTTGAGCTGTCCGAAGAGGAGAAGCGCAAAAATCCGGAACCCCAGCTGCTGCTGATGCCCTCCGGCGAGATGACCGGTTTCACCCTGTTGCTGCTGTCGGATGTGCCCGGTCAACGAGACCTGGAACTGGAGATGGTGGGTGACCCGCTGGGCCGCATCAACTGGCTGACCGAGCTGGAGGAGGACCCGTGGCAGTGAAACGCAGCCGGGGGTTTACCCTGCTTGAGGTGCTGGTGGCGATGACCGTATTCGCCACCGCTGCCATCGCGGTGATCAACACCGCCAATATTCAACTCTCTTCCATTCCCATTCTGCGCGAACGGACCCTGGCGGGGTACGTGGCGCACAACCGCATGGTGGATGCCCAACTGGAAAACGCCTTTCCCGAGATTGGCAGCCGTAACGGCCGTACTGAGATGGCGGAACGCCAGTGGTACTGGCGCCAGCAGGTGATCAAAGCCTCTGATGAAAACCTGCGTCTGATCCGCGTGTCGGTCAGCCTGGACGACCGTTTTGAAGGCATCCTTGCCGAGGTGGAAACCTATGTGGCCAAGCCGGACTGACGCGGTGCGGGGTTTTACCCTGCTGGAGATGCTGCTGGCCATCGCCATCTTCGCGGTGATCGGCGTCGCGTCCGCTACCATCCTGCAGCAGGTCACCAAGGTCGATGGCGTCAGCCAGGGGGCCCAGGATGATCTCAAATCCCTTCAGCTGGCGATGTCGATGATGGAGCGCGACTTCGGCCAGATGATCCCCCGTACCTCCCGCAGTGCCACCACGGAGAACCGCAGTGCCCTGTTCGAGGCTGGGGAGAACCTGTACGACTCCGACAGCGAAGCGATGCGCTTCTATCGACTCGGCTGGCTCAACCCCCAGGGCCAGTTGCCCCGGGGCTCGATTCAGCAGGTGGTGTACCGAATCAAGGAGGAGAAGCTGCAACGGCTCTACACCCTGTATCCGGATCCGGTAGAGGGCGAAGAAGCTCAGGAGCTGGATCTGCTGGATGGCGTGATCAGCCTGAAGTTTGCCTTCTACATCGACGACAAGTGGCAGAACAAGGTCGATGGCAATGCCTTCCCCAAGGCGGTGACTGTGGAGCTGGAGACCCTCGACATGGGCATCATTCAGCGCAAATTCCTGTTGGCGGACGGTTACGGTGGCATCACCAGCGATGAGGACGACAACGGCAGCGGCAACGGCTCGGGGTCGGGCTCTGGCAATGGTTCTGGCAGTGGCTCCGGCTCCGGCAGCAGTGGTGGTGGCACCGGCGGCGAGGAGCAGAACTGATGCGACGTTCCCAGTCGGGCATGGCCCTGTTGACGGTTTTGTTGGTGCTGGCGGTGATCACGGCGCTGGCGGCGGGCATGACCCAGCGCAGCCAGATGTCGGTGCGCCGCACCACCAATATGGCGGATTTCGAGCAGGCGTACTGGTACGCCCGCTCCAGTGAGGCTCTGGCCAAGCGGGTGCTGAAGCAGGACTTTGAGGACAGCGACGGCACCATCCACCTGCAACAATATTGGGCCACCGCCAACGTGGTGTACCCGGTAGAGCATGGCCAGATCGCCGGCACCATTGATGATATGCGGACCTGTTTCAACCTCAACGCCCTCAGCCAGGGGCTGACCGAAGAGGAACGAAACCGGGATCCCTACCAAAAACCCTTGGCTGGCCGACAGTTTATGGCCATGCTGGAGGCATTGGAGATCGACAACTACTACGCCGAGATGGTGGCCGACCGGGTGCGGGACTTTACCGACGAAGATGACCGTCAGGATGGCACCTTTGGTGCGGAGGACGCCGAGTACGAGTCACGGCCGGTGCCCTACCGCACCCCCAACCAGCTGATGGCTCACCACAGCGAGTTGCGGGCGGTGCTTGGGGTGAACAAGAACCTGTACCGGACGCTGCAGGATTACGTCTGCGCCATTCCCGGTGAAGACACCCAGCAACTCAACGTCAACACCCTGCCGGTGGAACGGGCAGCGCTGTTGGTCGGGATGCTGGAAGGAAAGATCAGCCTCAGTGAGGCGGAGAGCGTTCTGCAAGCCCGACCGGCAGACGGTTGGGACGACGTTCAGAAATTCTGGGAAGAACCCGCCATGCAACGATTGCAGGTGGACGCCCAGGCCAAGTCCACCCTGGCGGTGGACAGCAAGTATTTCCGGCTCCGCGGAGCCGCTAAAGTGGAAAACGCGGTGTTTCGATTGGAAAGCGTGATGCGACGTGGCGGGGGCGATGGACTGACCGTTCTGACCCGCCAGTATGGAGGCCAACAGTGAGCGAACGATTGGTGATCCGCCTGGGTAGCCAGGCACAGCAACCGATCCCCTGGATAACCTGGTCCGAAGAGCAGCAGACGGTGATCAGTTCCGGTGTACTGGCCGGGGCCGATGGCCTGGCCAGCCTGTCGGAGCGCGCTGGTGGCCGCCCGGTTGAGGTTCTGGTGGACAGCAGTGCCCTGACCCTGACCGACGTGAACCTGCCTGCCAAAGCGCAGCGCCAGGCCATGAAGGCGCTGCCCTTTATGCTCGAGGACGAACTCTCCGAGGATGTGGACAAACTCCACTTTGTCCCCGGCCCGCGCCACGGCGACCAGCTGTCAGTGATGGTGGTGGCCCACGCCCAGCTTCAGCTGTGGCTGGGTTGGCTGGCGGAGGCCGGACTGCCGGTGAAGAAGATCGTACCGGACGTGCTGGCTCTGGCTCGGGTCGAGGACACCGAGCTGTCTCTGATGCAGCTGGAGCAGCAGTTGCTGGTGCGCACGGGCGAAGGCTCTGGCATGGTGCTGGATGCAGACTGGCTGCCGATGATGGCCGAGTCGCTGCAGGGTGAGGGGCGTCCCTGGGCGCTGTTTACCCCGGTGGCCCTGCCGGAAGGCATTGAGGCGGCGGAGCAGCCGCTGGAGCTGCCGATGCAGGCGCTGGCCCAGGGCTTCGTCCGTACCCCGGCCAACCTGCTGACCGGGCCTTATGCGCCGGCCAAAGAGTTGTCCAAGCTGGTTTCTACCTGGACCAAAGTGGGGGTGGCCGCGGCCATTCTGCTGGCGCTGGTGCTGGTGCACCGTGGCGTCAGCTGGTACCAGCTGGAGCAGGAGCGCACCGCTTTGCGCGCCGAAGGCGAGCGGATCTATCGTCAGCTGTTCCCGCAGGAGCAGCGTGTTCCCAACCCGCGCGGCCAGCTTGAAGCCAAGGTGCGGGCACTGGGTGGCGCCGGAGCCGGCGGCCAGCTGCTGCCGATGATGGCAGGGTTGGAAAACGCCTTTGCCGAGCTGCCCGAACTGCGCCCGACCAGCATCCGTTTCGATGGCAATCGCTCCGAAATCCGACTGCAGCTGGTGGGTAAGGACTTCGCCCAGTTTGAGCGCTTTAAAGAGCTGGCCAGTGGCCGCTTTGATGTGGAGTCCGGGGCCATCAACAACGATGCGGACGGCGTCAGTGGCATCATGACATTGAGGGCCAAAGGATGAACAAGTATTGGCAACAGGCTCAACAGTGGTGGAGCGATCGCACCGATCAGGAGCAGCGCCTGCTGACTCTGTTGGCGCCGGTGTTGGTGATTGGCCTGTTTTACTGGCTGGTATGGGCACCGATCAGCAATGGTCTCGACCAGGCCGAGCGCGCGGTACAGGCGGAGCGGGTGGCGCTGGGTCAGATTAAGGACAACGCCAATCGCTACATTAGCCTCCAGCGTGGTAGCGGGCAGCGTCCCGGTGGCGGTAACCTGAACCAGATCGCCAGCCGTACTGCCGCGCAGGCCGGGTTGACCATTGCCCGGATGCAGCCGCAAGGCGACAAACTTCAGCTCTGGCTGGAGGACACCCAATTTGAAACCCTGATGGGCTGGCTGACCGAGTTGCAGCAGCGTCAGGGTGTGGCCGTTGAAGCGCTGGATATCACCGCTGCCAATGAGCCGGGATTGATTCAAGTGCGACGCTTGCAGCTGTCGCAGCCGTAACGGAGGGGCCGTGCGCGTAGTGAAATACACCCTGCTTGGGGTGGTTCTGTATCTGCTGTTTTTGGTGATTAATGTGCCGGCGGCACTGGTGTGGCAATTTGCCCCGGTGCCCAATGGCATTAAAGCGTCTGGCCTCAATGGCACGCTCTGGCAAGGCCAGGCGGAGCAGTTGACCGTGGCCGGGCGTCAGCTGGAACAGGTCAGCTGGGAGTTGCATCCCAGTCAACTGCTGACCGGTCAGGCCGGACTCTCATTCCGGCTGGATGGTGGCGTGGCACGGGGCCAGGGCAGCGTCAGCTATGGCCTGTCCGGATTGGCCGTCGATAACCTGCGTCTGTCCGCACCACTGCCGTGGCTGCTGGGCAATACCCGTCTGCCGTTCCGTACCAAGGTGGGCGGCAACGCCACCCTGAGCCTCAATGACAGCGCTCAGGGTACCCCTTGGTGCGACCGCCTCAGCGGTCGGGTGCTGGTGGATGGCCTGGACGTGAACAACCAGTTTGGCCAGTACCCGCTGGGCAACCTGGCGGGCACCCTGAGCTGCGATCAGGGCAACCTGAAGCTGGTGATGGACGAGGCGGAAAACACCATCGGTGTGCAGGGTGAAGCGTTGCTGCTGGCGGACAATCAGGTCAAAGTGGCGGCTCAGATCAAGCCCACCGACAGTCAACCGTCCGACCTGCGTCAGGCCCTGACCTTCCTGGGTAAACCCAATGCGGATGGGGCTTACCCGATCAACTACAACGGCCCGATCCCGGGGCTGTGAGGGCGGCATGAGCAAATCGCGTAAGCCGCAGATCCTGGATGCCCGAGTGGTGGCACAAAGCCGGCTGTTCACGGTGGAGCAGCTGGATCTGCGTTTTGCCAATGGCGCTCAGCGTCAGTATGAGCGCATGCGCGGCGGCAATCGTGGGGCGGTAATGGTGGTGCCGATGCTGGATGAGCACACCATGTTGCTGGTGCGTGAGTACGCCGCAGGCACCCACAGCTACGAGCTGGGCTTTCCCAAGGGGTTGATCGATCCGGGTGAAGCGATGCTGGTGGCGGCCAACCGGGAGCTGCAGGAGGAGATCGGTTACGCCGCCCGTGATTTGACCCACCTGATGCAGGTGTCGTTGGCACCAGGTTACTTTGCCAGCAAGATGGAAATTCTGCTGGCCCGTGACCTCTATCCCAGTCAACTGATTGGTGACGAGCCGGAACCGCTGGAACTGGTGCCGTGGTCGATACACGAAGCCGATAAGCTGCTGGCGCAGGAAGATTTTTCTGAATCCCGCTCGATCAGTGCCTTGTTTTTGGCTCTGAAGCAGCTGAAACTTACCCGATAACCGAGTCAGCGTAACAGAAGGTGGTATTGTGGTGACTCCCCTGCACACACTGCTAGAACCCGTCATCACCATTGCCCGTGATGCGGGACAACAGATCCGCACCATCTACGAGGCGGGTCAATATCAGTCCCTGACCAAATCCGACAACACCCCCGTGACCTCGGCCGACCTGGCCGCCCATGAGTGGATCGTCACGGCGCTGCGAACGCTTACCCCGGACACACCCATCCTCTCCGAGGAGGACGCCGATATCCCGCTGTCCACCCGCCAGCACTGGAATGAGTACTGGCTGATTGACCCGCTGGACGGCACCCAGGAGTTTATTGCCGGCAGTGGCGAGTTTGCGGTGAACATTGCGCTGGTGAGGGATCATCAGCCTGTGCTGGGGGTGATCTACGCGCCGATGAGTGAAGTCTGGTACTACGCCTGTCAGGGCCACGGCGCCTACAAGCGCCACGGTGACCAGACTGAAGCGATCCACAGTCGTGATGTGGGGCCGGGGGACGCACTGAAGATTGCGGTCAGCCGCCGTCAGCGTCGCGAAGCGGTGATGTCACGGCTGGATGAACAGCGGGAATACCTGCTGCTGCCATTTGGCAGTGCGTCACTGAAATCCTGCATGGTGGCGGAAGGCACCGCGGATTGCTATCTGCGCCTTGGGCCGACCGGCGAGTGGGACACCGGAGCCTCCCAGTGCATCGTTGAGGAAGCGGGCGGCAGGATCGTCGACACCTGCTACCAACCGTTGAGCTACAACGAGCGCGAGAGCCTGGAAAACCCCAACTACATGGTGTTGGGCTGTCAGAGCCTGCCCTGGCAAGAGATTCTGCCTCCGGGCCCGGAGTGTTATTCAGCGGAATAGAAAAAGGCGGGGAGTTCCCCGCCTTTTTTGTGCCTTAGCGGGCACCGCGTTCATTGAGGAACTGGTGCACGGCTTCGGGGCTGCCCTGGAACAGCACCGGAGCGGTCATCTTCTCCAGCTGGTAGCGGTACATCGGGTCGTAGTAGTGGCTCAGCATCAGGCTGATCCACCCGCTGTGGCCATCAACGTTGCCACTGCGTGCCTGTTCCGCCAGGGCGTCTGTCATGCGCTGACGCAGGTCCTGATGCAGGGCACCGCCCAAACGACGACGGATGCGGTCCAGGCTGCCCAGCAGGTAGTTCTCAAACTCGGCAAAGCCCTGCTCGGCGTCCTGGGCCAGATAATCGTTGGCCATGGTGGTGACGTAGTCTTTGGTGATCTGGGCAATGCGTGCCTCGTTACTCACCTCCAGCATCACCCGGGGGGCCTGAGTCATCGCGTCGAACAGGGTGAGCGGAATCGATTCCCGTCCAATCAGGCGACTTTCGTCCTCCAGCAGCAACTGCCGGTGGCCCGCGTCCTGATGACGCATCAGTTCAATGGCAAGCCGGTTCTCGAAATCGATCTGGCTGGGTTGCCCACCGATGCGACGCCCAAAGCTGGAACCTCGATGGTTGGCGAGCCCTTCCAGGTCCACGCTGTCCCGTCGCTCGTTCAGAAAGTCGGTTTTGCCGCAGCCGGTCATGCCGCCCAGGATCAGCAGGTCTGCCTGTTCAGCCACCTTATCGGTTTGGTTGATCAGGAAGCCGCGCATCCCTTTGTAGCCGCCCTCGATGTAGGGACGTTGGTAGCCGGCTTCCGCCAGCCAGCCCTGGCTCAACTGGGAGCGCAGGCCGCCACGAAAACAGTAGAGTACGGTATCCGGGCGGGCGGTTACCTGGCTGACCCAGGCGTCCACGCGGCTCTGTTTCACGGCGCCATTCACCAGTTGGTGGCCCAGTGCAATGGCCGCGTTTTGACCCTGCTCCTTGTAGCGGGTGCCCACCGCTTCCCGCTCACTGTCGGTCATCAGCGGGCAGTTGACCGAGCCGGGGAAGGCGCCCTTGGCGAACTCCACCGGGGCGCGCAGATCGATCATCGGCACATCGTCCAGCAGCAGGCGACGGTATTCGCTCTGCGGGATCATCTCGCTCATCGCAGAGTCACCAGCGGGGCATCCCCACCCTGGTACAGCTCGCCGATGCACTGGTGGGGCAGGCCCGCGTCACGCAGGCAGGCCACCACCTCGGCTTCCGCTTCCGCATTGACCGCCACCAGCAACCCACCGGAGGTTTGCGGGTCACACAGCAGGGCGCGCTGGTCGTCGCTGAGCGGACCAATGTGCTGTCCATAGCTGTCAAAGTTGCGACCGGTGCCGCCGGGCACGCAACCCCGCGCCAGATAGTGGTCGACCTGGTCGAGGCGGGGCAGGGCATCGAAATCGATGCGGGCATGCAGTTTGGCACCCTGACACACCTCAATCAGGTGGCCCGCCAGGCCAAAGCCGGTGACGTCGGTCAGGGCGTTAACGCCGGCAATGGGGGCCAGCTTGGTGGCGATGGTGTTGAGTTGGCACATCGCGTCGATGGCGATCTGACTGTCCTCGTCGGCCAGCTTCTTCTGTTTCTGGGCGGTGGTCAGGATGCCGATGCCCAGCGGTTTGGTCAGATAGAGTTTGTCACCGACCTTGGCGGTGTCGTTGCGCTTCAGGCGGGACAGCGGCACCTGGCCGGTTACGGCCAGGCCGAAAATGGGCTCCGGCGCGTCGATGCTGTGGCCACCGGCCAGCAGAATCCCCGCATCGCGGCAGGCGGCGCGGCCCCCTTCCACCACCTGCTGGGCGATCTCCGGAGCCAGCAGGTTGACCGGCCAGCCCAGAATGGCGATGGCCATCATCGGTGTGCCGCCCATGGCGTAGATGTCACTGATGGCATTGGTGGCGGCGATGCGGCCAAAGGTGAACGGGTCGTCCACGATCGGCATAAAGAAGTCGGTGGTGCTGATGATGCCGGTCTGGTCATCCAGGGCGTACACCGCAGCGTCGTCGCGGGAAGCGTTGCCCACCACCAGGCGAGGGTCGGTAAAGCTGGGCAGCTGGCTGGCCAGAATGGTGTCGAGCACCTTGGGGCTGATCTTGCAGCCGCAGCCGGCGCCATGGCTGTATTCGGTGAGTTTGATGTGACTCATGGGTGGACTCGTTACGACAGTGAAGCAAGCATAATACCCCAACCGCAGCAGGTCTGGATCCTGACCACAGATTTGGACACAAAGTCACCACAAATCCGATTGTTGCCTTGAGCCCGTCTGACGGGCGCTATAGATTGTGGGACCATCGACTTCCGAGTCTGCAGTACGGAGACCCCATGCAGTTCAAAACCCTGGGCCTGGCGCTGTGTGCGCTGCTGCTGAGCGCCTGCAGCGATTCCAGCTCCACCAAGAATTTTACCGGCACCCTTCGCTTTGCCACCTTCCATGTGGACATGGCGTATGACGACAGCCAGGGGTACTTCACCCTGCTGCAGCAAACCGGTGCCACCGGCGATCAGCAGGATCCGCGCCTGGCCAATCTGGCGGCGATCCTGCAACAGACCTACCAGGAGCGTCAGCCCGATGTACTGCTGCTGACCGGTTTCTCCACCAGTGTGGGTGAAGGCGGACGGGCGGATGACACTGCGGCCGTTCAGTTTGAGCAGAACTACCTGTCCCAGCCGCAGGCCTCTGACCTGACCGGGCTGAGCTACCCCTACCGCTATGTGGCGTCCACCAACTCCGGCCAGTTCATCCCTTATGACATCGATGGTGACGGCAAGCTGTCCCTGCCGGAGGACGCTCAGGGCCCGGGTCACTTCCATGGCCAGAACAGCTTTGTGCTGCTCTCCAAGTACGCCCTGGATGCTGAGCAGGCCCGCACCTTCCGCCAGTTCAAATGGCAGGACGTGAATGGTGTCAGCAAGCCCAAGCGTGACGATGGCACCGAGCTGGACGACGACGCCTGGGCGGCACTGAGCGTCATGGACACCAACTTTGTTGATATCGCCATGCGTCTGCCGGATGGCCGCCAGATCAGCCTGCTGCTGACCCAGCTGGTTGACCAGCAACCGGCCGAAGGCGCACTGCGCTCCGGTTGGGCCCAGCAGCGTAACGGCGCCCAGCTCGATTTCATTGCCGACTACATCAGTGACCGTAACGACGGGGATTACCTGGTGGATGATGCCGGCCGTCGCGGCGGTGCCAACCTGAACCGTCCGTTCGTGCTGATGGGTAACCTCAACAACGACGAAGACCCGTTCCGCCTGACCGTGCAAACCGATTGGGCTGACACTTACGAGATCAACAGCAGCGCCATCCGCAAAGTGCTGTCCGACAGCTACCTGCTGGGCTCCAACGGTCGCTTTAATACCGACAGCCTGACTCCGGCCAGTTTTGGTGCCGAGGAGTACAAAATGGGTGTGGGCTCCAGCCACATCCATCCCCAGGTGTGGACCAGCCTGAGTGGCATGCGATTCAGCTACGTGTTGCCTCATAAGGACCTGCACATCGCTGACAGCGGCGTGTTCTGGCCTGCCATTGGTGAGTCCGGCTTCCAGTGGCTGTACGACGACAGCGGCGCCTCGGATCCGGCCTTGAGCTCCCACGAGCGTCTGGTGTGGGTCGACGTGGACTTCGGTCGTTCAGTCAACTGACACTGGTTTGATTAAAAAGGCGCCTTCGGGCGCCTTTTCTGTTTCAGGGGATGACTGAGCGGGGCATCCATCTGGGAAAATTTCTCGTATATCGATATGGTTAACAGGCCAATAACAGGCGCTCAACCTTTGAGTGCCACCATAACGAGAAACAACGATGACAAGAAAATACCCGCTGATCCTCGCCGGGATCCTGACCTCTCTGACGCTGTCAGGCTGTAGCGACGACAAAGACGATGTGGCGGTGACGCCGCCACCTCCGCCGGTGGTACCTGAGCCGGAACCCGAGCCCAAGCCGGAGCTGGTGGTGTTTGCCCCGGAAGGCGCACTGGAAGCACGGATTCGTCGCACCGAATTCGGCGTACCGCACATCACCGCTGACAATCTGGAGAGCCTGGCATTCGGTTCCGGTTACGCCCAGGCCACCGACCACCTCTGCTTGCTGGCGGATGGTTTTATCAAGGCCAACAGTGAACGCTCCAAGTACTTTGGCCCCCACAAGCGAATCGATTACGCCACCGGCCTGCCGCTGGTGGAGGACAATCAGAACCTGATCAACGACTTCGGCCATCTGGCGCTGGGCGTGCGCGCCTCCGCGGAAGCGAAGTTTGATGCCCTGCCGGATCGCAGCCGGGCAATGCTTAACGGTTTTGCCCAGGGTTATAACCTCTATCTGACCGATTTGGCCTCCGGCGCGATCGAAACCCCGAACCTGCCCTGTGCCGGTCAGCCCTGGGTGAAGCCGGTGGAGGGGGTCGATCTGCTGACCTACCTGTTCTCGATTGCGCACCTGCCGGGCAGTGCGAACTTCTTTGACCTGATCTTCTTTGCCAACCCCGGTGATGGCAATGAGTACCTGCCGGTGCCCGTGACGCCGATGACCGCCGCGACCACCGCGCAGTATCAGGACCTCACCGCCCGTGCCCAGCGTCAGGCGGCGCAGTTGACCACTCCGGTGCTCAATGAGCGGGATCTGGGCTCCAACGGTTGGGGCCTGGGGGCCGACGTGACGGAGAACGGCAAAGGCATCGTGCTGGGCAATCCGCACTTCCCCCACACTGGGCAGCTTCGCTTCTGGCAGTCCCACCTGACCATTCCGGACCAGATGGATGTGATGGGCGGGTCGCTGGTGGGTATGCCCGGGGCCATCAACATCGGCTTTAACGAACACCTGGCCTGGACCCACACCTTCTCTACCGCGGAGCATTTCGTGCTGTACCAACTGGCGCTGGCGGAAGGTGACCGCATGACCTATCTGCTGGATGGCGAGCCGATGCCCATCACCGCCACCCCGCACCAGATTGAGGTGAACGTGGGCGGCGGCCAGACCATGGTGCTGGAGAAAACCCTGTACACCACCGCCAAGGGGCCGATGGTGGAAGCGCCACCCCAGGCGGCGCCCTTTACCTGGAACGACAATGTGGCGTTCTTTGTTCAGGACGCCAATACCGCCAATGTGGACGTGCTGGAGCACTGGTTGTCGATGAACCTCGCCACCGATCTGGAGAGCTTCCAGCAGGCGTTCCGTGATTACGATGGGGTGATCTTCAACAACACCATGTACGCCGATGCTGAGGGCAACGCCTTCTATATCGACGACTCCACCGTGCCGCACCTGAGCGAAACCGCGAAAGTGGCGCTGACCTCTGACCGGGTGTTGATCACCCTCAAGGAGCAGGCGGGCTTTACCATCCTGCCGGGTTACGACAGCACCTACGGCTTTGATGGGGCGGTGCCCTACGAAGAGGCCCCCAAGCTGCTGCGCTCCGACTTTGTTCAGAACTCCAATAACTCCTTCTGGTCCACCAACCCGGCGGCCCCCATTGAGGGGATCTCGCCGCTGTATGGACCTGAGCGGGGTGAGCAGTCACTGCGCACCCGGATGGCGTTGACGCTGATGAGTGACGCCCGTGGTGACGACGACAAGTTCAACCGCGATGAGGTCGAAGCGGCGCTGCTGAACAACCGGGCCTACCTGGCCGAGCTGGTGCTGGATGACCTGCTGAGCCAGTGTGAAGCCCAGGGCACCACACCGGTGGTGGTGAATGAGAGCCTGAGCGTGAACGTCGCCCCCGCCTGTGCGGCTCTGGCCCAATGGAATGGGGCACAGAACCTGGACAGTGTGGCCGGGGCGCTGTTGCGCGAGTTCGGTTACCAGTTCAACTCCGGGCTGTTGTCGGTCCCCTTCGACTACACCGATCCGATGAACACCCCCAACACCCTGGTGACCGACGGCCGGGCGCTGGTGGCGCTGGCCGTTGCCAGTGAAAACCTGACCCGTAACGGCTTTGCGCTGGACGCCACCCTGGGCAGCCTGCAGTTTGTTGAGAAGTCTCTGCCGGATGGCAGCGCCTCCGGAGCACGCTTCCCCTGGTCTGGCGCCAATAACTTTGAGGGGGGCTTTAACGTCTTCTCTTACAGCGCCAGCGGCGGCGATGACACCCTGCTGCCCCAGCACGCCTATGCGCCGGCCATTGATGTGGTCACCGGTGCGCCGATGCGCTCCCGTTTGTCCACCGAGGGTTACCACGTGCGTTACGGCTCCAGCTGGATGATGGTGGTGGGCTTTGAGGATGACGGCCCGGTGGCGCGCGGTCTGCTGAGTTACTCGGAATCCAATAACCCGCTGTCGCCCCACTGGAATGACCAAACCCGGTACTACTCGGAAAACACTGCGCTGCGTCCGTTGCGCTTTACTGAGGACGCCATTGCGGAAGCGTTGCTGTCGGACCAGACCATCCGTCACCAGCAGTAACCATTGGCAAAAAGAAAAGCGGGCTCAGGCCCGCTTTTTTTGTCTCGCTTTATTCGGTTCAGTCGGACAGCGCCATCGCCTCCAGTACGGCTTGTGGGGCTTCCAGCTGAGGGTAGTGGCCCACGCCGGGCAGGGTGACCACCCGGCCATGGGGGCAGAGCTGGCGGAAACGGTCCACCAGGGTTTGCCCTGAGATGGGGTCGGCCAAACCGTCGATTAGGGTCAGCGGGCCCTCCGTGCGCTGCAGGGCATCCACCCAGCGGGTGCGATGCTGACGGCGCTCCGCCATGTACTGGATCAGGCCGGGGATCACCCGTTGGCCCCGCTTCAGACAGAGCAGTTGCCACAGTGTGTCCAACTCCGCTTCCGTGGGTGGGGTTTCTCCCCAAATCCGCCTTAGGCTGGCTTTAAAGCGCCGCTCTCCCAGCAGCCGGGCCAGCAGCGGGCCCACTGGGCCCGCCATCAGCCGCTGAATGGGTAAGGGGCGGTGGGCTTCTGGAAACAGGCCGCCGTTAAGCAGGGTAACGGAATGCCAGTGCACTCCGGTGCTGCCCTCCAGCTGCTGCGCTAGCAGCTCCTGAGTCACGGTATCACCGTAATCGTGGGCCAGAATATGGGCCGCACCGAGGCCCAGTTCGGCCATCAGGTCCAACAGCATCCGGGCCTGATCAGCAATGCAGTAGCGGTGGGGGTGAGGTTTGTCGCTTAAGCCGAAACCGAGCATATCGGCGCTGAGCAACTGGTAGTGCTGTGACAGGGTGGGCCAGAGGGCCCACCAGTCCCAGCTGGCGGACGGGAAACCATGCACCAGCAGCAGTACCGGCTTACCCGGATTGGGCTGGTATCGGTAAAACAGGGCATGGCCACGCCAGTGAAAGGTGGCGCCCGCCGCTTGCCACTGGTCCAGGGTTGGGGGCAGGGTGGGCGCGCTTCCGGTCATAAGGATCAGGCCACCTGGGCGTGCAACTGGGCGCGCAGGGCCTGCCATTGGCGTTTTTGCTGCTGGAAGGTCTGGCGCAGCTCATTCAGTCGGGCGCGGGTGGAGCGATCCAACTCATGTTTGTGCAGCTTCAGCTGGCGCTGTTTCTCACCGTAATAGCGCTGAAGCTCGGCCAGCAGGCGCTCGTACTCCTCCTCCAGCTTCGCCAGCCACTCACTGGCACTGTGGTGCTCAGCTAACAGGCGTTGACTGGATTGCAGCTGCATCGCCAGGCGGGCGGATTCGATTCGCTCTGTCGGCACACGGCGCAGGTCCTTGGCCAGACCCAGTTTGGCCAGGCCGCGGATCAGCCACTTGGTGGGGTCAAAGTGCCACCAGCGGATGCCGTTACGGTAGTCGTACTCAAAGGTGTGGTGGAAGTTGTGGTAGCCCTCTCCGAAGGTGGCCAGGGCGATAAAACCGTTGTCGCGGGAGCTGTGTTTGTCACTGTAAGGCTGGCTGCCCCAAATGTGGGCCAGCGAGTTGATAAAGAAGGTGCCGTGGTGCACCAACACCAGGCGCAGTACCCCAGCCAGCAGCAACATGCCCAGGATGTCACCAGTGAGCCAACCGATGAAGGCCGGCAGGGCGATGTTGGTGGCGAACACCCACTTGCCGTAGTGGTTGTGTTGATTCATCACGATGGGATTCTTCTGCAGGTCGCGGACATTGTTGTAAATATCCGGGGTAACCTGTTGATACTCGCGCAGCATCCAACCGATGTGGCTGTACCAGAATCCCCGGCCAGCGGAGTAGGGGTCGCGCTCGTTGTCGTCCACGTGTTTATGGTGCCGACGGTGGTCAGAGGCCCAGTGCAGGATGGAATTTTGCATCGCCATGGCGCCACCGATGGCCAACACCCACTGCACCACCGGATGGGTGCTGTAGGCCTTGTGGGACCACAGGCGGTGGTAACCGGCAGTGATGGACAGGCCACTCCAGGCCCAGAACAGCAGCGCCACCCAAAGCGCTTCGCTTTGGTATCCCTGCCACAGGCCGTAAAGCGGCACCGCGATCAGGGCGGTCAGGAACGTCAATGCGAAGATGGCGCTATTGACGAGGATGAGACGGGGCTTGTTATCAGTCATTGGTTTCGTTCTATTTTTAGCTTACAACTGTTAGCCATTTTCGTCACAACCGAAGAAAAAGCAAGCATCGGACGGGCCGGGATGCGAAATGGCAGCGAACAGGGTACTATCTGCCTGTTTTGCCGAATTGGGATAAGAATCATGGGGATCCGAGCCCAGCAGAAAGAGAAAACCCGGCGCGCACTGGTTGATGCCGCGTTTAACCAGCTCAGTGCCGAGCGCAGTTTCTCCAGCCTGAGCCTGCGCGAAGTGGCCCGCGAGGCCGGCATTGCCCCAACCTCCTTCTACCGCCATTTCAAGGACATGGAAGAGCTGGGTCTGACGATGGTGGACGAGGGGGGCCTGACCTTGCGCCAGCTGATGCGCAAAGGTCGTCAGCGTGCCGCAGAGGGGGGAAGCATCGTGCGGGTCTCTATCGAGACCTTTATTGAGTTCATCGACAGCAACCCCAACGTATTCCGCCTGTTGCTGCGTGAACGCTCCGGAACCTCGGCGGCGTTTCGCTCCGCGGTGCAGCGTGAGATTGAACACTTCACTGCTGAACTGATCGAGTACCTCCAGGCCACCACAGACCTGACGCCGGAAGTGGCCCACGCACAGGCTGAAGCGATGGTGATTCTGGTGTTCAGCGCCGGCGCCGAAGCGATGGATATGAACCCGAAAAAGCGCAAGGTGCTGGCGGAACGACTGGTGCTGCAACTGCGCATGATCATCAAGGGCGGCAGCGCGCTGTAACGCCCGATTCGGCACGCGGGGTGGGCACCCCGCGTGCCGTTATCCGCCATTGTTGAGCGTAATCAGGTTGCCGGCGCGGAACTTCGACATATTGTTGGACTGGCAACCGTTGGCGTCCTCCCGCCCCAGAGGGCAGGGCGACAGCGGATGGAAGTAGTCGACCCGAACCTGCAGCTTGTTTCCGACCCGCCTGACCAGACCCTGCTTCTTCAGCTCCCCCAGCATCAGGTCCAGCTTGATCACACTGATATGAAGGATATCCGCAATCTCTTGCCGGGTGAGCTTGAGGTGAACGGTGAGCCATTGTTGGGAGAAGTCGGTATCCAGCACGACCAGAGTGTCGAACAGAAATTTGAGTAACTTATCTTCGGGAGAGGAGGTAAGGAGAAAGACAGCGAGGGTGGTTTGTCGCTCAGTGTAGTAAGCAGCATCAAGAGTGAATTGAGAAAAAAGGTCCGGACGCGTTTGCACTAATTCCCGGATTTTTTGCTTGTTAATTACGATGATTTCGCTGTCTCTGGCGGCAAATATTCCTTTGCAGCACGTACAGTTATCATCAAACAGCAAGTGATAATCAGCGAGTCTGTTGGGGAATATTACAGTGATGAACTTGGGCTTTGAGTAGTTGTTGGTTCGTGTTGTATAAAAAAGTAATCCCTCTCTGAGAAACACAAAACTATTAATCAGTGTTTTTTTAGGGACGGTATCCCCTTTTGCCAAATTGACGCTTTCTCCGTGAGTCAGGAAGAACGTGAGGATGCTGTCATCCACCTTCCCCGGGAAAAAGATGGTCGCCTTTTCCTTCATTCCAGCATTAAGCGATACCGCTCTGACCATGGTTACCCCCACTAACGTGACGCTTCCGGCCGTGATTTCAAGGGGCTGCCGTCATCAGTCTGAAGCTGGCCCCGTCGAGATTTAGCATGCTACTCACTTGGCGGGAGCATGGGATGGATGTGTTTTCATTCTGTTACAACAGTCACATTTAATTCGTCGAACTCCATATCGATATAGACGTTTCTGCTTTGGCGCTTTGTTTCAATTTAGCTGGGCCGGGATTGCAAAGTAGGGCGAATTAACCTGCATCGTATTGATTCACATTGATACATTTCGAATATTGAATGCATAGCGTTTTTGCACTCTCAGAGATTCGATCGTTATCAGCCGCAGGGGCATTCTCCACCACTTTTTCCTTGCAATAACAGGGCAGTAATCGCTCGAACAATCAGAGCGATACCGTCCGCAGGCTAAAAAGCGAAGGACATTGAGGATGGAACGTAGAAACTTTCTGAAACTGAGCGCGGCGTTCGGCGCCACAGCCACCGTCAGTGGCTGCGGCAACAGTGGTAGTGACAAACCGACAGAGCCACCGAAACCCCCTGTTGAGTCTGGCGAGGTGTTGAACTGGTCAGCCTGTCTGGTGAACTGCGGTTCTAACTGCCCGATCAAGGTGTACAGCCAGGACGGCATCATCACCCGCATTGAGGCAGACCATGAAACCACCGATGAGTATGGGGTGAACCATCAGGTTCGGGCCTGTCCTCGTGGGCGTTCGCTGCGCCAGCGCACCTATGCAACGGATCGCCTGCGCACTCCGATGAAGCGGGTGGGCAAACGGGGTTCCGGCGAGTTTGTGGCGATCAGCTGGGAGCAGGCTCACTCCGAAGTGGGTGCCAAGCTGAAACAGATCAGCGAAAACTACGGGCCGGAAGCGATCTACATGCATTACGGCACCGGCGCTTATTACGGCTTCTCGTCCAATGTGGCCACCTGGGGACGGCTGTTGAACCTGAATGGCGGGTTCCTCGACCACCACTGGGATTACTCCTGGGCAGGCATCTATGCCGCCTGTATGGCGACCTACGGCGACCAGTGGGACAGCCTGGTGGGCAGCAGCCTCAGTGATATCGTCCATTCCGACCTGTTTGTTGGTTTTGGCTTTAACCCGAACGAGATCCGCATGAGTGGCAGTGGCGAAGGCTATGACTTCGTCAAGGCACTGGAGCAAAACCAGAAGGGTATAAAAGTCTGGATGGTGGAGCCGCGCTATACCGACTCGATGCGGGGCAACGAGGATGAGTGGCTGGCGATTCGCCCGGGGACAGACGCCGCGCTGGTGGAGGCGGTGATTTACGAGATGATCCAGTCTGGCTGGGTCGACCAGAACGCCAAGTCCTTCCTTGACCGGTATGCGGTGGGCTATGACCGCGCTTCTCTGGTTCAAACCAAAGCAGCCATTGAGCAAAACGACGACGCCTTTATCGCGTCTCACGCTCAGTACATCGACCCGGATCAGAACTATCACGACTACATCATGGGCCAGGGTGCCTTCGCGGCCGATGGGGCGAAAACCCCTCAGTGGGCGGCGGCGATCTGCGGGGTGCCGGAAACGCGCATCAAGCAGTTGGCGCAAGCCATCATGGCGGCTGATGCTCCCTATATCATCGCGGGAGCCGGGATCAGCCGTCACGCCAATGGCGATCAGGCCACCCGGGCGGTCTACACCCTCGCCATTATGACCGGCAAGATCGGTCAGGCGGGTGTAAACAGCGGTGCCATGCCGTTGACCTATGGATTTGGGGTGGCGGGGATGCCTACCGGCACCAACCCGGTGGACATCACCATTCCGGTCTTTACCTGGTCGGAAGCGGTGGTGCGGGGTGAAACCTTCACCGGCACCAATAAAGGCGTGCGTTACAAGGTCAGCGGCACACAGGAGAGGGTGGACAACAACCCGGCGGCGCTGGGCACCAACATCAAAGCGATCATCAACTGCGCCGGTAATGCCCTGATCAATCAGCACTCTGACAGCAACGCCACGGCAGCGATCCTTGAGGATGAGTCCCTTTGCGAGCTGATTGTGGTCAGTGATTGTTGGATGACGCCCTCCGCCAAGTTTGCCGATTACCTGCTGCCGGACAGCACCTGGCTGGAGAGTGAGGACTACGCCAGCGACAGTTATGCCGCCGGGCAGATGGCGTACGCCACCTTTATGAGCACCTCATTGAAGCCGCTGGGGGAGTCCCGGTCGATGTTTGATATCTGCGCCGGTATTGCCGACGCGATGGGGGTAGGGGAGCAGTTCACCGAAGGGCTGACGGGCAAGCAGTGGTGCGAAAAGCTGTACCAGAAAACCCGCGAGATGCACCCGGATGTCGATATGCCGGAAAGCTACGAAGCCGCCCAGAAGGTTGGGGTGTTCCGCAAGTATATGCCGGCACCGTATGTGGCTTATCAGGCCTACATTCAGGACCCGGAAGCCAACCCGCGGCCCACCCTCTCCGGCAAGTTCGAGATCTTCTCCCTGTCCCTGGCGCGTAAGGCCGCCACCTGGGAGCTGCCCAGCGGCGATCAGATCACGCCACTGCCCCAATATGTGGTGACCTGGGAGGGCTACGAGGATCAGGAAGCGATCGATGCGGGTTACCCGTTGCAGCTGTGTGGCTACCACACCAAGGGCCGTACCCACTCCAGTTTCCATAACGTTCCCTGGCTGCGTGAAGCGGTGGAAGACGCCGTGTGGCTGAACCCTCTCGATGCGGCGGAGCGGGGAATTAACGATGGAGATCGGGTCCATGTCTACAACCCACGCGGCACCATTGAGCTGCCTGCCCGCCTGACACCCCGTGTCACGCCTGGCGTGTGTGCGCTTGGGCAGGGGGCCTGGTATCAGCCTGATCCGAGCGGCAAGCTGGGGCCATCTGGCCATGTGGTGGATATCGGCGGTTGCATCAACACGCTGACCAAGGTCCACCCCTCACCGGTGACCAAAGGAAACCCACAGCACACCAACCGGGTGCAGGTACAGAAGGCTTAAGGGGGATTGAAGATGAGCAACAGCACTCAATACGGTTTCTACTTTGACAGCAGTAAATGCACCGGCTGCAAAACCTGCCATATCGCCTGTAAAGACCGGATGGTGGGGATAACCCGCAACAAAGATGATGTGGTCAATGCCGGTGTGGCAGATCTGCCCGGCATGCTGTGGCGGCGGGTGTATGAGTATGGCGGGGGCAGCTGGTCGCAAAACAGTGATAACAGCTACAACCAGAATGTCTTTGCTTACTATGCCTCGCTGGGTTGTAACCACTGCTCCGAACCGGTTTGCGTCAAAACCTGCCCTACCGGAGCGATGCACAAGCGTGAACAGGATGGCCTGGTGTTGGTGGATGAGTCCCTCTGCATCGGCTGTCAGAGCTGTGCGCAGGCCTGTCCTTACGATGCTCCGCAGATCGATGCGGCCCGTAAGATCATGACCAAGTGCGATGGCTGTCATGACCGACTGGAGCAGGGCCGCAAGCCCATCTGTGTTGAAAGCTGCCCTTTGCGGGCACTGGATTTCGACACCATGGAGAACCTGCGCCATCGCTATGGCGAGGGGGACGGGCACTTTGCACCGCTACCGGCAGCGTCGATCACCCAGCCAAACCTGATCGTCAAGGCACCGAAACACGCCCAGGCCAGCGGTTCCTCTGCGGGCAAGGTTCTTAACGTTCGCGAGGTGTAATCGACCATGCAGAGGCGCTGCGGCTTGTGGCGTCTCTGCGTTTTCGTTTTCAGGGAGAAGCACGCTGATGTTGGCGAAATCACAGTTGGAAGGGTTGGAAGCTGGGGCCCACCTGTTCCACTCCATTTTTATGAAGGCGCCAGAGCGCCACACCGTTAATCAATTGCAGGATAAGAGCTTAATCTCAGCCTGGTCGGAGATTGGGGGCGCCGGTGAGCGCACAGAAACGGGCCTGGCCCTGTTATTGCAGTTTGTGGAGCAGTGGCAGGCCAGCGACATGCAGCTGGTGGCCCTGAAGCTGGACTTCAGCCGCCTCTTTATTGGCCCGGGCCAGCCTTTGGCTCCGCCCTGGGGGTCGGTCTACCTTGACGCCTCGTCGCTGTTAAACAGCGAATCCACTTTGGCGTTTGCGGAATTTCTGCGTCAAAACGACATCCGAGTGGCACAGCAAAGCAACGAGCCGCTCGACCATATCGGCATACAGTTCGTGGTATTGGCTTTTTTGTTGAGCCAGTTGGCTGAGAAACCCGGCTGTGACACGGCGTTGAATCGCAGTAAAACGCTGCTTTCCGACTTTATGCTGCCCTGGGCCGACCGTTGCCTTGAGCTGGCGGAGTATCAGGCAAACACACAGTACTACAAAGGGTTTGTGGTACTGGCGCGTCAGTACTTGCTGCACCTAAGGCGGCTGTTTGGCGTAGGCGATACTGCCGTGCCGCTGTTTCACTGATGTCATTTATCGGAGCGGTTGGGCAGCAATGGCAAAAGGCCCAACTGTCACAGCGCTTGCAGCTGGCCCTGATGCCGCGCCCTTCACTGAACTATCTGTTTACCGGTGCCACTGACAGGGAGACATTGAGCCACCTGGTGGCGGCTTTGGTGTTTAGCGAAGGCAAGCCCGATTGGCTGGTGCTGGATGCCGAACATGAGCGGCAACCACTCTCCGCCTGGGACACCATGGACTGCCTTCTGCTCAGCTGCACTCTTTTGTCCACCCGTGCCTGCAGTCCTGAGGGGCTGAGCCAGGCCGAGCAACTGGTGATGACGCTGGCAGAGGTGTGGGCGTCGGAGCTGGAGCGCCATGTTGACCATGGTGACGCCAAACGGGATGGGTGCGAGGCTCTGTTACGGCTTATCGCGGCCCTAAAGGTGCAACAGCAGGTACGACGCCAGCGTTCGAGGAACATGACCGGGTAAAAAAGAAGGCCGCATTATGCGGCCTTCTTTTCTATTTGATGCGCTCCAGCAGCACACCCGCTTCCATATGGTGGGTGTAGGGGAACTGATCGAACAGTGCCAGACGACTCAGCTTGTGGGTTTGGCTGAGGGTCTTCAGGTTCTCCAGCAACGTCTCCGGATTGCAGGAGATATAGAGGATGCGGTCGTAGCCCTGCACCATCTTTTCGGTCGCCGGGTCGAGGCCGGCGCGCGGCGGGTCAACAAAGATGGTGTTGCAGCGGTAGCCGGACAGGTCGATCCCCTTCAGACGCCGGAACTCGCGCACCCCGTTGATGGCGTCGGTAAAGTCCTCGGCAGACATCCGCAGGATGGTGACGTTATCGATGTTGTTCTTGGCGATGTTGTACTGTGCCGCTTCCACCGACGGCTTGGCCAGTTCAGTAGCCAGAACTCGCTCAAAGTTCTGTGCCAGCGCCAGAGAGAAGTTACCGTTGCCGCAGTACAGTTCCAGCAGGTCGCCATCGCTGTTACGGGTCGCATCGACCGCCCACTCCAGCATCTTCTCGGCGACCTTGCCGTTGGGCTGAGTAAAGGCGTTCTCGATCTGACGATAGTGGTAAGGCTGGCCATGGACGTGCAGCACTTCGTCGACGTAGTCCTGCTCCAGAGTGACCTTTTGCTTACGAGCGCGACCGATAAAGTGCACCTTGTTGTCCCAGCGGGCGCGCAGTTCACGAATGGCATCACACCAGGCGTCGTCCAGCTGGCGGTGGTAGAGCAGACTGATCACCAGCTCACCGCTGAGGGTGGAGAGGAAATCCACCTGGAACAGCTTGCGGCGCAGTACCGGGTCCGGCTTCAGGGCTTCGATCAGGCGCGGCATGTATTCATTGATCAACGCGCTGGCGGGCAGGTATTGGGTCACCTCTACCTTGGCCTGCTGGGTTTGATCGAACATGATGTAGTTCAGGTCATCACCGTCGTGCCAAACCCGGAACTCGGCGCGCATACGATAATGCTCAGGCTCGGATGGAAACACCTCCAGCTCCGGCGCGTTAAACGGCGCAAACAGCGCACGCATGCGCTCGCATTTTTCATCGAGCTGGGTTTGATATTGACGGGGATCGAGGGCAGCCAGATCCATCAGGGTCTCCAGTGAGCTTGTTCTTTAAAGGGGGCAAATTCTAATCACCCGGCGCGGCAAGTCCAGCACTGTGACGGGGTATGCTGCCAGACCGGGACAACGTCAGTGGAACACAGTAGGATCCACTCAGCACTCTGTTTACTGATTCTAACGGCTAATACCAATAACTCATGGGCGCAATCCTACTCTTTGATTCCGGCCTTGGTGGCCTCACCATTTACCAGCATATCCGTCAGGCGTTGCCGAATCGGCGGTACCGCTACCTGGCAGACAACGCCCGTTTCCCTTATGGCGAACTGGCACCGGATGAATTGGTGCAGGGCTGCGTTGACCTGATCCGGGCGCAGATGGCCGAGGAGCCGATCGATCTGGTGGTGATCGCCTGTAACAGTGCCAGCACCCTGGTATTGGAACCATTGCGAGCGGCCATCGACTGTCCGGTGGTGGGGGTCGTGCCCGCCATCAAGCCGGCGGCAGCCATGAGCCACCGTAAAGTGATCGGCTTGCTGGCGACCCCGGGCACTGTACGTCGTCCCTATACCGATGAGTTGGCCGCCCAGTTTGCTGCGGACTGCGAATTGGTCCGCCTCGGCAGCAGTGAATTGGTATGGCTGGCGGAGCAGAAGCTGGCGGGGCAACCGGTGAGCTGCAGTCAGCTGGAGCCCATCCTTGGCGAATTTCTGCAACGCCAGCCGGATGTCGTGGTGTTGGGCTGTACCCATTTCCCTCTATTAAGGGAGGAGATCGGCCAGGTATTGGGGCCTCAGGTGCGCCTGATTGACTCCGGTGCGGCCATTGCCCGGCGGGTCAGCCAGCTTTTGGGCGGTGAAGAGAAGGAAGGGGCCGTTTTTGCCGCCTCGTTTTTCCATACTGGGGAGGCGCCGGCGCCCTCAGCAACCGTTTATTTGCGGGAACAGGGCTTTTCCAACGTGGAAAAATGGCGCTAAAACCCCCAATCTGCTCGGTTGCTAGGCGAGTTGGTCGGTAACTGCGCAGTCGAAACGTTTTTCTTAAATTCCCCCTTGCCGCCGCCGAATTCCGCCCTATAATGCGCTCCCTGTCGACGGGGCAAAGCGGAACACAAAACGCTGAGCCACCAAGGCCTCCAAGAGGTCCTGGTTAAAACTTAGACGGTCGGAAAGGAAAGTGAAAAACGCCCTTGACGATGACGGAGAAACGCGTAGAATGCGCCTCCTGCCTCGAGTGAGGCAACGCTCTTTAACAAGTTATCAGACAATCTGTGTGGGCACTCACGCAGTGTTGAGAAATCATCATTTTCTCGATGCTACTGAGTGACACCAAGTTAATTCAGTATTCATTGAGTAGCTTCTACGGAAGCAAATCAAAATCTTTAATTGAAGAGTTTGATCATGGCTCAGATTGAACGCTGGCGGCAGGCCTAACACATGCAAGTCGAGCGGCAGCGACAACATTGAACCTTCGGGGGATTTGTTGGGCGGCGAGCGGCGGACGGGTGAGTAATGCTTAGGAATTTGCCCAGTCGAGGGGGACAACAGTTGGAAACGACTGCTAATACCGCATACGCCCTACGGGGGAAAGCAGGGGCTCTTCGGACCTTGCGCGATTGGATAAGCCTAAGTGAGATTAGCTAGTTGGTGAGGTAATGGCTCACCAAGGCGACGATCTCTAGCTGGTTTGAGAGGATGATCAGCCACACTGGGACTGAGACACGGCCCAGACTCCTACGGGAGGCAGCAGTGGGGAATATTGCACAATGGGCGAAAGCCTGATGCAGCCATGCCGCGTGTGTGAAGAAGGCCTTCGGGTTGTAAAGCACTTTCAGCGAGGAGGAAAGGTTAGTGGTTAATACCCGCTAGCTGTGACGTTACTCGCAGAAGAAGCACCGGCTAACTCCGTGCCAGCAGCCGCGGTAATACGGAGGGTGCGAGCGTTAATCGGAATTACTGGGCGTAAAGCGCATGCAGGCGGCCAAGTCAGTCAGATGTGAAAGCCCCGGGCTTAACCTGGGAATTGCATTTGATACTGCTTGGCTAGAGTCCTTGAGAGGGGGGTAGAATTTCAGGTGTAGCGGTGAAATGCGTAGAGATCTGAAGGAATACCAGTGGCGAAGGCGGCCCCCTGGCAAGAGACTGACGCTCAGATGCGAAAGCGTGGGGAGCAAACAGGATTAGATACCCTGGTAGTCCACGCCGTAAACGATGTCTATTAGGAGTCTGTGCCCTTGAGGCGTGGGTTCCAAAGCTAACGCATTAAATAGACCGCCTGGGGAGTACGGCCGCAAGGTTAAAACTCAAATGAATTGACGGGGGCCCGCACAAGCGGTGGAGCATGTGGTTTAATTCGATGCAACGCGAAGAACCTTACCTACCCTTGACATCCAGAGAACTTACCAGAGATGGTTTGGTGCCTTCGGGAACTCTGAGACAGGTGCTGCATGGCTGTCGTCAGCTCGTGTTGTGAAATGTTGGGTTAAGTCCCGCAACGAGCGCAACCCTTGTCCTATGTTGCCAGCGCGTAATGGCGGGAACTCATGGGAGACTGCCGGTGATAAACCGGAGGAAGGTGGGGACGACGTCAAGTCATCATGGCCCTTACGGGTAGGGCTACACACGTGCTACAATGGTCAGTACAAAGGGTTGCCAACTCGCGAGAGTGAGCCAATCCCATAAAGCTGGTCGTAGTCCGGATTGGAGTCTGCAACTCGACTCCATGAAGTCGGAATCGCTAGTAATCGTGGATCAGAATGCCACGGTGAATACGTTCCCGGGCCTTGTACACACCGCCCGTCACACCATGGGAGTGGGCTGCAAAAGAAGTGGGTAGTTTAACCTTCGGGAGGACGCTCACCACTTTGTGGTTCATGACTGGGGTGAAGTCGTAACAAGGTAGCCCTAGGGGAACCTGGGGCTGGATCACCTCCTTAACGACATGAATTCTTGCCTGCGTCGAGTGTTCACACAGATTGTCTGAGTCAATGCGAAAGTGTTGATTTGGAACCGTTCTTTAACAATTTGGATAAGCTGATAAATTTCTCGAGAAATTGTAAGAGTAAACTTCTTGCAAGTGTCTTGATATCCGGCGACTCAGCGAAAGCTGAGTAACGAAACATTTGGTTGCGTCATATGCGTAATGTGCTTTGCAAAGCTCATTACGGTTGCAACGAGATTTGGTTCTACCAAAGCTCAAGCAAGACCCCTTGGGGTTGTATGGTTAAGCGACTAAGCGTACACGGTGGATGCCTTGGCAGTCAGAGGCGATGAAGGACGTGCTAACCTGCGAAAAGCTCAGATGAGGCGGTAAGAGCCACTTGAGTCTGAGATGTCCGAATGGGGAAACCCGGCACCATAAGGTGTCATCAGTTACTGAATACATAGGTAACTGAGGCGAACCTGGGGAACTGAAACATCTAAGTACCCAGAGGAAAAGAAATCAACCGAGATTCCCTTAGTAGCGGCGAGCGAACGGGGATTAGCCCTTAAGCATTGAGGAAGTTAATGGAACAAGCTGGAAAGCTTGGCGACACAGGGTGATAGCCCCGTACATGAAAACGACCACAGTGTGAAATCGAGTAGGACGGGACACGTGTTATCTTGTCTGAACATGGGGGGACCATCCTCCAAGGCTAAATACTCCTGACTGACCGATAGTGAACCAGTACCGTGAGGGAAAGGCGAAAAGAACCCCTGTGAGGGGAGTGAAATAGAACCTGAAACCGTGTACGTACAAGCAGTAGGAGCCCTTCGAGGGTGACTGCGTACCTTTTGTATAATGGGTCAGCGACTTACATTCTGTAGCAAGGTTAACCGAATAGGGGAGCCGTAGGGAAACCGAGTCTTAACTGGGCGAATTAGTTGCAGGGTGTAGACCCGAAACCCGGTGATCTAGCCATGGGCAGGTTGAAGGTGCCGTAACAGGTACTGGAGGACCGAACCGACTAATGTTGCAAAATTAGCGGATGACTTGTGGTTAGGGGTGAAAGGCCAATCAAACCGGGAGATAGCTGGTTCTCCTCGAAAGCTATTTAGGTAGCGCCTCGTGTCTCACCATTGGGGGTAGAGCACTGTTTGGGCTAGGGGGTCATCCCGACTTACCAACCCCATGCAAACTCCGAATACCAATGAGTGCAATCACGGGAGACACACGGCGGGTGCTAACGTCCGTCGTGGAGAGGGAAACAACCCAGACCGCCAGCTAAGGTCCCAAAGTTATCGCTAAGTGGGAAACGATGTGGGAAGGCTTAGACAGCTAGGAGGTTGGCTTAGAAGCAGCCACCCTTTAAAGAAAGCGTAATAGCTCACTAGTCGAGTCGGCCTGCGCGGAAGATGTAACGGGGCTAAGCGATACACCGAAGCTGCGGAAGCACACTTGTTGTGCTTGGTAGAGGAGCGTTCTGTAAGCGGTTGAAGCGGAATTGAGAAGTTCCGTGGACGTATCAGAAGTGCGAATGCTGACATGAGTAACGTTAAAGCGGGTGAAAAACCCGCTCGCCGGAAGACCAAGGGTTCCTGTCCAACGTTAATCGGGGCAGGGTGAGTCGGCCCCTAAGGCGAGGTCGAAAGACGTAGTCGATGGGAAACGGGTTAATATTCCCGTACTGCTGATTACTGCGATGGAGAGACGGAGAAGGCTAGGCCAGCACGGCGTTGGTTGTCCGTGTTTAAGGTAGTAGGCGGTGAACTTAGGCAAATCCGGGTTCGCATAACGCTGAGAGCTGATGACGAGTCACTACGGTGATGAAGTGGTTGATGCCATGCTTCCAGGAAAATCTTCTAAGCTTCAGGTAATTAGCAACCGTACCCCAAACCAACACTGGTGGTCAGGTAGAGAATACCAAGGCGCTTGAGAGAACTCGGGTGAAGGAACTAGGCAAAATGGTACCGTAACTTCGGGAGAAGGTACGCTCCTGCCGGTGATGAGACTTGCTCTCTAAGCTAGTGGGAGTCGCAGATACCAGGTGGCTGCAACTGTTTATCAAAAACACAGCACTGTGCAAACTCGTAAGAGGACGTATACGGTGTGACGCCTGCCCGGTGCCGGAAGGTTAATTGATGGGGTTAGTTTTCGGACGAAGCTCTTGATCGAAGCCCCGGTAAACGGCGGCCGTAACTATAACGGTCCTAAGGTAGCGAAATTCCTTGTCGGGTAAGTTCCGACCTGCACGAATGGCGTAATGATGGCCACGCTGTCTCCACCCGAGACTCAGTGAAATTGAAATCGCTGTGAAGATGCAGTGTACCCGCGGCTAGACGGAAAGACCCCGTGAACCTTTACTACAGCTTGGCACTGAACATTGAACCTACATGTGTAGGATAGGTGGGAGGCTTTGAAGCAATGACGCCAGTCGTTGTGGAGCCGTCCTTGAAATACCACCCTTGTATGTTTGATGTTCTAACGTTGGCCCCTTATCGGGGTTGCGGACAGTGCCTGGTGGGTAGTTTGACTGGGGCGGTCTCCTCCCAAAGAGTAACGGAGGAGCACGAAGGTTGGCTAATCATGGTCGGACATCATGAGGTTAGTGCAAAGGCATAAGCCAGCTTAACTGCGAGACAGACACGTCGAGCAGGTACGAAAGTAGGTCTTAGTGATCCGGTGGTTCTGAATGGAAGGGCCATCGCTCAACGGATAAAAGGTACTCCGGGGATAACAGGCTGATACCGCCCAAGAGTTCATATCGACGGCGGTGTTTGGCACCTCGATGTCGGCTCATCACATCCTGGGGCTGAAGTCGGTCCCAAGGGTATGGCTGTTCGCCATTTAAAGTGGTACGCGAGCTGGGTTCAGAACGTCGTGAGACAGTTCGGTCCCTATCTGCCGTGGGCGTTTGAGAATTGAGAGGGGCTGCTCCTAGTACGAGAGGACCGGAGTGGACGAACCTCTGGTGTTCCGGTTGTCACGCCAGTGGCATTGCCGGGTAGCTAAGTTCGGAATCGATAACCGCTGAAAGCATCTAAGCGGGAAGCGAGCCTCAAGATGAGTTCTCACTGACTCCTCGAGAGTCCTAAAGGGCCGTCGAAGACTACGACGTTGATAGGCAGGGTGTGTAAGCGTTGTGAGGCGTTGAGCTAACCTGTACTAATGACCCGTGAGGCTTAACCATACAACACCCAAGTGGTTTTGTTTGTCGGATATCCGACCTTGTAAGAAGCTCTTACATCGAGAAACAGCTTTTCCGAATTGTACGATTTTTGCCTGGTGGCAATAGCGTCGTGGCCCCACCTGATCCCATGCCGAACTCAGAAGTGAAACGCGACCGCGCCGATGGTAGTGTGGCAGTTGCCATGCGAGAGTAGGTCACCGCCAGGCTCCATTTTAAGTGCGGAGTGGTAGTTCAGTTGGTTAGAATACCGGCCTGTCACGCCGGGGGTCGCGGGTTCGAGTCCCGTCCACTCCGCCATCTATAACGAAGAACCCAGCCTAACGGCTGGGTTTTTTCGTTTCTGGCTTTTGGACGGTGTCGAGGTTCGTGCGTCCACTGCGTTGGTAACACATCCATGTGGGATCCCTCCTGTCGGCATCCCTGCCTCCAGCTCACAGGACTGCGATGCGTCGCATCGGTTCCTGTTCGCCCCTGGTGCTCCCCTCCGCTCGGCATCCCTGCCTCGCGCTCAAGTGCTGCGTTGCTTTGCAACGGTCACTTTCGCCCACTCCGCCATCTATAAAGAGAAAGCCTGAGGCTGGGCGCCCCCTTCGAAAGAGTCAGGCTTTTTTCTTGTCCGCTCCCCGGTGCTGCGCACGGGTCGCGGCGCCTTAAAAACACATCCCTGTGGGATCCCTCCTGTCGGCATCCATGCCTCCACCTCGCCGAACTGCGATGCGTTGCATCGGTTTCGACTCGCCCTAACGGCTGGGTTTTTTCGTTTCTGGCTTCTGGACGGTGTCGAGGTTCGTGCGTTCACTGCGCTGGTAACACATCCTTGTGGGATCCCTCCTGTCGGCATCCCTGCCTCCAGCTCACAGGACTGCGATGCGTTGCATCGGTTCCTGTTCGCCCCTGGTGCTCCCCTCCGCTCGGCATCCCTGCCTCGCGCTCAAGTGCTGCGTTGCTTTGCAACGGTCACTTTCGCCCACTCCGCCATCTATAAAGAGAAAGCCTGAGGCTGGGCGCCCCCTTCGAAAGAGTCAGGCTTTTTTCTTGTCCGCTCCCCGGTGCTGCGCACGGGTCGCGGCGCCGTAAGAACACATCCCTGTGGGATCCCTCCTGTCGGCATCCCAGCATCCACCTCACAGGACTGCGATGCGCTGCATCGGCTCCTGTTCGCCCCACTGACATTCTCTCTGTGGGCGGCGATATGGCAGGTCTGTGTCGGTTCTTAAATCGGTGATAGTAATGGCTGTGGGCATCCGGGCGATGAATTTCACAGTTTCCACAATCCTGGTTTTTGTTCGGATCAGCGCAAGCTTCTCTTTCTTCGTTGGTTTCCCGCTTTATACTCTCTGTCAGCTATTGAGGGCTGGTGAAAAGATGTACAGGGTGGTCGACCTGACCCCCGAGATTACGTAGACTTCGCCTTCTTTTTGTTTTTGTCGCTTCGGCGCCTTTCGATGGAATCAACCTGACTGTGCCTGCTTCTGTGATTTTTGATGCGGATCTGGCCGAACACCACACGTTCGGCATTTCAGTGCGTTCTCGTGCCCTGATGGTGGTAGACAGCGTGGCTGCGCTGGCCAATGCCTACCAGGCCGAGGCGTGGCGCGCGCTGCCCAAGCTGGTGGTCGGCGGTGGCAGCAATCTGTTGTTCACTGAGGATTTCGACGGACTGGTGATTCTGAACCGCATCGCCGGTCGCGAGGTGTCCGAAAGCGCGGATCACTTCCACCTGCACCTGGGGGCCGGTGAAAACTGGCATGAGGTGGTGGCCTGGTCGCTTGAGTCGGGTATGCCGGGGCTGGAAAATCTGGCGCTGATCCCGGGCACCGTAGGAGCGGCTCCCGTACAAAACATTGGGGCCTACGGCGTTGAGCTGGCTGACTTCTGCGAATACGTCGACTACTGGGATTGTGAGTCTGCCGAGCGGGTTCGCCTGAGCGCAGAGCAATGCCACTTCGGTTATCGTGAGTCGGTCTTTAAAGCCGGGCTGAAAGGGCGAGCCGTGGTGGTGGCCGTTGGCCTGAAGCTGAGCAAACACTGGCAGCCAAAACTGGGTTATGGTCCGCTCAGTGCCTTGGGGGTGGACACCACACCTCAGGCGATCTTTGATGAGGTGTGCCGGGTTCGCGCCAGCAAGCTGCCTGATCCTAGTGCGTTGGGTAACGCTGGCAGCTTCTTTAAAAACCCGGTGATCAGTGAAACCCTGTTCAGTCACCTGCAACAGGGCCATCCCCAAATCCCCAGCTATCCGGCGGGGGAGGGGCAGATTAAGGTGCCTGCCGGTTGGCTGATCGACAATGCGGGCCTTAAGGGTTACCAGGTTGGCGACGCGGCGGTGCACACCGAACAGGCGCTGGTGCTGGTGAATCGCGACAAGGCGAGCTCGGCTGAGGTAACGGCGTTAGCGCGTCATGTTGTTGCGACGGTGTCGGAGCGTTACGGCATCGAGTTAGAGCCGGAAGTTCGCATTCTGGATGCACAGGGAAAGGCAGGCTGGTAAACCATGTTGTCGACGATTCGTCAGCAGTTGATCGCGGCGTTGGCCGATGGTCAGTTTCATTCCGGCGCCCACCTTGCCGAGCAACTCGGTGTGTCACGGGCGGCGATCCATAACCACATTGAAGCGTTATCAACCCTTGGGCTGGATCTTTACCGGGTTAAGGGCAAAGGCTACCGCCTGGCTCAGCCTCTGAGTCTGCTCAGCGCTGACCATATCGGTGTGGCTGAGCGTCCCGCCCCTCTGCACCTGCTGTGGCAGGTGGACTCCACCAACGCCTTTTTGCTGGCCCGTGCCAAGCAGTGCCGCAATGGTGAGGCGTGCCTGGCTGAGATGCAGACCGGTGGCCGTGGCCGACGTGGCCGTACCTGGGTGTCGCCAATCGCCTCCCACCTCTATCTCTCTTACTTCTGGCGTCTGGAGCAGGGTTTGGCTGCGGCCGGCGGACTGAGTCTGGCGGTTGGGGTGATGCTGTGTGAGGCGCTGGAGTCGCTGGGGGTATCCGGCCTGACACTGAAATGGCCCAACGACATCTATCTCAATGGGCGCAAGCTGGCCGGGATTCTGGTTGAGGTATCGGGTCAGCAGGGGGAAGCCTGCGAACTGGTGATTGGCTGTGGCGTCAATGTGACGATGCCAGAGTCGATGGCCGCGTTGATAGACCAGCCGTGGGCCGATTTGGCCGGGGAGGGCATTGCGCCGTCCCGCAGCGAGTTGGCGCGCCGGGTGTTGGAACACCTCGATGCCGGTATGCGGGATTTTGAGCTGGAGGGGCTGACGCCGTTCGTTGCCCGCTGGCTGGCGCGGGATCAGTTTGCCGATACACCGGTAAAGCTGCTGCTGGGCAACCAGGAGGTGATCGGCGTGGCACGGGGTATCGACCCTCAGGGCCATCTGTTGCTGGCCCTGCCGGATGGGACGGTAAAGCGGTTTGCCGGTGGTGAACTGAGTCTGCGCCCGAGGGATTAACCGCGCAGGCGGATCTTCTCAATGCGGTGATGCTCGCCTTTGCTGAGGATCAGCGTGGCCCGCTCACGGGTGGGCAGAATGTTGTTGTTCAGGTTGGGCCCGTTGATGTCATCCCAGATTTTACTGGCGGTCTTACGGGCTTCCCCTTCACTCAGCTGGGCGTAGTGGTGGAAATAGGAGTTTGGATCCTTAAACGCACCGTCACGGAAGCTGATAAAGCGGTCGATGTACCAGGACTTCAACAGTGACTCCGGCGCATCCACGTAGATGGAGAAGTCGACAAAGTCGGAAACAAAGGGACGATCACCGTCCGGATAGTCCATACCGCTCTGCAGGACATTCAACCCTTCGAGGATCAGGATGTCCGGATTGTTGATCTCCTGCTGGGTGTTCTCTATGCGGTCATAGCTCAGGTGAGAGTAGAGCGGGGCCGCGGTACGGCGACCTGACTTCACCTCTTTGACAAAATCCAGCAGCATGCGAATGTCATAGCTTTCCGGGAATCCCTTGCGCTTGAGCAGGTCCCGGCGCTTGAGCTCTTCCAGCGGGTAGAGAAAACCGTCGGTGGTGACCAGTTCCACCTGGGGATGCTCGGGCCAGCGTTGCAGCAGGGCCTGCAGGATACGGGCGGTGGTGCTTTTCCCAACCGCTACCGAACCGGCCACGCTGATGATGTAGGGCCCTTTGGAGGGGCGGCGCCCTAAGAATTGCTGAAGGACGTCTCCGCGGCGCTGGCTGGAGTGAACGTACAGATTCAGCAGTCGGGACAGCGGCAGGTACACCGCTTCAACCTCTTCCAGAGAAACGCTCTCGTTGATACCCCGCAGTCGCTCCAGCTCCTCTTCGCTCAGCGGAAGAGGAACGGCATCACGCAGTGCGGCCCACTCACGACGGGAAAATCCCTGGTAGGCACCGAGTTTGGTCTGGGCGTTCAAAAGTGTCGTTTCTCCATAGTTTGCGACCGCGACATTACCCTAACCACCGGCAAAGGTACAGCACCGATACTTCCTCAATCGACTCGAATTTTGCAGGGGGAATAACGCCAAAATGGATGCTCAAAAGCTCACCAGTCAAACGTTTTGGCGGTTTTTTTTTGAAAATCCTATTGCGCTGATTCGGCCGTTTTCCTATCATGCGCTCCGCACATTAGTGCACAGTGCCGGCATAGCTCAGTTGGTAGAGCAACTGACTTGTAATCAGTAGGTCCCGAGTTCGACTCTTGGTGCCGGCACCATCTCCGGAGGGGTTCCCGAGTGGCCAAAGGGAGCAGACTGTAAATCTGCCGGCTCCGCCTTCGTAGGTTCGAATCCTACCCCCTCCACCACTTTCTCCCTGGCGCGATGTCCGAGGGGAAATCGCGGGCATCGTATAATGGCTATTACCCTAGCCTTCCAAGCTAGAGATGCGGGTTCGATTCCCGCTGCCCGCTCCAACTTCCAGTGCTGATATAGCTCAGTCGGTAGAGCGCACCCTTGGTAAGGGTGAGGTCCCCAGTTCGAATCTGGGTATCAGCACCACTCCTCTCGCATCATGCCGATTTTTCCTTGTTATACTCAATCTCCGAGTACCAAAAGCCCAGTGGCAGCGTCCACTTCGTTTGGATCGAGGCAAACCCATGTCTAAAGAAAAATTTGAACGTACGAAACCCCACGTTAACGTAGGCACCATCGGCCACGTTGACCACGGTAAAACCACCCTGACCGCTGCTATCACCAACGTTCTGGCCAAGGCCCACGGTGGCCAGGCTCGCGCGTTCGATCAGATCGATAATGCCCCGGAAGAGCGTGAGCGTGGTATCACCATCGCCGCTTCTCACGTTGAGTACGACACCGATACCCGTCACTACGCTCACGTTGACTGCCCTGGTCACGCTGACTACGTGAAGAACATGATCACCGGTGCAGCCCAGATGGACGGCGCGATCCTGGTTTGTGCTGCTACTGACGGCCCGATGCCGCAGACCCGTGAGCACATCCTGCTGTCCCGCCAGGTTGGCGTACCGTACATCATCGTGTTCCTGAACAAGTGTGACATGGTGGATGACGAAGAGCTGCTCGAGCTGGTTGAGATGGAAGTTCGTGAACTGCTGTCTGAGTACGACTTCCCGGGCGACGACACTCCGGTTATCCAGGGTTCTGCACTGAAAGCGCTGGAAGGCGACGCTCAGTGGGAAGCTAAGATCCTGGAACTGGCCGACGCGCTGGACACCTACATCCCTGAGCCGGAGCGTGCGGTAGACGGTGCATTCCTGCTGCCGATCGAAGACGTATTCTCCATCCAGGGCCGTGGTACCGTAGTTACCGGTCGTGTTGAGCGTGGTATCGTTAAAGTTGGCGACGAAGTCGAAATCGTTGGCATCAAAGAGACCGCCAAGACCACCTGTACCGGTGTTGAGATGTTCCGCAAGCTGCTGGACGAAGGCCGTGCTGGCGAGAACTGTGGTGTTCTGCTGCGTGGTACCAAGCGTGAAGAAGTTGAGCGTGGTCAGGTTCTGGCTCAGCCGGGCTCCATCACCCCGCACACCAAGTTCACCTCTGAAGTGTACGTTCTGTCCAAAGAAGAAGGCGGTCGTCACACCCCGTTCTTCAAAGGCTACCGTCCTCAGTTCTACTTCCGTACCACCGACATCACTGGCACCATCGAGCTGCCGGAAGGTGTTGAGATGGTAATGCCGGGTGACAACATTCAGATGACTGTTACTCTGATCGCTCCGATCGCGATGGAAGAAGGCCTGCGTTTCGCTATCCGTGAGGGTGGCCGTACCGTAGGTGCTGGTGTTGTAGCGAAGATCGTTGAGTAATCAACGGCAGCTGTAAACCAGAAAAGGGCGCCATTCGGCGCCCTTTTTGCATTTGCGCGGGTTGGTCGTCTTGTCAGCGATGACGAGAATGCATAGAATCTAGGGCTGCTTTTTTGCCGGTGGATGGCCCAGTGAAGGCGTTCCAACTGCAGCTGCCGGCCTACCAACACCCGCTGGACGAAACCAGCCGGGTGTTACAGACTCGAATACGGGATTGTAGTAATGAGTACCAATACTGAAAACCAGGGCAGCTCCATGGACACTCTGAAGTGGGGTCTGGTGGTAGTGATCCTTGCCGCTGCTGTGGTGGGCAACCACTACTTTGCTGCTGAATCTGTGCTGATCCGCGCCATTGGCGTGGTTGTCGCGATCGCCATCGCGCTGTTTGTTGCCGCTCAAACTGAGAAAGGCAAAGCGGCCTGGGCGTTTGCGCAGGAATCCCGCAATGAGGTTCGCAAAGTGGTATGGCCGACCCGCCAAGAAACGGTTCAGACCACTCTGATCGTTTTTGCCGCCACCGCGTTTATGGCGTTCTGCCTCTGGCTGCTGGATATGGGCCTGGTGTGGATCGTTAATCTGATTACAGGGGTATAACTGAATGTCTGAGCAACCGAAAATGCGCTGGTATGTGGTGCAGGCTTTCTCCGGTTTTGAGGCGCGTGTAGCCCAATCCCTGAAAGAGCACATCCAGATGCATGGCATGGAAGAATTTTTTGGCGAGGTGCTGGTGCCCACCGAAGAGGTGGTTGAGATGCGTGCCGGTCAGCGTCGCAAGAGCGAGCGCAAGTTCTTCCCTGGCTACGTGCTGGTTCAGATGGTAATGAACGATCAATCCTGGCATCTGGTGCGCAACGTACCGCGCGTGATGGGCTTTATCGGCGGTACTTCCGACCGTCCGGCGCCGATCACTGAGAAAGAGGCAAACGCCATTCTCAACCGTCTGCAGGAAGCGACCGAATCTCCGCGTCACCGCACCATCTTCGAACCCGGTGAAGTGGTTCGTGTTACTGATGGTCCGTTTGCGGACTTCAACGGTACCGTGGAAGAGGTGGACTACGAGAAGAGCCGCCTGAAGGTGTCCGTAATGATCTTTGGTCGTTCCACTCCGGTGGAGTTGGACTTCGGTCAGGTCGAGAAGTCCTGATCAAAAGATCATCAAGAAAGCGTTTGTCCTGGGGCGGCGAATTTGGCTATAATTCGCCGCCCCTTTTTCATCGGGGAGCCGAAACACGTGTTCGGCGCTTGAACCCAAATTGAGGTAATTACTCATGGCTAAGAAAGTCCAAGCCTACATCAAGCTGCAGGTTGCAGCTGGTGCCGCTAACCCGTCTCCGCCGGTAGGTCCGGCTCTGGGTCAGCACGGCGTAAACATCATGGAATTCTGTAAGGCGTTTAACGCTCGTACAGAAAAACTGGAAAAAGGTCTGCCGATCCCGGTTGTGATCACCGTTTACGCTGACCGTTCCTTCACCTTTGTTACCAAGACCCCGCCGGCTTCCGTTCTGCTGAAGAAAGCCGCTGGTCTGAAGTCTGGTTCCAGCCGTCCTAACACTGAGAAAGTGGGTACCATCACCATGGCTCAGGTTAAAGAAATCGCTGAAACCAAGGCTGCTGACATGACTGGTGCGGACATCGATGCAATGGCTCGCTCCATCGCTGGTACTGCCCGTTCCATGGGCCTGGTAGTGGAGGATTAATCGATGGCTAAGATCTCTAAGCGCATGCGCGTAATCCGCGAGAAAGTTGACGCTACTCGTGAGTACGACATCAACGAAGCTGTTGCTCTGCTGAAAGAACTGGCTACCGCCAAGTTCGTTGAGAGCGTAGACGTTGCTGTAAACCTGGGCATCGATGCTCGTAAATCCGACCAGAACGTACGTGGCGCCACTGTGCTGCCGCACGGTACTGGCCGCGATGTACGCGTAGCCGTGTTCACCCAAGGCGCCAACGCCGATGCCGCCAAAGAAGCTGGTGCTGACCTGGTAGGTATGGACGAGCTGGCCGCTCAGGTTAAAGCTGGCGAGATGAACTTCGACGTAGTTATCGCTTCTCCGGATGCGATGCGCGTTGTTGGTCAGCTGGGTCAGATCCTGGGTCCGCGTGGCCTGATGCCGAACCCGAAGACCGGTACCGTAACCCCGAACGTTGCTGAAGCGGTTAAGAACGCTAAAGCCGGTCAGGTTCGCTACCGTAACGACAAGAACGGTATCATCCACACCACCATCGGTAAGGTTGACTTTGACGCTGCCAAGCTGAAAGAAAACCTGGAATCCCTGCTGGTAGCGCTGAAGAAGGCCAAGCCTGCTTCTGCCAAAGGTACTTTCGTTAAGAAAGTAACCATCTCTACCACCATGGGTGCTGGTGTTGCGGTTGACCAGGCGACTCTGGAAGCGCAAGCCTAATTTGCAGGGCGCGCGATTTACTGTATAATTTCGCGCCCTGAGGTCGGAGTCCGGACATCGTCCGGGCTTTCGTCCAAGACCGCAGGTGAAGCCCCGGCTTCTTAATTTCCTGCGTAGACGGTGATGGACCTGAAGAAGATTTTTAATCTTCTGGAACTCCCCGCCGTATGGAATCCCCCAGTTCTCTGGGGTTGTTAAGTTTCTAGGCGTAAGCCTAGGTGGAATCCAGGAGTGAAGCCCAATGGCAATGAACCTCGAAGGCAAGAAAGCAATTGTTGCTGAGGTCAATGAAGCTGCCAAAGGTGCTCTGTCTGCTGTGGTCGCCGACTGTCGTGGCGTTACCGTAGGCAAGATGACCTCTCTGCGTAAGCAAGCTCGTGAAGCTGGTGTGGTTATGCGCGTTGTGCGTAACACTCTGGCCAAGCGCGCTGTTGAAGGTACCTCTTACGAGTGCCTGAGCGACGCATTTGTAGGTCCGACCCTGATCGCTTTCTCTATCGAGCACCCCGGTGCTGCGGCGCGTCTGTTCAAAGACTTCGCCAAAGAAGAGCAAGCTTTTGAGGTTAAAGCACTGGCGTACGAAGGGGAGCTTATCCCTGCCGAGCAGATTGACCGTCTGGCTAAGCTGCCGACCTACGACGAAGCGATTGCACAGTTGATGATGACCATGAAGGAAGCATCTGCTGGCAAGCTGGTTCGTACTCTGGCTGCTCTGCGCGACCAAAAAGAAGAGCAAGCTGCCTAATTTTGTTGGCCGCTTAACCTTTTACAGTAATTTTTAGGATTGTTAGTAATGTCTATCACCAAAGACCAAATCATCGAAGCCGTTGCAGCCATGTCTGTAATGGAAGTTGTTGAACTGATCGAAGCTATGGAAGAGAAGTTCGGTGTTTCTGCTGCTGCTGCTGTTGTAGCTGGTGGCGCCGGCGACGCAGCCGCTGCTGAAGAGAAGACCGAGTTCGACGTAATCCTGGCCGAAGCTGGTTCCAACAAAGTTGGCGCTATTAAAGCAGTTCGCGGCGCAACTGGCCTGGGTCTGAAAGAAGCTAAAGCTCTGGTAGAATCTGCTCCGGCAGCTATCAAAGAAGGCATCTCTAAAGAAGAAGCCGAAGCTCTGAAGAAAGACCTGGAAGAAGCCGGCTGTAAAGTTGAGCTCAAGTAAGCTATCTTCTAGCTTATTGACCTGAGCAATCAGGTTGGGCTGGTGGTTATTTGACCACCGGCCCTTTTGCGCTATGAGCGCTTGCAAACCCGAATGGGGTTTGCCTCCCCCTCTTGGAACGCGGGCCTGGCAGAGATTATTGGTTAGGTTCTTGCGCATTTAGGACGAAATGCCTCGCGACGAGCGCATTTTGGGTCTTCAATCACGAGCAGAGGAACCACATGGTTTACTCCGATTTCGAGAAAAAACGCATCCGCAAGGATTTTGGTAAGCGTCCCAAGGTACTGGACGTTCCTTACCTGCTTTCAATCCAGCTGGACTCGTTCCAAAACTTCCTCGAGCAAGATCCTGACGGCGAGCGCGGCCTGGAAGCGGCCTTCCGCAGCGTCTTCCCGATCAAAAGCTTCTCCGGTTACTCCGAACTGCAGTACGTCAGCTACAAGCTGGGCGAGCCGGTATTTGACGTTAAAGAGTGTCAAATCCGCGGTGTAACCTATTCCGCTCCCCTGCGTGTAAAACTGCGCCTTGTCCTGATGGACAAAGAGGCCGGTGGTGCCGTTAAGGACATCAAGGAGCAGGAAGTTTACATGGGCGATATCCCGCTCATGACCGAGAACGGTACCTTTGTGATCAACGGTACCGAGCGTGTGATCGTATCCCAGCTGCACCGCAGCCCGGGTGTGTTCTTCGATCACGACAAAGGTAAGACCCACTCCTCCGGTAAGGTGCTCTACAACGCGCGGGTTATCCCGTACCGTGGCTCCTGGCTGGACTTCGAATTCGATCCGAAAGACAACCTGTTCGTTCGTATCGACCGTCGCCGCAAACTGCCGGCTTCCATCATCCTGCGCGCTCTGGGTTACAGCACCCAGGAGATCCTGGATCTGTTCTTCGAGAAGGTTCAGTTCTCTCTGAAGAAAGACAAGCTGGTGATGGACCTGGTGCCGGACCGTCTGCGTGGTGAAACCGCGCTGTTCGACATCAAGGACAACAACGGCGATCTGATCGTGGAGAAGGGCCGTCGTGTGACTGCTCGCCACATCCGTCAGCTGGAAAAAGGCGACGTTAAACAGCTTGAAGTGGCCGTTGAGTACCTGGTTGGCAAAGTGGCCGCTCAGGACTACATCGACGACGCCACCGGTGAAGTTGTGGTTCACGCTAACCAGGAACTGTCCCTGGAAGACGTGGCCAAGCTGTCCCAAGCTGGCATCAAGTCTTTCGAGACTCTCTACACCAACGACCTGGATCATGGTCCGTACATCTCCACCACCCTGCAGGTCGATAACACTTCCGACCGTATGGAAGCGCTGGTTGAGATCTACCGCATGATGCGCCCGGGCGAGCCGCCGACCCGCGAAGCCGCCGAAGCGCTGTTTGAGAACCTGTTCTTCTCTGAAGACCGCTACGACCTGTCCACCGTGGGCCGGATGAAGTTCAACCGTCGTCTGGGCCGTGATGAGTCCACCGGCGTTGGCATCCTGACCAAGGAAGACATCGTTGACGTAATGCGTAAGATCATCGAGATCCGCAACGGCAACGACGAAGTGGACGACATCGACCACCTGGGTAACCGTCGTATCCGCTCCGTGGGCGAGATGGCAGAGAACCAGTTCCGCGTCGGTCTGGTACGTGTTGAGCGTGCCGTACGTGAGCGTCTGTCTCTGGGTGATCTGGATGCCCTGATGCCTCAGGACCTGATCAACGCCAAGCCGATCTCCGCAGCGGTGAAAGAGTTCTTTGGCTCTTCCCAGCTGTCTCAGTTTATGGATCAGAACAACCCGCTGTCCGAAGTGACTCACAAGCGCCGTATCTCCGCGCTGGGTCCGGGCGGTCTGACCCGTGAGCGTGCTGGCTTTGAGGTTCGAGACGTACACGTGACCCACTACGGTCGTCTGTGTCCGATTGAGACCCCTGAAGGTCCGAACATTGGTCTGATCAACTCCCTGTCCACCTTTGCTCGTACCAACGAGTACGGCTTCCTGGAAACCCCGTTCCGTCGCGTAATCGACGGCAAGGTGACCGAAGAGGTGGAATATCTGTCTGCGATCGAAGAGGGTAACTTTGTTATCGCTCAGGCGAACGCACAGCTGGACGATGACGGCAACCTGACCGACGAACTGGTTGCGGCCCGTCAGAAAGGTGAATCCATCTTCGCCAGCGCTGACCAGGTAGACTTCATGGACGTTTCTCCGCAGCAGATCATCTCTGTGGCGGCGTCTCTGATCCCGTTCCTCGAGCACGACGATGCTAACCGCGCCTTGATGGGTGCGAACATGCAGCGTCAGGCCGTTCCGACCCTGAAGGCTGACAAGCCTCTGGTAGGTACCGGCATTGAGCGCGCTGTGGCCGTTGACTCCGGTGTAACCGTAGTGGCTAAGCGTGGCGGTGTGGTTGATTACGTGGATGCGTCCCGCATCGTGATCAAGGTGTCTGAAGATGAGCTGATGGCCGGTGAAGCCGGTATCGACATCTACAACCTGACCAAATACACCCGTTCTAACCAGAACACCTGCATCAACCAGCGTCCGGTATGTGCCGTTGGTGAGCCGGTAACCCGTGGTGACGTACTGGCCGATGGCCCGTCCACCGACCTGGGTGACCTGGCCCTGGGTCAGAACCTGCGCGTCGCGTTCATGACCTGGAACGGTTACAACTTTGAGGATTCCATCCTGCTGTCCGAGCGCGTGGTTCAGGAAGATCGCCTGACCACCATCCACATCCAGGAACTGTCCTGTATCGCTCGTGACACCAAGCTGGGTCCGGAAGAGATCACCGCAGACATCCCGAACGTGGGCGAGTCCGCTCTGTCCAAGCTGGACGAGTCCGGTATCGTTTACGTGGGTGCCGAGATGAAGCCGGGCGACATCCTGGTGGGTAAGGTAACTCCGAAAGGCGAAACCCAGCTCACTCCGGAAGAGAAGCTGCTGCGCGCCATCTTTGGTGAGAAGGCGTCCGACGTTAAGGACTCCTCTCTGCGCGTTCCGAACGGCGTTTACGGCACCGTTATCGACGTACAGGTCTTTACCCGCGATGGCGTGGAGAAAGACAAGCGTGCTGTCGACATCGAGAACATGCAGCTGCGTGATGCCAAGAAGGACCTGACTGAAGAGTTCAGCATCCTGGAAAACGGCATCTACAACCGTGCTCGCACCCTGCTTCTGGGCGCTGGCTTCAGCGAAGCTCAGCTGGACAAGCTGTCTCGTGACAAGTGGCTGGAACAGCCGCTGGACGACGAAGGCAAGCAGACCGAGCTGGAGCAGCTGGCTGACCAGTACGAAGAGCTGAAAGCCGAATTCGACAAGAAGTTCGAGATCAAGCGTCGCAAGATCACTCAAGGCGATGACCTGGCCCCGGGCGTACTGAAGATCGTTAAGGTTTACCTGGCGGTTAAGCGTCGCATTCAGCCGGGCGATAAGATGGCCGGTCGTCACGGTAACAAAGGTGTAATTTCCACCATTGTTCCGGTTGAGGACATGCCGCACGACGAAAACGGCGTGCCGGTGGACATCGTTCTGAACCCGCTGGGTGTACCGTCCCGTATGAACATCGGTCAGATCCTGGAAGTTCACCTGGGTATGGCTGCTAAGGGCATCGGTGACAAGATCAACGGCATGCTGGAGCAGCAGCGCAAGGTTGAGGAACTGCGTGAGTTCATGCAGAAAGCCTACGACCTGGGCAACACCCAGCAGAAAGTGGATCTGGCGACCTTCTCTGACGCTGAAGTTCTGCGTCTGGCCGACAACCTGAAAGGCGGTCTGCCGGTAGCCACCCCGGCGTTCGACGGTGCGGCTGAAGCAGAAATCAAAGAGATGCTGCGTCTGGCCGAGCTGCCGGATTCCGGTCAGTTCACCCTGTACGATGGCCGTACTGGTAACGCTTTCGAGCGTCCGGTAACCGTTGGCTACATGTACATGCTGAAACTGAACCACCTGGTTGACGACAAGATGCACGCCCGTTCCACCGGTTCTTACAGCCTGGTTACCCAGCAGCCGCTGGGTGGTAAGGCTCAGTTCGGTGGTCAGCGTTTCGGTGAGATGGAAGTGTGGGCCCTGCAGGCCTACGGTGCAGCCTACACCCTGCAGGAGATGCTCACCGTCAAGTCCGATGACGTCAACGGCCGTACCCAGATGTACAAGAACATCGTGGACGGTAACTACCAGATGCAACCTGGCATGCCTGAATCCTTCAACGTGGTACTCAAAGAGATCCGTTCTCTGGGTATCAACATCGAGTTGGATCAGGAATAAGCCGTCCGCTGCCTAGGCAGCCTGGTATCGGTCGAGTGCCCCGCTTACGGGCGGGGCATACGGGTTAAAACCTCCATTTAGGAGATGATCGTGAAAGACTTACTTCAGTTTCTTAAGAAACAGAATGCGTCCGAAGAATTTAACGGCATCAAGATCGGCCTCGCGTCGCCGGACATGATCCGTAGCTGGTCTTTCGGTGAAGTAAAGAAGCCGGAAACCATCAACTACCGTACCTTCAAGCCGGAGCGTGACGGTCTGTTCTGTGCCCGTATCTTTGGTCCGGTAAAGGACTATGAGTGTCTGTGTGGCAAGTACAAGCGTCTGAAGCACCGCGGTGTGATTTGTGAGAAGTGTGGCGTTGAAGTGACCCAAACCAAAGTGCGTCGTGAGCGCATGGGTCACATCGAGCTGGCTTCTCCGGTGGCGCACATCTGGTTCCTGAAGTCCCTGCCGTCCCGTATTGGTCTGTTGCTGGACATGACCCTGCGTGACATCGAGCGGGTGCTGTACTTCGAAAGCTACGTGGTTATCGAGCCGGGCATGACCGCCCTGGAGCGTGGCCAGATGCTGACCGAAGAGGAGTATCTGGATGCCCTGGAAGAGCATGGTGACGAGTTCGACGCCCGTATGGGTGCCGAGGCCGTTCAGCAGCTGCTCAAGGACATCGATCTGGAAAGCGAAATCGCCGTTATGCGCGAAGAGCTGCCCCAGACCAACTCCGAAACCAAGCGTAAGAAGCTGACCAAGCGTCTGAAGCTGATGGAAGCCTTCTACAACTCTGGCAACAAGCCGGAGTGGATGATCATGGGCGTTCTGCCGGTTCTGCCGCCGGATCTGCGTCCGCTGGTACCGCTCGACGGTGGCCGCTTCGCGACCTCCGATCTGAACGATCTGTACCGCCGCGTGATCAACCGTAACAACCGTCTGAAGCGTCTGCTGGACCTGGCTGCCCCGGACATCATCGTGCGCAATGAAAAGCGCATGCTGCAAGAGTCCGTGGACGCCCTGCTGGACAACGGCCGTCGTGGTCGTGCCATCACCGGTTCCAACCGCCGTCCGCTGAAGTCTCTGGCTGACATGATCAAGGGTAAGCAAGGTCGCTTCCGTCAGAACCTGCTGGGTAAGCGCGTGGACTACTCCGGTCGTTCCGTAATTACCGTGGGTCCGACCCTGCGCCTGCACCAGTGTGGTCTGCCGAAGAAGATGGCTCTGGAGCTGTTCAAGCCCTTCATCTACGGCAAGCTGGAAGCCCGTGGCCTGGCCACCACCATCAAAGCCGCCAAGAAAATGGTGGAGCGTGAAGTGGCTGAGGTATGGGACGTTCTGGATGAAGTTATCCGCGAACACCCGGTACTGCTGAACCGTGCACCGACCCTTCACCGTCTGGGTATCCAGGCGTTCGAACCGGTGCTGATCGAAGGTAAAGCGATTCAGCTGCACCCGCTGGTGTGTGCGGCCTACAACGCTGACTTCGATGGTGACCAGATGGCGGTACACGTACCGCTGACCCTGGAAGCCCAGCTGGAAGCCCGCGCCCTGATGATGTCCACCAACAACATCCTGTCGCCCGCTTCTGGTGATCCGATCATCGTACCGTCTCAGGACGTGGTACTGGGTCTGTACTACATGACCCGTGAAAAGGTGAACGGCAAAGGCGAAGGCATGGTGCTCTCCTCCGTAGAAGAAGCGGAGAAGGTATACCGCGCCGGTCTGGTGGACCTGCACGCTCGCGTTAAGGTTCGCATCACCGACAGCTACAAGACCGAAGAGGGTGAGATCGTCGAAGAGCGTAAGATCATCGACACCACCATCGGTCGTGCCATCCTGTCCATGATCCTGCCGAAGGGCCTGCCTTTCGCGCTGATCAACCAGGACATGGGCAAGAAGCCGATCTCCGCCGTACTGAACAGCTGCTACCGTATCCTCGGTCTGAAATCCACCGTGATTTTTGCTGACCAGCTGATGTACACCGGTTTCCACTTCGCCACCGTTTCCGGTACCTCCGTAGGTATCAACGACATGGTGATCCCGGATGCCAAGAAAGAGATCGTTGCCTCTGCCGAAGAGGAAGTGGCTGAGATCTCCGAGCAGTTCCAGGCCGGTCTTGTGACCGCCGGTGAGCGCTACAACAAAGTGATCGACATCTGGGCCAGCGCCAACGAGAAAGTCTCCAAGGCGATGATGGAAAACCTCAAAACCGACACCGTGATCAACCGTGACGGCGCTGAGGAAGAGCAGAAGTCCTTTAACAGCATCTTTATGATGGCGGACTCCGGCGCTCGTGGTAGTGCCGCTCAGATCCGTCAGCTGGCTGGTATGCGTGGCCTGATGGCCAAGCCGGATGGCTCCATTATCGAAACCCCGATTGTGGCGAACTTCCGTGAAGGTCTGAACGTACAGCAGTACTTCATCTCCACCCACGGTGCTCGTAAGGGTCTGGCGGATACCGCACTGAAGACCGCGAACTCCGGTTACCTGACCCGTCGTCTGGTAGACGTATCCCAGGATCTGGTGATCGTTGAGCAAGACTGTGGTTCCGTGGAAGGCATCTCCGTTAAGCCGCTGATTGAAGGCGGTGACGTGGTTGAGCCGCTGCGCGAGCGCGTACTGGGCCGTGTGGTTGCTCAGGACGTCATCAAGCCGGGTACCGAAGACGAAGTGCTGATCCCGCGTAACACCCTGCTCGACGAGAAGTGGTGTGACCTGATTGAAGCGCACTCCGTGGACGAAATCCTGGTTCGCTCCGTGATCACCTGTCAGACCGACTTTGGTGTGTGTGCTCACTGTTACGGCCGCGATCTGGCCCGTGGTCACCTGGTGGCCGAGGGTGAAGCGATTGGTGTTGTTGCTGCTCAGTCCATTGGTGAGCCGGGTACCCAGCTGACCATGCGTACGTTCCACATCGGTGGTGCGGCATCTCGTGCCTCTGCCGAGAGCAACGTACAGGTGAAGAACAGCGGTATCCTGAAGCTGCAGAACGCCAAGTACGTGACCAACGCCGACGGCAAGATCGTTGTGACCTCCCGTTCTACCGAACTGGCGGTTATTGACGACCTGGGTCGCGAGAAGGAGCGTTACAAGCTGCCTTACGGTGCTGTTCTGGACAAGAGCGAAGGCGCTGCGGTTGCCGCTGGCGACATCGTTGCCAACTGGGACCCGCACACTCACCCGATCATCACCGAGGTGGAAGGTCGCATTCAGTTCGTTGACATGGTCGAAGGCGTTACCATGACCAAGCAGACTGACGAACTGACCGGTCTGTCCAGCATCGTGATCCTCGACGTTGCCCAGCGTACCAGCGCGGGTAAAGAGATGCGTCCGATGGTGAAACTGATCGACGAGTCCGGCAACGACATCCTGATCCCGGGCACCGAAGTGCCGGCCCAGTACTTCCTGGGTGGTCACGCCATTGTGAGCATCGACGACGGTACCATGGTACGCGTGGGTGACGCTCTGGCCCGTATTCCGCAGGAATCCGGCGGTACCAAGGATATTACCGGTGGTCTGCCGCGCGTGGCCGACCTGTTTGAAGCCCGTAAGCCGAAAGAACCGGCTATCCTGGCTGAAATCACCGGTACCATCTCCTTCGGTAAAGAGACCAAAGGTAAGCGTCGCCTGGTGATCACTCCGCACGACGGCGGTCAGCCGTACGAGGAGATGATTCCGAAGTGGCGTAACCTGAACGTGTTCGAAGGTGAAAAGGTTGAACGTGGCGAAGTGATCGCTGACGGTCCGGAAGCTCCGCACGACATTCTGCGTCTGCGCGGCATCCACGCTGTAGCGAACTACATCGTTAACGAAGTTCAGGACGTATACCGTCTGCAGGGTGTGAAGATTAACGATAAGCACATCGAGGTGGTGATCCGCCAGATGCTGCGTAAGTGCATCATCCTCAACGGTGGTGATTCCGAGTTCCTGGCTGGCGAGCAGGTGGAAGTGGCCCGTGTACATCAGGCCAACCGTCTGCTGGAAGAGCAGGGCAAGCAGCCGGCGACTTACGAGCGCGAACTGCTGGGTATCACCAAGGCGTCTCTGGCGACCGAGTCCTTCATCTCTGCGGCCTCCTTCCAGGAGACCACCCGCGTACTGACCGACGCTGCCACCTACGGCAAGCGCGACGATCTGCGCGGTCTGAAAGAGAACGTGACCGTTGGTCGCCTGATCCCGGCTGGTACCGGTTACGCGTACCACCGCAGCCGTCAGCAGCAGGCCCAGGAAGCCGCCCCCGCGGTGACCGCTTCCGAAGCCGAGCAGAACCTGGCGGACCTGCTGAACGCCGCAGGCCCGAACGACCAGTAATCGATTAGGATTACCGCACACAAGGGGCGTCAATCGACGCCCCTTTTTTTGTTCGACAAGAAAGCGGGCTACTGGCTTGGCTAAATCTTGACACCCACTACTTAGGTGCTTAAAATTTCGCGTCCCCTCGATACGGGGATCGATTTTTCGCACCTGAAACTGAGTAGTTGAAGCTAATCAGGAGATTTGAATGGCTACTGTTAACCAGCTGGTACGTAAGCCGCGTAAGGACAAGGTTAAAAAAACCAACGTTCCTGCGCTGGAAGCGTGCCCTCAAAAACGTGGTGTTTGCACTCGCGTATACACCACCACCCCGAAGAAGCCGAACTCTGCACTGCGTAAAGTGTGCCGTGTTCGTCTGACCAACGGTTTTGAAGTTACCTCCTACATTGGTGGTGAAGGTCACAACCTGCAGGAGCACTCCGTAGTGCTGATCCGCGGCGGTCGTGTAAAAGACTTGCCGGGTGTTCGCTACCACACTGTTCGTGGTGCCCTGGATACCGCCGGTGTGAACGACCGTCGTCAAGGTCGTTCCAAGTACGGCGCTAAGCGTCCTAAGTCTTAATGGTTCTCCGTTAAGTAAGGCCAAGCACTTAAATCGTTCATCCTGTTTTGGATAAACCTGAAGAAATCGGAGTATTCCCATGCCAAGACGTCGCGTCGTAGGTCAACGTAAAATTCTGCCGGATCCGAAGTTCGGATCTGAGCTTCTGGCAAAGTTCGTCAACGTAGTAATGCTGGACGGTAAAAAGTCCACTGCTGAAAAGATCATCTACGGTGGTCTGGCCGCTGCTTCTGAGAAAGCAGGCAAATCTGAGTTGGAAATCTTTGAAACTGCACTGGACAACATCCGTCCGACCGTGGAAGTGAAGTCCCGCCGTGTTGGTGGTTCTACCTACCAGGTTCCGGTTGAAGTTCGTCCGGTTCGTCGTAACACTCTGGCCATGCGCTGGTTGGTGGAAGCGGCTCGTAAGCGTAGCGAAAAATCGATGGCTCTGCGCCTGGCAGGTGAACTGCTGGATGCAAGCGAAAACAAAGGTTCCGCGGTTAAGAAACGTGAAGACGTTCACCGTATGGCCGAAGCGAACAAAGCGTTCGCTCATTACCGCTGGTAATGTCCCCGGCGCAGCACTTCGGTGCTGCGCCACTTATTGTAAAAGCTGGTGCCACGGCGCCAGTAAGAGGATTGTATTGTGGCTCGTACGACCCCGATTGAACGTTATCGTAACATCGGAATCTGTGCTCACGTAGACGCTGGCAAGACCACCACTACTGAGCGCGTTCTGTTCTACACCGGCTTGTCTCACAAGATCGGTGAGGTTCATGACGGTGCCGCGACCATGGATTGGATGGAGCAGGAGCAGGAGCGTGGTATCACCATCACCTCTGCTGCGACCACCACCTTCTGGCGGGGGATGGAAGCGCAATTCCCCGAGCACCGCATCAACATCATCGACACCCCCGGACACGTGGACTTTACCATTGAGGTAGAGCGTTCCCTGCGTGTACTGGATGGCGCTGTCGTGGTGTTCTGTGGCTCGTCCGGTGTGGAACCTCAGTCTGAGACCGTTTGGCGTCAGGCTGACAAGTACCACGTACCGCGCCTCGTGTTCGTCAACAAGATGGACCGTGCCGGTGCGAACTTTGACCGTGTTGTAGAGCAGATCCGCAACCGTCTGGGCGCCACTTGCGTGCCAATCCAAATGAACGTCGGTGCCGAGGATGAGTTCAAAGGCGTCATTGACCTGATCAAGATGAAATACATCAGCTGGAATGAAGCTGATCAGGGCATGAGCTTTGACTACCTGGATATCCCCGCTGAGCTGGCCGATAAGGCCGCCGAGATGCGTGAATATCTGGTTGAGTCCGCTGCGGAAGCATCCGAAGAGCTGATGGACAAGTACCTCGAAGGCGAGGAACTGTCCGAAGAAGAGATCAAGAAGGCTCTTCGTCAGCGCACCCTGAACAACGAGATTGTTCTGGCCACCTGTGGCTCTGCCTTTAAGAACAAAGGCGTGCAGGCGGTATTGGATGCCGTAGTGGAATTCCTGCCGGCCCCGGTAGATGTTCCCGCCATTAAAGGCGTGGACATGGACGACAACGAGGTTTCTCGTGAGTCCGACGATAACGCGCCCTTTGCTGCGCTGGCGTTTAAGATCGCCACCGACCCCTTTGTGGGCACTCTGACCTTTATGCGGGTTTACTCCGGCGTTGCCAACACTGGCGATGCGGTATTTAACTCCGTAAAACAGAAGCGCGAACGTCTGGGCCGTATGGTTCAGATGCACGCCAATGATCGTAAAGAGATCAAGGAAGTGCGCGCCGGTGACATCGCCGCAGCGATTGGCCTGAAAGACGTCACCACTGGTGACACCCTGTGCGACCAGGACCACAAAGTGGTACTGGAGCGCATGGAGTTCCCCGAGCCGGTTATTCAGATCGCGGTTGAGCCGCGCACGAAGGCCGACCAGGAGAAGATGGGCATTGCCCTGGGCAAACTGGCCGCGGAAGATCCGTCTTTCCGCGTGGAGACCGATGACGAATCCGGCCAGACCCTCATCTCCGGTATGGGTGAACTGCACCTGGATATCATCGTCGACCGCATGAAGCGCGAATTCAGCGTTGAGTGCAACGTCGGTAAGCCCCAGGTAGCGTACCGCGAGACCATCCGCTCCGCTGTGGAAGTGGAAGGGAAGTTCGTACGCCAGTCCGGCGGTCGTGGTCAGTTTGGTCATGTATGGCTGAAACTGGAGCCCCGCGAAGCCGGTGCCGGCTACGAATTCGTCAACGAAGTGGTTGGCGGCGTGGTGCCAAAGGAATATATTCCTGCTGTAGATAAAGGTATCCAGGAACAGATGGCTCAAGGTGTCCTCGCAGGCTTCCCTGTGCTGGACGTAAAAGTTACTCTGTTCGATGGTTCATACCACGATGTGGACTCCAACGAGATGGCGTTTAAGATCGCCGGCTCCATGGGCTTCCGTAAAGGCGCACTGGCTGCAAACCCGGTACTGCTGGAACCCATGATGAAAGTGGAGATCACCACTCCTGAGGATTGGATGGGCGACGTGGTTGGCGATGTTAACCGCCGTCGCGGCATCATCGAAGGTATGGACGATGGAGCTGCCGGTTTGAAGATCGTGCGTGCTAGGGTGCCGCTGGCTGAAATGTTCGGCTACGCCACCGACCTGCGTTCTGCGACTCAAGGTCGTGCTTCCTACTCCATGGAGTTTAGCGAGTACGCCGAAGCCCCGCAGAACGTAGCGCAAGCGGTTATCGAAGCGCGCGGATACTAATGCCTGAAAAGGCAACAAAGAACTCAGTTCGTTAACAGATCAGGTCCTCTGGGCCTGGTCGCAAATTGAAAGGAAAGACGTCGTGTCTAAAGAAAAATTTGAGCGTACGAAACCCCACGTTAACGTTGGTACCATCGGCCACGTTGACCACGGTAAAACCACTCTGACCGCTGCTATCACCAACGTTCTGGCCAAGGCCAACGGTGGTCAAGCTCGCGCGTTCGACCAGATCGATAACGCTCCGGAAGAGCGCGAGCGTGGTATCACCATCGCCGCTTCTCACGTTGAGTACGATACTGAGACCCGTCACTACGCTCACGTTGACTGCCCTGGTCACGCTGACTACGTTAAGAACATGATCACCGGTGCTGCCCAGATGGACGGCGCGATCCTGGTTTGTGCTGCTACTGACGGCCCGATGCCGCAGACCCGTGAGCACATCCTGCTGTCCCGTCAGGTTGGCGTACCGTACATCATCGTGTTCCTGAACAAGTGTGACATGGTTGATGACGAAGAGCTGCTCGAGCTGGTTGAGATGGAAGTTCGTGAACTGCTGTCTGAGTACGACTTCCCGGGCGACGACACTCCGGTAATCCAAGGTTCCGCTCTGAAAGCGCTGGAAGGCGACGCTCAGTGGGAAGCTAAGATCCTGGAACTGGCTGAAGCTCTGGACACCTACATCCCTGAGCCGGAGCGTGCTGTAGACGGTGCTTTCCTGCTGCCGATCGAAGACGTATTCTCCATCCAGGGCCGTGGTACCGTAGTTACCGGTCGTGTTGAGCGTGGTATCGTTAAAGTTGGCGACGAAGTAGAAATCGTTGGTATCAAAGACACCGCCAAGACCACCTGTACCGGTGTTGAAATGTTCCGCAAGCTGCTGGACGAAGGCCGTGCTGGTGAGAACTGTGGTGTTCTGCTGCGTGGTACCAAGCGTGAAGAAGTTGAGCGTGGTCAGGTTCTGGCTCAGCCGGGCTCCATCACCCCGCACACCAAGTTCACCTCTGAAGTGTACGTTCTGTCCAAAGAAGAAGGTGGTCGTCACACCCCGTTCTTCAAAGGCTACCGTCCTCAGTTCTACTTCCGTACCACCGACATCACTGGCACCATCGAGCTGCCGGAAGGTGTTGAGATGGTAATGCCGGGTGACAACATTCAGATGACTGTTACCCTGATCGCTCCGATCGCGATGGAAGAAGGCCTGCGTTTCGCTATCCGTGAGGGTGGCCGTACCGTAGGTGCTGGTGTTGTAGCTAAGATCGTTGAGTAATCAACGCTTGCTATAAGCCAGAAAAGGGCGCCGTAAGGCGCCCTTTTTGTTTGTCCGCTCCAGAAAAATCCCGCTAAAAAATCCCCGTTCTATCCGGCCCTTTCTGACTTTTTGTCTACGCTTATATCTCTTCTTTCTGAGTCGGTTGCGTGGTTCGGAGGCGAATGCAAGTGGAAAGAACGGATGAGCATCCCCCGGCAGAGTCTGCCGCCCCCATCTGTAATGAGCAGCGTTGCCAAATCTCGGTATTGATCGCCTCATTGGGCCGTCCAAGCCTGATTACTGCCCTGCAATCCATTTTCGGTAGATCGTCAGTCCGTTTTGAAGTGGTTCTCGTGCTCGATGACCCGGACGTCTCGGCCGAGCGGCTGTTGGCAGAGATCCCCCCAGCTCGGCGGCGTGCAATCCGGGTGATTCAGAACCCGGAGAACCTGGGTTTGACCCGCTCCCTGAATCGGGGGTTGGCGCAGTGCAGGGGAGAGTTCATTGCCCGGCTGGACGATGACGATCGCTTCTCGCCAGAGCGGCTGGATCAGGTGGTTGAGCGGTTTCAGGCTCACCCGGAGGTGGGGGTGATCGTCAGTGACACCCGGGTGATTGACGGCGAACGGCACTACCAGTTGACCGTGCCCGCTGAGCACGACGCCATTGCCGAGGCGCTGCAACACCGCAATATTCTCGTCCACTCCGCCTTCAATATTCGCCGGACCGTTTTGCAGCGGGTGGGGGGCTACAACGAAGCGTACCGCTATGCGCAGGACTATGAGCTCTACCTGCGCCTGTTGCGTCACGGGGTGCGCTTTATGGGAGTCAATCAACCTCTGGCTGAACGGAACGAGGAGGAGGGCACCATCACCGTGAGTCGGCGTCAGCATCAGGCCCTGTTCTCCTTGTCGGCTCTGTGTCTGCACCATGCCAGTACCTGGCGTGGGGATGGTGATCAGGTCCGCGCCATCTGCACCGCCTTCGCCCGCTTTGTGGCGCCGAAGTCGCTGCGCAAAGGGGTGCGCTGGTTACGGGCGGTGTCCCGGGGGGAGGGGTGATGGGGCAGAGCAACGTGGTCCTGGTGATCTTCTCCTACGGCATGTCCGCGACGCGCTGGAAACAGATGGGGATCCTCTCCAAGGAGAAGGTGATCTTCGAAGCCTATCTGAACTCGGGCCTGGCCGAGCAGGTAGTGTGGTTTACCTATCACCCGGATGATCCCGCGCTGGTGGCCGAGGAGCAGAAGGCGGGCCGGCTGCATCCCGGCATCACCGTGCTGCCCGCGCCAGCCTGGGCTGGAACGGGGCTGGGTAAGTTGTTCTACTCCGTGGCGGGGCCCTGGCTCCAGCGAGACGCGTTTACCCAGGCTACGGCGATGATCAACCACCAGACCAGTGGCTGCTGGACTGGCCTCACCGCCCGACTCTTGCTTGGCGGCCGATTTGTTTACCGTTATGGCCACTCACTATGGCGCCGGCACCTGGACCGAAAGCAGTACGCCCGGCTGGCCTTTTCCTGGCCACTGGATCGACTGGCACTGGCGTGTTCCGACCACGCGCTGGTCTGCACTGAAAGCGACTATCGCGCCACGTCCGGTGGCCCCAACGTCAGCCATTGTCCCAATTTTATCGAGCTGGAAAGCACGGCGAGGGCGCATGATGCGCCCTCGCAAAGGCCCAATCGTGGGGTCTATGTGGGCCGGCTGATGTCCTTTAAGAACCTGTTTAACCTGATTGAAGCCTGCGCAAAACGCCAATTGCCGCTGGACCTCTACGGCGATGGTCCGTTGCGGGGGGAGCTGGAGGCGCATGCGGCCAAAGTGGGTGCCGAATGCCGGTTTCTGGGGGTGCGGCCCAATCACGAAGTGCGTGACGCGCTGACCCAATACCGCTGGTTTTTCCTGGTCAGCAATTATGAAGCGATGCCTAAAGCCCTGCTTGAGGGGATGGCGGCGGGGTGTGTCTGCGTGGCTGCCCCCAACTACGGCTGTGCCGAGGTGATTGAAGACGGCGTTGATGGAGTATTGAGCGCCGATTGGGAGGCGGACAGTATCGCCGACGCCATGGCCAGGGCCGATGGGCCACACATGGATGGCATGGCCAGTCGCGCGATGACCAAAGTGCGGGATCAGTACTCGCTGGAGCGGGTACTCAGCCTGCATCGCAAAGCGTTATTGGGCGGTGACCAATGAGCGCCGTCATCGCGACTGAGCGTACGCACCCGCTGGCCATGCTGGCGCTGGCGATCTTTGCCCTGTTCTGGTGTCTGGCGGTGACCATGGTCAAGCTGGAAGCCGGATTGCCGGTGCGGGTCTGGGTGCTGCTGTTGGGGCTGGGCTGGCTGGCGACCCTCTATCGTGTGCCCTGGGCAGATCTGACCCGCGGTAACGTCCATCTGTCCACCCTGGCTGGCATCGCGGCTGTCGGCATGATCACGACGCTGTGGGGCACGCTGGATTGGCCAGGTACCCTGCTTATGGTGGTTAAGTGGGTGCTTCAGCCTGCTCTGGCGTTTCTGTTTACTGTTCTTATTGCCCACCTCTATGGGGTCCGGGTGGTGGTGCGGATCTTCTTTGCCGTGGTGGCGCTGACCGCGTTTGTCGCGGTCCTGCAGGGGCTCGATTTTCAGCCCGCGTGGGACCTGAAATACCGGTTTGAACAGTGGCAGGGTTTGGATCGGGCGCAGATCTTTGCGATTGAACAGGAGTCCGGAGGCGGCGCCTATCAGGACCAGTATCGCTCGCGAGGCTTGTCCTACTCTCCAATCCACCTCGGCTATCAGATCACGCTGGTGGTGGGGTTGCTCTACTACGCTTCCCAGCGAGCACCGGCGCTCAACCCTCTGAGCCCTCGCTGGACCTGGGCGCTGATCGCGCTGCTGTTCGCGGCCGCGGTGTTCTCCGGCACCCGTTCCACCATTGGCGGCCTGTTGCTGCTGTTGCCCCTGCATTATCTGGTTTGCCACAAGCATCGTGGGGTGGGCGTATTGCTGGTGACCGGACTGTTGTTGCTGGCGCCGGTGTTGTTCGCATTGGCGTCACAGCTGCTGGACCTGAGGATCTTCAGTACCACCGATTCCAGCATGCAGGCCCGCGTACCTCTGACCATGCTTGGGCTGAAACTGTTCTGGGATAACCCGTTGGGGCACGGCTGGCTGATTGAGGCGAGTGACCTCGCTGACCAGTATTGGCACCGGCTTTACCACATCAATAACGCCGAAGTGGTGGTGTATCGCGGCATCCATAATCACGCCGTGAAGATGCTGTTTGTCTATGGGCTGGTGGGCGCCGGCCTGCTCATCTATTACCTGGCCACGCTCAAGCGGATGTTTGGGGTGGCCCTGCTGGTTGCCTTGGCACCTTATGGGTTTCATGCGCTGTTTCATAACGACGGCATCTTCCTAGGCGGCAACTACATCTGGGTGTGGCTGGGCATTCTTCACTGTTACTGGATGGAGCAACGGCGCAATGACGCAGCGACTTAAGGTGGCCTGGCTGGGAGGACGGGGTTACCACTCCAGTTACGGGGGGGTGGAGAACGCCATCCGCGAGCTGGCGAAAGAGAGCGTACGGATCCCCGATATTGAGCCCTGGGTCGCGGGCAGGGGCAAAGGCTGGTGGTTTCAGCGCACTGAACAGGACGGTGTTCACCTGCTGGAGGCGCCCAAGTGGCTTGGGCGGCTGGGCCATGCGCTCTGTACACTCGGGCTGTTGCTTTACACCATCGTCAGGATCCGGCCCGACACGCTGTTTCTGTTTGCCTCCGGGCCCAGCTTACTGTCCGTGATAGGCCGGTTGTTCGGGGCCCACACCGTCGCCTGCCTGCGTGCCATCGACAGCCAGCGGGATGGGTGGCGCGGCCTGAATCAGAAGGTATTGGAGCTGGGTGAGTACGCCGCGACGCACATCGCCCACCAGTGCACGGTGAACAGCCTGGCGATGCAGCGCTACTTTGCGGCTCGGCAGCTGGACACCATCTACATCCCCAACGGGATTACCCCTTTGGCGGAGCCGATCCCCGGTTATCTGGAACGGCTGGGGTTGGAGCCGGAAGGGTACCTGCTCTATGCCGGCCGGCTTGACCCGGTGAAGCGCCTCGATGTGTTGCTGCAGGCCCATCGACAACTGCCGCCAGAGTCCCGGCCAATGCTGGTGGTGGCGGGCGGTAAGTGCAAGTCTCAGGAATACCAGACTAAGCTGGAACAGATGGCGTCGGATGATGTGCTGTTTCTGGGCCACGTCGGACAGCGGGAGTTATCGACCCTGATGGCCAGTTGCAGCTTGTTTGTCCTGCCCTCGGTGCTGGAGGGGATGTCCAACAGCCTGCTGACCGCAATGGGGGCGGGACGTCCGGTATTGTGTGCCGACGTGCCGGAAAATGCGGATGTCGTTGCCAGCGATCCGAGGGTGCTGTTTGAAGCCGACAACGTGGCGGATCTGCTGGCTCAGTTACAAGCCCACCTTGACCAGGCCGAGCGCCGGGTCGAGGTGGCAAAAACCATCAAGTCCTTATCGGCCAACTACAGTTGGCGTCAGTCCGCCGCAGCGTTCTGCCAGCTTGCGCGCGAGGGGAGGGGAGGATGAATACGCCGAAACTGATCACTGTTGTGATCACCACTTACAACCGTCCGGAACGCCTGGCCAAGGCGATAGCCAGTGTGGCGGCTCAGGATTACCCCAACATCGAGTTGCTGGTGGTGGATGACTGCTCTTCGGAAGACTACACCGAAGCGCTGCGGGAGCCGCCGATGGCCCTGCGTTACCTGCGCCAGCCGGAGAATCGGGGGGCCTGTGCCGCTCGCAACCGCGGGATACAGGAAGCCCAGGGCCACTGGGTCGCTTTTCTGGATGATGATGACCAATGGGTGCCGGATAAGTTGTCCCGCCAGGTCGAGGCGATCGGTGACGCTGAACTGTGCTTATGCGGGTACCGGGTGATCGAGAACGGCCACGTTCAGGTGCTGCCGTTGAAACGGATCAGCCCCCAGCGTCTGTATCGTTACAACCGCATCTGTGGCACCAGTGGGGTGCTAGGTCGGACTGACGTGTTGCGTGAGGAGGGGTTTGACGAAACGCTGGTGTGCTCCCAGGACTGGGATCTGTTCCTGCGCTATGCCCTGCGTCAGCCACTGCAATACGTTGCCGAACCCCTGTGCCTGTTCAGCGACGGCTCCCACGGGCGCATCAGTAACAGTGCCAAAGAGCTGTCGATTCCCCAGATAGAGCGACGTTTACGCGCCGTTGAGAAACACCGGGCGGTGATTGGCGAGGAGTGTTATCGCTCCAAGGTAGCGGCGACCGCGCTGGCCTATATCGGCTCCCGGCAGGATAAGTGGCAGGCCATTCGGTTTGCCCTCGACCGGGCCGGATGGCGAGCTTCGATAGGCTACCTGCTGGGCAAGGCCCGCCGTCGAAGCAGCGCTTCACGACCGATAAAACTCGCTGAGGAGTAGCGGTGCAGGCAGTGACAAGGAAAGACCGCAACGGAGTGCCGGGATGAGTCTATTGCGAAAAACCGTACACGCCGTGAGCTGGACTCTGGGTGGTCGCCAGTTGCAACAACTGGCGACGCTGTTTATTACGGCGGTACTGGCCAAGCTGCTGACCCCGGAAGACTTTGGTTTGATGGGGATGGTGACGGTGTTGTCCGGGATGGCGATGATCCTTTCCGACACCGGCTTTTCTGCCGCGGTGATTCAGCGTAACAACCTGACGCAGGTGCATTACTCCACCCTGTTCTGGGTCAACCTGGGCATCGGCCTGACGGTGTCCTGCCTGTTCTTCCTCGCGGCGCCGCTGATTGCGGCCTTCTATCAACGCCCCGAGCTGACGCTGATAAGCCAAATCCTCTCAGTGTCCTTTACCCTGTCCGCCCTGAGTACCATCCCCCAGGCACTGATGCGCCGTGCCATGCGGTTTAAGCGTCTCACCATCATCGATACCGTGGTTCACCTGAGTACCGGCACCGCCGTGGTGGTGATGGCGCTCAATGGCTACGGCATCTGGGCGCTGGTGGCCCAACCCCTGATACAGCAAACCTTTAAGGCGGTGATGATGTGGTGGCACTGTCCGTGGCGTCCGAGCCTGGTGCTCTCCGTGCCCGCCCTGAAGGACGTGTTTAACTTCAGTGCCAATATCCTGGGACTGCACTACCTCCAGTACTTTATGAACAATCTGGATTACCTGCTGGTGGGCCGCTTTCTGGGGGCGGAGGCATTGGGCTACTACACCCTGGCGTACAAGCTGATGTTTGTCCCCATTCGCAATATCTGCCAGGAGATCGTCAAGGTGCTGTTTCCTGCTCTGTCGCGTTTGCAGGATGATCCAAAGGCCCTGCTCGATGGCATCGGTAAAGCGCTGCGTTCGACCTGCTACATCGTGTTTCCCATGCTGATGGGGATGTTTATGGTGGCAGACATCTTTATCGAAACCATCTTTGGCGAGCAGTGGGCGCCGACCATTGAGGTGCTTCAGGTGCTCTGTCTGGTGGGGCTGGTGCAAGCGGTGATCACCGTCTTGTCCGTGGTTTTCCGCGCGACCGGACAACCTCAGCGCGAGCTCAGGATACACGTTGCCCGCCTGGTGGTGATGTCCGTGGTGCTGCTGAGCACCATTCAGTTGGGTCTGGTGCCCTTCACCTGGAGCCTGTTGGTGGTAACGCTGCTGTTTATGGTGGTCTACCTGCGGGCGGTCGCGGTGCTGTTGCAGGCGCCGCTCACTCCCCTGTTTGCCGCGCTGTGGCCGGCTTTGGGGATCTCGTCGGTCATGGCGCTCTGCCTGTGGTGGCTTCGCGACCTGCTGGCCAAGGCCGCAGTAGGCGGGGCGCATGAGCTGGCGTTATTGATTGTCTCGGGGGCCGGTCTGTATGGGGCGGGGCTCGGCCTGTTGTGGCTGTACTATCGGCGTTATGACCAGAGTCTGATCTGAACATCGGTTGTGATACCTCATTGTGGTTAGTCCCATGTCTAATTGATTGATTTCCTCAGATATAACTCAAAGACCCATCGGGCCTATGCAATCTGTGAAAAAAAATAAGGCCACATATCAGTCTGTTGCCCTGATTGAGCGGGGGTTTAAGCAGATAATTTAGGGCCTTGCGCTATGCTTTTTAACGTTTCATCGGCCATTCAGGCTCGAGAGGCGACAGGGAAGCGTCATCTCTCTCTTCGTGTTCGGAACTGCCATTCCAGGTTGGGAGCGATAAGCGATGCTAAGTCTTTTCCGTGGACGTTTTGGGGCCCTGTTGGCTCTGCTGTTTCTGAGTTTTTCCCTTCACGCCGAACTGCGTGTCAGTCAGTTGCCCGATAAGAGCGTTTCTGAACCTCTTAATGGCGCAGAGATCAGTGGCACGGTTTACATCTTCTACCAGCCCTCCCAGCCTCTGAGCCAGGTGAAGTTCTATCTGGATACGGCGGTGGGCGGAAAGACCTTCCAGACCGAAAACATCGCTCCCTATGATTTTGCCGGTACCGCCAGTGGTGGTGCGGGTAACCCCTTCGATGCAGACAGCCTGTCAGGCGGCAGCCACACCATTGCGGTGTTGGTGACCCCGCAAAGTGGCAGCGCCTTTGAAGCCTCGGCCACCTTTACCGTGGGTGACGGCGGGGGAGGGACCACCCCGACCCTGAACTTTGCCTCCGACTCCCAAAGCTTCAGCGTCACTGGTGAACAACAGCAAACCGGTTCCGTGGCGTTGTCCCTGAGCGATGGCAGCTCGGCGACGGCCAACCTGTCGAGCTCCGCCAGTTGGCTTACCCTGGACAGTTCGACTCAGGCGGTGCCGGGCAGCGTGGGATTCCAGGTGGACTCCACCGGCCTTGGGGTCGGCAGCTACAGCGCCACCATTACGGCTTCGGTGACCGGCTATCCCAGCGTCAGCCATGGGGTGTCCCTGACGGTACTCAGCAGTGGCAGCAGCGGCTACAGCCTGCTGGTCAGTACTCAGCCTGATCGCAGCGGCGCCGTGCCGCTGGGTGGCCAGAGCCTCAGCGGACCGGTTTACATCTTTACCTCACCGGATAATGGCGTCAGTAAAGTCCGCTTCTACCTGGATAACCCGGGTCTGAGCGGTTCCTCCACTAAGACCGAAGGGGTGGCACCCTACGACTTCGCGGGGACGGCGCCAGATCGTACGGCATACCCCTTCAACGTGGATGGCCTGTCTGATGGGCTGCACACCATTGATGTCGAGCTGGTGACCACCAACGGCAGCCAATACACCCAGGGCAGCTTTGTGGTGGGTGAAGAGGTGGTTTCCCTGCTGGCGTCACCGACCTCCATTAGCCTCTCCGGTGAGATCGACAGCGGCATCCTGTCGGCGACCGCGCAGGTCACCGCATCGGATGGCAGTAACCTGGTGTTCAGTGAGGAGCACGATGCGGCCTGGCTCAGCCTGGATCTGGGCGGCGACAGCACACCGGCCACCGTGACTTTCAGTGTGGATACCAACGGCCTCAGTGCTGGCAGCTATTCCGATACCGTGACTCTGTTCTCAACCGGAGTGGGCTCGGCCCAGGTCACGGTGGCCCTGACTCTGACCGACCCGAACGGCGGTGGGGGCGGCGGTGGTGGAGGCACCGGTGAGCTCTGTGGCCCGGTGCTCTGCAGTGACGTGAAAGTGACGCTGCCTTACGTCCTTGAGTTTGATGACTCGGTAGAGGGCTACCTCGATGGCAACGGCATCGGCACCGGTTTCACCTACCTGCAGCCGACCAGCAAAGGCAGTGGCTATCTGCCGGATAACCTGGATGTGAACACCTCCACCGAACGGTTGGTGGTGACCACCACCAAAGGGCTGCAACACCAGAGCATCAACAACCTCGATAACGCATTGGGTGTGGGCTATGCCGGCCCCAATCACATCGCCCGCATCAGTACAGTGCTGGTGGAGCCGCCTGCGGGTTCCGGCAAGTATGAACAGGCCGGTCTGTGGTTCGGCTATGACGAAGACCACTTTATCAAGCTGGTGTACAACTCCGCCGGCGGTGGTCCGGTTGTTGAGTTCATCTATGAGTCCGCCGGTTCGGTGCAGGGTAAGTTCGACGCTAACGTGGGCGATCTGTCCAGCGATACCCTGACCCTGGCCCTGGTGGCCAACCCGGAAACCCAGAGCATCAGTGCCCGCTACAGCATTAATGGCGGCAGTGAAACCAACCTGGGCAGCTTTGATATCGCGCCAGAGTTCTTCAGCTTTGATGCGGCCGGTATCGATCCGGTTATCGGTACCCGAACCTTTACCGGGATCATGGCCAGCCACCGTAACGGCGCCAGTGCACTGGTGTACCAGTTCGAGTCGTTCTCTGTGGAGAGCCTGGGTGCACCGGGAAGTGGTGGCGGTGGCTCGGGTGGTGGCGGTTCCGGTGGTGGCAGCGCGGACTGGAGCTTTAGCAAGGTCAGCAGCCACCCGCTCGACTTCCCCACTGCGATGGTCTGGGGCCCGGATAACCGACTCTATGTCACCGAGTTGTTTGGCACCATCCATGCCCTGACCTTTGATGATCAGTTGCGGGTTGTGGATGACCAGGTGATCACCGGTCTGACCGATCGTCACGGTTCAAGGATGACGCTGGGCATCGAGGTGTACCACGATGACCCATCGGATCCCAATGGGTTCTCGCTGTGGGTGAACCACTCCAGTGCCTCCACCAATAACGGCATCATTAATTCCGGTGAAGTGACCCGGCTGTTCGGTGACAACTTTGCCGAGTCGGAGGTGGTGATCAGCGGCCTGCCGCGGGCCAAGGCCAACCACGGCCCCAACAGTCTGCACTTCGGTCCGGACAACCGGCTCTACATTGCCATTGGTGGCATTACCGGAGCGGGTGCAGCGGTAGACCCCAATGTGGCCAACACGGAGTTTGGTGACCGGGCCGAGCAGCCCTTATCGGCGGCGATCCTGGTGGCGGATGTGTTTGCCGCGGGCTTTGATGGCACCTGCGACAACAGCCCCGACATCTTCGGTCCTAATCCCTGTGATGTGGTGACTTGGGTGACCGGGCTGCGTAACACCTATGACTTTGTGTTCCACAGCAATGGTCAGGCGTACGCGACCGATAATGGCCTCGGGGTGAAAGGGGCTTATCCGCCCAAGCCGACACCGGATTGCAGTGGCTTTGGTGACCCTGCTCCCTACGATGAGGGGGGCGACAACCCTGGCACTCAACCAGATCTACTGCTGAAGCTGGAAGCGGGAGAGTACTACGGCCACCCCAACCCGACCCGTGACGAGTGTGTCTTTAAGGACGGCAGTTACCAGAACGTGGCACCGTTGCCGAACTACCAGCCTGAGATCTTCTCGCTGGGCAACAACAAGTCGGCCAACGGCATCGTCGAGCTTCGGTCTAACCGCGCCTGCGGTGCGCTCAATGGCGACCTGATGGTGACCTACTACTCCAAGGATGATGGCGTTACCCGCCTGCAGCTGAATGCTGACGGCGATCAGGTGGTGCTGGCGGAGAAACTGTTTGCGGACCTGGTGGACCCTCTGCCGCTGGCGGCACGCAATGGCGACATCTATGTCGGTGAGTTTGGTGCGGGCGTGGTATCGGTACTGGCCCTGGCCAGTACCCCATGCTGGGATGCCGGCGCGGATGCCCCGGCAGAGCTGCTCGACAGTGGCAGTGCCATTCTGAACGGCAAGTTGCACGTGGTGGGTGGCAAAACCGCGTCCGGACACGTCAACACCCATTATGCCTATGACATCGGTGCCGACAGTTGGCAAACCCTGGCCGCGAAACCGGGTACCGCCGTTGAGAATGGTGCGGTCGCCGCTTACAACGGTGCGCTTTACGTGTTTGGCGGTTCTTCCGGTCCCTTCAATGGCGCGGTCACCGAAAGCTATCGCTATGACCCGGGCAGCAACAGCTGGCAGGCATTGGCGCCCATGCCGGTGGCACTGGGCGGGATCCGGGCGGAAGCCATCGGTGATGAGATCTATATCGCCGGCGGCATGAATGGCAGCGGTGCCTCAGTGGCCAGCCTTCTGGTCTATGACCCGGGCAGCAACAGCTGGCGGACCGGACCGAGCATGAGCCAGGTCAGGGATAACCCGGGTACGGCGGTCCTTAATGGTGAGCTGTATGTGCTGGGCGGACGTCATCGTTTGGCTGATGGCACTAGCCTGGATGGCCAGCTCAATACGATGGAGATCTACAACCCGTCCAGTAACCAGTGGCGACGGGGACCGGACCTGCTGACCGGACGCCGGACCTTTGCGGTAGGCACCATCAATGGACGGATCCAGGTCCTTGGCGGCGAGTACGCCAGTGGCGTCACCAACAACGTGTTCCCGCAGTACGAGGAGTTCGACCCGGGCAGCAATCAGTGGCAATACCTTGGGGATGCGCTGTTCCCGACCCACGGGGCCGCATTTGGCACCTTCGGGGACCAGCTGATTCTGTCGACGGGGGGCCCCATCGGTGGGACGTCGTTCAGTAATGACACCTACCGGGTGTCGGGACAATAACCTGAGCAGGGCCGGATGCCAGTGTGCATCCGGCCCTGTGTCGTTTTCGCAGTGCACTGCAGTTCGGTTCAGGAGGTAGGTGGTATGACCCAGAGTGAGTTTCCATCAGGCGTCAATGGAGGGATGCCTGTTGGCTTGGCCCGGGTGTTTGATGTGGTGGCAGTATTAGCCGGGTTGGGGCTCGTGTACCTGTTTGATGGCCCGGTCTATATGCCGGTCAAGGAGCTGGTGCTTTGGGGGGTCATCGCGGCGCTATTGATGGTGTACCTGTCGGAGATCTTCTCGCTTTACCGCTCCTGGCGTCTGGCGCCATTTTCCGAAGTGGTGCTGGTGACGCTGCTGGTGTGGGTGTCGGTCACCATCCTGCTGGTGCTCGGGTTGTACTTTCTCAAGCTGGGGGAGAACTTTGGCCGGATTGGCTTCGCTTACTGGTGCACGATCGTGGCGGTGCTGTTGGTGTCCTGGCGTTGGGCCTGTCGTCAGTATCTGACCCGGCAACGTGCGCAGGGGAAAAATACCAAAACGGCGCTGGTGGTCGGGGCGACCTCCTTGGGGATACAGCTGGCGGAAGCGCTGGAGCGCCAGCCCGGTCTTGGTGTGCGGGTGCAGGGTTTCTACGATGATCGTGAGCGACACCGGCTGGACCCCATGGTGCAGACCAAGGTGATGGGGGACGTGGACGATGCGATTGAGCTGGCGGCCCGAGGGGGCATTGATCAGATCTTCGTGGCCCTGCCCCTGAAAGCGGAAGACCGCATATCCGCCATCCTGCAACGCTGCGCCAACACCACCAGTCAGGTGCATATTGTGCCCAACTTCTTTGTCTACAACCTGGTTAATGCCGCCTGGTGCGACGTGGGTGGGATGCGCACTCTGAGCGTTTACGAGTCGCCGATCCGGGGGCCCTGGGGGGCGCTGAAGCGGGCCGAAGACCTCACCATCGCCAGCGTGGCCCTGCTGGTGTTTGCCATTCCAATGCTGTTGATTGCGGCGGGGATACGGCTGGAGTCCCGTGGGCCGGTGTTGTTTAAGCAGGTGCGTTACGGCGTGGACGGCCGTCGAATTGAAGTCTGGAAATTCCGTTCCATGACCTGTGTGGAAAATGGGACTACTATAAAACAGGCAACAAGAAACGACAGTCGGATCACTAGGATAGGCGCGTTTATACGCCGGACGTCTCTGGATGAGCTGCCACAGTTCATCAACGTGCTGCAGGGGCGGATGTCCGTGGTCGGGCCAAGGCCTCATGCGGTAGCGCATAACGAGCAGTACCGGGCTTTGATTCAAGGTTACATGTTGCGGCACAAGGTAAAGCCAGGTATCACCGGTTGGGCCCAGGTCAATGGCTGGCGGGGCGAGACCGATACCCTGGACAAGATGGCCAAGAGGGTAGAGCACGACATGCACTACATTACCCACTGGTCTGTGGTTCTTGATATCCAGATCCTGTTTCTGACGCTGAGGAAGGGCTTTGTTCACGATAACGCTTACTGATCCATATGGGGTGGCGCGTGAAACAACATTGGGGATGGATTTTGGCGGCATTGGCGACGGGCGTCAGTGCCACGGAGTTTGAACCAGCACGGTTGAGACTGGGAGAGGGAGTACAGTTTCAACCGACCATGGGACTGGAGTACGGTTACGACGACAACCTGCTGCACACCAGTGCCGAGTCATTGGACTCGCAGTACCTGCGGATCACACCGGAACTGCAATTTGTCTGGGGGCGGCGGATCAGCCACCTCAAGGCTGGCTATGTCCTCGATGCGGCCAGCTACTTTGATTCCTCCGATGACAACTACATTGATCATGACCTCAATCTGATTGGTCATCATGAATTTACCGCCCGCCATCGCGTTGACGCCACCTATGACTACATAAAGGGTCATCAAGCCCGGGGTACCGGCATTGCCGAGTTCAGCGAAACCGATGAGCCGGTAGAGTTCACTGAACACGACGCCTATGGTGCTTACGAGTTCGGGGCGCAAACGGCTCGGATGCAGCTGGGCGTGAACCTGGGTTACTACCAACGCACCTACGACAACTTCCGCGAGCGCAGCCAATACCGCGACTATGACACTTTCCGTTATGGCGCCACCGCCAAGTGGCGGGTGGGTGCCCGCACCAAGCTGTTACTGGACCTCTCCGACAGCGACATCAGTTATGACCGGGTAGAGCCGGGTCAGCTCAGCCGGGACAGTAACGTGACTCGCGGCCTGGTGGGGGTTATCTGGGAAGCCACCGCTAAGAGCGAAGGGCGGGCGGCGTTCGGTGTTGAAGACAAACGGTTTGATGACAGCGGCCGGGAAGACTTTACCGGCTTTGCCTGGGACGTGGCCTTTATCTGGCGACCCACCACTTACTCCACCCTTGAGCTGATCAGTGCCCGAGAAAGTAAAGATCCCTTCACCAATGGCGACTACGTGGAGGAGTCCAGCTATGAGTTAGGCTGGGAACACTATTGGCAGGAACGTTGGGCCACCAATCTGGAACTGCTCTATGCCGATAAGGACTACACCGGGGATGACCGCGAAGATGAGGTCACAAAGATCCGCGTCGGGGTCATCTACGAGTTTCGTCGCTGGCTCAAGTTTGAGCCCTTCTATAGCTACTGGGACAACAGTTCGACTCGCACCGACCCGCAGTTGAACTACGATAAAAATCAATTCGGTCTGGTGATGACACTGGCACTGTGAGGTAAATCGATGAAGTGGTGGATTGCGTGTTTGTGGCTGGTGTGTTCGGCGGTATCAGCCAACGATGCCGCGGGATACCTATTGGGCCCGGGCGATCAGATCCGGATCCAGGTATTTGGAGAGCCGGACCTGAGCATCTCCGAAATCCGTCTGGGTGAATCCGGCAGCATCTCCTATCCCTACCTGGGCCAGATACGCCTTTCCGGGCTGCGCCTGAGCCAGGTTGAGCAGCTGATCCATAAGGGCCTGAAAGGGGACTACCTGATCAACCCCAGCGTCTCGGTGAGCATCGTCGAGTACCGTCCCTTCTTTATCAACGGTGAAGTACGCCGTCCGGGTGGCTATCCCTTTCAGCCAGGGCTGACCGTGCGCAAAGCGGTGGCGCTGGCGGGCGGTTTAACCGAGCGGGCGTCCTCCAGGGACATCTCACTGACCCGCAAAACCCCAAATGGTGAACGCATTATCGAAGTCTCTATGGCCTCAGAGGTACAGCCAGGGGATTCCATCTACATCGAAGACTCATTCTTCTGAATGCCCACTGAGAACCCGGAGAACCCTATGAATCGCGATGCTGGAGTCCGTCAGGAGCCTGGTCTGAAGATGGAGTGGGTGGGGATCAGTGGCCGCATGGCGGTATTGGCCCGCTATCGCTGGTGGATATTGCTGGCCACCTTGGTAACCACCATTGTGGCGGCCTTGTACGTCACCCGCCTTCCCGCCATCTACGCGTCCACTGCCACCCTGCTGCTGGAGAACACCCCGTCCAAGGTGGTCTCCATTGAGGGGGTGTACGGCGTGGATTCGAGTCGGGATGAATACTTCCAAACCCAGTACGAAATCATTCAGTCCCGCAAGATTGCCGAAACGGTCATCGATGAGCTGAGGCTGACCGAACAGAAAGAGTTTGTGCCGGTCCAGAGCAGCGGCTTTGGCCTGGCCATGGTCAAAGGGTGGGTCCAACAACAGTTGGGCCGACTGTTTGGCAGTGCTGACGCCGGGCCACCGCCTACCGCGGAGGAGCAAGCGTATCGCCTGCGCCAGCAGGTGATTGGTGAGTACTATCAGCGCCTGACCCTGAAGCCCGTGCGCAATACCCAATTGGTGAGCATCCAGTTTGAAGCGCAGGACCCGCAGCTGGCGGCCGAGGTGGCGAATGCCATTGGTCAGGCTTACATCGAGTCCTATATGGAAGACAAACTGGTGGCGACCCAGGAAGCCACCGGCTGGATGCGGGAGCGCCTGGAAAAGCTCAAGAGCAACCTGAGGGCGTCGGAGGAGTCGTTGCAGCAGTTTCGCGAAGACGCGGGCCTGGTGGATGTTGAAGGACTCCTGACCCTGGAAAGCCAGGAACTGGAGAAGATCGCTAACCGTCTGTCCGAAGCCCGTGAACGACGCAGCGCGGCGGAGTCCGTGGCACGGACCGTATCGAGCTCAGGAGGTGGTGACATTGAGGAACTGGCGTCTCTGCCGGAGATCAACCGTCACCCCAGCGTACAGCGGTTGCGTGACGCTGAGTCCCAGGCGGAGCAAAAGGTTGCGCAGCTGTCTAAGCGCTATGGCCCCAAACATAAGGCCATGATCACCGCTGAGGCGGAGCTAAACGAAGTGCGTGTGGCATTGCGCCGACAGATCCGCGAACTGGTTAGTGGCATTCAACAGGAGTACCGCTCGGCCCGTTCTCAGGAAGCCACTCTGTCCGATGAGCTGGCGGCCGCTCGCCAGAACTACCAGGGGCTCAGTAAGAACGAAAGCCAGTACCGGGAGCTGCAACGGGAGGTGGAAACCAACCGACAGCTCTATGACACCTTTATGACCCGGATTAAAGAGACCGGGGTAGCCGGGGACTTTAACGAGGCGATTGCCCGCTTTACCGATAAAGCGCTGCCCGCATTGCTGCCGAGTCGACCTCAGAAAGGGGCGATTCTGGCGCTGGTGCTGGTGGCGTCCCTGTTGCTGTTCTCGTTTATGGCCTTGCTTCACGCGCGCTATGTGGACGTCATCAGCCGTGCCAGTGAGGTGGAATCGGAACTCTCCGCCAAGCTGCTGGGTATCGTTCCCGAAGTGAGAAGCCTGAACGACAAGTCCACGGTCAAAACCTACTTTGACAAACGGCAGCCGGAATTTGGTGAAGCGTGGCGCAGCGTGCGTACCGCATTCACCCTTCAGCACATGAACTCCACTGGCCTGGCGATGGCGATCAGCTCTGCGCTGCCGGGGGAGGGCAAGACCACCTCGGCGATCAGCCTGGCGCTGTCACTGCAACAGGTGAAGCGGGTGCTGCTGATTGACTGTGACCTTCGCAAGCCAAAGGTGGGCAAAGCCTTCGAGTTGCCCTCCTATCAACCGGGCCTGACCAACGCCCTCTGTGGCACCCACTCACTGGAACAGTGCATGTATCAGGATGAGGACAGTGGCTTGACCCTCTTGTCCGCCGGGACGGTGTTATCGAACCCGCTGGAAGCGCTGTCCGGCGACAGCTTCCGTCGTGTGCTGCAGCAGGCGAGGGCACAGTTTGATGTGGTGCTGCTGGATACGCCGCCGGTGCACGCCGTCTCGGACGCGCTGGTGGTGGCCCGCACGGCGGGCTCGATGCTGTTTATTGTCCGTGCCGACCATACCCGTGCCCGCCTGGCTCAGAACGCGCTGGAACGGGTATTGGAGAACAAGATCCTGCTGGAAGGCGTGGTGCTGAACCGGGCAGGGAAGGGGGCCATGAAGGCGCAGTACGGTCGGGGGTACGACACCTACTATGGGCATGGTTATGAACAGACCAGTCCCGCGTCGGCACCGCGCGAGAGTGCGGCCTAGCGCACAAAACCGCTGATCTTATTGAGGTAGGATCTGCCACCAATAAATCGGGACGGATTGTACAAAAAGGCCCTTGCGTTTATCGGCAAGGTGCGTATAATTCGTCCGGCTCAGGCAATTGGCTTGAGTGCATCTTCGGATGCATGACGCAATATGCGTCATTCATACAGCGACTCCGATTTGGAGTCGAATGGTTAGCGAATCGTCTCTTCCCCTTTCATAAGAAGGTGGTGAAGGGATTGGTTTATGTGTTTCTTAGAGTTGGAGCTCTGGTCAATGCAGAACCAAAGAATCCGTATCCGCCTGAAGGCGTTCGATCACCGCCTGATCGACCAGTCTACCGCGGAAATCGTTGAGACTGCTAAGCGCACTGGTGCTCAAGTTCGCGGTCCCATCCCGCTGCCCACCCGTAAAGAGCGCTACACCGTACTGATCTCTCCTCACGTGAACAAAGACGCACGTGATCAATACGAGATCCGTACTCACAAGCGCTTGGTGGACATTGTTGAGCCTACCGATAAGACTGTTGACGCGCTGATGCGTCTGGATCTGGCTGCTGGCGTCGACGTGCAGATCAGCCTGGGTTAAGGCTGAGATCCTAAGCGGAAAGAGGTTTAGAAGAATGGCTATCGGTCTTGTAGGTCGCAAAGTAGGTATGACTCGCATCTTCACTCCTGAAGGCGTGTCTATCCCTGTGACCGTAATCGAAGTAGAACCGAACCGTGTAACCCAGGTTAAGACGCTGGACACTGATGGCTACAGCGCTCTGCAGGTAACTGCTGGCGCCAAAAAAGCCAACCGCGTTACCAAACCTGAAGCTGGTCATTTTGCCAAAGCTGGCGTTGAAGCTGGTCGTGGCACTTGGGAGTTTCGCCTGGGTGAAGGTGAAGGCGAAGGCATCGAACTGGGTGCTGAGCTGAAAGTCGACATCTTTACTGATGTTGCAAAAGTAGACGTTACCGGTCAATCCAAGGGTAAAGGTTTCCAGGGTGCTATCAAGCGCTGGAACTTCCGTTCCCAGGACATGACTCACGGTAACTCCTTGAGCCACCGTGCTCCGGGTTCCATTGGTCAAAACCAATCCCCGGGTAAGGTATTCAAGGGCAAGAAAATGGCTGGCCACATGGGCGCTGAGCGTGTAACCACTCAGAACCTGGACGTGGTACGTGTTGACGTTGAACGTAACCTGCTGCTGGTTAAGGGTGCAATCCCTGGTGCCAACGGTGGCAACGTGATCGTTAAGCCTGCCGTTAAAGCGTAACGTCTGAGGAGATAGTAATGGAATTGGTAATGAAAGACGCGCAGAGCGCTCTTGAAGTTTCCGAAACTACCTTCGGGCGTGAATTCAACGAAGCTCTGGTACACCAGGTAGTAGTGGCTTACGCCGCTAACGCCCGTCAGGGTACCCGTGCTCAGAAGACCCGCGCTGAAGTTACTGGCACCGGCAAAAAGCCGTGGCGCCAGAAAGGTACTGGCCGTGCTCGTTCCGGTACCGTTAAGAGCCCGATCTGGCGTTCTGGTGGTGTGTCCTTTGCTGCTAAGCCGCAGGACCACGGTCAGAAAGTAAACAAAAAGATGTACCGCGCCGCTCTGCGCAGCATTCTGTCTGAGCTGGTACGTCAAGACCGTCTGATCGTTGTTGAGAAGTTCGCTGTTGAAGCTCCGAAAACCAAAGAACTGGTTGGCAAGCTGAAAGAGCTGGAACTGAACGACGTGCTGATCGTAACCGGTGAAGTTGACGAGAACCTGTTCCTGGCTTCTCGCAACCTGTACAAGGTTGACGTACGTGACGCAGACGGCATCGACCCGGTTAGCCTGATCGCCTTTGACAAGGTTCTGATGACTGCTGACGCGGTTAAGCAGATTGAGGAGAAGCTGGCATGATCCGTGAAGAACGTTTGCTGAAAGTGCTGCTGGCTCCGCACATCTCTGAAAAGAGCACCATGGCTGCCGAACTGAACAACACTATGGTGTTCAAGGTTGCCAAGGACGCTACCAAAGCAGAGATCAAAGCTGCGGTTGAGAAGCTGTTCGAAGTGCAGGTCACTGGCGTTCGCACCAGCGTGGTTAAGGGCAAGGTTAAGCGTCACGGCGCTCGTTTCGGTCGTCGTAGCGACTGGAAAAAAGCCTACGTAACCCTGGCCGAAGGCGCTGACATCGACTTCGTCGGCGGCGCTGAGTAAGCAGTAGGAGTTTAGATAATGGCTATTGTTAAGTGTAAGCCTACCTCTGCGGGTCGTCGCCACGTCGTTAAGGTCGTGAACAACGAGCTGCACAAGGGTAAGCCCCACGCTGCTCTGTTGGACAAGAAGTCCAAGACTGGTGGTCGTAACAACGCCGGCCGCATCACCACTCGCCACATCGGCGGTGGTCACAAGCAGCACTACCGTATCATCGACTTCAAGCGCAACAAAGATGGCATCACTGCCAAAGTTGAGCGCCTGGAATACGATCCGAACCGCAGCGCTAACATCGCTCTGGTTCTGTACGCCGACGGTGAGCGTCGTTACATCCTGGCCCCGAAAGGTCTGCAAGCTGGTGACACCATCGTGTCTGGCCAGGAAGCTGACATCAAAGTGGGCAACGCTCTGCCGATGCGCAACATTCCGGTAGGTTCTACCGTGCACAACGTTGAACTGAAGCCTGGTAAAGGCGGTCAGATCGCACGTTCTGCCGGTGCTTACGCCCAAATCGTTGCTCGCGACGGTGCTTATGTAACCCTGCGTCTGCGCTCCGGCGAGATGCGCAAGGTGCTGGCCGAAGGCCGTGCCACCCTGGGTGAAGTAGGTAACTCCGAGCACATGCTGCGTCAGCTGGGTAAAGCTGGTGCCATGCGCTGGCGTGGTGTTCGTCCGACCGTTCGTGGTGTTGCCATGAACCCGGTTGATCACCCGCACGGTGGTGGTGAAGGTCGTACTTCTGGTGGTCGTCACCCGGTAACCCCGTGGGGCGTTCCGACCAAAGGTAAGAAGACCCGCAGTAACAAGCGTACCGATAAGTACATCGTACGTCGTCGTACCAAGTAATTTAGAGGATTCACCATGCCACGTTCTCTCAAGAAAGGTCCGTTTATCGACCTGCACTTGCTGAAGAAGGTAGAGAAAGCGGTGGAAAGCGGAGACAAAAAGCCTGTTAAGACTTGGTCCCGTCGTTCGATGATCATTCCTGATATGATTGGTCTCACCATCGCTGTCCATAATGGTCGTCAGCACGTACCGGTTTTCGTTACTGAAGACATGATCGGTCACAAGCTGGGCGAATTTGCGCCGACTCGCACTTACCGCGGCCATGCTGCGGATAAGAAAGCGAAGAAACGCTAAGGGGTAGAAGATGGAAGTTTTAGCTAAACACCGTTTTGCCCGTACCTCTCCGCAAAAGGCTCGCCTGGTTGCCGACCAGATCCGTGGTCTGCCGGTTGACCGTGCCCTGGATATCCTGGCTTTCAGCCCGAAAAAAGCTGCCAGCCTGGTGAAGAAGGTACTGGAGTCTGCCATTGCCAACGCAGAACACAACGAAGGTCTGGATATCGACGATCTGAAAGTCGCCAAGATCTACGTTGATGAAGGTCCGACCATGAAGCGCATCATGCCGCGTGCTAAAGGCCGTGCCGATCGCATCCTGAAGCGCTCCAGCCACATCACTGTGGTTGTGGCCGATAAGTAAGGGGAGCAGCAATGGGACAGAAAGTACATCCGAATGGTATCCGCCTTGGTATCACCAAGCCCTGGTCCTCGACCTGGTACGCGGAGAAGAAAGATTACGCTGACAACCTGTTCAGCGACCACGAAGTGCGTCAATTCCTGAAGCAGGAACTGAAGAACGCTTCCGTTTCCCGCATCACCATTGAGCGTCCGGCCAAGAGCATCCGTGTGACCATTCACACCGCTCGTCCGGGTGTTGTAATCGGTAAGAAAGGGGAAGATGTTGAGAAGCTGCGCCTGAAGGTGGCCAAACTGGCCGGCGTTCCTGCGCAAATCAACATCAGCGAAGTTCGCAAGCCGGAACTGGATGCCCAACTGGTAGGTGACTCTGTTGCCTCTCAGCTGGAGCGTCGTGTTATGTTCCGTCGCGCTATGAAGCGCGCGGTACAGAACGCAATGCGTTTGGGTGCCAAGGGCATCAAGATCGAAGTTTCTGGTCGTCTGGGTGGCGCCGAGATCGCACGTACCGAATGGTACCGTGAAGGTCGCGTGCCGCTGCACACCCTGCGCGCTGACATCGACTACGCCACCTCCGAAGCTCACACCACTTACGGTGTAATCGGTATCAAAGTTTGGATCTTCAAAGGTGAAGTTCTGGGCGGTATGCCGGTAGTAGCTGAAGAGCCGAAGGCGCAGCCGAAGCGCAAAGGTCGTGGTAAGTAAGGGGAACCGAGATGCTGCAACCTAAACGTATGAAGTTCCGTAAGATGCACAAAGGCCGTAACCGTGGTGTAGCCACCAGCGGTGACAAGGTATCCTTTGGCTCTTTCGGCCTGAAAGCGACCACTCGTGGCCGTCTGACTGCGCGTCAAATCGAAGCGGCTCGTCGTGCTATGACCCGTCACATCAAGCGTCAAGGTAAGATCTGGATCCGTGTATTCCCGGATAAGCCGATCACCGAAAAGCCGCTTGAAGTGCGTATGGGTAAAGGTAAAGGTAACGTCGAGTACTGGGTAGCTCAGATCCAGCCGGGTCGTGTTCTGTATGAGATGGATGGTGTTGCTGAAGAGCTGGCTCGTGAAGCCTTCTCCCTGGCTGCTGCCAAGCTGTCTGTTCAGACCACCTTTGTAACTCGTAAGGTGATGTGATGAAAGCACAAGATCTGCGTGAAAAGAGCGTTGAAGAGCTGAATGCTGAGCTGCTGAACCTGCTCCGCGAACAGTTCAACCTGCGTATGCAGAACGCTACCGGTCAGCTGAAAGCGACTCACGAAATGAAGAAGGTACGCCGCAACATCGCGCGCGTTAAGACCGTTCTGACTCAGAAGGCAGGTGCGTAATGTCTGACAAAATCCGTACTCTGCAGGGTCGTGTGATCAGCGACAAGATGGACAAGTCCATCACTGTAGCAATCGAGCGCAAAGTAAAGCACCCGATCTACGGTAAGTTCATGAAGCGCACTACCAAGCTGCACGTTCATGACGAGACTAACCAGTGTGGTATCGGTGACCTCGTGGAAATCCGCGAGTGCCGTCCTCTGTCCAAGACCAAGTCCTGGACCCTGGTGAACATCCTGGAAAAAGCTTAATTTTTAAGGCTTTATCTTTGATGTGAAGTAACCGGCCCGGGGCGACCTGGGCCGGTTAATTTTTATCTATCCTTTCTCTGGCAGTTGGTGTTATAATTTCGCGCCTTTTTAAGGCAGCCAACAGCCCGAAAGGGCAACTGAAGTAAATTAGCGGAGCACTGAAATGATCCAAATGCAATCTGTGCTGGATGTTGCCGATAACTCCGGCGCACGCAGCGTGCAGTGTATTAAGGTCTTGGGTGGCTCTCACCGTCGTTACGCCGGCATCGGCGACATCATCAAGGTTTCCGTGAAGGAATCTATTCCGCGCGGTAAGGCCAAAAAAGGTGATGTGTACAACGCGGTGGTAGTTCGTACCAAGAAGGGCGTACGTCGTCCTGACGGTTCTGTCATTCGCTTCGACCGTAACGCCGCAGTACTGCTGAACGCAAACCTGCAGCCGATCGGCACTCGTATCTTTGGCCCTGTGACCCGTGAACTGCGTAATGACAAGTTCATGAAAATTGTGTCCCTGGCGCCGGAAGTACTGTAAGGAGCTAAACCATGGCAGCAAAAATCCGTCGCAATGACGAAGTGATTGTACTGGCCGGTAAGGACAAGGGTAAACGCGGTAAGGTTTCCCAAGTACTGACCACTGGTAAGATCGTCGTCGAAGGCGTGAACCTGGTGAAGAAACACCAGAAGCCGAACCCCCAGCTGGGTGTTCAAGGTGGCATCGTAGAGAAGGAAGCCCCCATCCACGCGTCTAACGTGGCACTGTTCAACCCTGCTACTGGCAAGGCTGACCGTGTGGGTTTCCGATTTGAAGACGGCAAGAAAGTCCGTTTCTTCAAGTCCAACGACGAAATCGTTAAGTAATTTTGGAGTAAACGATGGCGAAACTGCATGATTACTACAAAGAAGCTGTAGTAAAAGAGCTGATGCAGCAATTCGGCTATAAGAGCATCATGCAAGTCCCTCGGATTGAAAAGATCACCCTGAACATGGGTGTCGGTGAAGCCGTAGCGGACAAGAAGGTGCTGGAAAATGCCGTTGCTGATATGGCAGCAATTTCCGGTCAGAAACCTCTGGTTACCAAAGCTCGCAAATCTGTTGCTGGCTTTAAGATCCGTGAAGGTTACCCGATTGGCTGTAAAGTAACCCTGCGCGGCGAGCGTATGTGGGAGTTCTTCGAGCGCCTGGTGTCCATCGCGGTACCGCGTATCCGTGACTTCCGTGGCCTGAACCCGAAAGCGTTCGATGGCCGTGGTAACTACTCCATGGGCGTTCGTGAGCAAATCATCTTCCCGGAAATCGATTACGACAAGATCGATAAGCTGCGCGGTATGGATATTACCATTACCACTTCCGCCGGCTCTGACGAGGAAGGGCGTGCTCTGCTGGCTGCCTTTAACTTCCCGTTCCGCAAGTAAGGTGTAGGGTTATGGCTAAACTTTCCATGAAAGCGCGTGAAGCAAAGCGCGCTAAGCTGGTAGCTCAGTACGCTGAAAAGCGTGCCGCGCTGAAAGCGATCATCAAGGACGTCAACGTTTCTGAAGAAGAGCGTTGGGATGCTGTCCTCAAACTGCAACAACTCCCGCGTGACTCCAGTGCGTCTCGTCAGCGTAACCGCTGCAACATCACTGGCCGTCCCCACGGTGTCCTGCGCAAGTTCGGCCTGAGCCGTATCAAACTGCGTGAAGCCGCCATGCGTGGTGAAGTTCCTGGCCTCAAAAAGGCCTCTTGGTAATTCGGGAGTAAGCGAATATGAGCATGCAAGATCCGATCGCGGATATGCTGACGCGCATCCGCAACGGCCAGTCTGCCAACAAAGTTGCAGTGACCATGCCGTCCTCAAAGCTGAAGGTAGCTATCGCTAACGTTCTGAAAGCAGAAGGTTACGTAGCTGATTTCGCCGTCTCCGGTGACGTTAAACCGACTCTGGAAGTAACTCTGAAGTACTTCCAAGGTAAGCCGGTGGTTGAATCCATCGCGCGTGCCAGCCGCCCCGGCCTGCGCATCTACAAGAAAAAAGATGAGCTGCCGACCGTAATGGGTGGTCTGGGTATCGCTATCGTGTCCACCTCTCAAGGTGTGATGACCGACCGTGCAGCCCGTAACCTGGGTCTGGGCGGCGAGATCATCTGCTACGTAGCGTAAGGAGGTAGCAAAATGTCTCGAGTAGCTAAGGCACCCGTTGCTATCCCTGCCGGCGTAGAGGTATCTCTGAACGGTCAGGAAATCACCATTAAAGGTGGTAAGGGCACTCTGGTTCGTGAAATCCACGAAGCAGTAGTAGTAACCAAAGAAGAGAACGAAATCACTTTCGGTCCTCGCGAAGGCGCTGCCAACGCTTGGGCTCAAGCTGGTACCGCTCGCGCTCTGGTTAACAACATGGTTATCGGTGTTACCGAAGGCTTCACCAAGAAGCTGGAACTGCTGGGCGTGGGTTACCGTGCCGCAGTTAAAGGCAACGCTGTGAACCTGACTCTGGGCTTCTCCCACCCGGTTGAATACGTTCTGCCGGAAGGTGTGAAGGCCGAGTGCCCCAGCCAAACTGAAATCGTCCTCACTGGCTCAGACAAGCAGTCTGTTGGTCAGGCGGCCGCTAACATCCGCGCTTACCGCGCTCCTGAGCCTTACAAAGGTAAAGGTGTACGTTACGCTGATGAGCAAGTGCGCCGTAAAGAGGCCAAGAAGAAGTAAGGTAACACGATGGACAAGAAAGCAGCTCGTCTGCGTCGCGCTACCCGCGTACGCAAACAAATTCAGGAAATGGGCGCGACTCGTCTGGTCGTGCACCGTACTCCGCGTCACATCTACGCCCAGGTTATCGCTGCAGATGCATCTGTAGTGGCAACCGCTTCTACTGTAGAGAAGGCGATCAAAGAGCAACTGACTGGCACCGGTAACACCGATGCTGCTAAGGCAGTTGGTAAGGCTGTGGCTGAACGTGCTCTGGAAAAAGGCGTTAAAGCCGTTTCCTTCGATCGCAGCGGCTTCCAGTATCACGGTCGCGTAGCCGCTCTGGCTGACGCAGCTCGTGAAGCTGGCCTCCAGTTCTAAGTTGGGAGTGGATCATGGCGAATATTGAAAATCAAGCCGGTGACCTGCAAGAGAAGCTCATTGCAGTAAACCGTGTTTCTAAGGTGGTTAAAGGTGGTCGCATCTTTAGCTTCACCGCTCTGACCGTAGTTGGTGACGGTAACGGCCGTGTTGGCTTTGGTTACGGTAAGGCTCGCGAAGTGCCTGCCGCTATCCAGAAAGCCATGGAAAAAGCCCGTCGCAACATGTACACCGTGTCCCTGAAGAACGGCACCCTGCACCACCCGGTGAAAGGCCGTCACTCTGGTTCTAAGGTTTACATGCAGCCTGCTTCTGAAGGTACCGGTATTATTGCTGGTGGTGCGATGCGCGCCGTTCTGGAAGTTGCTGGTGTACACAACGTACTGGCGAAAGCTTACGGTTCCACCAACCCGATCAACATCGTGCGCTCCACTGTTGACGCGCTGGTGAACATGAAGTCTCCCGAGCAAATCGCTGCTAAGCGCGGTCTGCCGGTTGATGAGATCCGGGGGTAATCGGTCATGGCTAAAACTATCAAGGTTACTCAGACCAAGAGCTCCATCGGTCGTCTGCCTAAGCACAAGGCGACTCTGGTAGGCCTGGGTCTGCGCAAAATCGGTCACACCGTTGAGCTGGAAGATACTGCTTCCGTTCGCGGCATGATCAACAAAGTTTCCTACATGGTTAAAGTGGAGGAGTAACATGCGCCTGAATACTTTGTCTCCGGCCGCTGGCTCCAAAACTGCAGCTAAGCGTGTAGGCCGTGGTATCGGTTCCGGTCTGGGTAAGACTGGTGGCCGTGGTCACAAAGGTCAGAAGTCCCGTTCTGGTGGCTCCGTACGTCCTGGTTTCGAAGGCGGTCAGATGCCTCTGAAACAGCGTCTGCCGAAGTTCGGTTTCACTTCTCGCAAGTCTCTGGTTTCTGCTGAAGTTCGTCTGAGCGAACTGGCGAAAGTAGAAGGCGACGTAGTGAGCCTGGCGACCCTGAAAGACGCTGGTGTTATTTCCGCCAACATTCAGTTTGCGAAAGTAGTGCTTTCAGGTAAAATCGAGCGCCCAGTGACTGTAACCGGTCTGAAAGCGACCAAAGGCGCTCGCGAAGCCATTGAGGCCGCGGGCGGCAAAATCGAAGAGTAACGGGAAAGTACGCAATGGCTAAGCCAGGACTTGAGTTAAAAAGTGCGAAAGGGGGCCTTTCGGAGTTGAAAGCGCGTCTGTGGTTTGTACTCGGCGCGATTATCGTATTCCGGGCAGGTTCTTTCGTGCCAATTCCTGGTATTGACGCCGCTGTGCTTGCCGAACTGTTCAAGCAGCAACAAGGTACCATCGTGAGCATGTTCAACATGTTCTCCGGTGGTGCCTTGGAACGTGCCTCCATCTTCGCCCTGGGGATCATGCCGTACATTTCGGCGTCGATCATCATGCAGCTACTGACCGTAGTGCATCCCGCCATGGCGGAGCTGAAGAAAGAGGGTGAGTCTGGTCGTCGTAAGATCAACCAGTACACCCGCTGGGGCACCCTGGTACTGGCCACCTTCCAGTCCATCGGTATTGCAACTGGCTTGCCCAGCATGCTGCCGGGTCTGGTGGTGAACCCGGGCTTTGGCTTCTACTTTGTAGCGGTCGTGAGCCTGGTAACTGGTACCATGTTCCTGATGTGGCTGGGTGAGCAGATCACCGAGCGCGGTATTGGTAACGGCATCTCGATCCTGATTTTCTCAGGCATCGTGGCCGGTCTGCCTTCCGCTATCGGTCAAACGGCAGAGCAAGCGCGTCAAGGTGAAATGCACTTAATCCTGCTGCTCGGTCTGGTTGTGATCGTCAGCCTGATTACCGCTTTTGTGGTGTTTATGGAGCGCGGTCAGCGTCGAATCGTGGTAAACTACGCCAAGCGTCAGCAAGGCCGCCGCGTATTCGCTGCTCAAAGCACTCATTTGCCTCTGAAAGTGAATATGGCTGGTGTGATCCCGCCGATCTTCGCGTCCAGCATCATTCTGTTCCCGGGCACTTTGGCCCAATGGTTCGATAAGAACCAGGGTGGCATTCTGTCAGACATCTCTCTGGCACTGTCTCCCGGACAGCCGCTGTACGTCATGATTTATGCGGTCGCGATTGTCTTCTTCTGTTTCTTCTACACGGCTCTGGTGTTCAACCCCCGTGAGACTGCAGACAACCTGAAGAAGAGTGGTGCGTTCATCCCCGGAATTCGTCCGGGCGAGCAAACTGCCCGTTATATTGATAAAGTAATGACCCGCCTGACTCTGGCTGGCGCGGCTTACATTACCTTTATCTGCTTGGTTCCGGAGTTCATGATGATTACGACCAATGTACCTTTCTACTTTGGTGGTACCTCACTGCTGATTATGGTGGTGGTAATCATGGACTTCATGGCTCAGGTACAGACTCATCTGATGTCATCTCAGTATGAATCTGTGCTGAAGAAGGCCAACCTTAAGGGCTACGGCCGTTAAGGTCGCCGAATACGGAGTACCAAAATGAAAGTTCGTGCATCCGTTAAGAAGATGTGCCGCAACTGCAAGGTCATCAAACGTAACGGCGTTGTACGTGTTATCTGCTCTGAGCCGAAGCACAAACAGCGTCAGGGTTAATCGGATTTTCCGGTAAAACCCAACGAAGCGCACAGGGCTGGCCCATGGTCAGCCCCTGTGTTGTTGCAAACCGGTCTGCTGTTGAGTATCCTATCGGGCTTTTCGCAGTCGACCAATTGACAATAGTAGGAGTGCTATAGTGGCCCGTATCGCTGGCATTAACATTCCTGAGCATAAACATGCGGTTGTTGCTCTGACCGCCATTTTCGGCATCGGCCAAACTCGCGCAAAAGCTATTTGCGTTGAAGCTGGCATCGCTGAAGATGTGAAATTTAAAGATCTCGACGAAGCCACCATTGATAAGGTGCGTGAAGTTGTTGGCCAATTCACCGTTGAAGGTGACCTGCGCCGTGAGATCTCCATGAACATTAAGCGTCTGATGGACCTGGGCTGCTTCCGCGGTCTGCGTCATCGTCGCAGCTTGCCTGTTCGTGGTCAACGTACCAAGACTAACGCGCGCACCCGTAAAGGTCCGCGCAAGCCGATTAAGAAGTAAGGGGAATTAAGCAATGGCTAAAACTCCTTCTCGTACTCGTAAGAAGGTACGTAAGCAGGTAGCTGACGGCATCGCGCACGTTCATGCTTCCTTCAACAACACCATCGTGACCATCACCGACCGTCAAGGTAATGCCCTGGCTTGGGCTACCGCTGGTGGTTCTGGTTTCCGTGGTTCTCGTAAGTCCACTCCGTTCGCTGCCCAGGTGGCTGCTGAGCGTTGCGCTGAAATCGCAAAAGAGTACGGCTTGAAGAATCTGGAAGTCGAAGTGAAGGGTCCGGGTCCGGGTCGTGAATCGTCCATTCGTGCGTTGAATGCTGCGGGTTTCCGCATCACCAACATCACTGATGTGACTCCGATCCCGCACAACGGTTGTCGTCCGCCGAAAAAACGTCGCGTGTAACGCACGTTAGGACTGTTGGAGAAAGAACATGGCAAGATATTTGGGTCCTAAGCTCAAACTCAGCCGTCGTGAAGGTACTGACCTGTTCCTGAAAAGCGGCGTTCGAGCGATCGATTCTAAATGTAAGATTGATACCGTACCTGGTCAGCACGGCGCTCGTCGCGCTCGTCTGTCCGACTACGGTGTTCAGTTGCGTGAGAAGCAGAAAGTACGTCGTATGTACGGCGTTCTGGAAAAGCAATTCCGTAACTACTACAAAGAAGCGGCTCGTCTGAAGGGCAACACTGGTGAAAACCTGCTGCAACTGCTCGAAAGCCGTCTGGACAACGTGGTATACCGCATGGGTTTTGGTGCTACCCGCGCCGAAGCTCGTCAGCTGGTAAGCCACAAGGCCATCAAGGTTAACGGTCGTGTTGTAAACATCCCGTCCTTCTCCGTTTCTCCGAACGACGTTATCGCCGTTCGCGAGAAAGCTCAGAAGCAGGCCCGTATTAAAGGTGCCCTGGAAGTCGCTGAGCAACGCGAGAAGCCGACTTGGGTAGAAGTAGACGGCGCTAAAATGGAAGGCACTTTCAAGCGCCTGCCGGAGCGTAGCGATCTGTCTGCTGATATCAACGAACAGCTGATCGTCGAGCTTTACTCCAAGTAAAGCTTAACCATAGAGAGAGGACACAATGCAGGGTTCTGTTACCGAATTTCTAAAGCCGCGACTTGTAGATATTGATCAAGTTAGCCCCTATCGGGCGAAGGTGACTCTGGAGCCGCTCGAGCGTGGTTTCGGCCACACTCTGGGCAATGCGCTGCGTCGCATCCTGCTCTCTTCTATGCCTGGCTGTGCTGTAACCGAAGTCGAGATCGACGGCGTGTTGCACGAGTACAGCAGCAAAGAAGGCGTGCAGGAAGACGTTCTTGAGATTCTGCTGAACCTGAAAGGTCTGGCAGTTAAGCTCGAGGGCAAAGACGAAGCGATTTTGACTCTGAGCAAGTCTGGTGCGGGCCCTGTCACTGCGGCAGACATCACCCACGACGGTGATGTAGAGATCGTTAATCCGGAACACCTGATCTGTACTCTGACCGGTGCCGATGCTGAAATCAGCATGCGTATCAAAGTCGAACTGGGCCGTGGTTACATCCCGGCCTCTGCTCGCGCACAGGTTGAAGAAGATGAGCGTCCCATCGGCCGTTTGCTGGTGGACGCCTCTTTCAGCCCGGTAGTTCGCATTGCCTACAATGTAGAAGCCGCCCGTGTTGAGCAGCGTACCGACTTGGATAAGCTGATTATCGACATGCACACTGACGGTACTCTGGATCCTGAAGAGGCGATCCGTCGCTCCGCCACTATCCTGGCAGAGCAACTGGAAGCCTTTGTGGACCTGCGTGACGTTAGCGAGCCGGAAGAGAAAGAAGAGAAGCCGGAATTCGATCCGATCCTGCTGCGTCCTGTCGACGACTTGGAGCTCACTGTTCGTTCGGCAAACTGTCTGAAAGCAGAAGCCATTCATTACATTGGCGATCTGGTTCAGCGTACCGAAGTTGAGCTGCTGAAGACCCCCAACCTGGGTAAGAAGTCGCTCACTGAGATTAAAGACGTGTTGGCCTCTCGTGGTCTGTCTCTGGGCATGCGCCTGGAGAACTGGCCGCCGGCCTCACTTGCCGACAACATGTAACCAAGTCTGGTAAAGATTTAGGTTAAAAGGATAAGGTCATGCGCCATCGTAAGAGTGGTCGTCAACTGAACCGCAACAGCAGCCACCGTCAAGCCATGTTCCGCAACATGGCTGGTTCTCTGGTTCGCCACGAGGTTATCAAGACGACCTTGCCTAAGGCCAAAGAGCTTCGCCGTGTAGTAGAGCCGCTGATCACCCTGGCTAAAACTGACAGCGTTGCTAACCGCCGTCTGGCATTCGCCCGCACCCGCGATCAATTCGTAGTGGGCAAACTGTTTAACGAACTGGGTCCCCGCTATCAAGAGCGCGCTGGTGGTTACACCCGCATTCTGAAGTGTGGCTTCCGCGCTGGTGACAACGCGCCGATGGCTTACATCGAGCTGGTTGATCGTCCGGCTGCAGAAGAGGTTGCCGAAGAAGCTCAAGCTTCTGCCGAGTAATCTCCCATTTCGAAAAAGGGCTAGCGTTTGCTAGCCCTTTTTGTTTTTCTGGCCTGCCACACGCCACACGCCACACGCCACACGCCACACGCCACACGCCACACGCCACACGCCACACGCCACACGCCACACGCCACACGCCACACGCCACACGCCACACGCCACACGCCACACGCCACACGCCACACGCCACACGCCACACGCCACTAGCGATGCGTGTCGGGCGTTCCGGTCACCTCCCTCTCTGAAATCGTTCTCTTCTCTCAGTTATCTTGCTGCTGGCAACGTTCTCAGGCTGTCGAGGCGAAATGAACGGGGCTGAGCGACCCGCACGCGTTTGCTTTTCCGTCGGCAGGGATACGATTCGAGAGGTTTAGACCGCAGGAGGGTTCCCTAGCGTCGAGGCTCTGCTCGCTGGGCTAAGCGCGCTCTCAGGGCGGTGGTAACGAGCTCTGACAGCAACAGTGTGGAATGGGTGCTATTGACGTGTCGACAGGCTCAGAAGCGCTGTGAGGCGTTGCTGCGCGGGCAAAAGAAAAGCCCCCATAATGGGGGCTTGTTCGGAGGGCTGAGGACCTTGGCTTAGTAGCCGCCGCCGGTCTGGCTCTCGGAGTATTCCATCTGCTCATGGCTCTTGCCCATGGCTTCGGCGATCTCAGGCGACATGTAGTTCTCGTCGTGCTTGGCCAGTACTTCGCTCGCTTCCAGAGTGGTGGAGTCCACCAGAGTGCCCTGGGCAACGATGCCCTGACCTTCACGGAACAGGTCAGGCAGCATGCCGTCATACAGTACGGTCACGGCCGGGCCGGTGTCGGCAACCTGGAAGGCGATCTTGAGGCTGTTGGGATCACGCTCTACAGAGCCTTCCACCACCATGCCACCGATACGGATACGCTGGCCCACTTCGGGCTTGAGGCCATCCTGACGGCCCTGTACCACTTCGGTGGCGGTAAAGAACAGGTCAAGGTTGGAGTTCAGCGCATAAATCAGCAGGGACGCAATGGCGGCCACGCCACCGATCAGGGCTGAGGCAAAGACGAGTCGCTTCTTACGACGTGGGTTCATGCAGCTTTACTCCTGTGTTGACGCAGACGCTCTTCACGAGCCTGCTGCTTAGCAATGTTTTTCAGTACAGTTTTACGCTTTCGGAGGGAATTGACAACAAGCGCGGCCAATGCCAGGGCGCCAACGCCGTAAGAAAGCCAAACATAGAAGGCGTAGCCGCCCATCTCAAAGAATTCTGCCGCGGAGGCAAACTGGAAAGTCAGGTTCATGCGCTTTTCTTCTCCTCGGCTTCAACCATGGCACGCACCCAGGGGCGCATGCTGTTGCGGGCCAGCACTTCAGCACGGAAGCGCAGAATGGACAGGGCACCAATCAGTACGGCAAAGCCAAAGATGTTGCACAGCAGCGGGATCAGCATCTCAGGCGGCATGTTGTTGCTCTGGCCGACGGTGATGGCGTTGGGCTGGTGCAGGGTGTTCCACCACTCTACGGAGTACTTGATGATCGGCAGGTTGATGACGCCAACGATGGCGAGGATGCCGGCGGCCTTGGCGGCCATCACTTTGTCCTCGAAGGAGGCGTACAGAGCGATAACGCCCAGGTACAGGAACAGCAGCACCAACTCGGAGGTCAGTCGTGCATCCCACACCCACCAGGTGCCCCACATCGGCTTGCCCCAGGCAGCGCCGGTCAGCAGTGCGATAAAGGTCAGTACGGCGCCCACCGGTGCGATAGCCGCTGCGGCGATGTCCGCCAGTTTCAGCTGCCAGACCAGGCCAATAAAGGCGCAGATGGCCATGGCGGTGTAAGCGGCCATCGACATGGAGGCGGCGGGCACGTGCAGGAAGATGATGCGATAGGAATCACCTTGCTGATAATCGACAGGGGCGAAACCTAAGCCCCAGATGGTGCCGGTGGCGATAAGCAGGGTAGCCAAAGCCGCAAACCAGGGCAGCATGGCTCCGGCCAGGTGATATGCGCGCTCAGGGTGCGCGTAGGGGTGTAACCACTTCCACATGTCAGTTTGTACTCACTCTTAGGGATGCGCCGATGGCAACGGGTGCCAGAACCAGAGAGCCCACTAACATAGCCGCGAGAATGGCCAGATGGCCAGTAAAGGGCATGTTCATGGACGCAGCATCAATGGCGCTGGTCGCGAAAATCAAAACGGGAATGTACAGCGGCAGGATCAGCAGGCTGAGCAAAACACCGCCTTTGCGAAGCCCTACGGTCAGGGCGACGCCGATTGCCCCCAGCAGGGACAAGATGGGAGTGCCGACGGCCAGAGTGGCCATCAGAGCACCGTAGCTGTTTTCATCCAGGTGCAGCAGTACCGCGAGCAGCGGGGCGGCCAGGATCAGCGGCACGCCAGTCACCAGCCAGTGGGCCAGTACTTTGGCCAGCACCATGAGCGCTAACGGCTGGGGGCTGAGCATCATCTGCTCCAGCGCACCGTCGCTGTAGTCGGATTTGAACAGGCGCTCCAGCGACAGCATGGCGGACAGCAACGCGGCCACCCAGATGATGCCGGGCGCGATTCGGGTCAGGGTGTTTGGCTCAGGGCCAATACCCAGCGGAAACAGGGTGACCACCATGACGAAGAACATCAACGGGTTGAAGATATCACCGCTGTGGCGGAACGCGATCTGAAGGTCCCGCTTCAGTACCGTGGTGAACGCTTGGCGATAGTTAATCTGACGCATTGGTCGCTTCCCTAAACAAATTGGTAGTCAAGCCGAAGCTTGCGCAGACGGTCGCCAGAAACCAGCTGCAGATCCTGGTGAGTGGTGAGGATCACGCACCCGCCATTATCGGCGTGTTGCATAAACAGTTGCTCCAGCTCCTGCACGCCTCGTTTGTCGATGGCGGTTAACGGCTCATCGAGGATCCAGATTTTGGATTGAGTGTGCCAGAGGCGGGCGAGGGCGATACGACGATGCTGACCCGCGGACAGGTGGCCGGCCGGGTGCTCTTCAAAGCCGGTCAGATTGACCTTGGCCAGGGTGTCGTGGATGGGAGCATCGGCGTAGCCGGCAATCTTGAGGTTGAACTCGAGGTTCTCTTCGGCGGTGAGTTCGCCTTTAACGCCAGGCAGGTGGCCGAGGAACAGCAAGTCGGCGTGATAGTCATCACGGACGTCCTCGATACGCTCGCCACAGTAATGCACCTGGCCGGCGTAGGGACGGGACAGACCGGCGAGGATGCGCAACAGGCTGCTCTTTCCGGCGCCGTTGGGTCCTTCGATCTGGATGATGTCACCAGGGTGAATATCAAAGCTCAGTTCGTCGAACAGGATCCGTTCTTCACGGATGCAGGTCAGCGCCTGGGCAGTCAACAGCGGTGTGCGGGATGCTTCTGTCACCTAGTCCTCGGGTGTTCAGGCCGGTTGATATGGGTCGGATTTTAACATAGGGGGCGGAGCGATCACCGAATAAGCTCCCAAATCCGTTCTTATCTGGCAAATATTGTCACTCCTTTCCCTGAGATGTGAGCCACCTAACAGTTGCGGTACTGACGTGCCAGCGTCCTCTGATGTGACCACAGCGTGGCCGATGGGTTTCACTGTTCGCTCCAAAATGCGATCTAAAGCAACGTGGGTGTAAAACTGTGAACCCTGTGATACCCTTCGGTCAGCGCTGGCGTGTATCCATGCCCTGTGCTGAATATGTCAACGTCAACGGATTGGAAGAGAAAATGAAGAAGATTGTTGCTCTGGCCGCTGTGGCCAGCCTGACCATGGCCAGCAACGTGATGGCCCAAGACGGTGAAGCGGTATACCAGAAGGCGTGTAAGACCTGCCATGAAATGGGCATCGCTGGTGCACCGAAAGTGAAAGACGCAGCGGCCTGGGAGCCGCGCCTGGGCAAAGGTATGGATGCCCTGGTAAGCAGCGTTAAAACCGGCCTGAACGCTATGCCCCCGGGTGGCATGTGCATGGATTGCACCGATGAGGACCTGAAGGCCGCCATCGAGTACATGGCCAAATAAGCGCAGTGTACGAATAAAAAAAGCCTGGCAAATGCCAGGCTTTTTTGTGCGTGTCGTTCCGGTGTTATTCGACGATGGTGTCGATAACCAGAGTGACCTGAGTGCCGAGATCAACGGCGTTCAGTTCACCCAGCAGGTCGCCCGGGGTCGGGGCCGGGCTGCCATCGTGGTTGATGGTGGCCACCAGGTTCACCTGGCTGTGGGCGCTGATCACCATGTCCGGAGACATGGCGGTGCTGTCATCCAAAACCACTTGAGTCGGCAGGTCAGCCACGTTCAGGCGGGCAACGGCAACCGGCATGGCCGGGCCGGAAACCGGGCGGGCAAACAGGAACAGAGAGTCGGACTGGTTGGCCTGGGCTTTCACTGCGTCAGCCAGTTCCACAGTCACGGTCAGGGTTTTGCCAGTGGTGGCAGCCTGTTCCGGCGCGGCGGTTTCACCACCCATGGCGGCACCACTCTGTTCCAGATGCATGCGGGCTTGAGAGATGGCACCCAGAATCGCCTGACGGTCTACGTCTTCACGCGGGCTGGTGAGGATGATCTCCCAGTGTTCGATGGCGGTTTCGTAGTTGGCGTTAAAGAAGGCGTCCATACCCAGCAGCAGGCGGGTAGAGGGGTCTTTGTTGTCATCAGCCAGGGCTTTCTCAACGATGCCCTGAATTTCAGGGTTCATCTTCTGACCGTTGAGGTAGTACATGGCGGTGGCTTTCGGGCCCAGCAGTTCGGCGTGTTCGCCAACCAGGCTCATAACGGTATCAAACGCTTCGATGGCCTTGGTGTACTGGCTGGCAGAGATGTAAGCGTGGCCGAGGGAGAACCAGGCCTGGCTGTTGCTCGGGTCGGCTTGGACCGCTTGCTCCATCTGGGCCAGGCGCATCTGCATCAGCTGGTCCGGATTCATGCCGGCATGCGGGTCATTGCCGCCAACCTGGGCGTTTTGCCAGTCGCTGTAGCGGCCGAGGTCGTGGTAGGTGTAACCGGCTACGGCCAGCAGGGCAACACTCATGATGGCCGGCCAGAGGATGCTCGGCTTCTTGGCGTCGAGGACGTGGTCCTCTTGCTCGGTGTTTTGCAGCAGGTTCAACTGCAGCTCTTTTTTGAAGTCTTCGAACTCTTGCTCGTTGATCCGCCCTTCCGCCAGATCCGTTTCTAATTCCTTGAGGCGCTCGTTGAACAGGCTGAGGTTAGTCTGTTTACGCACCTGAGCATCCGATGCGGCCGCCAGAGCCTTCTGACGACGCCAGAATGGCAGCCAAATGGTGAACAGAGCCAGTGCGGAAAGCACTGCAATACCGAACCAAAAAGTTGTCATAGCTATCTCTATTGAAGCGAAGCGGTAACCGTTGCACCGTCGATATTAAATCGATGAGGCAACCCGATTGAAGAAGGATTATACGGCAAGCGCGAGGGTTGAACAGGGCTCTCTCAGTGCCACTTAGGCCCTGTGAAGCGGTTTGAGGGTGCGGTCACAGTTCATTCAGTAAATTCGTAAGTGGACGAAACTTTTTGAAAACGGGGCGATCCAACGCATGACCGGGGTCCCGGCCAAGCTCGTAAAAACCCTAAAGCCAGTCAGGACATGATGTGAACTGCATCGGCAAAACGGGAAGATTACGGCAGACAACGCAGGGTAACCTGCCTAGAATGGCACCAATGACCCCAATTCACAGTTCCGCAACAGCGGTTGTGGGCTGATATGGATAACACTCCACCGAGGTAAGCTGATGGTTCCGGAACTAGGACATTACTCGCTCATCATTGGGTTGGCATTTGCGGCATTGCTCGCCGTTGTGCCCCTGATTGGCGTCGCACGCAAGGACGCCTATTTGGTGAGTTTCGCCCGCCCCATGGCCTATGGCATGTGTCTCTTTATGGCACTCTCTGTCGTTTGCTTGGGCTACGCCTTTGCCACCGACGATTTCTCTGTCGCCTACGTGGCGCACAACTCCAACAGTCATCTGCCGGTCTACTTTAAGATCGCTGCGATCTGGGGTGGCCACGAGGGCTCCCTGCTGTTCTGGACCTTCTCCATCTCCATCTGGGCTGCGACCGTTTCCGCCTTCAGTAAAGGTTTGGAAGAAGCGTTTACCGCCCGCGTTCTGTCCGTGCTCGGCATGATCATTGTGGGCTTTGCCCTGTTTATGCTGTTCACCTCCAGCCCGTTTGAGCGTCTGCTGCCGAACGTGCCGATGGAGGGCCGTGACCTGAACCCGATGCTGCAGGACGTGGGTCTGATCTTCCACCCGCCGCTGCTGTACCTCGGTTACGTTGGCTTCTCCGTGACCTTCGCCTTTGCGATTGCGGCCCTGATGAGCGGTCGTCTCGACTCCGCCTGGGCTCGTTGGTCCCGTCCGTGGGCACTGGCTGCCTGGGCCTTCCTGACCGCCGGTATCGCTCTGGGCTCCTGGTGGGCTTACTACGAGCTGGGCTGGGGCGGTTGGTGGTTCTGGGATCCGGTAGAAAACGCCTCCTTTATGCCTTGGCTGGTTGGTACTGCCCTGATCCACTCCCTGATTGTGACTGAGAAGCGCGGTACCTTCCGCAACTGGACCATTCTGCTGGCCATCTTCACCTTCTCCCTGTCACTGCTGGGCACCTTCCTGGTTCGTTCCGGTGTACTGACTTCCGTGCACTCCTTTGCGGCTGACCCGTCCCGTGGTCTGTTCATCCTGATCCTGCTGGGTTTGACCATTGGCGGTTCACTGATGCTGTTCGCATTGCGTGCCACCGAACTGGCGTCGCCGTCCCGCTTCGAGCTGCTGTCCAAAGAGACCATGCTGCTGCTCTGTAACGTACTGCTGGTGGTCGCCACCGGTTCCGTACTGCTGGGTACCCTGTACCCGCTGCTGGGTGATGCGCTGGGCCTGGGCCAGATCTCTGTAGGACCTCCGTACTTTAATACCGTGTTTAACCCGATCGTCCTGGTGATGTTCGTGTTCATGGGTATCGGTCCGTTCATTCGCTGGAAGAAAGCGAAAGAGGGTGAGCTGAAGCGTCTGCTGCCGTCCCTGATCGTTGCCATCGTTGTGGCCATTGCCGCTCCGCTGCTGATTGGCGGCAAACTGAATGGCTGGATCTTCGCTGGTCTGTTCACCGCCACCTGGATCACCGCCACCTTGGTGCAAGGCCTCATCCGTGAATGCCGTGACACCGATGGCAGCTTCACCATGCGCCGCATCACCCGTTCCTACGTAGGCATGCAGATTGCCCACCTGGGTATCGCTATGGCCATCGTTGGTGGCACCGTGGTGTCACACTTCGAGTCTGAGCGCTCTGTGCGCATGGGCCCGGGCATCAGCGAGAGCCTGGCGGGTTACACCTTTACCTACGAGCAGACTCGTATGGTTCAGGGTCCGAACTACACCGCCGAGCAGGGCGTGGTGACTGTTACCCAAGACGGCGACTACGTGACCACCCTGTACCCGGATCGCCGTCAGTACAATGTCCGCACCATGGACATGACTGAAGCCGGTATCGACTGGGGCTTCTTCCGCGACCTGTACGTGACCATGGGTGACCCGCTGGATGCGACTCACTATGCGGTCCGTCTGAACTACAAGCCGATGGTTCGTTGGCTGTGGATCGGCTCCATCCTGATGATGGTGGGTGGTATTGTTGCCGCCACTGACAAGCGGATCCGCGCTAAGAAACCTGCGCCGGCCGCGAATGCGAAACTGGCGAACGCGTAAGGAAAAATAGAGCATGAAACGCGCAGCACTCTTTGTACCGCTGTTCATCTTTCTGGGATTGAGTGTGTTCCTGTTTAAGGGGTTGTTCCTTGACCCCTCTAAACTGGATTCCGTGCTGGTGGGCAACCCGGTGCCCACCTTTGAACTGGAAACACTGGAAGACGCGGGCGTTAAGATCACCAACGAGGATCTGTTGGGCGACGTGTACCTCATCAACGTGTGGGCCACCTGGTGTCCCTCCTGTAAGTATGAGCACCCGTTCCTGAACCAACTCCAGCGCCAGGGCGCCATTAAGATCTACGGCGTCAACTACCGTGACGAGCGTGATCTGGCGATCCGCTATCTGGCGCAGAGTGGTGATCCTTACACTCGCAACATCTTCGACCCGGAAGGCACTCTCTCTTTTGATATGGGTGTGTACGGCGCGCCGGAGACCTTTGTGGTAGACCACAACGGCATCGTGCGTCACCGCTTTGCCGGTGTGCTTGAGCCGCAGGTGTGGGCCAAGGACTTTATGCCGCTGATCCAGCAGATCCGTGCTGAAGCGGCAGCAGAGGGGAACTCCTGATGAAACGTTTGTTCCAGCTGGTCGCGATCATGCTGTTTGCGGGGGCGGTGCATGCTACCCCCATTGATACTTACGAGTTTAAGAACGACGCCAACCGTGAGCGTGGTGTGAAACTGGCCGCTGAGCTGCGTTGTCCGCAGTGTCAGAACCAGAACCTGCACGACTCCAACTCGCCCATCGCCAAAGATATGCGCCTTCAGGTGTATGAAATGGTCGATCAGGGTAAGAGCAACGATGAGATCGTGGGTTACTTCACCCAGCGTTACGGTGACTTCGTTCGTTACAAGCCGGCCTTTGATGCGCGCACCTACGTGCTGTGGCTGGGTCCGGTAGCGTTCTTTGTTGTTGGTGGCCTGGCACTGTTCGCGTTCGTTCGCAGTCAGCGTCAGCAATCCGGTGGCACAGTGGAGGTCAGCGCCGACGATGAGGCGAAGCTGGCTAAACTGCTGGACCAGGACAAGAACGCCTGATGAAAGTCGTTGTGTATTTGGTATTGGCGCTGCTCTCGAGCAGCGCCTTTGCGTATCCGGGCGCGACTAAGGTGGCAGAAGACCCGGCTTTGTCCCGCTTTATTCACCTGAGCAAACCCCAGGACCTCGACAGCGTTCAGCTGGTGGCACCCGATGGTCAGCCGATTCAGCTGTCCGATCTGAAAGGCCAACCGGTGATGATCAACCTGTGGGCGACCTGGTGTCCGCCGTGTGTCCGTGAGCTGCCGTCACTGGCGCGCTTCCGTGCGGATTTCGAAGCCCGGGGTCTGAAGGTGGTGCCGATCGCCATCGATTACGATCCTGCCGTGGTGCAGCCGTTCCTCAACCAGCTGGAGTTGCCGGAGTTCCGTACCTGGTATGACTCCGTCAATGCCATGGGGCAGATCGTGCCTACCGATCTGGTTCCGGCCACCTATATCCTGGATGAGCAGGGGCGTCTTGTGGCCTTCGTGCGCAGTTTTGTCGATTGGGACAATGCGGCTGTGCGTGAGGTGATGGAGCGCTATCTGCCGGCGGCCAAGTCCCAGTAAAGCGGACCTGGATCCCACAATGATCACGGATCAGCTCAAAGAAGCATCAATCGATCCGTGATCATTCATTTGGGTATTGCACCCGTAAAATCCCTCCCTATAATGCGCCCTCACGTTGACGGGGAAGGCGGCCAAGCGCAGAGCCACCGGTTAACAAGGCAGCAGCCACTCAATAAACTTCATCAAAAAGGGCTTGACCCGATGAGTTAACTGAGTAAAATGGCGCTCCGCTTCAGGGAAGGAGCCGAAAGGCACAAAACCTGAAGTTTTGAAGTTCAACGCTTCGCTTCGAAAGAACGAAAAAATGCTTGACTTCACTAAGGGACAGCGTAGAATGCGCATCCCGCTTCGGTAAGAAAACGAAGCGACGCTCTTTAACAATTTGTCAGACAATCTGTGTGGGCACTCACGCAGTGTTGAGAAATCATCATTTTCTCGATGCTACTGAGTGACACCAAGTTAATTCAGTATTCATTGAGTAGCTTCTACGGAAGCAAATCAAAATCTTTAATTGAAGAGTTTGATCATGGCTCAGATTGAACGCTGGCGGCAGGCCTAACACATGCAAGTCGAGCGGCAGCGACAACATTGAACCTTCGGGGGATTTGTTGGGCGGCGAGCGGCGGACGGGTGAGTAATGCTTAGGAATTTGCCCAGTCGAGGGGGACAACAGTTGGAAACGACTGCTAATACCGCATACGCCCTACGGGGGAAAGCAGGGGCTCTTCGGACCTTGCGCGATTGGATAAGCCTAAGTGAGATTAGCTAGTTGGTGAGGTAATGGCTCACCAAGGCGACGATCTCTAGCTGGTTTGAGAGGATGATCAGCCACACTGGGACTGAGACACGGCCCAGACTCCTACGGGAGGCAGCAGTGGGGAATATTGCACAATGGGCGAAAGCCTGATGCAGCCATGCCGCGTGTGTGAAGAAGGCCTTCGGGTTGTAAAGCACTTTCAGCGAGGAGGAAAGGTTAGTGGTTAATACCCGCTAGCTGTGACGTTACTCGCAGAAGAAGCACCGGCTAACTCCGTGCCAGCAGCCGCGGTAATACGGAGGGTGCGAGCGTTAATCGGAATTACTGGGCGTAAAGCGCATGCAGGCGGCCAAGTCAGTCAGATGTGAAAGCCCCGGGCTTAACCTGGGAATTGCATTTGATACTGCTTGGCTAGAGTCCTTGAGAGGGGGGTAGAATTTCAGGTGTAGCGGTGAAATGCGTAGAGATCTGAAGGAATACCAGTGGCGAAGGCGGCCCCCTGGCAAGAGACTGACGCTCAGATGCGAAAGCGTGGGGAGCAAACAGGATTAGATACCCTGGTAGTCCACGCCGTAAACGATGTCTATTAGGAGTCTGTGACCTTGAGTCGTGGGTTCCAAAGCTAACGCATTAAATAGACCGCCTGGGGAGTACGGCCGCAAGGTTAAAACTCAAATGAATTGACGGGGGCCCGCACAAGCGGTGGAGCATGTGGTTTAATTCGATGCAACGCGAAGAACCTTACCTACCCTTGACATCCAGAGAACTTACCAGAGATGGTTTGGTGCCTTCGGGAACTCTGAGACAGGTGCTGCATGGCTGTCGTCAGCTCGTGTTGTGAAATGTTGGGTTAAGTCCCGCAACGAGCGCAACCCTTGTCCTATGTTGCCAGCGCGTAATGGCGGGAACTCATGGGAGACTGCCGGTGATAAACCGGAGGAAGGTGGGGACGACGTCAAGTCATCATGGCCCTTACGGGTAGGGCTACACACGTGCTACAATGGTCAGTACAAAGGGTTGCCAACTCGCGAGAGTGAGCCAATCCCATAAAGCTGGTCGTAGTCCGGATTGGAGTCTGCAACTCGACTCCATGAAGTCGGAATCGCTAGTAATCGTGGATCAGAATGCCACGGTGAATACGTTCCCGGGCCTTGTACACACCGCCCGTCACACCATGGGAGTGGGCTGCAAAAGAAGTGGGTAGTTTAACCTTCGGGAGGACGCTCACCACTTTGTGGTTCATGACTGGGGTGAAGTCGTAACAAGGTAGCCCTAGGGGAACCTGGGGCTGGATCACCTCCTTAACGACATGAATTCTTGCCTGCGTCGAGTGTTCACACAGATTGTCTGACGAAAAGTAGAGAGTGGCTGCAATTGCAGCGCACGGCGATGGGTCTGTAGCTCAGTTGGTTAGAGCGCACCCCTGATAAGGGTGAGGTCGGTAGTTCAAATCTACTCAGACCCACCAATCTTCTGGATTGGTTCGCCACACGGTATGGGGCTATAGCTCAGCTGGGAGAGCGCCTGCTTTGCACGCAGGAGGTCAGCGGTTCGATCCCGCTTAGCTCCACCACTTACTCTTAGGGAATAAGAGGCCAAAGATAAATTGCATAATTTACCTTTGGCTTTTTTAAGCCTTGCTCTTTAACAATTTGGATAAGCTGATAAATTTCTCGAGAAATTGTAAGAGTAAACTTCTTGCAAGTGTCTTGATATCCGGCGATTCAGCGTAAAGCTGAATAACGAAACATTTGGTTGCGTCATATGCGTAATGTGCTTTGCAAAGCTCATTACGGTTGCAACGAGATTTGGTTCTACCAAAGCTCAAGCAAGACCCCTTGGGGTTGTATGGTTAAGCGACTAAGCGTACACGGTGGATGCCTTGGCAGTCAGAGGCGATGAAGGACGTGCTAACCTGCGAAAAGCTCAGATGAGGCGGTAAGAGCCACTTGAGTCTGAGATGTCCGAATGGGGAAACCCGGCACCATAAGGTGTCATCAGTTACTGAATACATAGGTAACTGAGGCGAACCTGGGGAACTGAAACATCTAAGTACCCAGAGGAAAAGAAATCAACCGAGATTCCCTTAGTAGCGGCGAGCGAACGGGGATTAGCCCTTAAGCATTGAGGAAGTTAGTGGAACAAGCTGGAAAGCTTGGCGACACAGGGTGATAGCCCCGTACATGAAAACGACCACAGTGTGAAATCGAGTAGGACGGGACACGTGTTATCTTGTCTGAACATGGGGGGACCATCCTCCAAGGCTAAATACTCCTGACTGACCGATAGTGAACCAGTACCGTGAGGGAAAGGCGAAAAGAACCCCTGTGAGGGGAGTGAAATAGAACCTGAAACCGTGTACGTACAAGCAGTAGGAGCCCTTCGAGGGTGACTGCGTACCTTTTGTATAATGGGTCAGCGACTTACATTCTGTAGCAAGGTTAACCGAATAGGGGAGCCGTAGGGAAACCGAGTCTTAACTGGGCGTCATAGTTGCAGGGTGTAGACCCGAAACCCGGTGATCTAGCCATGGGCAGGTTGAAGGTGCCGTAACAGGTACTGGAGGACCGAACCGACTAATGTTGCAAAATTAGCGGATGACTTGTGGTTAGGGGTGAAAGGCCAATCAAACCGGGAGATAGCTGGTTCTCCTCGAAAGCTATTTAGGTAGCGCCTCGTGTCTCACCATTGGGGGTAGAGCACTGTTTGGGCTAGGGGGTCATCCCGACTTACCAACCCCATGCAAACTCCGAATACCAATGAGTGCAATCACGGGAGACACACGGCGGGTGCTAACGTCCGTCGTGGAGAGGGAAACAACCCAGACCGCCAGCTAAGGTCCCAAAGTTATCGCTAAGTGGGAAACGATGTGGGAAGGCTTAGACAGCTAGGAGGTTGGCTTAGAAGCAGCCACCCTTTAAAGAAAGCGTAATAGCTCACTAGTCGAGTCGGCCTGCGCGGAAGATGTAACGGGGCTAAGCGATACACCGAAGCTGCGGAAGCACACTTGTTGTGCTTGGTAGAGGAGCGTTCTGTAAGCGGTTGAAGCGGAATTGAGAAGTTCCGTGGACGTATCAGAAGTGCGAATGCTGACATGAGTAACGTTAAAGCGGGTGAAAAACCCGCTCGCCGGAAGACCAAGGGTTCCTGTCCAACGTTAATCGGGGCAGGGTGAGTCGGCCCCTAAGGCGAGGTCGAAAGACGTAGTCGATGGGAAACGGGTTAATATTCCCGTACTGCTGATTACTGCGATGGAGAGACGGAGAAGGCTAGGCCAGCACGGCGTTGGTTGTCCGTGTTTAAGGTAGTAGGCGGTGAACTTAGGCAAATCCGGGTTCACATAACGCTGAGAGCTGATGACGAGCCACTACGGTGGTGAAGTGGTTGATGCCATGCTTCCAGGAAAATCTTCTAAGCTTCAGGTAATTAGCAACCGTACCCCAAACCAACACTGGTGGTCAGGTAGAGAATACCAAGGCGCTTGAGAGAACTCGGGTGAAGGAACTAGGCAAAATGGTACCGTAACTTCGGGAGAAGGTACGCTCCTGCCGGTGATGAGACTTGCTCTCTAAGCTAGTGGGAGTCGCAGATACCAGGTGGCTGCAACTGTTTATCAAAAACACAGCACTGTGCAAACTCGTAAGAGGACGTATACGGTGTGACGCCTGCCCGGTGCCGGAAGGTTAATTGATGGGGTTAGTTTTCGGACGAAGCTCTTGATCGAAGCCCCGGTAAACGGCGGCCGTAACTATAACGGTCCTAAGGTAGCGAAATTCCTTGTCGGGTAAGTTCCGACCTGCACGAATGGCGTAATGATGGCCACGCTGTCTCCACCCGAGACTCAGTGAAATTGAAATCGCTGTGAAGATGCAGTGTACCCGCGGCTAGACGGAAAGACCCCGTGAACCTTTACTACAGCTTGGCACTGAACATTGAACCTACATGTGTAGGATAGGTGGGAGGCTTTGAAGCAATGACGCCAGTCGTTGTGGAGCCGTCCTTGAAATACCACCCTTGTATGTTTGATGTTCTAACGTTGGTCCCTTATCGGGATTGCGGACAGTGCCTGGTGGGTAGTTTGACTGGGGCGGTCTCCTCCCAAAGAGTAACGGAGGAGCACGAAGGTTGGCTAATCATGGTCGGACATCATGAGGTTAGTGCAAAGGCATAAGCCAGCTTAACTGCGAGACAGACACGTCGAGCAGGTACGAAAGTAGGTCTTAGTGATCCGGTGGTTCTGAATGGAAGGGCCATCGCTCAACGGATAAAAGGTACTCCGGGGATAACAGGCTGATACCGCCCAAGAGTTCATATCGACGGCGGTGTTTGGCACCTCGATGTCGGCTCATCACATCCTGGGGCTGAAGTCGGTCCCAAGGGTATGGCTGTTCGCCATTTAAAGTGGTACGCGAGCTGGGTTCAGAACGTCGTGAGACAGTTCGGTCCCTATCTGCCGTGGGCGTTTGAGAATTGAGAGGGGCTGCTCCTAGTACGAGAGGACCGGAGTGGACGAACCTCTGGTGTTCCGGTTGTCACGCCAGTGGCATTGCCGGGTAGCTAAGTTCGGAATCGATAACCGCTGAAAGCATCTAAGCGGGAAGCGAGCCTCAAGATGAGTTCTCACTGACTCCTCGAGAGTCCTAAAGGGCCGTCGAAGACTACGACGTTGATAGGCAGGGTGTGTAAGCGTTGTGAGGCGTTGAGCTAACCTGTACTAATGACCCGTGAGGCTTAACCATACAACACCCAAGTGGTTTTGTTTGTCGGATATCCGACCTTGTAAGAAGACCTTACACCGAGAAACAGCTTTTCCGAATTGTACGATTTTTGCCTGGTGGCAATAGCGTCGTGGCCCCACCTGATCCCATGCCGAACTCAGAAGTGAAACGCGACCGCGCCGATGGTAGTGTGGCAGTTGCCATGCGAGAGTAGGTCACCGCCAGGCTCCTAATTTGCTGATATAGCTCAGTTGGTAGAGTGCACCCTTGGTAAGGGTGAGGTCCCCAGTTCGAATCTGGGTATCAGCACCATTCTTCAAAACCCAGCCTTCCGGCTGGGTTTTGTCGTTTCTGGCCGACGAAAACTGTGTCGGCTCCCTCCTCTGATACTTGTCCCCAACTGAGCGCTCCTTTAGGGTGTGGCCAACGCCATACGATGAAAAGGAACATCATGCGCTTTGAAATGATATGCACCGGTGAAGAGGTGCTGTCCGGCCAGATCATTGATACCAACGCGGCGTGGGTAGCCCAAACTCTGATGTCGCAGGGCATTGAGATGCAAAGGCGGATGACGGTGGGAGACCGTCTGGAAGATTTGGTTGAGGCTTTCCGCAGCTGCGCCGGTCGTGCTGATGTGGTGTTGGTGAACGGCGGGCTTGGACCCACTGCGGATGATCTCAGCGCTGAAGCGATGGCCACACTGCTTGAGGTCCCTCTGGAGCTTAATGCAGAGTGGCTGGAAACCATGACACGGCTGTTTGAGCGCCGTGGCCGCACCATGTCGGATAAGAACCGCAAGCAGGCGCTGTTGCCCAAGGGTGCGACTATGGTGGACAACCCGGTGGGTACCGCCTGTGGTTTTCGCGCCTGCTACCAGGGTACCTGGTATTTCTTTACCCCCGGGGTGCCCTCTGAGCTGAAACGCATGGTGCATGAGCAGCTGTTGCCCTGGTTGAAGGCCTCCTTCCCCATTGAGGTACCCGTCGGCTTGCACCGTATGCTGACCATTGGGCAGGGGGAGTCCAACCTGGCCCAACTGTTGGAACCCATCCCGCTGCCACCAGGCGTTACCCTCGGCTTTCGTGCCTCTTTGCCCTATATCGAGATTAAGCTGTTGCAGCGTCGCCCGGTCGATCCGGCCGATTGGCAACCGTTGTTGTCCGCTTATCGTGAGGCGCTGGGTGACGCGCTGATTGGTGAGAACATCAAAACCCTGCCGGAGGCGGTGCATCGGGCTCTGCTGGCTGAGGGGAAGACTCTGGCCACCGCGGAGTCGTGCACCGGTGGCATGGTTGCCAGTCAGCTGGTCGATCTGGCCGGCAGTTCGGCGTATCTGGTTGCGGGTCTGGTGACCTACAGCAACGACGCGAAAAAGGCGCTTCTGGGCGTCTCAGAGGCCACGTTGCAACAGCATGGGGCGGTATCCCTGGAAACGGTGCTGGAGATGGCTCAGGGCGCGCGGACGCGTATGGGCACTGATATGGCGGTCAGTATCAGTGGCATTGCCGGGCCGGATGGTGGCACTGAGGCCAAACCGGTGGGCACCGTAAGCTTTGCGTTGGCGACGGAACAGGGATGTGTGGCGCAGACACTGCACCTGGGGGCGCGGGACAGAAACGCCATCCGCCTGCTGGCTGCAACGGTGGCGTTGGATATGGTCAGGCGGGCCCTGCTGGGCCTGCCTGTGGTAGCGGAATATGGCTACCTGAATCGGGTCGAGCAGTGCCAGATTACGGCTTAAGGACAAATTCCAACTGGCCGGGGCTGACTTTCAGTTCCCGGCCGAATTGTCGCAGCAGATCCTCTTTCCAGCCCTGCTGGTCCAGCTGGTATACCGGCTGGTTTTCCAGATAGAGCTTAACCACCTGCATCGCTTCCCGGCTTAGCGGGATCAACAGCTGCTCCAGTTCTTCCGGGCTGGCACTGACCTCAGACAACGCCACATCCTTCAGATATACGCTGTGATCATCTGAGTCATACCAAGGCTTTGCGCTGAAAGTGAACGCCAACTCCGCACGCAGCGGGATAAGCGGTGTTTTCACCTTTACGCTGCTGCGGGTGCGGATGGCAACGCGTTCCGCCTCATCACCAATGGTCACGTCGATGTCCGAGAGGGTCATCGTGGCGCTGAGGCCAGGATTCAACTCGGCCCGTTGCTCTTTGCGCAGGGCGTTGTTGAGGTAGCCCTCCAGCTCCGTCTCGGTCACGGAGTAGGAGGCCGCACAGCCTCCCAGTCCCAGTGTGACCAACAGCAGTGTCAGTACACGCATGGCGTTAACCCGTGTTACGCAGGCCAGCAGCGATGCCGGCGATGGTGATCATCAACGCCTGCTGCAAAGCCGGATCTTCCGGTTCCTGACGGCAGCGACGCAGCAGCTCCGCCTGCAGGAAGTTGAGCGGATCGATGTAGGGGTGACGCAGCGCAACGGACTCTTTGTTCCAGGGCGTCAGGTCCATAAGGCCCTGCTCCTGAGTCAGGTTCAGCACACTGCGAACGCCGATTTCGAGGCTTTGGCGCAGCTTCTCACCAAGACCATGCAACTCAGGCTTCACCAGGATCTGCTCGTAGTAACGGGACAGGTTCGGTTCGGACTTGGCGTACACCATCTCCAGCATCGACAGACGGGTGCGGAACAGCGGCCAGTTCAGGAACATCTCCTGCAGCGTCTCCTGGTGACCCTGGTCAATGGCGTTCTGCAGACTCTCACCGGCGCCCAGCCAAGCAGGCAGCATCAGTCGGTTCTGGGTCCAGGCGAAAATCCAGGGAATGGCCCGCAGGGACTCAACGCCGCCGTCAGCACGGCGCTTGGCCGGGCGACTGCCCAGCGGCAGAGCGGACAGTTCCAGCTCAGGGGTCGCGGCGCGGAAGTAGGGGACGAAGTCTGGCTCATCCTGCACGATTTGACGGTAAGCGCGCACGGAATCGTCCGCGATGCTGTCCATCAGGCTGCGCCACTCCGGTTTGGGCGCCAATGGCGGCAGCAGGGTCGCTTCAAGCACCGCTGAGGTGTAGAGCGCCAGACTCTGTACTGCCACTTCCGGCAAGCCGAATTTAAAGCGGATCATCTCACCCTGTTCGGTGACCCGCAGACGGCTGTCTACGGAGCCCGGGGGCTGGGACAGGATCGCTTCGTGAGCCGGGCCGCCGCCACGGCCGATGGAGCCACCACGGCCATGGAACAGGGTCAGGGCTACGCCCGCATCCTTGCAGACACTCACCAGCGCTTCCTGAGCACGGTATTGGGCCCAGGAGGCGGCCATTACCCCGGCGTCCTTAGCGGAGTCGGAGTAACCAATCATTACCTGCTGTTTGCCGCGGCAGTAACCCAGGTACCAGTCGATCTGCAGCAGGTTGCGCATCACCGCCGGGGCGTTGTCGAGGTCGCTGAGGGTTTCGAACAGCGGCACGATGGGCAGGGCAAAATTGCAGTCACACTCTTTGAGCAGCAGCGCCACGGCCAGAACATCGGAGGCCTCGCTGGCCATGGAGATGACGTAGGAACCCAGTGCTTCCGGGCTTTGCTGGCCAATCAGGCGGCAGGTATCCAGTACCTCCTGAGTATCGGCAGAGGCTTGCCACTGGTGCGGCAGCAGCGGACGGCGGCTGGCCAGTTCCCGCAGCAGGAACGATTGCTTCTCCGCTTCGCTCCAGTGCAGGTAGTCGCCGAGGCCCAGGTAACGGGTGATCTCAGCAATGGCGCTGGCGTGGCGGTCGGAGCTTTGACGGATGTCGACGCGCACCAGGGTCAGGCCGAAACAGTGGATGCGGCGCAGGGTGTCCAGCAGCAGGCCATTGGCGATCAGGCGCATGCCCTGATCGAGCAGGCTTTGGTAGATCAGCTCAAGGGGTTCGAGCAGGTCTTTCTTATGCCAGATCAGGGTGCTGGGGTTGGTTTTCGGCTGTTGGCCATCAAGACGGGCCATCAGGTAATCCTGGGTGTCGCTCAGCTTCTCGCGCAGCTGACGCAACAGGATGCGGTAAGGTTCGCGGTGATCGCCCACCATGGCGCGGATGGCCTGGTCGCAATCGGTCATCGACAGCTCGCCAATCAGCTGGTTGATGTCTTCCAGGTAGAGGCGGGTCGCAGTGCAGCGGTTACGCAGCAGCACCTCTTCGCTGACCTTGGCGGTGACAAAGGGGTTGCCGTCCCGATCGCCGCCCATCCAGCTGGAGAAACGAACCGGCGCCACGTGCGGCGGCAGTTGGCGGCCGGCGTGCTCTTCGACTTGTTCATTCAACTGGCGCAGGAACTCCGGTACCGCATGCCACAGGCTGGTTTCGACGGTGGCCATGCCCCAGCGCGCTTCGTCCACCGGAGTGGGGCGCTGCTTGCGGATCTCGTTGGTGTGCCAGATCTGGGCAACCAGCTGGCGCATGCGCAGCTGGTTGCGCTTGGTTTCGCGTTCACTGAGCTGCGGGTTCTCGCGCTCGCTCAGACACTCGATCAGAGCGGAGTATTTGCTGATCAGGGTGCGACGGGTCACCTCTGTGGGGTGAGCGGTCAGCACCAGGTCGATCTCAAGTTTTTCCAACTCGTCGATCAGCTGGTCCGGTTTCAGCTGGGCCTTGCCGTTAAACAGGCGACCCAGCAGCAGATCAACCGGGTCCGGTACACACACCAGCTCGTCGCAGTTGCGGGAGATGGTGTGGAACTGCTCGGCGATGTTGGCGAGGTTGAGGAATTGGTTAAAGGCACTGGCAAAGGGCACCAGCTGTTCGTCAGGCAGCTCGGAGAGCAGTGCCAACATCTTGGACTGGGCCTCGGTATCCCCCTGGCGAGAGGCTTTGGACAGCTGCCGCACCTCTTCAATCAGATTCAAAAATGCGGCGCCATGCTCAGCTTCGATGGTCTCGCCTAAAATATCGCCCAGCAGGTGGACGTTCGCCTTTAGGGGGGCGTACATATCAGTCATTGAGGTTCCCTTGCCTTATACCCGGTTGTCCTGATCCTGAGTCGCGCTCGGAGCTGGGTCAATAGCCCAATTCGGAATTTCCTCATCCATGAAGGGAATTCTGTGCACTGCGCCCGAACTGTGTTTTTCTGCCTCGAAAACGAAGTGATTTCGAAAAAATAAAAATGCTATAGGGTTGCATAATAAATCACTCTTGGTACTCTGTGCTCATCTCACGGAGTGACCAGTATGACCATGACCTGTTTTGCCCTGCCTTTTGCCGTTGACCGACGACGATCCTGATCCCCCTCTCGGGTCATCAGGCCCACCCGCGTTACCTCGACACACAACAGACAACATAGGGACAAGACCATGCTCAAGGTCGCCATCGTCGGCGCGTCGGGCTACACCGGCGCCACCCTGGCCAAATTGATTGCCAACCATCCCAGCCTGGCCCTCGCCGGCTGCTACGTTTCCGCCGGCAGTGCCGATGCGCATACGCCGTTATCGCAACTCTACCCGGAGTTGCTGGGTCTTGTAGACCAGCCGCTGCAACCCCTGACCCATGAGGCCCAAGCGGAGCTCGGTCAGCAGGCACAGGCAGTGTGCCTGGCCACCGACCACCAGGTCAGTGCGGAGTTGGCGCCCGCTCTGCTGGCGCAAGGGCTTACCGTCTTCGATCTGTCTGGTGGCCACCGCTTTGCCGATCCGGCCATCTATCCCCAGCACTATGGCTTCAGCCATCCCTCACCGGAACTGCTGAGTGATGCGGTGTATGGCCTGGCCGAGTGGGCCGGCACTGCACTGGCGGATGCGGCGCTGATTGCGGTCCCCGGCTGTTACCCCACCGCGGCTTTGACCGCACTGAAACCCCTGGCTCAACATGGCCTTATCGCAGGCGTTCCTGTGATTAATGCCGTCAGTGGCGTATCCGGTGCCGGACGCAAAGCCAGCCTGAACAGCAGTTTCTGCCAGGTTAGCCTGACCCCTTATGGCGTGCTGGGCCATCGCCATCAGCCCGAGATTGAAAGCCAGCTTGGCCATGCGGTGGTGTTTACCCCTCACCTTGGTGCTTTTAAGCGCGGCATCCTGGCCACCATTACGGTACCGGTCAGCGCCGATTGCACCGAAGCGGCACTGAGCGAGGCTTACGGCTGTTATGACGACAGTGCCGTTGTGCACTGCCTGCCAGCCGGTCAGTGGCCCAAGGTGGATGATGTGGCGGGCAGCGATCGTTGCCTGCTGGCCTGGAAGCTCGACAGTGAGCGCCAAGTGCTGGTGGTGGCCAGTGCCATCGACAACCTGATGAAAGGCGCCGCGAGCCAAGCGCTGCAATGCATACTTATTCGGTTTGGTCTCGGAGGTGAAGCATGAAGACCATGGTGATTAAAGTCGGTGGCGCCCTGTTGGGCTGCGAAGCCGGCGTCGAACGGCTTTTCAGCACCCTTAAAGCGTTGGGCCAATCGGGCTGGCAGGCAGTGCTGGTGCACGGTGGTGGTGTGCTGGTGGAGCAGCAACTCAGTGCCAATGGTTTCCTCTCTGAGAAGAAAAACGGATTGCGGGTTACCCCGGAAGAGCAGATGAGCGTGGTCGCCGGTGCTCTGGCAGGCAGCGCCAATACCCAACTGGTGGCCGCGGCGGTTGCAGCAGGGCTGGTGCCGGTCGGGCTGTCACTGGCCGATGGCGGCATGACCCAGGCCGAGGTGCTCGACCCGGATTTGGGCGCCGTGGGCAAAGTCAGCGTGGGGCAACCGGCGCTGCTGGAGCAACTGCTGGGGCTGGGGATGCTGCCGATCATCAGCTCCATCGCGGTCAGCGATCAGGGCCAGCGCCTCAATGTGAATGCCGACCAGGCCGCCACCGTGGTGTGCCAGCTGTTGGGCGCAGAGTTAACCCTGCTGTCCGACGTTTCCGGCGTACTGGATGGCAAAGGCCAGCTGATCCCCAACCTGGACCCGGCTCTGGTGGATGAGTTGACCCGTCAGGGGGTGATTGAAGGGGGCATGAAGGTGAAGGTGGATGCGGCGCTGGAGGCGGCCCGGTCCATCAACAATCGGGTATTGGTGGCCAGCTGGCGCTACCCGGAACAACTTGCGGCCCTGGTGAAGGGCGAGCCGGTGGGCACTCAGGTCCACCCCTGCTAACCGATTAACAAGGAATCGTGATGAACCATCTATTGAGCATTAAGGACCTGAGCCCGGAGCAGATCCACGGTCTGATTGACCTAGCCAAGACCCTGAAGGCGGATTACATCCCCTATCAGGATGCGCTGAAGGGCAAATCCGTGGTCACGCTGTTTGAGAAGCCGAGCCTGCGTACCCGGGTCAGCTTTGATATCGGCATCAATAAACTGGGCGGGCATTGCCTCTACCTGGACCAGCAGAACGGCGCCATTGGTCAGCGTGAGGCGGTCAAGGATTTCGCCATGAACCTGTCACGCTGGTGTGATGCCATCGTCGCCCGGGTGTTCTCGCACCAGACTCTGGAAGAGCTGGCCGAATACGCCACCGTTCCGGTGGTGAACTCCCTGTCCGATCTGTACCACCCGTGCCAGGGGTTGGCGGATTTCCTGACGCTGTCCGAACACTACGACGATCTGAGCCAGGTCAAATTGGGCTACATCGGTGATGGCAACAACGTGACTCACTCACTGATGTATGCCGCTGCCAAGCTGGGTGCCACCATGGTGGTGGTGTGCCCGCCGGGCCATTTCCCCGATGGCCAGGTGGTGACCGAAGCCCAGGCAATTGCAGCAGAGCACGGCGGAGCGCTGGTTCTGTCGTCCGACCTGGCCGCCCTGGAAGGCGTGGATGCCCTTTACGCCGATACCTGGATCTCCATGGGCGACAATACGCCGATGGCAGCCATCAAAGCCAAGTTCCAGCCCTACCAGATCAACAGCAAGCTGATGAGCCTGACCGGCGCCAAGTACGTGCTCCATTGTCAGCCTGCTCACCGTGAGGTCGAGATCACCTCCGAAGTGATGGACTCCGACGCCTCGCTGATCCTCGACCAGGCGGAAAACCGCATGCATATCCAGAACGCCATTTTGCTTGAATTGATGAAGGACTAAGACCATGACCCAGATTAAAAAAGTTGTTCTCGCGTACTCCGGTGGCCTGGATACCTCTGCGATCATCCCGTGGCTGAAGGAGCAGCATGACTGCGAAGTGGTGGCCTTTGTGGCGGATGTGGGCCAGGGGGCGGAAGAGTTGGAAGGGGTGGAAGCCAAGGCGATCGCCTCCGGTGCCTCCAGCTGCCATGTGGTTGACCTGAAAGACGCCTTTGTCAGCGAATACATCAACCCCATCCTGAAGACCGGTGCGTTGTACGAAGGCACCTACCTGCTGGGCACCGCCATGGCCCGGCCCATCATCGCCAAGGCCCAGGTGGAGCTGGCACTGAAAGTGGGCGCCGACGCGCTGGCCCACGGTTGTACCGGTAAAGGCAATGATCAGGTCCGGTTTGAGTCTACCTATGCGGCGCTGGCGCCGGAGCTGTCCGTTATCGCGCCGTGGCGGGAGTGGACCATGAAATCCCGTACCGACCTGCTGAACTACCTGGCCAGCAAAAACATTCCGACCACCGCCAGTGCGGAGAAGATCTACAGCCGTGATGCCAACGCCTGGCACATCTCCCATGAAGGCGGCGAACTGGAAGATCCCTACTGCGAGCCGAGCGAGCAGGTCTGGACCTGGACCCAATCCCTGGAGCAGGCCCCCAACGAAGCACAATACGTCAGCCTGCAGTTCGAAGCCGGTGTGCTGACCGCGGTGGATGGCGAATCCATGACCCCGTACAACGCCCTTAACTATCTCAATGGCGTGGCAGCCAAGCACGGGGTAGGGCGGATCGACATCGTGGAAAACCGTCTGGTTGGGATGAAATCCCGCGGCTGCTACGAAACCCCGGGTGGCACGGTGATCAACAACGCCCTGCGTGGCCTGGAGACTCTGGTGCTGGATAAGGCCGCGTTCAAGTTCCGTGAGCAGATTGGCCTGGAGTTCTCCCATGTGCTTTACGACGGCCGTTGGTTTACCCCGGTGGCTCAGGCCCAGCTGGCTGCTGCCGAAAGTCTGGCTCAGGCACTGACCGGAGAAATCGTGGTGAAGCTCTATAAGGGCCATGCCACCGTCGTGAAGCGTCAGAGCCCGAACAGCCTCTACTCCGAAGCATTCTCCACCTTCGAGGAGGATGAGGTTTACAACCAGAAGCATGCTGAGGGCTTTATCCGTCTGTTCAGCCTGTCCAGCCGGATCGCCGCCATGCATAAGGAGCAGAATTGATATGACAGCTAAAGGTGCCCTGTGGGGGGGACGGTTCAGCGGCGCCGCAGACAGCCGCTTCAAGTTGTTCAATGACTCCCTGCCGGTGGATTACCGCCTGGTGCAGCAGGACATCACCGGCTCCATCGCCTGGGCCGGTGCCCTTCAGCAGGTTGGCGTGCTGGATGAACTGGAGCACGGCTCACTGGTTAAGGCACTGCACGAGTTGTCTGAGTCGGTCACCGATGAGCAGATCCTCAGCTCCGGTGCGGAAGACATCCACAGCTTTGTCGAAGGGGCACTGATTGAAAAGGTGGGGGACCTGGGCAAAAAGCTGCATACCGGCCGTTCCCGGAACGATCAGGTCGCCACCGATCTGAAGCTGTGGTGCAAAGATCAGGGCGAGCAGTTAATCGAAGCGCTGGTTCGGCTGCAGCAACAGCTGCTCAGCCTGGCTCAGCAGGAAGCGCAGACGGTGTTGCCTGGTTACACCCACCTGCAGCGGGCCCAGCCCATCACTTTTGGTCACTGGTGCCTGGCGTATGTGGAGATGCTGGAGCGGGACCTGACCCGGGTTAAGGACGCGCTGGCCCGACTGGACCGTTGCCCTCTGGGCAGTGGCGCGCTGGCGGGCACCGCCTATCCGGTGGACCGTCAGGCACTGGCGCATGCGCTGGGGTTTGCCAGTGCCACCGCCAACAGCCTGGACGCGGTGTCTGATCGCGACCATGTGGTGGAGCTGTGCAGCGCCGCCTCCACCGCCATGATGCACCTGTCGCGTTTTGCCGAAGACCTGATCTTCTACAACAGCGGTGAAGCGGGCTTTATTGAACTGTCCGATGCAGTGACCTCTGGCTCGTCGCTGATGCCGCAGAAGAAAAACCCCGACGCGCTGGAGTTGATCCGGGGCAAGGCGGGGCGGGTGTACGGTGCCCTGATTGGTATTCTGACCACCATGAAAGCGCTGCCCATGGCCTACAACAAGGACATGCAGGAGGACAAAGAGGGGCTGTTTGATGCCCTCGATACCTGGTTGGCCTGCACCGAGATGGCCACCCTGGTTCTGGACGGTCTGAAGGTCAACAGCCAGCGTACTCTGGCAGCGGCCCAGCAGGGATACGCCAATGCCACTGAACTGGCGGATTACCTGGTGTCGAAGGGGATGCCGTTCCGTGAGGCGCACCACGTGGTAGGTGAGGTGGTCGTTGCAGCCATTGCAGCGCAGAAAGCGCTGGAGGATTTCACCCTGCCGGAGCTGCAGGCGTTCAGTGGCGTGATTCAGTCTGACGTGTTCCAGCACCTGACCATCGACGCCTGTCTGGCCAAGCGCGATACCCTGGGCGGCACGGCGCTGATCCAGGTTGAGCAAGCCCTGGGGAATCGGGAAGCGAAAGAGGCGGTGGCTGAACACGATGCCCTGGGCGGTACTGCGCCGGAGCAAGTACTGCATGCGCTGGATACCAGCCAGCAGCGTCTGAACGCGCACAAGGCCGAGATCCTCAAGGTGCGCAATGCCAAGCTGTCCGATGTCGATGCCATTCACCGCATCAACGCGTACTGGGCCGACAAAGGGGATACCCTGCCGCGCAGTCGCGACGATGTGCTCAAAGACATTCTCGACTTCTCGGTGGCCGAGCAGGAGGGTCAGGTGGTGGGCTGCGCCTCGTTGTACATCTACGAGACCGGCCTGGCGGAGATGCGCTCTGTCGGCATCGACCCCAACCATCATGGCGCGGGCCAGGGCCGGGCGTTGGTGGATTACATGCTGCAGCGTGGCCGTGAACTGGAGCTGCAACGGGTGATTGTTCTGACCCGGGTGCCGGGCTTCTTTGGCAAACTCGGTTTCCTGCGCACCGACATGGCTGGCCTGCCGGAGAAGGTGATCAAGGATTGCGAACTCTGCCCACGCAAGCACGCCTGTGACGAAGTGGCGATGGAGTACCGGTTCGACTGAGCCGATTCGCTGCCAATAAAAAAGCCGCCCGGATGGGCGGCTTTTTTTGTTCAGTCAGGATCAGAACAGCTCCTCGCTGACCTCCTGCTCGAAGATCGGCGCTTCCGGCTCGGCCACATCGGCCAGCTCGGTGGGGGCGGTGCCTTCGATAAAGTATTCAAAGCGCGAGCTGGCGTCCGTACGGTTCGACAGCTTGCCGGTGGCGCGGTCGATACGGGCGGTGACGATCCCTTCCGGAATCACCGTGCTCTGCTCCGGCACCCCTTTGAGGACATCGAACATAAACTGGTTCCAGGCCGGGCCGGCGGTCTTGGCACCGGATTCACCGGCGGTGATCTGGTCCTGCGGGCCGTACTTGTTCCAGCGGGTGCGGCCCAGCTGGCGGCTGTGGTCATCGAAGCCGACCCAGGCGGTGGCCACCAGGTGCGGCGCAAAACCGGTAAACCAGGTATCACGGGCTTCGTTGGTGGTGCCCGTCTTACCGCCGATATCGTGACGCTTCAGCAGGCGGGAGGCGCGCCAGGCGGTACCGTTCCAGCCGGTGCCCTGACTCCAGTTACCCCCACCCCAGATCACCGATTTCAGGGTCTCATGGATCAGGAAGGCGTTCTGTTCACTGATGATCTGCGGCGCCAGGCGATCTTCCGGCCAGGGGCACTGCTGAGCAAACTCCGGCAGAGTGGACTCAATCCCAGACTGCTCCTGAGCCAGAGCGGCTTTGCACTCGAGGCAGGCGATCTTGGGCTGGGCGGTAAAGATCTGGTTGCCGTTATGGTCCTCAATGCGCTCGATAAAGTAGGGGTCGATCAGGAAGCCGCCGTTTGCGAACACCGCAAAGGCACGGGCGTTCTCCAGCGGGGTCACGGACGCGGAGCCCAACGAGATCGACTCGTTGCGGGGCAGATCGGCACGATCAAAACCAAATTTGGTGGCGTGATCGATAAAGGTATCCACGCCAATATCGCGGATCACCCGCACCGCCATCACGTTGATGGATTGGGCGAGGCCCTGGCGTACCCGGGTCGGACCGGTGTAGACGTCCGGTGAGTTACGCGGTCGCCAGGCGGTTCCCTGGCTGCGGTCCCACTGGTTGATGGGGGCGTTGTTGACCAGAGTCGACAGGGTAAAGCCATTTTCCAGCGCGCTGGAGTACAGGAACGGCTTAATGTTGGAGCCGAGCTGACGTTTTGCCTGAGTGACGCGGTTGTACTGGCTTTGACCGAAGTCATAGCCGCCAACCAGCGCACGGATGGCGCCGTTTTCCGGGTCCAGAGCGACAAACGCGCTGCTCACTTCCGGTACCTGCGACAGCCACCAGTGACCATCGTGCTGGCGGATCCAGATCTGATCGCCTGGGGTCAGCACCTCCGTCGCGCTGTTGGGCGAGTTGCCCTGACGGGTATCGGTAATGAACTGGCGGGCCCAGTTGATGCCTTCCCAGGGCAGGGTGACGGTTTTGCCGTCGGCGGTCATCACCTCAGCCTGCTTCTCCTCAACATTGAGCACCACGGCGGGATAGAGGTCGCGGTAGCGGTTAATGCCTTTGAGGTGATTCAGGATCTGTTCGGTGCTCCAGGTTTCAGCGTCCGGGGTGGTGTTCTGTTCCGGCAGGGGCTCACCCCACAGACGGGTTTCCGGGCCGCGGTAACCATGACGGGCATCGTAGGCAAACAGGTTGTCCAGCAAGGCACGCTGAGCCGCCTGCTGCTGGTCAGAGCGCACGGTGGTGTAGATGTCGAAGCCGCTGGTGTAGGCCGCTTCCTCGCCGTAGGTGGCGACCATCTGGTCACGCACCATCTCCGCGATGTAGGGCGCATAAAGGTCGATCTCGGCGCCGTGGTAACGGGCCGTCACCGGTTGTTGGCGGGCTTCATCAAACTCACTGCGGCTGATGGAGCCGACATCCAACATCCGTCCCAGCACCACGTTACGACGTGCCATTGCACGCTCCGGGTTGCGGATCGGGTTGGCGGCGGACGGGGCCTGGGGCAGGCCGGCAATCATCGCCATCTCAGCCAGGGTCAACTGGTTCACATCCCGGCCGTAGTACACCTGAGCAGCGGCGCCCACACCGTAGGCCCGGTTACCCAGGAAACTGCGGTTAAGGTAGAGCTCGAGGATCTCCTCTTTGCTCAACAGGCGCTCAATCTCCAGAGCCAGGAAGATCTCCTTAACCTTACGGATGTAGGTTTTTTCCCGGGTCAGGAAGAAGTTACGGGCCACCTGCATGGTGATGGTACTGGCCCCCTGGGCCTTACGGCCGGTGGTGATCAGCACGACAGCAGCACGAACCACACCAATGGGGTCAACACCATGGTGTTCAAAGAAGCGAGCGTCTTCCGTGGCCAGCACGGCATCAATCAGCGGCTGGGGAATCTCGTCGTAGCGCAGGGGGATGCGTCGTTTCTCGCCAAACTGCGACATCAGCAGGCCGTCGGCGCTGTAGACTCGCATCGGCGTTTGCAGCTGAACTGTCTTGAGGGATTCAACGCCTGGTAGGGTCGGCGCGATCCACAAATAGAGGCCAGCGAGGGCGCCAACGCCCAGCAGGCCAAGGACAGTCAGGGTAATCAGCAGGCGTTTGAGCCATTTCACGTTGCGGGTTTCCACTCTGTCAGTGAATACAAAAGGCACAGTATACCTTGCCCATCGTTGGCCAAAAAGCGGTCATTCTGGAATCGGTAGGGACGTTAAAGGGGCTGCGCCGGATGAAAAATGTGCTAGTCTAGCCACGGATATAACAAGGACTTAACGACTGGCAGGGATCATGCTTTCCAAATTGTTCAAACCCCGTTTACCTCGGATGGTGGGGGTGGACATCGGTTCTCGTGAAGTCAAAGCGATCTTACTGGCTGAAACTCCCGATGGCTACCAGGTTGATGGCGTCGGCAAAGTGCCGCTTCCCCGTGGCGCGGTTGTCGATCGTGAAATTAAGGACCCCGTTGCGGTGGGCACCGCTATGGCTCAGTTGCGAGCCCAGTTGCCCAAGGACGTTAAGTTCGGTGCGGCGTCGGTGTCCGGCTCGACGGTCATGACCAAGGTCATCCAGATGGATGGCAGCCTGAGTGATGAAGAGCTCGAAGCCCAGATTGAGATCGAAGCGGATAACCTGATCCCCTACCCGCTAGAAGAGGTCAACATTGACTTCCAAACCCTGAATATCAATGACAATGACGCTGGCAAGGTGGATGTCCTGCTGGCGGCTTGTCGCTCGGATAACGTCGATTCGCGGGTGGACGCGCTCGATTCCGCTGAGCTGGATGCCAAGGTGATCGACATTGAGGGGTATGCCCTGGGCCGCAGCGCCAAGCTGGTGGCCAAGCAGGTACCCGGAGGCCTGACCGGTCAGGTGGTGGCGTTGGTCGATCTCGGCGCCAGCATGACCACCTTCTCCATCGTCGATAACGGTGAAACGGTGTTTATCCGTGAACAGGCGTTTGGCGGTGAGCAGTTCACTCAGTCCATTCTCTCCTACTACGGCATGAGCTACGACGAAGCCGAGGCGGCCAAGGTCAACAATGAACTGCCCCGCAACTACGTGTTTGAAGTGTTGGCGCCGTTTCAGACCCAGCTGCTGCAACAGATCCGCCGTACCCTCCAGATCTACTGCAATGCCTCCGGCAAAGAGAAGGTCGATTGCCTGATCCTCAGTGGCGGCAGTGCAGCCATTGAAGGGCTGACCACTCTGCTCAGCAACGAGTTGAGCATACCGGTGGAGATCGCCAACCCCTTTACCGGTTCGGTGACGGTCAAGGAAAGCCTGCGTCGCCAGCTTGAGAGCGACTTCCCTCGCTATATGGTGGCCTGCGGCCTGGCGTTAAGGAGCTTTGAACCATGGCACACATAAACCTATTGCCCTGGCGGGAAGCGCAGCGGGCCCGCAAACAGAAAGAGTACCTGACCATTCTGGGTTGCGTTGGCGGACTGACCCTTGGCCTGGTGCTGGCGTTCAATATGCTGGTGGGCCACTGGCAGGAGCAGCAGCGCGAGCGTAACCAGTTTATGCAGAGCGAGATCGCCAAGTTGGACCAGCAGATCGCCGAGATCCGTCGCTTTAAAGAGCAGAAAGCCAACCTGATGCGCCGCATTGAGGTGATTGAAACCCTGCAGCAGCGACGTCACCTGCCGGTGCAGGTGATGAATGAGTTGGCCCGGGTCATGGTGCCTGGTGTCTACCTCACCCGCCTGCAGGTGCAGGATGGGCGGGTTCAGGTGGAGGGCTACTGTGAGTCCAATAACCATCTGGCCAATATGATGCGTGAGGTGGAGCAGGCCCGCTGGTTGGCCAGCCCCAAAGTGCAGCAGATCGTGGCATCGGATAAGAACGAAAACTACCTTGGCCGTCAGCACGCCTTCAAGCTGGAGCTCACGGTGCTGTCCGAGGGCGAGGGGCCGCTAAAGGATGAGCAACACCTGGCTGCACTGGGAGGGACACGATGAAGGTCGACCTGAAACAGCTGAATGACCTCGACTTCGAGAATCTGGCGAACTGGCCTAAAGAGGTCAAAATCATCTTTGCCGTGGTGCTGGCCGTATTGGTGGGCGTGGCAGGTTACTTCCTCTTTATCAAGGACTCGATGGCCAGCCTGGAGCGTCTGCAGGCGGAAGAGCAGAAGCTGCGGGGCGAATTTGAGGCCAAGTATCGGCTGGCGGCGAATTTACCGCGATACCGTGAGCAACTGACGCAGATGACCGAGCAGTTTGAAGCGATGCTCGGTATGTTGCCCACCGCCAGTGAAATGCCCGGTTTGCTGGATGATGTTACCTTCCTGGCGACCGACGCCAACCTGCAGATCAATAGCCTTAACTGGCAGCCGGAGCAGGTCAAAGAGTTTTACGTGGAACTGCCTATCGAGATGAAGATCCAGGGGGGGTATCACGAGTTTGGTGCGTTTTCTGCTGGTGTCGCCAACCTGCCCAGGATCGTCAGCTTGCATGATTTCACCATGGAGCGGGCCGCGAATGGCGTCAGTATGACGGTACTGGCTAAGACCTATCGCTTTGCGGAGATGGCGGATCCTGAGGGGGGCAAGAAGTGATGCGAAAAGTCAGTCTTGCTGCGCTGCTGCTGTTGACCGGCTGTGGCGGTGGCATGGGCGATTTGCGGGAGTTTGTGGCGGATGTGCAGAGCACGCCTGTGCCCTTCAACGAGCCCCCGGTAACGCCACCGGAGTTTAAGTCAGTGCCATACCAGGTGGCCCAGCTGCGTAGCCCGTTTCAGCAATCTGCGCGCAGTATCACCGACCCGGTTGATCTGGGACGCCCCGACTGCCCGCAACCGGATAATCAGAGAAAGCGCGCCACCTTAGAAGCGTTTGCGCTCGACAGTTTGGACTTAAAAGGTCTGATGCAGGATCCAAGCCATTATTGGGCTCTGCTGCAGGCCGGTGACGGTAATGTCTATACCGTCAAAGAGGGTGACTACCTGGGCCTGTATCACGGCCAGATCGCCGACATCAATGATGACGGTGTGCTAGTGACCGAGTGGATCCCCGACGGCAATGGCTGTTGGAATCAGCGCGACACCAGAATGGTTTTGGCCAGGGATGAATAACAAGGACGATTTATGAGTTTCTTTTCAGGGATTCGGCAGGGACTGCCGCGATTACAACATCGCATCATCGCCAGTCGTCTGTTGCTCGGCGGTGTTTTGCTTTGTTTGGCCAATAGCGCAACGGCCGGGACGCTGCAGGATCTGCGCTATCAGGCACAGGTGGATGACATGCTCGAGGTTGAACTGGCGTTTGACCAGTTGGCTGGCGAGCCCCGAATTGCCGTCTCCGCCAACCCGGCGGAGTTAACCCTGCATTTCGCCGGCAGTCAGTCCGGCCTGCAGATGAGCCAAATCCCGATTGATCTTAAGGGGATTAAGGCGGTTGAGACGCGCTCCGGCAGCAACGGTTTGGATGTGGTGTTCCAACTGGAGAAGATGACCACCTACCAGGGGCGTCTGGATGGTAATCGCTACCGCATTACTTTCAATGACAACAGCCCGGTAGCCCGCGCCGAAACGCCGCAGTTCCTCAACGAGATTGAGAGCATTAACTTCCACCGCGGAGATAACGGTCAGGCGCAATTGGTACTGAGTCTGAGCAGCCCCACGGCGGCCGCCAACTTCAATCGAGTGGGTAGCGATCTGGAACTGACGCTCTACAACACCCGGATCCAGGATAAGGATCTGTACATCGTTGATGTGCAGGACTTCAGCACCGTGGTCACAGGCTTTGAAACCTTCCGTGATAACGCCAATGCCCGTTTGCGCTTTGACGTGCGGGGGGAGTTCGTCTTCGACAGCCGTCAGGAGGGCAACCGCCTGGTGATCGACATTGCCGAGCAGACTCAGCCCCTGATGGAAGAGAAGGTCTACGACGGCAGCACCCTGTCGATGAACTTCCAGGATGTGCCGGTGCGGACGGTGCTTCAGATCATTGCCGATCACAATCAATTTAACCTGGTGACCACCGAAAACGTGGCAGGCAACCTGACCCTGCATCTGGACAAGGTGCCTTGGGACCAGGCGCTGGATATGATCCTTAAAATCCGCGGTCTGGATAAGCGCATCGAAGGCAATATCCTGCTGGTGGCGCCCCGTGATGAGCTGGCGGCCCAGGAGAGCCTGGAGCTGCGTGCCGCCCAGGAGGTTCGCGAGGTCGCGCCGTTGTTCTCAGAGTATCTGCAGATCAACTACGCCAAGGCGGTCGACATCGCCACCCTGCTGGATAACGACGGCAATACCCTGTTGTCCGAGCGAGGCTCCGTGTCGGTGGATGAGCGTACCAACACCCTGCTGGTGTATGACACGGCGGAACGACTGGAAGACATTCACCGACTGGTGGATATCCTCGACGTGCCGGTAAAACAGGTGGTGATTGAGTCGCGGATGGTGACCGTACGCGACAACATCAACGAAGAACTGGGCATCCGCTGGGGCATCAGCGACCAGCAGGGCGACAAGGGCACCGCCGGTACCCTGCCGGGCGCAGAAGACATCGCCAACGGCATCGTCCCCTCTCTGAGTGACCGCCTGAACGTGAATCTGCCGGTGGTAGAGCCGGCGGGCAGCATCGCCTTCCACGTAGCCAAACTGGGTGATGGCACTCTGTTGGATCTGGAGCTGTCGGCTCTGGAGCGTGAGAACAAAGGCGAAATCATCGCCAGTCCGCGACTGACCACCGCCAACCAGTACACCGCCTTTATTGAGCAGGGCACCGAGATCCCCTTTGTGCAGTCCACCTCCAGTGGTGCGACCTCGGTGGAGTTTAAAAAAGCGGTACTGGGTCTGACCGTGACGCCGCAGATCACCCCGGACAACCGCATTGTTCTCGATCTGACCGTGACTCAGGACACCCGGGGTGAAACGGTCCAGACCGCCACCGGCCCTGCGGTGGCCATCGATACTCAGCGCATTTCGACCCAGGTACTGGCACAGAATGGCGAGACGATTGTGCTCGGTGGCATCTTCCAGCAGCAGCAGTTGAACACCGTCACTAAGGTGCCGTTGTTGGGCGACATTCCCTTTGTTGGGGTCCTGTTCCGCAACAGCCAGGATTTCACCGAGAAGAAAGAACTGCTGATTTTCGTTACCCCGAAAATCGTTATCGACGAGTTTTGATGCCCAATCTCAAGGCGGCGCCTCGCGCCGCCTTCTATTGCTTTAACGGCGCATTCCCTGCGATAATCTGCCACCAAAAATTTGCGTCATAGTGGGTGTTATTCCACCGCCGTGACGGCGGTCGCTTGTCTACAGTAGTTTTAACGATTCGACTTTTGAAATGGCTGAAAAAAGAAATATATTTCTCGTAGGTCCCATGGGCGCTGGTAAAAGCACCATTGGTAGACACCTTGCTCAAATGCTCCACCTGGAGTTTTTCGACTCCGATCAGGAGATCGAAGCCCGTAGCGGCGCGGATATCTCCTGGATCTTTGATGTTGAGGGTGAAGAGGGGTTCCGCAACCGTGAAGCTCGGGTGATCCATGAATTGACCGAGAAGCAGGGCATTGTGCTGGCCACCGGTGGTGGTTCTGTTCAGTCAAAAGAGGTTCGTAACCGTTTGTCTGCCCGCGGCATTGTGGTGTATCTGGAAACCACCATCGATAAGCAGGTTGCTCGTACCCAGCGCGATAAGCGTCGCCCGCTGCTGCAGGTTGACGAGCCGCGCGATGTGCTGGAGCAACTGGCTGAAGAGCGCAACCCGCTGTACCAAGAGATCGCGGATCTGGTCGTACGTACCGACGAACAGAGCGCCAAAGTGGTTGCCAACCAGATCATCGAGAAACTCGGTTTCTAATACCCACTCCACTTCGGAGGCGCCATGGAACGGATCCAGGTCGAGTTGGGGCAGCGAAGCTACCCCATCATCATTGGAGCGCAGCTGCTCTCCCAGGCGGAAACCTGGTTGCAGAGCCTGGCGCTCAACCGGGTTCTGATCGTCACCAATGACGTCGTGGCGCCGCTCTATCTTGATGCGGTTGAGGGCACGTTCCAGCGCCTGAATGTTCGCACTGATCACCTTGTCCTGCCGGATGGCGAGTCCTACAAAACCCTGGACACGCTGGAGTCGATCTTTGCTCGTGCCCTGGAGCTGAACCTGGGGCGCGACGTCATGTTGGTGGCTCTGGGGGGCGGTGTGATCGGCGATATGGTCGGCTTTGCCGCTGCCTGTTATCAGCGCGGCGTGCCCTTTATCCAGATCCCCACCACGCTGCTGGCTCAGGTGGATTCCTCTGTGGGCGGCAAAACCGCGGTCAACCATCCGTTGGGTAAGAACATGATTGGGGCTTTCCATCAGCCAGTTTTGGTGCTGGCGGATACCGAGACCCTCAATACCCTGCCAGACCGCGAATTCGCGGCGGGCATGGCCGAAGTGATCAAATACGGCATCATCTGGGACAGCGCCTTTTTCAGCTGGCTCGAGCAACAGCGCGAGGCGCTGATGGCTCGTGATCCGCAGGCGCTGACCTATGCGATCCGCCGCTGCTGCGAGATCAAAGCGGAAGTGGTGGCCCAGGATGAGACCGAACAGGGGGTTCGCGCCCTGTTGAATCTTGGCCACACGTTTGGCCACGCCATTGAGGCGGAGATGGGGTATGGCAGCTGGCTCCACGGTGAAGCCGTCGCGGCGGGTACCGTGTTGGCTTGTCAGCTGGCGCAACAGCTGGGCCGGATGAGCGACGAAGACGTTGCCCGGGTTTCGGCTCTGCTGGCGGCATTCAATCTGCCGTTGCTGGCGCCATCGGCAATGCGCTGTGCCGATTTCCTGCCGCACATGCTGCGTGACAAGAAATCACTGGCGGGCAAAATCCGTTTTATTCTGCCGCAGGGCATCGGCCACGCTGACGTGGTGGGTGGCATCAGCGAAGCCCAGCTGCAACAGCTTATTGATGGCGCATGATCGCGGATCCTGCCTTAAACCACCTGCTGCCCAGCCAGCGCGCGCTGCTTGAGCGCTTTCGTTACCTGACTGAATACGGTGATCACCTGCTGGTGCTGCATGGCGCTGCCGGGGTGGGCAAGACCGTGCTGGCTCAGTCACTGCTGGACGGTGCGGAATCGTTCAACCAGGCCTATGTGGCCATCGGGGATGACCTGACTCCGGCCAGTGTGCGCGAACGACTGATTCGACAGTGGCTGCCCCGGGCGGTGTTTGACCCGGAAGAACCCTTACTCGATACCCTTGAGCGGATCCTGCCGGAAGGCGACGGTCGGTATATGCTGATCGTCGACGACGCCCAGAGCATGGGTGATGCCCTGCTGGCGGAACTGATTGCCCTGGTGATGGACCAGGAAACACTGGGGATGCGATTGACCCTGGTGCTGGTGGCGGATGATGGCCTGGTGCAGCGCCTGCAGCAGAACCTACCTGAGCCTTACCAGACCCGCCTGATCCCGGTGGAGGTTCCCCCTCTGTCGGTGCGCGAGCGCCGTAAGCTGTACGACCAACTGGTTAAGCGCCACTCCGGCAAACTGTTTATCAATCAGGCTGCTGTCGAGCGGCAACTTGCTGAGCAGGACGGCAGCGCCGCTGCGGTTGTCGCCCTGGTGGAAGCCGCTAAGTCCAGGCCGCCTCTGGGGCAGTCGTTGCCGGCTCATAAGGGGCTGGCAGCCGCCATTGGTGCCGCGGTATTGCTGCTGGCGGGTGGGTTGTTGTGGCCGACCACCGAGCCGGCACCGCAGCCTGAACCGCTGGCACAGGCAGACCGCGCTGCAGCGCCAGAGCCAGAGCCAGAGCAACAAGCGCCGCAGCCGCTGGATCTTGGGTTGGCCAAACCCTGGCCAGAGGTGACCACTGCCGAAGTGGCTATCCCCGAGGTAGAGCCCGCTCTGCTGTTGCCGGAAGATGAGATCGCTGTGGCGACAGCTCCAGTGGTCAGCGCCGAAACCGAGAGCGTTGCCCAAGCTCAACCGGCGGAGACGGCAACCGCAGCAGTCGCGCAACCGGCTGCCCAACCCATGGCTCAACCTGCGCCAGACAGTGAAGCGAAACCGGAGCCGTCGGTCGAGCCCGCAGTGGCAGCGGTGCCCGCCGTATTGCCGCTGTCGGAGCAGCCGCTGGCACAGCGCCCGGCGGACAGTTATGTTCTGCAGTTGGCGGTGTTTTCTTACCCCCAGCTGATCGGTCCGTTCCTGGACAGCCACGGCCTCGGTGAAGCGGTGCGGGTTTATCGCATTGAACGAGAGCCACAAGCCTGGTTTGTGGTGGTGCAGGGAGGATTTGCCGACAGGAAAGCGGCACAGCAGGCCAAGGAGGCCCTGGTGGCGTCGGTTAAACGACTGTCCCCTTACGTCAAACCGCTCGAGGCAGTGCAAAAAGAGCTGTCCGAGGAACTGGAACTGGCTGAGATCCTCCGCTAACAGCGGTAGAATCTCCGCCTTTGTAACGCAAGATGGTCGGTAGATGACAAAATCGAGAGCCTTTCTCAAGTGGGCCGGTGGTAAGTACAAGTTGGTGGACGACATCGCCGCCCGGCTGCCCCACGCCGATCGTCTGGTGGAACCCTTTGTTGGCGCGGGTTCGGTATTTCTCAATACCAACTTCTCCAGCTACCTGCTGAGCGACATCAACCCGGATCTTATCGGCCTCTACAACACCCTGAAGCAGACGCCGGAGCGTTACGTGCGCGAAGCGTCCAAGCTGTTTGTTGACGCCAATAACGACAAAGACGCTTATTACGGCCGACGGGCCGAGTTTAATCAGTGTCATGACCGTTTTGACCGGGCGGTGCTGTTTCTTTACCTGAATCGCTTTGGCTATAACGGCCTGTGCCGGTACAACAAGTCCGGTGGGTTCAATGTGCCGTTTGGCTCCTACAAGCGTCCCTACTTCCCGGAGAAGGAGCTCTACTTCTTCGCCGAAAAAGCGCAGCGTGCGACCTTCCTCTGTGAAGGCTACGTGCAAACCTTTGCCCGTTGTCAGGCCGGTGACGTGGTGTACTGCGATCCGCCGTATCTGCCTCTGTCCACGACGTCAAACTTTACCAGCTACGCCAGCGGTGGTTTCAGTCTGGATGATCAGGCGATGCTGGCGTTCCAGGCTGAAGATGCCGCCCGCAGTAAAAAGCTGACGGTGCTGATCAGCAACCATGACACCACTCTGGCGCGTAAGCTCTATGATAAGGCGGAGCTGGACACTATTCAGGTGGGACGCTCCATCAGCCAGAATGGCCGTGGGCGCAAAAAAGTGAACGAACTGATGGCGTTATACCGGCCCTGACAGGACCTGATTGACCAGCCAGATCAGGCTGAGCACAAACAGCACCAGCATGATCACGCCGGTGATAATGTAGGGCAGGGGAGAAGTGTCAGTGAAATTGCGCTCGCGGTTGCGCTCGCTCTGGACCCCAAACATGGCGGCCAAAACGCTCCACACCACTCGCATCAATTCAGCGGACCGCTCGGCGAAGAGGTCGGGCGTTTTTCGTGCCCGTACAGCAGTTCAAGCAGGTCAACGAAATGGAATTGGCTGGAACCACTGCGGCCCACTAACCAGTTGTGCCAGTTCAGTGGCGATTGCGCGGCGCATTGGGCGACAGACTGAGCGTCGTCGCAGCGATGATGGTGCAGGGTAACGCCGGTTGCTGCCAGCGCTAAAACGCCGGTCAGGATAACCACGCCCCGCTTCAGACCTTTCCGTTTTGCCATGTCCGCCTCCTGCAATAGGCAATGGAGGCGAGTATAGCAAGTTGGTCAATTGCTGACCAGTTGTTGCCGGTGGGTAGCGGGGCTGGGTGCCCCGCTACTCACGATAAGCCGACTTACAGGTCGAACTCGTAGGTCCAGCTTACCAGAACGATCGGGTCGTCATCGTCCAGGTCGGTGTCGCTGACCATAAAGGCAACGTCACCCAGATCGGTGCTCTTGGTCAGAGACACGTTGTAGGTGATGTAGTCGTCTTCATCGTCAATGTCGAAGCTCTGGTGGCCGATGGCGAAGCCCAGGCTCAGGCTGTCACTCAGGTCAAAAGCCGCAGTACCTTCAACGTAGAACGAGTCCTTGTAGTAGTCCTCGCTGGCGCTTTCGTTGGTGGCGTAGAAGACGTTCAGGCCCAGCCAGTTCCAGCCTACGCTGCCGTAGACTTCACCAAAATCCAGATCTTCACCGTTGGGGTAGGCGTAGTAGTTGTAACCGACATCGTAGAAGAAGTCGCCAACCTCGCCGTAGTAACCGGCGTAGAAATCGATCTCATAGGTGGCGTCGTCGCCGAAGTCGATGTTGGACGCCCAGGTACCGGCGTAGAAGCCAGCATCGGTGTACATATCCAGACCACCGGATACCGCAGGCTTACCGTCGGTCTGAGACAGACCACGCCACAGGTAGTCGCTGGTCGCGCCTACGTTACCACTGAACTCAACGGCAGAAACCGCTGCGCTGCTGGCCATCAGGGCGATAGCCAGAGAGGAGAGTGCAAATTTTTTCATCATCCATTCCCTAATCCATGGGCAAGGCCCAAAGCGTCAATTTTAAAGTGGAATGGACCTGGGGGGAATTCCTAAGCTATTGGTAATCCTAGAGAGATGCAAGGGGAAATTAATTTGCCCTTGGGGTGGTTACGGGTAGGCGTTAAAATGGCCAGCAAAAAAACGCCCCCTACCAAAATAGAGACCCGGCCATGAACGATTTCCTGATCGCCCCCTCCATCCTCTCCGCTGACTTTGCCCGCCTGGGTGAGGAAGTGGCCAATGTATTGGCCGCCGGTGCGGACGTGGTGCATTTCGACGTAATGGATAACCACTACGTGCCCAACCTCACCATCGGGCCGATGGTGTGTCAGGCGCTGCGTAACTATGGCATTGAAGCCCCGATCGATGTGCACCTGATGGTGAAGCCGGTGGATCGGATCATTCCCGATTTTGCCAAAGCCGGTGCCTCTATCATTACCTTCCACCCGGAAGCCTCTGAGCACGTCGATCGCACCCTGCAACTGATCAAAAGCGAAGGCTGTCAGGCCGGTCTGGTACTGAACCCGGCCACCCCGCTTCACCATCTGGATTATGTGATGGATAAGCTGGATGTGATTCTGCTGATGTCGGTTAACCCCGGTTTCGGTGGCCAGTCCTTTATCCCGCATACCCTGGATAAGATCCGCCAGGTGCGTGAGCGCATCGACGCCAGTGGCCGTAACATCCGTCTGGAGATCGATGGGGGAGTGAAGGCGGACAACATCGCTGAGATTGCCGCCGCCGGTGCTGACATGTTTGTGGCCGGTTCTGCCATCTTCGGTAAGCCGGATTACAAGGCCGAGATCGACAAGATGCGCGAGCAACTGGCCTCGGTACGTCGCTGATGCTGAGCTCAGAGATCCGTGCCATCGCGTTTGACCTCGATGGCACCCTGATTGACAGTGTGCCCGCGCTGGCTGAAGCGGCGGCTGCCGCACTGGTCGACCTGGGTATGGCCCCCTGTTCCGAGCTGGCCGCTCGCGGGTGGATTGGAAACGGTGCCGAGATGTTGATGCGTCGGGCGCTAAGCGGTAATGTGAACCCCGACCCCAACCTGGCGCCCTCCTTAGTGGAGCAGGCGCTGGCGCGTTTTCATCATCATTATGGCGCGCACCTGGACCAGGGCAGCCCGTTGTACCCCGGTGTTGCGGATACCCTGGCGGCCCTGCACCAGCGCGGCTACCGGATGGCGTTGATCACCAATAAGCCGGCGCGCTACCTGCCTGACCTGATGGCCACCTGTGGCCTGAGCCATTACTTTGAGCTGATGCTCGGTGGTGACTCCCTGGCCCAGCGCAAGCCCGACCCCATGCCGCTGCAGCATGTGCTGACCCAGTTCGGCCTGGCGCCGCAGCAGATGGTGATGGTGGGCGACTCCCGTAACGATATCGAAGCGGCCCGTGCAGCGGGCTGCGCCAGCGTTGGCCTGACTTACGGTTACAACTACGGTCAGCCCATCGCTGAGCTGGGTCCGGATCATGTACTGGACCACTTTGAACACCTGCTGGCGTTGTTGCCGGCTCGACAAGAGACTGAATCTGTATGACCAAACCCGTTGTATTGAGTGGCGCACAGCCCTCCGGTGGCCTCACCCTTGGAAACTACATGGGCGCACTGCGTCAGTGGGTGAAGCTGCAGGAGACCCACGACGCCCTCTACTGCATCGTGGATCTGCATGCGATTACCGTGCGTCAGGACCCGGAAAAGCTGCGCAATGCCTGCATGGATACCCTGGCCCTGTACCTGGCCTGTGGCGTGGATCCGAAGAAGAGCACCGTATTTGTGCAGTCGCACGTGCAGGAGCACACCCAGCTGGGCTGGATCCTGAACTGCTACACCCAGATGGGTGAGCTGAACCGCATGACTCAGTTCAAGGACAAGTCGGCCCGTCACGCCAGCAACATCAACGCCGGTCTGTTCAGCTACCCGGTGCTGATGGCGGCCGATATCCTGCTGTACCAGGCCAACGAAGTGCCGGTGGGCAATGACCAGAAGCAACATCTGGAGCTGGCCCGCGATATCGCCACCCGTTTCAACAACCTGTACGGCGACGTCTTTACCGTGCCGGAGCCGCACATCCCGGAAGCCGGTGCCCGGGTGATGAGTCTGCAGGACCCGTCCAAGAAGATGTCCAAGTCTGACGACAACGCCAACAACCGGGTTGGCCTGCTGGAAGACCCGAAGACCATCACCAAGAAGTTCAAAAAGGCGGTCACCGACTCCGATGAGCCGCCGGTGGTGCGTTTCGACCTGGACAACAAGGCGGGCGTTTCCAACCTGATGAGCATCTACTCCGCCACCTCCGGCAAATCCTTTGCGGAGATCGAAGCGGAGTTTGAAGGCAAGATGTATGGTCATCTGAAGGTGGCCACTGCAGAGTCCGTTGTGGCCCTGCTGGAGCCGATGCAGCAGCGCTTTGCCGAGATCCGTGCGGACCAGGCTTACCTTGATGAGGTAATGAAGGCCGGTGCCGAAGGTGCCCGTGAGCGTGCCGCCAAGACTCTGGCGAAGGTGTACGACGCGGTTGGTCTGCCGGCCATGCCGCGCTAACTCCCAGACAGCAAAAAGCCGACCTCAGGGTCGGCTTTTTTGTGGCTGGCGTTGGTGCTCAGAGGTATTCAAATACCTTAATCACCTTGCGCACGCCGGAGGTGGTGCGGGCCACTTCCACGGCCAGATCGGCTTCGCTGGGATCCACCAGCCCCAGCAGGAACACCTCGCCATTTTCGGTGATCACCTTTATGCGGATGGCGTCCAGCTCGTTGTCCCCAAACATGCGGGATTTCACCTTGGTGGTGGTCCAGGTGTCATTGCTTCGGGTGGTAAAGCCCACCGGATTGCCGATGCGCAGCTGGTCATGCACCTGGGCCACGTCGGTGTTAGCGCGGGCAATCTGCACCGCACGGTCTTTCAGCATCTGGTTGGGCACCTGTCCCACCAGCAACACCCGGCGGTTCATTGAGATAACACGGATGCGGGACTGGTTCTTGAGGCCATCGTCCTCATCCAGTGCGGCGGTGACCGCCACGTCCAGACCATGGTCATCGAACTGGGTGGTAAAGGAGCGGCGGTCATTGACCATTACTGCGCCGCCAACGGCGCCGGCCATGATCACCCCGGCACAGCCACTGAGGCTGGTGACGATAAGCAGGGTTGCCAGCAGGCGGATTGGCAGGGCATTCATGCTCAATCCTCCTGCGGGAACAGGGTCCGGTCGATCACATCACACAGGCTGTGCAACACCAGCAGGTGCACCTCCTGGATGCGCGGCGTGCTGTGGCTGGGCACCCGGATCTCGACGTCGTTATCACTCAGCAGCCCCGCCATCGCGCCGCCGTCGTTGCCGGTCAGGGCCACGATGGTCATGTCACGATTCACTGCCGCTTCCATCGCCTTGATGACGTTTTGCGAGTTACCGCTGGTGGAGATGGCCAGCAGAATGTCGCCGCGCTGGCCCAGAGCGTGAACCTGCTTGGAGAACACTTCGCTGAAGCTGTAATCGTTGGCGATGGAGGTCAGGGTGGAGCTGTCGGTGGTCAGCGCAATGGCTGGCAGGCTCGGACGCTCGGTCTCGAAGCGGTTGAGCAGTTCACTGGAAAAATGCTGGGCATCACCGGCGCTGCCACCATTACCGCAGCACAGAATCTTGTTGCCGCTGAGCAGGCAGTGGACCATCGCCATTGCTCCTTTCTCGATGGACTCGGGAAGGGCTTCCAAGGCGTCGATCTTGGTTTGAATACTTTCGGTAAAACTCTCTTTGATTCGTTCCAGCATGGTCCCCTGACCTTGTTAAAAAGCGTTTTGAATCCAGTTTATGGTGTCACCCTCGATGGCCACGACATCGAAACGACAGGGATTCTGGCTTAATCCCTGTTGCTGCAGGTACCAATCGGCGGTGAGGCGCAGCTTATGCTGCTTGGTTGCGGTGACGGCCGCAGCGGCGCCACCAAAGGCACTGCTGCGGCGGTATTTTACTTCGATAAACACCAAGGTGTTGCCCTGACGCATCACCAGATCGAGCTCGCCAAAGCGGCATTGTACGTTGCGGGCAACCGGCGTCAGCCCCTGTTGCTGAAGGTAATGCTGGGCGGCGTCTTCAGCCTGCTGACCCTGTTGCCGCATTATTCAGCCTTGAGCGCACCGCGGCGGTACTTGGCCCAGCCCAGCTCCCGCTCCAGTTCGCCATCGGGTTGCACCGCCAGGTCGCCACTCAAGCCTTTGACCCGATAACCGGTAAAGACCCGCATCTGGGCCAGACGGTCGATCAGGCTCCAGCTGTCGTAGCCCATGGCGTAAAGGCGCATCAGGGCCTGTTGGCGATCGGGCCAGAGCTGCTCGGCTTCGGCTCGCTCCGGATTATCGGCCAGCAGCCAGGGCATGTCGCTCAGCTCCAGGCCATCAAGCTCCTGACTCTGTTGGCTGTCCAGTGCCTGATGGGCGCGGCTGCTGCCATACAGTGCCAGCGGGTCGGCAAACACCGACAGGCTGACGTCGACAAAGGGTTTGAGCAGTCGAACTTCGTTGCCATTGGCCACCAGATAGAGGGCGTCGACGTCACGACGGGAACGGAAATCCGCCTGAGTTTTCGGCCCGAACAGCGCCTTGATCGCTTTGATGCGCTCCTGGCTCTGGTCGACATGCATCGATTTTTGCACCGTCTCACGCATGCTGGCCTGGTTGCCAAAGTAGTGGATCTCAACCGGATCGTCACTCAGTTCCGCCCATTCGGCGACAAAACGCTCCGCCATCCGTTTGCCAATGGCGTTACCGGAGGCCAACACCAGTGGGTGTTTGTGCCCCTCCAGCCAGATGCGCTGCGCCGCCTGCGACGCCTCGGTTTCCGGATCGAGGGAGAAGAAGTAGAGATCATTGCCACTGGGGGCATTCTCGTCCCGGGCGTTCAGTGCCAGCAGCGGTACCTGGCCGTCGTACTGGGCCAGTACCTTATCCAGGTTGGGTTTCAGCAGCGGGCCAATAATGAACTCGGCGCCATCGGCGCGGGCCTGTTGGTAGGCTTCCACCGCGTCCATTTCGCCGGTGTCATAGAAACGCACCTCACGCTGGTCCTGATTGGCCAGCAGGTTCGCCAGCAGACCATCCTGAATGGCGCGGGCCTGGCTGGCTACCCGGCCGCTTAAGGGCAGCAGCACCGCCACCTGATGGGGACGATAGGGCTGCACACTCAGGGCACGTTCCAGATCCATCGGCAGACGCTGGGCGGCGGGGTGGCTGGGGTTGGCCTGCTGCCACCGCGCCAGCTCGCCCAGCAGCGAAGAGGGCTGAACGGCAAAATGTTGGGCCAGCCAGCCCAACTCGAGCCAGCCGCGCCATACTGGGTCGGTGGCTTGCTGTTGCTGCGCCTTCAGGGTCGCTTCATCGGTGCGGGAGAGGGCAAGCCACAGCGCATCGGCATTGGCGTCCTGCTCCTGGGCACTGAGGTAGGGTGTCAGGCCATAACGCGCTGCGGCTTCGGCCAGATGCTGCCCCTCGGCATGCTGCAGTTCCGCCTGCAGGGTGAAGAAGTCACGCCACTGCGCAGAGGAGAGTGACCAGTTGGCCGGCCACTTCAACAGTGCGAGCGCCTCGCTGCGCTGCTGTTGGTCAGCCAGAATATGGGCTTGCAGCAGGCGGTATTCCGCTTGCAGTGGGCCGCTGTCAGGCAGCTGCGGGGCCAGTGAGGTCAGCAGGTTCTGGGCGGCGCTGCGCTGGTCCTGAGCCAGGTAGGCGCGGGCAGCCAGCAGCAGGTAGCTTTGCTGGACTTCGCCGCTGTTCTGATTGGCCAGCTGCAGATAAGCGTTGGGCGATTGGCTGACTTGCCCCAATGACAGGGACTCTGTGGGGGCCTGGGGAGTTTGCGGGCCGCTGGCACAACCGGCCAGAACCGCGACCACCAGGGCCAGGGCGAGATGCCGCCGGCGCATGGGCCGGTGTTGGGAAACGCTTTTCACCACGGGGATCCACTCTGATAGAATTGCAGCCACTAGTTTAACCCCCTGTTTGCAGTAAACCAATCCACCTTACTGCCCACCTTGAGGTGCTCATGTCCAGCTCCGCCACTCTTTACATTGTGCCGACCCCCATCGGCAACCTGGCCGACATTACCCACCGGGCGCTGCAAGTACTGCAGGACGTGGACCTTATCGCCTGCGAAGATACCCGTCACACCGGCAAACTGCTGAGCCACTTTGGCATCGGCACCTCCACCATGTCGGTACACGATCACAATGAGCGACAGCGTGCTCAGAGCATCATTCACCGCCTGCAGCAGGGGCAGAATATTGCTCTGGTGTCGGACGCCGGCACCCCGTTGATCTCCGATCCCGGCTACCACCTGGTGACTCAGGTGCGTGAGGCGGGCTTTACCGTGGTGCCGCTGCCGGGGCCGTGTGCGGCCACCACCGCGCTGTGTGCCGCAGGTCTGCCGTCTGACCGCTTTGCTTTTGAAGGCTTCCTGCCGGCCAAGAGCAAGGCGCGCATCGATACCCTGACGGCGCTGATGGAGGAGCCTCGCACCCTGATCTTCTACGAATCCCCGCGACGGGTGCTGGATACCCTGGCGGAGGTGATCGAGGTGATGGGGCCGGAGCGCCAGGTGGTGCTGGCCCGCGAGCTGACCAAAAGCTTTGAGACCATTCATGGCGGCCCGGTTGCCGAACTGCGCGAATGGCTGCTTGAGGATGACAACCGAACCCGTGGCGAGATGGTGCTGATGATTGGCCCCTACCGTGCGCCGGAAGATGCGCTGCCGGCCGAGGCGCTGCGCACCACCGAATTGCTGTGTCAGGAGCTGCCACTGAAGAAGGCGGCGGCGCTGGCTGCGCAGATCCACGGCGTGAAGAAGAACGCCCTTTATAAAGCCGGTTTGGATATGGGCTGGTAGTCCGCCAGTCCAGTCGCTATAATCCGCCGCCTGGAGTTGGCCAGGCAATCGCTGCCTTGTCGTTGTGCCGGAGCCTTCGGGCGCTGGCAGACGGGCGAGGGGGAGGAAAGTCCGGGCTCCATAGGGCAGGGTGCCAGGTAACACCTGGGAGGCGTGAGCCTACGACCAGTGCAGCAGAGAGCAGACCGCCGATGGCCCCTCGGGGCACAGGTAAGGGTGAAAGGGTGCGGTAAGAGCGCACCGCGCGACTGGTAACAGTTCGTGGCACGGTAAACTCCACCCGGAGCAAGACCAAATAGGCCCCCATTGGCGTGGCCCGCGTTGGGGGCGGGTAGGTTGCTGGAGCCTGGGAGCGATCCCAGGCCTAGAGGAATGGTTGTCCACGACAGAACCCGGCTTATCGGCCAACTCCAACCTATTTGTAAGAGAACCGCAGTGCTTCCCGGCACTGCGGTTTTTTTCTGTCTGGTAGGCGATGGCTCCGCCGCGCAGGAGTTTAGGTATATCGGGCCAGCCGCTCGGTAACAGAAAGCCCGCATCAGACTCTGATGCGGGCTTTTGCTTATTTAAGCGGCAGAATCAGATAGCCGACGCTCAGTTAAGCGGGCAGCCCATCTCATTCTGGTACTCAAAGGCGTTCTTCACATGGTTGTAAGAACCGCTGTGTGCCCCTTGGACTGCGGCGATGACCTCTTCCTTGCTGTATTTGTAGCTGACGCCATCGCTGAGGGCGTTAAGCAGTGCCGCTACCGCATGGCGGCCCATGGCGTACTCTTTACCACCGCCCTGACTCAGTACCTGAAGCAGGGTTTTGTCCATACCGAAGAGGTCTGAACCAAACGCCATATAGAAGGTGTCGTGCGGGCCGTACATCACCCAGGAATCAAAGTGATGGGGCTGTTTCCAGTAACCCGGGGTGCAGCCCTGGCCACCCATCGGGGGCTCTTTGGGCTTCTCTTCAATCACTGCGGCTTTCACCAGAAAATCGTTGTTGGTGTCGGTGCCATCGGGGGCAATGTCAACGGGGCGTAGCACCAGGAAGGGCGCATCGGCAGCGCCGAGGGCGGCGATATCCAATACCTGCTCGACATTGTCATCATTGCCGGTAAATTCGGCCAGAAGCACCAGGCCGCCGTTATTGGGGTTACCGTCGGTGTCCGACCAGATCTGACCGGTTTCCGGGAATTCGGCGCCGTCGTTACCATCAAGAGACGAAAGGTAGACGCTGACCCAGCGCCAGTGCTCGGGCCGTTTCAGGTAGATAAATTCCGGCGCCAGCTGGTTGGACAGCTCATTAATGTCGCCGCCACCGCCGGGTCCGGGGCAGTCTCCACCGTTATCTGCGGCTTCAAGCGGGTTACACACCCCCAGCCCTTCATCGCCGGTCTGGTCACGGCGGTAAAGGTTGGCAGGCTTCCAGAGATTGTCGTTAGGGTCCAGATACAAACCCAGGGCGCTTGTCCCTGTGGCAGCATCCATCACCGTAGAGGTGCCTAAGTTGCCCTCTACCCCACCTTCTGAAAAGTCGATCATCACAGGATCGGCGGCCATGGCAGCCAAAGGAAGCGCAGAACCCAACAGGGTCAGCGCACGCGCAAGTTTGGAGTACCTCATGCTTCACTCCTCATATTCAACGAAGTTGATACAGCCAGTTGCGTCATAGATGCGTGGATCTCTTTAAAGGCTAGTCGGCGCGATGAAGCGCAGCCATTCAGCCGGGACAAATATTCATCGGGTTGCGATGGACTGAAATCGGGACAGGATCGATGATCGTCGGTGTGAACGGACAGAGAGATTCGATCTTCTCTTTTAATTTAGAAACTTGGCGTGAATGGTCGTCATGGAGGGGGTCGCTAAAGGTGTAAAAAGCACGGTTTGGCGGGCTTTTCATGGCGGGCCCTTTTCTTGACAAGGTTGACACCCTATCCATAAACTTGGTGAGTTGTGGGAAAAAGTGGTTATTTGTGGATCTTACTGGATCGTAACGACAGGGAAGGGCGGCTATGTTCCGCGGCGCCAACGCCATCACGATGGACAGCAAGGGTCGACTGACGGTACCAACACGGTATCGGGATTCCCTGCGTTCTCAGTGTGGCGGTCAGCTGATCTGCACCGTTGATATCCAATCCCCCTGCCTGCTGCTCTATCCTCTGCCTGAATGGGAGCGCGTGGAGCAGAAACTGATGTCCCTGTCTGATACCCAACCCGCAGAGCGTGCCATCAAACGGCTGCTGCTGGGTTATGCCACGGAAGGAGAGCTGGACAAGGCTGGCCGGCTGCTGCTGTCAGCGCCCCTGCGCCAGTACGCTGGACTGGATAAGTCGGTGATGCTGGTGGGACAACTGAACAAATTCGAACTCTGGTCCGAAGCCAACTGGCAGGATCAGATCCAGGCCGCCCACCAACAGGTGAGCGAGGCCGAACTCCTTTCCAACCCCCGGCTACAGGACTTTTCACTCTGATGTCTGAGTCATTCCGACACATTACCGTACTGCTCGATGAAGCGGTTAACGGTCTCCAACTCAAGCCGGACGGGATCTACGTCGACGGAACCTTTGGTCGTGGTGGTCACTCCCGGCACATCCTGTCTCAACTGGGCCCGAATGGCCGCCTGATCGGCATCGATCGCGATCCCCAGGCGGTGGCTGTGGCGCAGCAGCTGGCTGCTGAAGACCCGCGTTTCCAGATTGTGCACGGCCCCTTTTCCGGCATCGCCGAGTATGTCGAAGCGCTCGGCCTGACCGGTCAGATTGATGGCGTGCTGCTGGATCTGGGCGTGTCCTCGCCGCAGTTGGACGATGCTGAACGCGGTTTCAGCTTCCTGCGCGACGGTCCGCTGGATATGCGGATGGACAACAGCCGTGGCGAAACGGCGGCCGAATGGCTGGCCCGGGCCGAAGCGAATGACATCGCCTGGGTACTGAAAACCTTCGGCGAGGAGAAGTTCGCCCGTCCGATCGCCCGCAAGATCGTCGAGCACATCGCTGCCGGTGAGCCGATGGACCGCACCAGTCACCTGGCAGGCCTGATCGAGAAGATGACGCCCAAGCACAAGCGTGATCAGGGTAAGCATCCGGCGACCCGCAGCTTCCAGGCCATCCGCATCTACATCAACAGCGAACTGGAAGAGATTGAGAAAGCCCTGATGGGGGCCCTTGAGGCGCTTAAGCCGGGTGGCCGCCTGTCGGTGATCAGTTTCCACTCGCTGGAAGATCGTCTGGTGAAGCGTTTTATGCGCCGCGAATCCCAGGGCGAGCCTGTCCCTCATGGTCTGCCGCTGACCGAAGAGCAGATGAAACAAACCCGCCGCCTCAAAACCGTCGGTAAGGCCCTGAAGCCGTCCGATACCGAGGTGGAAGACAACACCCGTGCCCGCAGCTCGGTGCTGCGTGTGGGTGAAAAACTGTAAGGACACCCGATGACCACCAACCTGGCCCGCATCATTGGCAAGGACCTGTGGCACCACAAATGGTTGGTGGCACTGTCCCTGTGCGTGCTGGGATCGGCGCTGGCGGTGGTGTGGTCGGCTCAGGAGTCCCGCAACCTTACGGCGCATTGGAATGACCTGCTGCAACAGCGCGATCAGCTGGATGTGCAGTGGCGTCACCTGTTGCTGGAGGAGCAGACCCTGGCCGAACACAGTCGGGTGGCGCGCATGGCCAGTAAAGATTTGAACATGCACCGACCCAAACCCTCGGCGGAACGCGTGGTGAGGTTGCCATGACCCGACGCAAGATCAATAAGCCCAGCAACAAGAGCAAACAGGCCAAGCAGAAGCTGAAGCCGACGCCGTTCCTGTGGCGTTTGCGCCTGGTGACCTTTGCCATCGCGCTGGTGTTCAGCGGCATCGTGGCCCGGGCGGCTTACATCCAGGTGATCGCGCCGGATCGCCTGCGTCACGAAAGTGACCTGCGCACCCTGCGGCTGGAAACCCGCGATGTGCAGCGTGGCATGATCACCGATCGTAACGGCGAGATGCTGGCGGTCAGTGTGCCGGTGCAGGCGGTGTGGGCCGATCCCAAGCGGGTGTTTGAAGGCAACGGCTTTGACGATCCGCGCCGCTGGCGTGCGTTGGCGGACGTGCTGGAAGTGCCGGAAGCCGAGTTGGTTGAGCGGGTTAAACAGGATCCCAAGCGCCGCTTCCTCTACCTGCGTCGTCAGGTTACCCCGGCCGTGGCCGAGTACATCGCCAAACTGCGCATCCCCGGTGTGGGCCTCAAGCCGGAGTCACGCCGTTATTACCCCGCCGGTGAAGCCACCGGCCAGTTGATTGGCCTGACCAACATCGATGATAAGGGCATCGAGGGGCTGGAGCGCAACTACGACGACTGGCTGACCGGTTCGCCGGAGAAGGTCCGGGTGCGTAAGGGGTTGGGCGGTGAAGTGGTGGAAAACCTCTCTGTTGTTGCCGAAGGCGAGCATCCGAACGACCTGGTGCTGAGCCTGGACATGCGCCTGCAAAGCCTGGCTTACCGGGCGCTGAAGAAAGCCACCCAGTACCATATGGCCACCTCCGGTTCACTGGTGATCATCGATATCCCCACCGGTGAAATCCTGGCCATGGCCAACACCCCCAGCTTTAACCCCAACCAGCGCAGCGGCATCCAGGCATACCAGATGCGTAACCGCGCCATCACCGACGCCTATGAACCGGGCTCCGTGGTGAAGCCGCTGGTGGTGGCTGCCGCCATGGAGAAGGGGCTGGTGACCCCGGATACCGTGATGGACACCAGTCCGGGTTGGATGCGCGTCAGCGGTGGTCTGGTGCGGGATACCCGAAACTTCGGTAAGCAGGACGTCACCCACCTGCTGGTGAAATCCTCCAACATCGGTATGGCCAAGATGGCGCTGCAGATGGAGGTGGACGAATTGCTGGCCTTCTACGCCGACTTTGGCCTTGGCACCTACAGCGGCATCAACCTGGATGGGGAAACCACCGGTAACGTGCCCAAGCGCCGCCGCTGGTCTGAGCATGAGCGCGCCACCCTGGCCTTTGGCTACGGTCTGACCTCCACGCCGCTGCAGTTGGCCCGGATGTACGCCATTCTTGGCGCCAACGGCGTGGCCCGCCCGGCGTCGATTCTGAAACTGCGTGACGGTCAGGTACCGGAAGGGGAACAGGTGTTGTCTCCCAAGGTGGCCAAGCAGATGTTGGCGATATTGACTCAGGTGACCGAGCCCGGTGGCACCGCTACCCGCGCGGCGATCGATGGCTACAAGGTGGCGGGGAAAACCGGCACCAGCCGGAAAGCGGTGGCCGGGGGCTACGGTGAAGATTACGTCTCTCTGTTCGCTGGCCTGGCGCCGTCGGACAATCCCCGCCTGGCGATGGCGGTGGTGATTAACGAGCCACAGGGCGACGCCTACTACGGCGGTGTGGTGGCGGCGCCGGTGTTCTCTGAAGTGATGGCCGGGGCCCTGCAATTATTGAATGTGGAACCAAGCCAGCGCAGTCCCGAACTGGGCACGCTGGCCTCAGTATGGGGGAGCGATAATGTCGTCACTCGATGATTTGCTGGCTCCCTGGATGGCGCTTGATACCGGGGTGGAGTTTCAACAGTTGGTGTTGGACAGCCGACGTGTCCGCCCGGGAGATTGTTTTGTTGCCGTGGCTGGCCACCAGGTGGACGGCCGCGATTTTATTGATTCGGCGATCGCGCTTGGCGCGGTGGCCGTGCTGGCGGACGCCGATGCGGATGGACGTCAGGCGGACCGCAATGGCGTGATCGTGGTTGGCGTGCACAACCTGTCCCAGCGCCTGTCGGCGCTGGCCCTTCGCGCCTACCCGGCAGCCACCCGTCCAACCCTGATCGGCGTCACCGGCACCAACGGCAAAACCACGGTCACCCAGCTGTGTGCGCAGCTGCTGACGGCGCTGGGACACCAGGCTGGGGTGATGGGGACCGTGGGGAACGGGCTGTGGGGGGATCTGATCCCATCGGTCAACACCACCTCCGACGCCATTACCGTGGCCCGGGAGCTGGACCGCCAGGCCAAGTCCGGTGCTGAAGCCGTGGCTCTGGAGATCTCCAGCCACGGCCTGAGCCAATCCCGGGTGGCGGCATTGCCGGTTCAGGTAGGGGTCTACACCAACCTGAGTCGGGATCACCTCGATTATCACGGCGACATGGCCGCGTACGCTGACGCCAAGCGCCAGCTGTTTGCCCTGCCGGGCCTGCGCCATGGCGTGTTTAACCTGGATGACGAAACCGGCTCTCGCTGGCATCGCGAGCTGTCAGGCAGCCTGCTGGCGCTGGGTTACAGCATTCAGGGAGCCCGCTGTGACGGCGCTTATCTGACCGTCGAAGGGGTGGAGTATCACGACCAGGGCGTGCGTGCCCGGGTGGTGTCCAGCTTTGGTCAGGGCACGCTGAACAGTCCATTGCTGGGCGCATTCAATCTGGCCAACCTTTTGGCCGCTCTGGGAGCATTACTGAGTCTCGGTTATTCGCTGTCGGATCTGCTGTCCGTAGTGCCTCAGTTGCACAGTGCCGCTGGCCGGATGGAATGTTTCGGCACCGACAGTACCCCGACTCTGGTGGTGGACTATGCCCACACGCCGGACGCCCTCAGTCAGGCCCTGGCTGCCCTACGACCGCACTGTCGTGGCGCACTGTGGTGCGTATTCGGCTGTGGTGGCGAGCGGGACAGTGGCAAGCGGCCGCTGATGGCGCAAGCCGCCGAGCAGGGCGCCGACCACCTGATCATTACCGCCGATAATCCGCGCAGCGAGGCGTTTGCCGACATCGCTGCCCAGATGGAAGCGGGCCTGACCGGTCAGGCAGAGGTGATTGAGGACCGGGCTGCGGCGGTGCGCCGCGCCTTTGCCCAGGCTCAGCCCGGTGACATGGTGTTGCTGGCGGGCAAGGGCCATGAAGATTACCAAATCATTGGCGGTAACCGCCTGGATTACAACGAGCGCGCGCTGGCGCAACAATTGGTGGAGCAGGGCGTATGATCCCGGTAACCCTGAGTACCCTGGCTGATGCCGTTGGCGGCACCCTGAATGGGGCCGACCTGATGGTAAGCCGGATTGGCACCGACACCCGGGCCCTGGCCGAGGGTGACCTGTTCCTGGCCCTGGTGGGCGACCGCTTTGATGGCCACGAATTTGTCGCTCAGGCTGAGGCATCCGGCGCCGCGGCGCTGGTGGTCAGTCGCCCGGTCGACAGCGCACTGCCGCAGATCCTGGTGGAAGATACCCTGCTGGCATTGGGCCAGATGGGGGCGTGGCTGCGTCGTGAATTGGCCCCACGTTGCCTTGCCATCACCGGCTCAGTGGGCAAAACCTCGGTCAAAGAGATGACCGCCGCCATCTTTGCTCAGGTCGGGCCTACTCTGGCCACCCGGGGCAACCTCAACAACACCATCGGTGTGCCAATGACCCTGCTGGAACTGACCCCGGAGCATCGCTTCGCGGTGATTGAGCTGGGCGCCAACCATGCCGGTGAGATCCGTTATACCTCCAGCCTCGCGTTGCCTCATGCGGCGGTGATCAACAACATTCGCGGTGCCCATCTCGAAGGATTTGGTGGCATCGAAGGGGTGGCCCGGGCCAAGTCCGAGATCTATGAGCATTTGGGTGAAGCCGGTACCGCCATCGTCAACCTGGACGATGAGTGGGCCCCCTGGCTGCTGGAACGCCTCGGTGATCAGAACCGCTTTACCTACTCAAGCCGCGGGCCGGCGGATCTGTGGGCGTCCGCCCTGTCCCGTGATGCCGATGGCTGTTACCACTTCCTGCTGCATCGTGGTGAAGCGGAAGTGCTGGTTCGCCTGCCTTTGCCGGGCCGTCATCAGGTTGATAACGCCCTGGCGGCCGCCGCCCTGGCCAGCACCGCTGAACTTTCTCTGGAACAGATCGCCAGCGGCCTGGCGCAGGCGCCAACCGTGGCAGGCCGCACTCAAATGACCGCCCTGAGCGGCGAGGTCATGTTGATTGATGACAGCTACAACGCCAATGCCGCCTCCACCATGGCGGCAATCGACCTGATGGCCGAACGGGACGGCAGCAGTCTGCTGGTGTTCGGTGATATGGGCGAGTTAGGCGAGGAAGCGGAGGCGGAACATCGCACCGTTGGTCGCTATGCAGGGGAAAAAGGGATTGACCGTCTGCTGACAGTGGGTACATTAAGCCGCTTTGCCGCGCAAGAGCATGATGCGGCACGTCACTTTGGGGACCAAGCGGAACTGCTCCCCACCCTGATGACCGAACTGGCGGCGCTGCCCCGGCCGGTCACGGTATTGATTAAAGGCTCACGCAGTGCCCGCATGGAAAACGTGGCGAAAGCCCTGCGTGAACAATTAGGGGAACACGAATAAATGCTGGTTTACCTGGCGGAATACCTGACACAGTATTACACCGCTTTTAACGTCTTTTCCTACCTGACCTTCCGGGCCATCGTTGGCCTGCTGACGGCGCTGGCGTTCTGCCTGTGGGCCGGCCCGCGCATGATCGCGTATCTGCAGCGTCTGCAGATCGGACAAGTGGTGCGCGACGACGGTCCGGAGTCCCACTTCAGTAAGCGTGGCACCCCGACCATGGGCGGCCTGATGATCCTGGCCGGTATTTTCGTCTCCACCTTGCTGTGGGGCGATCTGGGCAACCACTACGTGTTGACCATGCTGTTTGTGATCGGCGCCTTTGGCCTGATCGGCTTTATCGACGACTACCGCAAAGTGATCCGCAAGGATCCCAAGGGTCTGATCGCCCGCTGGAAGTACTTCTGGCAATCCGCTGCGGCCCTGACCGTGGCGATCACCCTGTATGCCTGCACGGCGCCGGAACAACAGGTGCTGGTGGTGCCCTTCCTCAAAGACGTCATGCCGCAGCTGGGCCTGGTTTATATCGCCCTGGCCTACTTCACCATTGTCGGCAGCTCCAACGCGGTGAACCTGACCGACGGTCTGGATGGCCTGGCCATTGTGCCGACTGTGATGGTGGCCGCGGCGTTTGCCCTGGTGGCCTACCTCAGCGGTAACGTGAACTTCGCTCAGTACCTGCATATCCCTTACCTGCCGGGCGCCGGTGAACTGGTGGTGGTGTGTACTGCCATGGTGGGCGCGGGCCTGGGTTTCCTCTGGTTCAACACCTACCCGGCTCAGGTCTTTATGGGCGATGTTGGCTCACTGGCACTGGGTGCGGCACTGGGTGCCCTGGCGGTTCTGACCCGTCAGGAGATCCTGCTGGTGATCATGGGCGGCCTGTTTGTGGTGGAAACCCTGTCGGTGATTCTGCAGGTGGGCTCCTTCAAGCTGCGCCGTAAGCGCATCTTCCGCATGGCCCCGATTCACCATCACTACGAACTGAAAGGCTGGCCGGAACCGCGTGTCATCGTGCGTTTCTGGATCATCTCCCTGTGTCTGGTTCTGCTGGGTCTGGCGACCCTCAAGGTACGCTGATGACGACACCGGCCCCCCACACCTGGATCCTTGGCCTCGGCATCACCGGCCTCAGTGTGGTTCGCCACCTGGCCGCTGAGTCCGAGTCGCTGGCGGTGTGGGACAGCCGCGCAAACCCTCCCGGAGCCGATACCCTGGCCCGGGATTTTGCCCATGTGGCCTTGCAAACCGGCCCGTTTGATGGTGACGTCCTGGCTCAGGCCAAGCGGTTGGTAGTGAGCCCCGGGATTGACCTGCGCACGCCCGCTCTGGCTCAGGCCATTGCCGCCGGGGTTGAGGTGGTGGGCGACATCGAACTGTTTGCCCGGGCGGCCGATGCACCGGTGGTGGCCATCACCGGCTCCAACGGCAAATCCACCGTAACCACCCTGGTTGGGCACCTGGCCCAAGCCTGCGGCGTGTCGGTGGGCGTTGGCGGCAATATTGGCACCCCTGCGCTGGACCTGCTGGGTCAGGGGCATCAGCTGTATGTGCTGGAACTGTCCAGCTTCCAGCTGGAGACCACCCGCTCATTGCCGGCGCAGGTGGGCACCGTACTGAATGTCAGCCCGGACCACCTCGACCGTTACGACAGCTACGAAGCCTATCGTGACGCCAAACTGGCGCTCTATCCGCAGTGCCGGATCGCCCTGTTCAATCGCGCCGACCACAACACCCTGCCGTCATCGCACCCCCGCACCCTGAGCTTCGGCCCGGATGCGCCGGACGGTGACAACTTCGGTGTGGTTGGGGATTGGCTGATGCAGGGTCAGACCCGGCTGAAACGCCGTGACCAGCTCACGCTGGTAGGCGCACACAACGAACAGAACGTGCTGGCGGCGCTGGCGCTGGGTCAGGCTGCCGGACTGGAGATGGACGCCATGCTGTCCGCGCTGGACAGCTACCGTGGCCTGCCGCACCGCTGTGAACTGGTGGCGGAGCGTGCGGGGGTTCGCTACGTCAACGATTCCAAAGCGACCAACCTCGGTGCCACTCAGGCGGCGCTGGACGGGTTGGAGCTGGGTCGGGTCTGGTTGATCGCTGGTGGCGACGCCAAGGGCCAGGATCTGTCGGTGCTGGCACCGGCGCTGAATCAACTGGCAGGCCTGATCACGCTGGGGCAGGATGGCCCCGCCATTGCGGCGCTGCGCAGCGATGCCACCGAGGTGGTGAGCATCGAGTCGGCGGTGGCCGTTGCCGCTGACCAGGCCCGCGCCGGTGACATTGTGTTGCTGTCGCCCGCCTGCTCCAGTCTCGATATGTTCGCCAGCTTTGAACAGCGCGGTGAGTGTTTTGCCGCTGCGGCACGGGGGCTGCGGTGAAGGCCCCGGCGGTGCAGCTGAGCCTGTTCAGTGACCGTTGGGCGGCGCTGTGGAGCAACCTGTTCCCGCGCAAAGCCCCGGGTATGCAGCTGTATGACCGTACCCTGCTGGTGTTGATCCTGACTCTGGCGATCACCGGCCTTCTGATGGTGACTTCCGCCTCCATGGCCGAGGGCGCCAAACTTACCGGCGACCCATACCACTTTGTTAAACGCCAGCTGCTGTTTCTGGGCACCGCCATGATGATTGGCGTTGCGGTGCTGCAGGTTCCGATGCAACGCTGGGAGCAGTTCAGTTGGGCCCTGATGCTGGCGGCGCTGGTGTTGCTGGTGGTGGTGCTGATTGGTGGGCGCACGGTAAACGGTGCGACGCGCTGGTTGCCGTTAGGGCCCTTTAACCTGCAGGTGGCCGAGGTGGCCAAACTGGCCCTGTTCGTGTTCCTGGCCGGTTACCTGGTGCGACGCCATCAGGAGCTGCGTGAAGAGATCAAGGGTTTCGTTAAGCCGGTGGCGGTGCTGGCGGTGTACGCCGGATTGATTCTGCTGCAGCCGGACCTCGGCACCGTGGTGGTGATGTTCGTGACCGTGATGGGCATGTTGTTTCTGGCCGGCGCCAGCCTCGGTAAGTTCATTACCCTGGCACTGGTGGGCGTTGGACTGGTGGTGCTGCTGATCGTGGTGGAACCCTACCGCATGGCGCGGGTGATGAATTTTATGGACCCCTGGGAGGATCCGTTCGGCAGTGGCTACCAGTTGACCCAGTCGCTGATGGCTTATGGTCGTGGGGATTGGCTTGGGCAGGGCCTGGGCAACAGTATCCAGAAGCTGGAGTACCTGCCTGAGGCCCATACGGACTTTATTTTTGCAGTGCTGGGCGAAGAGCTCGGCTTTATCGGTGTCGTTACGGTGCTGGCGTTGTTGCTGGCGCTGGCGTTTCGGGCCTTGTGGATTGGCCACCTGGCACTTAAACAGGAGCAGGCGTTTGCCGGCTACCTGGCGTACGGCATTGGCATCTGGTTCAGTTTCCAAACCGCGGTGAACGTGGGTGCCAGCGTGGGCGTGTTGCCCACCAAGGGCCTGACTTTGCCGCTGGTGTCATACGGTGGAAGTAGTTTATGGGTGATGACCGCGGCTTCGGCCATGTTATTGCGGATCGATCACGAGCGCCGGGTTGCGCAATCGCAACCGGCCAAGGTTACGGAGGCAAGCGATGAGTGACAATAAGGCGCCTCGCTTGATGGTGATGGCGGGCGGCACCGGAGGACACGTGTTCCCGGCTCTGGCCGTGGCCCGACGCCTGCGCCAGCAGGGTTGGGAAGTGCTGTGGCTTGGCACCGCCGAACGGATGGAGGCGCGACTGGTGCCCCAGCATGGGTTTGCCATCCGCTTTATCGACATTAAAGGGGTACGGGGCAATGGCTTGCTGCGCAAGTTGAAAGCCCCGTTCCAGATCTTTAAGGCGATCGCTCAGGCCCGCCGCATTCAGGCGGAGTTCCAGCCCGATGTGGTGATGGGCATGGGGGGCTACGCCGCCGGCCCGGGTGGCATTGCAGCGTGGCTGCGCCGTACCCCGCTGGTACTGCATGAGCAAAATGCGGTGGCCGGTGCCACCAACGCGATCCTGGCCAAGTTTGCCAACAAGGTTCTGGTGGCGTTCGACAACGTGCTGCCGGGTGAGCAGCGGGTGGGCAACCCGGTGCGCGACGAGTTGGTGGCGATTGGGGAAACCCAGCCTGTGGTGCCCGGTGAGCAACTGAAAGTGCTGGTGGTGGGCGGCAGCCTTGGCGCCCAGGTGCTGAACGATCAGGTGCCTGCAGCGGTTGGCCGTCTGGCCAATGAGGCGGCGGTGACCGTGTGGCATCAGGTCGGCCGTGGCAACGAAGCTGCCGTGACGCAACGCTGGGCCGAGATGGCGCCGGGCGTTGGCGCCCAGGTGACCGAATTTATTGATGATATGGCGGCGGCTTACGCCTGGGCTGACCTGGTGATTTGCCGGGCCGGAGCCCTGACCGTCGCTGAACTGGCGGCCACCGGACGGCCGTCTCTGTTGGTGCCGTTCCCCCATGCGGTGGACGACCATCAGACCAAAAACGCCGAAGCCCTGGTGGCGGCGGGTGCGGCCCGCCTGTTACCCCAGGCCAGCCTGACCCCAGAGCGTCTGGCTGACGAGATGCTGACCCTGGTGCAACAGCCTGACACGCTGGTGCAGATGGCCGAGGCAGCACGCAACAGCGCCATCCTGGATGCCACCGACAAAGTGGCCGGGATCTGCGCTTCACTGGCACGGAGAGATTGAGATGAGCAAAGTACAGGTCTCTGGCGCCAACAGCCCCCGTCCGGGCATGGGGCGCGTAAAACGCATTCATTTTGTCGGCATCGGTGGTGCTGGCATGGGCGGCATCGCTGAGGTGCTGGCCAACGAAGGTTATCAGGTCAGTGGTTCTGACATCGCTCAGAATCCGGTCACCGAACGACTGGTTCAGGCCGGTGCTGCCGTGCACATCGGCCACAGTGCCGAGTGGGTGGAAGACGCCGATGTGGTGGTGGTGTCCACCGCCATTCGTGAAGAGAACCCGGAGATCCGGGCGGCCCGAGAGCGGCGCATCCCGGTGGTGCGTCGTGCTGAGATGCTGGCGGAGCTGATGCGCTTCCGCCACGGCATCGCGGTGGCCGGTACCCACGGCAAAACCACCACCACCAGCCTGACAGCCAGTCTGTTTGGCCAGGGTGGCCTGGATCCGACCTTTGTGATCGGTGGCAAGCTCAACAGCGCCGGCACCAATGCCCAACTGGGCCTGGGTCGCTACCTGGTGGCGGAAGCGGATGAGTCCGACGCCAGCTTCCTGCATCTGCAGCCGATGATCTCGGTGGTCACCAACATCGAGCCGGACCACATGGACACCTACGGTGGCGACATCAACAAGCTGTACGACACCTTTGTGGATTTCCTCCATAACCTGCCGTTCTACGGCGTCGCGGTGTTGTGTCTGGATGATCCGGGAGTGCAGGTGATCCTGCCCCGGGTAGGCCGTCGCATCGTGACCTACGGATTCCATCCTGACGCCGACGTGCGCGCCGAGGATTTTGTTCAGGTCGGCACCCGCACCCAATTTACCCTGCACCGCCCCAACCGTGATCCGTTGCCGCTGGTGCTCAACCTACCGGGCCGTCACAACGTGCAGAACGCGCTGGCGGCCATCGCCGTGGCGATGGAGGAGGGTGTTGAGGACGACGCCATTGAGGCCGCACTGGACCAGTTCCAGGGCATTGGTCGTCGCTTCCAGCAGTATGGCGAATTCGATACCGGCGCCGGCAAAGTGTTGCTGGTGGACGATTACGGGCACCACCCCAGTGAAGTGGCGGTGACCATCAAAGCGGCCCGTGCCAGCTGGCCGGATCGCCGTCTGGTGATGGTGTTCCAGCCCCACCGCTTCAGCCGTACCCGCGATCTGTACGACGACTTCTGCGCGGTGCTGTCGGAGGTGGACTGTCTGCTGCTGATGGAGGTGTACAGCGCCGGTGAGGACCTGATCCCAGGAGCCGACAGCCGCGCCCTCTGTCGCTCGATTCGACAGCGTGGCATCGACCCGGTCTACGTACCGGGCCCGGAAGGATTGCCCGCACTGCTGGCCGACCAGCTCCAGGATGGTGATGTCGTGCTGACTCAAGGCGCCGGTAACATCGGTGCCCTGGCGAAAGATCTGGCCCAGATGGGACTGTCCGTGAACAAGATGAAACAGGAGCGCAGCGGTGAGTGAGGTTGTGAAGCAGGACAAGGTGGCGGTGCTGTTTGGTGGCACCAGCGCTGAGCGGGAAGTCTCTTTGCGCTCCGGTGCTGCGGTGCTGGCCGGATTGCAGCGTGGCGGCGTGGATGCCCACCCGTTTGACCCGGCAGAGCGCTCGCTGGATGAACTTAAAGGCTTCGATCGCGCCTTTATCGTGCTGCACGGCCGCGGCGGTGAAGATGGTACCGTTCAGGGCGCGCTGGAGCTGATGAAGATCCCCTACACCGGCTCCCGGGTTCTGGGCTGTGCAGTGGCGATGGACAAGGTGCGCACCAAGTGGTTGTGGGCTGGCCTTGGCTTGCCGACTGCGGATTTTGAAGTCGTTGATAAAGAGTCGTTTAGTCCGAACAGTGCTGAGGATATAATGGCCCGCTTGGGTTCGCCGGTGATGGTGAAACCCGCCTGTGAAGGCTCCTCCATCGGCATGGCAAAAGCTGAGGATGCGGCGTCTTTGCAGAAGGCGATCGACACCGCTTTGCAGTACGACGATACCGTGCTGGTGGAAGCCTGGGTCCATGGCCCGGAGTTCACCGTGTCGATTCTTGGCGAAGAGGCGTTGCCGGCGATCCGGATGGAAACCCCCAACGTGTTTTATGACTACGAAGCCAAGTATCAGAGCCAGACCACCCAGTATCACTGTCCGGCGGGTCTGAGCGACGACGACGAGCAGGCCCTGCGGGCCTTGGCACTGCGCGCTTTCAAGGCGGTGGGTGCCAGTGGCTGGGGTCGGGTTGACGTGATGCGGGATGCGGATGGCAGCTGGCGTTTGCTGGAGGTCAACACCGTACCCGGCATGACCGAAACCAGCCTGGTGCCCAAAGCGGCCAACGCTGTGGGCGTGGATTTTGACACACTGGTAGCCCGAATTCTGGCGGCCAGTTACTGACGACAAGGCGATGGTGCTGGCGCAATGGCGTGAGATTCGGTGGAGCCTGTGGCTGGGGCTCACCTTCCTGTTTCTGGTCCTGATTGGACTGGTGCAGGGCGGGCTCTGGCTCAAGGCCTTTGCCACCAGCGCCGATCAGCTGCCGATCGAAGAGGTCGCGCTGATGGGCGAACGGCGCTTTACCGCCGACCAGGAGGTGCGGGATGCCCTGCACAACCTGGAGACCTGGAGTCTGTTTACCGCCGATGTGGGGCAGATCCGGGACGCGTTGGACGACCTGCCCTGGGTAGACCGGGTCACCGTCCGACGCGAATGGCCCAACCGCCTGCGGGTGTTCCTGGTGGAGCAGCAGCCGGTGGCGCACTGGGACGGCGAAGGCTGGTTGAATGACCGGGCCGAACCGTTCCAGGCCCCAGTCAGACCTGGGCTGGATGCCCTGCCGGAACTGCGAGGGCCCCAGGGCAGCGCAAGCAAGGTTTGGCAGATGTGGCAGCAAGTGTCTGAATTGCTGGCATTGAATGGCCACACTGGGCACTCTTTGAGTCTCAGCGGGCGCCACGCCTGGCAACTGGTGCTGGATAACGGCATCGCCCTTGAACTGGGCAGAAAAGATACCCTGGCCCGGGTGCAGCGTTTTATCGACGTCTGGCCCGAGCTACAGCGTGACGGCCGAGTGCCGGAACGGGTGGACTTACGATACGACACGGGATTGGCCGTGCGTTGGCAGCAAAACGAGCAAGAGAAGCAGAAGGGATGACCACGAGCACAGAAACCGGTTTGGTCGTTGGCCTGGACATCGGCACCGCACAAGTCACCGCAGTGATCGGTGAGGTGCTGCCGGATGGCGAAATCAGCGTTATTGGTATCGGCAGTCAGTTGTCCCGGGGCATGGACAAGGGTGGGGTGAACGACCTCGACTCGGTCGTGCGCTGCGTCCGGCTGGCCCTGACCCAGGCGGAAAATATGGCCCAGTGTGAGGTGGCGTCGGTGTATCTGAGCATCTCCGGCCACCACATCAGCTGCCAGAACGAAAAAGGCATGGTCTCCATCGACGGTGCCGAGGTGATGCAGGAAGACGTGGACCACGTGATCCACACCGCGCAGTCGGTCAAGATCCCCAATGAGCGACGCATCCTGCATGTCCTGCCCCAGGAGTTCACCATCGATGAACTCGAGGGGATCCGCAGTCCGGTCGGCATGTCCGGCATGCGGATGGAAGCGAAAGTGCACATGGTGACCTGCGCGTCCGACTGGGCCCGCAACATCACCAAGTGTGTGGAGCGCTGTGGCATCCATGTGGATGGCCTGGTGTTCTCCGGCATCGCTTCCGCCGAATCGGTACTGACCGAAGATGAGAAAGACCTCGGCGTCTGCCTGGTCGACATCGGTGCGGGTACCACCGACATCGCGATCTACAGCGGTGGGGCTCTGCGTCACTGTCAGGTGATTCCGGTGGCCGGCAACCAGGTGACCAGCGACATCGCCAAGATCTTCCGTACGCCACTGAGCCATGCGGAGCAGATCAAAGTGCAGTTTGCCTGTGCCCGCAGTGGCCTGGTGAGCAGCGAAGACAGCATTGAAGTGCCGTCAGTGGGTGGTCGTCCCGCCCGCACCATGTCCCGCCAGACCCTGGCGGAGGTGGTGGAACCCCGTTACCAGGAGCTGTTTGAGCTGGTGGCGGATGCCCTGCGTGCCAGTGGCCTGGAAGACCAGGTGGCGGCCGGGGTGGTACTGACCGGTGGCACTGCCCAGATCGAGGGCGCGGAAGTGGTGGCGGAGGAGTGCTTCGGCATGCCGGTGCGCCTGGCCCAGCCGCTGCCCCTGAAGGGATTGAACGATTACATCCGGGAGCCCAGCTACGCCACGGCGGTGGGGCTTCTGCATCACGGCGCCCAGCAACTGATGGAAAAGACTCAGGAGCGGGCACCACAGAATGGCATAAGCCAGCTGCTGACACGCATGCAGAGCTGGTTTAAAGGTGAATTTTAAGTTTTTGGACGCGGGCTGAACGGAGAAAAGAGCATGTTTGAGATCGTGGATTGTCACAATGATGACGCTGTCATCAAGGTCATCGGCGTCGGTGGCGGCGGTGGTAATGCGGTAGAACACATGGTCGAACAGACCATCGAAGGGGTGGAGTTCATCTGCGCCAATACCGATTCCCAGGCGCTGCGCAAGTCGTCCGCCAACACCACCATCCAGCTGGGTAAAAATGTCACCAAGGGCCTGGGTGCCGGTGCCAACCCGGAAGTGGGCCGCGAAGCGGCACTGGAAGACCGTGAAACCATTCGTGCCGCCATCGCCGGTTCCGACATGGTGTTTATCGCTGCCGGTATGGGCGGCGGTACCGGTACCGGTGCAGCTCCGGTTGTCGCGGAAGTGGCCAAGGAGGAGGGGATCCTCACCGTGGCTGTGGTCACCAAGCCGTTCTCCTTTGAAGGCAAAAAGCGCTCCGCCTTTGCCGACCAGGGCATCGACCTGCTGTCCAAGCACGTTGACTCCTTGATTACCGTGCCGAACGACAAACTGCTGAAGGTTCTGGGCGGTCGCACCAGCCTGCTGGACGCTTTCAAAGCGGCCAACAACGTGCTGCTGGGTGCGGTTCAGGGTATCGCTGAACTGATCACCCGTCCGGGCCTGATTAACGTCGACTTCGCCGACGTCAAAACCGTGATGTCCGAAATGGGTAACGCCATGATGGGTACCGGTGTTGCCCGCGGTGAAGACCGTGCGGAAGAAGCGGCAGAAGCGGCTGTAGCCAGCCCGCTGCTGGAAGACATCGACCTGTCCGGCGCGCGCGGTGTTCTGGTGAACATCACCGCTGGCCTCGACATCAGCATCGAAGAGTTCGAAACCGTGGGTAACCACGTGAAGGCTTACGCCTCCGAAAACGCCACTGTGGTGGTGGGTGCGGTTATCGATCCGGAGATGAGCGACGAGCTGCGCGTGACCGTTGTGGCCACCGGTATCGGTGCTGAGAAGAAGCCGGACATTCAGTTGGTGTCCAATGCGGTCGCTAAACCTAAGCAGCCGGAGCCGGCTCGCGACGCTTACACCGCGGAACCGGCAGCGCCGAGCATGACTCGTCCGGCCGTGGAGCCGTCCCACAATGAGCCCGCAGAACCGATGCGGACCTCTGTGGGTGGCCAGGGTGGCGCGGCAGCCGCCAAGCAGCCCAATGAGAACCTGAACAAGGACAACTATCTCGATATCCCGGCGTTTCTGCGCCGTCAGGCCGATTAAACCAATCGATCTGACTGGTCAGTCCGGATTTTGGCAGTTGGTCAAAATGTGATAGGATGCGCCCCTGAAATGTTAGGAGCAGTGTGCTAGATGAGTAAACAGCGAACGCTACAGCGCCCAATTCAAGCCACTGGTGTGGGTCTCCACTCCGGTAAAAAGGTGACGCTCGGGATCAAACCGGCCCCGGCGAATACAGGTATTGTATTCCGCCGTGTCGATCTGAACCCCGTGGCGGAGATCCCGGCGCGCGCTGATCTGGTTCGTGAAACCACCCTTTGTACCGGCCTGGTCAATGAGCAGGGCGTCAAGGTGGCGACCGTCGAGCACCTGCTGTCTGCCCTGGCAGGCCTGGGTGTGGACAACGCTTTCATCGAGGTGGACGCGCCGGAAATTCCGATTATGGACGGCAGCGCCAGCCCCTTCGTCTTCTTGCTGCAAAGCGCTGGTATTGTGGAGCAGTCTGCGTCCAAACAGTATCTGCGTATCCGCAAGACCGTGCGTGTAGAAGATGGCGACAAGTGGGCCGAGTTCCGCCCCTATCACGGCTTCAAACTGGACTTCTCCATCGATTTCCAGCACCCGGAAATCAGCCGCAGTGCCCAGCGTATGACCCTGGATTTCTCCGCCGGGGCATTCAGCCGCAAGATCAGCCGAGCTCGTACCTTCGGCTTTATGAAGGACATCGAGTTCCTGCGTGCCAACAACCTGGCGCTGGGTGGCAGCATGGAGAATGCCATCGTGCTGGACGAGTTCCGGATCCTGAATCCGGACGGTCTGCGCGACAAAGATGAGTTTGTGAAGCACAAGATCCTCGACGCCGTCGGTGATCTGTACCTGGCTGGTCACGCCATCCTGGGTGAGTACCGGGCCCACAAGTCCGGTCACGCCCTCAATAACCAGATGGTGCGGGCGGTCCTGGCGGATGCCTCGGCCTGGGAGCTGGTGAGCTTTGAACAGGCCCAGGAGGTCCCAATGGACTACCTGGTTCCTGCGACTGCCTAATCGGACTTTGATCCTTTATCTGGCCGCCCTGCTTGGGCGGCCAGTCGTTTCAGCTTCTCTCCCAATTCGCCGCCTATATTCTCTGCCAGCTGTTGTAAGTGCTCGCTCGCTTTGTCGCTTAAGCGGTTGGTATTGGTGGGCTTCTCCGCCTGGAGGCGGGACAGCTGCGGGTTGACTTTAAACTCGATACTGGTGAGCATGGGAAACCCCTTGCCCCTCAGCTCTGACAGCAGTTCCAGACGCTGGTACTGCAACCGGGTTGCCCAGGCTGCCGAGCTCACGCCAATCACCAGAACGCCGCCGCGCAGATTGGACACCGCACAGTGCGGACGCACTGCCGGATCCAACGCTGCCAGCAGATGCTGGTGTAACTGGGCCAATGTGCCGGACTTATCCTGGATCTGCGCAAAACGCTGGCCCATCAACATGGACAGGTCCTGAGGCTTGGACTTCATTTCAGGGATCATTACAAAAACGAACTAGGCCATGAGTGTAACAGTCTTTATTCGTGGAAAGCACGGTGTACGCCGTATCGAACCCGGCAAACGTTGGTTGCTGGCGCCGTTGATGCTGGTGGCAGCCGGTGCAACCTTGTGGTGGCAGGCAAGGGAAAACGTCTCCACCGTGGAACACCAGTTGGCGGCCGCTTCGGCCTCCACGGAACATCATCAGAATGAGATCGCCGCGCTGCGCGATCGCACCGAGGCCCAGCTCTCCTTGCTGGCGGCTCGGCTTGGTCGCATGCAGGCCCGCATGAACCGCATCGAATCTCTGGGGATCGCTGTGGCGGATCGGGTCGAGCTGTCGGATCAGTTCGACTTCCAAAGCGAAGTGGGATTGGGCAGCAGCGGCGTCGAACCCTCCGAACAAGTGGAGCTCAGTTTGCTGCTCGAAGAGATGGATCAGATGATGCTTCGACTCGAACGTGCAGATGATCAGCTCGCCCTACTTGAAACTCTCGAACGTCATCACCATATCGATGAGGACACATACTTATCCGGCCGTCCGTTATCCAAAGGCTGGCAGTCGTCCTCCTTCGGTTACCGCAACGATCCCTTCAATGGACGTCGTACCTTACACCGGGGACTGGATTTTGCCGGACCGGAAGGTGGCGAGGTGATCGCGACGGGGGCGGGAGTGGTATCCTACTCCGGCACCATGTTCGGATATGGCAATCTCGTAGAGATTGACCACGGTAACGGTGTGAAAACCCGTTACGGGCATAATAAGGAGAATCTGGTGGAGCTTGGCCAGGTGGTGGCCAAGGGGGAAACCGTCGCGCTTATCGGTAATACCGGGCGCTCAACCGGACCCCATGTGCATTACGAAGTGATGCTCAACGATCAACAGGTGGATCCTGCGCGGTACGTGTACCGCAAGCCCAGAACTTAAGGGGTCCTTGGCAGTTTAATTTCAGGGCGCTGGCGTTTGCCGGCGCCTGCTGTAATTCAGTAGCGACGTAAGGCAATGTTTGGAAAACTCCTCACCAAGGTTTTTGGTAGCAAAAACGAACGTACTCTCAAGCAGCTGCAAAAGGTAGTTGCCCAAATCAACGCATTGGAAGCGGACTGGGAAGCGCTGAGCGACGAACAGTTGAAGCAGAAGACTGAGGAGTTCAAGCAACGCTTGGCCGACGGCACTCCGTTGGACGCCGTGTTGCCGGAAGCCTTCGCCACCGTACGCGAGGCCTCCAAGCGCGTGTTCGGCATGCGCCACTTTGATGTCCAGCTGGTGGGCGGTATGGTGCTGCAGTCCGGCCGCATCGCCGAGATGCGCACCGGTGAAGGTAAAACCCTGACCGCGACCCTGCCAGCCTACCTCAATGCCCTGACCGGCAAAGGCGTTCACGTCATTACCGTGAACGACTACCTGGCCCGCCGTGACGCCGAGTGGAACCGTCCGCTGTTTGAATTCCTCGGCATGACCGTCGGCATCAACGTGCCGGGCCTGTCCCATATGGACAAGAAGGCCGCCTACGAGGCCGACATCACTTACGGCACCAACAACGAATTCGGCTTCGACTACCTGCGTGACAATATGGCGTTCTCCGCGCCGGAACGTGTCCAGCGCGAACTGCACTATGCGGTGGTGGATGAAGTGGACTCCATCCTTATCGATGAAGCCCGTACCCCGCTGATCATCTCTGGCGCAGCGGAAGACAGCTCTGCCCTGTACATCCAGGTCAACACCCTGATCCCGAAACTGGTTCGCCAGGACAAAGAGGACAGCGAAGAGTTCACCGGTGAAGGGGACTACAGCGTTGATGAGAAGGCCAAGCAGGTCAACATGACCGAGCGTGGTCAGGAGAAGGTTGAACAACTGCTGCTGGAAGCGGGCCTGCTCAACGAAGGTGACTCCCTCTACAGCGCCACCAACATCTCCCTGCTGCACCACGTGAATGCGGCCCTGCGTGCCCACACCCTGTTTGAGCGTGATGTGGACTACATCGTCAGCGACAACGGCGAGATCGTGATTGTGGATGAGCACACCGGCCGTACCATGCCGGGTCGTCGCTGGTCTGATGGCCTGCACCAGGCGGTGGAAGCCAAAGAGGGTCAGCGCATCCAGAACGAGAACCAGACTCTGGCGTCCATCACCTTCCAGAACTACTTCCGTATGTACGAGAAGCTGGCAGGCATGACCGGTACCGCCGACACCGAAGCGTTCGAATTCCAAAGCATCTACGGCCTCGACACCGTGGTGATCCCGACCAACAAGCCGATGATCCGTAAGGACATGGCTGACCTGGTTTACCTGACCGCCGAAGAGAAGTTCGAGGCGATCATCAACGACATCCGTGACTGCATTGAGCGTGGTCAGCCGGTATTGGTGGGCACCATCTCCATCGAATCCTCCGAGCTGCTCTCCAACGTGCTGCGCAAAGCCAAGATCAAGCACAACGTGCTGAACGCCAAGTTCCACGAGAAAGAGGCGGAGATCGTGGCGGAAGCGGGTCGTCCCGGCGCCGTAACCATCGCCACCAACATGGCCGGCCGTGGTACCGATATCGTACTGGGCGGCAGCTGGCAGTCTGAAATTGACGCTCTGGGTGAAGGCGCCACTGAAGCGCAGATCGAGAAGATCAAAGCCGACTGGCGGGTGCGCCACGAGCAGGTGCTGGAAGCCGGTGGTCTGCACATCATCGGTACCGAGCGTCACGAATCCCGCCGTATCGACAACCAGCTGCGTGGCCGTTCCGGTCGTCAGGGTGATGCCGGTTCCTCCCGTTTCTACCTGTCCATGGAAGATGCCCTGATGCGCATCTTCGCCTCCGACCGCGTGTCCGGCATGATGAAGAAGCTGGGCATGGAGCGTGGCGAAGCGATTGAACACCCCTGGGTGAACCGTGCCATCGAGAACGCCCAGCGCAAGGTGGAAGCCCGCAACTTCGATATTCGTAAGCAGCTGCTGGAGTACGATGATGTGGCCAACGATCAGCGTCAGGTGGTGTACGCCCAGCGTAACGAACTGATGGACGCCGAGGACATCCACGAAACCATCGAAGCGGTTCGTGCTGACGTGCTGGAAGAGGTTGTCGGCCAGTACATCCCGCCGCAGTCGCTGGAAGAGATGTGGGACATCCCGGGCCTGGAAGAGCGTCTGGCTTCCGACTTCAACCTGAAGCTGCCGATTGGTCAGTGGCTGGAAGAGGAAGACGACCTGCACGAAGAGAACCTGCACGAGCGCATCGTGAAGGCGTGGGATGATGCCTACGCCGCCAAGGAAGAGCAAGTAGGTGCACCGGTACTGCGTCAGTTCGAGAAAGCGATCATGCTGCAGACTCTCGACAACCTTTGGAAAGAGCATCTGGCCGCGATGGACCACCTGCGTCAGGGTATCCACCTGCGTGGCTACGCTCAGAAGAACCCGAAGCAGGAGTACAAGCGTGAGTCCTTTGCGCTGTTCCAGAGCATGCTGGACAGCCTCAAGACCGACGTGATCAGCATCCTGTCCAAGGTGCAGGTGCAGGCTCAGGCGGACGTCGATGAGATGGAAGCCAAGCGCCGTGAGCAGGAGGAGCAGCTGGCCCGTATGCGCAACTTCCAGCACGCCCAGAGTGAAGGTATGGGTGAGGAGGGCGAAAGTTCTCCTGAGCAGCGTCAGGGCCCGAAAGTCGGCCGTAACGACCCGTGCCCCTGTGGCTCCGGTAAGAAATACAAGCAGTGCCACGGTAAGCTGAGCTAAGCCCCGCGGCAACAAGAGGGCGGCCCATCATGGCCGCCCTTTTTTATGGCACAAATGAGAGCAATGACATGGCGATAGTGCAGGTGGCGATTGGTCTGGTGGTGATCGATGGGGCAGTACTGGTGGCAAAACGCCACAAAGATCAGCACCAGGGCGGTTTATGGGAGTTCCCCGGGGGAAAAGTGGAGCCCGGTGAAACCCCGGAGCAGGCGGTGATCCGAGAGTGTCAGGAGGAGGTGGGGCTGACCCTGAGCCAGCCGGAGTTGTTTGATTACATCGAACACGACTACGGCGACCGCCAGGTGCAGCTGAGTGCGTTCCTGGCCACCGCCGCGGAGGGGGAAGCGCACGGGCGTGAAGGCAACCCGCTGCGCTGGTGTCCGATCAGTGAGCTGGCGCAGCTGCCGATGCCGGCAGCGAACGGGCGGCTGATTGAGAAGTTGTTGGCGGCGCAGTAACCGCGCGCTGGAACTTGGGCTGGTCCCGGAACAGGTATTGGCCGCGTTGGCGTACCTGCTCCGCCTCATCGTACCGGCCCTGTGCCCACAGGCTGTCCTGCCAGAGCGCGTAGCTGCCGATGGTGGGACGTAACCGGGCCTCCTCATGGGCCAGCTGCTCCGCCTGAGCCAGGGCGGTGGGGCTGCCGACGCGCAGCAGCGCCTGAGTGGTGAGGTAGTTGATGTTCCTGGTCTGGCCAAAGGGGTTCACAATCTCAACCAGATAGTGGGGCTGCTTGGTGGCGTAATATTGGCCAGCCACGTAGGTGGTGTGCAGGTTGGTCAGCATAAAGGCCCACACCAGCACCACCATAATGGGCGCACTTAACCGCAACACGCCTTCGCCGCGCAGAGTGAGGCGACGCCAGCGGCCCGGCACCATGGCCGCAACCAGAACGGCAAACAGCGCCAGATGGGGCGCCGACTGGTACAGCGGATACTCGGTTTGGCTGTGCAGCAGGACAGGCAACAAACAGAGCCACAGCGCTTTGTGGCGCAGACGGCCAGCCCGCCATACCCGATAGGTGACCCAAAGGCCAAACATCAGAATCGCCACCATCGGCAGCAAGCCGCCTTCAACGCCCCAGAACAGCAGTTCGTTATGGGGGTGGCTGCTGGCGGTGCTCCAGTAGGGGTAGTCTCCGGCCCCGGCCTGATGCTGCGCCTGTTTCTCCATAAAGGCGGGCTGAAACTGACCGATGCCCACGCCTTGCCACGGGTGTTCGGCGATCAACTCGGCGGACAAGCCATACAGGGTGGTGCGATACCCGGGCTGCTCCAGATTGTCGCGGGGCGGCGCCTGGTTCAGCGCCTGCAGCGCTGCGCCCAGAACCACCCCAACGACCAGCAGTGCCCACAGGCGTTTACTGAGGTGCCAGCCCAGCAGTGCGGACAAACCCAATAGCGCCAGGGTGGTGCCAACCACACCGGTACGGGATTGAATCAGCCACTGCGCCGTCGCCCCCAACAGGATCAGCAGCCAGCTTAACCGGCGCCAGCCCTGGCTGGTTTCCTGCTGCAGCCGGTAGTAGCTGATGGCCATGGTGGCGCCGATAAAGGTGGCGACCAGATTGGTTTGCTGGAAGATGCCCACGGGTCGCTGGCTTGTCATCAACGCGGGAAACCATGTGGGACTGAGAAACTGGATCAGGGAGAACAGGGTCTGGATAAGGCCGGCGGCAATCACCAGACGCCAGAACAGACGTTGCTGTTGGGGACGCAGCGACATCTGTTGCTGGCACAGCAGCAGAGCCAGCAGAGCGAACAGGCCTAAGTAGCGGGGCAGGGCAGTACCGGCCCAAGGGGCGGGGGACCACAGCAGAGGCAGGCAGAGCGCCAGCAGGCAGAGGGTGGACACCGGCAGCAGGGCGTTGAATCGGAGGCAGCCCCGCCGGGCGGCTTGGTAGGCGCCAACGGCCAGCACCAGCGCTAACGCCATCCAGCTGGTGGTGTTAAACGCCAGGCTGAGCCCGCTGCCGCCGCCGTTCGGTTGGTAGTAGTGCATGGCCAGCAGCCATAACAGCCCCCAGGCCCCCAGATACCAACGGTTTAACTGACCCTCCCTGGTCATTGTCATCATCAGTGCTCCCGGTCCTGTTCGTCCTCGTCCTGCAGGAAGAAGTCCGGTTCACTGATATCAAACTCGTCCGGCAGTTCCGGTTTGCCGGCGATGGCGTGGCGCTCTTCGGCCCACTCGCCTAAATCAATCAATTTGCAGCGTTCACTGCAGAAGGGGCGGAAAGGGTGTTGCTCGTCCCAGCTGACTTCAGCCTGGCAGGTGGGGCATTCGACTTTCAGGGTCATTTCGGTTCCATGGAGAGAGACAGGCGCAACGGCAGGTTGCGGTTGTCGGCCTTGCCACTCTCGTAGTTGATCAGGTGAATGGTAAAGCGGTGGCGGTGGGCGCTGATGGTGGGGTAGACCCCATACTCCTGCTTAATCTGGACCCGCAGCAGTTCAAGGCCCTGCTCACAGGTTTCCTGATAGCAGCCGTTCATTGCCATCTGGTCGCCCCAGCGTGCGGTTTCCCGCAGCATGGTCAGCAGCAGGCGGATGCTGTCTAGCATTGGTGCCAGCGCCTTGCGCCAGGCCATGGCCTGGGCTGACTTGTCGGCGGTGGGCAGGGCTTGCCAGAAGTGCAGCTGAGGCAGGTCGAAGTTGCCGTAGCCCCCCGGAATGTTCATGCGCTGACGCACCGCGGAGAGAAAGCGGTCGGTTTTCAGTTGCTGGCCGGGGCGGCTGATCTCGTGGAGGCTCTGGAGCAGGGTTTTAAACTGGGATTCCAGCGCGTCCAGTTGGGCCAGATCGACGTTGTCCGCCTGGCGCCAAAACGCAATCTGGCCCAGGTGACGTTCCAGATCCTTGAGGATGTCGCTGCGCAGATCGGCGCGCTCGAGCAGTTCGATCAGCTCAAACAGCGCACGGAAAAAGGCCAGTTCGGCACCGGGGTGTTCAAACTGGCTGTGGGCATCCATCTGGGCCGCAACGGTCTCAATCCGCAGATAGTTGCGGATCTTTTCGTTCAGGGGTTGTTCATACACCAGTAGCACTGGAGCGACTCCTCGCCAAAGTCAGGAATTTCTGGTGCAGACGGTGCACCTGCGGCGTAAGCGCTTCAATCGGACCGCTGTTGTCGATCACCTCATCGGCCAGGGCCAGACGCTCGCTGCGGCTGGCCTGACGGGCGATGATCTTATCCACCTCGTTGCCATCGGTCTGGTCGCGCAGGGCGGTGCGATGGCGTTGCTGGGACTCCGGTACGTCCACCACGATCAGGCGGTCCACCAGCGCTTGCAGACCATTTTCCACCATCAGGGGGACCACCATCAAGGCGTATTCACCGGGGGCTTCCCGGCACTGGCGCTGCATCTCGGTCCGGATCATCGGATGGGTGAGGTTGTTGAGCCACTGACGCTCCGCCTCGTCGTTAAACACCCGGCGTCTCAGTTCGGCGCGATTCAGGGTGCCATCGGGGTTCAGCAGCGTTTCGCCAAAGTGGTCAACAATGGCCTGCAAGCCGTAGGAACCCGGCGTAACCACGTCACGGGCAATGATGTCCGCGTCCACCACGGTGACACCCAGCTGAGCAAACTGGTCGCTCACCTGGCTTTTGCCGGAGCCGATGCCGCCGGTCAGGCCAACAATCAGGTCGCTCATACGCCCACCACGGTGTGCAGATACCAGTTCACGATGTCGGTGCCCCAGACCAGATAGATCCAGCCACCCAGCACAATCCAGGGGCCAAAGGGCATCGGTTTGCCCCGGCCCAGCTTGCCGGAGACCTGCAGGGTGATACCGACCACCGCGCCGCCTATTGAGGCGATCAGGATCACCGGCAGCAGGGCGGGGTAGCCGAACCAGGCACCAAACAGCGCCAGCAGTTTAAAGTCGCCGTAGCCCATCCCCTCTTTGCCGGTCAGCAGCTTAAACAGCTGGAACAGGGACCACAGCGACAGGTAGCCCAGGGCCGCGCCGATAACGGCTTGCTCAAGGGGCACAAACAGGCCATTGAGGTTCACCAGCAGGCCCAGCCACAGCAGAGGCAGGGTCAGTTGGTCCGGCAGCAGCATGGTGTCGAAATCGATGGCAGCGAGGCTGATCAGCCCCAGGGTCAGCACCCAGGCGGCCAGGAACTGGGCACTGGGGCCAAAGTGCCAGGCCAGAAACAAAGTGGCGAGACCGGTCAGCAGCTCTACGGTGGGGTAGCGCAGGGAGATGGGGGTTTTACAGTGGTGGCAGCGCCCCCGCAGCAGCAGGTAGCTCAGCACCGGAATATTGTGCCAGATCGGAATCGCGGTACCGCAACGGGGGCAGGCGGAGCCGGGCACCATCAGGTTAAAGCGGTCTGGCAGTTCTGAGGCGGGGGCGGGCATCGAGAGCGCCTCGGCACACTCCTGTTGCCACTCCCGCTCCATCATCAGCGGCATCCGGTGGATCACCACATTGAGGAAACTGCCCAGGATCAAACCCAGGGCGGTGGTGAGAAGCAGAAATAACCAGGGAAGCTGGTCAAACAGCGCGATCCAGTGCGTCATCAAAAGCCAGAAATGTACGGGAATGTTGAGGCGATCCTAGCCGACCACATTGCCCAATTGGAAGATCGGCAGGTACATCGCCACCACCAAACCGCCCACCAAGCCACCAATTACCACCATCATAATGGGCTCAATCAGGGTGGAGAGGCCATCCACCGCGTCGTCCACCTGGGCTTCATAGATACTGGCGACTTTATTGAGCATATCGTCCAGGGCACCGGACTCCTCGCCAATCATCACCATCTGTATGAGCATATCGGGGAACAGCCCGGTGGTGCGCATCGCCACATTCATCTGCAGACCGGCGATCACCTCCTCTTTGATCTTCATCACCGCATCCCGGTAGAGGGCATTACCGGACGCACCGGAGGCGGAGTCTAATCCATCAACCAAGGGCACACCGGCGGCAAAGGTGGTGGCCAGGGTACGGGAGAAGCGGGCCACGGCGGCTTTATCCAGAATCGGTCCGACAACCGGGATTTTTAACAGGAAGTGGTCAACTTTATCCCGAAACTTCTGTGAGTTTCGGTGGCTGCGGATAAACAGCCATATCACAATCACAATGGCAGCCAAAAAGTAGTACCAGGACTCCGACAGGAAGCGGGACAGATTAATCACGATCTGGGTAAAGATGGGCAGCTCAGCACCGAAGTCATTAAAGATGGCTTCAAACTGTGGCACCACAAACAGCAGCAAAAGGACAGTTACACTGATCGCGACAACGACCACCGCCGTGGGGTAAAACATCGCCTTTTTAATTTTGGATTTCAGCGCTTCCGATTTTTCCCGGTAGGTGGCGATGCGATCAAATACTTGATCCAGGGTACCGGAGTGCTCACCGGCGGCGACCAGATCGCAGTACAGATCATCAAAATACTGCCGATGGGGGCGCAGAGCTTTGGACAGCGGCGTACCGGATTGCACCTCGGCCAGAATGATCGCCAGCAATTTGCGGACGGCGTCATTCTCATGACTGCGCCCCACCATCTCAATGGCAGTCACCAGTGGTACACCGGCCAACAACATGGTGGCGATCTGGCGGGTCACCACAGCAATGTCCATACCGCGGATCTTGGCTTTACGCTCAAACAGGGCTTTGGGCTTTTTCTTTACGCTTAACGGCGTAATGCCCTGCTTACGCAGCAGTACTTTTACTTCGGCGGTGGTTTGGCCACTCAGTTCGCCTTTTACCGAGTTGCCCTTGCTGTTTTTGCCTTTCCACAGATAGGTCCGGACATCCAGAGCGGGTTTGTCCGGCTCGGAGGTTTTCAGGCGTTTCTTTGCAGCAATGGCCATTGATCCCTTCCTTGGGCTAGTGGGCGATGGTGACCCGGTTAACTTCTGCCAGCGAGGTGACCCCTTCCAGCACCTTAAGCAGCCCGGAGTGGCGCAGGCTGACCATCCCTTCCCGGTTGGCCTGGGCTTCCAGCTCCAGCGAGGAGCCATTGTTCATAATAAGGTCAGAAATGGCCTTGCTCATCGGCATCAGTTCATAGAGGCCAACCCGGCCCTTGTAGCCATCGGTGCAGTCGTCGCAGCCCACGGCCCGGTAGATGGTCGGTTGGGTATGCAGCTGCCCGGGACTGAAGCCTTCCCGAAGCAGCTCTTCGTGAGGGATGCTTTCCGGCTGCCGGCACTTGGGGCAGAGCTTACGGCACAGACGCTGAGCCATAATCAGGTTGACCGAACTGGCGATGTTGTAGGCGGGCACGCCCATATTCAGCATCCGGGTCAGGGTTTCGGCGGCGGAGTTGGTGTGCAGGGTGGACATCACCAGGTGGCCGGTTTGCGCCGCTTTAACGGCGATCTCAGCAGTTTCCAGATCCCGGATCTCCCCCACCATCACGATATCCGGGTCCTGACGCAGAAAGGCGCGAAGGGCCGAAGCAAAGGAGAGCCCTGCCTTGGGGTGGATCTGCACCTGGTTGATCCCAGGCAGGTTGATCTCCACCGGATCTTCGGCGGTGGAGATATTGCGCTCCTCGGTATTGAGGATATTGAGACCGGTATAGAGTGAGACGGTTTTGCCGGAACCAGTGGGGCCGGTGACCAGGATCATCCCCTGGGGCCGGTGCAGATTTTTCAGATAGAGATCTTTCTGCGCGTCGCTGAAACCCAGAATATCGATATTCAGCTTGGCGGCGGAGGAGTCGAGAATACGCATCACCACCTTCTCCCCGTAGAGGGTGGGCAGGGTGGAGACACGAAAATCGATCATGGTTTTTTTGCCCACCTTCAGCTTGATGCGACCATCCTGGGGCAGGCGGCGTTCGGCCAGGTCCAGCCTGGACATCACCTTAATGCGGGCAGACAGACGGGGCCCAAGCCCCACCGGTGGGGTATTGACGGTGTGCAGCATACCATCAATACGGAAACGGATGCGGTACTCGTTTTCGTAGGGTTCAAAATGGAGATCCGAGGCGCCCTTACGAATCGCTTCCGTCATAATTTTATTGAGAAAAACCACAATGGGGGCATCGTCTGCCCCACTTACATCGTCTTGCTTCTTGTCGTCTTCGGTATCAATGTGAGCAAGATTTTTCTCATCTTCCTCTGTAATCTCGAGCTGTCCTAAATCTTCTTGAAGCAACTCGGAGATTAATTTGTCGAGAGAATTTTTATCAACCTGAATGGGCTCAGCGTGATATCCAAGATTAAACTTGAAGTCTTCCAAAGCTTCAAAGTTATCCGGATCTGCGATGGCTATCAGTAATCGGTTGTCCCTTACTGTCAAGGGTACGGCATTGTGTTTCTCAATGAGTTTAGTATTGAGAAAACTGTCTTCAATAAAGTCAGTCACCAAGTAGCTGACATCCATCTGTGGAATGCCAAAGTTTGGTTTCATTTGGATATTGACGTTAGCTGGTTCGAGCATACAGCGACTTTATTGTTAACTAATAAAAGGTAAGAGACTCGATGAGTAAGTCATCGAGTCTCTTTGTAACAAGTTACGGGCAGTAGCTTGCAGCTTCACCAGTACAAGACTTGGCCCAAGTTACCTGGCCAGAGGATGCAACGGTGCCGGTCAGAACATAGCTAACACCAGACGGCACGGGTCCAAGTGCAGCGGTAGTTAATGCAGTAATCTTTGGGGCATTGCCAGCGGTGTACTTAATGGAGATATTGGGCTGAGTTTGATCTGCCAGTTCGTTAGCCGCAGTACACACAGTGGCGTAGTTGGTGGCATTCAACTGGAAACACACCTCGGCCGCAGTTTTCATGCCACCGGTAGCGGCTGCCACTTCGGTCATCTTCGCTTTTTTGGTGTAGGTCTGGTAAGCCGGCAGGGCGATGGCCGCCAGAATGCCAACAATGGCTACCACAATCATCAGTTCGATCAGGGTAAAACCCTGCTGTTTACGTACTTGGCGGTTCATGGGTTGTCTCTCCATAGCAAATTTCAAAAGTCGCCAGTCCTGGCCTCTACCCCGGCGGGCCGGGGTAATACCGCAGGCCGCTCGGGATCTAAGTTAGTACAACTTGTTATGCGATCAAAGAGCAAAAGCTCGGAATTTGCTAAGGAAAGGTGTTTTTCGTGGAAATCGGCTGTTGTGGAGTAGAAATGGCGTTGCGCCGTCAAAATGACGGCGCTTCAGACGGAAAATTGACGGGCAAATTGAAAGGGTATTGGAGTGAAAATTTAATCAATTCGCCTTAAAACGCATGGACAGATCCATCGCTTTTACGTGTTTGGTCAGTGCACCGACGGAAATAAAGTCGACGCCGGTGCGGGCAAAGTCGCCGATGGTGGCCAGGGTAACATCGCCGGACACCTCCAGCTTGCAGCGGCCCTCAAACTGTTCGCGGTTCAGTGTGACCGCATCCAGCATCATGGTGATGTCGAAGTTATCCAGCATCACGATATCGGCACCACCTGTCAGGGCTTCTTTCAGCTCCTCCAGATTCTCCACCTCCACTTCCACCGGGGCCTCCGGCCGCAGTTGGCGGGCGGCGGCGATGGCCGGGCTGATGCCACCGCAGGCGGCGATGTGGTTTTCCTTGATCAGGAAGGCGTCAAACAGGCCGATGCGGTGGTTGTGACCGCCGCCGCAGGTGACGGCATATTTCTGCGCAGTGCGCAGGCCCGGCAGGGTTTTGCGGGTGTCGAGCAGACGGGTCTGGGTGCCCTCCAACTTGGCCACGTAGTGGCTGACGGTGGTGGCGACGCCGGACAGGGTCTGGATAAAGTTGAGTACGGTGCGTTCACCGGTCAGCAGCAGACGGGCCGGACCGGCCAGCTCACACAGGGTCTGACCGGCCACCACCAGATCACCATCGTCCACATGCCAGTGCAGCGCAACGTCGCCGCCCAGCTGGTTAAATACCTGCTCAGCCCAGGCCTTGCCACAGAATACGCCGTCTTCGCGGGTGATGATGGTGGCCTCGGCGTAACGATCGGCCGGGATCAGCTGCGCAGTGATGTCGCCCTGAGCGGGCCCCTGGCCACCCAGATCTTCATCGAGGGCGGCGGCAACGGTGAGGCGGATGTCGTTTTCCAGCATGGTACTTCAGTACTTCCTTAACGTCAGAGTATCTCCCCGCTGGATCAGCTCCAGATCCTTAAGGGCATTCATGCCCAGCAGAATGGTGCTGTCCCCGAGGCCAGGGTTAATGTTGGCGTCCAGATCATACAACGTCAGGGCGCCAATGGAGAGTTGGTCAATGCGGGTGTGCCAGACCGTCACCGTCCCGTTGGCGGTTTCCACCGGGTAGGACTGGCCGCGCCGCAGCGACAGCCGGGTGGCGACGGATTCCGGTATCGAGATGCGGGTGGCCCCGGTATCCACCATCATCACCACATCATGGCCATTGATCTGGCCGCTGGCCACGTAATGGCCCTGGCGGTTGCGCAACAGGTTAACGGCGATGGATTGGCCACTGATTTCACTGGCGACCCGTTGGTTGGGATTATATTGGCGCGCCAGTTTGCTGTCGAAGTAGAGGTAGAGCAGGGCGGCCAGCACCAGCCAGGCCAACACGAACAGTGTCTGGCCGTAGCGACGGGGGGTTGAGGGAGTGCCCATGGTACGCGTCCTGCCTTCCTGCTAAAGTCTTGCCTTGACACATTATTCGCGAGTGAGACCGCTTTTTCCATGGCGATCTGCCCCCCAGACGGGGAACCGTCACCTGTTATCCCCTCCTATACCCTTGAACCGGCAGGACGCTGGCTCGAGCAGGGCACCCACTGCTTCTCGCCATTTCAGGGGCCGCGGCCCGATGCCGGGGACATCAGCCTTCTCGTGATCCACAACATCACTCTGCCGCCGGGCCTGTTTGGTGCCCCCTATATCCAGCAACTGTTTCTTGGCTGCGTGCAGGCTGACTTTGCCCCACTTTGCGAGGTGCAAGGGCTGCAGGTATCGGCGCATCTGCTGATTCGACGGGATGGTTCAGTGGTGCAGTTTGTGCCCTTTGACCGACGCGCCTGGCACGCCGGAGTCAGTGAGTTCGATGGCCGTCCGGCCTGCAATGACTATTCCATTGGCATCGAACTGGAAGGGACAGACTACACACCTTATAACCTCGTTCAATATCAGGCGCTTGTAAGCGTGACTCGCGCCCTGCTCCGGCAGTATCCTTTGTTGACCAAAGACAGGGTCACCGGCCACAGCGACATCGCACCGGGCCGAAAGACCGATCCCGGTCCCGCCTTTGATTGGTCGCTGTTTCACGCGTTACTCGATAAGGACAGCTGATGGCCCTTTTTTCTCTCATTGTGGTGTTGCTCGCCGAGCGCTTGCGCCTGGTGGCCGATGCCTTTCAGTTTGAAGCCTGGTTTGGCCGTTACCGGCGGCTGATGTTTGACGACCAGGCCCTGCGCAGCCCGCTGCGGATGGCGGTGGCGCTGGTGCTGCCCGCATTAGTGGTGTGGCTGGCTCAGCGCCTGTTGACCGGCGTCTGGTTCGGTGTGCTTCACTTGGCGCTCTGGATTGGCGTGGGTTTGCTGTTGTTTGCCCATGGCCCTCTGCGACAGCGCTTCCGCCAATACCTGGAAGCGGCCCGACGCGGTGACACCCAGAGTTGCTTTAATTACGCCGACAGCCTGGATGAAAGCACCGCCATGCAGGCCGCCAGTGTAGAGGAGCTGGGCCAGCGTATGGGCCAGCTCAGTGCCTGGCTGAACTACCGTTACTATGCGGCAGTGGCGCTGTACTTTGTGCTGCTGGGGCCTGCCATGGCCACCTTCTACTGCACGGTGCGGGCGTATTGCGACCACTTTGCTGCGCAGGACTGCCGTCGGCCTTTGCTCGGGCCGCTGATGAAGCTGCTGGATTGGGTGCCGGTGCGCATTGTGTCGCTCGGCTTTGCCTTGTCCGGCCACTTCAGTAAGGCCGCACCGGTGCTGGTGCCCAAAGTGCTCGACCCGTTTTCCGATCCACGGCGGATGATCACTGAGGTGGCACTGGCCGCCGAAGAGGTCCCGGAAACCGCCGGTGAGCCACTTTGTGTGCAGCCCACTTTGGCGTTGCTAAAACTGGCAAAACGAAACTTTATTTTGTTGCTGGTGGTGGTGTCGTTGCTCACCATCTTCGGCGTGATCCATTAAATGAGTGAATTCACTCACAATTTGGTCTGACCACTTGGTCAAACTAACAGCCTGCTGTCTAAATCCGCGCCGCATCACGGTGGGGCGGGTTCTGTGAGGCGCATCATACTTGTTGCCATGCCATTGTGTGATCTGCTACATTCCCTGCAGCTTCTCAATGGTCATACCAATTAACAAATTAGTTAACCAACGGATAACGAAATCCATGACCTACCGTAGAATCAACCAGCCCAAGCTGTCCGACGTCATCTTGAAAGAACTGGAAAAGATGATCCTCGAAGGCAGCCTGAAGCCCGGCCAAAAATTGCCGCCGGAGCGTGAGCTGGCGGTGCAGTTTGAAGTCTCCCGCCCCTCGTTGCGAGAAGCGATCCAGAAACTGGAAGCCAAAGGGGTACTGACCCGGCGTCAGGGCGGCGGCACTTACGTCAAACAGCAACTATGGAACAGTCTGGCGGATCCCCTGGTGGAACTGTTGGCCAGCAACCCGGAGTCCCAGTACGACCTGCTGGAGTTCCGTTATGCCACTGAAGGGATGATGGCGTACTACGCCGCGGCCCGTGGCACCGATGCTGACCACGCCCAGATGCGACAGAAGATGGACACCATCAAGTCGGTACAGGGTGACACCGAGGCGGAAGCCCAGGCCATCGTGGATTTCTACCGCAGCATTGCGGAAGCCTCCCACAACGTGGCGATGCTGCACCTGGTTCTCAGCCTGACGCCCCTGCTGGTGCGTAATGTGGCCGAAAACCTGGAGTTGCTGTACCGCCGCGAGCGCTCATCCGAGGTGGCCAACACCCACCGCGAAGCGCTGCTGGAAGCGATTCTGAAACGCGATCCGGAACTGGCCCGGCGGGCGTCTAACGACCACCTGGCCTACATCGAAGAAGTTACGCTGGAGGTCCGCCAAGAGGACAGCCGGCAGCAGCGGAGTCTGCGAAGAATGCGAAACGACCTATAAAAGGTCGTGATCGACTAAGGCCCGGGACAGGGCCCTCAATCACAAGCAACGATGGTGAGAGACAGTCATGTCAGAACCGATGAATTACGACGTAGACAAGCAGGAAACTCAGGAGTGGCTGGAATCGCTGGCCGCCGTGATGCAAGAGGACGGCCTCGAACGGGCCCAGTTCCTGTTGGAGCAGATGATCAGCAAGGCCAAGCACGAAGGCGTTGACCTGCCCACTGGCATCACAACCAACTACATCAACACCATTGCTCCCAAGGACGAACCGGCTTACCCCGGTGACAGCAGTCTTGAGCGTCGAATCCGTTCCATCATCCGTTGGAACGCCATCATGATCGTTCTGCGTGCTTCCAAGAAAGATCTCGATCTTGGCGGCCACATGGCCTCTTACCAATCCGCCGCATCTTTCTATGAAGTGGGCTTTAACCACTTCTTCCGCGCCCCCAACGCGCAGGATGGCGGCGACCTGGTGTACTACCAGGGCCACATCTCTCCCGGCATCTACGCCCGCGCCTTCCTGGAAGGCCGCCTGAGCGAAGAGCAGCTGGACAACTTCCGTCAGGAAGTGGATGGCAAGGGCATCCCCTCCTACCCGCACCCGAAACTGATGCCGGAGTTCTGGCAGTTCCCCACCGTGTCCATGGGTCTTGGCCCGATCAGCGCCATCTACCAGGCTCGCTTCCTGAAGTACCTGGACGGTCGTGGCATGAAAGACACCAGCGCCCAGCGCGTTTACGCCTTCCTCGGTGATGGTGAGATGGATGAGCCGGAATCCCGCGGTGCCCTCTCCTTTGCTGCCCGTGAAGGTCTGGACAACCTGTGTTTCCTGATCAACTGCAACCTGCAGCGCCTCGATGGCCCGGTGATGGGCAACGGCAAGATCATCCAGGAGCTGGAAGGCCTGTTTAAGGGCGCCGGCTGGAACGTGGTGAAAGTGATCTGGGGCAACGGCTGGGACAAGCTGCTGGCCAAAGACACCTCCGGCAAGCTGCTGCAGCTGATGAACGAAACCGTCGACGGTGACTACCAGACCTACAAGGCCAAAAACGGCGCTTACGTGCGTGAGCACTTCTTTGGTCGTTACCCGGAAACCGCTGCCCTGGTCGCGGACATGACCGACGACGAAATTTTCGCCCTGCAGCGTGGTGGTCACTCCTCTTCCAAGCTGTACGCCGCCTACATGAACGCCAAGAACACCAAGGGCAAGCCCACCGTGATCCTGGCCAAAACCGTAAAAGGTTACGGCATGGGTGGCGCGGCGGAGGGCATGAACATTGCCCACCAGGTGAAGAAGATGAATGCCGAGCACGTGCGTCAGCTGCGTGATCGTCTGGGCCTGAAAGATCTGGTGTCCGACGAGCAACTGATGGACCTGCCCTACCTGAAGCTGGATGAGAGCAGCCCGGAGTACCGCTACCTGCACGCCCGTCGTGAAGCCCTGCACGGTTACACCCCGCAGCGCCTGCCCAACTTCACCCAGGAACTGGCACTGCCGAAGCTGGAGAGCTTCCAGGGCCTGCTGGATGAGCAGAAGCGTGACATCTCCACCACCATGGGTTTTGTCCGCGCCCTGAACATCCTGCTGAAGGACAAAGGCATCGGTAAGAACATCGTGCCGATCATTGCGGATGAAGCCCGTACCTTTGGTATGGAAGGCCTGTTCCGCCAGATCGGCATCTACAACCCGAAAGGCCAGACCTACACCCCGCAGGACCGTGACGTCGTTTCCTACTACAAGGAAGCCACCAACGGTCAGGTACTGCAGGAAGGGATCAACGAGCTGGGCGCCATGTCCTCCTGGGTTGCGGCGGCCACCTCGTACAGCACCAACGATCTGCCGATGATCCCGTTCTACATCTACTACTCCATGTTCGGCTTCCAGCGTGTGGGCGATATGGCATGGATGGCGGGTGACCAACAGGCTCGCGGCTTCCTGCTCGGCGCCACTGCCGGCCGTACCACCCTGAACGGTGAAGGCCTGCAGCATGAAGATGGCCACAGCCACATCATGGCGGGCACCATCCCGAACTGCATCAGCTACGATCCGACCTTCGCTTACGAAGTGGCGGTGATCATGCAGGACGGCATCCAGCGCATGTACGGTCCGGCTCAGGAGAACGTGTTCTACTACCTGACCCTGATGAACGAGAACTACGCTCAGCCGGCCATGCCGGAGGGTGTGGAAGAGGGCATCCGCAAGGGCATCTACAAGCTGGAAAGCCATGCTGGCGACAACGGCAAGGTGCAGCTGCTCTCCTCCGGCACCATCATGATGCAGGTGCGTGAAGCGGCCCGCATCCTGGCGGACGATTACGGCATCGGTTCCGACGTGTTCAGCGTGACCTCCTTCAACGAACTGACCCGCGACGGTCAGGACGCTGAGCGCTGGAACATGCTGCACCCGACCGAGCAGGCGCGTGTGCCTTACGTCACCACCGTTCTGGGTGACGCACCGGCCATCGCTGCCACCGACTACATGAAGAACTACGCTGAGCAGATCCGTGCCTTTGTGCCGGCGCAAAGCTACAAGGTGCTGGGTACCGACGGATTCGGTCGCTCTGACAGCCGCGCCAACCTGCGTCGTCACTTCGAAGTGGACGCGGGCTACGTAGTGGTTGCGGCCCTGTCCGAACTGGCCAAACAGGGCAAGCTGGACACCGCCGTGGTGACCGAAGCGATTGCCAAATTTAACATCGATGCCGACAAGCAAAACCCGCTGTACGCCTAAGAGATTGCTGACTTATGACTATTGAAATCAACGTACCCGATATTGGTGCCGATGAGGTCGAAGTGACCGAGATCCTGGTTCAGGTGGGTGATCGCGTCGAAGAGGAACAATCCCTGATCTCCGTGGAGGGCGATAAGGCCTCCATGGAGGTACCGGCCAGCGCCGCTGGTGTGGTGAAGGAGATTAAGGTAGCGGTAGGCGACAAGGTCGCCACCGGCTCTCTGATCATGGTGTTCGAGGCCGAGGGCGGTGCTGCCCCGGCCGAGCAAGCGGCTCCGGCTGCTGTTGCTGAAGCCCCGGCGGCGCCAGCTGCGGCCAGTGTACAGGCCGTTGCCGTACCGGACATCGGTGGCGACGAAGTGGACGTGACCGAGCTGCTGGTTAAGGTGGGCGATGTGGTCACCGAAGAGCAGCCGCTGATCACCGTGGAGGGTGATAAAGCCTCCATGGAAGTGCCGGCGCCGTTCTCCGGTACCGTGAAGTCCATCAGCATCAATGTGGGTGACAAGGTCTCCACCGGCTCTGTGATCATGGAGTTTGAAGTGACCGGTGGCGGCGCAGCCGCTCCGGTGGCGAACGCCCCCGCCGCTGCGCCTGCCGCTTCCGGCAGCGAAGTGAAAGTGGTGGCGGTGCCGGACATCGGCGGCGACGCTGTGGATGTTACCGAACTGCTGGTGGCCGTGGGTGACCGCGTCACCGACGAGCAGCCGCTGATCACCGTGGAGGGCGATAAAGCCTCCATGGAAGTACCGGCGCCCTTCGCCGGTGTGGTGAAAGCGATCCGCATCCAGGTGGGCGACAAGGTGTCCACCGGCACTGAAATCATGGAGTTCGAAGTGGAAGGCGCTGCTCCGGCGGCCGTCTCTGCTCCGGCACCGGCACCGGCGGCTGCCCCGGCTGAGCGTAAGCCGGCCCCGTCAGCGCCGGCGGATTCCGCCGAAGTGGCCTCCGTTGAAGCCGCCACCGGCTTTATCGAGAACAGCGCTTACGCCTACGCCACCCCGGTGATCCGCCGTATGGCCCGTGAGCTGGGCGTTGACCTGTCCAAGGTCAAAGGCACTGGCCGTAAGACCCGAATCCTCAAAGAGGACGTGCACAGCTACGTCAAAGCCGCCCTGGCCCAGGTGCAGTCCGGTGCTGTGGCCCCGGCTGGCAAGCACGGCGGTGGTCTGGACCTGCTGCCCTGGCCGAAAGTGGACTTCAGCAAGTTTGGTGAAGTGGAAAGCCAGCCGCTGTCCCGCATCAAGAAGCTGTCCGGTGCCAACCTGGCGCGCAACTGGGCCATGATCCCGCACGTTACCCAGTTTGACGAAGCGGACATCACCGACGTGGAAGCCTTCCGTAAGGAGCAGAACGCGGTGGTGGCCAAGCAGGAGCTGGGCTTCAAGATCACCCCGCTGGTGTTCATCCTCAAAGCGGTGGCCAAAACCCTGGCGGACCTGCCTCAGTTCAACAGCTCCCTGTCTGAAGATGGCGAGAGCGTGATCCTGAAGAAGTACATCCACATTGGCGTGGCGGTCGATACCCCCAACGGCCTGGTGGTTCCGGTGGTCCGCGACGTCAACAAGAAAGGGATCTACGAGCTGTCCGAAGAGCTGATGGCGATCTCCAAGAAAGCCCGTGCCGGTAAGCTGACCGCGTCCGACATGCAGGGCGGTTGCTTCACCATCTCCAGCCTGGGTGGCATCGGCGGTACCGCCTTCACCCCGATTGTGAATGCACCGGAAGTGGCGATCCTCGGCGTGTCCAAGTCTGAAATGAAGCCGGTGTGGAACGGCAAGGAGTTTGCGCCGCGACTGATGTTGCCGCTCTCCCTGTCCTACGACCACCGGGTGATTGACGGTGCCGACGGAGCCCGCTTCTCCAGCACTCTGGCCGGTTACCTGTCTGATATCCGCAAGTTAGTGCTGTAACTCCCATAAGGCCGATTTATGTGATCGGCCTTTTGTTTTCCCTTTAGTTTGCTGGGGGGCGGCAGTACAATGCCGCACGCCCCCAACGGAATACAGAATAATCAGAGGAACATCATGAGCAACGAGATCAAGACTCAGGTCGTCGTACTCGGCGCTGGCCCTGCAGGTTACTCCGCCGCTTTCCGTGCGGCTGACCTGGGCCTGGAAACCGTCATCATTGAGCGCTACAGCACCCTCGGCGGTGTCTGTCTGAACGTAGGCTGCATCCCCTCAAAAGCCCTGCTGCACATCGCCAAGGTGATTGACGAGGCCAAAGTGATGGCCGACCACGGCGTAACTTTTGGCGAGCCGAACATCGACCTGGACAAGATCCGTGCCCACAAAGAGAAGGTGATTGGTCAACTGACCGGTGGCCTGGGTGGCATGGCCAAGATGCGTAAGGTCAAAGTGGTTAACGGTAACGCGCAGTTCACTGGTGCCAACAGCATCGACGTGACCGCCGAAGACGGCAGCGTCACCACCGTGAAGTTTGACAACGCCATCATTGCTGCCGGTTCCCGTCCGATCCAGCTGCCCTTTATTCCGCACGAAGATCCGCGCATCTGGGACTCCACTGACGCGCTGGAGCTGAAAGAGGTTCCTGGTCGCCTGCTGATCATGGGCGGTGGCATCATCGGCCTTGAGATGGGCACCGTATACAAAGCCCTGGGTTCCGAAGTGGACGTGGTTGAGATGCTCGACCAGGTGATTCCGGCCGCCGACAAAGACGTGGTTCGCGTCTTTACCAAGCGCATGAACAAGAAGTTCAAGTTTATGCTGGAAACCAAGGTGACCGCTGTGGAAGCCAAAGAGGACGGCATCTACGTTTCCATGGAGGGCAAGAAAGCCCCGGCGGAAGCGCAGCGTTACGACGCGGTGCTGGTGGCCATCGGCCGTACCCCGAACGGTAAGCTGCTGGCGGCGGAAAACGCCGGTGTGGCGGTTGACGAGCGTGGCTTCATCAACGTTGATAAGCAGATGCGCACCAACGTACCGCACATCTACGCCATTGGTGACATCGTGGGTCAGCCGATGCTGGCGCACAAAGGCGTGCATGAAGGCCACGTAGCGGCGGAAGTGATCTCCGGCAAGAAGCACTACTTCGACCCGAAAGTGATCCCCTCCATCGCCTACACCGACCCGGAGATCGCCTGGGTGGGTCTGACCGAGAAGGAAGCCAAGGAGCAGGGCCTCAACTACGAAACGGCCACCTTCCCGTGGGCAGCCAGCGGCCGTGCTATCGCCTCTGATGCCGCTGACGGCATGACCAAGCTGATCTTCGACAAAGACACCCACCGCATCATCGGTGGTGCCGTAGCCGGCACCAACGCTGGTGAGCTGCTGGGCGAAATCGGTCTGGCCATCGAGATGGGTTGTGATGCCGAAGACATCGCGCTGACCATCCACGCCCACCCGACTCTGCACGAGTCTGTGGGTCTGGCGGCGGAAGTCTACGAAGGCTCCATCACCGATCTGCCCAATCCGAAAGCGAAGAAGAAGTAATCGGATAAAGCGCAAAAAAAAGGCGGCCTTGTGGCCGCCTTTTTGCGTCTTGCGGTGAACTTTTGGTTGGGATCCCGTAGAGTATCGTCGATTCGACAATAACAAGAATATGGGACCAGGGTTGATGCGCGTTTTCCTGCTGCTGTGGTTGTGTGTGCTGCAGAGTCTGACGCCTGCCATGGCCTCGGCATTGCGCTGGGTAAACGCGGAGCAGGGGCTTCAGAACCAGAGCGTGCTGGCGCTGGCGGAAGACAGTAACGGGCTGATGTGGATCGGCACCGAGGATGGACTGTACCGCCTGACCGACCGCCGCCTGCGGCGCGTTGACCTGCAGGGCAGCCGACACCTGTTCGGCGAGAGCTTTATCCAGGCCCTGCTGCCACTGCCCAACCACCAGATGCTGGTGGCCACCGATGAGAGCATCTACCACTTCGACCTGTTTGAGAACCGGGCGGTGCCGTTAGCCGCCAGCCTCAAACTGCCTGCCCATACCACCACCACCCGCTTCTACCTCGACACTCAGGACAACATCTGGTTTATCAGCACCGAAGGGGTGGTCTTTCGGCTGGCCCCGGAACTGGATCTGTTTGAGGTCATAGGGACGCTGCCCCCGGCCCAACACTGGCGGGAACTCTACCGCGATGAACATGACCGCCTGTGGGCGATGAGTCGCCATCAGCTGGTGAGCCTTGAGGGGCGTTCGCTGGCCTCCCGAGACAACCTGTGGCCCTCCCAACGGGGCGAGTTGCGTGGCATCGCTGCGGATGGTCAGGGGCGGGTCTGGCTGGCCAGCTACAGCGGTCTCTATCAGCTCGACGTGGTGCGGGGAGCCGTGGCCCGCAAGCCCTTGCTGGACGTGCCGCTGCGGGACATCGACGAGGACGGCAACGGCGGGCTGTGGTTGTTGGGGCGGGGAGAGCTCTATCACTGGGCCGCCGGCGCACCGAGGCCGGTCAAGGTCGAGCTGGATCTGCCCAGCAATTTTCGCTCAGAGTCCCTGTTTGCAACCCAGGTCGACAGTCAGGGCCGGCTCTGGCTTATCAGCAGCTATGACGGCCTGGTGGGCTACCGCCATGACGCGCCTTTCCTGCTGGAGCAGATCAACACCGAGACCCACCCCAACATCGGCCACGACATGACCTGGGACATCTACGCCAAAGGGCCGATGCGATACCTGGCCACGGATGGCGGCGTGCAGTGGGTCAATCGCGACAGCGGTGAGCATGGCACCGTGACGCTGCCAGAGATGCGGGATGCCGGGGCGGCATTTGCCCTGTGGCCAATGGATGAACAGACCCTGGTGGTGGCCAGCACCGAGGGGCTGTATCAGCTTGATACCGAGCGTCTCGAGGCGCGCCCCCTGACCGATATGGGCCTGCCCAACCTGCGCCAGAACCTGGTCTACAACCTGATCGACGATGGCCATCAAGTGTGGATCGTCACCGATCGTTACCTCTATCGCTGGTGGCCCGCACAGCAGCGCAGCGAACGGTTTGAATTGGATGGCGAGCCTCTGCTGGGGGTTCGCAATCTGGCGCGTGGGCCGGATGGCCGGCTCTGGTTTGGCGGTGAGAACCTGCTGGCCTACCAAGGCCCGGAGGGGGAGTTTACCCGGGTGCTGACCGCCCGCACGGTGGACCAGCGCAAGCACTCCATCGGTTTTTTGGCGCCCCAGCCGGATGGCAGCCTGTGGTTTGGCAGCTACGGCCGCGGGGTTTGGATGTACGACCCCCGTTGGCGCGAGTTCCGTCACCTCAGCGAACAGTGGAAGCTGGACTGCGACAGCGCCTACTTCGGTGCCCTGGTGGAGGGACAGATGGTGATTGGCTGCAGCCGCAATCTGTTTGTGGTCGAACCGCACCTGCAAACCCTCTACGGCCTCGACCCCTACGATGGCCTTGGACTGAACGACTTTAACGAAAGCGCGCTGTTCTATGACTCCGAGGCCGGCGGCCTGATGCTGGGCGGTGTCAACGGCGTGGTGGTGGTGGATCCCAAAGCGTTGGCTCCCCAACCCAAGCACGATCGGGCCATCATCGAATCGCTGGAGGTGCACTACCTGGATGGGCATCGTCAGCTCTGGCTGCAGCCAGAAGGTCGGCTGATCAACATTGAGCCGGATTACCAGCTGCTGGCGCTGCAGTTCGCCAGCAACCGACAGCTGGACCGCACCCCCAAGCACTTCCGTTACCGTCTGAACCATAACGGAGTGGTGGGTGAGCTGGTGGATTTCCCGAATCAGGGGCAACTCACCTTCAGTGGCCTCAAGCCGGGCCGCTATGAGCTGGAGCTGTATGGCGTCAGTCAGGGGATCTGGTCCGTCGTGCCGAGCCGGGTCAGCTTTATGGTGAACCAGCACTGGTGGCAGAGCGAGCCGGTCAAAGCGCTGGCCGGTTCCGCCCTGGTGGCGTTCCTGATGCTGGGGCTGCTGCAGCGCCAACGTCAGGTGCGTCGGATCCGCCAGTTCAATACTGAGCTGAGCCAGAGCCAGCAACGCCTGCACCTGGCCCTCAGCGCCGGTCGCTCCGATACCTGGGAGTGGGACAAAGCCAGCAACCGCTTCCGGCTGGAGAACCACCAGCGGTGCCTGGGTGAGGATGACGAGCCGCGGCTGCTGGAGATGAACCAGATGACCATCCACCCGGACGATCGCCTCCGGGTCTGGCGCGCCTGGCGTGAGCACTATCTGGGGCTGTCTGAACACTACGACGTTGAGTACCGGCAAGCTGATCTGCAGGGACGCTGGCGCTGGATCTGGGCCGCGGGCAAAGCGGTAGAGCGGGACGAGCGCAACGGCCAGGCCCGCCGGGTGGTGGGGATCTACTCCGATATGACGGCACACCGCCGTCTGGAAGAGGAACATGGTCTGTATGCCCAGGCCATTGAGAACACCGCTGAAGGGGTGGTGATCCTCGACCATCAGCTGATGGTGCAGGGCTGTAACCCGGCGGCAGAGATGATCCTCGCTACGCCCCGGGCCCGGCTGATGGGCGATCGTTTCCATCACTACTGGTATCGCGAGCAGGGCCCGCAGCTGGATGCCGTTACCCGTGGCAACGCCAGTTGGCAGGGGGAGGTGCTGTTGCGCGGCAGCGCTGGTGAAACCGTACCGGTGTGGCTCAACATCAGTCCCATGGGGGACAACGCCCGCCATCTGGTGGCGCTGTTCTCCGACATTACCGAGCGCAAACGGGCCGAACTGGAGCTGCGCCGGCTGGCGGACTTCGACCCCCTGACCGGCCTGCCCAACCGCAGCCAGTTCAACACCCGGCTGCACGCGGCGGTGCAGGCGCGTGGCCCCGGTGGCCGCCCGATGGCGCTGATGTTCCTCGATCTGGACCGCTTTAAGCACATCAACGACACCTACGGCCACTCCACCGGCGATGGACTGTTGGTGCAGGCTGCGCAGCGACTGAAAGGGTTGATGGGGGATTCCGAGCTGCTGTGCCGCTTCGGTGGCGACGAGTTTATTGTGCTGATCAGTGAATTCCGCACCCGGGCTGAGCTTGAGCGTCTGGCCCAACGGGTGCTCAGCGCCATCGCCGAGCCCTTTGAGCTGGATGGCCAGCTGTTCTACGTCTCCACCAGTGTCGGCATCGCCTGTTTCCCTGACGACGCACAGCAACCGGAAACCCTGATCCGCCACGCAGACCTGGCGATGTACCACGCCAAAGAGGAGGGCAGGGGCCGTTACAGCTTCTACACCCCGCAGCGGGATGCCCAGGCCACCTACCAGCTGGAGTTGGAAAATGCCCTGCGTCAGGCGCTGGAGGCCAACCAGCTTGAATTGCACTACCAGCCACAGGTCGACCTGCAAACCGGCCAGGTCACCGGAGTGGAAGCACTGTTGCGCTGGTTTGATGAGGAGAACGGTGCGGTGCCGCCGGACACCTTTATCACCCTGGCCGAGTCCAGCGGCATCATTGTAAAACTTGACCGCTGGGCCCTGCGTCAGGCCTGTCAGAGCTTTGTCCGCTGGGGACTCGGAGATGGCATAAAACTGTCCGTCAACGTGTCGGCCAGTCACTTTCACCAGCCGGATTACGTCGATTTTGTCTCCCGGGTGCTGACCGAAACCGGCCTGCCCGCCAGTCAGCTTTGTCTGGAGATCACCGAAGGGGTACTGATGAAGCGGGTCAGCCTGGCCCAGAGCCACCTGCATGCACTGCGCCGACTGGGGGTGTCTGTGGCGGTGGACGACTTTGGCACCGGTTACTCTTCGCTGGCCTACCTGAGTCAGTTCGCGGTGGATTCGCTCAAGATCGACCGCTCCTTTGTGCATGACCTGCCCGGCAACCTGACCAACGGTGCGATCACCCGAAGCATTCTCGATATGGGGCGCAACCTGGGTCTTCAGGTGGTGGCCGAAGGGGTGGAAACCGAGGAGCAGGAGGCGTTTCTGCGCCACCAGGGCTGTGCCCGTATGCAGGGCTTCCGCTATGCCCGCCCCATGAACGCCGAGGCGTGTTGCCTCTGGTTGCAGGAGCGGGCCGAACAGCAGGAGTGCGAGTCGGTCAGTTGAGGGTGTCGAGCCAGGACTGGGTGAACTGGCTCAGACTGTCGAGGCGGTGATCGGCAATCACGAAGCGGGGGTCGTCACGGTGGTGCGGGTCCGGCACCGCCAGCGTGGTCATCCGGGCGGCTTTGGCGGCCAGCAGGCCGTTGAAGGAATCCTCGATGGCCATGGCGTGCTCCGGCGCCACCCTCAACTCATCGGCGGCATTGAGGTAAACCTGCGGGTGGGGTTTGCCGTAGCGCAGATGTTCGGCCGAGCAGGTGACCGCAAAGGCACTGTGCAGACCCAATCGGGACAGCGTCGCTTCCACCAGCCGACTTGGGGAGGAGGTGGCCAGTCCCAGTGCCCAGCCCTGTTGCTGAATCAGGGAGATGGCACTGTCGACGCCGGACAGGGCCTCCCCCTGCTGGGCGATCAGGTCCACCACACGACTCAGGATCGCATCGGCGACCAGCTCCGGTGAGGTGCCGGACCAGGGGTGGCGCTGGTACCAGTAGCCCACCACCTGATCGATGCGCAGGCCCTGGGTTTTCAGCGTGTCTTCCAGTGTCAGTGGGACGCCGTGGTCGCACAATATCTCCAGCTCCGCCTGTTGCCAGAACGGTTCCGAATCCACCAGGACGCCGTCCATATCAAAAATTACTGCTTGGATTTTGTGGGTCACGATGGTTACTATTCCTTTTTTGAATAAAGTTCAGGGCGATGCGGTCGCTTGAATTTTAGACTGAACCAGATTCTCGGTTGGTCAAAGGCTACACTCTACCTTTGGTCAGCCTGATGATGAAATCGTCTTTGGGGAGTATTTGATGAAACAGATGAAGACACTGGTGGCGGCCTCTCTGATCGGCCTGCTTTCCGCCTGTGGCGGTGGTGATGACAACAACTCCGTTAACACCGGTACCTTCAATCTGGGTGTCTCTGACGCACCGGTTGAAGAGGCCAGTGAAGTGGTGCTGTTTTTCAGCCACGTGGTGATGGTTCCGGAAGATGGCGGCGATGCCATCGTGTTCGACTTCGCTGAGGATGAGGGCGCACCGCGCAGCGTGGACCTGCTCGACTTCCAGGGCAGCAACGCCGACTTCATCATCTCCGAACGTGAGCTGCCGGTGGGTGACTACCGCATGTGCATGTACGCCCTGAATGGCGACGGCAGTGAAGAGCTCTCCTACGTTAACAGCAAAGAGCAGGGCATCGTGCCGCTGAGCATCGACAGCCAGGGCAGCTGCTACGGCACCAAGCCGGATTTTGAAGACGGTGGTCGCCTCAAGCTGACCGATGAGCGTCTGGTGAGCATCAATGTCGGCATCAACAGCTTTGTGGCCGAGTTTGATCTGCGTAAGGGCCTGGTGGATCCGAAAAACGCCCCGGGCATGAAGATCAAGCCCAATGCCGTTCGTCTGGTGAACGTGTCTGAGATCGGCACCATCTCCGGCACCCTGGCGCAAACCCAGTTTGACGCCTGTGAAGCGGACTTCAGCAGCCTGCTGGGCGCGTCCGAGTTCAGCCATGCCGCCTACCTGTATGCCGGCAGCCGCGACCGCACCACCATGGGTGACATCGCCGGTGACCAGGGCTTCCCGGCCGACAGCGCACTGGTTGAGCCGGTTGCCGTTGCCTCCATCAACCCGGTTGAGGTTGCGCAGGAGGATGGCACCACCGCCACCGAACTGCAGTACGAGTTTGGCTTTATCGGCGAAGGCACCTACTCCATCGGCTACACCTGTGTGGCCAACGCGGACCTGCCGGACACCCATGAAACCGATGCGGAAGGTTTTGCCATCTACCAGCACTACACCCCGGTAGAGGTAGAGGCGAACGAAGAGACGGTTCAGGACCTGGATCCGATTCTCTGAACGTCCTTTTCTTTGTCAACAAAACGGCGGCCAGATGGCCGCCGTTTTTGTATTTGTGGTTTGTTGTGCTGCTTTTCTCGCCCATTCCTTACGACTTTGGTGTAAATCGCCACCGAGTTTGACTTCGATCCGTTCGGGCCGATTCAAAAGCGTGCGCAAGATCGCTATACTGCGGGCACCCAAGATGTGGCGGCGGTCACAGAAGCGCGCCAATTTGCCACATCCGTTCACAGGACGTGCAGCTTTATGTGAGCCTGCCAGGAAGAGAGGAAGTGAGCCGTGTTAGAAGCCTATCGTGAACACGTCGCAGAGCGTGCCGCACAGGGAGTGGTCCCCAAGCCACTGGATGCCCAACAAACCAGCGAGCTGGTTGAACTGCTGAAAAATCCCCCCGCCGGTGAAGAAGACACCCTGATTGATCTGCTGGAGAACCGCATCCCGCCGGGTGTGGATGAGGCCGCATACGTCAAGGCCAGCTTCCTGGCAGCCGTGACCACCGGTGAGGTCTCCAGCCCGCTGGTGTCCGCTGAGCGTGCCACCGAGCTGCTCGGCACCATGCAGGGCGGTTACAACATCGAGCCGCTGATCAAACTGCTGGGCCACGATGGCCTGGCGCCGCTGGCCGCCAAAGCGCTGTCCCACACCCTGCTGATGTTTGATGCCTTCCACGACGTGGTGGACCTGGCCAACGGCGGTAACGCCTATGCCAAGCAGGTGCTGCAGTCCTGGGCCGATGCCGAGTGGTTTACCAGCCGTCCCAAGCTGGCTGAAGCCATCACCCTGACCGTATTCAAAGTGCCCGGTGAAACCAACACCGATGACCTGTCTCCGGCCCCGGATGCCTGGTCCCGCCCGGACATCCCGCTGCACGCTCTGGCGATGCTGAAGTCCGCCCGTGAAGGCATCACCCCGGATGAGCCGGGCGTGGTTGGCCCGATCAGCACCATCGACCAACTGAAAGAGAAAGGCCACCCGCTGGTGTACGTGGGTGACGTGGTCGGTACCGGTTCCTCCCGTAAGTCCGCCACCAACTCCGTGCTGTGGTTTATGGGTGACGACCTGCCGGGCGTACCCAACAAGCGCGGCGGCGGTTTCTGCTTCGGTGGCAAGATCGCGCCGATCTTCTTCAACACCATGGAAGACGCCGGCGCCCTGCCGATCGAGATGCCGGTCGACAAGATGGCCATGGGCGACGTCATCACCGTTTACCCCTACGAGGGCGTGGTGAAGAACGAAGCCGGTGAGGTGATCTCCGAGTTCGCCCTGAAGACCGACGTGCTGCTGGACGAAGTCCGCGCTGGCGGTCGTATCCCGTTGATCATCGGCCGTGGCCTGACTGACAAAGCCCGCGAAGCGCTGGGCCTGGGTCACTCCGACGTGTTCCGCCGTCCCCAGGATGTGGCCGACAGCGGCAAGGGTTACACCCTGGCCCAGAAGATGGTGGGCAAAGCCTGTGGGGTAACCGGTGTGCGTCCCGGCCAGTACTGTGAGCCGAAGATGACCACCGTGGGTTCTCAGGACACCACCGGTCCGATGACCCGTGACGAGCTGAAAGACCTGGCTTGCCTGGGCTTCTCTGCCGACCTGACCATGCAGTCCTTCTGTCACACTGCGGCCTACCCCAAGCCGGTGGACGTTAACACCCACGCCACCCTGCCGGACTTCATCATGAACCGTGGCGGTGTTTCCCTGCGCCCCGGTGACGGTGTGATTCACTCCTGGCTGAACCGCATGCTGCTGCCTGATACCGTGGGCACCGGTGGTGACTCCCACACCCGTTTCCCGCTGGGCATCTCCTTCCCGGCCGGTTCCGGTCTGGTGGCCTTTGCTGCCGCCACCGGTGTCATGCCGCTGGATATGCCGGAGTCTGTGCTGGTGCGCTTCAAGGGCGAGATGCAACCGGGCATCACCCTGCGTGACCTGGTGCATGCCATCCCTTACTACGCCATCCAGCAAGGTCTGCTGACCGTTGAGAAGCAGGGCAAGAAGAACGTCTTCTCCGGCCGCGTACTGGAGATTGAGGGTCTGGAAAACCTGACCGTCGAGCAGGCTTTCGAGCTGTCTGACGCGTCCGCCGAACGTTCCGCCGCCGGCTGTACCATCAAGCTGAGCGAAGACTCCATCGCCGAGTACCTGCAGTCCAATATCGTGATGCTGAAGTGGATGATCGCCGAAGGCTATGGCGACCGCCGTACCATCGAGCGCCGCATCAACGCCATGGAAGCCTGGCTGGCCAATCCGGAGCTGATGGAAGCCGATGCCGATGCCGAGTACACCGAGGTGATCGAGATCGATCTGGCCGAGATCAAAGAGCCGATCCTGTGTGCACCGAACGACCCGGACGACGCTCGTCTGCTGTCCGACGTGCAGGGCGACAAGATCGACGAAGTGTTCATCGGTTCCTGTATGACCAACATCGGTCACTTCCGTGCCGCCGGTAAACTGCTGGATAAGTTCAAGGGCGCTCTGCCGACCCGCCTGTGGGTGGCGCCGCCGACCAAGATGGACCAGCAGCAGCTGATCGACGAAGGCTACTACGGCATCTACGGCCGTGTTGGTGCCCGCACCGAGATGCCGGGTTGTTCACTGTGTATGGGTAACCAGGCCCGAGTGGCTGACGGTGCCTCCGTGGTGTCCACCTCCACCCGTAACTTCCCCAACCGTCTGGGTACCGGTGCCAATGTGTACCTGGCCTCGGCGGAGCTGGCGGCGGTTGCCTCCATCCTCGGCAAACTGCCGACCGTGGCGGAGTACCTGGAGTACGCGAAGACCATCGATGCGCAGGCGGCGGACACCTACCGCTACCTGAACTTCCACCAGATGGAGCAGTACACCAAGCCGGCCGGTGAGGTGATTGTGCAGCAGCCGGCGTAAGCGCCGACGGCTGAGCATGAAAAAACGCCCCGCGATTGCGGGGCGTTTTTGTGTCGGTGCGTGACGTCGAGCGGGGCGCTACGCCGACTCGCTGCCACTCAATCTTCAGCTGGCTTCGCTGTGACGCTCAAACAGCGCTTCAAGCAAACGGTCTTCCAGTTCGAACCGCTCCTCCATCTTCTGGCCCAGTTCAGACAGATCCTGATCCAGCTCCATCATGATGTCGTCATTGACGCCGTTGGTGTACTTGTCGTTGAAATCGAGCGCGGCATCGGTACTGGCGGAGATTTTGGGCACCAGGCTTTGGGCAAGGGCCTTGGCGTGTTCGCCACTCTGCTCGCAGGCAGTGGATACCTGGTCGTAGACCTCAAAATGCCCCTCAGACATGTAGTCCACCAGCAGATTGCAGAACTGTTGAACGCGGGTTTCGTCCGGAAGGTGGCCCTTCTCCCCCTCATAGGGCGGTAATCCGGCCAGTTGGCAGTAGTGGATCAGTAACTGACGACGACTTTCCAGCCAGTTATCGATAAGCGTATTGGAGCCTCCCCAGGCGTCCACGGCCCTTTCTAACTTTGTCAGCATGGCACCATCCTCTTGCAAGCCAACCTTTATTGGTATTACCCAATTTAAGTAAGGGATGGCTCAGGGATCAACGCTTTTTTAACATCGAACCGAAGATTCTGCTGTGGGGACGGGAGAGGGGAAATAAAAAACCCTGACGCCGAGGCGTCAGGGCATAAGATTGGGTGTTGCGGGACTCACTGACGTGAGCTTCTTACTTCGTTTTGCTAGCGCGGTATTGTTATACCAAAGGCGAATAGGGAGTGCAAATCTTTGCCAATTCGGGTCACTACCGGAGGATTCCCTGAATTGTGGGACGGCTCACGCTGGCCTCGTACCAATCCTCGACCGCGGTGCTACAATGGCCAGAATTTTGTTGCGTATTGATGCGTAAGGGATGAACTAGATGTCAGAACTGAAAAACGATCGTTACCTGCGAGCGCTGCTGCGTCAGCCGGTAGATGTGACCCCGGTTTGGATGATGCGTCAAGCAGGCCGTTACCTACCGGAATACCGGGCCACCCGCGCCGAAGCCGGCGACTTTATGAGCCTGTGCAAGAACCCCGAGCTGGCCTGCGAAGTCACTCTCCAACCTCTGCGCCGCTTCCCCCTCGACGCTGCGATTCTCTTCTCCGACATCCTGACCATTCCTGATGCCATGGGCCTGGGTCTCTACTTCGAGACCGGTGAAGGTCCGCGCTTCCAGACTCTGGCTGACAACAAAGCCACCATCGAAAACCTGCCGATCCCGGATCCGGAGCAGGAGCTGGGTTACGTGATGGACGCCGTGCGCACCATCCGTCGCGAGCTGAAAGGTGAAGTGCCGCTGATCGGTTTCTCCGGCAGCCCGTGGACTCTGGCCACCTACATGGTGGAAGGCGGCAGCTCCAAAGACTTCGCCAAGATTAAGAAGATGGCTTTTGCCGAACCGGCTACCCTGCACCTGCTGCTGGACAAGCTGGCGGACTCCGTCATTCTGTACCTGAACGCCCAGATCAAAGCCGGTGCACAGGCGGTACAGATCTTTGATACCTGGGGTGGCGCACTGTCCGGCCCGGCGTACCGCGAGTTCTCTCTGCGTTACATGCACAAGATCGTTGATGGCCTGATCCGCGACTACGACGGCCACAAAGTGCCGGTTGTACTGTTCACCAAAGGTGGCGGTCAGTGGCTGGAAGACATCGCGGCCACCGGCTGTGACGCTGTGGGTCTGGACTGGACCGTTGACGTTAAGGCCGCCCGTGCCCGCGTCGGCGACAAAGTGGCCCTGCAGGGCAACATGGACCCGTCCATGCTGTACGCACCGGTTCCGCGTATCGAAGAGGAAGTGGAGCGCATCCTGGGCGAATTCGGCCACGGTGACGGCCACGTCTTCAACCTGGGCCACGGCATTCACCAGCACGCCGATCCGGAGCACGCTGGCGCCTTTATCAATGCCGTTCACGAGCTGTCTCGCAAGTACCACAAGTAAGACGCTCAGTGCACAGACAAAAAAGCACCCCTCGGGGTGCTTTTTTTGATCCCGGTGGTGGTTTCCAACCCGGCACCTCGCTACAATCGCAAACATAAGTCCAATAACCAAACATATGTTATGACGGAGCGAGAGCAGCAGATCCTCGACCTGATCCGCCAGGATCCCCTGATCCCCCAGCAGGAGCTGGCGGACAAGCTGGGCATCAGTCGCAGTGCCATCGCGGGCCACATCATGCACCTCACCCAGAAAGGCCACATCCAGGGCAAAGGTTACATTCTTGCCCCTGAGCGCTACGCGTTGGTGATTGGTGGGGCCAATATGGACCTGTGCGGCGTGGCCGACCGGCCGCTGGTGGACGGTGACTCCACCCCGGGCAGCCTGACTGCCAGCGCCGGTGGTGTGGGCCGCAATATCGCCGACAACCTGGCTCGCCTGGGCAGCCGCGTCGAGTTTGTCTCTGCCCTTGGTGATGACCGCTGGGCCGAGCAGCTGATTGAATCCTGCCGTCTGGCTGGGGTGGGTACAGAGCACTGCCTGAAGATCGCCGGTGCCACCACCTCCAGTTACCTGTCGCTGCACGACAGCGATGGCGAGATGCGCCTCGCCCTCAATGACATGAGCCTGATTGAGCGCCTCGACGCTGAGCAGATGGAGCGCCGCCGTGGCCCCATCGACCGCGCTTCGGTGGTGGTGCTGGATGCCAACCTGTCCGAAGACGCACTGGAAACCCTGTTTGCCCGCCCACTGGATGCCCCGGTGCTGGTGGACCCGGTGTCCCGCGCCAAGGCGCACAAGCTCAAGCCTTTCCTGGCCCAGATCGACACCCTCAAGCCCAACGCGCTGGAAGCGGAGTTGCTGTCCGGCCATCGTCTCGACAGCGACGAAGACCTGCCTCGTGTGGCTGATGCGCTGCATCAGTTGGGGGTCAAGCGGGTGCTGCTCAGCCTGGGCAGCCGTGGCGCCTACGCCTCCGATGCGGGGCAGGGCGTCCGCTACCTGCCGTCCGCCACCGATGTGGTGAACGTCACCGGCGCCGGTGATGCGCTGATGGCGGGCCTGGCCCATGGCCGCCTTGCCGGCTGGTCCTTTACCGAGACCGTTCCTTTTGCCCTGGCCGCTGCCCGACTGGCGCTGGCGACCAAGACCACCATTAATTCCACTATGTCCGAAGCGGCCGTACGCCGCCTGATGGAGAAGACCCCATGCTAGAGAAGTACCTGGATATCCACCCGGAAGTCGCCGAAGCCATCGCCAACAACCGCCCGGTCGTGGCGCTGGAGTCCACCATCATCTCCCACGGTATGCCTTACCCGCAGAACGTGGAGACCGCCCTGAAGGTGGAGCAGACCGTTCGTGACGCGGGTGCCATCCCGGCCACCATCGCCATCATCAAGGGCCGCCTGACCGTGGGCCTGACCGAAGAGCAGGTAGAGTTCCTGGGTAAAGAGGGTCTGTCCGTCACCAAGGCTTCCCGTCGTGACATCCCCTTTATCGTTGCTGCCGGTAAAACCGGTGCCACCACCGTAGCGTCCACCATGATCCTGGCCGCCATGGCCGGCATCAAAGTGTTTGCCACCGGTGGCATTGGCGGCGTGCACCGTGGTGCCCAGCAGACCTTCGACATCTCCGCTGACCTGCAGGAACTGGCCAACACCGACGTGGCCGTTGTCTGTGCCGGTGCCAAGTCCATCCTCGACCTGGGCCTGACCCGCGAGTACCTGGAAACCTTCGGTGTGCCGGTTGTCGGCTACCAGACCGACTGCCTGCCGGCGTTCTACACCCGCGAAAGCGATTTCAGCATCGACTACCGCCTGGACAGCAGCGAAGCCATTGCCACTGCGCTGAACGCCAAGTGGGGTATGGGCCTGAAAGGCGGTGTGGTGATCGCCAACCCGATCCCGGAACAGTACGCCATGCCGAAAGCTGACATCGATGCCGCCATCGCTCAGGCGCTGGCGGAAGCGGAGCAACAGGGTGTTGGTGGCAAAGAGTCCACCCCGTTCCTGCTGGCCCGCGTCTGTGAACTGACCGGTGGTAACAGCCTGGATTCCAACATCCAGCTGGTACTGAACAACGCCCGCCTGGCTTCCGGGATTGCTCGCGACCTGTGCGCTGAGTGATCCTTTATTGCAGGGAAGACAAAGCCGCCGAAAGGCGGCTTTTTTTGTGCCGGTTAACCGGCCATCAACCCTTGTACCCGCTGACGCAGCGCGGGCACGACGTCGTCGTCGAACCAGGGGTGGCGTTTCAGCCACAGGGTGTTGCGGGGGGAGGGGTGGGGCAGCGGAAAGCGGTCCGGTCCGAACTCGGCCCAGCGGGCGACGGTGTCGGTCAGGCTGGTAAACCCCTCCAGGTAGTGTTTCTGGGCGTACTGGCCGATATAGAGGGTGAGCTCAAGGGCGGGCAACTGCGCCAGCAGCGTCGGGTGCCAGCGCGGTGCACAGCGCTTATCCGGAGGGTTGTCGCCACTGCGGCCGCGGCCGGGATAACACAGCCCCATGGGGATGATGGCGACCCGGCTGGGGTCGTAAAAGGTGTCGCGATCCATCCCCAGCCAGTGGCGCAACCGGTCCCCGCTGGCGTCATTCCAGGGGATGCCGCTTTGATGCACCTTGAGGCCGGGGGCCTGGCCGATGATCAGCAACCGCGCGGATGAGGCGAGCTGAACCACCGGATTCGGGTCCAGCACATCCTGACACAAGCGGCAGGCATGCACGGTGTGAATCAGTTCACGGGTTGAATCATCGCTGATCGGAATTTGTGCGGCTGATGCCGATGTTGGACAAACTGTCATGAAAAAACCTCAAGATACGTTCCCATCATGCCGTTATTTAGGTAAGTTCAAACCTCTTTGTCTTAGAGCCTGAATCAGGATCTGCGCCGTCCGATGAAACTCTCCCGTCGATTATTGCTGCTCCTGTTTTGTCTGGCTATCCCCCTGATCCTGACCGCCACCGGCGCCGCCTACTGGATGATCCGTGACGGCTTTGTCGGCTATGAGCAGCGAACCTACGCCGCCGAGCGGGCGCATCTGCAGATGGATGTGGAGCACTGGCTGACGCAGAACCGCAAATCGATGACGGCGATCCGCACCGCACTGGAGAGTGAACGCCCGGAAGCGCTGGATTTTCTGGTGGCCCAGGCCCGTCAGCGCGGCCTGATCTCTCTGGTGATGAACCACCACGGTGAGTTGCACGTGTTGCAGAACCCGGCGTTGCCGGTGGACGGCAACAGCGAAGCGATGCGGGCCCTGCTCGATCCCATTCTCTCCACCGGTACCTTTCAGTACGAGCGCAGCGGCTTTGCCCGTCTTGGCCATCAGGTGTTTGGGCTGGTGGCCCAGCCACTGAACCATCGCAACTGGCGTGGACTGATTGGCATTCAGGCGTTTGATCAGACTCTGCTGGACACCCTCAGCTATCGCCACCACCGCATCCATACCGCCACCCTGGTGGATGCCCCGGAAGGCAGCCCCCTGGCGCTGCCCCATTTCGCCGGGACAGCCCTGACCCTTGAGCCGCAGTTTGACCTGACTGAACGTCAGATCCGCACCGAACAGATCCATCGGGTGATGGCGATACTGGCGCTGGTACTGGTGCTGTTGGCACTGGCCAGTTTCTTTACCTTCCGTCGCATTCTGCTGGGGCCCATCGGCAGCCTGAAGCAGCGCATCGAACAGGGCCTGACTCAGCGCAAAACCAGTCGGCCGCTGCCGGAATCCGGGCAGGATGAGCTGTCTGAAATCAGCCAGCTGTGTAATGAGCTGTTTTCCCAACGCCTGCACCAGCGTCAACAGATCAGCACCCTGCTGCGCACCGTCAGCGATGCGGTGGTGCTGGTTGACCCACAGGCGCGTATCGAGCTGGTGAACCCGGAAGCGGAAAAGCTGCTGGCGGTCGAGCATGGTCCGGTGCGCCAGTGTGCCCTGGTCAATCTGGTGGCCGGCCCGGCGGGACAGGAACTGCATGCCGCCCTGAAAGAGCTGCTCAGCTCAGGCCGCATCAGCCTCGAAGGGCGGGTATCGCTGCAACAGGGGGGTCAGAAACGGCAACTGGAGTACCACGCTGCCCGTACGCTGGACCATGAGGGGCATACCCTGGGGGCGGTCCTGGTGCTGCGTGACATCACCCATTCCGAGCAGATGAAGCGCGAGTTGATGCACAAGTCCCAACGGGACCAGACCACCGGCATCTACAACCGCCACACCTTTGAACAGCGGCTGGAAGCGCTGGCAGATCTGCCGGGCCAGCACGCCATCTGCTACATGGATCTGAACCGCTTTAAGCTGATCAACGACAGTTGTGGCCACGAAGCCGGTGACCGCATGCTGCGCGATGTGGCTCAGGAGATGGTGCGGAGCATCCGCCCGGGCGACCTGCTGGCGCGCATCGGCGGCGATGAATTCGGCCTGATCATGAAAGACACCTCAGCGCTGGAGACGGCGCGGGTGCTGAAACAGCTGATGGAGCGGGTCGAGGGGATCACTCTTTACTGGGACAGTGGCAGCTACCGGGTGGGCATCAGCATCGGGGTGGCGTTCCAGCGGGCGGATGAGCAGCGGCCCCGTGAGGTGTTTAAAGACGCTGAAATCGCCTGTCACGCCAATAAGGGCAAGGGCGGCGAAAGCCAGATCCACTTCTTCGACTCCCTCGATCAGGATCTGGCCCACCAGCGCAACGCGCCGCAGTGGGCGATGAAGATCAACGAAGCGATCGTCAACGACGATCTGGTGCTGTTCTATCAGCCCATTGAGCCGGTGCAGGCCAGCAGTCCCCGTCGCAAGTGCGAAGTGCTGCTGCGGATCCGCGAAGAGGGCGGCCGCATCCTGGCGCCGGGCCAGTTTATTGCTGCGGCGGAGCGTTTTAACCTGATGCCGGCGGTGGACAAGGCGGTGATCCGCAAATCCTTTGAGTGGCTGGCCCGCAACAGCCACTTGTGGAATACCCAGGTGCTGTCGATCAACCTCTCTGGCACTACCCTCTCCAACGGCAATCTGGTCAGCTACATCGATGAGATGTGCGCGCTGTACCGGGTGCCGCCGGAAACCATCTGCTTCGAGGTGACCGAAACCGCCGCCATCGCCAACGAGAACCGGGCACTGGAGATCCTCCACGCCCTGCGCCGTCGCGGTTTCGCTTTTGCCCTGGATGACTTTGGCTCCGGCTTTGCTTCCTATGGCTACCTGCGCCAGTTGCCGGTGGATTACGTGAAGATCGACGGCTGCTTTGTCCGTAACCTGGCCAACAACGCCAAGGATTACGCCATCGTTAAATCGATTCACGATGTGTGCCGGGTGATGGGCATCGAAACCGTGGCGGAGTTTGTTGAGGACCAGGAAACCCTGTCCCGGCTTCGCGCCATCGGCGTTAACTACGCCCAGGGGTACGGCATCGGCCGACCCAAAGATCTGGAAACCTACCAGCCGGTACCGCAGGAGGATGGCGTTAAAGCCTGAGCCCGGCCACCGGCGCAGCGACAGGATGTTCGCGCGCTGCCCTGCCTGAACAAGGAGAAACCATGGACGGAGAAGTGGTGCTGTTGACCGGCGCCTCAGAAGGGATTGGTCGCGCGTTGGCCCATCAACTCAGTGCCCGTGGCGCCCGGCTGATGCTGGTTGCCCGCAACCGGGAGCGACTCGACAGCCTGGTGGCCGAACTGCCATCACCGGCCTTTGCCTACCCCCTCGACCTGACCGAGCTGGACCAACTGCCCAAGCTGGTGGAGGCCGCCCTGGCACAGTTTGGTCGTCTTGACCGCCTGATCCTCAACGCCGGCATCACCATGTGGAGCACGGTAGAGGCGCTGACGGACCTCTCCGTACTGGAGCGGGTGATGCGGGTGAACTACCTCGCCACTGCTCATCTGGCCCATGCGGCCTTGCCGGCACTGAAACAGTCCAGGGGCCACATCGCTGTGGTTTCCTCCCTGACCGGACTGACCGGCGTGCCGACCCGCAGCGGCTACTGCGCCTCCAAACATGCGGTGATGGGGTTCTTTGATGCGCTGCGGATCGAGTTGCGGGGCAGCGGGGTGGACGTCACCGTGCTCTGCCCCGACTTTGTGGTGACGCAAACCCATAAGCGCGCCATGGGCGCCGATGGCCAGCCGTTGGGGCAGACGCCGATGCAGGAGAGCAAGATCATGACCGCCGAGCAGTGCGCGCGGGCGATGGTCCGCGCCATCGAGAAGCGTCAGCGTCTCTGGCTCGGCTCCTTCCGTGGACGGTTGGGGCGGTGGCTTAAACTGCTGGCGCCGGGTTTGATCGATGGCATTGCGGCGCGGGCGATTGCCCGTCGCCACTGAACGGTTGCCAACGGGCCATCGCCGCTTCGCCCGCGATCCGGCCCAGCTCATAGCCTCGCTCCAGAGGCTCGGCGTCCCGGGTCAGCCGCTTCAGCCGGAAGGATTCTGGCGGGCAGATCTCAACGATGTTCACCCCTTCCGGCGGCTGGCGGATCAGGTCGAGCGTCCGGTTGTAGCGTTCCGCCCGGCTCAGCATCGGTTCAACCAGATGCGGGGTATCACGCAGCAGCCAGCGTTGCAGGGCGGGCAGGCCGGAAGCGGATTTGCGGTAGCTGGCCGGTCGGCTGCGCAGCACCATGATCTGGCGTGCACCGCGACGAATCGCCTCGGCCACCGGCAGCGCATCCGCCACCCCGCCATCAACGTAGGTGTGTTGCCCCAGCCGCACCCCTTTTCGGTACAGCACGGGCAGGGCACTGCTGGCCTTCATGGTTTCGGCCAGCTGCTCAACGTCGGGGGTGTGGTATTCCGCCTGTCCGCTGTCCTGGCGGGTAACCGCCAGAAAGAAGGGACGGGGGTCTGCGGCCAGAACAGCCTTGTCGATGCCCAACTCCGCCAGAGTGATGGTCCACATCCAATCCAGATCCATCAGGTCGCCGCCACGCAGAAAACGGCCCGGGGTCAGAAACGCCCGGCGGCAGCTGTAGTCGGTGTAGATTTTGCGGTTACGGCCCGGCATCTTGGCCAGGTAAGCTGCCAGATTGGAGGCGCCGGCCGAGACGCCCCAGAAACTGTCAAAGGGACTGAAGTCCCGGGCCAGAAAGGTGTCCAGTACGCCGCAGGAAAACACCCCTCGCATGGCGCCGCCTTCCACGATTAATGCGCTTGGCCCTACCTGATCCATATTCTTTCCCTGTCTTGTGTTTCGGCGGTCAGCCGGTTTGATTGATGAATCATACGGAGGATGAAAGTCCCAGGCGAGCGAATGGGGATAGGTGGTATTCCCAAAGCGGCAAATCCACAGGCTTTGTGTGGTCAAAAAACCACCATCGCCTAACTCGCGCTAAGCTGCTACAATCCGCGGCCCCTGCCCATACCGGGTGGGGTGATCTGAGGTTAAGCATGATCCCGACTCCCAAAACCAAGCTGTTCGACTATCCCAAGTTCTGGGCTGAGTGCCTGGGCCCGGCCCCTTTTCTGCCCACCACCCGTGCGGAGATGGACCTGTTGGGCTGGGACAGCTGTGACATCATCATGGTGACCGGTGACGCTTACGTGGATCACCCCAGCTTTGGTATGGCTGTGATTGGCCGCATGCTGGAATCCCAGGGGTTCCGCGTGGGCATCATCGACCAGCCGGACTGGCAGTCCAAAGCGCCCTTTATGGCGCTGGGCAAGCCCAACCTGTTCTTCGGCGTGACCGCCGGCAACATGGACTCGATGATCAACCACTACACCGCCGATCGCCGTCTGCGCCACGACGACGCCTATACCCCGGACAACGTCCACGGTAAGCGTCCCGACCGGGCCACCGTGGTGTACACCCAGCGCTGTAAAGAAGCCTACAAAGATGTGCCGGTGATCCTCGGCGGCATCGAGGCCAGCCTGCGCCGTATCGCGCACTACGATTACTGGTCCGATAAAGTGCGCCGCAGCGTGCTGTTTGATGCCAAGGCGGACATGCTGATCTTCGGCAACGCCGAGCGTCCGCTGGTGGAGGTGGCGCATCGCCTGTCCCAGGGTGACGACATCAAGAGCATGCGCGACATCCGTGGCACCGCTTTCCTGGTGCGTGAAGCGCTGCCGGGCTGGAACGGTGTGGACTCCCGCACCCTCGACACCCCCGGCAAGATCGACCCGATCCCGAACCCCTATGGCGCCGACGATATGGGCTGCGAGCTGGGCTCCAAGTTTGAGGATGCCCCGGTGCAGCAGCAGGCTCAGCCGATTACCCTGCAACCGGCGGGCGCCGGTCGCAAGCTGAAGCCGTGGGAGCAGCAGTACATCCTGCTGCCGGATTACGAGCAGGTGCGTGCCGATAAGGTGCTGTACGCCCACACTTCACGCCTGTTCCACCTGGAGACCAACCCGGGTTGTGCCCGTGCGCTGATGCAGCGTCACGGCGATCGCTATGTCTGGATCAACCCGCCGGCGATCCCGCTGGAAACCGATGAGATGGACGGCGTGTTTGCGCTGCCCTATGCGCGGGTGCCCCATCCTAAGTACGACGGCAAAAAGATCCCGGCGTACGACATGATCAAAACCTCCATTAACATCATGCGGGGCTGCTTTGGTGGCTGCTCCTTCTGCTCCATTACCGAGCACGAAGGGCGCATCATTCAGAGCCGCAGCCAGGAGTCGATCCTGGATGAGATTGAGCAGATCAAAGAGAAAGTGCCCGGCTTTACCGGGGTGATCTCAGACCTTGGCGGCCCCACCGCCAACATGTACAAGCTGCGTTGTAAGAGCCCCAAGGCGGAGGCCACCTGTCGCCGTTTGTCCTGCATCTATCCGGACATCTGCGGCCATATGGATACCGACCATACGCCGACCATCGAGCTGTACCGCGCTGCCCGGGAGATCCCTGGAATCAAGCGCATCTTTGTGGCCTCCGGGGTGCGTTACGACCTGGCGGTGGAAGACCCGCGTTACGTCAAGGAGCTGGTGCAGCACCACGTTGGCGGCTACCTCAAGATCGCCCCGGAGCACACCGAAGAGGGCCCGCTGTCGATCATGATGAAGCCGGGCATGGGCAGCTACTACCGCTTTAAGGAGATGTTTGATCGCTTCTCCAAAGAGGCGGGCAAAGAGCAGTACCTGATCCCCTACTTTATCTCGGCCCACCCCGGTGCCAGCGATGAAGATATGGTGAACCTGGCGATGTGGCTGAAGCGCAACAAGTTCCGCCTCGACCAGGTGCAGAACTTCTACCCGTCGCCGCTGGCCAACGCCACCACCGTCTGGCACACCGGTAAGAACTCGCTGCGCAAGGTCACCCACGACAGTGAGGATGTGCCGGTGGCCAAGGGCGGTCGCCAGCGTCGTCTGCACAAAGCGCTGCTGCGCTACCACGACACCGATAACTGGCCGATCATCCGTGAGGGCCTGCTCAATATCGGCATGGGCCACCTGATTGGCAGCGGCCCGGATTGCCTGGTACCGGCGGAAGGCCGTCGTCCGGCCCACCGTGGTGGCCGTACCCAGCCGGCGCTGACCAAACACAGCGGCCAGGGCCAGTTCCAGTCCCGCAGCCTGCCGGGCAAGAGCAAGCCTGCGGCCAAGGGCAAAGGCAGTGGCAACGGTAAGGGCAACAACGCCTCCGGCCAGGGTAAACCGGCCGGTAAAGGGCAGGGCAGTGGTCGCGGCGGCAAACCGCAGCAGGGCCAGGCCAATGGCCGCGGTGGCAAGCCGCAACAGGGCCAGCAGGCCGGTCGTGGCGGCAAGCCCCAGTCGGGCCAGCGCAAAGGCCCCAAGCGCAAGTAACGGGTCAATAAAAAAACGGGACGCTGAGCGTCCCGTTTTTTGTGTGTCAGAGCATCAGACTTTGACCACCGCCTCCCCCTGCACGCAGGGCTCCCCTTTGGCGTTCACCACCTCGGTGGTCAGGGTGACGATGGGCTTATCGTCACGCACCTGCGCCACGGTAACCCGTGCCGTTACCGCTTCGCCCACCAGCACCGGGCGGACAAACTTGAGGGTTTGTCCCAGGTAGATGGTGCCCTGACCCGGCAGGTGTTGCCCCAGTAAACCGGACAGCAGGCTGGAGAGCAGGATGCCGTGGACAATGGGGTGGCCGAATGGGGTTTGCGCGGCGAACTCGGCGTCCAGATGGATCGGGTTGCGGTCTTCCGACAGTTCCGCGAAGGCCGCTACTTCGGCGGGGCCAAACACTTTCTGTATTTCGGCACTCTGGCCCGGCTGCAGAGTCATGCCGCGTCTCCCTTGGCGGTGGGGTTCAGGCGCACCTGAACATAGTCACCGGGAGCCGGTGCAATCCCCTTATTGATGTTGCGGGCGGGCACCGGTTCGGCGCCCTGTCGCTCGCTCAGCCAGCCTTGCCAGTGGGTCCACCAGGAGCCCTCCTGGTGGCTGGCTTGCTCCAGCCAGTCTTCGGCGGCGTCCGCCAATGGGCCGGTGTAATGGCCGTATTTGCCACCGGGCGGGTTGATGATGCCGGCGATATGGCCGGATTCGCCCAGCACAAAGGTGGGCTCGCCAGCCAGGCACTGCATCCCCTGATAGGTGCCTTGCCACAGGGCGATATGGTCATCCATGGTGGACACGAAATAGGTGGGGACGGTGATCTTACCGAGGTCGATTTTGCTGCCCCGGACGGTGAACTCACCGGGCTGGATCAACCGGTTTTCCAGATAGAGCTGGCGCAGCATGGTGGAGTGGGTTGGCCCCGCCACGTTGGTGCTGTCGCAGTTCCAGTGCAGCAGGTCGAACGCCATCGGGCTTTGTCCCTTCAGGTAGCCGTCGATGTAGTAGTTCCAATAGAGGTTGTTCTCCCGCAGCAGCGAGAAAGTGACCGCCAGTTGGCGCCCATCCATCAGGCCGTTTTCCGCGTTCTGGGTCTCCATTGCCGTGACGATCTCGTCATTGATAAAGGCCCCCAGTTCGCCGGGCTGGCTGAAATCCAGAATGGTGGTGAAGAAGGTGGCGGATTTGACCCGCTGTTTCATCCGCCGGCCCGCCATGTAGGCCATGGCGGTGGCCAGCAGGGTGCCGCCGATGCAGTAGCCCACCGCATTGACTTCTCGCTCGCCGGTGGCGGCTTCCACCGCATCCAGCGCGGCCAGTACGCCGTCCACCACGTAATCTTCGAAATCCACTTGAGTGTGGCGCTGGTCCGGGTTGGCCCAGGAGATCATCAGTACGGTATGGCCCTGGTCCACCAGGTATTTGACCAGTGAGTTTTCCGGCCGCAGGTCGAGGATGTAGTACTTATTGACGAAGGGCGGGACGATCAGCAGCGGCCGCTTGGCCACGGTGTCGGTGCTGGGGCGGTACTGAATCAGCTCAAACAGGGGGGCCTGGTGAATCACCTCGCCCGCTGTGGTGGCCAGATCCCGCCCCAGTTGGTAGGCGGATTCGTCGGTCATGCGAACATTGAGGGTACCGGCACTGCGTTCAATGTCCTCAGTCAGCAGTTTCAGCCCATCCAGCAGATTGTGGCCGCCGCTCTCCAGTGTCAGTTTCAGCAGCTCCGGGTTGGAGGCCAGAAAATTACTCGGTGCCAGCGCGTTAACCATCTGGCGGGTAAAGAAGCGCAGGCGATCCCGCTCGGCATCGGTCAGGTCGGGAATGCGATCCACCTGCTCCAGCATCTGCCGGGCGGTCAGCAGGTAGGATTGCTTGATGTAGTCGTACCAGGGGTGCTCCTGCCACTGGCTGTCCCGGAAGCGGCGGTCACCACGCTCCGGCTCAACCATCGGGGCCACCTCCTGGCCAGCCTGTTTCAGCATGGCATTCTGGAACAGCTGAAGCTGAGACTGCCACCAGTTGGCTTGTTGGGTCAGCAGGGCGGCGGGGTCCTCCATGCCTTTATTCAGGGCATTGGAGAGATCCTGCATCTGCATCTGCAGCAGTGCCTGGGTGGTGGGTTGGCTCTGTTTCGAGGCCAGCTCAAACAGCTGCTCGTTGCATCGGATCAGGCTTTCCATCAGCCGTTGATAGGATCCCTGGTTCATAGCGACTCCTTTGCGTCGACGGTGGGCCGCCCTGGCCCGCATCTGGCGATTCTGCGCCCAGACTCTAGTTGGCTAAAATGACAACACCTTGACGATATTATGAGCATATTGTGCGCTGCACAAGAAGCTAGACCAAGGTGTTATTGCCCGATAACCGCAATGAATTGATGAGGGCGGGCGATCGCCATCACACTGTCATCAAACTGTCACTGAACATATGGATAAACGAATATATGATTTGTCGCATATCCGTTTTGGCGTATATCCTTATGTGAGGTGCCCATGTCCCAGTCTGTTGCCCAGCTTAAGTCGCTGTCAGACGAAACCCGTCTGAAGATCCTGCTGCTGATACGGCAGGAGACCGAGCTCTGCGTCTGTGAGCTCACCTGCGCCCTGGATGAGAGTCAGCCCAAAGTGTCCCGCCACCTGGCGCGTCTGCGTGCCGACGGCTTGCTGGAAGACCGGCGCAGTGGCCAGTGGGTTTACTACCGTCTGGCCGCCCTGCCTGACTGGATCGTGGGGGCCCTCGAGGGGATCGCCGGGTCCGACGTCGAACTGATCGATGCCTGCGCTGAGCGCCTGGCCAATATGGGCGACCGCCCGCAACGTCAACAAATCTGCTGTGCCTGAGGAAACATCATGGGCAATTTCGAGCGTTACTTAAGTGTATGGGTGGGCCTGGCGATCGTCGCCGGTGTGGCGTTGGGCCATGCCTTTCCCGTTGTATTTGAAACCCTGGCGCAATGGCAGATGTTCCAGATCAACGGCGTTATCGCGGTGCTGATCTGGGTCATGATCTACCCGATGATGATCCAGGTAGACTTCCATTCAGTGCGCAAGGTGGGGCAGCAGCCTCAGGGCCTGTGGCTGACCCTGGTGGTTAACTGGCTGATTAAGCCGTTCTCCATGGCGGCCATCGGGTGGCTGTTTTTCAGAGTTTTCTTTGTCGATCTGGTGTCGCCGGAAGACGCCAGCCAGTACATCGCCGGGATGATCCTGCTCGGGGTCGCGCCCTGTACCGCCATGGTGTTTGTCTGGAGCCAGCTGACCCGGGGCAATCCGGCGTACACCCTGGTTCAGGTGTCGGTGAATGACCTGATCATGGTGGTGGCGTTTGCCCCCATTGCCGCCCTGTTGCTGGGGGTGTCTGAGATCCTGGTGCCCTGGGAAACCCTGTTGCTGGCCACGCTGTTGTATGTGGCGCTGCCATTGGTGGCGGGCATCCTGACCCGTCATCTGCTGATGAAGCGCGGCGAGGCGGCCCTGAACGGTTTTGTTCAGCGTCTGAAACCCGCCTCGATGGTGGGCTTGCTGGCCACCGTCGCCATCTTGTTTGGCATCCAGGCGCCGACCCTGCTGGCCAAGCCGATGGTGATTGGGCTGATCGCCATTCCGCTGCTGCTGCAAACCTACGGCATCTTTGCCATCGCCTATGGCAGCGCCAGGGTGATGAAGCTGCCGCACAACGTGGCGGCACCGGCGGCGATGATCGGCACCTCAAACTTCTTTGAACTGGCGGTGGCGGTTGCCATTGCCCTGTTTGGCCTGCACTCCGGTGCGGCCCTGGCGACCGTGGTGGGGGTACTGGTGGAGGTGCCGGTGATGCTCTCCCTGGTGGCCTTTGCCAACCGGACCCGCCACTGGTTTCCCGCTTCGGCCGATGCGCCGGACACCCTTAACGCTAATGCACAGAGAGACGCAGCATGACCATCAAGATTGGCATTAACGGCTTTGGTCGCATGGGCCGCCTGGCGCTTCGCTCCGCCTGGGACTGGGCCGAGTTTGAGTTTGTTCAGATCAACGATCCGGCGGGTGGTGCCGCCGCTTTGGGCCACCTTCTGGAATTTGATTCCGTCCACGGCCGCTGGGGCAAGGATGTGGTGGTGGACGATGATGCCCTGATCATCGATGGCAAGCGCATTGCGGTGAGCAGCAACACTGAGCTTGAAACCACTGACTGGTCCGGCTGCGACATGGTGATTGAGGCGTCCGGCAAGTTTAAACGCAAAGAGGTGTTGCAGAAGTACCTCGACCAGGGCGTCAAGAAGGTGATTGTGACCGCCCCGGTCAAGCAGGAAGGGGTATTGGATGCCGTTTATGGGGTCAACCACCACTGGTATGACAAAGCCAAACACGACATCGTGACCGCCGCGTCCTGCACCACCAACTGTTTGGCGCCGGCGGTGAAGGTGATCCACGAGAAGCTGGGCATCAAGCACGGCTCCATGACCACCATCCACAGCATCACCAACACCCAGACCATCCTGGATGCGCCGCATAAGGATCTGCGTCGGGCCCGCGCCTGCGGTGAGAGCCTGATCCCGACCACCACCGGTTCGGCCACCGCCATCACCCACATCTTCCCGGAGCTGAAGGGACGACTGAATGGTCACGCCATCCGGGTGCCGTTGTGCAACGCCTCCATCACCGATTGTGTGTTTGAAGTAGAGCGTGCCACCAGCGCGGATGAGGTCAATGGGCTGCTGCAGGAGGCCGCCGAAGGCGAGCTGAAAGGGATTCTGGGCTACGAAACACGCCCGCTGGTGTCCATCGACTACCGCACTGACCCGCGCTCCTCCGTTGTGGATGCCCTGTCCACCATGGTGGTGAACGACACCCAAGTGAAACTGTACCTGTGGTACGACAACGAGTGGGGCTACGCCAACCGCACCGTAGAGCTGGCTCGCTACGTTGCTGAGCAGGGCTGGTAAACCATGGTCAGCGCCCTGTCCGGACTGAGCCGTGACGTAAAGCAGTACCTGCTGATCACGTTTAACTACTGGAACTTTACCCTGACCGACGGGGCGCTGCGGATGCTGGTGGTGCTGCACTTCCACCAGCTGGGTTACAGCCCGCTGGCGATCGCGTCCCTGTTCCTGTTCTACGAGATTTTCGGTGTGGTCACCAATCTGGTGGGCGGCTACCTGGGCGCACGTCTGGGGCTGAACCGCACCATGAATCTGGGTCTGGCGATGCAGGTGGTGGCGCTGGCGATGCTGGCGGTGCCCTCCGGCATGTTATCGGTGCCCTACGTAATGGCAGCGCAGGCGCTGTCCGGCATCGCCAAAGACCTCAACAAGATGAGCGCCAAAAGCGCCATCAAGATGCTGGTGCCGAAGGGGGAGCCGGGGGCGCTGTACAAGTGGGTGGCGATCCTGACCGGATCGAAAAACGCCCTGAAAGGCTTCGGCTTTTTCCTCGGCGGGGTGCTGCTGGGCTGGCTGGGCTTCCAAGGCGCCATGGTGGCGATGGCCTCGGTGTTGGTGGGGGTGTTGATCCTCAGCCTGCTGTGGCTGGGTAAGGATCTGGGCAAAGCCAAGAACAAGCCCAAGTTTTCCGAGATGTTCTCGAAAAGCCGCAGCATCAACATCCTGTCGGCGGCCCGATTATTCCTGTTTGGGGCTCGTGATGTGTGGTTTGTCATCGCGTTGCCCATCACCCTGGGCAGCGTGTTCGGCTGGAGCCACTCCGCGGTGGGCGCCTTCCTGGCCACCTGGGTCATTGGTTACGGCCTGGTGCAGGGGTTGGCCCCGCGCCTGACCGGCACCGCCCGGGGCCAGATCCCGGATGGGGCGGCGGCGCTGAAATGGGCGTTATTGCTGTGCGCAGTGACCGTTGCAGTGGCCACCGGCGTACAACTGGACTGGCACCCCCAGTTCACTTTGGTGTTTGGTTTGATGGTGTTTGGCGCGGCCTTTGCCATCAATTCGAGTCTGCACTCGTTTCTGATTGTCCACTACGCTGGTGAGGACGGGGTGTCACTGGATGTCGGTTTTTACTACATGGCCAATGCCATGGGCCGGCTGGTCGGCACCGTGTTGTCCGGCTGGGTATTCCAGATGGCAGGCCTGGCCGCCTGCCTTTGGATCTCCGCGGCCTTTCTGGCACTGACCGCCCTCATCTCCATCGGCCTGCCCCGCGGTGCCGACCATGAACAAGGAGCTCGACATGGCATTTGAACCGGCTTTCATCGACGTTAACGGCCTGCCGATGGCCCTGCATCCCGCCCCTGGCCTCGAAGGGAGGCTGAAGGAGGATGTGGCGCTGCTGGCGGCAGCCGGCGTAGCGGCGGTGGTCACCACCCTGACCGAGGAGGAGCTGACCCGCTTCGGCATCCCCACCCTGGGGCAGGAGGTGGAGGCAGCCGGGATGCAGTGGGTGCATCTGCCGGTGCAGGATAAGTCTTTGCCGGATGCTGAGTTTGACGCCGCCTGGGCAGAGCAGCGGGAGATGCTGACCGCCCTGATGGAGTCCGGAAAGCGGGTTTCGGTGCACTGCCGGGGCGGCACCGGACGTACCGGCCTGGTGGCGGCTAAGCTGCTGCTGGACAGCGGCGCCGACTGGCAGGAGACGCTGGACCGGGTGCGGGAAGCCCGTCCGGGCGCACTGGAGCAGGACAGCCAGCTGGGTTATCTGCAACGCTGACGTTGCGTTGGCTGAACACACACCGCCGTGGCCATTAGGTCGCGGCGGTGTTTTTTTATCCGGGCTGTGGTACTGCTAACGGTTTGCCGTTTCAGGGAGAGCACCATGTCCATCACCATCCGTCGCGCCGAACCCAGCGATGCTGAGGCCTTGCAGGCCACCATGTCCGCCGAGATCTGTTTCAGCAATACCCTGCAACTGCCGTGGCCATCCCTCACCATGTGGCAGCAGCGGCTGGCGCAGCTGGGCCCTGATCAGCACCTGCTGGTGGCTGAAAACGACGCGGGTGACGTGGTGGGCAACCTGATGCTGGCCCAGGCCAGTAACCCGAGGCGGCGTCACGTTGCTGAGATTGGCATGGCAGTCGTACCTGAGTGGCAGGGGCGCGGCGTCGGCAGTGCCCTGTTGCAGGCGGCGATCAACCTGGGAGAGCAGTGGCTGGCGCTGACCCGGCTGGAGCTGGATGTCTATACCGACAACGAGGCGGCTCTGGCGCTGTATCGGCGCCACGGCTTTGAGCCGGAGGGGATCGCCCGCGCCGCGGCGTTTCGCGATGGGGCGCGGGTCGATGTGATGCGGATGGCCCGGATCCGGGATTAACGCAGAGCGTCCCAGCCCGGGTAAAGCTCAGCACCCAGCTGGCTGAGGCTGGCGTGGCTCTGGTGGCCGTCGGCGATCAGGATCAGGTCGATGCCCAGGGCTTCAGCCACCTCATGGTCATGGTCGGTGTCCCCAATCATCACGGTATCACTGGCGCGCACGCCGGCCGCTTTGAGCAGCTCGTGGCCGCGGTCAATCTTGCAGGCCGCGTGATGGTTGTCGAGGCCATAGACGTGGTGGAAGCAGGTGCTGATGCGGTGATGGTCGAGACAGTGCTCCAGGCTGCTTTGCGAGCTGGCGGAGAGCAGTGATTGGGTGTGGGTCTGGCTCAGGGCATGCAGTAGCGGGCGGGCGCCCGGATGCAGATTGAGGCGGTCACGCGCTGCCCGGTAATCCTGGCCGAAGCGTTGGCAGATGACGTCAAAGCTCAATTTTTCGGTCAGGCCGATGCGCTGGTAGTAGGCCTCCACCGGGTGACAGAAGGTGTCGCGGTAGTGGTCCAGTGCGGTGGCCGGCAGCTGGTGCTCCGACAGCATGGCATTGACGATGTCGGTGGCCAGCGGGGCGTCGTTGACCAAAGTGCCGTTCCAGTCCCAGATCACCTGGCGGTAACCGGCCAGTCGGGCCAGCAGTTGGGTAGGAAGGGACTCGGGTGCGCAGTGTGTCATCGGGTTCGGGCCTGGTAAAAGCGGGCAAAATAGCGGCCCCTTGGCGGCGCCGCAATCCCCTTGCCCGGTTGTCGTGATCCTAGTCCGGATCGTCCACCAGGGTGTAGCCGATGGGGGCCACCGTCAGCATCGCCAGTTTGACATGCTGCAGGCCGAAGGGGATGCCGATAATGGTGCAGAACAGGGTGACAGCGAAGAACAGGTGACCCAGCGCCAGCCACAGCCCCGCCACCAGAAACCAGATGACGTTGCCGATGGTGCCCAGCGCGCCGGTGCCGATGTCATCCTCACGGTTCACCACGCGCCGGTTGGCCACGTCTTTGCCGAAGGGCCACAGCGACAGTTGGGCGATAACAAAACAGCTGCGTGCCCAGGGCAGGCCGATGATGGTCAGGGCCAGAATCACCCCCACCAGGGCCCAGCCCAATGCCATGGCAATGCCGCCCCAGATCAACCAGATGACATTGCCGATAAATCGAAGTAAATCCATGGTGTTACCCCCGTTAATATGGTTCCAGCATAGAGCCTGGCGCGGGGGTTAGGAAGGGAAAAGTGTGAGCGGCGGTAACCGAATTCAGACCACGGCCAGCAGCTTGCGCCCCAGATAGGCGGCTTTACCCACCTCGACGGCCAGCTCCGTAGCGGCTTCAACCGGGTCCGCTTTCTCAGCAATGGCCTCGGCCTGCTTGGGCAGATCCTGGCTGTGGTCGGCGGGGCAGAGGGCTTTGGGCATCACCCAGTGATAGGCGGAGTGTGCGGCGCTGACGATCATCGATACTTCCTTGCTGGGCGTCTTATCCGTTTATCGACCCGTCGCGGGGGAACTTGAGCGCCCGTGTTACCATGACGTCACCTTTTTCTGATCATCCCGCCGTCGTCCCATGAGTGCCATTGCCAGCCTGCCCATTGATCCCCTGCAGCCCCAGTTTCTTGAGCACCTGCGCCACCACCATCTGGTGGTGGAAGCGGACACCGGTTCCGGTAAATCGACCCGCTTGCCGATCTGGGCGGCCCAATTAGGGCGGGTATTGGTGGTGGAGCCGCGCCGGGTGGCCTGTACCGCGCTGGCGGAGTTTCTGGCGGCGGAGTCGGGGCAACCGTTGGGCGAGCAGGTGGGGTACGCCATCCGGTTCGACAGCAACGTCATGGACACCACTGAGGTGGCCTTTGTCACCCCCGGTATCGCCCTGCGCTGGCTGACGGAGGATGGGCTGGCAGGCTTCCACACCGTGATCATCGATGAGTTTCACGAGCGTCGCTGGGATACCGACCTGCTGCTGGCCCTGCTGCAACGGCGGCAGCAGCACCGGCTGGTGTTGACCTCTGCAACCGTCGATGGCGTCCGCCTCGCGGATTACCTCGGGGGCGAACGCCTTTACGCGGAGGGGCGCCGCTTCGAGGTGCAGATCCAGCATCAGGCCCGGGACAGCCACAGCCTGCCGGATGATCGCGGGTTGGTGCAGCGCGTCGCGGACGCGGTAGCCGACCAGCTGGCGGCGCGGGAGGGGGATGTGCTGGTGTTTCTGCCCGGCCGTAAGGAGATCAGCCAATGCGAGGCCAGCCTCAAAGCGGCGTTGGGGGACCGGGCTCTGGTGTTGCCGCTGCACGCCTCGGTACCCCGTCCGTTGCAGCGCCAGGCGTTGACCGCCGGGCCACAGCGCCGTGTGATTCTGGCCACCAATGTGGCGGAAACCTCACTCACCATTCCCGGCGTGACCGTGGTGATAGACAGCGGTCTGGAGCGGCGCACCCGCCAACGTAATGGCCGTACCGTACTGGCGCTGACCCGCATCTCCCAGGCGTCCGCCGCCCAGCGGGCCGGACGGGCAGGGCGGGTGGCGCCCGGTGTCTGTGTGCGGTTGTGGGGCCAGCATGCCCCGCTGGAGGCGCTGACGCCGCCGGAGCTGCAACGGGAGGAGCTGGTGGAACCGATGCTGGCGGCCGCCTGTGCCGGTGCGGTGCTGTCTGACCTGCGCTTTGTCGACCCGCTGCCGGAGAAATCCCTGCTGCTGGCGCAACAGCGCCTGCGGGCCATGGCGGCTATCGATGGGCTGGGCGGCGTTACGGAACACGGCCGGCGCCTGTTCCCCCTTCCCATCGATACCCAATTTGCCCACCTGATTACCGCGATGCCGGATAAGCCCTGCATGGAGGCGATGGTGGACCTGGCGGCGGCCCTGTCGCTGGGTCAGCGACTGTGGCGCCTGCCGGCCAGCGAGGCGGGGCGACAGGCGCTGAAAGCGTGGCAACCCCAACCCTGTGACGGCCTCACGCTGGTGATGCTGTTGCGTCAGTCACCGCCGGAGGCGTTGGCCATTGATCCGGCCCTGCACAGTGAGGCCCGTCAGCTGGCAGAGCAGATCCGGGCCGCGCTGGCGCTGCCCCAGTTGAGCGCCAGCTCGCATCTGCCCTATCGCCGCTGGTGTGAAGCGATTCTGGCGGCGATGCCGGAATTGGCTTTTGTGCGACGGGCCAAGCGCCGGGATGCCCTCGGCAATGGGGTGATGGAGGTGCAACCGGGCCGGGAAAGCCGGTTTGCGGAGGAGGCGGAAGCCGCGCTGGTGCTGGACCAGCACAGCCTGCCAGGACGGGGCCACAAGCAGACCCTGAATCTGGCCACCTGCATGATGCCGCTGACACTGGCGCAACTGGTTGAAGCCGGGCTGGGTGAGGTGCGCCAGGGCGAGCTCAACCAGGGCGAGACGGGCCTGTTGGTCACCCAGGAAAGGGTCTATGCCGGCCGTGTGATTGAGCAGCGCTTGGCTCAACCTGAGGGCGAGCAGGGGCGGCAAGCGATGGTGCAGTCGATTCTTGACGGGCAGCTGCTGGCCCCGGCCGGGGCACAACTGCAGGCAGACGCCCGTGCCTGGGCGTTGTGGCTGGGGCTCGGTCTGGGGGAGGGGGAGCCCATCGACCCGCAGGCGTGGTTGCTGCAGCAACTGGCGGACCTCGGCGTGGAGTCCGAGCAGGATCTGGCACTGATTGAGCCCCAGGACCTGCACTTTGAAGGCATTCCCGAGTGGCAACGGGCGGAGTTTGATGAGCGTTTTCCCCACTTTCTGGTGCTGGCAGAACTGAAACTGCATGTGGAGTACCAGCCCCGGGCCAAGCGGGTCACCGTGGTGTATGCCGAAGGCAGCCGGAAAAGCGACCCCAAGCGCTGGGAGTTGCCCAGCTGGGCCGGTTGGCGGGTTCAGTACCGGCGCGCCAGTCGGGTGGTGGACGTGCGCTGAATTTGCCTTCGTCCCGACCCTGCGACAACTACACTTGATGTCGGTTATCACAGGAGGAAAGACGATGCGGATTTGGCGAATTTTGGTTCTGGCCGCCGCGATGGCGATGGGAGCCCCCGCCTGGGGCGCGTCTCTGGTGGATACTCTGGTGTCTGAACTGGGCATCACTGAGGATCAGGCCATCGGCGGTGCGGGCGCATTGATGGCGTATGCCAAGCAGGATTTGGGCTCAGAGGACTGGTCACAACTGGCGGAACTGGTGCCGGAAGCCAGCACTCTGGCGGAATCCGCCGACATGGGCGGGGTGATGGGCAGCCTCGGTAATGTGCTGGGGGATGGCGCCGGTATGGCCCAGGTGCTGGAGCAGATGAGTGCGCTGGGGTTGGATGCCGACACCATCAGTCAGTTTGCCCCGGTGGTGATGGATTACCTCAAGCAGCAGGGTGGAGAGGACCTGATTGGGACCCTGACCAAGCTGTGGTCGCCATAACCGTCACCGAGTCGTCACCGGGCGGTCAGACAAGCGTCATGTTCCGGCGCCAGACTGGGCTCAAACCCAGAGCGGAGTCGGGTCAATGAACAGCGTTTGGATCACCAGATTGGTGGCGATGGTGGGGGCCGGTTTATGGTGCTTGCTGCACTTCCTGAACACGCGATTCACTGCGTTGAAGCGTCAAATTCCGTTGACGGCGAAGCGCCAGGCGCCTGCCTCGAACGCCAGATCTGGTGGGAAGCGGGCTGTACCCTGGAACATCCAGGCGCCCGCCTTTGCGTCCGTGAACAGTTAACCCGGCGCCGATTACCGGGGCGGGAACTGGGCCAGTAACTCGGCCACCAGTTTGTCGGTTCGCTCTGTCCGCTTTTGTGGACTGTCACGTTCACTGATGGGGTAGTCATCGCTGCCCCGCCAGATCACCTTACCCTGCTGCACCATATCGATGCGCACCACCTGCACCATGCGCTCGCTGTCGCCCACCGGGATGGCGACGCTGCCGCCAATACTGGTGTTGCCGCTGCTGCGGCCTCCACCGACGCCGATGGTCAAACCCGAGTCGCGACTGCGGGTCTCCGGCCAGCTGTGGTAGCGCACTGCCACGGTGTCACCACTGACCTGGGCATCCACCTGTTCCAACTGCTGCCAGCCGCGCCCGTCTAATTGCTCGGTCAGCGCGGCCTGCAGCCGTTGTGCCACCAACGGATCGGTTTGATCGCCCACGGGCAGGAAGCCATAGCGGTTGATGGCAGAGAAGTCGGTAGCGCTGTTGTAATCAATATTGCCGGCAGGGCTGGCGCAACCGCCGAGGGACGCCACTACCGCGAGGGGCAGCAGCAGGGATCGCAGGATTCGCTTCATCGATTCGGCTCACTCCATAACAGATTGATTCTGGCCTTAGTGTGTACCAGCGGTTGCTATTTTTCCGACATTTATGATGATCTTAGCGCTCTGGTACAGATTCGGTTACTGAAATGAAGCGTCAAGGGTTCACACTGGTCGAGTTGGTGATTGTGGTGGTGTTGCTGGCCATCCTTGCGGCGGTGGCACTGCCGCGCTATCTCAATCTTGGCGATGATGCTGAGCGGTCCCGGTTTTACGCCACGATGGCGGCGCTTGAGAGCGCGGTGGACCTGTCCCACCTCTGTTGGCAACTGCGTGCCGGTGAGGGCGCCGTGGCGGATCTGGATTGCGGTGGCTTTGATGAGGTCGACTTCAACGAGTCGGGCTATCCGGTGGGCGTGTTGGAAGGGGGATTGGTCTCCATCAACAACGACCATGACTGCCTGCTGGTGTTCGATGGTATTGTCGATACCGATATGAAGCTGTGGTCGCCCAATGACGGCCGTGCGCCGGGCGTCAGCCGCGATGAGGCGCAGATCCAGTCTGATTATGTGGGCAACGGAAGGTGCCGCTTTACCCTGCTGTCCGACAGCAACGAGCAGTTTGAATATCACTCCAATACTGGCCAGGTGTTAGCCCAATGACCCGAATTGAATCCCCCTGCGTGGCGTGCTGTAAGCTGGATGAACAGGACGTGTGCCAGGGCTGTTACCGTACCCTTGCTGAGATCGCCAACTGGAACCGGCGCACCGAGGCGGAGAAGGCCGATATCCTGGCTCGCCTGCCGGCCCGTGCTGAAGCCTACCGACGTGAGGCCGAAGGCCCAACTCACGCCATTACCCGTCAAGCGGTGCTGGCGGTCAAAGAGCACTGAACCCGGCGCCCCGGAGCCATAGATCTTTTGTGACATGGCCTGCCGTCCCCGCCGTAACTGCCATACTTAGGTAACGGTCAGAAACACACTGGGGAGGGGTTATGTATATCCATGTTCATCGTTGTCGACTGGCACTGCCTAACGCCGTTCACGGTGCGTTCTTTGTCGATCCCACCGGGACATTGGAAGTGGAGCTGGCGGGGAAAACCGAGCCCCTGCATGCCAACCTGGCCGAGCTGTCATTCTGGCCTGAGGAGACCGGCGATTGCCGCCTCTGCTGCGGTCAGCACTGGCAGTTGCGGCTCAAACCGGATGACGCCCAGTCCCTGCAGGGGCTGATCAGCGACGCCCGCGAGGAGCTGGCATCGCTGCACCGGGACCTGTAACCCTCAGGCTTCGTCGCGGATAACCTGGATGTCGGAGAAACCGAGATCGCGGAAGTAGTTGTCGCGGAAATCGCGATGGGCTTTCTTATCGCGGGTGCTCATCTGCACCTGCTGCTCCAGCATCTGGTAGCGCTTCAGGTCCAACCCTTCCGCCGCCGCGGCGGCCTCAAACATGCTGTGATGCTTGTCGTTGGCGTAACCCACCACCTTGGTGTGGCCCTTGTAGGTGTATTGCAGTTTCAGTGCCATAACGCTCTCGTTGTCACCGCGGCATAGGGGCCGCCGGAAAAACCCGCATTTCTACCTTAACTCAGGGTAGCGGTCAAAGGTCGTCGCTGGAATTGATCCGGATCCGGTTGCGCGGTGAGCGGGCCTGCTAAGCTGGAGCAAAACCACAAGGACGCTGAGGTGCCTATGCAAATGGTAACCATCCTGCTGTTGTTGCTGGTCGCGGTTGCGGCCGTACTGTTCTTTTTGGTGCCGCGTAAGCGCAAACATCAAACCGTGACGCCGATTCCCAACCACGCCCGCAAACGGCGTCCACGCAAACGTCAGCGCGCCCACTCCTGAGCCCGCAGAGAAACATTTTCACTCCGCTTCGTTGATCTGGATCAGCGGCAGCGCGCGATGACTCCTCCATGATGGGGCGTCACTGGCATCGAATGGAGTGAAGGCTATGACGTTGATGGATCCATTAGGCCTGGAACCGGCCCTGGTTGAACACGGCTGCGCCCAACCCGGGTTGTACCGTGCATTTGTGCCTCTGTTTATCCAGTACTACGGTCGCATGCACCGCTGTCTGGATGTGAACGAATCCCCGGGCAACGCGATTCGGGACTTTAATGCCATGGCTTTGGCATTTATGGACGTGGTGGAGGATCAACACCTGCCTTTGGAGCGGGAACTGCTGGCGGAGTTTGGTATCGATCTCAGCTTTGATCGACGGGATCCGCAACGGCGCGCTGCCCTGACCGGCACCGCCTGTTACCAGAACTGCTACGACCGCCTCACCGCAACGGTGATGCCCGTGGTGCAGATGCAGTCACTGTCCTACGGTGCCCGCCTCGGCCGCTAAGCGGTTGCAGTCAATGCCGGCAGGGGGCACTCTGGAACAAACCCCTGCCGGAACCCAATCATGCTTCGTAACGCCCTGTTTGTTCTCGTCCTTTTCTGGTTGTCTGGCTGTGCCAGCACGCCGACACCGGTATGCCATTTGGGCTGTCCCGGCGATGAGGCCCCAATGGGGCAAACCCTGGAGCGTTACCTGCAATACCGCGATGATCTGGAAGGGGCCGGTTACTTCCGCTGGATGGAGCAACTCTATCGGGCCGGAGGGTGGCAGTCCCGTGATGAGATGCATGCGGCGGCCAGCCAAATGGGCGACCCGGACCAGGTTCGCCACTTGAATTTCTATGCCGTGACCGGCTTGCTGGACGAGATGGTGCAGCTGTATCGCCAGTATGGCGAGGCGCTGGCTCAGCGCCCCGGCACCGATCTGACGCCGGCTTCTCCACCTTCCACCTTTGTGGCCCAAACCCTGTCTGCCCCCGCCGACGCGCGCCTGCCGATCGTTCAGCAGTGGGCTCAGATCGTGGCCGTGCTGACCGACAATATGGTGGCAGAGGCACAGCAGCAGGAATACGGCGAGATTTCACCTAGTGTTACTGAATCACCGTTAGGGAGTGAATCATGATCAAAACCACCTTGGATGCGGCCCTGACATTGGGTCGGCGCAGCGGTATCTTCCTGTTGATTCTGGGGATTTTGTCCGTGGCGATGCCATGGGCAACCGGGCTGGCGCTGGAGATGCTGTTGGGTATCTTGCTGTTGTGTGCGGGTGTGGCCCAGTTGTTCTTCGCCTTCCGTACCCGCGAACTGTCAGGGTTTCCGTTGCGGCTGGTGTTCGGCCTGCTGACCAGTTTCGCCGGTTTGTACCTGTTGTTTAACCCCACTGCCGGGGTGGTGGCCATCACCCTGATCCTCGGGATCTACTTCCTGATCGATGGCCTGGCGACCCTGCTGGCGAGCTTCCAGTATCGGGCCCAGCGTAACTGGCTGATGATGTTTGCCAATGGCGCGGTCACCCTGGCGCTGGCGGCGGTGATCCTGTGGCAATGGCCGGCTTCCGGACGCTACGTTATCGGCATCCTGGTGGGCATTAAGCTGATTATGATGGGGCTGATGATGATCACTACCGCGGGGATGGTCAGTGCCGCCAAAGATCGGATGGATGCGGTGCGGGCCCAGCAACGGGCTGATGGAGCCAAGGTGGTGGACGGCGAAGACCGTACCGTCGATCCCTGAGGAGGGAGGACCGGAGCCCGGAGGAGTCGGGCCCCAGTCCTGAAAACTCAGGCGGCTTGCGGCTGGTCGCCGTATTGCTGTTCGAGATAAGCGATGATGTCGCTGGATTCATACATCCAACGCACTTCACCGGCTTCTTCAATGCGCAGGCAGGGCACCATCAGGCGGCCACCGCCGGCTTCCAGTTCACTGCGATGCGGCTCCTGCTTGGCGTCGCGCAGCTCAATATTGAAGTTGTTGCGGCGCAGGGCCCGGCGCACTTTGACGCAGAACGGGCAGGCGTCGTACTGGTAGAGGCTGTAACGGGCCATGGCCTGGTCCAGCTTGGCCTGCTGCTCTGCCGGACGTTGTGCCGGCTTAGGCGCAGTCAGGGCATTCACCAGTAATACGATGCGGCCCAAAATCCAGCGAATGACAAACATGACGAAGCTCTCAATCTGATCGGAATTGGGCGCAGGGTAACACTTGTGTTGCGGGCTCGCTACCATGGAACCCGCAAGTGGCCAGCAATCGGGCGACGGTTTAGCCCTGGTTCAGGCCATCCGCTAAGGGTGGCCGGGTCGGCATCTGGCAGCGAATGCCGTTCTGACAACCCTCTGTGCTGCGGATACGTATTGTTCGAGCCGGCCGACAGGCGGGCGCAGAGATCCCATTGGTTTTACTGGCGACCTACAACAGATTGCCCACTGTCTCAAGGCGCCGCGTTTTATTTCTGATGCGATTCCTTAATTCTAAATTCGGAAAAAACAGACGGTAATGTGACCCGCCATAGATATTTATCTTCTTTAATTAATTTGGCCGCGTTTTATTGTATTGATCAGCCTATTTGTTTCAGCGCGCCCGTAATATGACTCAGTCTTGAAATAAAGAGGGGTCATTATGTTCTATGTTCATATGCTTCTGCTCTTTGCCGTGATTTTTGTCGGCATCCGCTATGGTGGCATTGCCTTTGGTTTGCTGGGAGGACTGGGGGTTTCCATTCTCAGCTTCGTCTTTGGCGTTGCTCCGGGAAATCCACCGATCGGGGTGATGCTGATCATTCTGGCTGTTGTTGCCGCTTCGGCGACGCTTGAAGCCACGGGCGGCCTCAAACTGTTGGTGAAGTACGCGGAAAAATTGTTGCGTAAGCACCCCTCCAAAGTCGTTTTCCTCGGCCCACTGTGCACCTATTCACTGACGGTACTCGTGGGAACCGGCCACTCCGTTTATCCGCTTCTTCCTGTGATTTATGACGTCAGTATCAAGCGTGGGATCCGTCCGGAACGACCCATGGCAATGGCCACCATCGCATCACAGATGGGCATCACGGCGAGCCCCATTGCCGCTGCCGCCGCTGTGGTGATGGCAACCGCCGCCACCAATCAGCTCGACATCACTCTGGGACAGGTTCTGCTGGTCACCATCCCCGCGACGCTGACCGGGGTTCTGATTGCGGCAACATGGAGCCTGAAGCGTGGTAAAGAACTGAATCAAGACCCGGAGTTTTTGGCGCGTTGCCAAGACCCGCAATTTAAAGCGCAATTGATTGATGAGTCCGATGCCAAATCGGATAAGCCAGAGCACGACGGTCAGAAGGCAAAGCGCGGCTTGACGGTATTCCTGCTGGGTATTGTTACCGTCATCTTTGTGGCGATGTTCGGTAAAACTCTTGGATTGCTCCCTGATGGAGTAAAAACCTCAACGGCGCTGCAATTTCTGATGCTTTCTGTTGGTGCCATTATTCTGTTAAGCACCAACATTGATCCGAAGAAGATCGTAAAAACCAATGTGTTTGTCGCGGGTATGAGTGCGGTTATCATCATTTTTGGTATCGCCTGGATGAGTGACACCATCATCTCTCATAACAAGCCCTACATTATCAGCCTGGTCGAGGATGTGGTGAAAACCCACCCCTGGACGTTTGCCATCGCCATGTATGTGGCTTCAGTCTTTCTGAAAAGCCAGGCCGCGGTACTGACCATTATGTTGCCCCTGGGCTTTACGCTGGGGATTCCGGGTGAAGTCCTTATTGGCGTATTGCCGGCCTGTTATGCGTACTATTTCTTTCCCTTCTACCCATCCGATCTCGCCGCGATCACCTTCGATCGCTCCGGCACCACCCGAATCGGTAAGTACATCCTCAACCACAGCTTCTTCATTCCCGGTTTTATCGGGGTGTTTAGCGCCACCTGCATTGGCTACGCCTTGTCGGTCGGACTGCTGCCCATTTGGTTGTGGGGCATTGCCATCGTGGGCCTGGCGCTGGCGGTCAATCTGTATATGAACCGCCTGAGTAGTGAGACCTTAACCTTGGCCTGAGTCCAAACGTGGGTGTTAAACGGAGCCATTGGCTCCGTTTTTTTGTCCGCCCTCGCCACGTTTCCCCTTTGCTGGGGTGATTCCGGGGATGGAGGTAACACTTGTGCTTCAGCCCCGCTACCATGGTTCAGGCAAATGGTCAGCAATCAGGCGGCAGAGCAGAGTGGGCTCGGCGAACCCAAAGGTGGCGAGATAAGGAATCAACGGATGCGCAAAGGATGGATGGGGCTGGGGTTGTTACTGCTGACGGGGTGTATGTCGGTACCGGTGGCGACCATGGTGAAGATGGCCGGATTCGACCGGCAGGACTTCCTGGCCCTGGAGCCGGAGGCACTGCGGCTGAAGCTGACCCTGGATCAGAATGTGCCGGTGCAGCTGGCAGCCACCCGACTGGAGTTGGGGGCAGAGTTGGATAACGGTCAGCAGCAGTTGTTTGCTGGCTCCGTGCGGCAGGAGGAGTATCGCCAGTTTGAAGTGGATGGCGGCTGGTTCAGTCGCGAGCCGGAACCACGCTACCAATACCTGTTGGCGCTGGATGAGGCCGGTGAGGCCGCCATTCGCGATTTTCAGCGGGTGTTGACGGAAGATGAGGTGGCGTCGGCGAGCCTCAATGTCCGGCTCGATCTGGATGACCAGTTTGACCAGCCGGTGCAGGTGACGGTGGAGGTGAAGCTGTCGGAGCAGGAGGGGTTTTTCACCCTGCTGGATGAAGCCACCTTTGAGCCGGAGCGTTACCGGGATTAAAAAAGGCCGCGAATGCGGCCTTTTTGCTGGGCGTTGCCGGGCGGTCAGCCCTGCTGCTCCCGGGCGATGGCGCGGTAAGCGATATCGCGACGGGTGAACATGCCCTGCCAGCTGATCTGGTCCGCCAGTGCGTAAGCGCGCTGCTGCGCTTCGGTGACGGTGTGGCCCAGAGCGGTGGCGCACAGCACCCGGCCGCCGGTGTTGACGATGGCGCCATCCTGCTCGGCGGTACCGGCGTGGAACACCTTCTCACCCTCAGCGTATTCGGTGCGCAGGCCAGAGATGGCAAAGCCCTTCTCATAGCTGGCCGGGTAGCCGCCGGAAGCCAGAACCACGCCCACGGCGGCGCGAGGATCGAACTCAGCGGTGTGCTGGTCCAGCTTGCCTTCGCAGGCGGCCAGGCACAGCTCAACCAGGTCAGACTGCATGCGCAGCATGATCGGTTGAGTTTCCGGATCGCCAAAGCGGCAGTTGTACTCAATCACCTTGGGGGTGCCGTCGGCGTCGATCATCAGACCGGCGTAGAGGAAGCCCTTGTAGGGGTGGCCTTCCGCTTTCATGCCATCAACGGTGGGGCGGATCACCTCCGCCATGATGCGGTCGTGGATCGCCTGGGTGACCACCGGAGCCGGAGAGTAAGCGCCCATGCCACCGGTGTTGGGGCCGGTATCGCCGTCGCCCACCCGCTTGTGGTCCTGGCTGGTGGCCATCGGCAGGATGTTGTCGCCGTCCACCATCACGATGAAGGAGGCTTCCTCACCTTCGAGGAACTCTTCAATCACCACGCGGTGACCGGCATCGCCAAAGGCGTTGCCAGCCAGCATGTCTTCCACGGCCGCTTCCGCTTCCGCCAGGGTCATCGCCACGATCACGCCTTTACCAGCGGCCAGGCCGTCGGCCTTCACCACGATGGGAGCGCCCTTCTCACGCAGGTAGGCTAGTGCCGGCTCCACCTCGGTGAAGTTCTGGTACTCGGCAGTGGGGATGGCATGGCGGGCCAGGAAGTCCTTGGTAAACGCCTTGGAGCCTTCCAACTGGGCGGCCGCCGCAGTGGGGCCAAAGATGGTCAGCCCGGCGGCGTCAAAGGCATCCACTACGCCTTCCACCAGCGGGGCTTCCGGACCCACGATGGTCAGGCCGACGCCATTCTCACGGGCAAAGGCCACCAGCGCCTCGTTACCGGATACGGCCACGTTTTCCACCTTCGGCTCGGTGGCGGTACCGGCATTACCCGGCGCCACAAATACCTGCTCTACCGCCGGATTCTGAGCCACTTTCCACGCCAGCGCGTGCTCACGGCCACCACTGCCAATCACTAATACTTTCATCATCCTGTCTCTTCTGATTCTGGTTATCTGGGGGTGTGTTGCTGAGCGAATACACTGCGGACATGCGATAAAAAGTCGGATTCCGACATCTGCCCTTGGCTGTAGGCGAACGCACTCTCAACGAGGTTTCGCATCCCAAGTAGATCGCCAGTTTTCGCTTCTAACCGGGAACGAAGCTTTTGGTCGTGGCCCGGTCTGAATTTACCGCCCGCGGTATATTCACCGCAGCCGCATTCACAGCTTTTCATCACACCCTCCTTGGATTTGCCAACGTTACCTCTAAGCGCCGAGAAAACCGATGAAGTGCTAGGAGGAGAGCTCCACAGACCCCGCAGTTTGCTGCTGCAAATGAGGAGGTCGAGGAAGCTCTCCGACACCGCAATTCGCGGTTTTATCAAGCGTCAGACAACGAAGTATTAATGTTTGAAATGGCGCATGTTGGTGAAGATCATCACCATGCCATGCTCATCCGCTGCATCGATCACTTCCTGATCACGCATCGACCCACCCGGCTGAATCACACAGCTGATGCCCGCTTCTGCGGCGGCATCGATGCCATCACGGAACGGGAAGAAGGCGTCAGACGCCATGACGGAACCCGGTACGGTCAGGCCCTCGTCGGCGGCCTTAATGCCAGCGATTTTGGCGGAGTAAACGCGGCTCATCTGGCCGGCGCCCACGCCCACGGTCATGCCATCTTTGGCGTACACGATGGCGTTGGACTTCACGTACTTGGCGACCTTCCAGCAGAACATCAGGTCCTGCAGCTGCTCAGCGGTGGGCTGACGCTTGGACACCACCTTGATGTCGTCCAGACCCACCATGCCCTGGTCGCGGTCCTGCACCAGCAGGCCACCGTTGACGCGCTTGGTGTCGAACTCTGTGGTTTTGCTCTCCCACTGACCGCAGGCCAGCAGGCGCACGTTCTTCTTGTCGGCCACGATCGCCTTGGCATCGGCGGAGATGCTCGGGGCGATGATCACTTCCACAAACTGACGATCCACGATCGCTTTGGCGGTGTCGCCGTCCAGCTCGCGGTTAAAGGCGATGATGCCGCCGAACGCGGAGGTCGGGTCGGTTTTGAAGGCGCGGTCATAGGCGTCGAGGATGTTGTCGCCCAGGGCCACACCACAGGGGTTGGCGTGCTTGACGATAACGCAGGCCGGAACGTCAAACTCTTTGACACACTCCAGCGCTGCATCGGTGTCGGCGATGTTGTTGTAGGAGAGGGCTTTACCCTGCAGCTGCACGGCGGTGGCCACAGACGCTTCCTGCACGTTCTTCTCGACGTAGAAAGCGGCACGCTGGTGGCTGTTCTCGCCGTAGCGCATGTCCTGCTTCTTGATGAACTGCTGGTTGAAGGTGCGGGGGAATACCGATTCCTCGTCGCCCTCTTTGTTGTCGCCGTAGCTCGGTACCATGGTGCCGAAGTAGTTGGCGATCATGCCGTCGTAGGCGGCAGTGTGTTCGAAGGCGGCGATGGCCAGGTCGAAGCGGGTCTGGAAGGTGAGGGAGCCTTCACCGGCGTCCATCTCGGTGATAACGCGGTCATAGTCGTGGGCGTTGACCACGATGGCCACGTCTTTGTGGTTCTTGGCGGCGGAGCGCACCATGGTGGGGCCACCGATGTCGATGTTCTCTACGGCGTCTTCCAGGGTGCAGCCCGCTTTGGCGACGGTCTGGGCGAAGGGGTAGAGGTTAACCACAACCATATCGATCGGCTTGATGCCGTGGCTGTCCATTACGGCATCGTCCTGCTCGCGACGGCCCAGGATGCCACCGTGAACTTTGGGGTGCAGGGTTTTGACGCGGCCATCCATCATCTCGGGGAAGCAGGTGTAATCGGACACTTCAGTGACGTTCAGGCCAGAGTCGGCCAGCAGGCGGGCGGTGCCGCCGGTGGAGAGGAGTTCTACGCCACGCTCAGAGAGGGCGCGGGCAAACTCGACGATGCCGGTTTTGTCGGAGACACTCAGCAGGGCTCGACGGATCGGGCGGGGTGCGTTCATAGGGTACAGAGTCCTTTTGGCGGTATGGCCATTCGCCCCGGACAAGCCGGATTGATGGCGCTTTATTATGTTGAAGATATTTCGCCAAGCCGATTGAGCCTTGTCGGACTCAAATGAACCAACCTTGTTCACGATCAAGGTCGGCTAGCGCTTGGCGAAATACCCTCGTTTCTCGTCGCGCCCGCTGATGCGCGCGTATTCTACGCAAAATTGTTCGCCAGATCAGCGCCGATTCCCGAGCCATCGCTATTTTTTCTGCATCGATTGTCGTTATCGCGCTTTTTCCTTTGACCTTTGACCAAACTCCAAGGTTTATACTCGCCGGGTCAGATGGAATTTGGAGTGCGTATGTATCGCATCGGTGAACTGGCGCAGCGGTATGAGATCAAAACCGACACCCTGCGCTATTACGAAAAACATGGCCTGCTGTCCCCCAGCGGCCGCAGCGACAGTGGCTACCGTCTCTACAACGACGATGACGAGCTTAAGCTGCGCTTTATCCTGCGCGCCAAAGCCGTGGGATTTTCCCTGGCCCAGATCCATGAACTGCTGGTGATTGAAGCCAGTCGTGCCAAATGGGCCTGCCAGGACGTGAAAAGCATCGTGGAGAAGAAAGTGGTGGAGCTGGAGCAGAAGATCGCCGAACTCAACCAGTTCCGGGATTCCCTGCAGCAACTGGCAGACGCCTGTTGCGGCGGCCCTGAAAGTGCCGAGCACTGCTCCATTCTGGATGCCCTGGAGGTTCGTCAATGAACACCCTGACCGAACTGGCGCTGAACTTCCTCGACCTGTTCCTCGATTCTGCTCCCTGGCTGCTGCTGGGCCTGTTTATGGCGGGCATGATCAAGATGTTTGTGCCGATGAGCTGGATGCAGAAGCAGCTTGGCGGCCACGGTTTTAAACCGACGGTTAAGGCGGCCATCTTTGGCGCGCCGCTGCCGCTGTGCTCCTGTGGGGTGATTCCCGCAGCGGTTGGCCTGCGTCGCTCCGGGGCATCGAAGAGCGCCACCACCGCGTTCCTTGTGGCCACGCCGGAAACCGGGGTGGACTCGGTGTCCGTGTCCTACGTTCTGCTTGGTCCCTTTATGGCGGTGGTTCGACCCATTACCGCCGTGGTGTCCGCCATCGTGGCGGGTCTGTTGGTGGGCCGCGACCAGCATGACGCGGAAGCCAAAGCCAAGCCGACTCCCAAATTTACCCCGGTTGCCGCCGGCGGCAGCATGATGACGGCCCCGACCATGAAGGGTGAGAGCGCCAGCTGCTGTGCCAGCAAAGCGGCGGCACCGGCGGTTAAGGCTCAGAGCAGCTGCTGCTCAAGCAAATCCGAGGTGAAAGCCGAGAGTGCCGGTTGCTGCGGCAGCAAGTCCGAAGTGAAGGCGGAGAGCACCAGTTGCTGTTCCAGCAAGGCGGAAGTCAAAGCCGAGGTGGCCAGTTGCTGCGCCAGCAAGCCAGCCAAGTCCGAACAGGGCGGCTGTTGCAGCAGTAAGAAAGAAGCGCCGGCGCCTGAGGGCGTGGTGGCCAAACTGGTGAATGGGGTGAACTATGCGGCGACGGATCTGGTGCGCGACACCACCCTGTGGCTGCTGGTTGGTCTGTTCTTTGCCGCCCTGGTGAACACCTTTGTACCGGCCTCGTTCCTGTCCCAGTGGGGCGACGGCATTCTGGCCATGACCGTGATGGTGCTGGTCAGCATCCCGATGTACATCTGCGCCACCGCCTCTACGCCCATCGCCGCTGGCCTGCTGTTGGCCGGTGTCTCTCCGGGCGCTGTGCTGGTGTTTATGATGGCGGGCCCGGCCACCAACATCGCCACCCTTGGCGTGGTGCGCAACGAGCTGGGCAAGCGGGCACTGTGGGCTTACCTGACCGGGGTGATCGGCACCGCCATGCTGTTTGGCTTTGCGGTGGATTACGCGGTGGCCGAGTTTGGCTTTAAAGTGATGCCGCTGGTGGGTGAGGAGCACCGCATGTTGCCGCATTGGCTGGTGTACGGCAGTGGTGTGCTGCTGGCCATCCTGATGGTTAAGGCGATGTGGTCCAAATGGATGCCCGCCCGAACCTCACTGGCCTGAGCAGATAAGGGTCAAGATCCGGGCGGCCATGGTCGCCCGGATGCAGTAAGCTTCTCAAACCCCCCGATTGCTCTAACAAGGAGTTTCCCATGAAAGGGATTGCCCTGCTGGCCACGCTGTTGGCCGCTACCCCGGCCCTGGCCGCCGAGTCCATTGTCTATCGCTGCGGCATGGGCAATGTCGAACGCATTATCGCGGTGCACTATCCGCACGGTGAAACCCTGCCCTGCGAAGTGCACTACAGCAAGCCGGAAGGCAGCCAGATCCTGTGGACGGCCCAGAATACCGAAGGCTACTGTGAGCAGCGCGCTGAGAACTTTGTTGAGAAGCAGCGTGGTTGGGGCTGGCAGTGCAATAAGGAAGTGGCCAAGCCGGAGTGATCGAACCCCATAAAAAACGCCGGGCATTATGCCCGGCGTTTTTGTTTCCTGCGCTTAGCCTAACGACAGGAAGAAGGGGATCAGGATCGGGCCGGCCAGACTCAGCACAAAGCCACTGACGATGGCGATGGGCACGGTTTGCGGACCGCCGCTTTTCTGGATGATCGGCAGAGTGAAATCCATCGCCGTGGCGCCGCCGTAACCGATGGCCGTAGCGGGTTGGCGCCGCATCATAAGGGGGATCAGGATAATGGCGATCAGTTCCCGGCAGAGGTCCGCCAGGAACGCCACTGACCCCATCGCCGGGCCCAGCTTGGCGCTGACCAGTGCCCCGGACAGAGAGTACCAGCCGGTGCCCGCCGCCAGCGCCATGCCATGGTGAATCGGCAGTTGCCATAACCAGGCGGTGGCCGCGCCAGCCAGCAGGCTGGTGCCCAGCACCGCAGCCGCAATGGCCAGGCCACGGGGGTTCAGCAGGATTTGGCGCAGGCTCATGCCGGAGGCGCGCAGCTGGATGCCGATCAACAGCAGTAACAGCATCAGGATAAGGTTAACGCCGGATTCGATATGAGCGCTGGGCTGAGGAAACAGCAGGCCAAGCATAAAGCCGGCCAATACCACCCCGGCCAGTTGCAGTGATTCCACCACCATAGCGAAGGTGCGAACTTCCCCCTCCTGTTGGCCTAAACTGAGAGGCCAGCGCTTGTCCACCAGGGGCAGGGCGGCGATGTTGGCCACCAGAGTCAGGCCAATGAGGGTGAGGGTGAGGGTCAGGATGCCGCCGATTTCACCCGCTAGGTTATCCATGCTGCCCAATCCAACGCCCATCAGGCCGAGGATCAGGTAGATGATGGCGGTCAGGGCGCGATCGATCAACTGCAGGGTAGGTCGGTGACGCAGCGGGATAAGGTAGCCGACCACCAACGGGGAGAGGATAACCAAAGTGTCCACGATCGAATTCCGGTGAAAAAAGGCGCGGCAAGGTTATCAAGTTGGTATACCATCCATCAAGCTGGAAGGTTGGTGGATAACACCTTGATATTACGGTGAGGAGAATCATGGGAAAGAAAGGTGCAGCAGCACTGGCGTTGGTGATGTTAGTAGCCCTGATGGGCTTTTCGGTATACCAACTCGGTGCCGGCAATCGGCTTGCCCTCTCTTTTAATGAGGCCCACGACAGTGAAGTGGTGATGTACAGTGCGGCCTGGTGTCCGGCGTGTGCAGCAACCCGCGATTACCTGACAGCCCGGGGCCAGAGTTTTGTTGAGTTGGATATGGAGAAAAATCCGGCAGCGGCCCAGGAGTTTGCCCAGTTTGGGGGACACGGTATCCCGCTGGTGCTGGCGAAAGGGGAAGTGATTCGGGGTCATCGGCCCTCGGAGCTCAACCGAATCCTGGCTCCGTTACAGCCCTGAATCCCGAGGCGATCAGATGCGGTCGCCGACCAGGCTCAAGACTTCAACGTCGCCGTTCAGCACGGCGACGATCACCTTGCCTTCGCGAAAGTGCTCCGGCAATTGGACCCGGCTGCCGTTCTCGGTGGCCATTCCCCGCACCACGGCCTTTTTCATCACCAATGATTCGTCGCTGTCGAAAAACAGCACGGTCACATCCCTGAGTTCCAATGGCGTCTCCTTGTCAAAAAAACGGCAATTGAGATTCCGCGGTTAGACGATCCGTCCCAGACCTTCTGTTATCACCAACAAAAATGCAACAAAAAGAGGGGTCTGGCGACCGGAAATGCGATCTGGTTGAGCTAATCGTGGGTGACAACCGTTTGACACTGGTTGAGTCCCGTCCACAATGCGCGCAAAATAGCGCCCCCCGTTTAAGCGGGTATAATTGCCCCCTAACCTCTCTATTCTCTGGAGTCCGTCTTGCAGTTTTCCCAGCTGGCGCTGGATAAGCGTCTGTTAGCCACCGTTGACCACCTGGGCTTTGCCGAGGCCACTGAGATCCAGCAAAAAGCGATCCCCACGGCGATCGCCGGTAAAGACCTGCTGGCCAGCTCGCGCACTGGTTCTGGCAAGACCCTGGCCTTCCTGCTGCCGGCGATGCAGCGCCTGATCCGCAGCAAGCCGCTGTCCAAGCGCGACCCGCGGGTGCTGATCCTGGCGCCGACCCGTGAGCTGGCCAAACAGGTATATGGCCAACTGCGTCTGGTGGTGGCCAACACCAGCTACAAATCCCTGCTGATCCTCGGTGGTGAGGACTTCAACCAGCAGAGCAAAGCGCTGGCCCGTGACCCGCACTTTGTGGTGGCGACCCCGGGACGGCTGGCGGACCACCTCGAACACGGTCACCTCTACCTGCACGGTCTGGAGATGCTGATCCTGGATGAAGCAGACCGCATGCTCGACCTCGGTTTTGCCGACCAGCTGCAGGCGATTCATAAAGCCGCAGACCACCGCAAACGCCAGACTCTGATGTTCTCCGCCACCCTGGACCACGCCGCGGTTAACCAGTTTGGGGCTCAGCTGCTGAACAATCCGACCCGCATCCGTATCGATTCCGAGGCCGAGATCCACAGCGACATCCATCACCGCATGCTGTTCTCTGATCACCTGGATCACAAAGAAGCGCAGCTGAAAGCGTTGCTGGAGAAGCAGGATTTCAAACAGCTGATCCTGTTTACCGCCACCCGTGGAGACACCGACAGATTGGCTGTGCTGCTGAGCGAATGGGGATACAGCACCCTGGCCCTGTCCGGTGAGCTGAACCAGACCGCCCGCAGTCAGATCATGCAGGACTTTGCCGCAGGCAAAGCCAAGATCCTGATCACCACCGATGTGGCCAGCCGGGGTCTCGACATCCCGCAGGTGTCCCACGTGGTGAACTTTGACCTGCCCAAGCACCCGGAAGAGTACGTTCACCGGGTGGGTCGTACCGGCCGTGCCGGCGCCAAGGGCGACGCGTTCTCCCTGGTGGGACCGAAAGATTGGCCCAGTTTTAAGAAGCTGGAAGCGTTCCTGCAGCAGCCGCTGGCGTTTGAAGCCATCGAAGGTCTGGAAGCCAAGTTCAAGGGACTGGTGGAGAAGCCCAAGCGTGGCCCGGCGAAAGCCAAACCCACCGCCCGCAGCGGCAAGAAAACTGGCCCGGCCAAGCGCGCGCCCGCCAAGGTGAAGCGCCCGGTAGCGGGTCTGCGTGATATCGGCGATGCGCCGATGATGGTGAAGAAGAAGCCGGTGCAGCCGGTGGACGACGAATCCTGACGAACAGGCCGCTCAACAGAGCGGCCTTTTTTTGGAGGTGAGCATGGCCCAGCTTGGCCGCATCTTGTTGTGGCTGGTGCTGATCTACCTGTTGCTGTGCCTGGCGATGACCCTGAGTCAGCGCCACTTACTGTACCTGCCAACGCCGAAGGCTCCGGCTTCAGTCCCGGCACTGCGCCTGGCGGGACCGGAAGGCGATCTGGTGGTGCATCCGGTGCAGCCGGGCCGGGCCAATGCGGTGTTTTACTTTGGCGGCAACGCCGAAGCGGTCTACCGCAGTGCCGACAGTCTGGCCCGGGCGCTGCCGGGCTGCACCCTCTATCTGGTGAACTATCCCGGCTATGGCGGCAGTGCCGGGCAGCCCAGCGAAGCGACCCTGACGGCGGCCGCCCTGAGTGCTTACGATCAGCTGTCATCCGGACACCAACAGCTGGCCGCGATTGGCCGCAGCCTAGGCAGTGCCGTGGCGCTGTCGTTGGCGGCCCGGCGGCCGCTGCAACGGCAGGCCCTGCTGACCCCGTTCGCCAGTCTGGAAGCCTTGGCTTATGAACACTACCCTTGGTTGCCTGCCTCCCTGTTGCTGTGGGACCGCTACGACCTGCTGGCCCTAGCCCCAGCAGTGACCTCTCCCAGCCTGGTGCTGCTGGCGCAGCAGGACCGGGTGGTCCCCCTTGCAGCCAGTTCGCCACTGCTGAGCGCCCTGAAGGCGCCCACCATAGTCGAAGTGGCGGGCACCCATAACCGTTTTGATGCGACTGCATCCCTTGCCGCGTTCTTTCACCCCATCTGTGGCGCGCTCTGATAGAGTGCCGCCTTTGCCCAGAGCGGAGAGAGCAGGATGTTGGTGTTGGCGAAGATCCTCGCTGCGGTTATCGCCGTGGTGGGGTTGGCGTGGCTGGCGGAGCGGGTTGGTCCCCGTTGGGCCGGGGTGTTATCCGGTTTTCCGCTGGGCACCGCCATTGTCCTGCTGTTTTACGCTCTGGAGCAGGGGCCCGGGTTCGCGGCTCAGGCGGCGCCCTATGGCCTGCTTGGTCTGGCGGCCACCACCGGCTTCGCCCTGACCTTTACCCTGAGTGCAGCCCGCTTTGGCCGCCGCAGCCTGTGGCCGGTGCTGCTGGCACTGGCGGCGCTGTTTGGTCTGGCCAGCCTGTTCCAGCAACTGCCGCCGTTGGGGTGGTGGGGCGCGCTGGTGGCGCTGGCTGCGGCCCTGCTGGCCGTCGCCATCACCCGCCGCCTGCCGGATCCCCCCTTTGTGGCTGTGCGCAGTGGTTGGGGGCTGGTGTGGGCCCGTGCTGCGCTGGCGGCCGCACTGGTGGTGGCCATTACTGCCCTCGCCAATACGGTGCCACCGGCCTGGGCCGGGGTGATGGCGTCCTTTCCGATCACCCTGTTCCCGCTGATGTTGTTGCTGCAGCTGAGTTACGGCACGGCGCCGGTGCAGACCCTGACCCGCCATTACCCCTACGGAGCGGGCAGCCTGATCATCTACACCCTGGCTGTGGGTCTGGGCTATCCGGTGTTGGGCATTGGACTCGGCACGCTGGCCGCGTTTGCGTTGGCCGGGGTCTATCTGACGGGGTACTGGTGGCTGAGCCAGCGCGGCCAGCGTCGTCTGCAGGCCACGGCACAGCCGGTGCCGGATCAGTGAGCGTCCGCTTCCCGTTGCAGCGCACGAGTCCAGAACGCCAGTGGCCCGTCGAGGTAGCTTAGGTCCAGCTTGCCCTGGCTGGTCTGCATGGCCAGGGCGTAGCCGTGCAGGTAATCCACCAGCAGATCGCGGCTGTCGTTCAGCACCGGCTGAGGCAGTGCCAGCGGTTGCAGGGCCTGCTCATACCGGGCAATAAAGACCTGGGCCGGGCCACTGCCGTCCATACTGAGCAGCGTGTCCAGCAGGCCGGGGTGGGCCTGCAGCAGTGTCAGGTAGCTGAGGCACAGCGCCCGGATCTCCGTCCGCCAATCCGGCCCGGCAGGGCGGTGAATCGCCTCAATCAGTGCCAGACACACCGCTTCCAGCAGCGCCGCCTTATTGGGGAAGTAGTGGTAGATCGCCATGGGGTCCACCGACAGCGCCGCACTTAATGCTCTGATACTGGGTATTTTTCCCTGCTCAGCCAACAGAGCTCTGGCGCATTCCACAATGCGCTCAGCATTGAGCTGGCTGGGCCGCCCCCGTTTTGCCGTCTTGACAGTCATCCTCTGTGCTCGCTACGATCCAATAATTCTACAGTGTAGAGTAATTCTTTCAGCCAGCCTCGGCAAGGCCGGTTGGGGTGGGCGTTTACAGGAGCCGTCATGAGTAATGTTGTTTATATCGCCACCAGCCTGGATGGCTTTATTGCTGACCGCGATGGGGGGCTGGACTGGCTGCACAGCGTGCCGAATCCGCAAGGTGACGACCTCGGTTTCGCGGCGTTTCTGGCGGGCATCGATGCGCTGCTGATGGGACGCAATACCTATCAGAGCATCCTCGACTTTAACCTCGATCTGCCCAGCCAGTGGCCCTACCCGAAGCCGGTGTATGTGGTGGGGTCATCGCCCATCACCATCCCCGATGCGCTGGAGGGTAAGGTGTTTGCCCTGGCCCCGGCTGAGCCGGCCGAGATGATGGCCACACTGGCCCAAATGGGCCACCGCCACCTCTATCTGGATGGGGGCAATACCATCCAGCGCTTTATGGCACAGGGGCTGGTGGATGAGCTTATCATCAGCCAGATCCCGGTGGTGCTGGGTGGAGGGGTGCCACTGTTCGGTGCGCTGCCAACCATGCAGAGCTATGAACTGGTCAGCAGTGAAGTGATGCTGGGCGCGATGGTGAAGTCGCACTACCGTCGGATTCGCTGACCCGGCTCGACGCCGGGGCATAAAAAAACCGCGCTAAGGCGCGGTTTTCTTTTTTCGGGGGCGCGTCAGGTGCGCGGGGTCAGCACAATTTCCACCCGGCGGTTTTCGGCGCGGCCCGCTTCGCTCTGGTTACTGGCGATGGGACGATCCGGACCGGCACCGTAGGTGCTCATGCGGGTGGCACTGATGCTCTGGCGCAGCAGTTCGCTGGCCACGGCTTCGGCGCGTTCGCGGGAGAGGCGCATATTGAGGTCACGGCCGCCGGTGCTGTCGGTGTGGCCGGTGATCTGCAGGTTGGTCTCGTCGAACTCGCTGACCACCATAGCAACGCCGGAGAGGGCGTTGATGGCGGGCATCTTGAGGCGATCACTGCCAACATCAAAGGTCAGGCTGTTGGGCATCACCAGCTGGATATGGTCGCCGTCGCGTTTAACGGAAACGCCGGTTCCGGCCAGCTTTTCACGCAGAGCGGCTTCCTGACGATCCATGTAGTGGCCGATGCCACCACCCACCGCGGCACCGGAAGCGGCGCCGATCAGGATGCCTTTGCCCCGGTCGCTTTTGGAGGAGCTGGCGGCGCCAATCAGGGCACCGCTGACCGCACCAATCAGGGCGCCGGAGGTCGCGTTAGAGGTTTTCTGTTCGCCGGTATAGGGGTCGGTACTGGCACAGCCACCGAGTACCAGGGCTGCTGCGGCGAGGGCAGAGATCATGGGGGTGCGCATCGAAACCACTCCTTAGGATACAAACAACGCGTTAATCAAAAATGTCCCACAGTGTGCCGTGTGGTGGCTGAACCCACCATGACTGATGACGGAAGCGGGGGAACAAAAAAGGGCGTCACAGGACGCCCTTTGTCAGGGGTGAACCTTATTCTTCTTCGTCTTCCGGTTCAAGCATGCCCCAGCCGTCGGTTTTACCTTTAAACGGCTTGGCCAGCTCGGCCAGACGGGCTTCGATGGCACCGATGGCTTCGTACTCCGGCACCATCTCCTGTTGCAGGCGCAGTTCCCACTGGCCGGTATCTTCGGACAGGTTGAGGAACACACCGGCACCCGGAAACGCTTCGGTCACGGCTTCGGCGGTCAGTTGGCCCTGCTTCTCGCTGCCAAACACCACGTAGAAGTCCAGCATGTAGGGCTGGGTCAGGTCGATGCCTTCTTGCTGCATCAGGGACAGCAGTTCGCCATTGGCGTCGTTAGGGAAAGCCATGATTGAATCCTTAAAATTTTAAACTGGGGCGGCGCTTGGGTTTGGCCGGTTTGCTGGCCTCGTCCACCTGGGGGGCCGGCTTAGCGCTGGCCTGAATCAGTACGGCCTCTTCGCCGAAAATCACGTTGTCGCCGGGGACCAGTTTACGGCGCTTGCGGGTTTCCACTTCGTGGTTCACCAGCACCTCGCCCTCGGCGATCAGCATCTTGGCTTCACTGCCCGAACCTACCCAGCCCTCGATTTTGAGCACTTTGTAGAGCTCGATAAAGTCGTCACCGGGGTGAAGTTCCAGAACAGAAGTAGACATAACAGCGTTCTCTAAGAGCGTCAGATGGCGGGATTATAGCGAGTTTTCGCCCCCCGTTCGAAGGGGAAAAACAGGGGGCCGGAGCCCCCACGTTCACTCCACTACCAGAGTTGTGGGTCGGCGGGGTCCGCATCGCTGTTATTGCCGACCCCATCGCCGTCGGAGTCGTACTGCTCGCTGTCGTCGCTGGGGAAGTCATCGCGGTGGTCCGGCACGCCGTCAACGTCACTGTCGACCCAGCTCTGCGGTGCCGCTTCGAGGGCCAGCAGGCTCTGCATCCGTTCGGCGATCCGCTGGTGCACCTCGGCGGCCAGATGGAAGTCATCCCAGAACAGGTAGCCACGGCAGTCGGCCACCGGGGCATCACTGCTGCCGCTGACCGGCTCACGATCCTCACAGGGCACCGACAACTCGCTGATGCCGTAATCGGACGGGTTCGCTGCGATGGCGTCGGCCCAGTCAAACACCTCGAACTCGACCACGCGCAAACTGCCCTGGCGGGCCTGCAGCATCAGCTGCAATTGGGCATTGAAGGTCAGGCTGCGCAGCCGGTGGGCGGCCACATCGCTGCCGGTGACGGCGGGCCACAGCCCGACATCCAGCAGGTTGGGCACCATCACGTAGCGGGCGCCTGCCTGCTCCAGAGTGTCCAGTATGGTGGCGAGGTCGTTGATGGCGGCACTGAGGCTTCGGGGGCTGCTGTCATCGCCGTAGTAGACGTCATTGAATCCCCCCCAGAGCACGTAAAGGGCATCGGCATCGGCCACCGCCGGGTCACCCAGCAGCTGCAACAGCTGGCCGGGGTCGCCACCGCGCCCGTTGATGATCTGCGAGGTGGTGGCGCCGGAGCGGGACACATTGTCGATGGCGATGCCCAGCGCTTCGGCGAGGCGGGTGGCGTAGATGTCGCCGTTGCTCTCAAACCGCTCGCCGTAGCTGTTGCCCATCACCTGCAGGCTGGAGAAGCTGGCGGGCAGTGGCGGGGCGTTGTCCGGGTCGAACGGGTAGGGATCGCAGGGATCGCCGAGCCCATCATTGTCACTGTCGACCTGATCGCTGTTGGCCACCAGCGGACAGTTATCCTCGCCCAGCGGAATGCCGTCGTTGTCGGCGTCCAGATCGTCGCTGCGGTAGACCAGCAGCCAGCGCTGGTTGTCATTGCCAAAGTCCTGCCACTGAATGATGTCGGATTCGTAGGCGTGGGAGTCCACCACCTTGTCGCCGCTGCCGGTACCGGTGTAGAGCGCCCATTGGGTGCCCTCATCAATGGCGATAAAACGTTGGCTGGCGCGGCCATCACAGGGCGTCTGCACCAGAGTGGCGCCGTTAGCATCGCTGCCGCCGGCCACGTCCAGGCACTGTCCGGAATGGCCGAACATCAGGGTAAAGCCGTTATCCAGCCCCGTTACCGGCACAAAGCTCAGCACCTGTTCACTGCGCTGCTCGATACAACCCGCCGGGGCCACATTGGCGCCGCTGCTGGTGCTGGCGGCGGTGACGGCGATGCACAGACCGGTGCGCTGGTTCTGCAGCTGGGCGGTCCAGCTGCTGTCCGGTGGGGCAGGGCCATCGGGCTCGGAATCGCACACGTCGCCAAGGCCGTCACCGTCCCGGTCGGACTGGTCGGCATTGGCGTCGTTCGGGCAGTTATCGATGTGGCCGGAGACGCCGTCGCCGTCGCTGTCATTGTTGGCATCGAGCGGGAAGGGGTCGCCGTTGTCGCCCTGACCGTCACCGTCGCTGTCGACCCACTCGCTGCCATCGTCAGGAAAAGCGTCGTCATTGGCACCGAAACCATCGCCATCACTGTCATTGTCCGGGTCGAAGGGGAAGGGATCACTGTTGTCGCCCAGGCCATCGTCATCGCTGTCGGCCCACTCGCCGGGATCATCCGGGAAGCGGTCCTGATCATCGGGGATACCGTCACCATCGCGGTCGTCGCCCTGGCTCAATCGCTCCAGCAGCCAGCGCTGGTTGTCCTTACCGAGGTCTTTCCACTGGATGATGTCGGACTCGCGGGCGTGGGAATCCACTACCTTGGTGCCGTCACCGGTGCCGGTGTAGATCACCCAACGGGTGCCTTCGTCGATGGCGCGGAACTGCTGGCTGGCACGGCCATCACAAGGGCTCTGCACCAGGGTGGCGCCGTTATCCGGGCTGCCGCCCGCCACATCGAGGCATTGGCCGGAGTGGGCAAACTGCAGGGTGTAGCGACCGGTATTGCTGTCGAGGCTGACAAAGTTGAGCGCCTGCTCCGGGTTCTGCGCATTGCAGTCGTCAGGCGCCACGTTGGCTCCCGCTTGCTGGCTGGCTCCCGTCACCGCCACACACAATCCGGTGCGCTGGTTGCGCAGCTGGGCGCTGAAATCCGCTTCCGGTTCGGCCGGGCCATCCGGCTCCGGGTCGCAAACGTCCCCCAGCCCATCGTTGTCGCGGTCGGATTGGTCGGCGTTGGCGTCGTTGGGGCAGTTGTCGATGTGGCCGCTGATGCCATCGCCGTCACGGTCGTTATTGGGGTCGAGCGGGAAGGGGTCGCCATTGTCGCCCTGGCCATCGCTGTCGCTGTCGAGCCACTCGTTAGGATCGTCGGGGAAGGCGTCATCATTGGCACCGAAGCCATCGCCATCGATGTCATTGTCCGGATCAGACGGGAAGGGATCGCTGTTGTCACCGAGGCCATCCCCATCGCTGTCGGCCCATTCGTCGGGGTCGTCCGGGAAGGGGTCGAGGGTGTCGGGCACGCCATCGCCGTCCCGGTCCGGATCCTGGCTGACCAGCTGCAGGCGCCAGCGCTGGTTGTCTTTGCCCAGGTCTTTCCACTGGATGATGTCGGACTCACGGGCATGGGAGTCCACCACCTTGCTGCCGTCTCCGGTGCCGGTATAGAGCACCCACTGGCTGCCCTCATCAAGGGCACGGAAACGTTGGCTGGCCCGGTCATCGCAGGGGGTCTGTATCAGCGTGGCGCCGTTGTCCGGGCTGCCTCCCGCCACGTCGAGGCACTGGCCTGAGTGGGCAAAGGCCAGGGTATAGCCGTCATCCAGCCCGGCAATGGCGACAAAGTTGAGGGTTTGCTCGGGCTGTTGATCGATGCAGGTGGCCGGGGCGACATTGGCTCCGGCGTTGCTGCTGCCCAGCTCAACGGCAATGCATTGGCCGGTGCGCTGGTTGATCAGTTGGGCACTGAACTGGGCGTCGGGCTGAACCGGGCCATCGGGCTCGGGATCGCAGAGATCGCCAAGGCCGTCATTGTCCCGATCGGACTGATCGGCGTTGGCATCATCCGGACAGTTATCGATGTGGCCGGAGACGCCATCACCGTCACTGTCATTGCTGGCATCGAGGGGGAAGGGGTCGCCATTGTCGCCCTGTCCGTCGCCGTCGCTGTCGAGCCACTCGTTGGGGTCGTCGGGGAAGGCGTCGTCGTTGACACCAAAGCCATCGCCGTCACTGTCGTTGTCCGGGTCGAGGGGGAAGGGATCGCTGTTGTCGCCGAGGTTATCACCGTCACTGTCTGCCCATTCGTTGGGGTCATCGGGGAAGGCATCGTTATCGTCAGCCACCCCGTCGCCGTCACGATCCTGGCCCTCACTAACGTTGAGCAGTGTCCAGCGTTGGTTGTCATTGCCGAAGTCCTGCCACTGGATGATGTCCGCTTCGTACGCGTGGGAGTCCACCACTTTGTCGCCGCTGCCGGTACCGGTGTAGATCACCCACTGGCTGCCCTCGTTGATGGCGCGAAACTGTTGGCTGATGCGGCCATCGCAGGGGGTTTGTATCAGGCTGGCGCCGTTGGCATCACTGCCGCCACTGACGTCGAGGCACTGGCCGGAGTGGGAAAAGGAGAGGGTATAGGTGTCAGCCAGTGTGGCGACCGGCGTAAAAGCGAGGGTTTGTTCCGGTTGCAGGGCGATGCAGTCGGTGGGCACCACGTTGGCACCGGACTGGCCGCTGGCTTGTGCCACCGCCACACACAGAGCGGTGCGCTGGTTTTGCAGTTGGGCATTAAAAGGGGCGGAAATGCCGTGACTTAAGGGGACCAGCCAGAGACTGGTCAGGATCACGGGTAACGGCAGTGCGCGTCCTGTCGCGTGGTACGGCATGGCGATGATGCTCCGCATTCTGAATGGGATTCAGAGCGTGCAAGTATAGAAGCCTGCTGGGATTTGGCGTTGTGGCTGGGGTCAGTCTTTGCCGAGGGCGCCGAGCAGCTCCGGCAGGGCGCTGTCGATATCGCCCCATGGCCGCACAAAGGGCCACGCCTTGCTGGGGGGCGGTGGGGCAAAACCTAGGTGGTGCCACAGCGCCTCGGTGGCTACGCCAGCGGGTTGGTTCAGGTCAAGGCAGAGCAGCTGTTCCGGGTGGCAGCGTTGCCAGTGCTGCATCAGCGCGCGGTGGCCTTTGAGGTATCGGGCCAGCTCAATCGGGTCATAGCGGTAGGGGCCGGTCTGGCGTGGGTCGGCCTGATACAGCGCCGCGCCGCTGTGGGACAGCGGTGCCAGTGGAGCGATCGCACGGGCATGGGGCAGGGCACGCAAGAGCAGCCCCAGGTGTTGGTCGTGTTGGGGCGAGGTGTCGATCACCCAGCGGGCCTCTTCCGCCTCCGGTGGCAGGCTGGCCAGATAGGCCTGGCCAAGCGCGGCCGGGTCCAGCTGGGCGCTGGCGGCCAGTTTGGCCTGAGTGCTCCATAAGGGGCGATCCCGCAATCGGGCCTGTCGTGCCAGTTGGCGCTCCAGTTCTGGCAGGAAGCGTTGATGGGCACCGAGGTGGAAGACCTGCGGGTGCTGGGCCAGGTGGTCGGCCAGCGCGTCGATGGCCCCGTCCGGCAGGCCGATCAGGAACAGGGGTTGTGGGCCTTCCGCTGTGGTCTCAGCCGCTTTGGACGCGGGGGCGCTCCAATGGGCCCGGATGGCGCGCAGGCGCGACAGATCACGGCTGGCGTCGTAGGGCTGTTGTGCCTGCTGCTGGCGGGCGCCGAGATGGAGGTTGTGCCAGGCGGCGTCCTCACAGCGCAGGTCAGCCCACTCCTTGGCCAGGGCAAAATGCAGCTGCGGACAGGGACGGTCGCGCCGGGCGATGGCGAACTGCAGGGTTTCGATATGGTGGTTGGCTTCACTCTGCTTGCGCAGGTAGGCCCGTTGGGTCCACAGGGCATCCTGTTGGGGGGCCAGCTGAATGGCCTGGTCGAGCACCTGCTCAGCCTCCCTGAGCTGCCCCATTTCGCTCAGCACATCAGCCAGCGCGCTCAGCAAGGTTGGGTTGGCCCCTTCTGTCTCCAGCAGATAGCGGTACTGGGCAGCGGCATCGTCCGGGCAGTGCAGTGCCAGCAGCAGCTCGGCCCGCTTCAGGGCCAGCGAGGGCGGCAGGCCGTGGCCCAGCACCCGGGCGGCGGCCCGCCCTTCCCGGTACTGGCCAAGGCGGCAGTGGCACTCCACCACCAGCAGTTCGGCGGCGCTGTCGGCCTGACAGGCGAGCGACCGTTTAGCCATGGCCAGGGCCGAAGCCGGGTTATCCCGCAACAGGGCAATCTCAGCCGCCAGATGCCAGCCCGGGCCGTAATCCGGCGCACGCTGGTTGAGCTCATGGCACAGCTCGATGGCGGTGGTCAGGTCCTCCTTCTCCAGTGCGGTCCGCACCAGATGAGCGACGCTGACGGCGTTGTAGCCCTGTTGCCAATTCACGGATGACTCGTCCTTTTTGTCATTAAGTGATTGAATCCTGAGTGGATGAATATAAAGGAAAAAGTGGCCAATTTCTGCCTTGGTAATGGATAAGGATTCAGTGGGTGGTTTTAAATTCTAAACAATCTGTTTAAAGTTTTGTCTCTATGGTTGGGCAGGGAGAGCGTAATGAAAGCGATAAGTGACAGCGGACTGCTGCGGCAGTGTTCCTTTATTGATGGCCAGTGGCTGGCCGGGGATGACCGCTTTAGTGTCGACAATCCGGCTAACGGCGTGCCCCTGGCACTGGTGGAAGGCGCCGGGGCAGAGTTGGCGGAGCGGGCTGTGGAAGCGGCCGACCGGGCCCAGAAGTTGTGGGCCAAAGTGCCCGCCGCTGAGCGCAGCGCAACGTTGATGGCCTGGCATGACCTGATGCTGGCTCACATTGATGATCTGGCGCGCCTCCTCACCCTGGAACAGGGCAAGCCTCTGGCGGAAGCAAAAGGCGAGATCGCCTACGGCGCCAGTTACGTGAAGTGGTATGCCGAAGAGGCGGTTCGGATTTATGGCGACACCCTGCCCGGACCCTCTTCCGATAAGCGGGTACTGGTGATCAAGCAGCCGGTGGGGGTGGTGGGGGCCATTACCCCGTGGAATTTCCCCAACGCCATGCTGGTTCGTAAAGCCGCGCCCGCGCTGGCGGCGGGGTGCGCTTTTGTGGGTAAGCCTGCGGCAGAAACGCCGCTGTCGGCCCTGGCGGTGGCTGAGCTGGCCCAGCGGGCGGGCCTGCCTGATGGGCTGCTGAACGTGGTGGTGGGCACCGACGCACCGGGCATTGGCCGGGTGCTGACCCAACACCCGCTGATCCGTAAGTTCTCCTTTACCGGCTCCACCGCCACCGGAAAGATCCTGCTGGCCCAGTGTGCCGAAGGGGTGAAGCGTACCTCGATGGAGCTGGGCGGCAACGCCCCCTTTATCGTGTTCGACGATGCCGACCTCGATGCGGCGGTTCAGGGCCTGATGGTGGCCAAGTTCCGTAATGCCGGACAAACCTGCGTGTGCAGCAACCGCATTTTTGTGCACCGCGCGGTATACGACGCGTTTGCCGCCAAGGTGGTTGAGGCGGTGGCGCAGCTGACGGTGGGCGATGGTCTGGATGCGGCGACCCAGATTGGCCCGCTGGTGGGCCCGGCGGCGGTGGCAAAGGTGGCAGAGCTGGTGGAGCAATCGCTGGCCCAGGGCGCCCAAGCGCAGGTGGTGGGCAACGCCCCGGTTCAGGGCTATTTCTATCCGCCGACGGTGCTCAGTGGGGTAAGCAACGCCATGGCCGTGGCCCGCAACGAGATTTTCGGGCCGGTACTGCCGCTGATCCCCTTCGAGGATGAGCAGGAGGTGATTGCCCAGGCCAACGACAGTGAATTTGGTCTGGCCGCGTACTTCTATAGCCGCGACATCGGCCGGGTATTCCGGGTCAGTGAGGCGCTGGAGTATGGCATGGTGGCGATCAACGATGGCATCCTCTCCAACGCGGCGGCGCCGTTTGGCGGCATCAAAGCCTCCGGGCATGGCCGCGAAGGCTCCAAGTATGGCCTCGATGACTACCTCGACATCAAGTACCTGTGCCTGGGTGGGCTGGACCGTTAATCGCGGAAAAAATGAGTCAGAAAGGCGTCCCAACAGGGGCGCCTTTTTTTATGAGTGAGGCGGTGGGGCCGATCGGAGAAAAGGGGTTTATTTTTCGAATCTTTGACCTAGGTTCCCTGCGAAATTGATCCAGATTAAATCAAATTCAGATAAAGGCGTGGCCGCATCCAAGTGAGTCAACAGGCATGCTACAAGGAGGATGACGTGATGTTGTACGAGTGTAAATAACGCGAAATATAGCAACGCTAAGGATGGATATTATGCGCACCCATCATCTGCACCTGTTGGCACTGGCTTTGGTCAGTGCATTGGCGCTTTCGGCATGCGGGGACGACGGCGAGGATGGCGCTCCCGGTGAAGTCGGGCCTCCGGGTCCTCCGGGTGACCCCGGACTGCCTGCCGGCAGTTTCACCACCACCGCAGAAAACGCCGCTGACCTCAGCTTTGTTCTGCTGCCTGAAAACATTCAGATTGCCGAGGAGTTCGGCATTCAGTTTGATTTGATGGGCAAGGACATCCGCGGTCAGGACATTCCCTTTGTTGGCCTCGATCAGGTGGCCATCTACCTCTCCCACCTCACCATCAACGACAGCGACATCGGCGCGCCCACCGCCTGGGCCAGCCACAGCTACCTCAGCAGTGGCGCCTCCTCGATGTACTGCGCCCTTGGCGGCGGTGAAGTGACGGTGCGGGGCAGAACTTACAAGGCCTGTACTCTGGTGGAAACCGAGCCGGGCACCTACACCGGCACCTGGGAACACGCCGACACACCGGCCCCGGTCCTGCTGGAAGGGGACGACCTGAGCCTGACCCACCGCCTCTGGTTGCGCGGCTATAACATTGTCGACAGCAACGGTAATGGCGTGGAAGACAAGGTGTTGTCCGAGCGGTTGGACTACATCCCGGAAACCGGCGAAGTGCTGGCGGACAGTGGCCGCAACCTGGTTGATGACAGCGCCTGCCAGGCCTGTCACGGCGGGGAAGAGGGCGGCATCATCGCCAACATCCATGCCCACCACAACTACCAGAGCGTCGGTAACTGCGTGAACTGCCACAACCCCTTCTGGGAAGCCAGTGATGAGCAGGTTGCCAACGGCTGGAACGAGGGCAATTGGGATCTCACCGTACTGGTGCACCGCCTCCACGCCGGTAGCCATATCGCTGACAGCTTGAGTGGCGACGCCCTGGAGTTTATGGGTCACATCCACTACCCCGGTGAACTCAACAACTGCCTGGCCTGCCACGAAGGCAATACCGCGTTCAGCGATAACATCTATCGCGACGCCTGTGTGGCTTGCCACATCAACACCGACCCGCGCACCGGTGAAAACCACCGCGGCATCGTGGTGGCGGACGACGCCTCCTGCGACTCCTGCCACGGCAGCGGCGCGCTCGGCGTGATGCAGGCCCACGAGATCGGCATCCGCAGCCTGCTGAAGGACGCGTTCTATGCCGAAGTGGACCCGGCCACCATCACTGTGGCACCGGATGGCACCGACCCGACGCTGACCACCATCAGCTTTGGCTTCAAAGCCTATCTGGATGGTGCGGAGTTTACCGGTGATCTGGCCACCCTGGACTTTATCTCCAGCGCCCAGAAGTGGCTGGTGAACTTCCAGGCGGACAGTGGTTATGCGCTGGCGTATCAGGCCTATGGCACCGGCACTGCCCCGTTCCGCGAAGCGGCATTTAACGGCACCCACTACCTGACCAGCACCACCGCGCCCACCAGCATCGTGACCGGCACCGGCGTGATCATCTCTGACGTGCGGCTGTGTGCCGACAACGGCGCGCTGACCACCTGTGGCGCCGAGATCGATGACACCATCTCGCTGGCGATGAACAACGACGCGGTGTACTTCGATACCGCCAATCCGGCCAATCCGGACGTGGTGAAGTCCCGCTACGCCACCGACGAAGGCGGTGTGGTCTCCATCGCCAAGTGCAACGATTGCCATGGTGATATCGCCTACGGCAAACGGGGTCACCACGGGGTGGATCGGATTGAACAGTGCGTCCACTGCCACAACGAGAATGTCATCTTCTTCAAGGGGAGCTCCCGTGACCTTGGCCTGAACACCCACAAGTTCCACGCCGGGCACAGCGAGTACTTTGGCGAGGGCGAGAGCATTGGTTACCCCAATATGCTCGGTGACTGCCAGGCCTGCCACGTCAGTGACCAGTGGTTCGATGGTGGCGGCGCGTTGATGTCCGGCAAGACTGGCTTCCGGGTCAGCCTGGATATCGACAATGTGGATCGGGTTTCTCCGGTGGCGGCAACCTGTCTGGCCTGCCACGAGTCTGAAGCGGTGGCGGCCCATGCCGTAGCCCAGGGTTCGATTGTTGACCCGGCCAACGCCATCCCCAACCCGCCCATTGAAAGCTGCGCGGTGTGCCACGCCGACGTGCACAGCTTCTGAGGGTTCTGCATCGACCGGTAGGCGAGTGCCGGTCGGCCTCCTGGGAGCCTTAGGGCTCCCTTTTTTCGGGCACTAAAAAAGCCGGTCAGTTGACCGGCTTTCTCGGATTCTGTGCGCCTTACAGTTCGGCGTTGTGGTAGACGTTCTGCACGTCGTCACAGTCTTCCAGCATGCCCAGGAACTTCTCGAACATGGCCACGTCGTCGCCTTCGATCTTGGTGTAGGTCTGCGGTACGAAAGTGATCTCTTCCATTTCGAACTCGATGCCCGGGAAGGCTTCCTGCAGGGCGGTTTTGGCCTTGAAGTACTCGGTGTTGGGGGCGAACACGGTGGTCATACCGTCTTCCACTTCCACGTCGGTCACGTCAACGTCAGCCATCATCAGCGCTTCCAGTACGCCGTCTTCGTCGTCACCGGCGAAGGAGAAGATCGCCTGGTGGTCGAACATGTGGGATACCACGCCCGGAGAGCCGATCTTGGCGTTGGTTTTCACGAAGCACTGGCGCACGTCGGTAAAGGTACGGTTATTGTTGTCGGTCAGACAGTCAACGATCACCATGCAGTTACCCGGGCCGAAGCCTTCGTAGCGTGCCGGAACGTAGTCTTCACCGGCGCCGCCCTTGGCCTTGTCGATGGCCTTGTCGATAACGTGGCCCGGAACCTGATCTTTCTTAGCTCGTTCGATCAGGCCGCGCAGCGCCAGGTTCGCATCCGGATCCGGGCTGCCGTTCTTCGCAACCACGTAGATCTCTTTACTGTACTTGGAGTAGACCTTGGTCTTTTGACCAGCGGTCTTGGCCATGGAGGCCTTGCGCACTTCAAAACTGCGTCCCATCGGGGTTCTCGCTCTGTCTAGGTTCTAACAATATTGGGGCAAGAGTTTACCAGTTGAGCAGGGGAGGGCAAATGCCCACATACAGGGTGGTGAACCGGAACCGGGGCACTACCCTTTGCAGGCCGATGTGGGCTCGTTGTCGCACTCCTGAATCTGCGAGTGAACTTTTACCGGGATCCACAGCCAGTGTTTAGGCCTCACACATCAATGGATATCACAAATGAGATGGTTCTCTTTCGCCGCGGCGCTGACCCTGATGCCGATGGCCCACGCCGCCCTGCCGGATATGACCCCGGTACAGGACATCCGCGCTTTTCAAACCGTGTCCCCCAGCCTGCTGACCGCGGGCTTGCCGATGCCCGCCGACTTCGCCCGACTGCACCAGGCTGGCGTAGAGGTGGTGATCAACCTGATGCCCGACAGCAGCAATAAGGCGTACAGCAACGAAGCGGAGTTGGTGACCGACGCGGGCATGGTGTACGTCGCCATCCCGGTGGATTGGCAAAATCCCACCACCGACGACGTGGACGCCTTCTTTAATGTGATGTCCCGTTACCAGGACAAAACCGTGCTGGTGCATTGCCTAGCCAATTTCCGCGCCTCAGCCTTTGTTTATCTGTACCAGTGGGCTCAGGCGGAGCAGGGCGACAAGCCGGAGATGGCGGCGGTGATGGCTCCCTGGGGCGACCTTGAGCAGAGCCTTAAGGAGTACCCGCAGTGGGCCGCGCTGATTGAAAAAGTGAAAGCGCAGCGAGGGCAGTAACGCCTCGAACGCAGCAGCAAGATGGATAACAACGGGCCGAGTGGCCCGTTTTTTGTGGGGTATGGGTGGGGAGAGCGGGGAGGTGATGTTTTTTGTGCTGGCCTAACTGACTGAAATTTAGGAGACAAAATTCGCTCATCTGCAAATGAACCAGCGGGTTCATCCAGAGCGGTTTTTCGGCGTCTATAGTTTGATTGGTAAGTCGGTACAAGGTTGAAACATTGTCCCTTTTCGCCGTAAAGGACAAGTTCAGGAGTACTTCAGTCGCTGTTAGCAGTTAGGACCCGGCTTAACACAAGGAATGTGCAACCAGGTGCTTTCCCAATGCCGAATTGGGCCATCAGTTTGCGGATTCCTGACGATGAAAAGTATTTGTTTGCCTGTTATAAGCCTTGCGCTTCTTACCCTCTCTTCTAACGCTCACAGCCTGTCACTGCTGGACAGTCGCCAAATCCAACTTTCCGGCGGTCAGCCGGTGACGGAGCAGAATGTCGATGTCTCCACCTTCGAGATTGAGTATCAGCAACCGCTTTGGATGATTCCTCGCTATCAGGTGGGGGTCGACTGGGCCTTCGGTGGCGGCACCCTCGATACCGAGGTGGAGAATGCGCCCATGGTATTCAGTGGCCTCGGCCTGCGCTGGGAGCCCTGGCAATACCTGATGCTCCGCGCGGACGGCAAGGTGCGCTACCTGTCTGAGCACCGTTTTCAGGCGGAGCAGGGGCGGGCCAAGGATTACGGCGGCAGGATGCAGTACTCCTACTCCTTCTCCATGCTGCTCAACGTGCAGAAAGACCTGCAGTTCGGGTACCGATACCAGCACATGTCCAATGGTGGCATGTATGAGGTAAATCCGGCACTGAACACCCACAATCTGGTGTTTGGCTACCGCTTTTAAGCCACAAAAAAGGGGCCGTAAAGGCCCCTGTCTGGGTTGCTTGAGTGCCAGCTCAGCTGGCGGCTCTCAGCTCCCGCTGCTGGCTGTGGTGCTGCACCATCACCTGTGCGACTTCGACGGCGGTCTCCTCCATCAGGGTGAAGAAGCTGCCGTTGATCTGGGTTTGATGCAATAACGCGTTGCGTACCGCATCAAACGTTGCTTCGCAGACCGGTTGCTGCTGTCGCCAGAATGACGACAGGGGGCCGGGCGTGGTTAGCCCCGGAATGTCGTACAGCGCTTTGCCCAGGCACTTAACCGGCAGGTGGTGAAGCAGGGCAGACAGCCCTACGGTGCTGTTGACGGTCACCACGCCCTTCAACAGGGGGTAAACCTCCGGCAACGGCAGCTCATAGCCAAAGCGCAGGCGCTTACCCAGATGGTGCTGCTCGCGCAGTTGATTAATCAGGGGTTGGTAGTTGATGTAGCCGCGATCCATCGGATGGTGCTTGATCAGCAGGGTGTCAGCACTGTCGGCATGGCGGGCAAAAGAACCCACCACCTCTTTGATGACGGTAGCCACATCGCGGTAGTTGGAGTGGCTGAGGATCTGGAAGTCCTCCGAGACCTGCAGCGGCAGCAGAAACACCCGCCCTTTCTCTGCTTGCAGCTCCTGCAGCATGGCACGGTCGATGGATTTAAAGCGCAGCTTCAGCAACCCGCCTTTGACCCAGCTGAGGGCTTCTTTGAGCAGGCCCCAGGGGCGGTGGCTGACAAAGTGGGGGTACGCGCTAACACCGAGTCGCTTTATCACATGGTAGCGGATGGCAAACCAGGCGCGGCTGCCAAAGGTTTTTCCCGCTTGATGCTTAATCTGGAAAGCGTGTTTTGGATTGAATTTTGGCAGGTGGCGTCGCATCGGATACAGCGAACTGTTGGCGTTAACGCCACCCAGCTCCATGGTGACAAAGTCCGGACGCAGGTAGCCCTCTTCCAGAGCCCAGAAAGCGATATCAAGCTGGCGACAGATGTTGCTGGCTTTGGCGTGGTAGGGGCGGCAATCGCCGTAGCACACCACCGAATCAATCTGGTGCTGTTGGCAAAAGTGGCGGAAGTAGGCAGGCCACTCCTTCATGGTGCTGGTAAACCGGTACAGAGAGCCCTGGCTTCTCCAGCACTCATCGCCGCCGTTAAAACTGATGTGAAATACGTTGTGCCCCTCAGCAACCAAGTGGTTGCCAAGCGTGCGGAAGAAGGGGCCAAGGGGGCCTTGTAACAGCAGGATATTCATTGGGGTTTTAAGGTATCCACAAGGTAGCCAAGCTTGAGCTGCCAGCGCTGAAACCTGTTCGGGCGGTGGCTGCTGTCGGTCTTATTGTTTGCGAGTAGGTCTATCAGCCATTCCGGAGTGGTAAACAGCCCGGTGGCCCAGTCTACGTAGCTGGGATAGGCCGCAATCGCGATGTAAACCAACTCCTCCAGCGTTCTTTGGCGGTTGCGATCGTGAGCGGGATTACGGTCTTCAGTCAGCCCCCAGCCGGCGTAAAAGGGTTGTCCCCAGGTCACCACATGGATGCCCCGCAATAACGCCTCAAAGCCAGCCAGCGACGTCATGGTATGGAGCTGATGGATGTGAGGATACAGCTGATTCAGCCCGTATTCGGCCACCTGCTCATCGACGCAGGCGTCATAGCACGCTTGCGAGATCTGTCCTTCGCGATTCCCCGCCACCACATCCGGATGAGCTTTGTAGAGGATGTGAGCCTCGGGATACGCTTTGCGTACCGCCCACAGCAGCGCTTCATTGCTGGTCACCACCGGGCTGCCGGTGGTGATGGAAGCATCGCCATCCACCTGCCCCACCACCAGCAATCGCAGTGGATGTTCGGCTGACGGTTGGTATCGGTTCTGGCTGATCAGGTTGTACTTATTGATGTCGGCGCTGACCAGCTTATGGATCAGCGCGGCTCCGCGGGCTTGGTCGGCTTCGCTGACCATCAGGTGGTTAAGCAGATGGCGCAGGTCGTTGTTCTGTTGCGCATTGAAATAGATGCCCCGCTGGTCGACCACCAATGAGGCTGGACGGCACAGGTTGGAACCCAGCCCACTGGAGCGCACAAAGCCGTCTTCAACCCGGATGGCATCCTGTTGTTCGGTAAAACGTTGGCCCCATACCAGCAGTTTGTCGTTGTGGCCAAGTTGCTTGGGGGGCTTGCTGACAAACCGAATGTTGTGAGCCAGATGGCCACAGAACTTGCCGATAAAGGCGCGTTTCCACAGCGAGAAGCCGGCCAGATACAGGGTTTGGTACTGGGGCTCTGGACGCTGCTGCAACGCCAGCAGTTCAATGATCTCCTCCACTTCGCAGCGCTGGCCGGTGATGGGATTGACGTAGCGGGGGTAGAGGATCAGTGCCGCGGCCACCAACTGGGGCAGGGTGATGCCAGCCCGATGCAGTGCCGCGCGGCGGTCATGGGGCTTAGCGTCGTCAGTCAGCCCCCAACCAGCGTAAAAAGGCTGGCCAAAACAGTGCACCGGCTTATCCAGGATCAGCCCCTCAAATCCCATCTGGGAGGAGACGGTAAAGAGCGCCAGGCAGTGGTGGATCAGGGCATGGGGGTGGCAAGCCTGCTTAACCCAGATCACCGACTGCAAAGCCGGGTGGCGGGCCAGTCTGGCCAGTACCCCGGACTTTTTGCCCAGCCGGGTATCCGGGTGGGTCCGTACCACCAGCGCCGCATCGGGATAGCGCTGACGGGCGGCAGCGACCATATCGAGAAAGTCCGCTTCGCTGGCCTGAGCTGCGGCGATGGAGAGGTCACCTGCCACCTGATCGACCAGCAGCACATAAGGGCGACCATCCAGCTGTTGCTTCAGATCTGAAGGCAGTTGGGTCTGGCTGTTAAAGTCGGGATAGACGTTGTACTTGGTGATGCCGTATTGGCGAATTCGGGCAATCAGGTTATGCGCCCGTTCACACAGGGCACTGTCCCGGCCAGCATCAACAATATGCTGCTCCAGCTCGGAGGGCTGAGACGCGTCATAATAGATGCCCTGCTTATCCACAACCACGGACAGGCTGTGTCCCCCCTTAGCGGGGTGTCCGGTATAGCCGATAAAGCCGTCTTCCAGGTGCCAGAACGGCACCCCATTCTCAGCGGCCTGTTGTTTCATCGCCAGGCTATTGGGCTTCAGGCCCCATCCGATGTAAACATCGCCTTTACCGGTAACGGCATGGGCGTTGAGTCGCTCCAGCGGTTGAGCCAGTGCAGCATGCAAGACGGCCTGACGTGCGAGTATCCCCGCCGAGTTGGTGTAGTAGGTCATGGTTCAGATTGTGTTTTATGGTCAGGACGAAACGCGGTGTCTTGTACGAACGCGATTGGGTTTTGAAAGTGGCTTATCACGCAATGTGAACGGTTGAGACACTTTATTGTTCTGCGGACTCAACGCTTTCTATCAGGCGGGTCGCTTTTTCGAAAGTTTTGTCCTTTGGCATTTCCATTGCGTAAGAAAAAGCGTGCAGCCAATTATCCAGACCGTCCTCACAGACCACGCCAGCTTCCTCATCCTTAATTCTGTTGGCTAGTGGGAATCGGGAACCATAGATTCCAATCGCTCCCTGTCTGTGAATATCAAGCATCTTGGTATGGGAGCGAGCTCGATTGAAGGGAGAATCATACAGAGGCACCAGTCCGATATCCATTCGGCGACTTTGGATCAGTGCCTGATAGTTTTGCCAGTCAAGAGGGTGGATAATCGTGACACGGGGAACGCCCTTGAACCGTCGTTTCAAGCTGTGATCACCGATAAGCTCAAACCAGGTATTGGGGTAACGGGCTTGCACTGCAGTGACAAACTGATGAATAAATGCCCACTCAAGAGTATGGCTGCTGCTTCCGTGATAGAAGCATTTAACCATCGAGTTGCAGGGTGAACTTAACTGCAAAGGTGGTAGGACGCTCTGGTCGGGAAGGGCATATTTCTCTGCAAGGTAGCGAGTGGATACCCATACCTCAGTGCAAAGTGACTGCAGCAATGGGTATGCCTGCGTGTACCACTTAGATAAGCGCTTTCGATAGTCGTCGGGCAGACTTTTGTCTTGATGTGCCCCGGGGATGTCATCATCGATAAACCACACAATGGAGGCGGGCTTTACTGATAGTGCATTGAGGGCATGTAACCATCTCAACGGCACATTCCGGCTCAGGATGACTCGAGCGTTCGCTGCCGTCCATAGTGGGTGACCCTTCTCTGGCAACTGTCTCGAGCACAGCTCCTGATAACGTCGAAAGCGGTGTTGTCTGCTGCGAAAGTAATAATCCATGGTGGGAGTATTAAGTTCACTGACAACCCAGGTGCGCTCTATCTTGTTTGAGGTTTCTCTGGACTGGGGTTGGAACAACCCCGTTTTGCGCGGCGTTGGCCAGAGTCGCAGCCTCTCAACGAAATTGAGACTCATCAAACTAGTCTCTCAGCCATTCGGCCAAAGCAATGCGGGCTTGCTCTTTAGGGAGCATGCCAAATACGGTGCAGGCAAAACGATGTGCGGTTTCATCAGGGGAGAGCGCGTCGGTCTTTATCACGGTATCTGCGAGTTGATAGGTACTACTGCGACACTTGGAAAACTGGGTTGTCATGTATTGTTCGTAAGTAATATCCAGTTGCCTGGCTTTACGAAAGCGATCGAAAGCCGCAGCAGAGTCCGCACTAAGACAGATTGAACAATATCCCCGGATCCAGGTTTTTGAGCTAGGGGCATCAAGAAATCCGGTTCCCACATCAACAATGACCGACTTATCCACCAAACTCTCGGTGTGTATGGCTAAGGCTTCCTGACCAAAACTCAGAAAGCGCTCACGGTCGTGCTCAAGCGCTGCAATGAGCGCATTGAGATCCTCTTTAGGGCCAATCAACCCTTGTGCCCGCGCGTATCGATGGGTGATGTTGTCCAACGTCACCGACGCTACCGAAGGTGTGCGTTGAGTCAGGGCCTTCACAACGGTGGTTTTACCAATGCCTGAAGGACCCAGCAGTAAAATGGTTTGATTCATGGTGACGGTGTCAAAGCGGGTTCGGTGTTGTATGAGAAGTCTTCGTGGGTCAGGCTCAGATTGGGGTTATAGCAGGGGTCAGACTTCAATACCTCGCCCCAGCGCTTTTCCATCCACCGGATCTCATTACTAAAGCGGGCCTGCTTTTCAGGAGTGTCTTCGAAGCCCCTGCTGACCGACTCATGGTGGTACAGCTCAGCAAAGGGGGTCCATACGTTTCGGTATCCCGCCTCGCGGACCTTGAGGCAAAAGTCCACATCATTGAACGCGACTTTCAGCAGGGGCTCCAGTCCCCCAACTTCCAGATAGACTGATTTTCGAACCAACAGTGCGGCGGCGGTAACGGCCGAGTAGTTCTGCACCAGGCTCAGGCGAGAGTGATAGCCGTTGTGGTGGCCCGCAAAGTACTTGTGAGCATGCCCAGCCACACCACCGATGCCAAGCACCACGCCAGCGTGCTGAATACGACCATCGGGATAGAAAAGCTTGGCCCCGACGCAACCCACATCGGGACGACTGGCATGACGAACCATCTCATCCAACCAATCGGGGTTTATCACTTCAATATCGTTATTGATTAACCCGACAATCTGTCCCCGGGCATGCGCCACACCAAGGTTGTTGATGGCTGAGAAGTTAAACTCGTCATCAAAATCGACCACTCTCGCTTGTCCGGTTTGTTCGAGCTCTCGAAAGTAAGCCAAGGTTTTGGGACATTGGCTTTGGTTGTTGATAACCAGAATCTCGAATGCGGAGTATCGCGTTTTGTTGCGGATGCTGCTGATGCACTGTTTTAGCAGTTCATAGCCATCCCGAGTGGGTATGATCAGGCTGACCAGTGGTGACGGCTCGGCGAGCGGCCAGCGAACCTGATAGCAGTTATTGAGGCGATGCGGTGTCACCTCAATTTCCAGATTGGTCGAGTTAAAGTAATCGCGCAGCGCTTTGAGTCCCGCCTTTGAGGTATAGCCTTTCTGTGAAGCGCTCAGTGCCGTTGAACCATTGATGGCACGCCAGTGGTAAAGCACATGAGGGACGTGAACAATTTGTCGATTGCCAAGGTGACCAATGGCTCTCAGAAACAGATCGTAGTCTTGGCTGCCTTCGACTCCCGCTCGGAACCCGCCGATCCGTCGAACCAACTCGGTTTGGATAACGGCCAGGTGCGTGATGTAGTTATGGGAGTAGAACAGGTCCCGGTTCCAGCTGGATTTAAAGTGAGGCTCACTTCGCTGGTTGTGTTCGTCGATCTTATCTTCGTCAGAGTAGAAAAACTGGGCTTCGGGGGCGTCATTGATGGCTTTCACCATCATCAGCAGAGCATGAGGCGCCAATAAGTCATCATGATCCAGCAGGGCGACAAACTCCCCATTTACCAGTTCGAGTGCCGAGTTGCTGGCTTGAGAAATGTGTCCATTTTTTTCCCGAAGGACCAGCCGAATCCGCTTATCGGTTTCGGCAAATTCACGAAGCAACTCACGGACGGGCTCATGACTTGAAGCGTCATCGGCAATACAGAGCTGCCAGTGCGGGTAGCGCTGCCCCTGAACCGACTCGATGCATTGGCGTAGCAGCTCAGGTTCCGTGTTGTAGGTGGTGAGCAGCACGGAAATCAGCGGCTTGTTAGCCAACTTACGATAGATCGCTTCCAGACTGCTGCTGTCCAACGTCGGGGCTTCGACCTGAGACATCCATTGTGCGTAGGTAATTGCACTCAGGTTATGGTCAAAGCATTGGTTGTATTGCTCGAGCAGGGGGGAACTGTCCAGAGAGGAGAGCGCACCAAGGTTACGTCTGCCCTGCAGTTTTTTCTGCATCAGTGCCCGGGCCCGCCTTTCGGTCAATTTGGTAAAGGCCAGGTGCTCTACCGTGAATTCACAAGGCTGTTGGCACGGGTCAAGGCGCAGGCGAACGGGTCTATCCTGAAACAGGCAAACCCGCTTAAAAAGGGTGCCGCTTTTTACGCTAAACTGAAGCGCCTGCTTTTCATCAATGCCCTCGCCGTAGTCGGCGTAAAGCTTGGCGGTTACCCTCGGCACAGAGGCCGTGATACGAAGGCTGACCATATACCAGCCCTTCGGTGCGGCGCCGCGATGTTTCAGGTGAAAGGTTGGGTCATACCCCGTTGATGCCCAATCCAGGCTCTGGCCGGTTTGCAGTTCTTTCTTGGGCAACAAGCGGAACTGGATTTTAGGGGAGAGCCAACCCTGCGCCTCAGAGAAAAACGTCATGGAATCTCTTAAGTGTTGAAAAGCCCCAATGCGGTCGCACTGGGGCTAAATGTATTTTTATCAGTTATATAGAGAATTATGCGGCATTGTGGGTTTCGGGGCCAGCGACAGATTGAATCGCCGTTTTTAGCGCATCTGCGGTATCCGGGTGTTGTAACCCATACTCCAGGTTGGCACAGAGGTATCCCGCTTTGCTGCCGCAGTCGTGGCTCTTGCCGACAATGTGGTAAGCCTCGGTTTGATGGGTTTTCATCAGTTCGGCAATGGCGTCGGTCAGTTGAATTTCACCACCGGCTCCCGGGGCGGTTTTGGCCAGGAGAGGCCAGATAGACCGATCAAGCACATAACGTCCTGTCACCGCGAGGTTGGAGGGGGCGTCTTCCATCGCGGGCTTTTCAACAACCGCCGTCATGGCCGATGAGTCTCCCGGCGCAAGCCGGATGCCGCCGCAGTCGGCAACACCATAGTTGGATACCGTTTCCATTGGAACAGGTTCAACCATGATCTGGCTGTGGCCGGACGCCTTAAAGCGGGCAACCATTTCAGCCAGATTGTCCTGAGTCAGCTCGCATTGAAATTGGTCAACAATCACATCGGGCAACAGCACGGCAAAGGGTTCATCACCGACAATGGCTTTGGCGCAGGCGATGGCATGGCCCAGTCCTTTGGCCTCGCCCTGGCGAACGTGCATGATGGTAACGCCTTTGGGACAGATACCCCGCACTTCGTCGAGCAACTGGCGCTTTACCCGTTTTTCCAGCGTGGCTTCAAGTTCAAAGCTGGTGTCAAAGTGGTTTTCAATGCTGTTTTTACTGGAGTGCGTCACCAGAACGATCTCTTTAATTCCAGCGGCAATCGCTTCATTAACCACATATTGAATCAGAGGTTTATCGACAATGGGCAGCATCTCTTTGGGGATGGCCTTGGTGGCGGGCAACATACGGGTGCCCAAACCGGCAACGGGGATAATCGCTTTCATACTCGAGGGCATCTATCTGGGATCAAGGTAGTAATCGATATGTTCCAACAGAAACTGGCTGGAGACTTTTTTGGGGCGAAGGCGAAATACCGCCATTCGCTCGCCAATAATTTGGGTGGGCTCAAACAGTTGTTTCACTACGTGGTAGTGTTCGCGCTCGACAAAGTCATCGAACAACAGCGTAGTCGCTTTAGTGATGTTGACGCAGGCGGTCAGGAAACTGGCAACACGAAAGCGGCCATCGATAAGGATAAGGTCCGGTTTAATCCCATGTTCATTGCAATAGTGCCATGGACGTTGTGGGTAGGCTGGCCACTGCTTGATGGCAATGTCATCAGTGGGATAGCCCCAGGCTTTGGTTGCGCCGATGTCGGCCCAGATTGGGATGATATCGCCGGGCAGCCCCTGCTCTTTGTAAGCCCCCATCAACTCGATGAGCCAGCGTGGGTCGGTCTCGGTGGTGATGACGGTGTTGCCATTCCCGGCGGCCAGTAGCGTTGAACCGCCCGCTCCGTACTCAAGAATCACCTTGTGCTTAGGGTAGGTTTTGCGCACAAATTCACTGCACGGTTCGCTGAAGGTCAGTTCAAAGTCCCTGAACATGGGGGCTCCTTAGTCGCTACCAAAAAGGTCTCGGGTGTATACCTTGTTGACCACGTCTGACAGGTCATCGACCAGCCGGTTGGCCACAATCACATCACAGCTGGCTTTGAACTCTTCGAGGTTGTTGATAACCGGCGAATGAAAAAATTCCGCATCGTCTAACGCTGGCTCATACACCACAACTTCAATGCCCTTGGCTTTAATCCGCTTCATGATGCCCTGCACCGCAGAGGCCCGGAAATTGTCTGAACCGGATTTCATGATCAGGCGATAGACACCGACGCGCTGAGGGTTACGTCGGATGATGGAATCCGCGATGTAGTCTTTTCGGGTGGTATTGGCATCGACGATGGCCCGGATCAGGTTATTCGGGACGTCCTGATAGTTGGCCAGCAGCTGTTTGGTGTCTTTGGGAAGACAATAGCCGCCATAACCAAAAGAGGGGTTGTTGTAGTGGTCACCAATACGTGGATCCAGGCCGACACCCTCAATAATCTGGCGACTGCTCAGGCCATGCGCCTCGGCATAGCTGTCCAACTCGTTGAAGTAGGCCACGCGCATCGCCAGGTAGGTGTTGGAGAACAGCTTAATGGCTTCCGCTTCGGTGCTGTCAGTAAAGAGAGTCGGAATGTCTTGTTTGACCGCCCCTTCAGCCAGCAACTTGGCAAACTGTTCTGCGCGCTGGCTGCGTTCACCGACAATAATCCGTGAGGGGTACAGGTTGTCGTACAGCGCTTTGCCCTCACGGAGGAACTCAGGAGAGAACAGGATGTTGTCCGTACCAAACCGGGCTTTGGCGGCCGCAGTATAACCAACTGGCACCGTAGACTTGATGACCATAATGGCGTTTGGGTTGACCGCCATAACGTTATCGATTACCGCTTCTACCGAACGGGTATTGAAGTAGTTGGTAACCGGATCATAGTCGGTAGGGGTGGCAATCACGACAAAGTCGGCTTGCTGGTATGCGGCCTTCCAGTCCAGTGTGGCGGTCAGGTTGAGCAGGCGCTCCTTCAGGAAGAGCTCAATCTCGGTATCCTGAATCGGCGAAATGCGCTGATTAATCTGTTCGACTTTTTCCGGAACAATATCAACAGCTGTCACTTCATGGTGCTGCGCCAGCAGCACCGCATTGGACAGGCCAACATAGCCTGTGCCGGCAATGGCGATTTTCATTGGATTTCTATCGTTCCGTTAATTAAGGGCACACCGCTTGTTTAGATACTCAATGCATCTGGCGGTGGGGTGTTCAGTGAGTTACTGGTGTGCTGACGCCCAGCAGAGACTGGTAAACTTGAGCCAGTTCATCGCGAAAGCGCTTTGGGGTGAAACGGGTTTGGGCCATGGCCTGGCCCTCCTGGCCAAACTGATAGATCTGGTCCGGATGGTCGCAAAGATAGGCCAGTCTGGAGACGACGCCCTCTACGTCCCCGAGGTGCACCAAAAAGCCATTGCATCCATTGTTGACGAGCTCTGGCAAGGCACCCCATCGATAGGTGATAACGGGCTTGGCGGCCAACATCGCTTCCGCAACGGTTCGGCCAAAGGTTTCCTGAAACAGAGAAAGGTTAAGCAATAGGTCTATATGAGCCAGTGCGGCGTCGGGACCTGGACTGTAATCGATTAGGGCCACATTACTGGGTAAGCCATGACTTAATGAATCGATATGCTCGTTACGGGGACCAATCAGATAAAACTGTAGGGCCAGTGAAGCGTCGAGTGCCCCTTGTGCCACACGGATAAAGTCCGCAATGCCCTTTTTCGGCAGGTTGCTGCTGATCATGCCGACTCGAATGGGATCACCCAAGCTGAAAGCTTTGGGTTGCCATGCTTTGCTCAGTTCGACGGTATTGGTGAGTACCCGGATTTGAGTGTCTAATCGATCACCATTTTTTGCGTCTCTGCGGTGAGCTAACTGCTCGGCGGTATAGTGAGAATTTGCGAGCACAAGATCCGCCATATCCGTTGGCTCGGTGCTGGTTTGGTTTGACTGGCCCATTGCTGCCTGCAATGCGGAATCTGAGCTGAGCAGCTCACGCACATGCAATACGCTTTTGGTGCCTTGCCGTTTGGCTGCCAGCAGCGGCGTGCGGTGCACCACCGTATTGACGTGAATCAAATCGATGTTGAAGTGGTTGATAAGGCGTTGATAGGCGTCAACCGCGATATCCCAAACTTCATCATCCTCACGCCATGGGGCGGGCAGTAACACGATGTCACTGCAATAGGGTTTCAGCTGCTCAATATAGTGATTTTGCCGCTCAGGCAGAGTCAGGACCAGTCGATAACCGCAGGCATCAATCGCTTTGGCCAGATCCAAAAGACTGCGTTCTGCGCCAAACTGTTGCTCTGCGGCGGCATGGCCGCAGAGCAAAATGCACGGAGATCCATCCTTTGGCGCTTGTTTGGCCCGAATGTGTGGCCAAACCTTTTCGCCTAACTCGATAACAGCACGATCAATCAGCTCAGGCACCGGGAATGGGCGCTCTTTGGGGGCAAAGGGCATATACCAATTGCCCGTTTTTGCACACTCCTTATGCCATTTATGCGCCGCATCCATGTAGTCTTTGCGCACACCCCCAAATTGGGTTTTCCAATGGGTTTCCGGCTGCATGGTTAAGCTGCCTTCATGGCGCCGCCCCAGAGCCAGTGGCCTGCCTGGCATCACTTCAACAATGCTGTCAGGGCCATAGGCCGCGAGGATACGGTAGTAATATTCAGTATCCGCGTTGACGGACACTCGGTCCCAATAGCCCAGGCGCTCGAACACTTCGCGACGGATCATCAGCGAGGAGATATTGCGATGCACCACACTGCCATCGGGACGGGTTTCAAACTGCATATCGGTGGTGCAGCGTGCCCAGTGGGAAACGCTGGCCATTGCCTTGGGGTTGTCCAGCAATGCCTTAACTTGCATCTCCAGTTTCTGTGGGTGGGACCAATCATCAGCATCATGGACTGTAATGAAATCGCCAGTAGCGTGCTTGAGACCTTGGTTACGGGCGCCATATGCCCCAAGGTTCACAAAATTTATAAGAGGACGCACCCCATGGCTAACCCTATTACATGCAATCGAATTGTCTACTACAACTAATATTTCATTATTTTCTGAAGTTTGGCCTCGTAATGAATTAAATGCGAACTCAAACTTTTCATCGCAAACCAAAGTCGGAATTACAACTGACACAACAAAGTCAAACCTTATACGAAACATTGTTTCAACATGAATCGCATCAAACTTGCAAGCTTTAGGATATATGTGATCAAGCATCATTTAATTTAAAGTGACTTTCGATTCCATCGTATCCTCCTAAATCTTTGTAAAGATTTTCATTTGGAATCTCTCTCCAATAATCTTCAATTTCAACTGATTTAAATCGATTGTGAGTATCTTGATTCGAGTGCTGCGACCATATAAACATTCCTGGAGTGATATCTTCAATAACTGAGGACGACTCTCCAATTTTGTAGTGATTCACACCTGAAAAAACTGTCTTAGGATCTGTCGAGAAATCCATTGTCTTTGTACAAAACTGACCAATATGCGACAGTCCTATTGCAATCAGCGGCTTATGAATTCGAACAAGATTAACAATTCTTTTGGATATCCAACAACATTTAAAACCATGAGAAAAAGTAACAAATTTACCAGCATTATCATCATTAATATAACTGGACAGTGACTTCAAGAAATTCGTTGATAGAAAGTCATCATCATCAAGCCGAAAAGATGCAAAGCAAACTTTGTCTTCATTAATATATTTAGTTGCTCTCCCTCGAATCAGAGAGATTAATGCGCGAGAAATAGCACCTGTCGCATCTAACCAATCTTCTTCCCCACGCTCTTCAATTATCATCCATGGTCGCCCTACTTGCAATTCATAGACTTTCTTTTTTAAATCGTCATGAAGTAGCGTACTAATTAAGATTACAAGCCGAAATTCTTCAAAATAATTAACATCAACTTGAGAATCGAACTGCTTGAGTGAAACCTGTTCAAAATAGAACAGTCTTTCCTCTAGTCGAGATCTTGACAAGACACTTTGCTTATGTGTTTCCCAGTCACTTTCTCTAGATGAGATAAATGAACCAGAGTTCTTTTTACAAAGAGTGCTAAAATTAATTAATCCAATTATAGGTTTCATAAGTTCAACTAGTAAATTTATATTTTCTGCAAGAATCTAATGTTGAGTATGGTGAGTAAACATGTGCGTCTAGATTTTGACGATACAATGATTCATTCACTACTTTAAAATGATTTTCCTTTTGCGCTGCCAATTTCATAATCGATGTATTCTCACCGTGCAGTACACGGTTATAGCAAATCTTATTGACGTGCTTAAATGGCCCCACTTCGCTCAACTTTAGATACATATCATAGTCAACCGCATTGGTAATTTTTTCATCAAATCCATCAGTCAAATTCCATGCTCTGGAAGTAAACATACGGAAATGATGGCAAATCATAGCAGTGGTTAACTTTTCACGGGAATACACAGGCCAGTTATAGCCATTGGCAAGCAGCTTTCCTTCGCCATCGAGATTGCGATTAGTGGTGTAAACACAGGCGAGTGAGTGATCTTTTAAGAACTCTTTAAGACATAACTCGACAGCATCCGGCTCAAGAAAATCATCTGAATCCAGCTGTCCGATATAGAAACCACGGCAAAGCTTTACTGCAGTGTTAGAAGCGGCGCCGATTCCGCCATTCTGCTGCGAAACGAAGCGAACTCTGGGGTGGTTATCATAGTTTTCTTGAAGCACTTTTAACGTATTGTCTGTAGAGCCGTCATCACAGATGCAAACTTCCAGATCACTGACTGTCTGATTTAGCGCACTTTCTACACATCGAACGATATATTGCTCACAGTTGTAAGCCGGGATGTAAATCGATACCAAAGGGACTGGGTTTACTTCTGCCTGTTCGATTGATGCTATCTTTCGATAAAAATAGGGCACCTTACCCAGTCGAATTTTTTCCGTGATCGCCTTGCCACCAGCTCGGTCGGTCTCATTCTCTTTACCTGGCGGTTCCTGGTGATAGGCCATAGCACCCATATGGGATTGGAAAAAGGCACCGGATCGGTAAAGGCGGTAGCCGTACTCGCCATCTTCCCCCCCCCAGGCTTCAAACTCTTCATCGAACCACCCCGCCTTTTCAAGCCACTTTTTGGAAAAGCCGACATTTCCGCCACTGAAGAAACGAAACGGCGAATCACACAGCCTTAGGTTATCGGTGCTTTCAAACGTGGCTAAACGCCAATCTACGGAGATAGCACCTGCGTCAGCACCGGCTACACTGTTGTTTGTTCGCACTTCCGGCAACTTCGCTAAAAAGTCAGGTGTACTTTCACAATAGTCGATAGCCAGCATGCTGGTATCCACATACTTTCTTGGGCCAATGACTGCAACGTCATCAGACTCCATCAGGATATTGATAATTGATTGTATCCAATCTGGGTTTGGCGCCATATCGCAGTCTAGTATCGATACATACTCATACTTGGCAGTACGAAGTCCCAGATTACGCACTGCACTGAGACGGTAGCCAGTGTCCTTTTGTCGGACATATTTGACTTCGAGCTTATTTTCAAACTCACGAACTACCTTAGGGATATCCTCCTGGCTACCGTCATCGGCAACGATAATTTCAAATGGATAATCTGTACGCTGGTGCAGCATAGCAGCCAAGGTCACCCGGAGAATATGACTACGATTGAAAGTGGGTATAACCACACTCAGGCCAATTTCATCAGGAAGTGCATTTTTTTTGTACCTTTTTATCCACTGGTAGTCGTTGGTTGACTCGGGCAATGGACGCAACTGCAAATCTTTCGGCCAGTCTCCCGGAATTGGATCGACCTCTTTCGTCTCAGCGTCTTCCGACTTCTTGGCCTGTTGCTCCTTTACCTTTTTTAACAGTTCATGATACTCAGGTGCATTGGTTTCACCCGATTCGTTTAATAGCATAAGCTGAGTTACAGCATCGAATCGACAGCCTGTGTCTCGAGGCTTTATGGGCAGGGCTTCGATTTTTGGTTTTTGTACCTTTACACCAGCCTTTATACGACCTTCATTGATACCGTAACGTATGAAGTGTGCCAACGGATTAAGCCCGGATTGACGTACATCTTCATAATGTGATAAGTAGCCCTGAGTCGAAAAATGAGGAGATGGATCGCGACCAATTTTCCAACCGAACTTAAGGTAATGTTCCACTGGCGGCAGACCACTCAAATTCACATCAGGATACTGTTTAAGGTACCAATCGATGTCAAATAGACCGCTGTTTTTAATTTCGCTTATTAGAGTTTGCATGTTGTCTTTATAACTTATCAATTCGGATGTTTAACTTGTAAATGTTTGAACAGACGACTTTCTTTATGGCCAAATTTGAGATAATGAAACAACGGATTCATACCCGCACTTTTTACATCCTCATGAGTCTTAAGATACCAATTGCCGTCAAAAGCCGTTGAAGGGTTAACTTCCAGTTCCACTGCTCTTTCTAGATAGTGACCTGCTGCGCCATGCTTATGTTTTGCTGCGTCCGGATACTGTTGTAGGTACCACGCTTCGTCGAAGAGATCTGATTGGCGAATAACCTCAACATCTTTTGCAAATTGACGAGCCTTTTTTCGTCGTTGCTTCAATGCCGTAATGGTTTTCTTTATATTGCCATTGTTGATTGGCTTCGAATCCGTAAGCGCTTTTTCACTGTCCTTCATCTGCTCGATGAGACCAGAGAGTTCTCGCTCTTTTTGCTGCAACAGGTTGGTTAATGTGGCCAGCTCATCGAAGCGCTCGCTTAGCGACTTCTGAAGCGACAACTCTGACTGGGCCAAGGACGAAATTTTATCCGCAGCGACTTTTTGGTCTCGTTCCAGCAGTGCGTTTTGTTGTTTCAGTTTATTCAGCTCGCTTTGTTGGCCCTCTTCCTGTTGTTGATGTCTTTGAAGGGCCTTACGAAGCTGTTCGTTCTCCTGCTGGTGGGCGCTTACTTTGGTCTGGAGTTGGTCGATATGACTCTGTTTTTGCGCAACATCGGAGCGAGTTTGTTCCTGTAGGGTTTTGTTGTTGCGCAGTGCTTCCCGCAACTCCTGATTTTCCTTTTGCAGGCTCTCTAAGCGGGCCTCTGCCTCAACCAGCATTTGGGTGAGCTTGGCTACTTCATCGAAGCGGGTATCGATGTCTTGCTGCAGCTTGGCAATCTCGGAAGTGGCATCCTGACGGCTGATTTTTAGCTGAGCCAGCTCTTTGTCGAGTTGCGCTTTTTCTCGTTCCAGCTGTTGTTTCTGCTGCTGATTCAGTTCGGTTTCTTCACCGAATTGCTCTAGCCGTTCGCTCAGTTTGGCCTGTTGCGATTTGGCTGCCTGGATGTCGTTGTTTGCTTGTTCCAGCGTCTCGGACAAGGTTTGTTTTGCCCCTTGAATTTGCTGGATGGTGTGGGTTTGCTGTTGAAGCTTTTCAGTCAGGTCATGCACACGACGCTCATACACTTGGCGATGCCAGGCGTCTTCATTGGCACTGCCGAGTCGGGCGTAGATGTTCTGGATCAGACGTTGTGCACTGACGTCTTTGGATTGATTGATGAGTGCTTCAAGTCGCTCGGGGATTTGACTGCCCATGCACAGCAGTAAGAGGCCCTGGCATTGCGTCAGCTCGAACGACGGATAGGTCTTGCTCAATGTTTGGCACAGCTTGCGAACGTGTTTAAGCTTGGTGCCATGAATCAGGACAACGGCGCTGTCGGTAAGGCGCTCTTTGAGCTCTTGTCGCCCCTTGTCGCTGGTTAGCAGCTCGCAATCGTGTTTGAGGATAAGAAGGTCGATGCTGCCTCGGTCGAATTCCCGCAGCATGGTGTTCTCGTCCAAATCGCTTAGCTGGGAGAACTCACGATAGTTTTCGTGGTTGTAGGCTTTGACTTTTTCAACATCACATTTGGGGCTGAATGCACCGTAGGCGAAACTGTCCAGATTGAGTTTGTCGATGGCCTGACACAGGGCGAAATAGCCCACGGCACTGTTCAAGCTAGGTTGAACGACCACTTGAGGCTTCAGAGCTTCAGTCAGCCAAAAGTAGAAAGGAATGTGTTGCAACCATTGTGAGTCGGCAAGATAGCGTGGTCGCCAGAACATTACCTTGGACGAAATGGTGGGCAGATGTTGTTCTTGAACGGTGACTGCCTGGTTCTGCTGGGTCATGTCAAAGTCCTTTTGGTATTGAATCCGTTCGGAACCGGATGGCTCGACGGTTTGGGTAATGCGAGTCATTTTTTTGCGCGGACGCTTTTGGGTTTTCATGTCGGCTTGGGGAAGTTGTTGTTTGGTAGAGTTCGCCAGAGATTCCGTATTCGGTGATTCTGTGCGCGATGAAAAGTCGTTAGATACTGAGTACTACGGCCGCTGACATTGCCACCTGGAAGATGATCTGAGTGATGTCCTTGGCAAACTGCATGCTCTTCTCGTCGGGCTTGGAGAGCACAAAAATTTCATCGCCCGGCGCAATCACATCGCGCTTTTTCAGCATTTTGTTGGCGGTGACAAAGCTGCCATTGGGCTTCATCACCAGGATGTTCATCTCATCCAGTTCCTGATTGGCGCCGCCCGCTTTATTGATCAGGTCCAGCACTGAGAGGTCATCCCGGTAGGCGATGGCGGTGGGGAACATCACCTCTCCATGCACAATCACCAGGTTGCGCTTGGCGGGGATCACCACCTTGTCGCCCTGCTGCAGGATGATCTGGCTAAAGTCGCTGCTCTCGCTGAGCAGAACCTGACCCTTGGGTTGAACCTGTCGCGCCTTCTCAATCCAGCGCAGAATCACTTCCGCTTCGGCAGCCCGCAATTCGGCCGCTTCACGGGTATTGGAACGGGTATTAAGTACCGATTGTTCCAACGCAGAGAGAGAGGCCTGCAGCATCTCGTACTGGCGCTCGGCGACGGATTCACGATAAAGCTGCACCGCGCTCTGGTTGGAGAGGCGGGTAAATTGGGTTTGGTCCAGCAGGTCCTGCAGGCTGGCGCCCCATGGCAGCACCATCTCCTGGGCAGAGTCGTGCTCGCCAATCAGGTCGATGCTGATGGAGTTGGGGCGTAACTGCGCGGTTACCTTCACCAGGGCGCCGGGGGATACCTGAATCGTTCCGGCGTCTTCAATCTGGTACTGGGTGGCGTTTACGCGGCGGTTGCCGGCTGAGGAGGCTCCGGCTTCCGGCGCCACGATGGTGACGTGGGTGGCTTGCTCCCCAGCGACCACCGCGTCCAGGATGGGTTTGAGCGGATTGGCCTTATTACCGTTGGCGAGCAACTCGTAGTACCCCTGAAACCCCACTTCTCCTTCGAGGGTGATTTCGCCCTGTTTGGGGCCCACAAAAATGACGTCGCCGTCCTGAAGCTGCATCGGTGGCAGGGTGCCGGATTGCAGGAACTGGTAGAGGTCCAGTTGCTGCACCAGGCGACCATTGCGCTTGACCTGAATATTGCGGTAGCTGCCGATGTCGTCACGAATGCCGCTGGCCTGGTCGATAAAGCGAAGCACGCTGTCCGCGCTTTGCCCCTCATACAGGCCAGGCTGGTTGACCATCCCGGACAGGAACACTTTGACCTTCTGGCTCGACATCAGCGAGGCATACACCTCTACATTAGCCTGATACACCCGCTGTACGCTTTTAAAGATCACTTCGTTCAGTTTGGCGTTGCTGACTCCCAGCACTTTGATGGGGCCAACCTTGGGGATAAAGATGTTGCCCTGAGGGTCAACCACCACTTCGGCCTGATGGTTGATGGCACCCCAAACCTGCACAATCAGGGTATCGCCCTGGGTCAGACGGTACTCCGGGTTGGTGGCGGAGAAGGAGTGTTGGCTGAAGGCGCCATTAAATAACCAGCTGCCATAACGCTGACTGGGCACCTTGGCGGTCGACATGGTCTCCACCTGCTCCGCTTCCACGTCCTGTTGAAAGGTAATGGCAGCAAAAGTGGTGGAAAGGGGCAGGACGCTCAAGGCGCCCGCCAGAGCCAGTTTGGCCAGAATGGAGTTGTGCATATCAGTCTCGGTGTTCCTTGATCACGGCCACAATCAGCCGTCCCACGAAGTACAGCAGCAACAGCACAACGAACCAGGTGACGATGCTGTGCAGGCGCTTCGGATAGGTGTCTTCCTGAGCCAGTCGGGGGTACTCCACGATCAGCAGGTATTTGAGTTTCTTAAACGCTTCGGAACGGGCCAACTCAAGGCTGGTCAGGGCGGAGGCGTAGAGGTCAGCGGCCAGCTTGGTATTCAGCTCAATCGCTTTAAAGTCCGCGGAGAGTTGATTGAGTGACGGCTGTTCCGGGTTGGTGAGCTTGCGCTGCTCCTCAATCAACTGCTTACGCAGGGCGTCGAGTCGGAACTCCAGGGCGCGGATCTCGGCGGTGCCAGGCTGCATATAGGCCTGCAGGGATTTCAGCTCCGTCTCCTGGGCGATGATCTCCGCCTCCAGCTGGTGCACGGCGGTCAGCAGAGCGCCACTTTGGCTCTCCGGGCTCAGCAGTTGATGGGTATTCTGAAACGCCACCAGCTTGATCTGTTGTTCACTCAGCAACTGATGGGCCCGGTTGACCTCCTGCTCAGCGTATTTAAGCTGCTGATTAGCCATGTTCTCGCCGAGGTCATTGATGAACTGCTCACTGATGGCCAGCAGCTGGTTCGCGAGCTTCAATGAATACTCAGGGTCGTAGCTTTGCAGCTCCACCAGCAGGATCTCCGACAGCTCGTCGTATTTGACGGTGAGGCGCTTCTGGAAGTGCTCCAGGTACTCCTCCTGAGTGCTGTTGGCCGTCAGGCGGCTGAGAGCATCCCAGCGCGGGTCTTCGTAGTGGGTTTTCAGCCCCACCGCGTTATCCAGAGCTTCCGCCATCTCGGCAGAGCGGATGTACTCCTGAATGATCAGCGCGTCCCGGGTGGAGGGGGATGCGGCGCCAATGGCGGCCAGGCCAGGCAGGGCCAGCTCACTGTCGTTGGCCTGCTTCACCACAAACTGCACCTGGCTGGTGTAGCGCGGGGAGGCGATCACCGTGTAGTAGCTCACCACCAACAGTGAAGCCAGCAGTACCAGCACAAAGGACCCCAGTTTGGCCCAGGTCAGGTACAGGGTTTTGCGGGTGCCCAGGTAGGCTTTGGAGTCCACCAGGAATAGCTTGGGGTCACGTTTCAGCTTACGCAGCTTGCGCTGCATGGGAGAGAGCGAGGCCTTTGCCTTGTCGGTTTTCATGGTTTCAGGCTTTGCTGATGGGTTTGACATAGGTGTCCTGATAAAGGGTGATGGCGTCGTTCAGGTGTTCGAAGTAGTGAAGTTGTTGGTTTATTAGCACTAACCCAGACTGGCAGTATGTTTTGAGCTCTTTAAGCGAGTGGCTGACCATGATCAGCTTGGTGCGCTCAAATTTGCTTTGCAGTAAGGCTTCGCTCTTATTGCGGAAGTTGGCATCGCCAACGGCGCCAAGCTCATCGATCAGCAGCACATCGAAATCAAAATCAAAGGCCATGGTGAGGCCGAAGGTGATGCGGGAGCGCATGCCGCTGGAGTAGGACTTCACCGGCTCATCAAAGTACTTGCCGATCTCGGCAAACTCCTCAACTCGCCGCTCGATGGGTTTAGTGTCTTTGTAGCCGTGAATGCGGGCGACAAAGCGTACATTTTCGCGGGCGGTCATTGAGCCCTGGAGCCCCCCCTGCAGGCCGAGCGGCCAGGAGATGTTCTGGTCTGAACTGATCTGTCCCCGGTTGGGGATATCGGCGCCGCCCATCAGCCGTATCAGAGTGGATTTGCCAACACCGTTGGGGCCGAGAATCGCGATATTGCGGTCGGTGGGCAGTTCCAGATTCACATCCCGCAGTACGTAATGCCGACCGGATTTGGTGGGGTAGAACTTGCTGACGTTGTCAAAGCGGATCATGAGGTGATAAACCTCTGCTGACACACCCGAAAGGTCATCAACCCCAGAGTAAAACAGCTGAACGCCCAGAGTCCCAGGTACTCCCAACTGCCTACCGGGGTGGTGTAGGCGCTGAAGTAGGCGTCACGGCTGAGCTCAGTGACATGGAACAGGGGATTCCAGCTGAACAGGTACCAGTACTGCTGCGGAATCATGGTGGCGCAGAAGAATATGCCGGAGATAAAGAACATCGGCTGCATTACCATGGCCACCACTTTGCCGGTGTCTTTCCAGTAGGTGACGGCGCTGCACAGCATCAGTCCCAATCCCAGCGCCAACATCAGCACGAGCGCGCTGACCCCAAGGAGCGCCAGCAGATTTTCCGGTACGACGCTAAAGTTCAGCCAGGCCAGGGTCGCCATCAATAACAGGTACACCACCAAAAACGTCACGGTTTCAATAATGACGCGGCTGAGGATGGGGTCCGCTGCCGTTACCTGGCGGTAGCTCAGCAATCCTTTGTTGGCTTCGACGGCCGCAGTGAGTTGTGGCACCAGTTTGCTGAAAAACTTAAAGGGCAGAATGGCCACCAGCATAAACAAGGCGACAGGAACGCCAGAAATGCTATTGCGTCCTAGCAGAGTGAAGATAAGAACCATGATGCCGGCTTGAGCAATAGGCTCCGCCAAGGCCCAAAAGTAGCCCAGTCGGTTGGCGCCAAAGCGGGTTTTCAGTTCCCGGATGATGAGGGCAAACACCACATCACAGGTGATCTGCCAATGGCTGCGCTTGGGCGGGCGGATAAGAGTGTTGGTTGTGTTCATTCTCAAAGATAAAGCGAGCAGAGAGGATGCCTGCTGCGAAGTTGAGTGATTGTCTAGCGTGGGTGAGTGAACGCTATCTCCGCATGGCGCGGTTTTGATGGGGATTGCGCTTTTTGCAATCCTGCGTCTGGGCACGCTCCCGCCCTTAGGTGTCGCTCCCAAAGTGCGGAAAGGTCAGATTTTGTCTTAGCTGTCAGAAGATTGGCGCGCAATCTAGCATCTCTGTGCTAGCCTCACAATCGCGGGTGATTTTATTTTGTGATAAGGTTCCGCGTCAGCATCATTTTCTTGATTTGCCATACAAATATTGTTTTTCCACTGGCCAGATGTACAAATTTGGCTTTTTGCCATCACTTCTGTAGGAAATCGCCCATAAATGCCCATATCCAATGGCTTACGTCATCGCTGCAGATATGGACGCTGCGCGGCATGCTGCTAAATCACAGAAAAACAGTCATTTCTCTTGAGTGAGCGGGGAAGCCTGCGCATGAAAGTGGGAGAAAGGGAAGGTGAGTTTGGTAGTGCGACGAAATGCGTGGCATCTCGTGGCGAATCCTTGAAAAGGCTACGAACGTCAATCCTTTGACTCTTTCTTTCGGTAGGCGACATTAACAATCCCCCGTTCACACTGTCAAAAGGCAATCTGGTTACAGTTTGTGCGCTTTGATGTGAAGGTGGGATTGCCAACGGTCTGATTCGCTGAAATTTTGTCTGGAAATGTAGCTCTTAAACTTGAGAGGGGGCGGATGGGCAGAGCAACTGACTATTTAGTCGGGAGTGGATGTGGCTCGTTTTTCCTCGCATTTTTTGAATAATGATGTCATTTCCGCTCAATATGTATCCACTGGCTCAATCGTCAGGCACAAAAAAACCCGAGTCACAGGACTCGGGTTTTTGCATCTAAAGAGCCAGGCTCTTAGTTCATGCCGTACTTCTTCAGCTTCTTACGCAGGGTGCCGCGGTTGATGCCGAGGATGTTGGCGGCGCGGGTCTGGTTACCGCGGGTGTACTGCATGACGATGTCCAGCAGCGGTTGTTCCACTTCGCACAGCACCATTTCGTACACTTCGGAGGCTTCCTGACCGTCCAGTTGAGCAAAGTAGTTGCTTACGGCACGCTTCACGGAGTCGCGCAGTAACTGGGGCTTAACGGTACCGTTCGGGGTTTCGATCTGGCCTACGGTCAGCTGGTGCGCTTCAGAAAAGGAGTTCTGCTGGTCAAACATACTGTCTTTGCTCTGTCTCTTTACAATCAATGTTGTTCGAAGAAGCCGGCCAGGGCATCGCGCTGTGCACAGGCGCTGTCCAGGGCATTGAACTGTCGGCGCAGTTCCGGCTGCTGTTGGTTGTCCAGATACCAGCCCACATGTTTACGGGCGATGCGCATGCCGCGCTCGTCGCCGTAAAAAGCGTGCAGGTGTTCCAGATGTCCCGTCATCAGTTCCTTGCGTTCCTCCAGTGAAGGGGGCGCAAGGTGTTCTCCGGTGGCCAGGTAGTGCTGGATCTCACGGAAGATCCAGGGACGTCCCTGTGCCGGACGACCAATCATGAGCCCATCAACGCCGGTGTGGTCCAAGACGAACTTGGCTTTTTCCGGGCTGTCGATGTCGCCATTGGCGATCACCGGTATGGACACGGACCGCTTGATAGCAGCAATGGTGTCGTACTCTGCTTCGCCTTTATACATACATTGGCGTGTACGGCCATGTACGGCGAGTGCAGCGATACCACTTTGCTCGGCGATTTGAGCAATCTCAACGCCGTTGCGGTTATCCGGGTCCCAACCGGTGCGGATCTTGAGGGTCACCGGCACCTCCACCGCGTTTACCACGGCATGGAGGATTTGGCGCACCAGATCCGGGTGGCGCAGCAGGGCTGAGCCAGCCAGCTTCTTGTTAACTTTTTTGGCCGGGCAACCCATATTGATGTCGATGATCTGCGCGCCCCGTTCAACGTTGAACTGGGCGGCCTGAGCCATCAACTCGGGTTCGCAGCCGGCGATCTGGACGGAACGGATACCGCTCTCACTACTGTGGTCCATACGTGCCATGGATTTCTCCGTTGCCCACACCAAGGGGTTGGATGAGAGCATCTCTGACACGGCCAGACCGGCGCCTAAACGACGACACAGTTGGCGAAAGGGCAAATCCGTGACTCCGGCCATCGGGGCCACGATCAGCTGGTTGTCCAGGTGATAGGGTCCAATTTTCAAGGTCACTTTTCCGTCCCGCTCGTTTACGAGGGGGCGAATATTACTCCTTTTTTCCAGACCTGGGAAGGTTAGAAAATGAACGCGGCGCAAATTTTTTTGCTTGACAATGTTTCGGAAAACCGGGCTTTAATGGGGACGCGAACGTTAGCGGTCACTCACTTTCATGACTTTCCCTGGCTTGCCTAATTTTTGAGCCGAGTAAGGAATAATCGAATTGGCGTTTAGTCGATCCGCTTCTGGCCGTCGAGACGACACCAGTCGCCTTCGATTGCGGTCGGGTTCAGGTCGAACCATTGGCCGTAGATGGCACGCAGCTCTTCGGCCTGTTCCACCAGCAGGCCGGAGAGGGCCAATTGGCCGCCGGGCTTCACCAGGGCGCTGATCACCGGGGCCAGTTCACGCAGCGGGCCAGCCAGGATGTTGGCCACCACCACGTCGGCCTGTAGGTCGTCGGGCTGGTTCTTGGGCAGGTACACGGTCAGCTTCTCTTCGACGCCGTTACGCTGGGCGTTGTCGGCAGAAGCGGTCAGGGCCTGCGGGTCGATATCCAGGCCCACCACGCTTTGCGCGCCCAGTTTGATGGCGGCGATGGCCAGAATGCCGGAGCCACAACCGAAGTCGACCACGGACTTGTCGCCCAGCTCCAGGCCATCCAGCCAAGTCAGGCACAGGGCGGTGGTGGGGTGAGTGCCGGTACCAAAGGCCAGGCCCGGGTCCAGCATCACGTTGACGGCATCCGGCTCCGGCGCTTCACGCCAGGAGGGGCAGATCCAAAGGCGACGGCCAAACTGCATCGGGTGGAAGTTGTCCATCCACTCGCGCTCCCAGTCCTTGTCTTCCAGCGCTTCCACTTTGTAGGTCATCTGCTGGGCCAGTTCCGGCATCGCCTTCAGGGCGTCGATCACCGGCGCCATGTCGGTGACGGCGTCGAACAGGCCAATCACGTCGGTATCGCCCCACAGGCGGGTTTCGCCCGGCAGCGGTTCGAACACCGGGGTGTCCTGGGCATCGACAAAGGTGACGGAGGCCGCGCCCAGTTCCATCAGTTCGTCGCTGATGGTTTCGGCGGTTTCATTGGTGGCATTAAGGCGGATCTGGATCCAGGCCATAGGTCTCTCTGGAGTAAGGGGGGATTTGGAGGCGAATTGTAATGGCTTGGCCCGGTTTCGCCAGCGTTTCTTTTTTCAGCGGTCGAACCCCAATGGCCCAAATGCAGGCGCAAGTGGATGGTTCAATTTGATTCAAGTCACGGTCTGGATCACACCAAGCTCGGTATGTTAGGGGACATTTTCTTACTTTGTATACTGTATGGACACGCCCTTCGCTTCGCCGCGCCGTTTTGCCCTCTATCGACGCTGGTTGCAGGCCACCCTTGGCGGCATTCTGGCCCTTGAGTGCCTGCTCTCATTTCAATGGGGTTTTGGCCAGATCCTCGGCCCCAGACCGCTCAGTCCGATCCGTGATTGGATCCATGGCTGCCCGCAGGAGCACACGCTGTCTGAGTGGGCTGCCACCATTATCTTGCTCAGCTTATTCTTCCTGCATGGCTATCTGGCCATGACCCAGCCCTATGAAAAGCCGCCCCTGAAAGAGCGTCACGGCTTTGGCCGCAAGCCGGCAGTTTGCTGGGAAGCGGTGTATCACCACGTTCAGGTTGCCACCGGCATCCTGCTGGTGCCGCTCACCTTTATCTTCTGCTACACCCTGATGTTGTCACCGCCGGACCCGACCGTCGACGACTGGTACCATCGCATGACCTCACTGGGCAGTCGCCTGGCCTACGTGATGCTGATCCCGCTGTTGCTGCTGCATGCCACTCTGGGTCTTGCCCGCTTGGTGGTCCGCTGGCGCACCAGCAACCCGGAAGCGCCTTACCATGGCAGCCGAAAATGGGTATTGGGCTCCTACGCGGTACTGATCAGCTCGGCGCTGACCATCGCCGTGATCCGCGGTGTACCGGGCTTTAGCTTCTGAAGAAATTTCCCTGAGGTACGCGGGCGTGATGTGGATCTCACTCATTGGCCCGACCAATGTGATCTTGCTCTGAGTTTGATTCGAATCAAATCAAGCTCGCCCGCTGCCACCTATGTTGATCAGCTCTGACCCTACCCAGTCTTGAGCCGACTCAACATGTTTAAACTCTCTCCCTTTGGCCGGGGGCCCGCCATTATGGATGGGCTCCAGGGGCTTAGCGGCGCGCTTTTGGCGCTGTTTCTGCTGCTCCACCTGCACCTTGAGGCCAGCATTCTGATTGGCCCTGAGGCGTTTGATGCCGTGGCCTGGTTCCTCCATGCCGGTTGGGCTGACCCCGCCGGGCACGGTTATGCCGCCATGGTGGTGGCCGCCAGTCTGGTGATCCTGACTCTGTTGGCCCTGCACGTCTGGACCGCCCTGCGCCGTGTGCCGATCCAGTTCCGCCAGTGGCGGGCGCTGAGCCGCCACCTGCACTGGGTACATCACTCCGGCACCCGCTGGTGGCTGGTGCAGCTGGTGACGGGCATGGCACTGATGATCTTCCTGCCGGTGCACCTGATCACCATGATGACCCAACCCCACCAGATCAGCGTTGAGCTGTCGGCGTTGCGCATCGTCAATGAGGGCGGCTGGCTGCTCTATGGCGTGCTGCTGCCACTGGCGGTGTTGCACGGCGTGATTGGTCTGGCCCGTCTGGCACTGAAATGGTTGCCCAGCTTTACCGGTCGCCAGGGGCTGCGCCGCATCACCGCCGTGGTGGTGGTGTACCTGCTGGTGTTGGGGGGCGTCAGCCTCGCCGCCCACATCGACAATGGCCAGCGTCTGAACGACGGCCAATCCCTCTCCGTTCAATCGAGATAACCTGCATGAAAACCCGTTATACCGACGCGTTGGTGATAGGTGGTGGCCTGGCCGGCCTGCGTGTGGCCATCGCCTGCCGTGAGCAGGGCCTCGACACCACTGTGCTGTCCCTGATCCCCGCCAAACGCTCTCACTCTGCGGCCGCCCAGGGCGGCATGCAAGCCAGCCTGGGCAATAGCCTCAAAGGCGAGGGCGACAACGAAGATGTCCACTTCCACGACACCGTCAAAGGCTCCGACTGGGGCTGCGACCAGGATGTGGCCCGCATGTTTACCCACGTGGCCCCCAAAGCGGTGCGCGAAGCCGCCAACTGGGGTGTGCCCTGGACTCGTGTTACCGCCGGCCCCCGCCAGGTGGTGGTGAACGCGGAGAAGGTCACGCTGGATGAGCCCAAAGAGGCGCACGGCCTGATCAATGCCCGCGACTTCGGTGGCACCAAGAAGTGGCGCACCTGCTACACCTCTGACGGCACCGGCCACTCTCTGCTGTACGCCCTGGATAATCAGGCCATCGGCATGGGCATCGAAGTGCATGAGCGGATGGAAGCGGTCCGTCTTATCCATGACGGCGAGCGCTGTCACGGTGCCGTGGTGCGCTGCCTGGTTACCGGCGAGTTGATCGCCTACCTGGCCCGCACCACCACCATCGCCACCGGCGGTTATGGCCGGCTCTGGTCGGTCTCCACCAATGCCATCATCTGTGAAGGCACCGGTGCCGCCATTGCGCTGGAAACCGGCAAGGTGGCGCTGGGCAACCCGGAAGCGGTGCAGTTCCACCCCACTGCCATTGTGCCGGTGGGCATTCTCACCACCGAAGGCTGCCGTGGTGACGGGGGTCTGCTGCGTGACGTGGATGGCCACCGCTTTATGCCGGACTATGAGCCGGAGAAGAAAGAGCTGGCCTCCCGCGACGTGGTGTCCCGCCGCATGACCGAACACATGCGCAAGGGCAAGGGCGTGCCCAGCCCCTACGGTGATCACCTGTGGCTCGACATCACCCTGCTGGGCAAGGAGCACATTGAGAAGAACCTGCGTGAAGTGCAGGAGATCTGTCAGTACTTCCTCGGCATCGACCCGGTGAAGGAGTGGATCCCGGTCCGCCCGACCCAGCACTACTCCATGGGCGGTGTGCGCACCAATGCCCAGGGCGAGAGCGATGGCCTTAAGGGGCTGTACGCGGTGGGCGAAGCCGCCTGTTGGGACATGCACGGCTTTAACCGTCTTGGCGGTAACTCGCTGGCCGAAACCGTGGTGGCGGGGATGATCATTGGTGAATCGGTGGCGGTGGCCAGCAAGCAGACGCCGATGGGCGATCGCGACCTGGCGCAGCGCTTTGTGGAAGCCGAACAAGCCGAGATTGATGCCCTGCTGGCGCGGGAGATTGGGGAGGACGTCTACGTTCTGCGCCGCGATATGGAAGCGCTGATGATGGACAAGGTGGGCATCTTCCGTACCGGCGCCGAGCTGGACAAGGCGGTCTCCGAGCTGACCAGCCTGCTGGAGCGCAGCGCCAATATCGCCCTGCTGAACAAGCGCCGTCACAGCAACCCGGAGTTGGTGGAAGCGCTGAAAGTGCCGCGCATGCTCAAGCTGGCCCTGTGCATCGCCACTGCGGCGGCAGCCCGAACCGAGAGCCGCGGCGCCCACGCCCGGGAAGATTACCCGCAGCGTAATGACCGTGACTGGCTGAAGCGGACTCTGGTGCGCTGGCCTGAAGGCCAGGCGGCGCCGCAACTGAGCTACGAAACCCTGGATGTGATGGCGATGGAGCTGCCACCGGGGTATCGCGGCTACGGCGTCGACAATGCCATTGCCCACCCGGATACCGAACGCCGCGAGGCGGAGATCGCCCAGTGGGATGCGGCCAACCCGGACGCCGACCGTTTCCAACGTCAGCAGGCGCTGATGCCCTATGACCTGCCGAAGCCCTACCGGGCCCGTAACCAGCGCCGCACAGGAGAAGATTGATGAGCGCCCGTACCCTGATCTTTGAGATCTTCCGATTTGATCCCCAGCTGCCGGGCGATAAGCCGCGCACCGAGCGGTTTGAGCTGGAGGAAACCCCGGGCATGACGGTGTTTATCGCCCTCAACCGCCTGCGGGAAGAGCAGGACCGCTCGCTGCAGTTCGACTTTGTCTGCCGCGCCGGCATCTGTGGCAGTTGCGCCATGGTGATCAACGGCAAACCGACCCTGGCTTGCCGCACCCTGACCAGCACCTTCAGCAGCCCCATCATTACTCTGATGCCGCTGCCGGGCTTTGAGCTGATTGGCGACCTGTCGGTGAACACCGGCAAGTTTATGCGTGCGCTGTCTGAGCGGGTGGGTGCCTGGCTGCACCCGACCGACGCCAAGCCCTGCATCAATGCGCTGGAAGCACCGATGGACCCGGCGGAAGCCGAAGCGATCTACGAGGCGGACCGTTGCGTGGAATGCGGCTGTTGCGTGGCCGGTTGTGCCACTGCGCAGATGCGGGAAACCTTTATCGCCGCGGTGGGATTCAACAAGGTGGCGCGTTTTGCACTGGACAGTCGCGATGCGCGCAAACCGGATGATTTCTACCACATCATCGGCGATGAAGACGGCGTGTTCGGTTGCATGACCCTGCTGGGTTGTCACGACAACTGTCCGAAAGACCTCAACCACCAGGCCCAGATCGCCTACCTGCGCCGCCAGTTGCTGCGCGGCTCCCGCATCCTCTAAGCCGACCCGGCCAGCCCCTGCCAATGTCCGTGTTGCACGGCAGCGGCAGGGGCTTCTCCCTCGCTCTGCTCAATGTCGCCCTGCAAGGGGCAGAACTGCCATTGGCAATCCAGTCGCGAATTCAGGTTGGTGGTTCGGACGATTTCGCCGATCGCCACCGCATGGATCTGGTGCCCCTGCCGCCGTGCTTCATCAATCCGCTGCAGCAGCGGCTGCGGCAGGTCCAGCAGCACCATATCGGACAGCAGCACCACGTCGGCCAGCTCGTAGTCCGGGCGGGACAGGGTGTTGAGGGCCGCCTCCAGCGCCAGCGCCACATCGGTGCCGCCATGAAAACTGAGCTGCAAAAAGCCCAACAGTCCCTCGCTGTGCTGAGTGAGGTCACGCTCGGCCAACTCGGTGGCGAAGTTGATCAGGTGCACCGGCCGGTGGTGGCTGCGGGCGGTGGCGCTCAGGCACAGGGCAATGGCCTTGGCGGCGCTTTCCGGGGTGCCCTGCATCGACAGGCTGGTGTCCACCGCGATCACCAGTGGGCCCCGGGCCCGTTCGGTTTCGCTGGGTTCCAGCCGGGTCTCCTGGCGCCATTGCAGCTCGCGTTGCCAGCCCCGGCGCTGATAGGCCAACAGGCGCGCTTCGAGGTATTTCAGTTCAAACAGGCTGGCCAGTTCGGGGTCACCGAGCTGGGCCCATTCGCTGGGCAGCAGCTGGGGCAGGTCGCGCCCCGGCAGCAGGCCAAACAGGCTTTCCGGCGCGGGCGCGTTGGCCTGCAAAGGCCAGTGGGCGACCCGCCGGGTGATGGGGTGCCACTCGGTCTGGCTTTGTGGCTGGCGGTGGCGACCGATGCGTTCACACAGGTCCAGAATGCCGGGGTTACCGCGCAGATAGTCGGCCCAACGGTTCAGCTCCGCCGCGGTTTGCTGCAGGGCATCGCTGTCGGCGAGGTCAACCAGCACTCCGGGGTCCAGCCCCAGCCCGCGGAAACGCTGTTGCAGTGCCAGCAGGGTATCGAGCCAGGCCTGAAGTCGGGCCAGGTAGTCCCGGCGCAGCACACTGAGGCGATTGAGCTGCCACTGGGCCTGGGCCTGCTCCAGCGCCCGGCGTTGCTGTTGCAGCAGCAGCCGTGCGAGGGGGAGAAGGCGCTCCGGTTGTTGCTTCAGCTGGCTCCGTTGCTGCTGCCAGAAGGGGCGGTTGGCGGGCACACCGCAGCGGGCCATCAGCGCGTCATGTTCCTCCAGCCAGGTCGCCAGCCGGGCCGGGGTGACGCCCTGCTCGGCCAGCTGCTGTTCCCGGCTCAGGCACTGAGACAGCTCAGGCTGGTAGGGGCACTCATTGGCCAGAGTGGCGCGGGCCTCACGATCCAGCTGGGCCAGGGTGTCGGTCAGTCGGGCCTGCAGGGCGGGGGACTGGGCCAGCAGGGAATCCAGCCCCTGCAGTTGTGGGGTCAGGTCGAGCATGGCACGTCATTCGCGAGGCTGATCAGCGCATCGCAGCGCAACTGGGACAGCGCCAGATCCTCAATGCCATTGGCCCAGCCGTTGGCCATCTGTGCCAGCGCCTCGGCCCGCACGAACAGCGGCTCCGGTTGCTGTTGCAGCTGGCCCAGCAGCGACTCAGCTTCGGCTTTGAGTTGGTCCAGCCCCTGTCGCAGCTGGGCCAGAGCCGTTTGGGCTTCGGCCAGTTTGTCGGGGTCGATGTGGGCGCGGCGTTCCCCTTTGCGCTGCTTGAGTGGGGGAGAGAACGGTTCGACTTCGTAGGCGCTGTGGTCGAAGCGGCCCAGCTCGTCATAGCGAATGGTGAGGATGCCGTTGTCGCGGAACTGGCACTGCACGTTTTCACGCTGGTGGCCGAGGGGGTCAAAGGGGTGGAACGGGGCGCGGCTGGTCATTTGGGACTGGTGCACAAAGAAATCAAAGTGCACCGGCTCGGCGCGGCGATGGATATGCACCGCCTGACGTTTGACATAGAAGTAGCCTCCCCGCTCCTGGCGCTGTTCACCCTGGTTGGCAAAGAAGAACTGTTGGGGGAAGAACTCCACCGTGTCGTACGCGTCCTCCTGATAAAACAGCTGCTCATGCAGTCGCGATTCCCACCACTCCAGCTCGTTCAGCAGCGGCTCGCTGTTCAGCGGCAGCCGGGCCAGTTCATCGGCCACCAGTGCGGCCACGGTGGCCTGTTGCTCTGGCCGGTGCCAGAGCACATGGGTCAGCAGCAACAGGTCGCTGGGTTGGGTGTGGTGTCGCTGTTCAAAGTAGGCGGCGGCTTTGAGCAGCCCGGCGGCCCACTGCCAGCGACGATCCGACAGGTAGAGATCCGGCAGTTGCCGGGCCAGAGCGGAGCGCAGGCGGGCGATGGCCAGCAGGGTTTGCTGGTCAAGCCTGACGGCGGCCATCTCACGGTGCCACTGTTGCCAGGTGGCGGTATCGATGGGCTGGCTTACCTGCACCGGCGGATTGGCGCTTCCCTGCAGCAGGGCACTGAAGTTGTCCCAGTCCTGAGTCGGCGCGGCGATAAGGCGCACCAGCAGGCGGTCATACAGTGCGTCCAGGCCGGCTTCCACCTCGGGGATCTCATTGGCAGCGGTGATCAGCCCTTTGAGGGGCACCGGCAGCAGCTGGTCACCATTGCGGAACTGGCGCTCGTTGATCAGGGTCAGCAGGGTGTTGAGGATGGCGGGGCTGGCTTTGAAGATCTCGTCGAGAAAGGCGAGATCGGCCCGGGGCAGGTAACCCTCAGTCTGGCGCTCGTAGCGGTCCGCTTTGAGGGCGCTGAGGGCCACCGGACCAAACACCTCATCCGGGGTGCTGAAGCGGTTCATCAGGCATTCAAAGTAGGCGCTGTCGGCAAAGGCCGCTGCCACCCGTCGGGCCAGCAAACTTTTGCCGGTGCCCGGGGGGCCGAACAGAAAGGTGTGATGGCCGGACAGGGTGGCCAGCAGGGTCAGGGCCAGAGCATCGTCCCGCTCATACAACCCCGGTTTGAGCTCGTTCAGCAGCGTTTGCAGGCGCTGGCGTCGTGATGTCATGGCTGTTTCTCCGGATCAGGTTGCGGATACACCACGCAGTGACGGCACGGCGCTTTGGCGTAGCCGAGGGTGAACTTGCAGCGTGGGCAGGGGCGTGGCCCTTGTTCAGGAGGGGGCGGGGAAGCCACCGTGTGCGTTTTGCGCCGGTGCCACAGCCACGCCAGACCCCCGACCAATCCAACCATCATCACCGTTTCGAGCACGCTGCAGCTCCTCTCGATATTGAGCAACTAGCATACGGATAAGCCTAGCGGTGCTGCCGTGATCCAAGTGGGATGTTAGGCCCAGCGTTGAATATGGGAATATCGATATAGCCAAAGGGTATACATGCAATTCCATTACATAAATTTATCTAAAATAATCATGTGGTTAATGGCTGTTGTGGTGAACTTGAGGCCAAGAGGACGTTCGGCTCTGACACAAAACATCGCAACGTTAACGGCTTGTTACAAAAGCAAAAAACACCAATATGATTAGGTGGTTAGACCTGATTGGTACAACCGATTGGCTTTTGCTTAAGCCTGCCGGTGCCGCTAGCTTGAGGCTCAGCGGTCAGATTGTCGGCCAATAAGGCTGGACTGCTCATCGCACAACAATGACAAGTCATCAGGAGTGACAATGAGCATGAAACACCCGAGTTTGGTGCTGGCAGGCATCGCAGCCGCGATGTGTGTCGGTCCTACCGCAGTGGCAGCCGAAGAGGCCCGCTACATCGTGAAATATCAGCAGGGCAAGGGACAGGCGGTCCGGGCCCAGATGCAGGCCAGCAAAGGCAAAATGAAGCTGGACCTGCCCGGTCGCGGCGCAATGGCTGTGATGCTGTCCCCCGCCGCGTTGAAGGCGATGCAGAATCACCCCAACGTTGAATACGTCGAAGAGGACGTAAAGCGCTACCTGCTGGCGGAACAGGTGCCCTATGGCATCCCGATGGTGCAGGCAGACCAGCTGAGCGATGCCGCGGCGGGTAACACCAAAGTGTGCATTATCGATTCTGGCTATGACGGTGGCCATGAAGACCTCTACCAGGGGGCGGTGGTTAATGGCACCAATGATCCGGGCACCGGCAGCTGGAACACCGATGAAAACGGCCATGGTACCCATGTGGCAGGCACCATTGCCGGCATCGGCAATAACGGTACTGGCGTGATTGGCGTGCTGCCCAGCGGCAACCTGAACCTCCATATCATCAAGGTGTTTGGCGCGGATGGCTGGGCCTATTCCTCTGGTCTGGTGGCGGCTCTGGATGCCTGTAAGGCGGCCAAAGGCTCGGAGAACATGGTGATCAACATGAGCCTGGGTGGCGATCGTAAGAGTCGCACCGAAGAGCGCGCCTTTGCGCAGGCCGACAGTGAGGGGATCCTCAGCATCGCGGCCGCGGGCAATGACGGCAACACCCGTCACTCCTATCCGGCGTCTTACAGCTCCGTGGTCTCTGTGGCCGCGATCGACAGCGCCAAAGTGGTGGCCGATTTCTCCCAGCAAACCGATCAGGTTGAGATGGCGGGCCCGGGTGTGGGCGTACTCTCCACCGTGCCCATGGGCAGCGCCAGCATTGCGGCTCTGACCGTGGCGGGTGGTGATGTGGATGCGGCGGGCATGGAGGGTTCCCCTCAGGGCAGCGCAACCGGTCAACTGGTGGACTGTGGTACCGGTGAAGCGGCCTGTACCGCGGCGGCTGGCAATATCTGCCTGATCGCCCGCGGTAACATCTCTTTCTCCGACAAGGTACTGGCCTGTGAGGCGGGCGGCGGTGTGGGTGCCATCATCTACAACAACGAGCCGGGCCAGCTGTATGGCACGCTCGGTGGTGTGGCAACCACCATCCCCTCCGTGGGCATCAGCGACACCGATGGGGCTGCACTGATGGGCCAACAGGGCGCCAGTGCCACCATTGATGTGACGGCGGATCACTACGCCTACTTCAACGGCACCTCCATGGCCACGCCGCACGTGGTTGGGGTTGCCGCACTGGTGTGGAGCAACAACGAGACCTGCAGCAACGCGGAAGTGCGCGCAGCACTGAATGCGACCGCGGAAGACCTTGGCGCTGCCGGGCGTGATAACGCTTATGGCCACGGCCTGGTTCAGGCCAAAGCGGCCAGCGATTACCTGGCCACCAATGGCTGCGGCGGTGGCGACACCGGCGGCGGTGGTGGCGGTGGCGGCAATGGCGGCGGCAAGCCGAATAAGGGCCCCAAGCGCTAATACCAGTACGAAAAAGCCCCGGCTAAGGCCGGGGCTTTTTTATGGCGTTAACGCAGGGATTAACCCTCAGCGTCGAGCTTCTTCTCCAGAAAATTGGTCGTTTTGGCTGTGAGCCTTGGTATACCGCACTTGTAGGCTTGTTATCCTTTAGCTCTGGATGGCTGGGTAACATACCAGGTAACTCAAAACCAATTTTGACTGCGTTGAAGTCGTCACACGCACTTCTGGGACTGCTGGTGAGAAGCTATCAATTCCCTAGAAGGGGTAGGGGGGTCAAAACTTCGGGTGACTCCGAGTTGACCGCACCCCCTAACGCAATATTCTCACCCGCAAATTAGAAAGTTTTTTTTCAACGCGCCAATAGGGGAGCTTGCTCTCTAATCTTCACGTTTATCCGCTCTTTGATCTCTTCGTAGATTTCTACATCTTCCCCTTCTGCCACTTCGAGCGTAATTGCCAAGCCATACTTCACGGGTTCGGCAGTAGAGGTAGCGTCATCTTTACAGTTTACCTTTACTGTAAGCTCGCTTTGGCCTGCTAGTACGCTGATGTCTTCGCCCTCGAAAACTTCGTGATGAAGCGTGCCACGGCGAACTTGTAGCCAATCATATGTACGTTCTGTAGCAAACTCTCTGTTCTCTCCTTCAAGGGTTGCCCATAGAGCACTACCTCTGTACTTGATGTTTCTCGGGCTAGGTTTGGCAAACCATGCAAGTGTCACTGTCAGTTTTCGCCACAGCTCAACCCCACCAAGCTCTATAGGTATGGGGAGCTGGTACTCGTGGGCTTCACCACCAACCAAGCCGCCAAACCCGAGTACTGTCGCCCGATTGTCGAGGCAATAGATCGATTTAGATACATCTGGTTTTCCATACCCAATGTGCTGAGATACCAGAGATTTGAGCTTTGTTCTATTGGCCTCAGGAAACGCTTCAGAAATATGACCATAAATATCACCCCACCCAGCGCCATGAGCGACTAAAGCCTTAATCAGGACTGGGGCAAACTGTTCGAAGCTTCCCTGTCTATTATGTTCTTCGAAGAGCAACTCCAGCGCATCACAGACTTGAGCGCAACTTCTGGTCGCAATGGCATTCGCATTACTAGTGCCTCTGCTATACACAGTCTTGCAGAGCGACCCCCCATCGTGCGGGAAAGGAACCATCAATCCGGGTGCTGAACGGCTACCCCAAAGTCCACGCAAAGTAGCGTCACCCAACCCAATTGGCTCGTCATGGATAACTCTACCACCTGGTAACATCAGGTCTGGCTTTATTGATCTGCGGTAGCCATTTCCGTGAGCAGAGTACAAAGCTGGCATTTCATTTGTGTAAAGCTCGAGCTTCCCAGCAAGTAAGTTAACTTCCGAGGCATCTGCATGCGTGGCGCCAATCGTCAGAGCATTAATAGATTCAGCTGGAGAGAGTAATTTGCGGTTCCTGGTATCCAACTGCGCCGCGCGAAATGCTTCAATATGCTGCTGTTCTTCGGATAAATCTCGGAACGCACGTGATTCCATGTCTAGGCGAAGAGCTTGTGAATGGTTACCGGCACTGACACAGAAAAGTACATTGTACTCCTCACTCAGCCAGTCAACTAAACGAGCTAAAGGACTCATCGTTCCATTGAAGTGAAGGTTAGGATCACCAATAGATAGATTTATTACCTTGACGGTTGGGGCGACAGGTTCTTCCTCGCCTTCTCCCTCGAACATTCGCTTCACAGCACGATGTATCAAGTCGACGGGGAGGTAATCTGCGGGGAGGGTTTCTACGCCCCCCAAAGTCCTTTGGTCTGGCTTTAGTATTGGCCTCACATACAGGGGGGAAGAGAGTGGGGCCCCAGCTTCACGAAGGTCTCCGTTGACGATTAGCGAAGCCATAGCGGTCCCATGTAGGCGCTGATTGGCTTGGTAGGAGTCTTCAAATGACTCAGGGTCATCAATGCGAAGCTTACCTTCAAGGTAAACATGGTTCGCCAAAGGTAGCCCGTCCAACAAAGCAACCCTAGGAGTATCTCGCATTGCATCGGATGCCGGTGCCTCAATGTTCAGTTCTTCGGGCTCAACTTCATCTCCGCCAATCGTACACATTTGCCCGATGGGACGGAAAAGCATTACCTCGTCGCTCTTCACTAAGGTTACATCTGCGTCATCAAGTATTCTTTCAACGTGGATAGCTGGCAACTCAACAAGCAGAGAGTGATAAGCAATTCCTTCAATGCAGCAATTAGAAACAACTTGTCCCCCCAATTGATTTACTTGGGACTCAATTCTTGCTTGGCTGTCAGCCCTTTTATATACGTCCGCTCTGAACCAAAGCTCAGCTTCGAACCTTACTGGCTGATCTGGCGCATACTCTAGCTCTTCCTGCCAGTACTCTATTACTCCAGTATCGTGCAATCGGTCTTCGACACTCCAGTATCTAATATCCTTTAGTGTATCGAAAACATCTCTAAACTTTGCCCAACCTCGAGCAAATTGCATTGTTGGATCATTGCCGTAGCCCTTCCATAAGCTAAGTAACTCATCGATGGCTCGTCTGTCAGAAAGAACCAGCATTGTCCTTCCAGACATAGGCTTTTCTGCGTTTCTTTCATCTTGGAAGTCGTCGTTTGGTTCAAGTCCCTCTAACTCGTTTTCACCTAACCATTCAAGTCCAGGGATTCTTTGGATAGCTCTGAAAAACTCACTAACATGGCCATATGTCTCAATTACAACCGTATACTCTGGCTCAATTCCAGGAGCAGTATTGGCAATTTCTAATCTTCTTGCTGAAAGTGCCTGCTCTAATCTTGTGAATTGTGGTCCTAGCCTCTGGTATTGCTGGGTAACGGATGGAGTTCTTATGCTTCCTCCGCCTCGGGGACGACCACTTGGGTCTGCAGATTCTGGGCGCGGAAGCAGTATCAGAGGAAGACGACTCATTAAACAAATCCTTGTTAGTTGTTCTTGTAGGTCACTTTATGCCAGTTCTTAACGGTTTCTGCACAAATGTCTTTCATATTGGCATCAGGCAAGCTGAGGACCATTTTTCTAAGTACAGTAGTCCCAAACTCTTTTACTTCTGAGAAATTAGCTCCTGATAGTTTTTTTGCCAATGTCTCAGGTGCATACCCTAGTGAAATACCATGATGCTGTTCAAAGTCGGAGAACCACTTTGAAATTTGTGATCTAGTTGGCATTGGTACTTCCAGTCTAATTTGGAAGCGCCGCCATACAGCACGATCCAATAGCTCAGAATGGTTTGTCGCACCAACTACAACAACATGAGATGGTAAAGAGTCAATCTGCATTAATAGTGAGCTAACAACCCTCTTTACTTCACCTGTATCGTGAGTGTCACCACGTTCTTTTCCTAATGTATCAAACTCGTCAAAAAACAAGACGCAACGTCTAGATGAGGCAAATTCAATAACCTTCTTTAGGTTAGAGGCGGTCTCTCCCAAATAAGAACCGATTACACCTTCATATCTGACTACAATCAACGGCACCATTAACGCTTCAGCCAAAGCTTCTGCAATGGAAGTTTTGCCATTACCTGGGGGGCCGATAAGTAGGAGTCGATTTCTCGGCTCCAAGCTGTATGAGCGAAGCAAATCAGCCCGAGACTGCTCTGCGATTAACTCATTAATCGACTCTGTAATTGAAGGGTTTAAGACTAGTTCGGACAGCTTGATGGCAGGGTGCCGCTCATCCACCAAGGAGGCAATTTTAGAAAAGCCGTAGTCTCTGGGTCTTAGAGTTGCGTTGGATACACTTATTGTTCTGAGTGCATCTTCCAAGCGCTCAGCTATCACATGATGCTTCTTGGCCCGCTCATCTGCGATCAAGGATTCTGTTACGCGCTTGAACTGCTGCTTATCGCCTAGTGCGCCTGCTTTTACCAAGCTTATGATTTTATCGGACTTTGCCATTGGGACTCACTCTCGTACCAGTCAGTTCTAAAACTCGTTCAAAGGGACAGGAGAACGACAAAGCTAGTATTGCAAGTGAATCATTTGGAGCCCCATAGGATGTCAAAGGTGTTTGTTCGCTCAGTTTAACAGCAACTTATAGAAAGGCCATGCGGATAAGTGCATCAAGAGTGCCTTCTTGCTTGGTTTATGTACCTTTATCAGGACCGCACAGTGACACAGCATCCTTGGTGCAAGGTGGAAAGGAGCTTAGCATCAGGGCTTTGTGATCAGAGTCGCAAGGCTGGTATACACCTTAACCACTTTTTCTATCTTGTAGCCTTCCCCTGCGCTCTGGAGCAATGGGTGCTCATTGGGGGAAGGAAAACATACAAAATTGGTAATAGTGGTAAACGCCAAAAGAGCCCGCTTTCGGGCTCTCTACCATTTACACGATAGCCGCTTAGCTTCTGTAAAGGTGTCTAACTATCTTACTTTTTCCCTCTTTCTGAACCAGCCATAGCTCATTATTGAATAGATCAATGACGTTCCTGGCGGTGCGGCGGGACACGAACTCTTGTTTGTATACAGCATTCACGAGGCTAGTCACCATAACCTCCCCTCCCTCATCCATGAGCACTTCGAGGATCTTGTTGGCATCGTCTTGGAGTCGCGCCCTCTTTGCCTGGATAGCGCGTTCACAGTCAGCTTTGGTTTTAAACTCTTTGGCTTTTGTACCCTCAATCATATCGACACTGTTCATCCGCTCTTGATAGCTGAGTCCATCGCTCTCGTCATACTGAAAAGCCACCTCTTTGACGTTTTCGCCTCGGCGCTTGATGTTCTCAGCCAGTACTGTCTTCAGCTCTGAGTTGCTCTCATTGGCCGGGTCGATGATGTAGGCCGCGTCGGTATCATCGACTGAATCTGCGACACCGCCGAAAACCAGCTTTCCTGATTCGTCACGGTTTTTGTTGCAATGAGCCAAACTGATAACCGTTCCACCTGCCATGGTGAAGCGTCTTAACTCCTCATAAAAAGCTGGAGCATCTTTTTTATTCATCACGTCGACAAACTTTTTGAGGGTGTCCAGAACGATGACCTGGTTAGCGGCAGCACCACTAGCGCATGATGCTGCCATAAGCGTTGCCAGATGCTGGGACTTGAACCCATTTTCACCCAGGACAATAGCGTTGATTCCGCTAGCGTGAAGGATTTTAGCTTTGGTGATTGCCCCTTTACCGCCATCATCGCAGTTGATGTAAATTACACCTCCACCATCAAGCAGACCTGAGTCGGCATCACGAGCAAGCATGGTTAGTACGATAAGGGTTTTACCCGTATTGGGTGGTGCAAAGAACACCGTCATTTGTCCCTTAACTACCATTCCGCCAGCGAGCATGACATCGTCACTCATCTGTTGTAGTCGCTCTTCAATCTGACTATCCGTTAATACGAAGTTCTCAAAAGTCGATGCCTTAGCCTGTGCCTCCTGCCTTAGTTTTTGTAGCTGTTTTTCCACCGCCGCTTTGGTTGTTTTGAGAAAGGGCGTTATTACATGCATCATTTCCGGGTTGTGTCGGTGAACGAAGTTGATGATATGCCCAGTGATCTCACTGTCAGAAGCTCCCTCGGCTTCTTGCGCGTCCTTGTATAGTTTCACTCCAGCAGTGAACTGAAAAGGATCATCAGTTGTGTAGTCCAAGGCCGCGTTTCTAAAGTGCTCTTTGATGTAGTAGCACTCGCTGTGTGTCTCTATTCCACCGATCATTGATCGCCCCATGCTGCCAACCATTCATCAATGGTCTGTTTGGCCAGTGGGCAGTCGCCACGAGCTAACCGGTATTGGTTCATAAGGTGGCTTGCTGCGATAGCATCAGCTTGGCCCACTAAAGCCAAAGGCTCATAGCGCCCAATGGAAGTCCGAATGCCTCTGCGTCGAAGAAGGTGGGTGAAGTGGGCGACATTTCGAGACTTAATTTTGCCCATCAAAGTCCATGCGGAAATACCTCTGGGCCCGGCTTCCAATAGGATTTGGGTTACGTTTTCCAGTTTTGTAGATTTTCGCGGGACGTTGCTTTTCTCTGCTACCTGGTAGTGCTGCTCAGTATTTTTAGGCATTGATTACACCTCCTGTCTTACTGCTCGATAGCTGGCTGGGTCTGCCAGCCAAGCTAAGACGTCAGACAGGCGATAGCCGCTGCAACGATGCCCAACACGAATGCGTTGGGGGAAAATGCCTTCTTTCTCCATTTGGAAGTGACGAGTATTGCTCAAGCTGGTGAGTTGTGTTGCCTCCTTGATGCGGATAAATCGATCTGGATGTCCCGATTCCAAGGCGATTTGACGGTATAGCCTTAACCTTGCGTCGACTCCCGAAAGAGAGTTATGACTGTGCGTGCCTTTGTTTGAATTGGACTTAGGTACTGGTGAAGTGTGGTGCGTTTGAGTGGTCATATCCTGGCCTCATGCATTGAAAGTGAGGCTAGGATATGGGGCTGGTTCACTAGGAAAAATGTCGCAACTACTTGTTTCCTGAAGCAAGTAGTTGCTTCCAAAGCACCCTTACTTTTGTGCTTTGACTGCGGCTTTCAAGATGCTGTTCTGGTGTCGCTCAGTCGGGATTGCCGTTTCCTTTGACAAGGTCTTAGCCAATTCGCGAAGCCACGATGCTCCCTCTCTTGGCCCAGGCTCGCCGTGAGTCCTTAGCTTTAGTGCTACAGCCTTTTCGAAGGGACCATACTGCTTGGATTGGCCTCCTTTAGACTTCCCTTCGCGTTCTTTGATGATGGGCTCCAGTTGGTACTCAAGGTTTGCGTGTGCTGTCGATATTCCCAGGCGAAACATCTGCATTGCGATGAAGTTTAGATATGAGTCCACCTCGTGGTATTCGTACGAATTTGGGCAATACCTTAGTGCGTCAGGCAGATGCTGTATTAAGTCGTGCTTGAGCATAGTCGCGTCGTCGCGGACTCCCATAAGCTCATAAACCTGTCGCTGAGTCTCGTCTTTCGTAAGGTCCTCCCCGTCGGTACGCAACGGGATAAGCCTGTTCGCCTCCGCTACAAGGCGCTCAAGTAAGGCGACACGACTGTCAAATGGATAGAACTGTTCTCGGAGGTCTTTACTTAGCTTGAATGGGTACGGAGGGGCATCCTTGAATCTGACTAAAAGGTTCGGGTCTACTTTTGTCTTCGTCATTGTGTATGTTGGAAATCTTTTCGTTCTTCGATGGTTACGACGTTGTCGGTCGAAAGCTCTCGCAGCTTATTGCCCCACAGCTCTAGCAGGGCTAGCTGCTCATTGAAAAAGTCGTAGTGTAGGTAGTGCGCCCTAGTACCTGCGATGGCGTGCCCCACTGTCCGCTCTACGATGTCGTATGGCTGGCCTAACTCCGCTAATCGGCTAACGAAAGTGTCCCGAAGAGCATGAGGGTGAAAGTGCTCTAGCTTCTCTTTGCCGTCGTCGTTGTGGCACTTCAACATTTGCCGGATCACAGCGTTAACGGAGGTGTTGACCGGAGGCTCATCGCTCTTCTGTTTTGGAAAAACGCACTTCCAACGTGCAGGCACATACTGTCGCTGGTGCTCAAGGATGCTGACCATGAAGTCGGATAAGGGGAGCTTTCTGGATTTCTTGCTCTTGGTGTATCGTTCTTCACTAGAGGCAGGAATTGTCCATATCCTGGCTGCCATATCGAACTCTGACCATCGGGCGCTGAGTACCGTGGAGATCCTCTGGCCGCTGGCTAGCGTCATGGTAATAGCGTTTTTATATGTCGGACTGGTTCCGGATTTCTCGATGATAGTCAGGAGTTGTCTGATCTCAGCGAACGCCAGGTTGCGATCACGCTTGTTGCTACTCCCGCCAACATCCTTAGCTCGAAGCCCAAAGATCGCGTCTGAGCGAACCTCTCCTCGGTTGACACCAAAGGTTAGCAGCAGCTTTACGAGAGAGAACACACTCTCGCAGGCTCCCGGGGTTTTCTCCAGGGGTCGGAATATCTCAAGTACGTCGGCTTTACCCAGGTTTGCACAGGGGATCTTTCCAATGATTGGCAGGATGTACTTAACTGCTAGGTATCGAGGTTGCTCAGGTCGCTGTCGCTTACTGATCTTTATCTGGTCAAATTCTTCCCACAGCGCGGTTACGGTATACCCCTTACGCTGCGCTTCTAACTTTTCTTGTCTGATGTATTCGCGGGGACTTGTGCCATTTTCCAGCTCACTGGCCAGTTGGACCGTTCTCATCCTGGCCTGCTTTAGGCTCATTAGTGGGTAACTGCCTAGCGTTAAGGTGTCAGCCTTCCCACCATACCTAAATCGGTAGATCCAGCTCTTCGCGCCACTGGGCCTGATACGGAGGGATAACCCGTTCTGGTCGGCGATGGCAAAGCTTTTGTCCTTGGGCTTTAGGTTCTCTATCTGCTTAGCGTTAAGTGCCATAACTACTGCCTGCTGCATTGGGTAACATGATGGGTAACGCAGATTTCATTGCAGGACGGCGTTTCTACGGAAATATATGAGGCCATAAAAAAACCGCAAACCCCTGTCGTGATGGGATTTGCGGTCAATGTATCAGGCTCTATGAGAACTAGCTAGATTCTTGATCGAGCTTCTTCTCCAGATAGTGGATGTTGGTGCCACCGTTCTGGAAGTTCTCGTCGGCCATGATGCGCTGCTGCAGCGGCACGTTGGTTTTGATGCCGTCCACCACCAGCTCGTGCAGCGCGTTGCGCATGCGGGCGATGGCGATGCCACGGTTTTCACCGTAGGTGATCAGCTTGCCAATCATGGAGTCGTAGTAGGGCGGTACCCGGTAGCCAGCGTAGATGTGGCTGTCCCAGCGGATGCCCATGCCACCCGGCGGGTGGAAATGGGTGATGGTACCCGGGGACGGGATGAAGTTTTTCGGGTCTTCCGCGTTGATGCGGCACTCAATGGCGTGACCACGAATCACCACCTGCTCCTGACTGATGGAGAGCGGTTGGCCGGCCGCGATACGCAGCTGTTCCTTAATCAGGTCAACGCCGGTCACCATCTCGGTAACGGGGTGCTCAACCTGGATACGGGTGTTCATCTCGATAAAGTAGAACTCGCCGTTTTCGTACAGGAACTCGAAGGTACCGGCACCACGGTAGCCGATCTCAACACAGGCTTTGGCACAGCGCTCACCGATGAACTTACGCATCTCTTCGGTGATGCCCGGAGCCGGGGCTTCCTCAACCACTTTCTGGTGGCGACGCTGCATGGAGCAATCACGCTCACCCAGGTGGATGGCGCTGCCCTGACCGTCAGCCAGTACCTGCACCTCAATGTGGCGCGGGTTCTCGAGGAATTTCTCCATGTAGACGGTGTCGTTGCCGAACGCGGCACCGGCTTCCGCCTTGGTCAGCTCGATGGACTTGAGCAGTTCCGCTTCGCTGCGAACCACACGCATGCCGCGACCACCACCGCCACCGGCGGCCTTGATGATCACCGGGTAACCGATGCGCTTGGCAATCTGGATGTTACGGGTGTTGTCTTCGGTCAGCGGGCCATCGGAACCCGGTACGCAGGGCACACCGGCTTTCTTCATGGAGTTGATGGCGGACACCTTGTCGCCCATCAGGCGGATCACATCGGCGGTGGGACCGATAAAGATGAATCCGCTGTTCTCCACCTGCTCGGCAAAGTCGGCGTTTTCCGCCAGGAAGCCGTAGCCCGGGTGGATGGCGATGGCGTCAGTCACCTCAGCGGCGGCGATGATCGCCGGGATGTTGAGGTAACTTTCGGTGGCCGGAGCGTTGCCGATGCAGATGGTCTCATCGGCCAGCAGTACGTGCTTCAGCTCGCGGTCGGCGGTGGAGTGCACCGCTACGGTTTTGATCCCCAGTTCGCGACAAGCGCGGAGGATGCGCAAGGCAATTTCGCCGCGGTTGGCGATCACCACTTTATCCAACATGGTGGCCTTCCTTACTCGATGATGAACAGGGGCTCGTCAAACTCGATGGGATCGCCGTTCTCCGCCAGGATGGCTTTGATCACACCGGCTTTATCCGCTTCGATCTGGTTCATCATCTTCATGGCTTCGATGATGCACAGGGTGTCACCGACGTTGACGGTGTCGCCCACTTCAACGAACGGCTTGGCACCCGGAGTCGGGGCGCGGTAGAAGGAGCCAACCATCGGGGACAGCACCTTGTGGCCAGCCGGCTCTGCGGCTTCAGCCGCCGGGGCAGCCGGGGCAGCGGCCGGAGCGGCAGCCGGAGCAGCCGCAACCGGGGCAGGAGCAGCGTAGGTTACCGGCGCCGGAGCGGTGCTGGTGCTGGCGATGCGTACGCTCTCTTCGCCTTCGGTGATCTCCAGTTCGGCGATGCCGGATTCCTGAACCAGTTCAATCAGTTTTTTAATCTTGCGAATGTCCATGGTGGCGCTCAATCCTGTTTTTATTCAGATGCTTGCCGTTTGAGAAAAGCGAGGGCGGCGTCCAGGGCATAACGGTAGCCGTCAGCGCCCAGGCCGCAGATCACCCCGATGGCCACGTCAGAAAAGTAGGAGGTGTGACGAAACGACTCCCGGGCGTGGACGTTGGAAAGGTGAACCTCGATAAAGGGTTTGGCGACGCCGAGCAGGGCATCCCGCAGGGCAACGCTGGTGTGGGTGTAGGCGGCGGGGTTGATGATGACGAAATCCGCCTCGCTTTGCTGGATGGTGTCGATCAGCACGCCCTCGTGATTACTCTGCACGTGGGACAGCGTCGCGCCTGCCTGCTCCGCTTGCTGGCGGAGGGCGTCGACAATGGTCTCCAGGGTCTGATGGCCATAGTGGCCAGGCTCACGCTGACCCAGCAGGTTCAGGTTCGGGCCGTTGACCAGCAGTATCTGGAAATTATTCGACATATTGCTCCCATCCGCAGCGATATCTCCGGGAAAAGTCGACCATCTGGCGCAATGCCTAAAGTCTGACCAGTAAGTCCCGGCACCCATGACTTGGAAGGCCATTATAACTACTTAGCCGGATATGGCAGCATAATACTGGTCTAATCTCAGCAAAATCCGACCAGTAGTCAGTCGTGCATCCCCGGTTTGCTCTGACGCAGCTTTTTGGTCTGTCCCTGCCGTTTTTTGCTGTCGACGCGACGTTTCTGCGAGGCGCGGGTGGGCTTGGTGGCGATCCGCTTCTTCTGTACCACCATGGCGGCATCAATCATCGCTTTCAGACGTTCCAGCGCATCCTGGCGGTTCATCTCCTGGGAGCGGTACTGCTGCGCTTTGATGATGATCTTGCCGCCCGGAGTCAGATTGGGATGGGCGCGGGCGAGGATCCGACTCTTGTAGTGGTCAGGCAGGGCGGTGGAGTGTTTCACGTCGAAGATCAGCATGATGGCGGTGCTGGTCTTATTGACGTGCTGACCGCCGGGGCCGGAGGCCCGGATCATCTGAAATTCGAGTTCGTTGGCCGGTATCGAGACCCGGCTGGAGAGGGTAAGCATGGCGCCATGGTACTCCCAAAGGCGCTGCGATTCACCTGCTCAGCGGCTCAGCAGGGCATTCACCGCCTGATTGTAACGGTAGGTCTGGTAAGGGATGGGTTGCTGCTGACTGGTCAGGCTGAACTCTGGGTCGCGGGCAAAGCGGCGCGCCGCTTCCAGCTCAGTGGGGAGTGTGGCGCTGATGCGGTAATGCTGGTTGCTGGCATCAAAAACCAGATACAGCGGGGCGGACACCAGCACTTCGTGGAACTCTTTATGGAACAGGTAGGGGTTGGCGTACCGCAGTGTTACCACCTGACGACCTGAGCCCAGGTTCAGCCGGTTTTGATGGGGGGAGACCGCCTGACCATTGACGGCAGTGGCGTAGAACCCTTCCGGCAGGTGAAGTTCACCGGCCATTGCCAGGGGGCAGAACAGGGCCATCAGGGGCCAGTAGCGTGCTTTCATAATCATCCCTCCCTCTGTCCAAGTATATGCCCAACTTTGGCCGTACGCCGGACAGCAAAAAGCGACGCCATGGGCGTCGCTTTTGGGATCATCGGCAGAGGCAATCTTACAGAGACAGTGCCTTGTTGATGGCTTGGCTTTCGCTGTGCACTTCTACCGGTACGGACTGGCTGCGGCTCACCAGTGCGATGGTGTCGCCAGATTTCTCAATCTGGTAAGTGGCGCCGGTGTCGGCGTTAAATACCAGGTGCATCGGGGCAGACACTTTGTACTCGTTCAGCTCTTTGCTGATGATGGTGTTCTCTTCGTAGCGGACGGTAACCACCTGCTTGCCGGCACCCAGCTGTACGCTGTCGGCGTGGGCGGAGACGGACTGGCCGTTAACGGCGGTGGCGTAGAAGCCTTCCGGCAGTTCCAGCTGACCCGCAGTAGCAGCAGCAGACAGAACCAGAGAGGTAGCCAGGGTAGTCAGGGTAGTGATGGTGTTGCGCATAGTGATTCTCCTTCTTAGTTACAGCGCTAGAAGGTTCATCGCTGGCCGCTGCCTGTCGATGACCCACGCAACCGCTGGGTTTGGCCCTTCCAGTTAGGCCTTTCCCGTGACCTTAAGGTTGTTATCAGGTTGGTCACTGCGGCTGTGATTCTTTTTTACCACTCTGTAACAGGAAAGTGAACTCGGCAGTGGATATGAGCTGCGGTTTAGGGGGTAATTTAGTGGGATCGTCGGTTTTGGATCAGTGACATAGTGATCCTGTGTTTTTTTTCTGTTCAATTCCTTAGCGCTTTGGTAGGGGTACTGGGGAAAAAAGATGCAGATCCTCCAAATTTTAACAACCAGGGTGAATAACTTTGTCCATTCTGGTGGAAAATGCGCCTTGATGCGGGGTAGGGGGTGTTAACAGCGTCAATGGCGCCGCTACACTGTCAACCTGACTGAACACTCATGACCGATTTCAGAGCGAGAGCGACACAGGATGTTACAACTGGTGGTGGGGCCGGAGGCCCGGCGACAGATTAGCCAGTCGGGTTTGCAGCCCGAACTGTTCGATAAAGTGATTGCGGCCAGTGGTGGCCCCAAGTGGATCCCACTGGCAGCGCTCGACCGTCACCTGCTGTATCAGTTCTTCCCTGCCGAACAACCGTTGTCCCTGTTGGGCACCTCCTCCGGGGCGTGGCGTTGCACCACCCTGTCCAATCCCGGCAGCGATGCCGCCCATCGTCGCCTGCAACACGCCTATATCCATCAGCGCTATGACCGGCCGCCGATGCCGGCGGAAGTGGATGCCATGTGTGAGGGGATACTCTCTGATGCGCTGGGGGAGTGTGCTCCGGCGATCTGTGACAATCTCTACCGTCAGCTCAATATCATTGTTTGTCGTGGCCGCCACCTGAATGACAGCGCCCGTCGTGGCAGCCAACTGGCGGGGCTGGCCTTTACCGCGCTGACCAATCTGGCCCGTCGCCGGAGCCTGTCGATGTCGTGGCAGCGGCTGGTGGCCAGCACCGGGTTGGATACGCCTTTTGTGCCGATGGATGACCTGCCCACGGAGGCGGCCCCTCTGGATGCCAATAACCTGCTGCCGGTGATGCTGGCCAGTGGCAGCATTCCTCTGGTGTTATCCGGTGTAACCGGGATCCCTGGGCTGCCCCCCGGCCGCTACTTTGACGGCGGTGTGACCGACTACCATCTGGACCTGCCAGCTTTGCAACGCGGTGGCCTGACCCTATACCCCCACTTCTACCCTCATGCGGCGCCGGGCTGGTTTGATAAGAAGTTGCCCTGGCGCCGGGCCAGCACCAACTTCGACAAGGTGGCGATCCTGACACCCGATCCCACCTTTATTGCCCGTCTGCCCCGCGGGCGGCTGCCGGACCGGAGTGACTTTAAGACTCTGGACAGCGATCGTCGGATCCGTGACTGGGAGCGCGCGGCGGAACTGGGTGAAGCCTTGGTGGATACCTTTCAGAAGTTGGTGCAGGACCCGATGCCCTACTTACGTTCGCTTTAATCGATAAGGGTAAGCGGCGCATGGAGCCTTGCGATGCAAATGATAACTGTTATCATTGAGTCATCACTTAGGAGGACACCATCATGCTCAAGACTTTCACTTTCGCCGTAATGCACTTTTCCATCGCTTTTGCCCTGGCCTACCTGATTACCGGCAGCATCGTGATTGGTGGCCTGCTGGCGGTACTTGAACCGATGGTGAACACCGTGGGGTACGCGATTCATGAGCGGGTCTGGAAACGCATTGAAGCGCGCCGTGAGGCTGAGGCCCCCTCTGCGGACGTGGCTTTGCCAGCCTGACTTCCCCTGAATTGCCTCCGTTGATGATTGCCGAGAAGCGGGCCCGCATTGTGCGGGCCCGTTGTCGTTTTGGGGTGGAGAGCGGGCGGCGGACAAAGCGCCATAAAAAAACGCCAGCCGGGCTGACGTTTTTGCGGAGGAGGATGATGAAAGACCAACCGACGTGCAGGCGGGCTAACCGACCTTTGAGGCCGAGCCTTCTGTCTGGGTCTGGCTTTACCCTCTCATACCTTTGAGGCTCGGGGCCAATGCCTTATCCCTATTGCTGCCATCGTTTTTTATCGCGAACTTTTCGGCAGTTATGGGGCCTGTAAGTCGGTTCATGCGATCCCTCTCCCCGGCTCCTCTCCCCGCCGCTTTCTCCGCAGTGTGCTGCCGCACAACTCGAATCTTATCTGGCGCGTTTGCCTGGCGCCTATCGCCATCCAGCTGGCCCTGATGTCGCCGTTACCGCGGGCGCTAAGCCCATGCGAAAGCAGGATAAGTGGTGGTGAAGTGCAAACAAAAACGCCAGCGTGGGAAACGCCGGCGTTTTGCTTCAGGAGGATGATGAAAGACCAGAAACCACATTTGCAGGGAGGTAAAGGATGGGTCGGAGGGAAGCCGTTGGCCCATCGCCTTGGTCTGGTTATTACCTTCTCACAGTGGTTTGGTCGGGGGCCAACGGGTCTGGCCTATGGGGGTTATCGGGTTTTTCGGGGAACGTTTAGTGTGGGCGGCTGCCCCGTCTGTCGACCGGCAATCCAAACAAAAACGCCAGCGTGGGAAACGCCGGCGTTTTGCTTTAGGAGGATGATGAAAGACCAGAAACCACATTTGCAGGGAGGTAAAGGATGGGTCGGAGGGAAGCCGTTGGCCCATCGCCTTGGTCTGGTTACTACCTTCTCACAGTGGTTTGGTCGGGGGCCAACGGGTCTGGCCTATGGGGGTCATCGGGTTTTTCGGGGAACGTTTAGTGTGGGCGATTGCCGCCGCAGTCGACCGGCAACCCAAACAAAAACGCCAGCGTGGGAAACGCCGGCGTTTTGCTTCAGGAGGATGATGAAAGACCAGAAACCACATTTGCAGGGAGGTAAAGGATGGGTCGGAGGGAAGCCATTGGCCCATCGCCTTGGTCTGGTTACTACCTTCTCACAGTGGTTTGGTCGGGGGCCAACGGGTCTGGCCTATGGGGGTCATCGGGTTTTTCGGAGAACGTTTGGTGCGGGCAGTTGCCCTGGGGTCTTAATCGTAGCGTGAACATTCAGCCCACGGTCCGGCAGGTCAAACAAGCAATAAAAAACGCCAGCGGCGAGCTGGCGTTTTTCAAGGATGATGATGAAGGTCAGACAGGCAATCGAGGGCGAGTTCGAAGGGATGGACCGTGTTGGGAAAGACACGGACTGCCTGTCTGACTGGGTTCAGACTCTCATACCGTCGCATCGTGTTGCCAATGCAAAAGACACATCACTTCAATCGCTTTTTTGCCAATGAAAGGGGGGAACTTCCCCCCCGGTCTTGTTCTTCAGGGCTACACTTTTGGAGACACCGTCAGCGAGGAGCCCGCTATGAAGCGCATCGAAGCGGCGCTGCTCCCGATCGACGATCCGGTACTGCCGGAGGGTCGCAAAGAGCTGCGCATCGTGACTCCCGGGCAACTAAGGATGGTGGCCGCCTCTCTCAAGGATGGATCGAGCCTTGCGGTTTGCATGAGCCGTGAGGAGGGCGACATGCCCTGTTATCCCATCGCGACCCTGGTGGACGTGGTGGATTTTTTCCAACTGGATGATGACACCCTGTCGGTGGTGGTTGAAGGGCGTCAGCGGGTTCGGGTGCTTAACACCTGGGCCGCCCCCGATGGTGTATGGATGGGGGAAACGTTGACCATGACCAACTGGCCATCGTTTCCGTTGGATAACAACTTTTCGGTATTGGGCGAGGCGTTGCGACGGCTTTATGAAGCCCAGCCTGAGCTGGGGCATCTGTACCATGACCCCCACCTGGAGGACGCCAGTTGGGTCAGTCAGCGTTGGTTAGAGGTGTTGCCCCTGGTTGAGCAGGAGAAGCAGCGATTGATGGGACAGCCGGACTGCGGCAAGACCATGCAATACGTGCTGTCGCTTATCCTGTCCCATCAATAACAGCCCGCCGTCAGGCGGGCTTTTTCACTAACTCCACCACCTGTTCCGCTACCCCGCTACCGGCGGCTTCGTAGATGTTGTAGACCGAATGCACGCCCATCTCTTTCAGTGCCTCGGCCTCTTCCGGCCAGCGTGAAATGGCGGCCACCCGGCCCTGGAATTCGATGCGCGCCAGCTGCTCGGCGGTGAACAGGTTACCGTGGTGGGCGGGCATAGCCAGAATCACCAGTTCGACGCTGTCGGAGTGTTCCAGCTTGTCCCAGAAGTCGGTATCGGTGGCGTCGCCCATCACCACGCGACGGCCTGCCTGTTCGTGCCGCTCGATGATCTCCTGCTTGTGGTCGATGCCCAGCAGGGTGTCACCGAAGTGCTGTTTCAACTCGTCATAAGCCCCGGAGCCGATGCGGCCCATACCAAAAATCAGCACCCGGGGCTGGCCCAGGCGGATGGGTTGGTCGTCCGGATGCAGTGGGTGGCGTTCCAGCTGGAGCAGTTGGTCGCGCAGGCGCAGGTAGATGCTCTGGCCGTGGGTCGACAGTGGGGCCGCCAACAGGAAGCTGAAGGCCACCAGCAAAGCCATAACCCGCAGCCAGCTTGGGTCCATGCTGCCGGCGGCAATGGCGGCGGTCAGGACGATCAGGCCGAATTCGGAGAAGTTGCCCAGCGACAGACTGGCCATCAGGGCGCTGCGCAGACGCAGGCGGAAGCGGGCCAGCAGCAGCAGGAAAAGCCCCAGTTTTATTGGCAGCAGCAGCATCAGTGCCAGGGCGGTCAGTACTTCGGCCCCGGTTGGCAGCCCCTGTTGGCCGATGGTCAGGAAGAAGGCGACAAGAAACAGCTCTTTAAACAGGAACAGGGACTTGGACAGCTCGGAGGCTTTGACGTGGCCAGCCAGCAGGATCCCGAGCACCAGTGCGCCGAGATCCGGTTTCAGGCCCACCGCTTCAAACAGGGCGGCACCGGGCACAAGCGCCATGGCGAGGCCAAACAGGACCAGCATCTCGCCGTGGCCGACCCGATCCATCAGTCGGTAGAACAGCGGACGCAGCAGCGGCAGCCCCAGCAGCAACAGGGCCCAGGGGGAGGGCAGCGCGCCTTTGCTGATGGTCAGGTACAGCACCGCGAACAGGTCCTGCATGATCAGGATGCCGATGGCCGTGCGGCCATACAGGGATTGGGTTTCGCCCCGCTCCTCCAGCATCTTGATGGCGAATACGGTACTGGAGAAACCCAGTGCAAAGGCCAGCAGTACCGCCTGGTTCAGGCTCAGTTCGTCAAACAGGGCGATGCCCATCACGCTGAACAGCTTGATGGCGGAGGTGGTGATCACCATGGTCAGCGCCAGGTGAATGGAGGCACCGCCCCAGATCTCGGCCCGGGCCAGCCCGCGCAGGTCCAGTTTCAGGCCGATGGCAAACAGCAGCAGCAATACGCCGAGGTCGGCGATGGGTTGCAGGAAAGGCAGCGCGTCAACGCCTGCGGCATAGAGGGCAAAGCCCGCGGCCAGATAGCCAATCAGAGGGGGAAAGCCCAATCCGGTTGCCAGAAGGGCCAGCAACAGCGGAAACAGCAGCAGGGAGGGGTCCAACATTCCTACGGTCCTTGTAAGGGTGAGCGTGGGCGCAAATGTTACCCAATTTTAGTGGCGTGAGATCCTTGATTGCCAATCAAATTTGGGGCAGGGCGCTGCGCTGGATCACAAACCGGGTTTCCGATCCGGCGTGCTCACCCGGTTGGCGCGTCTCCCCGGAGCCAGTTTATGGGGACTGGGGCGACCGTTGGCATCCAGGTTTACAAACACCATCGCCTCCACCGTAGCCAGTACCGCAAGGCTTTGCTTATTCCTGACTTCGCAGCGCACGGTAACGGCGGTGCGGCCAGTGTGCGTCAGGGCCAGGCCAAACTCAATGACTTCCCCCTGACGGCCGGGGCGGTGGAAGGTGATGTCGCGGATCTGGCGGGTGACCAGCTGATGGCTGCCCATCTGGCAGGCGGCAAAGATCCCCGCTTCTTCGTCCAGCCAGCTCAGCAGGCGTCCGCCAAACAGGCTTTGGCCCGGGTTGAGATCCTCCGGTTTGATCACCCGTCGACTGTAGTACTTCATCGCGCCCCTCCTGCAAACCGTCGGGGAAGCGCAGCGAAAACTGTGCCAATGGCTAAGCGATTGATCCGTCGAGCAGGGGAGAGAAAGGACGGACTCTTCCTGCCCCGTTATGGGGCGAGCGGCGGCGACGTTGCCCTAAAACGACACCGCCCGGCAGAGCCGGGCGGTGGGGGATTACTGGGCCAGGACGGCGTCCAGATGGTCAGCAAACGGGTTGGGGCCCATAAAGCCGGTGACCCGCAGCTGATTCAGCTCCTCACCCTCAGGGGTGAAGAACAGCAGGGTGGGCAGGCCCAGCACTTGATAGGACTCCAGCAGTTCGATGTCCTGAGCGTCGTTGGCGGTCACGTCGGCCTGCAGCAGCACCATCTTATCGGTGCGGGCAGTCACCTGCGGCTGCGGGAAGGTCTTGTGCTCAAACTCTTTACAGGCCACACACCAGTCGGCGTAGAGGTCGAGCATCACGGTTTTGCCTTCAGCGCCGGCTTTGGCCACTTCGCGCTCCAGGTCCTGGACGGTTTTCACCTTGATGAACTGTACGGCGTGTTGCGCGCTGGCCAGGGTTTCGCCACGGTTCATCACCGCGTGGAAACCGTAGGAGACGCTGGCAAACAGGCCCAGCACCACCACCACGTTACGCACGGTCTGCATCCAGCTGAACGCGGTCTTCTTGTTCTGGTGCAGCAGGTAGCCCGCCAGTGCCACGCCCCACAGGGCCCAGATGACGTCCATGATGGTGCCCGGCCACAGGCGGTCCAGCATCATGATGGAGACGGCAATCAGCAGGAAGCCAAACACGTGCTTGATCGCTTCCATCCAGGCGCCGGCCTTGGGCAGCAGCTTGCCGCCGGAGGTGCCGAGCAGCAGCAGCGGCAGACCCATACCCATGGAGAGGGCGTACAGGGCCAGGCCGCCGAGCACCAGATCACCACTCTGAGCCACGTAGATCAGGGCGCCGGAGAGCGGCGCGGTGGTGCAGGGCGAGGCCACCAATCCGGAGATCAGGCCCATCACGAACACACCAATAAAGGAGCCGCCTTTCTGCTGGTTCTGGGCGTTGGCCAGTTTGCCCTGCAGGCTGGAGGGCAGCTGCAGGTTATAGAGGCCGAACATCGACAGCGACAGCACCACAAACAGAATGGCCAGTCCGATAAGTACCGCCGGGCTTTGCAGCGCCGCCTGGTATTTCACCCCGGCGGAAGCCACCACCAGGCCCAGCAGGGAGTAGGTCAGCGCCATACCCTGGACGTAGGTCATCGACAGGGCGAAGGCTTTGCCGGTGGACAGCTTCTTGCCCTGGCCCGCGATGATGCCGGTCAGGATCGGGTACATCGGGAACACGCAGGGGGTAAAGGCCAGCAGGATGCCGAGGCCGAAGAAGGTCACCAGCGGCAGCAGCAGGCCGTCACCGGCCAGCAGGGCGGCCAGGCCATCCTGCTGGGTTTGCGGGGCAGCCGGTGCCGGTGCGGCGGTGGTCAGTAGGCCATCATTGGCAGCCACCGCACTGAGGTAGACGGTTTGCTTGGTGGGCGGGTAGCACAGCACCTTGTCCAGGCAGCCCTGGTAGGTGACGGTGACGGCGGCTTCACCCTGGGCTTCCAGTACCGGAATGGTCAGGGTGACGTCATTGAAGTACACCGGCTGGTCGCCAAAGAATTCGTCGGTGTGGATCACCGGGCTGGGGTATTGGATCGGCCCCAGTTCGGCACTGCCGTCGACTTCGACTTTCAGGACAAACTTATCCTGGTAGAGGTAGTACTGGTCGCCGGCCATGGTCCAGGTCAGCTGCAGGGCATTGTCCTGTTGGCGGAAGTCGAACAGGTAAGCCTGATCCACCGGCAGCACCTGCGGCTCCTGCTTAAGGAAGGAGAAGTTGGCGGAGGCGCCCAGGCTGAGCAGGCCCAGCAGCGGCAGTAACAGAAGTCGTGTCAGTGTCTTGGTCATGGCTGGCAGTGTTGGTTAATCCATTCCAAATAGGGGCGGTGGCCCCATTCAACGGGCAGGGCCAGGATCTCGGGAACCTCGTACGGGTGGTGAGCCCGGATGCAGGTTTCCAATGCTGGCAGGCACGATGCCCGGGTTTTCAGCACAAGTTGCACCTCGTTGTCGCGGCACAGTTCGCCCTTCCAATGGTAGAGCGAAGTGATGCCCGGCAGCAGGTTTACGCAGGCCACCAGCTTCTGGCTCAACAACGCGTCCGCCACGCGCTCGGCGCTGGCGTTATCCGGGCAGGTGCAGAGCACGACCCGATGGTCGTTGGTTGGGTCAGTTTGAGCTGAAGACAACACGTTACCTATCGATGGCTGAATTGGCTGCTTACTGTACGTGACTTTGCGGGTCGGCGCACAGGCTTGTGTAACAGGACATGATCCCGGCTTGAAAACAGACCGCCTCCCCCCCATTAGAGTTTCAGTACTGACCGAAAAATGTGAGGCCTGTGTGCTCTTTTACCTGTTTTTGCTGTTTGCGGTGATGCCCATCGTTGAGATCTACATCCTGATCCAGGTTGGCAATGCCTTTGGCGCCCTGGCCACCATCGGCCTGGTGCTGCTGACTGCTGCCCTGGGGGCATCGCTGGTGCGCAGCCAGGGCCTGAGCACCCTGATGTCGGTGCAAACCCGACTGAACCAGGGCGAGATCCCCGGCCAGCAGATTGTCGAAGGGATGTTGCTGGCAGTGGCGGGTGTGCTGTTGGTGACACCGGGCTTTGTGACCGATTTCCTTGGCCTGCTGATCCTGACCCCTGCCACCCGTGCCCCAATTGCCGCGGCACTGCTGAAGCGAATGCAGCTGAAAGTGGTGCAGGGCCAAGGCTTCTCCGCTGGTTTCGGTGGCGGCTTCCAGGGCCACGACCCCTTTGCCGGTGGCCAGCAACCGGGGCCGCGTCAGCCGGACGATGGCCGCACCATCGACGGCGACTTTGAACGCAAAGAGTAAGTCGACGGAGAACGAAAAAGGGACGCTGAGGCGTCCCTTTTTTGATGGCTCAGCGCAGCAGGGGGGCCAGCGAGGGTTCGGTCAGCTGGCGGGCCAGAAAATAGCAGGCGGCCCCCATCAGCAGGTTGGCCAGGGTGATGGCGATAAAGATCCCTTCTACGCCGACCCACTGGCTGCCCAGCCAGGCGCCGGGCAGCAGCAACAGGCCGAGGCGGGAGAGGTTCAGGCCCAGCGCACTCATGGGGCGGTGATAGGCGTTCAGCGACATCGCCAGCAGGATCACCACACCCAGCGCGCCGTAGGCGGCCGGCACCCAGCGCAGGTATTGGGTCAGGTAGTGGGTGACGGTGCCGTCGGTGCTGAACAGGCTGGCCAGATGGGGCGCCAGCGGCCACAGCACCAGGTAGATCGCCAGTTGGGCCAGCAGCACGGAGTGCAGGCTGCCCATCAGCGCCCGTGCGGCCCGGTCGGTCTGACCCGCCCCCAGATTCTGGGCAATAAAGGGGGTCAGGGCGCCGCACAGGGCGGTAACCAGGATCAGCAGCAGCGATTCAATGCGGGTGCCCGCCCCAAAGGCGGCGACCGCGTGGGTGTCCATCCGCGCCAGCAGGGCGATCAGAACCGCGTTGGCCAGCGGGTTCAGCAGATTGGAGAGGGTGGCCGGGCGGGCGATGTGCAGCATCAGGCGCCAGTGGGCGCGCAGCCGATCCAGCTTAAGGCGGGCCAACAGATTGTGGCGGGCGGTCAGCATATAGAGCGCCACCACAAAGGTGAGGATCCAGGACAGCACCGTCGCGATGGCCGCGCCCTGCATCTCCAGCCGCGGGAACGGGCCGATGCCGAAGATCAGCAGCGGATCGAGAATGGCATTAACCAGGGCCGCCACCGCCGTCACCAGCGCCGGGGTAAAGGTGTTGCCGGTGGCCCGCAGGGCCTGGTTGCCCACCATCGGTAGCACCAGGAAACCGATGCCGAGATACCACACCAGCATGTAGTCGTGCACCAGCCCCAGCAAGGCGTCATCGGCGCCCAGCAGGCGGAACAGCGGATCGATGGTCAGCGCCCCGCCAATGGCAAACAGGGTCACGATAACGATGGTGAGCAGCAGCCCGTGGGTGACAAACTGGCGGCCTTGGGCACGGTCTCCCTCGCCAAGCAGACGCCCCAGTTGCGCACTCATCCCTGCACCCAATCCCAGCGCCACCGAGGAGACCACCAGTGTCACCGGAAAGGTCAGGCTCAGAGCGGCCAGCGGTTGGGTGCCAAGACGGCTGATAAAGAAGGTGTCGGTCAGGTGATAGAGCAACAGGCTCAGCACGGCAAACAGGTTCGGCAGGGCCAGCCGGGCAAGGGTTCCGGCGATGGATCCGCTGAGCAAGTCATGCTCTCGATGCATCCTGACTCCTGTTCAGTCACTGACGGGAAAGCGTCAGGTTACGGCAAGGCGGGCATGGTAACAGTGGCTCAGCGCCCACCCAAGAAAAAAAATTCTGAGGGGCCCCTTGTATTGAAATCCCCCCCGCCCCATATAGAAGTGCAACTGCAGCGCGTCTGCATCTCTCAATTAGTAATCAACACGGAAACGTTTTGAGGAGAAATCAAAGATGAACATCCGTCCGTTGCATGATCGTGTAATCGTTAAGCGTACTGAAGTGGAAACCAAGTCCGCTGGTGGCATCGTCCTGACTGGTAGCGCCGCGGAGAAATCCACCCGTGGTGAAGTGCTGGCCGTAGGCAATGGCCGCATCTTGGAAAACGGTGAAGTGAAAGCCCTGGACGTGAAGGTTGGCGATACCGTCATCTTCAACGAAGGCTACGGCGTGAAGACTGAAAAAGTGGATGGTCAGGAAGTGCTGATCATGTCCGAGTCCGACATCCTGGCGATCGTCGAATAAGTTCAATCGATTTCGAAGTTTAGAGGGAAAGAATAATGGCAGCTAAAGACGTAAAGTTTGGCAATGACGCTCGCGTAAAAATGCTGAAGGGTGTGAACATCCTGGCTGACGCAGTAAAAGTGACCCTGGGCCCGAAAGGCCGCAACGTGGTACTGGACAAGTCCTTCGGTGCCCCGACCATCACCAAAGACGGTGTGTCCGTAGCCAAAGAGATCGAACTGGAAGACAAGTTCGAGAACATGGGCGCCCAGATGGTGAAAGAGGTTGCTTCCAAGGCCAACGACGAAGCGGGTGACGGCACCACCACCGCCACCGTACTGGCTCAGGCCATCGTTAACGAAGGTCTGAAAGCGGTTGCTGCTGGCATGAACCCGATGGACCTGAAGCGCGGTATCGACAAAGCCGTTGTGGCGGCGGTTGAAGAGCTGAAAGCCCTGGCCGTACCTTGCACCGACTCTAAGGCGATTGCCCAGGTAGGTACCATCTCTGCCAACTCCGACACCTCCATCGGTGAAATCATTGCCACCGCCATGGAGAAAGTGGGTCAGGAAGGCGTGATCACCGTTGAAGAAGGTCAGGCTCTGGAGAACGAGCTGGACGTGGTTGAAGGTATGCAGTTCGACCGCGGTTACCTGTCTCCCTACTTCATCAACAACGCTGAAAACGGCACTGTTGAGCTGGACTCTCCGTTCATCCTGCTGGTGGACAAGAAGATCTCCAACATCCGTGAACTGCTGCCGATCCTGGAAGGCCTGACCAAAGCGGGCAAACCGCTGCTGATCGTGGCCGAGGACGTGGAAGGCGAAGCCCTGGCCACTCTGGTAGTGAACAACATGCGTGGCATCGTGAAAGTGGCCGCTGTTAAAGCCCCGGGCTTCGGCGACCGTCGTAAAGCGATGCTGCAGGATATCGCCATCCTGACCGGTGGTACCGTGATCTCCGAAGAGATCGGTCTGGAGCTGGAAAAAGCCACTCTGGAAGATCTGGGTAACGCCAAGCGCGTTGTGATCACCAAAGACAACACCACCATCATCGACGGTGTGGGTGAAGAAGATCAGATCAAAGGCCGTGTTGCCCAGATCAAACAGCAGATCGAAGAGTCCACCTCTGACTACGATAAAGAGAAGCTGCAAGAGCGCATGGCCAAGCTGGCCGGCGGTGTTGCGGTCATCAAGGTTGGCGCTGCCACCGAAGTCGAAATGAAAGAGAAGAAAGCCCGCGTAGAAGACGCCCTGCACGCCACCCGCGCTGCAGTGGAAGAAGGCGTGGTCGCTGGTGGTGGTACTGCCCTGGTTCGCGTTGCGGCCAAGATCTCTGACCTGACCGGTGACAACGAAGAGCAGAACGTCGGCATCAAGCTGGCCCTGCGCGCCATGGAAGCGCCGCTGCGCCAGATCGCGTTCAACGCCGGTGTTGAGTCTTCCGTTATCGCCAACCAGGTACGCGAAGGCAGCGGTAACTACGGCTACAACGCCGGTACCGGTGTATTCGGTGACATGCTGGAGATGGGCATCCTGGATCCGACCAAGGTAACCCGTTCTGCCCTGCAGTTCGCCGCCTCCGTAGCGGGCCTGATGATCACCACCGAAGCCATGGTAACCGAGCTGCCGAAAGAGGAAGCAGCCCCGGACATGGGCGCCATGGGTGGCATGGGCGGCATGGGCGGCATGATGTGATCGCCTCCCGTCTCTAAGCTCTGACTTAGCGACCCCATAACGAAAGGCCCCGGAAAACTGCATTGCAGGGTTCCGGGGCCTTTTCTATGGGCGCTCGACAGCCCGGGCAGCTGCTAGAGCGTCAGGGATCGATCTGATCAAACGGCCGCTGTCGGTCTACCCAGGCAAAGAGTTGCTGCATATCCCCGGCCAGCCAGCGCTGGATATCTCCCTCCGTGTGGGGCGCTGCGCCTCTGTTGGCCAGTAAGCACCAGTGGGCGTTAAGCCGGTCGCGGTAGAGCGTTCGCCATTGCTGGAACTGGTGCGTTATCACCGGGTCCGGGGCGTGGTGGCTGCGGGCCAGCATGCCGAGGCAGGCGTGTAACCTCAGCCCCAGCCACAGCAGGGATTGCCAGTCACGGAGATCCCGGGCGCTGGTGTTGGGTTCAAGCTGCATGTAGCCAATCTCCTGGCTGAGCTGGCGCAGCGCCGCATGGGCCTGCCAGCGCAGCGGACTGTTCTGCTCTCCCTGCTCAATGGCCTGCAGCCATTGGCACTCCAACTCCCACCACTTGTCGACGTAGCTGTCGAGCCAACGCCGGGTCCAGCTGGGGATAAACAGGTGCATGGCCAGAAAGGCCAGCAGTGCGCCGGTCATGGTGTCCAGCGCCCGATAAAAGGCGATATAGGGGTCGCTGGGCAGCAGCAGGGTGATGGCAAACACCATCATCATGGTCAGCCAGAACACGTGAATCTCATAGCGGGTCTTGTAGTAGGTGGCAAAGGCCAGAAATACCGTGAGACCGGTGGCCCCATAGAGCCAGTCACCCTGTCCCAGAAACCAGATCATCGACAGCGCCAGCAGGCTGCCCAGCAGGGTGCCGTAAAAGCGGTTCCATATCCGCACCTGAAGCTGCCCCAATGGCGCGGCCATCAGCACAATGAAGGCGGTCAGGGTGACCCAGTACCCCTGCGGCAGTTTGAGCAGAATGACGATGCCTTCACAGCACATCAGGGTAAACAGGATGCGCAGGCCGTGGTGCCACTCCCGCGACTGTCGCCGTATCGCCTTACGCCACTGAACCCCTATGCTCTCGGCATCCGATGGCCAGACCTGGCTCAGACGGGCGCGCCAGCCCGGCGCCGGGGCGGGGCACTGTTGCGCCTGCCGGAGCCTGTCCTCAGCCTGCAGCAGCAACGGGTGGTGAATGTCTTCCGGCAGGGGCGGCACTGGCCTGTCTGTCGCCAGTGCGTCAGCGGCGCTGTGCAGGTAGTCCGCCAATGACGCCTGATTGCGGATCTGCAGGCGGATTCGGCTGATCACCTCCAGCGTCTCGATCATGGTCAGCAGGGTAAAGAGTCGGGCGGCCACGTGGGTCACCTGCGGTTTATCGGGCATCTCCAACAGCCAGTGAGACAGGACGGCAATGGATTCATCCAGCTGCTCCCGCAGTGCCAGTCGCTGTTTGACCTGGTCCGGCCCCGTCTGCGCCAGAATGGCACACCAGTCCGCCAGTTTCTGATGGCAGCGCCCCAGCAGCTGTTCGCCCTGATGTCGGCTGCGCCAGGGACCGGCAATGACGGCACTGAATACGGCGGTGACGGCGCCAAACAGGGAGGAGGCGAAAATCATTCTGGCCTCGACCCCGGAATCCAGCAGGTGCAGAGCGCAGATAAAGCAGAAACCCGCGTTATAGGTGATGAGCTGAATGTATTTGCGCTGGTTTGAGGTGAGGCCGTACAGCAGGCCTATCAGCGCCAGGATCCCACTGCCCAGCAACGGGTGCCACAGGCTCAGCAAGGCCAGTGCACTGGAGAGGCAGCAGATGGCCGCGGACAGGCTTAACAGGCTGGCCCGTTTCGGGTAAGCCAGATTGCGCCCCTGTACGCCGACCAGCCAGGCCACGATAAGGGCATTGACCCCGGCGGCTTGCTGGCCAAGCAGGGTGAAAATAAGTAAGCCGGCCATCATGGGCAGGCCGATGCGCAGTCCATCTGGCAGATCAGCGCGATCGGGCAACCATCCACAGAGGCGTGCCAAAGCGGGGGAGGGCATGGAGTCACAGGGAGATGAAGACAATCGGGGCGCCATTCTAGCGACCCGCATTGCAGCAAATGGTGATCTGTACGGCGAATTGAGGAGCGAACGTGACACAGCCTCAGCGGTTGCCGCGTTTTGGGTCGCCGGTCTTAACGGGGTGGAGATGGTGCTGGATGGGGCCGGATGTACGCCCCGATAGCGCGAGAGGCGGGGGCTGAGGGCCAGGTCGGTGCACTCACAATGCCAGCCATTGAGTCAGCTGGATTCTGAACCGACTTTGAATCGGTGAAATTGTGAGCCATGATTTTTTGAATCTTTTTTGTTCTACTGCTTCTAAGTCAATGAATGCACACCAATGTGCCGTGAGGAGTTGGCAAATGAGAAAAATGATCTGGCTGGCACTGGCCCTGTTTACTGGTTCTGCAATGGCGGAAGATGCGCCGAAGTGGCCCACCCAGGATGGTGATGTGACGGTGATTTGGCAGGAGCCGGACAACTACCGCGATGTGAAGACCGGTTCCGGGGTGCAATCCCGCTACCAGAACCACGTGTTTGCCACCTTGGGCAAACACATGCAGAAGAAGATTGAGCCGCTGCTGGCGGAGGGGGAAACCGCCACCTTTACCGTGACCGATCTGGACCTGGCTGGTGATGTGCGCCCCTCTTTCGGTGCCACTCCCAATGACATCCGTATCGTGAAGAGCGTGTACCCGCCGCGCATTGAGTTCAGTTACGAGGTGAAGGGCGCCGATGGCAGTGTGAAGGTGTCCGGTGAAGAGAAGCTGGCTGACCTCGGCTTTGATACCCGCAGCGTCACCCGTTATCGCAACGATGCCCTGCGCTATGAGATGCAGATGCTGGACGACTGGATCAGCCGCACTCTGGAGCCGCAGCTGAAGCCCTGATGCCACACCCACAAAAAAGCCGCTGAACAGCGGCTTTTTTCCGTTTTACCCCTTGGGTTGTTGGCGCAGCATTCGCTTTTAAGCTGCTGCCGCACTGTTACCCTTTGAGCTGCTGTCGCAGCTGGGCCAACGTGCTCAGTACCAGCTCCAGCTGTTGCACCATCTGCGGCAGGGCTTCGGCGTTGGGCTCAGCTTCAAACTGGCTGAGTCCTTCGGCCAGCTCCTGCACATAGGGCACAAAGCGGCTGGCCTGAGTGGTAAAACCGGCGTCGTCGCGGAAGATGGCGTTGAACTGGCCTTTGCCATCTTGCTGCAGGCTGTCGAGCAGGGCGTCGGCGTCGACGGATTGGCGGTAAGCCACCTGCAGGCTCTGACGATACTGTTCAATCACGGTGTCGAAAGACATGGTCTGTCCTGTAAGCTGAATCGGAAAATCGCCCCAGTATAACCAAATCCGAGCACCACCGGGGCGGTGGTGCTTGTCGGGAGACTCTATGCGCGCGTTACTGCTGTTACTGTTGCTGCCCTTTATCGTATGGGCGGCACCGGATGATCGGCCCCCGTTTTACCAGGTGGAGGCCAACGGTCGCACCGCCTGGCTGCTGGGCACCATTCACGTCGGTTCGCGGGATTTCTACCCGCTGCCCGCCCCGGTGGAATCGGCCTTTGAACAGGCTCAGGTGCTGGCACTGGAAGCAGACCCCAATGACCCTGAGGTGCCCGCTCTGCTGGCCCGCTACGGCCGCAGCGACACACCGCTGCCGGAGCCGTTGGCCAAGCAGGTGGCGCAGCGTTGTCAGCAACTGGGTTTTGCCTGTGATCTTGGCGTCAGCCCCTGGCTGCTGAGCGCCCAGCTGGCGATGCTGCAGATGGCCCAGGCCGGTTATCAGCCGGACCTCGGTGTCGACAGCATGCTGTTGTCGCGCAAGGGGCAGAAGCCGTTGTGGCAGCTGGAGAGCATGGGGCGGCAGATGGCGATCTTCACCGAGCTGAGCCAGTCGGCGCAGTGGGCGATGCTGGAGTCGACGCTTGAAGATGCCGACCCTACCGAGCTGGTGCAGGCCTGGCGGGGCGGCAATGCGGCCGAACTGGATGCGCTGATGCGCGATGGCCTGTCTGACTCCGATGAGCTGTGGCAGCGCCTGATGGTGGACCGCAACCACGATATGGCGAGCACCATCGGTGATTGGCTGGAGCGTCAGGACCGGGTGTTTATCGCCGTCGGGGCCGGGCACCTGGTGGGGCCGGATGGGATCCCGACGCTGCTGAAGCAGGCCGGGGTCACCGTGCGGGATTGCTGGCAGGAGGCCTGCCAGCCCTGATCATCGGGTCAGCTGCTGCTGCAGCCAGGCCTCCGCTTCGGCGGCCGCATCCGGGTGATAGCCGGGGGCGCGGGGATTGAGGAAACCGTGGGGGGCGTCGCTCAGCAACAGGGTCGAGTGCTGGGCCAGTCGCTCCTGATGCCCGGTGACGCCGTTGTCGCCGCGACACAGCAGCAACGCGGTGTCACAACGAGGGGTAATGGGTTGCTCCGGAATGGTGCTGCCGTAGACCAGCACCGCTTTGCGGATCTTGCTGGCCAGCGGACCGTCAAGCAGGGGCCACAGGGCATTGGCACCGGCGCTGCACGCCAGCAGGGTGAGTGGCTGCTGAGCCTGCTCCAGCACCGCTTCCAGCTTCTGCTGGTAGGTCGCTTTGCTGCAGCGATGGAGAAAATACTGGTAGGCCTGGGTCTCGTCTTCGAAGGCAAAGCGCTGGCCGCTGTAGGGGTCCAATACCTGCCAGTCCGGCGCAATGGCTTCGAGCCGCCGGAGAAAGGGATCGAGGGTGGCGTGCTGCCCCCAGATATCGGTGATAAGCCAGTGGGTGGACATGGGGCCTCCTTGCTGCCCGGACAACAGGGCGCCCATCCTACCCAAGCCGGAGGCGCTACACCAGTTTCAGGTCGATGGGGGTTTTGCTGGCCTCGCCGGCGATCTCCCGCACCAGTCTCGGCACCAGAAAGCCCGGCAGACGTTGCAGCTGCTCCGCCATCAGGGCGCGGGCACGATCCTCATCCACTTCGAAATGGGCAGCACCGGCCACACGGTCCAGCAGGTGCAGGTAGTAGGGCAGCACCCCGGCATCAAACAACCCCTCAGCCAGCGCCACCAGAGTGTCGGCGTGGTCATTCACCCCTTTGAGCAGCACCGCCTGGTTCAGCAACGTGACGCCCGCCGCCTTCAGTCGGGCCAGTCCTGCCACCAGTTCCGGCTGCAGCTCGTTGGGATGGTTGATGTGCAGCACCATCACCACCCGCCACGGTGCATCGGCCAACAGGCTCACCAGCTGATCGGTGATGCGACTGGGCAGCACCACCGGCAGGCGGGTGTGGATGCGCAGGCGCTTGAGGTGGGGCAGGTCACTGAACCGCGCCACCAGCTCGGCCAGATGGTCGTCCCGCGCCATCAGCGGGTCGCCGCCGGACAGCAGCAGCTCGTTGATGCGGGTGTCCGAGGCGATGTACTCGTGAGCCTGGGCCAGTTCTGCTGCGCCCACCTTGTGGTCGGCGTAGGGGAAGTGGCGGCGGAAACAGTAGCGGCAGTTCACCGCGCAGCCGGTACGTAACATCAGCAGCACCCGGCTCTGGTATTTGTGCAGCAGCCCCGGCATCGGTCCATCCTGCTCGCCAATGGGGTCCGGCCCAAATCCGTCGGCAACCAGAAACTCATCGCCCACCGGCAGCACCTGGCGCAGCAAGGGATCCTGGGCGTCACCGGGCCGCATGGCCGCCGCAAACGCCTTGGGCACCAGCATCGGGAACAGGCGACGGGCCTCCAGACCCTGGCCAAACTCGGCCGGATCCAACTGCAGATCGGTCAGCAGCTCAACGGGTGAGCGGTAGGCTTCGGCGAGCTCGCGCTGCCAGGCGCGGTCAACACCCTGCACAGAGTGGGAATTTCGGGTTATCATTGGGCGGTTAAACTTCAACAGAACTGCTGGAAGAGAGTAAAGATGGCTTCTTACGCAACAAACGAATTTCGTTCCGGGCTAAAGATAATGCTGGACGGTGAGCCGTGCAACATCATCGAGAACGAGTTCGTTAAGCCGGGCAAAGGCCAAGCCTTTAACCGTGTGAAAATCCGCAAACTGCTGACCGGCAAGGTACTGGAAAAAACCTTTAAATCCGGCGACACCGTTGAAGCGGCTGACGTGATGGACCACGAACTGGCTTACCTCTACAACGACGGTGAGTTCTGGCACTTTATGAACAACGACACCTTCGAGCAGATCGCCGCTGACGCGAAAGCCGTGGGCGACGCTGAGAAGTGGCTGGTGGAGCAGGACGTATGCACCATCACCGTGTGGGACGGTAACCCGATCACCGTGACCCCGCCGAACTTCGTTGAGCTGGAAGTGACCGAAACTGACCCGGGCCTGAAAGGCGACACCCAGGGCACCGGCGGCAAGCCCGCTACCCTGGTAACCGGCGCTGTGGTTCGCGTACCGCTGTTTATCGCCATCGGCGAAGTGGTGAAAGTGGACACCCGTACCGGCGAATACGTCGAGCGCGTACGCAGCAAGTAATTGCCGCCACGTACCGAGTAAGAAAATAGTGGGCCACGGCCCACTATTTTTGTTTGTGGCACCCGGGATCGGAAGCGGGTGTCGTTGCAGTGATTAGCACAAGGGGAGGGGCGATGAGCCAGTCCTGGCAACCTACCGCTACCATGGCGGTGCTGAAACAGCGGGCCCAGTTGATGGGCCGGATCCGTGACTTCTTTGCCGAGCGTGGCGTGTGGGAAGTGGAAACCCCTTGCCTGTCCCAGGCAGCGGTCACCGACGTGCATCTGCACAACTTTGATACCCGCTTTGTTGGCCCCGGTGCCGCCGAAGGCATCCCGCTCTACCTGATGACCTCGCCGGAATACCACATGAAGCGCCTGCTGTGCGCGGGCAGTGGCTCCATCTTCCAGCTGTGCCGCAGCTTCCGTAATGAAGAGGCCGGGCGTTTTCACAATCCCGAGTTCACCATGCTGGAGTGGTATCGGGTTGGGTTTGATCACCATGCCCTGATGGATGAGATGGCGGACCTGCTGCAAGCGGTGCTGGGCTGCGGTGCGCCGCAGCGGATGACCTACGCCCAGGCCTTTGAGCAGGCTCTGGGGGTGAACCCTCTGGAAGCGTCGCTGGCGCAGCTGAAAGCCCTGTGTGAACAGCACGGCATGGGCGACCTGGCCGAAGCGGAACAGGATGCCGATACCCTGCTGCAACTGCTGTTTGCCACACAAGTGGAGTCCCGCATCGGCCAAACGGTGCCGGCGATGGTGTATCACTTCCCGGCTTCACAGGCGGCACTGGCCCGCATCGATGAACAGGACCCCCGTGTTGCACGGCGCTTTGAGGTCTATTTCAAAGGGGTGGAGCTGGCAAACGGCTTCCACGAACTGGCGGACGCGGATGAACAGCGGGCCCGTTTTGTTGCGGACAATGCGCAGCGTGCGGCCCACGGCTTACCGCAACGTCCGATCGATGAGCACCTGATTGCCGCGCTGGCAGCGGGACTGCCGGATTGTGCCGGAGTGGCGCTGGGGATCGATCGACTGGTGATGCTGGCGCTGGACGCCAAAGCGATAAAAGATGTGATCCCCTTCCCAGTTTTTAACGCCTAAGTTACTATTACCCGGCCCCGGATGGGCAAGGGACTCAGTTGGTTAGGAGTGATGGTGGTTCGGATACCCCGTGCATCAGCGATGATAATGGCGTTCTGGCTGCTGGCGATTGCGCTGGTGGCCCCTGCCCATGAGCTGAGTCACGTCCACGACGACATCACCTTTTCCGAACACTGCGACTTCTTTGCCCACCAGGCCCAGCTGCAGCAGCTTTTCAGCCACCAGCTGGCGCCGCTTGACCCGGTTACCCCATTCCGTTGGCAGGCGGACACTCTGCCCCTTTCCCCCTGGCTGTCGCTACAGGTTGCCTACACCGCCCGCGCACCACCACTTAATTCTCGAGTTTGACCTGTTTCCAACCGGCACCGGACTGTCGGTGCCAACACTCGAAAATTAAGGATCACCCAATGAAAAACCGGATTTCCCTTGCTGTCGGCGTGGCGCTGGCTGGCGCGCCTTTTCTGTCTCTGGCTGCCCCGGAAGGCACCCTGACCAATCCCAACCTGTCCCTGGTACTGGACGGCTACTATCAGGATGGTGAGCGCGCCTTGGGCGAACGCGAGGAGGGTTTTAACCTGGGCCACACCGAGCTGGCCATCTCCGCCGCCATCGACGACAAGTTCTACGGCAAACTGACCACCGTGCTGGAAACCCACGACGGTGAAACCGAGATTGGCCTGGAAGAGGCCTTTATCCAGACTCTGGCCATGCCCGGTGGCCTATCGGTTCGCGCCGGTCGCTTCCTGTCCGACATCGGTTACCTGAACAACCAGCACCTGCACACCGACGCCTTTGTTGAGCGCCCGGCGGCCTACCGTGCTTTCCTCGGTGGTCACTACTTTGATGATGGTGTGCGCATCAACTGGGTAGCCCCGACCGACTTCTACTGGGAGTTTGGCGGTGAGGCCTTCAGTGGTGATCCGCTGCAGGCGGAGGAGCTGGAGAGCGTCGAAACCGTTGGCGTTTACCACCTCTACACCAAACTGGGTGGCGACATTGGCCAGTCCCACAGCTGGCAGGCCAGCCTGTCCTGGCTGCGCAATGAGAATGGCCAGTCGCACGCCGGTGAGCATGACCATGATCTTGAAGTGGCAGAGCTGGCCGACGATCACGACCACGAGCATGGCCACGGCGCCGCGTTTACCGGCCGCGACCTGTTCAATGTCTCCGCTGTGTACAAGTGGGCGCCGGGCGGCAACTACAAGTACAACCACTTCACCCTGAGCGGCGAATACTTCTACCTCGATGCGCCCTTTGAACATGAAGAGGGCCACGACGAAGAGGAAGCCGGTCCGGACTATTACGACGGCTGGTACCTGTCCGGCGTTTATCAGTTCAGCCCGAGCTGGTCCGCCGGTGTGCGGTATGGCGAGATGAGTGCGGCCATGCTCGAGATCCACGATGATCACGGCCACTTCCATGATGCCCGCATCAAGGAAACCGAAGCGATGGTGGCCTGGCACCCGAGCCACTTCTCTGCGGTTCGCCTGCAGTACACCCATCAGGATCTGACCGAGTTCGGTGATTTCGACGATCAGGTGATTACCCTCCAGTACGTGATGACACTGGGAGCGCATGGTGCACATCAATTCTGATATCAATCGTGGCCTGAGCCGGCAGCTGCCCTGGCTGCTGCTGGCGGCTCTGGTGATGCTGTGGGCGCCCCGCAGCTGGGCCCTGTCGGTGTTTGCCTGTGAGCCGGAGTACGCGTCGCTGGCGCGTGAACTGGCGCCCGAGGCCGACATCTTCAGTGCCACCACTGCCCTGCAGGACCCGCACCAGGTGCAGGCTCGTCCGAGCCTGATCGCCAAGATGCGGCGTGCTGATCTGGCGGTGTGCGCCGGGGCGGAACTGGAAGTGGGCTGGCTGCCGATGTTGCAGATGAAGGCCAACAATCCCCGCATCCGCAACGGTCAGCCCGGTATGTTCTATGCCGCTGATCAGGTGGAAACGCTGGATAAGATGGACAATGTCGACCGCACCATGGGGGATGTGCATGCGCAGGGTAACCCGCATATGCAGTTCTCCCCGGAGCGCGTTACCGCCATTGCCACCGCCCTGGCGAAACGCATGGCTGAACTGGACCCGGACAACGGCACCCGCTATCAGGCCAACCTGGCGGACTTCCTCGGTCGTTGGCAGGCCGCCGTGCCGCAATGGCAGGCCAAGGCTCAGCCTCTGGAAGGGCACAAGGTGATCGCCTACCACACCAGCTTCCGCTACCTGTTTGACTGGGTGGGCATCAGCCAGGTGGGCGACCTTGAGCCCAAGCCGGGCCTGCCGCCGACCACGTCACACCTGGCGACGCTGCTGAAACGGGCTGAGCAGGGGGACGTGATGGCGGTGGTCTACACCGGCTATCAGGACAGTCGCGGTGCCCAGTGGCTGGCCCAGCGGGCGGATCTGCCCCTGGTCGAGCTGCCGTTTGGCCCGGGTGTGGATGGCATCGCTGATCTGTTTGATCTCTACGATCACGCCATCGATGCCCTCGTGGCGGCCCAGCGGGAGCCGCGCTGATGGACACCACGCTGCTGAGCATTCTGTTGCCCGCCATGGCGGCGGGCCTGTTGGTACTGGCGAGCCACGTGGTGATGGGCCGACAGGTGCTGGCTCGTGGCATCATCTTTATCGATCTGGCCCTGGCGCAGATTGCGGCACTGGGCGCGGTACTGGCCCACACCCAGCACGACCTGGCTCATCTGCCGGGGATGGAGTGGTTGCTGCCTGCGCTGTTTGCTCTGGCGGGTGCCGCGTTGATCGCGGTGCTGGAGCGTCACTACAAGAGTGAACTGGAGGCGCTGATTGGCTGCCTCTACGTCCTCTCGGCGGTGGCGGCGATGCTGATGCTGGCGCAGGACCCTCATGGCGGGGAGCTGCTCAAGCAGCTGCTGTCCGGCCAGATCCTGTGGACCGACTGGGATGCCCTGGTGCTGCCCGCTCTGGTAACGGCCGTGGTGCTGGCGCTGTTGGTCTGGCGTCCGGCGATGCTCCGGGGGCGGGCGTTCTATCCGCTGTTTGCTGTGGTGATCACCTTCTCGGTGCAGCTGGTGGGGGTTTACCTGGTGTTTTCCAGCCTGATCCTGCCGGCCCTGGCGGTCAATCGCCTGCGGGGACAGAGTGCGCTGTGGTGGGGATACGCCACCGGCATCGTCGGCTACGGTGCGGGACTCTGGTTGTCGGCGGGGTGGGACCTGCCCTCCGGCGCGACCATTGTCTGTACCCTTGCGGTCACCGCCGTCGTCGTCCGGATCTTTACCGGCCGCCACTGAACGGACAGCAACAACAAGGGGCGCTTTGGGCGCCCCTTTTTTGTGGCGCCTCATCACCACGTGAGGACGCTTTGCCTCTTGGTCGCGTGGGCTTTGAGCTCAGGTTGTTAACCTGGACTCAGCCCTCTTCGTCGATGGTCTGGGTTTGCAGGTAGTTCTGAATGCCCACCTTGTCGATCAGCTCCAGTTGGGTCTCCAGCCAGTCGACGTGCTCCTCTTCATCTTCGAGAATATCCTGCATCAGGTCGCGGCTGACAAAATCCCGTACCGATTCGCAGTAGGCGATCCCTTCACGCAGGTCCGGAATGGCGTCCATCTCCAGCGCCAGGTCGCACTCCAGCATCTCTTTGGTGTGCTCACCGATCCGCAGCTTGCCCAGAGATTGCAGATTGGGCAGGCCCTCCAGAAACAGAATGCGTTCGATCAGGTGGTCCGCGTGATTCATCTCATCGATGGACTCGTGGTACTCCTTATCGGCGATCCGCTTCAGGCCCCAGTCTTTGTACATGCGGGCGTGCAGGAAGTACTGGTTGATGGCGATAAGCTCGTTACCCAGCACCTTATTGAGGTGGGCGATCACCTTGGGGTCGGCTTTCATGGGATGGTCCTTGGCTGTGACGGTCTGCCAAGCTTAGATAAGGGCGCGCAGCGTCGCCACGCGCCAGCGGGGAAAAGGCGCGAGAGGGAGGGCCCGAAAGGGGGTGTCAGGCCACTTCGTAGTAGTTTGGTGTGACGTCGAGCTGTTGCTGCATCACCTCCAGAGTCGTTTTGATGCACTTACCGCATTGGGTGCCAACGTTCAGCGCTTTCTGCAGGGACTTCAGATCCACGGCACCATTATCCACCGCTTGTTTCACCTGCTTGTCGGTTACGCCGTAGCACACACACACGTACATCGTTGCCTCTGTCGAATCCTGTTCAAGTTGTAGAGAGAGTAAATGCAAACGATTCGCATGTCTAATTGCAAATTAGACCTGTTCTGGCCGATTGGCCCCTTTGCCGTTATAAAAAACTGTGAGCCGGATCGACCGGATTTTGAACAGAGGAGCGCAAAGTGCAGCAGGAACAATTGGATATGGCGATTCGCCGGTTTCTCAAAGAGGTGGGCATCACCAGTCACCGTGCGTTGGCTGAAGCGGTGGGCAAGGCGGAGCAGGAGGGGCGGCTCAGCGCCGACACCCCGGTGGCCCTGACCATGACCCTCGAGGTGCCGGAGCTGGGATTAACCCACCAGATAGAGGGAACGCTGGACCTTAATACCCCCGAGTGAAACACACCCGGTTCTGCAGCGCCTCACCGCGGCGATAGCGGGCGAGGTTATCGAGAAACTGGCCCGCCACCTGCTCAGCGAAGCTGGTGGCGGCGATGTGGGGCGTCAGGGTGACACGCGGGTGGTGCCACAGTGGTGAGTCCGGGGCCAGCGGCTCCTGCTCAAACACGTCCAGTACGGCGTGGGCCAGCGCATCGGTATCGAGCTGATGCCGTAATGCGTCGAGGCAGAGGGTATGGCCCCGGCCAACGTTAAACAGCACCGCGTGCGCTGGCAGGTGTGGCAGGGTGTGTTCGTTCAGCAGGTGGTAGCTGGCTGGGGTGTTGGGCAGCACCGATACCAGTACATCGGCCTGACTCAGTGCCAGTGGCAACTGGTCGACGGCATACACCCGATCAAACTCGACGGAGGCGTTGCCGCTGCGGTTAACCCCGACCACCGTCATGCCAAAAGCGCGACCCACCCGGGCGATATGTTGGCTGATGTCACCGGTACCCAGCAGCACCAGGGTCTGCCCCTCCAGCGAGCCATAACCGTGCGGTTGCCACAGCCCTTGCCGCTGCTGCTCGGCATAGCGGGGCAGTTCCCGCAGCCGCGACAGCAAGTGGGCAAAAACGTACTGCGCCATCAGCGGGCCGAACAGGCCACGGATGTTGGTGAGCTGGTAGTCCCGGGGCAGCTCCGGCGCCATCAGGGCATCGACCCCGGCGTAGGTGCTGGCCAGCCAGTCCGGGCGGTGTCCCTGCTGCAGCAGCGCGGCGGCACGGGCCGGTTCAGCCAGCCAGATGCGGGCGGCATCCGGGTCATCGGTAAACTGGCAGGTGCCCAACCGCTGTTGGTAGAGGGGGTTGTCGCTGGTCAGCAGCAGAATTTTTTCCATGGTATCCAATATCCTGACGTTCCTGTCGCTGTAAGATACGAACTGAATCTGACAAGGAAAAGTATCGGTATGGATTGGCTGTCCGACTTGGCCGCCGCAATGGGCGGCACCCTCTATCCCTATCTTGGCTCCATCGCCACCGCCATGGTGGCGTGCACCCTGGTGGTGCTGCACGGTGATATCCAGAGCTTTATTCGCGCCCGGATCCGCACCTGGCCCTTTCTGTTTCGTACCCTGCTTTATGTTGGCCTGATCGCCTTCGGCTATGGCCTGTTGATTGCCGCGCTGGCCCCGTGGCTGGCGCAGCAGCTGGCGGGGTTAACCGCTCAGTGGTTGTTGGCTGTGGTGACCCTGACCTTCCTGTTTATCGGCGTCTGGGCCGAACGTCACCGCCAGATCTGATTCAGCGCCAGCACTGACCGGGGGCGCGGGTGGTGCCCCCCAGTCGGGCTCGCGAGTGGTCGGGCAGGTTACTGAAGATGCCGTCAACGCCCATCCTGGCCAGAGCCGCAATGTCCTCGGGCTGATCCACGGTGTAGACGTACACCTTCAGGCCCCGCTGGTGGGCATCGTCCACCAGCGCCTGATCGACAAAATCCACATCCACATTGATGGAGTGCGCGTTGAGAGCGCTGCCGAAAGCGGCGTAATCCAGTGGCAGGCTGGCGGTCAGAGCGCCGATGGCCAGATCGGGCCGGGCCGCCTTCAGCTGTGCCAGCAGCGGGTGGTGGAAGGAGGAGATCAGGAACTGCTCCGGGCGGTAGCCCAGCTCCTGCTCCGCTCGTGCCAGCGTGGTCAGCAGTGGCGCCAGGGTATCATGCCCCTTCAGCTCCAGATTGAAATCGCAGCGTCCCGCCACCCGTTCCAACACCTGCCATAGGGTTGGCACCCGCTCGCCCTGACCCGCATCGAGCTGCGCCAGAGAAGCCAGGGTCTGGGCACTGAGGGGGCCTTTGCCGGAGGTGGTTTTATGCAGGTAGCGGTCGTGCAGCACCACCAGGGTGCCTTCGACACACTGCAGGTCCAGCTCGATGGCATCGGCACCCAGCGCCAGTGCCTGGTCCATGGCGGCCAGGGTGTTTTCTGGGGCGTGCCCGGAGGCGCCGCGGTGCGCGATGATCAGCATGACTCTCTCCCGTTAGCGGATAAGGCCGCTCTCTTTGACGTCGCCGGACTTGATGTGCAGGTCCATCTGCGGGTAGGCCAGCACCACGCCCGCTTCGCGGAACTTGGCGATGATGCGCATGTGCAGATCGTGGCGCAGCGGCCAGCGTTTGCCCATCTCGTCGGCGTAAGCCCGCAGTTCGAAGTCCTGAGTGTGGGAACCGAAGCCACCAAAGTAGATCTCCGGCTCTGGTTGCTCCAGCGACAGCGGACACTCTTTGACGGCCTGGTGCAGCAAGGCTTCCACCAGCGCGGGGTCGGAGTCCCGCGCCACAGAGATGGTCATGCAGACCCGGGTGATGGGGTCGGACAACGACCAGTTGACCAACTGCTCGGTAATAAACGCCTTATTGGGGACGATGATCTCTTTGCGATCCCAATCCACGATGGTGGTGGCGCGGATCTGGATCTTGGAGACGGTGCCGGTCAGATCGCGGATCGTGACGGTGTCGCCGATCCGGATCGGCTTCTCAAACAGGATGATGATGCCGGAGATGAAGTTGGCAAAGATCTCCTGCAGGCCAAAAGCCAGGCCGAAGGTGAGTGCGGCGATCAACCACTGCAGTTTGTTCCAGGCCAGCCCCAGCAAGGAGAAGGTGACGAACACCCCGACCGTGTAGATCACGTACTTGCTGACCGAGGTGATGGCAAAGCCGGTGCCGGGACTCAGCTCCAGCCGCTGCAGCAGCACCAGCTCCAGCAGACCGGGCAGGTTGCGGGCGATCATGGCGGTAAACACCGCCACCATGGCAGCGGTGGCAAACGACATCAGGGTGATCGGCACGGTCTGCTCAACGCCATCCACCATCTGGGTGCTGGACCACAGGGTGATGCCCTCAAGGAAGCTGAACATGGCGGAGTGGGTTTGGCTCCACAGTGCGATCAGCGACAGGAAGAAGGCCAGCACCATCAGACTGCGCATCAGGCTGAGGGACTGGGTGGAGATGGTGTCGAGATCAATTTGCGGCTCGTCACCGCCCTCCAGCTGACCTTCGGCACTGGAGGCGGGGATCCCCTCTGCTTTTTCACGTTCACGCTGGGCCAGGGCTTCGGCGCGCTTGGCCTTGGCCCGCTCAAACTGGAGTCGACGGCGCTCAATCAGGGTCCAGCGCTTGACCATCAGGTAAGCCAGCAGGAACAGCAGGGCCAGCAGTACGGTGAGCTGGGCCTGGCTCAGCACCTGCTGCGCGCTGTAGTAGTAACCGCGCGCCGCCAGGACGACGGCCACCAGCGGCACCACGATCAGGGCCAGCCAGATCAGTTTCTCCAGCAGACGACGACGGCTGTCGTGGCCACGGCTGTGATGGTGGTGGTACTGGCTGGCAAAGCCGGACAGGCGGCGATAGAAGTACGCCAGCACCAGGCAGAGCACCAGGAAAGCGCCACGACCGAGGCTGGCTTTGATCATCTCCAGATCGAGCGCTTCGGTCATCACCACCAGGATGATCAGTGGCGTTGCCACCCACAGGGATTTGCGCAGGAACCGCAGGACGTGGTTCACCAGCGGCGGGTAGCGACGGAAGTGGGCGATCATCAGGCCGTCAGGGCGGCTCAGCTGATGGATGCTCCAGTACAGTTGGATCGGCACCGCGGCGAACAGCAGCGCCTTACCCAGAGCCTGAGCAAACAGGTGGCCTTCACTGATGTAGAGCAGCGCGCCGGCAGCCCACAGCGGCAGCGGGGCCAGCAGGCTGAAGGCGACGGACGTCAGCAGGGCGGCGACACTGGCGCTGAAACGGTCGAGGGTAACGTTACCGATGTAGCGTGCCTGTCGGCCCTGAATGCGGGCATAGGGGCCTTTGAGCAGATCCGACAACACCACCACGATGGTGACCAGTACCAGCCACAGCGACCACGCGGTGCTGTTCTGCTGATAGGCGGCTTTGAGCTCGGCAATGCGCTGGGCGTCGGTGAGCCAGCTCAGGCTCAGGGCCAGCTCGCCGCTCCAGTTGCGATCCAGCGGCCGGTTGTTGGGCAGCCAGAACAGGTGCTCGTTGATCAGGCGACGGAAGCGGTCGGACTGCAGCTGCAACTGCTCCTGCTGGATCTTGAGGCGGGTGAGGTCCAGCACCAGCTGTTCATGGGCGCCGATCAGCTGGTCCAGCAACTCCAATTGCCGCTGCAGCAGTTCCTTGGAGGGATCTTTGCTGTCGGTGGCGCGGAGGCGGCGTTGCAGCGGTTCACGTTGCTGTTCGTAATCGTAACGGGCCAGTCGGGACTGGCTCAGCTGGCGGCTAGTGTCGGTGGTGATCGGCTGCTTCTTGAGCACCTTCAGCTGGCGGATCAGCGCTTCACCAAAGGCCGCGCTGGCGCCACCCCACTGCAGTTGCTCCTGGGTTTCGCTCAGGTGTGTGCTGAGCTGCTTGTCGGCCAGCTCCGCTTCGACAATCTGGTTGCCCAGCTGCTCCAGTCGACCATTAATGCGAGCCAACGCGCGGGCCAGTTCGGCGTTCTCCTCGCTGATCTGACTCAGGGAGGGGTCGCCACTGGCGCGGGGCAGGGTGGTGGTGATGGCTGAACGGCTCTGGGCCCGACGCTCCGCGGTGATGGCGTCGTTGAGGTTGGCCAGACGCTGCTCCTGCGCCACCTGCTGGTTGTGCACCAGGCGTTCGCGCAGCTGAATCAGCTGCAGCTGCAGCGGCAGCGCTTTCTGTTCGGTGCGGACGGTTTCCAGCAGCTGGGTGAAGTAGCCGGTGCGGGCTTGTCGAAGCGCCTCGCTGCCGCTGGCGTTGAGGCGCAGCTGGGCGGTGGCCTGCTGCTCCAGTTGCGGCAGGGTGGCGATGCGATCACGCATCTCGGTGCGCATATCGGACAGGGCACGGGCGCTGGCCTTAAGCTCCTGCAATTCGAGATGCACCAGAGACAGCTGTTGTGCCAGCCCCTGGCCCTCATCCACTTCGGTGGGCAGAGTGCGGTTTAACTGGCTTTGCAGTTCCGCCTGGCGAACCGGGAATTCGGTCAGCAGGCTTTGATACTGGGCCTGCTCTTTGGCCAGCTGCTGTTGCTGGGCTTGCCATTGCTCGGCGGTGGTCTGGGTGTTTTCCTGCGCGCCGAAAGGACTCAGCCGGCGTTCCAGTGAGAAAGGGGAGTTGGCTTGGACGCTGAAGGCGACCAGCAGGGCGAGCAGGGGCAGAAAAAGACGCCGCATGATGTTCCGCGTTTTGGCAAGGGAGTGACAGTTACGAGCAGCGTCAGTGTAGCGAAGAAAGTTTAAGGTGCCTATGGCGTTAGCGTCGATGTGCCCGCGCAGTCTCATAAAGTGCTGCCGCCAGAATCAATCCGCCGCCCATCAGGGTCTTGAGGTCGGGCCACTCGGACAGCAACAGGGCAGCCAGAACCGTGGCGTAAAGCGGTTGCATGCAGGAAACCAGGCTGACGGTTTTGGCGCTGAGGCTGCGCAAAGATTGTGACAGCATGGCGTGAGGCAGGGCGGTAAAGCCGATCCCCAGCAGCAGCAGAAGCCCCCAGTCGGTGGTGGCCATGGCCCCCTCCGGCACTGAGATAAAGGGCAGCAGCATCAGTGCGGCCACTGAGGTTTGGTAGGCCATGGTCTGGGCCCCACTGTAGTGGGCGAAGTAACGGCGCTGCAGCAGGTTGCGGGCGGTAAACAGGGCGGCGGACAAGATGCCCAGCAGCACCCCTTGGGTCACGTCACTGTCGAGGCTGGGGGTGGGGACCAGTAAGGCCACACCGAGCAGCACAATCAGTGCGCTGGCCAGATCGGCCAGGGCCGGACGTTGGCGCGCCAACAGGGGCTCCGCCAGAACCGTCATCACCGGGTAGGTGAAGAAGGCGATCATGCCGATGGCGACGGTGGAGAACTGCATGGCGGCAAAGTAGGTGGCCCAGTGCAGGCCGATCAGCATGCCCAGTCCAATCACGATGCCGTAATCGCGGGGACGCAGCAGGCGGGCGCGCTGGCCGGTCAGGCCAAGCAGGGTAAACAGGGCGAGGCCAGCCAGTACCGAACGCAAGGCGGTGATTTCGGTGGCGGGCAGGGGGATCAGTTTGGAGAACAGCGCGGTGCCGCTGAACAGCAGCACCGCGAGATGTAACTGCAGGGTTGGGGTCACAACCACATCCTTGTGTGATGGGCCTCAGTCGTCCTGAACCTTGGCCATAGCACGACCCAATCGGGTCACTTTGCCGGGCTCGAAGTCGTCATCGAACTCGTCCACCATGCCGCGGCCAAAACAGGCCACCACGGTGCTGCCCAGTTTAAAGCGGCCCATCTCCTCACCTTTGGCCAGGTGGATGGCGTGTTCGCCCTCGGCCGGATAGTCCCAGTCAAACACCTGGCTGCCGGTGGGCGGAGTGACGGTACCGGCCCAGACGGTTTCGATGCTGGCGACAATGGTGGCGCCCACCAGAACCATGGCCATGGGGCCGTGCTCGGTGTCGAAGATGGTCACGACGCGTTCGTTGCGGGCGAACAGGCCTGGCACATTCTGGGTGGTCAGCGGGTTCACGGAGAACAGGTCGCCGGGTACGTAGATCATGCGGCGCAGAGTGCCTGCCACCGGCATGTGGATGCGGTGGTAGTCCTGCGGCGACAGGTAGATGGTGGCGAAGTGCCCTTCTTTGAAGGGTTCGGCGTCTTTGTCGAAGCCACCCAGCAGCTCCTTCAGGCCAAAGTCATGGCCCTTGGCCTGGAACAGGCGCTCGTCGCGGATCGGACCGCACTGGCTGACGCAACCGTCCACCGGCTGCAGCAGCAGGTCGTCACCCTCAGCCAGCGGACGCAGGCCAGGTTTCAGCGGACGGGTAAAGAATTCATTGAAGGTGCGATAGGACTTGGGATCCTCCTGCACAGCCTCTTCCATCTTGATGTCGTACTGACGGATAAACCACTTGATGAAAGCGGTGGTCAGCGGCCCGGCTTCCGAGGCGGCAAATTTGCCGACCAGTCGGGACAGGCCGTGCTTGGGCATCACGTATTGCAGGTTAACTTTCAGTTTGTCCAAAGACACTGGGGCACCTTGAGGTTCTACTTGTTGGTTAACGGGTTGCCGAAGTGGCGGTTGGGTTTGTCCGTATTCATGGTTTCCAGAATACGGTGGTAGTTGTCAAATCGCTGAGTGCTGATTTGACCAGCTTCGACCGCCGCACGCAGCGCGCAGCCCGGATCGTCGCCGTGTTTGCAGTCCCGGAACTTACAGGTGCCCAGCACCTCGCGGAACTCTTTAAAGCCCCAGGTGACACGCTCTGGCGCCAGGTGCCAGAGGGCAAACTCGCGCACCCCGGGGGAGTCGATCAGGTCACCGCCGTCGGTAAAGTGCAGCAAGCGGGCGGTGGTGGTGGTGTGTTGGCCGAGACCGGAGTTGCTGGAGACATCTCCGGTCAGCAACTCGGCGTCCGGCAGCAGCTGGTTGATCATGGACGATTTGCCCACGCCGGACTGACCCACAAAGATGCTGATTTTATCTTTCAGGCAGTCGGCCAGTTCCGCCATCCCTTCCCCCGTCTGGCTGCTCACCAGATAGATGGGGTAGCCGATGTCGCGGTAGGGTTCGAGGATCTCTTCGACAAGGGCAAAGCCTTCGTCATCGAGCAGGTCGACCTTATTCAGTACCAGCACCGGCGGAATGCCGGTGTCTTCCGCTGCCACCAAGTAGCGGTCGATGATCTGGGAGGAGAGTTCCGGTACGACCGCGGAGACCACCAGGATCTGGTCGATGTTGGCGGCCACCACTTTCAGACCATCATAGTAGTCAGGGCGCGCCAGTTGACTACGACGGGGATGCACGGCCTCAATGACGCCGGCGATACCGGCGAGCTGCTCGGCACCTTTGCGCCAGGCTACGGCGTCACCGACCACCAGGCTGTTGATGGTGCGACGCAGGTTGCAACGAAAGATCTCGCCCTGGTCATCTTCCACATCGGCATGCTGGCCGAAACGGCTGATCACCCGGCCCGTCAATTGCGGCCCAAGGCTGTCGTTGTCCCACTGCGGCTCGTCGCCACCTTTAAGGCGGCGGCTCTGGTTAGCCCGTACTCGTCTTAGCTGGCCTTTGGTCAGCTTTTTCTTGCCTTTGCTCACGTCGCTCCTGGCGAAATCGGTGTCATCACCCAAATTAGGCCGTATGATACTCGATTCTGATCAAAAAGCCCTTAGCGAGAGGCGTGGATGGCACAACAAGCCAGCAATCTTATCTGGATCGATCTGGAGATGACCGGACTGGATCCCGAGCAGAACACCATTATCGAAATTGCCACCATCGTGACCGACAGTGAACTGAACGTCCTGGCCGAGGGGCCGGTTCTGGCGGTTCATCAGCCTGAAAGTGAACTGGCTAAGATGGATGAGTGGAATGTCCGCACCCACGGCAACAGCGGTCTTACCGAGCGTGTACGGGCCAGTAAAGTGGATATGGCTGAAGCGGAGCGTCAGACTCTGGCGTTTCTTGCCGAGTGGGTGCCAGCAGGCGCTTCGCCTATTTGTGGTAACAGTGTGGGACAGGATCGCCGTTTCCTGGTGAAGTACATGCCTGCACTGGAGGCGTATTTCCACTATCGCACCATCGATGTGAGCACGGTCAAAGAGCTGGTTCGTCGCTGGGAGCCCTCGCTGTTGGACCAGTTTTCCAAGGCCGGTACCCACCAGGCACTGGACGATATCCGGGAATCCATTGCCGAATTGACATTTTATCGCCGCAAAGTTTTCACTATTTGAGCAAGCGAGCGGAAATTGGAAAACTAGGGGTTGCAGGGCAGAGGTTTTTGCTTATAATGCGCCCTCGCTTGGGACGAATGGCTCAAGTAGTGAAGCGGCACTGGCTCAGTGTGAGTACAGAGAGTAGCGCAACCTTAGGGAAGCTCCTCTGCACACAAAACAGTGTAAAAATCGAAGCGGCACTAGCTCAGCTGGTAGAGCGCAACCTTGCCAAGGTTGAGGTCACGAGTTCGAACCTCGTGTGCCGCTCCAAATTCTCACCTCAGGGTGAACAAAAATCGAAGCGGCACTAGCTCAGCTGGTAGAGCGCAACCTTGCCAAGGTTGAGGTCACGAGTTCGAACCTCGTGTGCCGCTCCAAATTCTCACCTCAGGGTGAACAAAAATCGAAGCGGCACTAGCTCAGCTGGTAGAGCGCAACCTTGCCAAGGTTGAGGTCACGAGTTCGAACCTCGTGTGCCGCTCCAATTTCAAAAGTCTTCCTTCGGGGAGCAACTGTGAAGCGGCACTAGCTCAGCTGGTAGAGCGCAACCTTGCCAAGGTTGAGGTCACGAGTTCGAACCTCGTGTGCCGCTCCAATTTCAAAAGTCTTCCTTCGGGGAGCAACTGTGAAGCGGCACTAGCTCAGCTGGTAGAGCGCAACCTTGCCAAGGTTGAGGTCACGAGTTCGAACCTCGTGTGCCGCTCCAATTTCAAAAGTCTTCCTTCGGGAAGCAACTGTGAAGCGGCACTAGCTCAGCTGGTAGAGCGCAACCTTGCCAAGGTTGAGGTCACGAGTTCGAACCTCGTGTGCCGCTCCAAATTGTCAAAAAGGCCATCCGAAAGGATGGCCTTTTTGCTTTGTGCTTTTCGCATTGGACTGTTGAACCGGCCACCTCATAAGGTGGCCTTTTTTGTATTATTCATCAGTGGGATAGCGTACTAAAGGCGAGTGCCTCGTTTCCGAAGGGGTTTAAGCACAACTTTTTTCGTTGCTGTTGTTGTTCTGTGATCACTGCCATGGTTGTGCTGGCAAAAAGATGACGCCCTTCAAATCTTTTCGTCGGCTAGGCTTCCATAATCAAAACATACGAAATGTTGACCGTACGTTAACCCCTAGTTTTTCGGAGCCATACTATGCGATTTCAGCAACTTAAAGAGATTTTGGATCATATGATCGACAGTCGGTCAGCGATGAGCCAACTGTATCGCCGCATGACCGGGCAGGCTGACTCTCCCCGCGCCAAGATGTTGCTCGAGTACATGGTTATCCATGAGAAAGAGGTGATCGAAAAACTGAGCAATTACCAGGACGAGGCATCCCCGCGGGTACTGGACACCTGGTTTGAGAATGTTCAGGGGGAAGACTTTACTCTGCTGTGCCAGAAGATCGAACTGCCCGCGACCATGACTGAGCAGGACGTGCTGGGTATGGCACTGGACCTGGAAAACCGTTTGCTGGATGTGCTGCATGCTGCGCTGGAAGTGGCGCCGACCCAGGACGTGAAATCCGCCATTGAGTCGCTGCTGCAGGCGGAGCGGGTGCGTCAACAGCGGTTTGTTCACTCCACGATGCGAATGGACGATATGTAAGGAAACGGCGCCGAAAGGCGCCGTTTTTGGTTTAGGGGTCTGTGCGTCGCTCCATGCCCCGGGGGGGACGGAGCAGCATCACTAAATTGAGGACCACCATAACCACAGCCACCAGCATCAATGCCTGTATCAGCAGTGTGGATTGGAGGGGGAGGGTGAGTACCAGGGCAGTCAGGCACAGTACCAGCAAGGTCATCAGCATCATGAGGTTACACTTTCCTTGTTGTTATTGAGCGTAATTCCGATCTAACGCAAAGCCGATTCAGTGCTCGGCATCTACAGTCTAGTAGACTTTTTGAACAACGGTTTGGGCTGACTCTATGCGCGCTGATCTGGCTTCATTGCCAACCTCCCTTTACCACGCGGATACCATCCGCGATCTGGAACCCGAGTTGGCCAAGGCGCTCGATATTCCCCTTTATGACGTGATGGAAGCGGCCGGAGCTGCAGCCTGGAACCTGCTGAAACAGCGCTGGGGTGATAACGCCCAGCGATTGTTGGTGCTGTGCGGGCGTGGCAACAACGGTGGCGATGGCTATGTTTTGGCTCGGCTGGCCAAAGCGGAGGGGCGAGCCGTCACCCTCCTGCAGGCGGACCCTGAACGTGAACTGTCGGGGGATGCGGCACTGGCGCAGGCCGCCTGGCTGGCGGCGGGAGGCGAGCTGGCACCGCTCAGTGGAGAGTGGCCGGAGGCGGACGTTATTGTCGATGGTTTGCTGGGGACCGGACTGAGTGGCCCGCTGAATGCACCGATGCAACAGGCGATCGAGCGCATCAATGCGCACCCGGGCGCCGTTCTGGCGCTGGACCTGCCCTCCGGACTATCCGGCCAGAGTGGTCAGGCTCTGCCGATTGCCGTGATCGCGGACGTGACCCTGACCTTTGTGGGGGCCAAGCCCGGACTGCTGACCGGTGCCGCACCGGCCTACATCGGTGAACTGCATCTGGCGCCGCTGCAACTGGGGCCGGGACTGGTTGCGCACCCGGCTTCCGTGACCAAATGCTCGCTGAACGATTTCCTGCACTGGCTGGGGCCCCGTCGGGTCGACAGCCACAAGGGGGATCATGGCAAAGTGGTGATTCTTGGGGGGCAGGCTGGCATGGCCGGTGCGGTGAGGCTGGCTGGCGAGGCCGCGCTGCGCTCCGGTGCCGGGCTGGTTGCTGTGGTGTCCTGGCCAGATAATCTGGCTCAGATCCAGGCCGGGCGGCCGGAGCTGATGACACTGGGCGTCGATGTGGTGGACATGGAGGTGTACGCCAAATTGGGTTGGGCGGGGGCCATCGCCGTGGGGCCGGGGATGGGCCAGAGTGATTGGGCGCGGCACCTGCTGATCGGCGCGATCCGCAGTGAACGGCCGTTGGTGGTGGACGCGGATGCGCTTAACCTGCTGGCGCTGGAGCCGCAGCGCCGTGACAACTGGATCCTGACGCCGCACCCCGGTGAGGCGGCGCGTCTGCTGGGACAAAGCACCGAACAGGTGCAGGCGGATCGCTTTGCTGCTGTGGCTGAACTGCAGCGCCGCTATGGTGGAGTGGTGGTGCTGAAAGGGGCGGGCACCCTTATCCATGACGGTGAGCAATGCTGCCTGGCGCCGGTGGGGAACCCAGGGCTGGCAACAGGGGGCAGCGGCGATCTGTTATCTGGTATAATCGCCAGCCTTTTGGCGCAGGGGCTGTCACCAATGGCGGCCGCCTGTTGCGGGGTATGCGTCCACGGCGAAGCGGCAGATGCCGCCGCCATCGATGGCCAGCGCGGTATGCTGGCGTCGGATCTGCTCCCCCATATCCGACAACTGGTCAATCCATAGAGGTGCTATGACATCCCTTCAACGTGTGCTGGCAGCGGAAGCCGACACCCTGGCGCTGGGCCGTGAGCTGGCCGAGCGCGTTAGTGCCCCCTTTGTTATCCACCTGCACGGTGATCTGGGTGCAGGCAAAACCACCCTGACCCGCGGCCTGGTGCAGGCGATGGGCCATCAAGGTGCGGTTAAGAGTCCAACCTATACGCTGGTTGAGCCCTATGAACTGGGCTCAATTCAGCTGTATCACTTCGATCTTTACCGCCTCGCCGATCCCGAAGAACTTGAATTTATGGGGATCCGTGATTATTTTGCCGACAATACCCTGGCATTAGTTGAGTGGCCCAGCAAAGGCCATGGGGTGTTGCCAGAACCGGACTTAAGCATTGAACTGGCGTATCTGAATGAGGGACGGCGAGTCACCATGACCGCCCACAGCGAGCGCGGTAATGCGCTGCTGGCACAACTGCGAGAAGAATGAAAAACCTATCCTGGATGAAAACCTGGGTGTTGGGCCTGCTCCTCACCCTGGTGGCGGGGCCAGCCTTGGCCAATCAGCTGGAACGGATTCGGATCAGCCACTCCCCGGAGAAAACCCGGGTGGTGTTGGATATGTCCGGCAAACCCAGCTTCTCGGCGTTCCGCCTGACCGGGCCTGATCGCCTGGTTGTCGATCTGAAAACCACCAAACTTAAAGCCAAGCTGACGGCGCTGGAGAAATCCTCGCCGCTGATTCGTCGTATCCGTACCAGCAATCCTCAGGGGGATGGTGATCTGCGCCTGGTGCTGGACTTGACCCAATCGGCCAGCCACAAAACCCAGGTACTGGGGGCATCGCCTCAGGGCTATCACCGTTTGGTGCTGGACCTGGTGCCCACCAGTCGCAACCCCTCGACCGTGGCGGCGTCGCCCGGCCGTAATGTGGTGATCGGCATTGATGCCGGCCACGGTGGCAAAGATCCCGGCTCCATTGGCCCCTCCGGCACCTATGAGAAAGACGTGGTGCTGCCGATCGCCCAGAAGCTGAAAGCCAAGATTGACGCCACCCCGGGCTTTGAAGCCTTCCTGGTTCGCGAAGGGGACTACTTCGTCAGCCTTGATCAGCGTTCCGCTAAGGCGCGCAAGAAGAAGGCGGACCTGCTGGTGTCCATCCATGCGGATGCCTTTACCTCGCCTCAGCCGCGGGGCGCATCGGTGTGGGTGCTGTCACTGCGTCGGGCCAACTCCGAGATGGGGCGTTGGCTGGAACGGGATGACAAGCTGTCTGAGCTGCGGGGGATCGGTGAAGTGATCTCGCAATCCAGCCAGGATGACCCGCACCTGCAGCGCACCTTCCTCGATCTGGCGCGGGAAAACTCGATGATGGAGAGCCAGGCGCTGGCCAGCAGCATGTTGAAGCAGATGGGGCAGGTGACGCGGCTGCACAAATCCAAGCCGCAGTTTGCCTCTCTGGCGGTACTGAAGTCGCCGGACTTCCCGTCACTCTTGGTGGAAACCGGCTTTATCTCCAATCCCCACGAAGAGCGTCAGTTGCGTGATCCGGGCCACCAACGCAAGATGGCCAATGCCCTGTCGGTGGCGATTCAGAACCACTTCCGCAGCAACCCGCCGCGGGATTCGTTGCTGGCTCAACGCCAGACCCACAAGGTGCAGCGGGGCGAATCGTTGTCGGTGATTGCCCGTCGTTATCAGGTCAGCGTACCGGCGCTTAAGCAAGCTAACCAGCTCAAATCCGATACCGTGCGTATCGGACAGGAGCTGGTGATCCCCACCCTGTAGGAGCCGATATGGCGATTCAAGTATTACCGCCCCAGCTGGCTAACCAGATTGCCGCCGGGGAAGTGGTTGAACGTCCCGCTTCGGTGGTGAAAGAGCTGGTTGAAAACAGTCTTGATGCGGGTGCTACCCGCATCGAGGTTGAGATCGATCGGGGGGGCAGCAAGCGCATTCTGATCCGCGATAACGGCCAGGGCATCAACAAAGAGGAGTTGTCACTGGCACTGGCCCGTCACGCCACCTCAAAAGTGGCGTCACTGGCGGATCTGGAATCCATCCTCAGCTTTGGCTTTCGTGGTGAGGCACTGGCGTCCATCAGCTCCGTGTCGCGACTGACCCTCTCCTCCCGCACGGCGGATGGCTCCGAAGCATGGCAGGCCTACGCCGAGGGCCGGGAGATGGCGGTGCGGGTTCAACCCACCGCGCACCCGGTCGGCACCACTGTTGAGGTGGTCGACCTGTTCTTTAACACCCCGGCGCGCCGCCGCTTCCTCAAGGCGGACAAGACCGAATTTACCCACATCGAAGAGCAGCTGCGACGCATCGCGCTGGCCCGTGAGGGGATCCACTTTATCCTCCGTCACAACGGCAAAGTCGTGCGTCAGTACCGTCCGGCCAGTAATGAGCGTCAGCGGGAACAGCGGCTGGCCGCGATCTGCGGCAGCGCCTTTACCGAGCGTGCGTTCGGCCTGACCAGTGCCACCGACGATCTGGCCCTGCGCGGCTATCTGGCGCTGGACGACGAACGGGCCCGGGTCTCGGACATCCAATACTTCTACGTGAATGGCCGGGTGGTGCGCGACCGCCTGGTCAGCCACGCCGTGCGTCAGGCGATGGAGGAAGCGGGATTGCCCGGTCAGGCCGGCTTTGTGCTGTACCTCAGCCTTGATCCGCACGAGGTGGACGTGAACGTGCACCCGGCCAAGCATGAGGTGCGGTTCCATCAGGCCCGCTACGTCCACGACTTTATCTTGCAGGCACTGCAGCAGGGCCTGGCCCAGCGGCAACAGCCCGCGCTGACGCCACAGCATCAGGTGCAGGAGCGCCCAGCCACGCCCTACCGGGAGGGCGAGGGCCCCTATCCGCTGACCCCGACTGAAGGCCTTGATAGCGCGCGCCATGACAGTGACAGTCGACCGTCCTCTTCGGGCGCTGGCGGCGGATACAGCGGCGGTGGCTACGCTGGCGCTGGGCGCGGCGGTCAGGCGGCGTATCAACCGCCGCCATTGCGGCCCAGCCAGTCGCCGACCCGCAGTGCGGTAGACAACTATGCCCATCTGATGCAGACTCCCGCCCCCGCTGAAGCGCCGGCCACTGACCGCTGGCGCTGGCTCAGTGCACTGGATGAACAGCATGGGTTGGTTCAGAAACAGCAACAGCTTCGGCTGGTTCGGTTGCCGGACCTGGGCCGGGCGTTGATGAAGCGTGATTTGAGTGAACGGTTAGCCCAGGGCTTAGTGGGGCAACCGCTGCTGTTGCCGGTCAGTGTGCCGGTCGATGTGAACTGGGTCACGATACTGGAGGCTCAGGATGAACTGTTGCGCCGTTTGGGCACCCAACTGGTGGTTCAGGGCGAGCGATTGGTGATCCGTACGGTGCCCGCGGTACTGCGCCGCGCGGACCTGGCCAAAGCGATCCCCGAACTGCTGCAGTGGCTGGAAGCGGAAACCCCCGCTTATCCGGCCCTGGCCAATTGGTTGGCGGGGCAGGCCAAAGAATTTGCTGATGGCGCCCTGTTGTGGCGTCAGTGGCAGGGGCTGGAAAGTGGCGACGCCGAGAGCCTGCTGGAGCAGGTCAGTGTGGTGTTGCCCTGGCAAACGATTTTGGAGTCTGAAGCATGACCGATACGCGCCCGTTGGCAATCTGCCTGATGGGACCCACCGCCTCCGGCAAAACCGATCTGGCGATCGCCCTGCGGCAACGCCTGCCGGTGGAGCTGATCAGTGTCGACTCGGCACTGATCTACCGCGGTATGGATATCGGCACCGCCAAACCCACCGCAGATGAGTTGGAGGCGGCCCCGCATCGACTGATCGACATCAAAGATCCCGCTGAAAGCTATTCAGCGGCGGATTTTGCTGCGGATGCCCTGCGGGAGATGGAAGCGATCCACGCCAGTGGCCGCATTCCCCTGTTGGTGGGCGGAACAATGCTCTATTTCAAGGCGTTACTGGAGGGCTTGTCACCGCTGCCCAGTGCGGATCCTAAGATTCGTGCGGAAATTGAGCAGCAGGCGGCGGAGCGGGGCTGGCAGGCTCTGCATGATGAGCTGGCGCAGATCGATCCAGAGTCGGCTGCCCGGATCCATCCCAACGATCCCCAGCGATTGTCGCGAGCCCTTGAAGTCTATAGAATAAGCGGCGAGACTCTGACCACCTTAACGCAACAGAAGCGTCCCCCTTTGCCGTTTCGCACGGCGCAATTCGCCATCGTTCCCGATCAAAGAGATCGTCTGCACCAGCGGATTGAAAAGCGCTTTCTGTCGATGTTGGATCAGGGCTTTGAAGCGGAAGTCCGTGCCCTTTATGAGCGCGGCGATCTTCACCCCGGTTTACCCTCTATCCGTTGCGTAGGTTATCGCCAGATGTGGGCATATCTGGATGGGGAGATCAGCCATCAGGAGATGGTGGCCAAGGGGGTCGCAGCGACCCGTCAATTGGCCAAAAGACAGATCACCTGGTTGCGAGGATGGGAAGGCCTGCACTGGCTCAGCTCCGAGCACGATGATAATGTAGGCGAAGTGTTACAAAAGTTAGCCTTGGACTTCGGTTTGGGCTATAAGTAACTGGCGCGCATGGGTGTTGCACGCAGCTATCACTTCGTTGAAAAGTAATACAATTTTAATAAGGAAACTCGAATGGCTAAGGGGCAATCTTTACAAGACCCGTTTTTGAACGCGCTGCGCCGTGAGCGTGTTCCCGTTTCTATCTATCTGGTAAATGGCATCAAACTGCAGGGCCAGATCGAATCTTTTGACCAGTTTGTCATCCTGCTGAAGAACACCGTCAGCCAGATGGTGTATAAGCACGCCATCTCTACCGTGGTACCGGGCCGTCCGTTCAACATGGGCAGCCACAGCGGTCAAAGCCACAGTGGCCAGGGCCAGGGTGGTTTCCAGTCTCACGATAGTGGTGACAACGGTAACCATTGATCGCCTGTCAGGAGTAAGTTTGCTTGTTTGAGCGGTATGAAGCAGGCGAACGCGCAATTCTCGTCCACATCGACTTTTCAGCCGAAGGTGAGCGAGAAGACCTGGAGGAGCTCAAGCTACTGGTGAGCTCCGCCGGGGTAACGTCCTGTGGCATTGTCACAGGACGGCGTTCCAGTCCCCACCCCAAATATTTCTGTGGCACCGGAAAAGCGGAAGAGATTGCCGCTGTCGTCCAGGCCGAGCAGGCCGAAGTGGTGATTTTCAACCACCCTCTCAGCCCCGCCCAAGAGCGTAACCTGGAACGGATCTGCCACTGTCGCGTGCTTGATCGCACCGGCCTCATCCTCGATATCTTTGCCCAGCGCGCCCGCACCCATGAGGGGAAACTGCAGGTTGAGCTGGCCCAGCTGCGTCACCTTTCCACCCGTTTGATCCGAGGCTGGACTCACCTTGAGCGCCAGAAAGGCGGTATCGGCCTGCGTGGACCCGGTGAAACCCAGCTGGAGACCGACCGTCGTCTGCTGCGGGAGCGGATCAAAGCGATCCTGCGCCGCCTTGACCGGGTGGCTCGTCAGCGTGAGCAGGGCCGTCGGGCCCGGCAGCGGCGTGAAGTGCCGACCGTATCCCTGGTGGGGTACACCAACGCCGGTAAGTCGACGCTGTTTAACCGCATTACCGATTCCGGTGTGTACGCCGCGGATCAATTGTTCGCAACCCTGGACCCGACCCTGCGCCGCATCGAAGTGGCGGATGTCGGACCGGTGGTGCTGGCGGATACCGTGGGCTTTATCCGTCACCTGCCACACGATCTGGTGGCCGCGTTTAAGGGCACCCTGACCGAAACCCGGGAGGCGGACCTGCTGCTCCACGTTATTGATGCGGCCGATGAGCGCGCCGTGGAGAACGTTGAAGCGGTGAATGAGGTGCTGGCGGAGATCGAAGCGGATGAAGTGCCCAGCCTGTTGGTCTACAACAAGCTGGACCTGCTGGAAGAGGCTGAGGCGCGCATTGATCGAAATGATGAAGGCGAACCGATCCGAGTCTGGCTTAGCGCCCGTAATGATGTGGGTATCGACTTGTTGTTCGAGGCGTTATCGGAACGGCTTGGCAACACCATGGTCGAACTCACCGTCAGCCTGCCGCCCAGTGAGGGAAGATGGCTGTCACGATGCTATGAATTGAATGCGGTACTGGCGACAGAATACGACGACCAGGGCCACACTCAGGTTCAGTTAAGGCTGCCTGAGCGAGACTGGCAGCGTTTGTTGAAAGCGTCCGAGGGGAAGTTGTCTGACTTTATCCTCAAGTAATTGGCTGATAAATTAGCTAGAGTTACCGAATCCCATCAAATGGAGCAGTGTTAATGGCTTGGAATGAGCCTGGCAATCAAGGCAAAGACCCCTGGGGCAACCGAGGCGGTAAAGACCAGGGTCCGCCGGATCTGGATGAGGTCTTCCGCAAAATTTCCTCCCGCTTCGGCGGCGGCAACCAGTTCAGTGGTCTGGGTGCGGGGCTTGTCCTGCTCGGCCTGGTTCTGATCTGGGCCTTCTCTGGCTTCTACAAGATCGAGGAAGCGGAGCGTGGCGTGAAGCTGCGTTTCGGCCAATTCCACGAGCTGGTGGAGCCGGGCCTGAAGTGGAAACCCACCTTCGTTGACACCGTTTATCCGGTCAACATCCAGCGAGTTAACCGCCTGACTGCGTCCGGCATGATGCTCACTCAGGATGAGAACGTGGTACGCGTTGAGATGGAAGTGCAGTACCGCATCTCCGACCCGCGTAAGTACCTGTACTCCGTGACCAGCCCGGATCAGTCCCTGAGCGAAGCGATGGACAGCGCCCTGCGCTACGTGATCGGCCACACCACCATGGATAACATCCTGACCGTGGGCCGTGACAAAGTCCGTCGTGATACCTGGGATGAACTGGAAGGCATCATCGAGTCCTACGACATGGGTCTGGTGGTGGTTGACGTGGCGTTCAAGGAAGCCCGCCCGCCGGAAGAGGTGAAACCCGCCTTCGATGACGCCATCGCGGCTCAGGAAGATGAAGAACGTTACGTTCAGGAAGCCACCGCATACTCCCGTCAGGTTGAACCGCAGGCTCGTGGTCAGGCTGAGCGTATGCTGCAGGAAGCCGACGCTTACAAGCGTCGCGTGGTTCTGGAAGCGGAAGGTGAAGTGGCACGCTTTGCCCAGTTGCTGCCTCAGTACGAAGCGGCGCCGGACGTGACCCGCGAGCGTCTCTACCTGGAGACGATGGAACAGGTGTTCAGCAAGACCACCAAGGTGATGGTGGATAACGACGGTGGCTCCATGTTCTACCTGCCGCTGGATAAGATCATTCAGAACCAATCTGGCTCTGCTGTGCAGCAGCCCAAGATGGCTGAACCGACTCCGTCCCAGACCCGTCCTGTCCGCAACGACTTTGATGAGAGTCGTAGCAGCCGCACCGACCGCACTCGTCAGGGGAGAAACTGATTATGCGTCCTGTTAGTTTGATCCTGTTGGTGGCAGTGCTGTTCGCCGGCTTCTCCTCACTGTTTGTGGTGGAAGAGGGTGAGCGCGCCATCGTGAAACGCTTCGGTGTGATCCAGAAGAACAGCGAAGGTGAGACTCAGGTGTATGAACCGGGTCTGCGTTTCAAGGTGCCGCTGCTCGACCAGGTGTTCACTCTGAACGCCCGTATCCTGACTCTGGATGCGGAAGCGGACCGCTTCGTAACCTCCGAGCAGAAAGACCTGATGGTGGATTCCTACGTGAAGTGGCGAATCACCGACTTTGGTCAGTTCTACCTGGCCACCCAGGGCAACCAGCTGCTGGCTGAGTCGCTGCTGCAGAGTAAGATCAACAACGGCCTGCGCTCCGAGTTCGGTAGCCGCACCATCCGTGAGATCGTCTCTGGCAGCCGTGACGAGCTGCAACAGGAAGCGCTGCGCGCCACCCGTACTGATGCCGCTGAACTGGGCATCGAAGTGGTGGACGTTCGGGTGAAGCAGATCAACCTGCCCCGCGAAGTGAGTGAGTTCATCTACGACCGTATGCGCGCCCAGCGTGAAGCGGTGGCTCGTGCGCACCGTTCCGAAGGTCAGGAGAAGGCGGAAGTGATCCGCGCCGGTGCGGATGCCCGTGCCACCGTAATCCTGGCGGAAGCGGAGCGTAAGTCCCGTACCCTGCGCGGTGAAGGTGACGGTGCCGCGGCCAAGATCTACGCGGACACCTACGGCCAGAACCCTGAGTTCTATGCTCTGCTGCGCAGCCTGGATGCCTACAAGGCCTCCTTCCGCAGCAAGGACGACGTACTGGTGATCTCACCGGATTCCGAGTTCTTCCAGTTTATGAACAGCAAGGTGCGCTGAGGCGACAATCTGTCCAAGGGCCCGGTGTTGACCGGGCCTTTTTTATGGGAGTAAAAGAACGTGAGTTGGATGTGGCTGATCGGTGGCGTGATGCTGATTGAAGGGCTGGGGCCGTTGTTGTTCCCCCGTCAGTGGCAGGCCATGATGCGCGAGTTGGCGGGCCAGGATACCGCGGTATTACGGCGTATTGGCGGTGCATTGGTGACGGCGGGCGCGGTGCTGCTTTACATTTTTTCCGCCTAGGCGGTGTTTTGACCACACCTGTTCTGCTAGAATCCTGCTTTAACCACTAACTGCGATCGAGACATGGGTAAAAATGTAGTTGTGCTGGGCACCCAGTGGGGTGACGAGGGTAAAGGTAAAGTTGTTGACCTTCTCACCGACCAGGCCCACTACGTGGTTCGCTACCAAGGCGGCCACAACGCCGGTCACACTCTTGTGATCGACGGCGAAAAAACTGTCCTCCACCTGATCCCGTCAGGTATCCTCCGCTCCAACGTTAAGTGCCTGATCGGTAACGGCGTTGTACTCTCCCCCGAAGCCCTGCTGAAAGAGCTGACCATGCTGAAAGAGCGTGGTGTACCGGTGGAAGAGCGTCTGATGATCTCTGAAGCCTGTCCGCTGATTCTGCCTTACCACGTTGCTGTGGATCAGGCCCGTGAAGCGGCTCGTGGCAACAAGGCCATCGGTACCACTGGCCGTGGTATTGGTCCGGCTTACGAGGACAAAGTAGCTCGCCGTGCTCTGCGCGTGGGTGACCTGCTGGACGCTGAACGCTTCGCTACCAAGCTGAAAGACGTTCTGGCTTACCACAACTTCATGTTGACCGAGTACCACAAGGTTGACGCGGTTGATTACGACACCGTACTGAAAGACGCGCTGGAGCTGGCTGAGATCCTGCGTCCGATGATCGTTGACGTAACCGACACCCTGGACAAAGCGCGCAAAGCGGGCGAGTACATCATGTTCGAAGGTGCCCAGGGCACTCTGCTGGACGTGGACCACGGTACCTACCCCTATGTGACTTCCTCCAACACCACTGCTGGCGGCGTGTCCACCGGTTCTGGTTTTGGTCCGAACCACATCGATTACGTACTGGGCATCGTTAAGGCCTACACCACCCGCGTGGGCGGTGGTCCGTTCCCGACTGAGCTGGATTGCGAAGTGGGTGAGCACCTGGGCGTTAAAGGTCACGAGTTTGGTGCCACCACCGGCCGTAAGCGCCGCACTGGCTGGTTTGACGCTGTGGCCATGCGCCGCGCCGTTCAGATCAACGGCATCACCGGTTTCTGTCTGACCAAACTGGACGTACTGGACGGTCTGAATGAGCTGAAGATCTGTACCGGTTACCAGATGCCGGACGGCACCGTGCGTGACGTACCGCCGATGGACGCCGAAGGCTACGAAGTGGCTGTACCGGTTTACGAGTCCATGCCGGGTTGGGACGCCAACACCTTCGGTGTGACCGAGCGTGACCAGCTGCCGAAAGAGGCTCTGGATTACATCGCTCGCATCGAGCAGTTGCTGGAAGTGCCGGTGGACATCATCTCCACAGGTCCGGACCGCAACGAAACCATGATCCTGCGTCACCCCTTCGCGTAAGGGTTGAAAACGGGGCCTGCGGGCCCCGTTAAAGTATCTTCTGGCCGTGTCGATAACCTGATCATGAAACGGACTCTACTGACTTTGCTGATGCTGATGGCCCCGGGCGCCCTGGCACAAGAGATGCGGGCGGTGGAGCTGTACGGCCAGGACGAACTGCTGAGCATGATTCGCGCCAATACCCACCTGATGCGGGTGAAGCGTGACGACTGCCAGTTGGTTCAGGATATCCAGGCCCGAGCCGATGTCCTCAAGCTGCCGGCCTACCAGTTTCTCTGGGCCGATATGAAGCTGTACGGGGTGTGCGTTGAGAAGGACGTGCAAACCGGTTTTGATTACCTGCGACTGGCCGCCGATCAGGGGCTGCCGGACGCACTCGAGCAGTTAGGGCGCTACTATCTCGAAGGGCGCTTTGTGGTTACTGACGAGGCCATTGGCCTGCGTCTGACCCGGATGGCCGCCTCCCTTGAGCACCACCGGGCCCTACTGACCCTCGCCCGCTACTATGCGGATGGCGAGGGCAGTCCACTCGATTATCCCGAAGTGTATCGCTGGCTCCACCGTGCTGTGTTTGAGACGGAAGCGGAACGTCGGGAAGCCGAACAGTTGAAAAATCGCCTGGCCCAACAGCTGCCGCCCAGTGTGCGCGAGCAGACCCGCCAGGCCGCCCTGGGTCGCTAAACGACCATTAGGGTTATACTTTCACCCACTTTCCAATCATTGGCAGTCAAATGAGTCACGATCCCCATTTTCAGCGGGAGGCGGAAAAGTACGCCAACCCGATCCCCAGCCGTGAATTTCTTATCGAGCGCATGCGCGAGCACACCGGTCCGGTGTCCCGAGAAGAGTTAGCGGCCCATTTTCAACTTGAGGGCGACCAGTACGTCGCACTCTGTCGCCGTCTGCGCGCTATGGAGCGCGATGGCCAAATCGTTTACACCCGCAAGGGCCGCTACGGCCTGCCGGAGCGGATGGACCTGCTGACCGGTGTGGTGCTGGGTCACCGCGACGGTTTCGGTTTCTTCCGTCCCGATGATGGCTCGGACGACCTCTACCTGTCCGAGCGCAGCATGTACTCCGTGCTGCACGGTGACCGTGTGCTGGCCCAGGTGGACGGCATGGACCGTCGCGGCCGCAAAGAGGGCCGCATCGTTCGCATCATCGAAGAGCGCAGCAAAGAGCTGGTGTGCCGTTACTTCAATGAAGACGGCATCGGTTTCGCTGTGCCGGATGATGCCCGCATCTCCCAGGACATCCTGATCCCGGAAGATGGCCGCGCCGGTGCCCGTGATGGCCAGGTGATCGTGGTTGAACTGGTTAAACGACCGGCCCGTCACACTCACGGCATTGGCCGGATCAAAGAGGTACTGGGTAACGAGATGGCCCCGGGCATGGAGATTGAGATCGCCCTGCGCAGCCACGACCTGCCGCACCAGTTCTCTGAAGCGCTGTTGCAGGAAACCGCCGCCATCCATGACGAGGTGCAGGAAGCGGAGAAGCAGGGTCGTAAAGACCTGCGTCACCTGCCGCTGGTCACCATCGACGGCGAAGACGCCCGCGACTTCGACGATGCGGTCTTTGTTAAGCCCAAGAAGGGCGGCGGCTGGCGCCTGTACGTGGCGATTGCCGACGTGAGCCACTACGTGCGTCCGGGTACCCACCTGGATGACGAAGCGCTGGCCCGCGGTAACTCCGTGTACTTCCCGGCTCAGGTGATTCCGATGCTGCCGGAGAAGCTGTCCAACGGCCTCTGCTCGCTCAACCCGCACGTGGATCGCCTCTGCATGGTGGCGGAGATGACCGTCTCTGCCGCTGGCAACCTGTCCGGTTTTGAGTTCTACCCTGCGGTGATGCACAGCCACGCCCGCCTGACCTACACCAAGGTGGCGGCGATGCTGGAGGGCGATCAGGCCCTGATCGAACAGTACGCTGAGGTGTTCCCGCACCTGGAAGAGCTGAATCGCCTCTACATGGCGCTGGACCATGCCCGTCAGGAGCGTGGTGCCCTGGTGCTGGAAAGCGAGGAAACCCAGTTCCTGTTTAACGCCCAACGTCGCATCGAGCGCATTGTGCCGCGCACCCGTAACGTCGCGCACAAGATGATCGAAGAGTGCATGATTCTGGCCAACGTGGCAGCCGGCAAGTTCGTGAAGAAGCATCAGGGTGAAGTGCTGTACCGGGTCCATGAAGGCCCGAGTGCTCAGAAGCTGGAAACTCTGCGCGACTTCCTGGGTCAACAGGGCCTCTCCCTGGGTGGCGGTGAAGAACCGACCCCGCAGGACGTGGCGGAGCTGCTGGCCAAGACCGAAGGTCGAGCCGATGCTGAGCTGATCCAGACCATGGTGCTGCGCTCCATGAAGCAGGCGGTTTACAGCCCGGAGAACATTGGCCACTTTGGCCTGGCGCTGCCGAGTTACGCCCACTTCACCTCGCCGATCCGTCGTTACCCGGACCTGGTACTGCACCGTGTTATCCGTTACCTGCTGGCCAAGCAGGAGAACCCGGCGTTGCCGCTGCAGGTGCTGCAGGCGGATGGTGCCTTCGGTTACGACAGTGGCCCGCTGGCGGAGCTGGGTGAGCACTGCTCCATGACCGAGCGCCGTGCCGATGACGCCACCCGTGACGTCTCCGATTGGCTTAAGTGTGAGTTTATGCTCGACCACGTTGGCGATACCTTCGATGCGGTGGTCAGCGGCGTGACCAGCTTCGGCCTGTTTGTGCGACTGAAGAACCTGCACATCGACGGCCTGGTGCACATCTCCACTCTGGAGAACGACTACTACCACTTCGATCCGATCCGCCAATCCCTGATCGGCGAAGGTGGCGGCCGTCGCTACCGCCTGGGTGACCCGGTGGAAGTGAAGGTGCTGGCAGTGAAACTGGACGATCGCCAGATCGATCTGGGCCTGCTCGAAACCGGCAAGAAGGCCAGCAAGAAAGGCCCGCGCAAATCCAGCAAAGGCAAATCCGGCCCGGCCAAATTCGGTAAGCCCCGCAGCGGTGAGAGCACCGAAAAGCGTGGCACCAAGAAACCCAAATCCAAGCGGAACAAGCGGTAAATGAAACACGAAATGGTGTTTGGCCTCCACGCGGTGGAGGCCTTGATGCAGCGCCAGCCCGAGCGGGTGATGGAGCTGTGGGTGATGAAAGGGCGTGACGATGAGCGCCTGACCCGAATTGCCGAACTGGCACAGCAGTTTGGCGTGCGGCCCCAGCTGGCGGCCCGCAAGGTACTGGACGACAAAGCGGAATCGACCCAGCACCAGGGCGTCGTGGCGCGCTGCAAGCCAGAGCCGGTGAAAGGCGAGCACGAACTGGACCAGCTGCTGGATGGCGTCGATACGCCCTTCCTGCTGGTGCTGGACGGTGTGACCGACCCGCATAACCTCGGCGCCTGTCTGCGCAGTGCCGATGCGGCCGGCGTTCACGGCGTGATTGTGCCGAAAGACCGCTCCGCCAGTCTGGGTCCCATCGTCCGCAAAGTGGCGGTGGGCGCCGCGGAATCCATTCCGTTGTTCCAGGTCACCAACCTGGCCCGCACCCTGCGTTCGCTGCAGGAGCGTGGCATCTGGATCGTTGGTGCGGCAGGTGAAGCCACCCACACCGTTTACCAGAGCAAACTGACCGGCCCGCTGGCGATTGCCATGGGAGCGGAAGGGAAGGGCCTGCGTCGACTGACCCGCGAACATTGCGATGACCTGATCAGCATCCCGATGGCCGGCGCAGTATCCAGCCTGAACGTGTCCGTTGCCACCGGCATCTGCCTGTTTGAAGCGGTGCGTCAGCGCCTGGGCTAAGCCCTCTGGTCCAACAAAAACGCCTCCATCATGGAGGCGTTTTTTTATGGGCGCTTACCGGAACGAGTAGATCAGGTTCACCGTCGACACCACATCGTGGTTTTCCGTGCCCACCGGCACCTTGTCGGTGTACTTGATGTCAAACCCCACCTTCAGCGCCAGGTCGGCCCAGAACTGGTTACGGTAAGCCAGGTTCAGGTTGGCGATGGTATTGCGGTTGCCGGTTTCCACCGAGGCGTCGGCGTTGAAGGTGGTGTACTCCTGCAGGCGGTGCTCCAGCTTACTGGCCAGACGGACAATCCCTTCGTCGTTGGTGGGGTCGCTCATGTCGTCAGAGTTGGACAGGTTGGCTTCGTTGTAACGGTAACCGGCACCCACCTCCAGGGTAACCTTGGTGCGCTTGGCATCCAGCGGGGTGTAACCGTATCCGAAGGAGTAGGTGAACTGCTTCAGGTAGGAACCGAATCGATCCCACAGCATGTCGCCACGACCATAGAGGTACTGAGTGCCCTCCAGTTTGTAGTCAGACTGATACTGAAGCTGGTACTGCTCCGCCGTGGTTTTTTCATCATCGGCGGCGAAATAGGCGCGGGCCACCGCTTCCTGTCGGGCATTCTCTGTGTCGTACACCAACTTTCCGCGCGTGTTGAAGTTGGCGGAGTTGGTGTTGCCGCTGTTGTATTGCATGCCCAGTTCCACTTCGGCGTCCAAATCCGTCGGTGGATCAGAGTAGTTGGGCGGCACCAGCGCCAGACTCGGGGCGCTAAACAGCAGGGCGGGCAAATAAAGAAGCGGGCGATTCACAGGGGGTGGTTCTACACTTTCCAGGCCATCAGGGTCCGCTCAGTCTATCTCTCAATGGGCTGAAATTGCTACTCAGTTTAAAAATGGTTAATGCGCTGCGCCGGCCCGCCAGATTGCTGCATTTTTGATTGTCTTCTGAGTCCCGTTCCGGTAACATGCGCCGGCTAATTCGGCCAAACCCCTTTTGTTCCTTGCCTCATAGGTCGGGCCGAGCCATTTGAGGCTAACTAACCGTAAGGAGCGATAATGCGTCATTACGAAATCGTCTTCATGGTTCACCCTGACCAGAGTGAACAGGTTCAAGGCATGATCGAGCGCTACACTGCGACCATCGAGAAAGACGGCGGCAAAATCCACCGTCTGGAAGACTGGGGTCGTCGTCAACTGGCTTACCCGATCGAGAAGCTGCACAAAGCACACTACGTGCTGGTAAACGCTGAAGCGACTGCTGAAGCCGTTGCTGAGCTGGAAACCAACTTCCGTTACAACGACGCGGTTATCCGCAGCATGGTTATCCGTACCAAAGCTGCTGTAACCGAAGCTTCTCCGATGGCCAAAGCCAAGGAAGAGCGTCGTGAGCGCGAAGAGCGTCGTGAGCGTACTGAAGCCAAGCCGGCTCAGGAAGCTTCTGCCGAGTAAGGATTGAGTTCCGTCAACCGCCTGGTGCTGACGGGCACTGTGCCCAGAGCGCCCAAGACCCTGACCGGGATTAACGGTGTCCCCCACAGTTATTTTCTGTTGGAACATCGCTCGATGCAGATGGAAGCGGGCCATAAACGCCCGGTTTACTGCAAGATTCAGGTGGTCTTGAGTGGCCATGACACTCAACCGTTACTGCGCTATCTGGAATTAGGCTGCAATATCACCGTCGCTGGCTTCGTAGGCTGGCAGCAAGGCCGAGATGGCCAATCAAAGCTGGTATTGCACGCCGACACGATAGAACCGATTTGCTAGGAGACTGCCCCTATGGCACGTTATTTTCGTCGTCGCAAGTTCTGCCGTTTCACCGCTGAAGGTGTAACTGAGATCGACTACAAAGACATCGCTACTCTGAAGAACTACGTTACTGAGAGTGGCAAAATCGTACCGAGCCGTATCACTGGCACCAGCGCTAAGTACCAGCGTCAGCTGGCTCGCGCTATCAAGCGTGCTCGTTACCTGGCTCTGCTGCCGTACACTGACCTGCAAGGCTAAGTCCTTACACGTTCAACTTTAAGTAGAGGAAAGGTAATGGACGTTATTCTGCTGGATAAGGTTGCCAAACTGGGCGGCCTGGGCGACAAAGTTACTGTTAAATCCGGTTACGCTCGTAACTACCTGCTGCCGCAAGGCAAAGCAGTTGTAGCCAACGCTGCTAACCTGGAAGTGTTCGAAGCTCGCCGTGCCGAGCTGGAAGCCAAAATGGCTGCAGACCTGTCTGCTGCTGAAGCTCGCGCTGAGAAGCTGGCTGCTCTGGAAGTGGTAGAAATCGCCTCCAAAGCTGGTGACGAAGGCAAGCTGTTCGGCTCCATCGGTACCCGCGACATCGCTGACGCTCTGACCGCCGCTGGCGTTGAAGTAGCGAAAGCTGAAGTACGTCTGCCGGAAGGCGCTCTGCGTCAGTGCGGCGAGTACGACATCGTTATCGCTCTGCACAGCGACGTAACTGCGACCGCTAAGATCGCCGTTGTTGCTTCTGCCGAGTAAGCGATTACGAACGCAAAAAAAACACCGCCTCCGGGCGGTGTTTTTTTATGCCTGAAATTCGGTTTCAGGGTTGGACTTTGGCCCGCTTCTCTACGGCGTTCAACACGTCGTACAGTCCCACGGTGTTGGCCTGGTTGGCCAGCCAGCCCGGGATCTTGCCGCCGGGATCGGTGTAGACCCAGTAGGTGGCTTTGGTTTTGCCATCGGGCAGGCGGCTCAAGGCCCAGCTGCCGTCGCAGATCTCCAGTCGTACCACGCCCTGTTTCGGCTCGGGGCCAAACTGGTTCATCTGGGTCCAGTAGCGGTAGTACTCGCCCGCTTCGGCATCGGCCTCATTGACGATCAGCAGGGTGTAGTCGCGCTTACTGACCAGCGGCGGGTCGACCCGGTGATAGACGTACTGGCCCCCATTGTCGGCGTCACCGACGATCTCGATGTCGTCGATATAGGGCATAAAGTCGGGATAGTGCTGGATATCGCTGATGGTCTGCCAGACCTGTGCCACCGGGGCATCGATCACCGCCTCCATCTTGACCTCTTTGACCTTGGTGCCTGGCACCTTGCGGGTAAAGACCTGAGCCTGACTCCGGTCGGACGCCAGCTCCCACTGGCCCCCTTCGGCGGGCTCAATGCGAACCGTGTTGGCGGCCTGCACCAGGCCGGTAAAAGCCAGTGCCAGCACCAATGACCATATACGGCGGGTTACCATAGCAGGATACCTCCCCACACCACGGCCACCTGACACAGGGCGATAAACACGGCGGCAGAGCCGATGTCCTTAGCCCGTCCGGACAGTTCATGATGCTCCGGGCCGATGCGGTCCACGACCGCCTCTACGGCGGAGTTCAGCAACTCCACAATCAGCACCAGCACCACTACGGCGATCATAAACAGCCGCTCCAGCACGGAGACGTCAAAGAAGAAGGCGGCAACAATGAGCACCACAGCAAGGAACAGTTCCTGACGGAACGCCTCTTCGTGGCGGTAGGCGGCTTTCAGGCCCTGCATGGAGTAGATACCGGCCTGAAAGAAGCGCATCACGCCGCGGTTTTTGTTTTCCGGTTGAGTCATATAGGTCTCTCACTGTTACACGATAACAATGATACCTCTCCGCTTCGTATTCGCGCCAAATCCATTTTCAGATTGACCATTTCCGGTTCAGACAGCTTAACCATTCCCCCGTTTACTTTTGGTGTGATTCGGTTGCCTTGTTGAGTAAATCACTGTTTTTTAAGGTTCTTAAAATGTTTCGCTTTCGTTATACTCCCTCGCTCTTGGGTTGCGTCGGAATATTGACGCATCGGTGACAAAAAAACGTCAGCAGGGGATGGGCAGGGAACCGCTGACGACTCATAGGGATGAGTGGATGGCTACGGATTGGCAAAAACGGCATGGCTTGGTGTTGTGTGCGGCGTTATTCAGTTTTGAACTGAGTGCGGCGCCCATTGTTCTGAATGGACCCTCGTCGGGCTGGATTCCGGTTCTGGCCGGAGCGCGGTTTGACCCGATTGATGACGAGCAAGCGCAGACCACCGGCCTCGATCTGGTCGGCGATGCACAGCATCCCCAGTTCTATACCGTCTACGACGACAACAATAGTGTCGACGAGTCCGATGACGTGGTGGCTTATCGCTTTCGGGTTGGCAGTGGCAATGACAGCAATGTCTACCTGATGGGGGTGGACTCCGATGGCGATGCCGTGCTGGATATCTTTATCGCGGGCAGCGGCAAAGAAGGCAAGATCTACATCTGGGGCAGCGACGACAAAAAGAACATCCCCGCCGGCCGGGTTGCCAATGACGGTCCCAGCACCACCACCATCGACACCAAGAATCCCCCGTACGAAATCGCGACCGACCCGCAAAACTACTCCCTGAACCCCGTCAGCAGCGTCGACAGTGACGCCTCCACCACCGACTTTGGCCCGCTGGATGGCGAAGACCACTTTGTCAGCTTTACGCTGCCGTTTTCGGCCATCAAAAGCGCCCTCAACAGCGTGAAAGGCCAGGTGGTCAGCAAAGACACCACCCTGCGTTACGTGGTGTTCTCGCTGAACCAGACCAACAGCATTAACGGCGATTTTTCCGGCATCAATGACAAAGATCCCGGTGTCTATGACAAGACCTACGAAGAGCTCGGGTTGTTTGTTCCGGTGGCACCGGATTACGTACCGCCCAGCAACGAGGCGCCGATTGCCGTTGCTGACACCGCCTCGACTCTGGAAGATTCCTCGGTTCTGGTTGATGTCCTTATCGGAGACAGCGACCCTGACGGTGACCCGCTGACCATCATCGGTTTTACGCAGCCTGCGTTCGGCATCGTTACCCAGGAGGGCGAGCAGCTCCGCTATGCCCCGTCATTGAACTTCCATGGCAATGACAGCTTCACTTACACCATCAGTGACGATGGGGGGCTCAGTCACAGTGCTGCAGTGGCGATTACCGTGACGCCGGTGAACGATGCCCCTATGGCCAACTACGTTGAGAAAACCATTGCCGAAGGCGCCAGCCTGGTGGTGGCGATGGCGGAGTTGGGGTCGGATGTCGATGGTGATGCGCTGACTCTGGCGTTGGGTGCTCTGCCTGAGGGCTGGAACCACACCGTGACCGCAAGCAGCGTCACGATCGTCCCGCCGGTGGACTTTAACGGAAGCCAAAACATCGGCTTCACCGTCACCGATCCCGCAGGTCTTTCCGACGGCAACACCATCAAGGTGATCGTCACGCCGGTGAACGATGCGCCGGTGGCGATGGATGACAGCACACGTACCTCTGAGGAGACGGCGGTTAATATCGACGTGACTGCCAACGACAGCGACGTGGATGGTGATGCGTTGCGGGTCGAGAGCATCAGCAATCTGGATCCGGCTAAGGGCAGCGCCACATTCAGCGGCGGCACCATCACCTTTACGCCAGCCCAAGACGTGACCGGCGAGGTCAGCTTCAGCTACACCGTGACCGACGGGGCGGTTGGGGCCGCAGGCCTGACCGACACGGCGACTGTGACAGTCACCATAGACCCGGTGAACGATGCACCGGTGGCGATGAATGACAGCGTGCGCACCGCCGAGGAGACGGCGGTCAATATCGACGTGACTGGCAACGACAGCGACGCGGATGGTGATGCGTTGCGGGTCGAGAGCATCAGCAATCTGGACCCGGCAAAGGGCAGCGCCACGTTCAGCGGCGGCACCATCACCTTTACGCCGGCCAAGGATGAGACCGGCGAGGTCAGCTTCAGCTACACCGTGACCGACGGAGCGGTTGGGGCCACAGGCCTGACCGACACGGCGACCGTGACAGTCACCATAGATCCGGTGAACGATGCGCCACAAGCCAATGATCTCAGTCGCACCATTGAGGCGGGCGCCAGCCTGACCGTACCGGTGTCCGAACTGGCGAAGGACGCTGACGGTGATGCCCTCGACTTCACCTTTGTGACCCTGCCCCAGGGCTGGACGGCCAAAGTGGAGGGCGGCAATGTGGTGGTCACGCCAGTGGCTGACTTCAGCGGCAGCCAAGGGGTTGAGTTTACCGTTGCGGATCCCAGTGGAGCCCAGGCATCAGCCACCATCACGATTACCGTGAACCGGGTAAATGAAGCCCCCGTGGCCAATAACATCAGTCGTACCATCGCCGAAGACAGCAGCCTAACTGTGGCGGTCTCCGTATTGGCATCAGACCCGGATGGTGATGCCTTCGAACTCACTTTTAGCACCCTGCCACAGGGCTGGGTCGCCAAGGTCGAGGGCGGTAACGTCGTGGTGACGCCACCGACCGACTTTAACGGCAGTGAGCCGATCCCTTTCACCGTTACGGATCCCAGTGGGGCAGAGGCCGCGGCAGTCATTACGGTCACGGTCGAACCGGGTAACGATGCCCCCGTGGCGGTTGATGATACGGCCACCACTACGGAAGACACGCCGGTCGCGATCGACATCCTCAGAAATGACAGTGACGTCGATGGCGATGCGCTGTACTTCAACGGCGTCACCGGACTGGCTGCCGACAAGGGCCGTGCCGACTTCGCCAATGGCGTGCTGACGTTTACTCCGGCCGCCCACGTGTTCGGCGAGATCCGGTTCGATTACACCATCAGTGATGGCGATAATGGCCAGACCGACAGCGCCAGCGTGACGGTTACTGTCGACCCGGTGAACGATGCGCCGGTAGCCGTTGCCGACAGCACCACCACCGAGGTGGGCTCGCCGGTGGTGATCCCGGTGCTGGACAATGACTCCGATGTTGATGGCGATGCGCTCAAGGTTATCAGCGTGGTACTCGGCGACCCTGCCCAGGGCAGCGTCAGCTTCAGCGACAACAGCATCACCTTCACCCCGGCAGCAGGCTTTATCGGCAACGCCAGCCTGACCTACACCATCGCCGACCCCAGTGGCGCTGAAGCCTCAGCCAACGTATCGGTACAGGTTGTTGCTGCCGATTCGGAACCGGTGGCAGTCGATGATGAAGCCTCGGTCAACGAGGATGAATCGGTACAGATCCGCGTACTGAATAACGACAGTCACGGTGGTGCCGGCCTCAACCCGGCCAGTGTCCAGGTGGTTGACGCGCCGTTGCACGGTGAGGTCAGTGTGGATGTTGGCAGTGGTGTCATCACCTACCGCCCGACTGAAAACTATGATGGCAGCGACAGCTTCACTTATCAGGTGCAGGACAACGGTGAGCGGGTTTCCGCACCGGCGACTGTCCGGATTGAAGTGTTGCCGGTCAACGATGCGCCGGTTGCGGTAAACGACACCTTTGATGTGACCGAGGATGGTGAAGTCCTGCTGACCCTGCTGAATAACGACAGTGACCCGGACAGCGGCGATGCCCCTCAGCAGGACAGCATCGAGTTCCTGTCCCAGCCGGAACAGGGCACGCTGACGCTGCGTGATGGCCAGTGGTACTTCCAGCCTGAGGCTAACCAGACCGCGTCGGTCGAGTTCGAGTACCGGGTCGCTGATGGGGAAGGGGTTTACTCTGACGGAGCCAGAGTGTTTGTGCGCATCGAGGCCGTTAACGATGCCCCGGTTGCACGGGCCGATGAGGCTTCAACCGACGAAGATACGGCGCTGCTGCTGGACCTTCTGACTAACGACGAAGATGTCGATGGTCAGTTGCTGCCGGGCCAGATCGAGATCACCGTACCGCCGACTTCGGGCACCGTCTCGCAGGACAGCGAGGGTAACTGGTACTACACCCCCAACCCCAATGCTTCCGGTCAGGACAGCTTCGAATACCGGCTGGTGGACGAAGAGGGGCTGGCGTCTGAGAGCGTCGTGGTGACCGTTACCATCAACGCGGTCAATGACATTCCGGTCGCCAATGATGACGCCGTGACCCTGGCGGAAGATGGCGATTTCGCCATTAACGTGCTGGGCAATGATGAGGATATCGATGGCGTCTTGCTGGCGGCCTCCGTCACTGTCGTGGCTCAACCCGAGCATGGCACCGTCGAACTGGACCGTACCACCGGCCTGCTGCGCTACCAGGCCGGCGATAACTATTTCGGCGAAGACCGCTTCCAGTATCGGGTGCAGGATGACGCCGGCGCCTGGTCCAACGATGCCACTGTGGTGGTGACCATCAGCGCCGTTAACGATGCGCCGTTGGCCAATGCTGACCGGGTCGAGATGGATGAGGACCAGGGGACAACCTTAAACCTGCTCGGCAACGACCAGGACGTTGATGGCCGCTTGGATCCCACCTCCATAGAACTGAAAGACCTGCCAGAGAGCATCCGCGTTGAGGTTCAGGCCGATGGCAGCCTGCAGATCTCCCCGGCGCAGGATTTCAGTGGTGAGGTGACCTTCAGTTACCGCGTTGCCGATGATGAGGGTGAGTACTCCGATTGGGCGCTGATCACCGTGGTTGTCCGAGCACAGAATGACGCGCCGGTCGCGGTGGCGGACCGCTTTGAGCTGGATGAAGGCGGCGTCCTGCAGGCCAGCGTGACCGACAACGATTTTGATGTGGATGGTGACGCGTTCAGTGCCCAGCTGGTGAGCCAGCCGCAGTATGGCGCGGTAACCCTGCAAAGTGACGGCAGTTTCCGCTATCAGCATGATGGCGGCGAGCAAACCCAGGATCGCTTCGAGTACCAGATTCATGATGGAGAGTTCGACTCGGCGCCCGTGACTGTGACCCTGGATATCCGCGCGCTTAACGATGCGCCGGTGGCGCAAGCGGATGCAGTGAGCACCCGCGAAGACGAATCGGTTGCGATCGCCGTACTGGCCAATGACAGCGATGCGGATGGTGACCCGCTGACGGTTGCGGTCACCGTGGCGCCCAAGCTCGGGACTGCCGACGTGGTGGAGGGTCTCATTCACTATCAACCACAGCCCAATCGTTCTGGTGTGGATTCGCTGAGCTATCAGATCAGTGATGGCAAGGGTGGAGTCGCGACCGCGCAGGTCACCATTGAGATTCGTGCGGTTAACGATGCACCGGTGGCCAACGATGATGTGGCTGAAACCGCAGAAGATCAGGCGGTCAGCATTGATGTGCTGAGTAACGACAGTGACCTGGATGGCGATACGCTGAGCCTGTCTCTGGTGAACCAGCCGGCTCGGGGGGAGGTGCAACTCTCCGCTGGTCAGGTCCGCTACCAGCCTGAGCCCAACGACCATGGCGAAGTCACCTTCCGCTATGCCATTGACGATGGCAATGGCGGCCGGGACGAAGCCCAGGTGCGTGTGGTTGTGGTGCCGGTCAATGACCCGCCGGTAGCGAACGATGACTGGACCGCAACCTCGGTACGCCAACCAGTCGTGATTGCTGTGCTCGATAACGACGTCGATGTGGATGGCGATGCCCTGGTGGTGGTTAACGCATCCGTGGATTACGGACAGGTCGAGGTGCTGGCGGATCAGACTCTGCGCTTTACCCCTCAGCCGGACCGACTGGAAGCCAGCCGTATTAGCTATCGCATCAGCGATGGCAAAGGCGGCGAGTCCTCAGCGCTGGTGCAGGTGATGGTGGACAGTGATAACCGCGCCCCGGTGGCACAGGACGATGAGGTCATTCTTGCCAACGGGCAGTGGCAGGCCCGCATTGCGGTGCTGGATAACGACAGCGACCCGGATGGCGATGCGCTTACCGTCATCGGCGCCGCTGGCGGCTATGGCGAGGTGATGATTGAGGCGAACCAGCTGGTTTGGCAGGGCGACAGCAACATGCCGGGCAGCGTCATCATCGAGTACCGCATCAGCGATGGCTTCGGTGGCGAAGACAGCGCCATCGTGCAGCTGCTCAGTGACGATGCCCTGCGTCCCGTGGTGACGGCACCGGCACCGGTCTGGGTGGACGCCGAAGCGCTGTTCACCAAGGTGGACCTTGGCACGGCGACCGCGGTTGACCGTTTTGGTACGCCGCTGCCGGTGAGCCTGGTGGATGGCGTGCCGTTCTTCCAGCCCGGTGAAAACACCGCGCTTTGGGAGGCCTGCGACGACGAGGGGCGTTGTGGCACTGCGCCCCAGAAGGTCTATGTGCGCCCGCTGGTGTCCCTGGCCAAAGATCAGGTGGTGCTGGAAGGCCGCGAGGTCGAAGTGGAGGTGGTGATGAACGGCCCCCACTACCAGTACCCGGTGGTGGTGCCTTACACCCTGAGCGGCACGGTGGATGACAGTGAGCACACCCTGGTTGAGGGTGAGCTGCTGATTGAGTCCGGCACCTCCGCCCTGCTGACCTTCGAGACCCTTGAGGATGGGGTTGCCGAAGCGGATGAGACCCTGGTGGTTCACCTGGACCCCAGCGTGAATCCCGGCAACAAGCGTGACCATCAGGTCACCATTACCGAGGGCAACCTGCCGCCGGAGCTGGCGTTGAGTGCGGCCCAGGATGGTGAACCCCGTCTGGTGGCCAGCCAGGAGCTTGGCATGATGGTCATCGCCGCGACCCTGACCGACCCCAATGCCGGGGATCAGCATCAGTGGCAGTGGCATCACGACAGCATCCTGGCGGATCTGGATGTGACGGAGGAGCGCTTCGAGTTTGACCCGGCAGAGGTTGATCCGGGCCTCTACACCCTGACCGTGGAAGCCTGGGATCAGGCGGGACTGACCGACATCACCAGCATCACCATTGAAGTGGTGGCGGCGCTGGCTCCGCTGGAGCCGGGTGCTGACAGTGATGGTGACCTGATCCCGGACCTGGATGAAGGTTACGTTGACCGTGACTTCGATGGCATCCCGGATTACCGCGACCAGGTGGTGGACGAGTGCAATGTGCTGCCGGAAACCGGTGACAACTGGGATGGCTATATCGTAGAGGCGGATCCCGCGGTGTGCCTGCGCATCGGCCGGTACACCACCAACGGCGCCTCCGGTGGTGCCCAGGTGCTGGCTCAGGACATCGGCACCGCCCGCAATGATCTGGTGGAAGACACCGAAGCCACCAATGTCGGCGGCATCTTCGACTTCATCGCGTACAAGCTGCCGGAAGCCGGCCAATCGGTACAGGTGGTGCTGCCCCAGCGCCTCGCCATTCCGGCCAACGCGGTGTACCGCAAATTCCTGCCTGAAGAGGGCTGGGTCACCCTGATTGAAGATGGTGATAACCGCCTGCACTCCGCGCCGGGCGAGCCGGGCTTCTGCCCGCCTCCGGGTGGGGATGTCTGGACGCCGGGGCTGAATGAAGGCCACTGGTGTGTGCAGGTCACCCTTGAGGATGGGGGACGTTACGACGCGGACGCTCTGCGCAATGGCAGCGTGACTGATCCGGGTGGAGTCGCGGTGATGCTGAACAACAACCGTCCGCCCCTGGCGAATGGCGATGTGGCGCGGGTGCGTGACGGTAAGCGCATCGTTATCCCGGTACTGGACAACGACAGCGACCCGGATGTGGACCCACTGCGCATCGTCGCGGTCAGCGCGGCATTGGGTGAGGTCAGCATCAACGATGACCAGACCCTGGACTACCGGGCGCCGCTGGGTTACCTCGGTGCTGATACCTTGTCCTACAGCATCAGTGACGGCCAGGGCGGCAGTGCCCAGGCCAATGTGGCGGTGGATGTTTACCTCAACCGAGGCCCGCTGGCGGTGAATGATGTGGCTGAGTTGTACAACAACGATACCGCCCTGGTGAGTGTGATGAGTAATGACAGTGACGCCGACGGTGACACCCTGCAGCTGGTGTCGGCCAGCGTTGATATTGGCAGCGTCACGGTGGAAGCCAATGGCCAGTTGCGTTACCAGCCGCCGCAGGACTACATCGGCCCGGCGCTGGCGACCTACACCATCACCGATGGTGAGGGGGGTGAAGCCAGTGCTGAGGTGCAGTTCAGCGTGCTGGGTAAACAGCTGGTCAAAACCGAAGGGGGCAGTTCCGGCAGCCTGAATGCCATCGGTCTGGCCCTGCTGGCCTTGCTCGCACTGGGGCGCCGCCGCGTTCTGCCCTGGTTGGCTTTGGTGCTCGGGGCGTCCGCCCCTGCACTGGCGGAGGAGAAACCGCTGGACCCGCTGAAACCCTGGTTCGTCACCGGTAATCTGAGCTGGGCCAGCAGCGATGTGTCCACCTCCGACCTTAATCGCGACCTGGCCGATGCCGGACTGAATGCTCAGGTATTGTCTCTGGACAAAGAGCGACTGGGTTGGGGCGTGGGCCTGGGGTACCGCGTTACCGAGCGATGGTTTGTGGAGGCCGGCTACCTCAATATCGACGAGGTGGACCTCACCATTGAAGGCGTGTTTCAGGATCCAGCGACCTTCTTCGATGCGGTGGAGCACGTTTACCCCGAATCCGGCCATGGCCCCTATGCCCAGCTGGGTTATCGCCTGCCATTGAGCGAGCGCTGGGGGTTGACCGGCAAGGTCGGTGCCTTCTTCTGGGAGGGGGACTACGAGTCTGTGGCGCTCAATACCGGTATGGGCACCGGCAGTGATAATCCTGATGGCACTGATCTGCTCTATGGGGTGACGCTGGATTATCGGGTCAGCCGCGATTGGCTGGCGTCCCTTCAGCTGCAGCGGGTCGAGTTTGACCGTTACCCCGCCATGCTGCTGGGCTTCAACCTCAGCTACCACTTTGGCGGCAGTGCCGCACCCGCTCCGGTGCTGGCCCCAGTGCCGGTGGACAGTGATGGCGATGGCGTGATCGACCCGCAGGATGCTTGCCCGGATACGCCGATGACCCATGCGGTGGATGGTCGAGGCTGTACCCTGTGGCGCACTGAGGCGATGGAGCTGGAACTGGTGCTGCTGTTTGCCAACGACAGTGCAACGATTCCGGCCACTTACGACGTGGTGCTTCAGAACCTGAGCGAGCAGCTTGCCCCGCTGGCGGACTACCAGGTGGTGATTGAAGGCCACGCTTCTGCCCCGGCTTCCTCCCGCTACAACCTGAGTTTGTCAGAGCGGCGTGCCCAAGCGGTAGGCGAGGCGCTGAATCAGCGTGGAGTCGAGTCCGCCAACATCACTTATGTCGCCCGAGGGGAAGAGATGCCTGCGGTGGCGGGGAACACCGAGCACGCTTACGGTCAGAACCGCCGGGCGGTGGTGATGGTGAGCTTCACCGAGAAAACGCCGGTGCCGCGCCCGTAATCTCGAGCCTCCGTAACAAAAAAGCGCGACCTCAGGGTCGCGCTTTTTGTGTGCATCAGGCCGGTTGTGCGGCGGGCAGGGGGCGCTCCACCGGTTTGGCGTTGATGGGCAGGTGCAGCACGGCGGCAATCAGCGCCATCACGACGGTCAGCCACCAGATGGGGGTATAGCTGCCGGTGGCGTCATAGATGCGACCGCCGAACCAGGCGCCCAGGAAGCTGCCAACCTGGTGGGTAAAGAACACCAGACCATAGAGGGTGGCCAGGTAGCGCGGGCCGAAGATCTGCCGTACCAGGCCGGAGGTCAGCGGTACGGTGCCGAGCCAGCAGAAACCGATGGCGGCGCCGAACACGGTGGCACTGTGGGTGCTGATGGGGAACATCACAAAGGCGGCGATCACCGCGGCACGCAGCACGTACAGGGCAAACATCACGTGGCGCTTGTCGTAGCGGTCGCCCATCATGCCCCAGAAGTAGGAACCAAAGATGTTGAACACACCCACGTAAGCCAGAGCCATGGCGGCGGCGTTGCTGGGCAGGCCGAGATCCGCCAGGTAGCTGGGCAGGTGGGTGGCGATAAACATCACGTGGAAACCACAGACAAAGAAGCCCAAATGGATCAGCCAGTAACCGGGGTGACGGAACGCTTCGGCCAGCGCCTGCTTCAGGGTTTGCTCTGGCGCGTCGTTGCCGGTGCTGGTGTCGGTTTGGGGCATCCGCATAAACGCACCAAAGGCCACAATCAGGGCACAGCCGATGGCAAACACCTGCAGCGCACTCTGCCAGCCAAACTCGGTCAGCAGGGTTTGGGCGCCGGGGATCATGGCGAACATGCCAAAGGAGCCAGCGGCGGTGGTCAGGCCGAACGCCTTGGCGGCGTGTTGGGCCGGCACCACACGGGCCACCGCGCCCAGCACGATAACGTAACTGGTGGCAGACAGGCCCAGGCCAACCAGCGCGCCCAGAGTCAGGTACAGCCACTCCGGTTGAGCCGCTACGGAGGTCAGCGCCAGACCGAGGCCGTAAGCCAGGCCACCGCAGACGATCACCCGGCGCGGACCATAGCGGTCAGCGGCCATGCCAACAAAGGGCTGGAACAGGCCAAACAGCAGGTTCTGCAGGGCGATGGCCAGGCTGAAGAACTCGCGGCCGACATCAAAACTGGTGCTGATGGGGGCCATAAACAGGCCGAAGGACTGACGGATCCCCAGGCTCAGGATCATGATGGCGATGCCCAACCAGACCAGGGCAGGGTAACGACGCAGGCTCATGACTGACCCTCCGCCATGTGGTGGTCCTGATGACCACCCTGGTGGCAACCGGCATTCACGGCTTGCCCCGCCAGGGCCTGAACCATGCGGGGGGAGTGGTGAAGGGTAAGCAGGGTCGCTGCCAACAACAGGCAGGGGCCCAGCAACTCTCTGAACAGGGAACGGTGTTGCATCGTGTATCCAGTGTTTTAGGGGAATAAAAAACACCCCCCTCAACTGAGGGGGGTGTCCTTGTTAATCTGTCAGGCGTTGGCGTCTCCGCGCCGTCGCGTCAGGGGCACCAGTCTGCGGTGCCCTGCTGAACCAACTGCTCCTGTAACAGGCGTTGGTCCAGCGCTTGGTTGTCCAGCCATACCCGGGCGGTGAAGCCGTCGGCTTGCTCCTGCAGCTCTGATAACTCAATGGTGTGAGCGTCGGCCAGCAGGGTTTCAACCCGTTTCAGCGCCACCGCTGCCGCCCCCGCTTCGTCGGCACACTGGCCGGGAAACTGGGGAAATGCTGCGCCAGTGACCTGCAGGGTCAGGGTTTGGTCCGCCATCTCGGGCCAGTCCGCCATCTGCACTCGCAGGCGGTCGGCGCGTTCAACCGCCAGCACCTTGCCAACGGTCAGCCGTTCACTTGGCTGTGGCAATACCAGCGGCTCCACCGGCGGTACGTAGGGGCGGTTAAAGGTGGTGTTAGTGACACCACAAGCACTGAGCAGGCTCACCAGAATGAGCGGAACAAGCGTTTTCATGGGCGAAAGACTCCGTTTTCAATGGCGCCGTTTATACCACAACTTGCCATCTCCCGGCGCGCCTTCCCGCTCAGACTCAGGCCCGGGCCCGCATCTGTGCCGGTTCGCTCTCCGCCTGCCACTCCGCCAGCTTGTCGCGGATCTGGGCCAGCGACGGGCCACGTCGGTCAGAGCGGCCCAGCAACTGGCACAGCCCGTAGGCGTACTGGTCATAGAGGGCCGGGTCTTCGGCGCAGCGCTCGTCATCGTCGCACTGGATCAGCGAGCCGCGAATGTAGCTGCCCACCAGCGCCACCCGGTCAAACGCCCGGTCAGCACTGAGGTCCGTGACCCAATGGCGATAGGCGTCGTTGTAGTGACGCTGCGCTTCCTTATAAGCGGCACGGTGTGGCTCAGAGCCCGCCTCCAGAATGTCCGGGTTGGGCATCAGGCGGTGCAGGACAAAGCGCTTATGGAAGCGCTGGTCCCACAGCAGCCAGCACTGGTGCAGCAGAAACGCGTCCAGTGGTGACTGAGCTTCCGCGGCCAATTGCTCAGCGCGCTCCAGGCTTCGGGACCAGCGATGGCGGCACAGCGCCAGAACCAGATCCGCTTCCTGAGGGAAGTGGTTGTAGATGGTGCCGCGGCTGATGCCGGACGGTGCCACCAGGTGGGAGCGCCGCAGCGTGAAGGTTTTCTCACCCTCAAGCAGTCGTTCAGCAACTTGTGCCAGATAGCGGTCCCGTTTGTTCCAGTCACCCATGATTTCCTGCCTTATCGCCAGTAGCCTTCACTGTCCTTGCTCACGTTTCCAGCATAGTGACGAGCAGTACAGGGGTAAATCGAGTTATTCTCATAGCCCTATTTCCTGAGTTAATACCCATGCTGAAAATTGAGCTGTTAGAGAGTTTCATCGCCATTGCCGAACTGGGCAGCCTGTCACGGGCTGCGGAGCGGCTGTGCCGCACCCAGTCAGCGGTGAGCCTGCAGCTCAAGCGGCTGGAGGAAGCGGTAGGGCAGCAGTTGCTGAACCGGGACCACAAGGGGGTCAACCTGACGCCCAGTGGCGAACGCCTGCTGAACTACGCCCGCCAGATGGTGAAACTGAACCAGGAAGCGTTGAGCGAACTGAGTCAGGAGCCGGAGCGGGAAGTGATCCGCCTGGGCCTGCCAACCGATTACGTGGTGCGTTACCTCACCACCTCGCTGCTGGAGTTTATCCGTGAGTTCACCGCCATTGAGCTGGTGCTGGATACCGACGTCAGTGGCAATCTGTACCGCCGCCTGGAGCAGGGGGAGCTGGATCTGGTGATCGGCACCCATTGGGAGCCACAGCCTAATGCCGAGATCCTGGTGGAGCGTCGTTTCCACTGGGTCGGCAAAAAGGGCGGCAACGCCAAGACCCGTCGCCCCATCCCGCTGGCGCTGTACCCGGAGAACTGCCCGATTCGGGCCCAGGTGTTCGCCCATCATCACCTGAACATGGTGCCGGTGCGGGCGGTGCTGTCGACGCCGTCGCCGGAAGCGATCTGCATGGCGGTGGAGAATGACCTGGCCATCGCGCCGATCGCGGACTTCCGCATCCGTGACACCATGGATGTGCTGGAGCCGGAGGAGACCGGCCTGCCCAAGCTGCCCACCTTTAATGAGGCGGTGTACCTGGGCAAGACCGTACCCACCCCGGCCATCAGTCAGCTGATTGAGCTGTTGCGTACCCACCGCCAGGCGATCATCGGCGAGTGAACCCCGAATCAGAGACAAAAACGGCGCCCAATGGGCGCCGTTTTGACGTTCTGGCCTGAGTGGATCAGTACTTGGTCTTGGTCAGGTCGCAGCGAATCGCCTCACCGCGCATCGCCGGGGTATCCGGGCGCTCGGAGGACTCACACAGACGGGTGGTGCCGTAGTCGTTGCGTTTGTCGTGGGCATTGGAGCGGGCCCACACGGTCACAATCGCTTTCTCTTCCGGCTTGGCATGGCAATCGGCGCCGTTGTAGTTAAAGGCGTGGATGGTGTTCTGATGGAAGTAAACCAGGTCATCCTTGTGCGGTGAGGTGGAGGTCCAGAACATCGCCTCATTGTCCATGCCCGCATCAAACTCCACTTCCCGCAGGGTGTCGGTTTCGCTCAGGGTTTTCACCAGCGGGCTGTTCTCGCGCACCGCAAAGTTCTGGAACTCGTCGGCACAGGCCGGCTCGCGGATGGTGTAGTAGATCTCGGAGATGGCGTGGTTGTGGTAGGGGTAGAACGAGTCGATGCGCTGGGCCACCATGCCCACTTCGGCCCCCACCTTCTCGCCGTTGATGGCCTCGATCCGCAGCAGGCCCCAGTGACCAAAGACTTCGGCGTAGGCGTAGCTGCCGCGGGTTTTGTCGAAGTTGCGCAGGTTGCGCTGACTCTCTTCGGCGTACATCGGGAACCAGCCCACCGAGGCCCACAGGTTGGGCAGGGCATTGGCGCTGACGTCATAGGGGAAGGCCTTGGGCATCACTAGATCGTCGCCGGTCACCATCTTGGCAAAGTGCTTGGTGAACTCACGGCCGTAAGCCTGCACCTCCGGGTCTGTCACTTTGGTTTCGAAGAACTCGCTGAAGGTGGTGCGGTTCAGCCACTGGGCCACCGGTGAGCGTCGCTCCAGCTCGCCGCCGGGGCTGTAGATCCAATCCACGTCCTCGCGGGCACCAAAGCAGGCTTTGGCCTTGTCCGGGTTATTAATCACCGCGTAGATGTGCTTCACCATCAGCTGCATATCGCGCTGGTCCATGATGCACATGTACTGGGGGCCTTTGAGGTCGTGGGTGTTGGTTTCCACCATGCTGAGGTCGGAGTGGCGGCAGTTGCCGTCGGTGCTACTCAGAGCCACGGCGTAGGCTTCGAGGTATTTGAGGGTTTCGTCCCACAGCTGGTCGACATAGGGCTGCGCTTCCGGGCTGTACTCGGCGGGCGCATCGAGGCAGGTGAACGTGGCGTTGTTGATTTCGTCGGGGTCCAGAAAATCCGGGACAGGGGCGGCCAGCGCGCTCTGACAGCAGAGCAGCGTCGCCAATAGGGCAATGGGTTTCATGGGAGTACCTTCCGCTCGGTGAAACGGTTGGGGAAAAACGGGGTGGAAGGAACAACGGGCGGGTTCCGGGAGAGAGTGGAGGCGCCCGAGGTTCCCCCTGCGTGAGTCTGGGGAAAGGGCCCGCTGCAGGGGGCAGGCCCTTATCCGTCAGGTCCGGCGCTTACTGCTTATGGGCCGGGTATTTGAAGGTGTGGCACTGGTCGCACATCGGCGGCTTGGTGCCGTGCTCGGAGTGACACTCCACGCACGGGATGTCTTTGCCGTAGTGCAGGTTGTTGTGCGGGTTCTGCCATTTGTCCTCTTCCGGACGGGCGGTCTGCTCAGCCAGTTCGTCCACGTCGTGGCACACCTGGCAGGCGTCGTCCGCCGGGTAGCCCTTGGGGGCGCCCTGGTGACAGGTTTTGCAGTCGAGGCCGGCGTCTTTGTGCCAGTCGCGGATCTCCATGGCCTGGGCAGAGAGAGCAACAGAGCCCAGCACCAGGGTGGACAGCATCAGTGTAATTGCGCGTTTCATGGTCATTTCCCCTTATGCTTTGCCAGCGGCTGCGGTGCGTGCGGCAGTGATGCCCATCACCATGCACTCCGGAATGGAGCAGCTGCCCAGACGGCTTACGCCGTGGATACCACCGGCCACTTCGCCGGCAGCCAGCAGGCCCTTGATCGGCTTACCGGTCAGTGAGTCCTCCACCTGTGCCATCTGGTTGACCTTCACGCCACCCTGGCAGTAGTGCACTTTCGGCCACAGGCGAACCACCATAAACGGTGCCTTGATGTGTTTGCCCTTGGCTTCGCCCATCGGCTTGCCAAACTGCTCGTCCACACCGCTGTCGACGTAGCGGTTGTACTCTTCGATCTGTGCCTTCAGCGGCTTCAGCGGTACGTCGAAGTGCTTGGCCAGGTCTTCCAGGGTGTCGAATTTCCAGCCCACACCGTACTTCAGTACCTTCTTGCAGTTCGGGTGCTTATCGGCATCGTGGTAGTGGGTGATCATCAGCGGCGGCACCGGGTTGCCTTCGGCATCGCGGTTGCTCAGCTCGGCGTCGGCACGGGTCTTACGGTCCGCAATCTCGTTCATAAAGCGCTGGCCGGTCAGGCGGCTGACGGCGATGGAGTGCGGGAAGTTGAAGATGGAGTAGTTGGACACGTAGCCGAAGCCACCCTCATCCGGAGAGGCCCACGGGCCGGACTGGATGTGGGCCAGGTGCACCGGTACGGCACCAATGCGGAACATCTCCAGCATCGCTTCGCCGGTGGCACCTTTGATGTTGGTGCAGCCTACGTCGCTGGTTAGGGTCGGGTCCTGAGCCATGCGCAGGGCGATGTTCTGGGAGAAACCACCGGTGGCCACCAGCACGGCAGTGCGGGCGCGTACGTTGAGGGTTTCGCCTTCAGACACTTTGCGGTCGGCGTAGTAGCGGGTTTCGATGGTCACCCCTTCGATGGCGCCATCTTTGCCACGGATAAAGCCACTCATCCGGCAGCGTTTGTTCATCTCCACACCTTTGCTCAGCGCCATCTTGTAGAGGGGCTGGGTGATGCCGGCGCCACAGGCGACGGTGGTCTGGTAGGTACGCGGGGCGCTGTGGCCACCGAGCTGCTGCAGGTAGGGCAGGTATTCGGCGCCGGCGTCGAAGGTCATCTGCAGGGCTTCGTTGGCGTGTTCCGCCACGTGACGCAGCAGGGCTTCATCGGCGATGCCGCGGCCGGATTTGAGCTGGTCGGCCACCATCTGGTCAACCGAGTCTTTCACGCCCTCTTTCTTCTGCATCGGGGAGCCGGGAACCGCGAACAGGCCACCATTGATGGAGGAGTTGCCGCCAAACGTCGGCATCTGTTCAAAGATGGCAACGGACTTGATGCCCTGCTTTTTCGCTTCGATGGCAGCGGCCAGCGCGGCAAAGCCGGAGCCGATGATGACGAAGTCGTAGGTTTTGTCCCACTGGGTGTCCTTGCTGGAGGTGCCAGCCAGGGTGGGGGCAGCGACAGCGGCCAGGCCGGTGGCGCCGAGACCCTGCAGCAGTTTGCGGCGGGTGTTGTTAATGGTTTGCTCACTCATGGTGTATACCTCGTAAGTCGGTTAGCCAGAGCAAGGTTAAAGTCGGAACGCGTTCCAAACTGTGGTGCTGGGGTAAAGGTTCCCGAAAGCCTTGTTTTTTCCGCTCCTTTTGAGCGGGTGAGCAAGAAATGAACAGAACTTGGGGGTGGGGCACGGATTGGAACCCGGTGCAAAAACGGGTGGGCGTCCGGTTTGCCGGGTGAGGGACAAAAAAGGGTTTTTTATCCGACACAAAGCTGTGGAGCAGGCCCATGTTTCTGGCGGCGGACCACCGCATGAACAGGATTAAAGCGCGGATGGACAATTGTCCTATTGCCCGGTCGTCAGCGAGGATACACTTCGCGCCGTTTGCCAATCCGGCCTGTCTTTTTAGGGTACGCTTCAGTGAATGTCCTGTTGATCGATGGTCACCCCGACCTCAGCACCTCCACCGCGAACGCGGCGATCCTGTCCCAATTTGACGCTAACACCGACTGGCGCATCCACCACCTGGGTGGGCGTGAACTGGTGGTGGCGGATGAGCAGGCTGCACTGCTGGCCGCCGACCTGGTGATTGTGCAGTTTCCACTGTACTGGAGCACCTTCCCCCACGTTCTGAAAAAGTGGATCGACGACGTCTTTACCTACGACTTCGCCTTCGGTCCCAACGGCAGCAAGCTCAAAGGCAAAAAGCTGCTGTTCTCAGTGACTGCCGGTGCCAAAGCCAGTTCCTACAGCGAGGAAGGCTTCAACCTGATGCCGTTCTCCGCTTACCAGCGCGCTTTCGAGCACGCCTTCGTTGCCGCCGAGATGACCCTCCTCGACACCGCCATCACCTTTGAGATGAACGCGGACCCGAACGAGGGCGGGGATAAGGACGCCTGTCTTGCGCTGGCCCAACAACACGCTGACAACGTGATGTCGATTGTCGCTTCATTGAACCACTAATCTTTCCGGGAACCTCTCATGTTTCAATCTCTGTTGGGTGTTATCGCCCTGCTGGCCGTGGGCTACGCCTGTTCGGAAAACCGCAAAGCGATCAGCTGGCGCCCGGTGATCGGCGCGTTTGCCATTATCCTCGGCATCGCCGCTTTCGTTCTGGCCACTGACACCGGCGGCCAGGTGCTGCTGAGTGTATCCAGCGCCGTGGGCCAGGTGTTTGGCTACGGCGCGGAAGGCATCAAGTTTGCCTTTGGCAGCCTGGTGGACTTCAGCGTTGAAGGCATCGGCTTTGTCTGGGCGCTGCAGGTGCTGCCGCAGATCATCTTTACCGCGTCCCTGACCTCACTGCTGTACTACCTCGGCATCATGCAGTGGTTCGTGCGCATCATCGGTGGTGGCCTGCAGAAGGTGCTGGGCACCTCCCGCGCCGAATCCATGAACTCCGCCGGCAACATCGTGCTGGGCCAGACCGAAGCGCCGCTGCTGGTGAAGCCGTACCACCCGGTACTGACCCGCTCCCAGATCTTCGCCGTGATGGTGGGTGGCGTTTCCTCCATCGCAGGCTCCATCCTGGCCGGTCTGGCGGGCATGGGCGTCGACCTCAACTACCTGATCATGGCGTGCTTTATGTCCGCGCCGGCGGGCCTGATGTTCGCCAAGCTGATCCTGCCGGAAACCGAGCCGACCATCGACGAAGTGCCGGAGCTGCCGGACGATGAGAAGCCCACCAGCTTTATCGACGCCATCTCCAAAGGTGCCATCATGGGTATGGGCATCGCTGCCATCGTGGGCGCGGTGATCATCGCGTGTATCGGCCTGATGGCGATGCTGAACGGTGGCCTGGGCGCCATCGGTGCCAAGATTGGCTACGAGCAACTGAGCGTGGACGTGATCCTGGGCGCGCTGTTCTACCCGGTGGCCTGGCTGATCGGCATCTCCGCCGATGAAGCGATGATGGCCGGTTCCTTCCTGGGCCAGAAGATCGCCATGAACGAGTTTGTGGCCTTCGCCAGCATGAACAATGTGGAACTGAGCGCCCGCTCCACCGCCATCATGACCATCGCCCTGTGTGGCTTTGCCAACATCGGCTCCGTGGCCATGGTGGTGGGTGCCCTCAGCAAGATGATTCCGGAGCGTTCCGGCCTGATCGCCCAGCTGGGTATGAAAGTGCTGCTGGCCGCCACCCTGGCCAACCTGATGAATGCCGCCATCGTCGGTCTGTTTGTCTGAGCCGGAATCGATGAGCGAGAAACAGCCGCACATTCTGGTCAGCGCCGCTGACGTTTCTGAGCGGGTGATTGTCTGCGGTGAACCCAACCGGGTAAACCGCATCGCCGCCCACCTCAGCGAACCGCAACTGCTGGCGGACAACCGCGAGTACCGGGTGATGAAGGGCCAATACAACGGCGTGACCATCACCCTGTGCAGCACCGGCATCGGCGCCCCCTCCGCCATGATCGCGCTGGAGGAGCTGCACCAGTGTGGCGTTCGCCAGATGGTGCGGGTGGGCTCCGCCGGTGCCCTGCAGCCGGAGATCGAGCTGGGTGAGCTTGTCATCGCCGAAGCGGCGGTACGCGACGAAGGCGGCTCCAAAGCCTACGTCGATGCCGCTTATCCGGCGGTGGGCGACCGGGAACTGACCCAGGCGCTGGTGCAGTACTGCCGCGACGCTGGTGTGCCGCATCACTGTGGTGTGGTGCGCTCCCACGACAGCTTCTACACCGACGATGAAGCCCGCCTGTGCGACTACTGGCACGGCAAGGGGGTGTTGGGGGCCGATATGGAAACCGCTGCGCTGATGACTCTGGGCCGGCTGCGCGGCATGGCGGTGGCGGCGGTGCTCACCAACGTGGTGCGCTACCAGCAGGACGTCAAAGCCGGGGTGGCCGACTATGTGGCTGCGGATGAGGCGATGGCCGAGGGCGAAGCCCGGGCCATCCGCGCGGCGTTGGCGGCACTGACCCGCTAAACCGGTCTTCTCATCGGGAAATCACGGGCAGTCGTTTCGGCGACTGCCCGTTTTCGTGCGCGGACAGGTGTTATTACGCGGCAAAAATGCGTATGTTGCGGCAAGTTTGGTTCGAAGCTGACGTTATGCGACTGAGCCCCTACTCCTCGACCCGTTTTGCCCCGTTGCTTGAGCAACACCACGACGCTTTTACCGCCGCGCTGTCCGAGTGCCGGGTGGGGGCCGCCCAATTCCAGGCGGACGACCTGCTGTTGACCCAGGGACAGGCGGTGGACCGGCTCTACATCGTGCCTACCGGCAAACTTGCCTTTCACATCACTGCCATCAATGGCCGCCGTTTTCAGCTGGGCGAGGTGCAGTGCGAGCACCACATCATTGGTGAGATGGAGTTCTTCACCAACACCCCCTGCCAGTGGAGTGTGATGGCGATGGAGCCGCTCCAAGCGGAAGTGCTGTGCGTTCAGCGCCTGCAGCAGCAACTGACCGCCAATCCCATTCTGTCGCTGTTCTTCGCCTCGGCCTTGGCGTTCGATTACCAGGAGTCGCTGGCCATCTCTACCCACCGCCTGCTGCACCCCATCGCCTACAACATCGCCTTTGACCTGTGGCAGCGTCGCCACAGCAAGATGACTTTGGACGCCTTCAATCGCGTGGAGCAGGAAGCGGAGCGCTTCGGCACCTCCAGCCGGGTGTACCGCCGGGCGGTGAAATCGCTGATAGAGCAGGGCCTGGTCGAGAAACGCGGGCACAGCATTGAGGTGGTGGACTGGCCCAAGCTGGAGCGGTTTATTGCGCTGACGGTGGAGTAGGGCAGTAAAGCCGCTGTTCAAACATCACAACGCCCCGGGCTTTTCTGGCCCGGGGCGTTTTTTAGTCTGCAGCGGCCCGTTCGGTATCTTGCTGCCCCAGATCGGCCTGGTTCAGTACTTCAAGAATATGCTGGTGCACGGCAACACGGCGTTTCTCCTCGACCGTCATCCAGTAGATCAGGTCACGTACCGCGTTATTGGCAAACAGGAACAGCGCCATATAGTTGATGCGGTAGTCCCCATAGGCCGCCTTGGCCAGGGATACGGCAGCCACCACGCCGTAGGCGATGGCGCACATACGGGTGTACACCACCTCGTTGATGCCGGTCAGCTTCTTCCATACCCACAGCATGATTTTGGGGATGGCGATGGCCAGCCCCTGGCTCATCCAGGCGCGGAAGTCATAGCCCTCCAGGTAGGCTTCCCGGGCCAGGTCAGCGGCGCCGGTTTTGATGCCAACCGGATTCATCAGCATCGAGTAGCCGGGGAAGCCCAGGCCAGCGCCGCCTCCGGCGGTGGTGTTGCTGCCGTTGATGTCCGAAAGGATGTGGCAAAAGAACGTCATCAGCGCGGTCAGGATGTTCTCGACGCTGTATCCGCCCTGCATCGCCCGTCCCGGATTGGCCACGGTGACCATCTGCTGCAGCTCCGGCGAGTAGAGGGTGCAGGTGCCCTGGATCTGGTCGCGGATGGCGTGCACCGCGCCGAGCAGGTCATGGGCCGGACTGTCGAAGTGGTGGCCTTTGCAGTTGAGGTTGCTGAAGGCACCCTGTTCATACAGTTCCCGGTTATGGGCGAAGGCTTTTTTGTATTCTCCCAGCTGGTTTTGCAGGTCTTCTCCCTGCAGCGACGACAGCAGCTTCTTGTCGGAACCGGTCAGGTCCTGCCAGTCCATCTTAATGTGACCGCTGTTGGCGGCGTCGTAACTGACATGGTGCTGGGACTCCAGTGACTGGATGCCCGATTTGTCGAGCCCCGCCTGCTCCATGGCGCTGCCGATCTGAACTTTACCCACAAAGAGTTCAACCAGACCGCCCAGCAACCCCGCAAAGCTGGCCACCCACAAGTCGGCGTCACTCATGCGCAGCGTGTTGTCCTCGCGGATGCCGATGATGGTTTGCTGGCAGGCCAGCAGATGCTCCGGCGTGGTCAGGTCAAACAGGGTGGCGGGCGGCGCTTCATCGATCAGTTCGGTGATCGACTTGCGCCGGATGGTGATGGTGGACTCGCAGGGCGCTTCCCCCAGTGCAGCCAGCGCCGCAGCGGTGGCACTTCGGTCTATGGTGCTGCCCAGGGCATCGCGGCTCAGGATGGAGCGGGTGGCGATGTCACCCTCCTCCAACCCCAACGTGGCCAGTGCGGCGTGGGTGGCACTACGATCCGTCGGCGCAAACTCCGATTGTTCGACCCGGCGCTGCAGGTCAACCTGGGCGTTCAGCAGCCCCTGCCAAGTGACGTTTTTAGTCATTGTCTGCTCTTCTTCGGGGCGGTCAGGAACGGGTTTCCGCTTCCAGTTGCTGAATGCGGTCGGTCAGTTTGCGGATCACCACGGCGTCGAATTCGCTGTTGCGCAGCAGGAGTTCGCGTTCCTGGTAGAGGTGTTGCAGCTCGACCAGTTTCTCGGCCATCGCCAGTTTGACGATCTCGGTGCGGATCACATCGTTGTTTTTAAAGTCGTCCAGATGCCAGGAGAGCCAGCCGGCGGCCAGCAAGGGTTTCAGCTTGGCCGGGACATCGGCCTCGTCAATCTGGCGGATGGCATCGGGGAGCTCACTCAGGATGCAGACACCGATGGCCAGGTAGACCTGGAAGGTCAGCATCAACAGCGGGGAATCCTGGGCTTCGCGGGCACTGGAGCCGTATTTGATTTTGCCCAGTTCCGCTTCGAGATAGGCGCGTGGTGTCTTGCCGTAGGTGGCCAGGTCCAGTGTGCTGTGCAGGTAGCAGTATTCGTACAGCTCACGCACCTCCTCGCGACGGTACTCCTGATGCAGGCAGGCGGTCAGGTCCGATTCACGGCCGATAAGGCGTCGGTTTTTGAGCATGGCGCAGGCAAAAAACGCCGCCCAGGTGTTGCCTTCATACTGACCACGGATCAGTTCGTTAGCGAGATTGTCTTTCTTAATGTCGAACAGCAGGTTCAGGTCGCTCATGATTCAGCGCTTACTCTTGTTATGTTGTGCCACTGGGGATCACCGGCTCAGGTAACGGGTCAAATCGGCCCGTACCGCAGCATCAATCGAGGGCGGGTCGAGCACCTCCATCTCCGGTGCCCAATACTTGATGAGAGGGATGATCTGGCGGGGGTGGTGGACCTCGCTGCGCAGGATCATCCCGCCGTCGGGTAACGTTTCAATCGTTTCCTGGTAGGGCAGCAGTGACCGCCGTTGGAAGTAACTGGCCACCTCGGCGGACACTTTGACGGTGACGCCGAGACGTTCGGAGCCGAAGAAGATGCCATCCGCCTCTTCAATGGCGCGCTGGATGGCCGGGTCAGGCTCAAAGGTATCCGGCAGAGACAGTTGATTGCGGATGGCGCTGAGCTGGAAGGCTTTCAGCGCAGCCCCATCGACCGCGGCCAGATACCAAATCCCCTTGTTATTGACCAGCCGGTAAGGCGCCAGTCGCGGATAGACCTTGCCTTTATAGTGCAGGCTGACGCAGTGGTGGGCGTTGATGGCCCGGGTCAGCTTGTCCAAAGATTGGCGCAGGCCTGGATTGTCTTCGTAGTGGTAGCCCTTGATCAGGTAGGGGCTGGCTAAGGTGTTGCTCAGGATATTGGCGATAAAGCCCGCATCCAGGCTGGGAAACAGTTGGCTCACCCCTACCAGGCTGGAGAAGTTGCGGATGTCCTGATTGGACAGTTTTCCCATGGCCGCAGCGGCGAGGTGGAAACGGTCACCCGACTTGTCGATTGGGAGAAACGCCAGCCGGGCATTGATGTCCCGCTGCAGGGTGCGCTTGTTGACCCCGTATTGTTCAGCCAGGGCGCTCATGCTCAGGGATTCCCCCGAGTTCAGGCGCACCAGAATATCGGCGAGGCGATCCGCCAATGTGGTTTTATTGCTCATGCTATCCAGCACTGTGTGGTGATGTTCCGGCAACCTTACCGAATGAGGGTGACAGCCGGTGTCACCCTGTACAAAACGGGATGGGCGTTAACTCATTGTTTAGAGGGTTTGTTTCCCGGAGCGGATAGATAGCAAATCGCGGTGTTCAATTCCGTCGGATAGCGCCAGCTTCCTGAATATTGTTTGCCTTTTTCGGGCTGTGGGGGATCTGGAGGGCGGGAAGGCGTCGGTGTTTGTCCTGATTGGCCGATGGAACCAGCCACTTGGTTATTGCGGTTTCCGTCTTTGTTTCAGGCTTCGAAGCCAACCAGACAATCGTTTCGCCCAGCGACGCCAGAATGTGGGGGGAGGGCAAGCGGCGCTAAGCGTTGTGTCGCGACGCGAAGTTACACAGCATCAAGAAGCTGACAGCACGAATGGTGCATACGAAAAAGCCCCAGTCTTTCGACTGGGGCTTTCTCTGTATCTGGTACCGGGAGGGGGACTTGAACCCCCAAGGTGTCACCACCGGCGGATTTTGAATCCGCTGCGTCTACCAATTCCGCCATCCCGGCTTAGGAGTGGGCATTATATACCGAAGTCACTGCGCGGCAAGTCCAATTCCGCTGTTCGGGCAATTTCTGCGCACTCCCCGGTGAAACGCTCTGGTACACTGCCCGCAGTGACCAAACAAGGAGCGAAGATGTCATCCCTTGCCAACGCCCCGCGGGCGTCTCTGGGTCGTCGACTGGCGGCCTGGGTATACGATTTTATGGTGGCCCTGGCGGTCTATATGCTGGCCGGTGCCGTGCTGTTTGCGCTGTTTACTGTGCTGGTGTCGGTGGGCGTCGTCGATAAGGGCGGCATGACCCACACCGTGGATGTGCTGCAATCCAGCCCGGTCTGGCTGACCCTGAACGAAGTGGGCAAGCTGCTGGCGGTAACCTGGCTGTTTGTCTGGAGCTGGAAGAAGAAGGGCCAGACCCTCGGCATGAGGGCCTGGCGCCTGCGGGTGCAGCGCACCGATGGCAGCGAACTGGATGCCCGCCAGGCGTGGTTGCGTGCGGTGGTTTCCTTTGGCGGCCTGGCGATGTTTACCCTGCTGTGGGATGACGAAGGCGCCGCGATGAATGACCGCATCAGCGGTTCTGAAGTGGTGATGCTGACCGTGGAGCAGAACCGCTCGCTGATGGAACGCGACTGACCTTGCCTATCTGATTCAGGCTGTTAGCTTGGGGGTCTGCCCAGATAAGGAGATCCCCATGCCGCTGCTTGACCCGCTTCCGCCGGAAACCACCCCCGAATTGGCGGAGGATTTCGCCCTCTTTACCCGCATTCTTGGTTTTATCCCCAACAGCCTGCTGACCATGCAGCGGGTGCCCGCCATGGTGCACGGTTTCGGTGCCCTGACCCGCGCCGTGATGGACCCCAACGGCAGTGTCGACCCCGGTTTTAAGCGGTTACTGGCGCACTTCTGCAGTCGTGCAGCGGGCTGCCAGTACTGCGAGGCACACTCGTTGATCGCGGCGGAGCTGCACGATGTGCCCCACGATAAGGTGGTGGCGCTGTGGGAGTACCAGACCAGCCCGCTCTATAGTGAGGCGGAACGGGCCGCGCTGGATTTTGCCCTGGCCGCCGGGGCGGTGCCCAATGCGGTGGATGAGCCGTTGATGGCAAAGATGCGCGAGCACTGGCGCGAGGAGCAGATTGTCGAGATCCTCGGGGCCATCGCCCTCTATGGCTTCCTCAATCGCTGGAACGATTCCATGGCGACGGAGATTGAAGCGCCGGCCCAGGCGATGGGCGATGAGGTGCTGGCCAAAGGCGGCTGGACCGGCGGCAAACACAGGGCCGGGTAATCACCCTAAAGAGAAAGGGGCGCATGATGCGCCCCTTTTTTGTGCCGGTTTACCGGGTTATCAGCCGTCACCGAGGGACAGCAGGGTGGCATTACCGCCGATGGCGGTGATGTTGTTGCTGATGGTTTTCTCGGTGACAAAGCTGTGCAGGTAGTGCGGGCCGCCGGCTTTGGGGCCGGTGCCGGACAGGCCATTGCCGCCAAAGGGCTGCACCCCAACCACCGCACCAATCTGGTTGCGGTTGATGTAGGCGTTGCCGGCGTTCACCTTGTGGGCGATGGCCAAAGCCTGGCCTTCATTGCGGCTGTGTACGCCCAGAGTCAGGCCGAAACCGGTGCTGTTGATCTCGTTGATCACCCGATCCAGCTCAGAAGCTTTGTAGCGGATGACGTGGAGAATCGGGCCGAAGTGCTCCTTCTCCAGCTGACCGATGTGCTGGATCTCCACCGCAGTCGGCGGCACAAAGTGGCCATGCTCGCACTCGTCGGAGAAGGCGGTTTGGCCAATCAGGCGACCCTCTTTGCTGATGCGCTCGATGTGCGCCAGCAGGCCCTGCTGAGCGGTCTGGTCGATCACCGGGCCGACGTCGGTTTTGAACAGCCCGGGGTTGCCCACGTGCAGTTCGGCCATGGCGCCTTTGAGCAGGTCGATAACCCGCTCGGCAATGTCCTCCTGCACGTACAGCACCCGCAGGGCGGAACAGCGCTGGCCTGCGCTCTGGAAGGAGGAGTGCACCACGTCGGTGATCACCTGCTCCGGCAGGGAGGTGGAGTCCACCACCATGGCGTTCTGGCCACCGGTTTCCGCCACCAGCTTGGCGATGGCGCCATCGCGGGCCGCCAGAGAGCGGTTGATCACCTTGGCGGTTTCGGTGGAGCCGGTAAAGCAGACGCCGACAATGCGCTCGTCGGCGGTCAGCAGGCCACCAATCTCGCGGCCTTTGCCGGGCACCAGTTGCAGCACGTCAGCCGGGATGCCCGCTTCGTGGGCCAGCTGGGTGGCACGGTAGGCCACGATGTTGGTTTGTTCTGCGGGCTTGGCTACCACGGTGTTGCCGGTCACCAGTGCCGCCACCACCTGGCCCAGGAAGATTGCCAGCGGGAAGTTCCAGGGGCTGATGCAGAGGTAGGGGCCGCGGCCCTGCACAAACAGTTCGTTGAGTTCGCCGGTCGGGCCCGGCAGTACGGTGTGCTCGCCCATCAGGCTGCGGGCCTGCACGGCGTAAAAGCGACAGAAGTCCACCGCCTCGCGCACTTCGTCGATGCCATCCTGCAGGCCTTTGCCCGCTTCACGGGTACAGAGGGCAATCAGCTCTTCACGGTTGGCTTCCAGCTTGTCGGCCAGCTCCTCAAGGGCACGGGCACGCTGCTCTACCGGCGTGTCACGCCAGGCCGGGAAAGCAGCAGTAGCGCGTTCGATGGCGTCCTGGATGTCTGCTTCGTTGGCAAAGTGCACTTCGCCCACCTGCTTGCGCTGGTCCTGCGGGCTCAGTACGGCGATGGCGTCGCCGCTTTGGCGGGTTTCGCCGCCAATCAGCGGGCCGGCGTGCCACTGTGTGGTTTTAAAGGAGTCCAGTTTGGCGAAGAAGGGGCGGGCTTCCTGGGCGATGTTCATGTTCAGTCCTTGCGAATTGGGGCGCTCCTTGCCGAAGATCGCTTCCGGCAGCACGATTTTGTGGTTGGCCAGGGTGGGGTAACCCTTGAGCGTGGTCAGCGGGTAGCTGATCAGGCTTTCAATCGGGGTTTTGGGGTCCACCAGCTTGTGCACAAAGGAGGTGTTGGCGCCATTTTCCAGCAGACGGCGCACCAGGTAGGGCAGCAGGTCCTTATGGGCGCCCACCGGGGCGTAGATCCGCACCTTCAGCCCCTTCTGCTGTTGCAGCAGGGTGTCGTACAGCTCTTGGCCCATGCCATGCAGGCGTTGGAATTCGTAGTCGCGCTGGCCAGCCAGATGCTGGATGGTGGCGGCGGTCTGGGCGTTGTGGGTAGCAAACTGCGGGTAGATGTTGCCCACAGTGGCGTCAGACAGCAGGAAGCGGGCGCAGGCCAGGTAGGAGACATCGGTGCCCGCTTTGCGGGTGAACACCGGGTAACCCTGGGCACCGCCCTGCTGGCACCATTTCAGTTCACTGTCCCAGTACGCGCCTTTCACCAGACGCAGGGGGATCAGGTCGCCCTGTTCACGGGCGAGGGCGTTGATCCAGACCAGCACCGGCAGGGCGCGCTTGGAGTAAGCCTGGATCACCAGGCCCAGGTTGCCCCAGCCCTTGGCTTCATTGCTGCGGTAGAGCTTTTCAAACAGCTTGAGGGAGAGCTCCAGCCGGTCCATCTCTTCGGCATCGATGGAGATGCCCACATCCAGGCTACGGGCCTGCTTGATCAGACGCAGTACGCTGTCGTACAGCTCGGTCATGACCCGGTCTTCGTTGGCCACTTCATAGCGCGGGTGCAAGGCGGACAGCTTGATGGAGATGGTGGGGCGGGGTGCCTGGCTGACATCGTAACTGTGGGCGCCCAGCGCGGTGATGGCGCGGCTGTAGCTGTCGAAGTATTTGGTGGCGTCGGCGGCGGTCAGGGCCGCTTCGCCCAGCATGTCGTAGGAGTGGGTGTAACCCAGGGCACGGTTGTCGTCACTGTTCTTCAGTGCTTCACCAATGTCCCGGCCCAGCACAAACTGCCGGCCCATGATCTTCATGGCGGCGTACATGGCCTGACGCACCACCGGCTCGCCCAGTTTGTTGACCATGCGGGCCAGCAGGTTGTTGGGGCTGCCGTCGATCTTTCGGTCAAGGGTGATCACTTTGCCGGTCAGCATCAGGCCCCAGGTGGAGGCGTTCACCAGCACCGAATCACTGCCTTTCATATGGCGGGCCCAGTCGGCGCCGGACAGCTTGTCCTCAATCAGGGCATCGGCGGTGGCGGCGTCCGGAATGCGCAGCAAAGCTTCGGCCAGGCACATCAGAATGATGCCCTCCTGGGTTTCCAGGCTGTATTGCTGCAGGAACGCGTCGATGCCCACCATCATCCCCTTCTTCTCGAAGCGACGAACGGCGGCCACCATCTGGTGCGCATTTTGGGTGATGGTCTCGATGCTTGCCGGATCGGCAGGCACCAGGGCGATCAACTCTTCCAGGTATTGGCTTTCATCAACGCCATAGTTAGGGCTGATCAGCTCGAACAGGGCGGCGGGGTCCTGATTGTGGAGCGCCGGGTCCAAAACGGTGCTGGCTTTAAACATGTGGGGTCCTCGTAATGCCGCGAGTCAGCGTGTTATCTGTTTTTGTATACAATCCTTGCTGACGGCGGGCTCAGTATACCTGCAAAATGTGAGGTCGGACAGGTTTTGCAGGGCTGGTTGGAACAGTTGTGTTAGCGCTTGGTTGTAATGCCTTGAAAGTCGGGGATTAGGCACAAAAAAAGCAGGCCGGGAGGCCTGCTTTTCAGAAGCATATTCAGGGTTGGGCTCAGGCCCAGCCGTCGTTCTTACGCTTGCGCTTGGGACGGGGCAGGTAAGCCACGATCAGGCCCAGGATAAGACCGGCACCGGCGACCATGCCGCCTTGTTGCATCCAGATAAAGCGTTCGCTTTGGCTCAGGGTTTCAACACGCTTGCTCAGCTCGGCGTTTTTCTGTTCGAGGGTGCTCATGGCGCGAGCCTGCTCCTGAACTTCCGCCTTCAGCTCGGTCACCTTCGCTTCGGCATTGGCGCTGGCTTCCTGATTGGATTGCAGCAGCGCGTCGCGCTCAGCGGTAACCGACTCGAGCTGGCTGCGGGTTTGCGCCAGGGCTTCGGTCAGCGCCGGAACCTTGGTGCGGAAGCTTTCACCGCGACCCATCTGCTCAGTCTGGATCCAGCCTTTGCGGCCTTTCTCGTCGATGACTTCACTGTACTCACCCTGAGTTTTGCCAGTGGCGGTCAGGGCCTCACCCGCTTTCAGGCTGCCCAGGATCCGGTACTGGGTGCTCGGGCCAGCCAGCAGGTAGATAAAGATGTCTTCCGAGACGGTATTCGTGGCTTCCCGCGCCACGGAGGTGCCGCTCACGGCCAGCAGGCAGATAAGAGCGGAGATAATGCGTTTTGTCATAGTGCTACAACCCGTGGAATGGGGCGACCATGCTAGGAGATCAGGCCAGATGTGGCAAGGGCTGGAGACGCAAAAAGGGAGCCAATGGCTCCCTTTTGAGTGGTCTTCAGTCTCAGGCCATGATGGCTTTGATGATGGTGAAGAACAGAATGGACAGTGCGGCACCGGCTGGCAGGGTGATTACCCAGCTTACAACGATGTTACGCACTACACCCAGATTCAGGGCGGCGATACCGCGGGCCAGGCCCACACCCAGTACCGCACCCACCAGAGTTTGGGTGGTGGAGATCGGCAGACCGGTACCGGACGCGATCACCACGGTAGAGGCAGCAGCCAGCTCAGCAGCGAAGCCACGGCTCGGGGTCAGGTGGGTGATGTTCTTACCAATGGTGGTGATAACACGCTTACCCAGAACCGCCAGACCGATAACGATACCGACCGCACCCAGCGGCAGGATCCACCATACCAGCGGGGCTTTGTCCGGGATTTCACCACCAGCGTGGATGATGGTAACAACGGCAGCCAGCGGACCGATGGCGTTAGCCACGTCATTGGAGCCGTGCGCGAAGGCCATACAACAGGCGGTGACCACCATCAGGATGGCGAACACTTTTTCCACGTTGGCAAACTGGGTGTCACGGGAGCCTTTGGTGTCGAACTTCATGCGGCCGATCATGGCCTTACCCATCAGGCCAACCAGCGCAGCCAGGAGCATCGCCAGACCGTAAGCTTCCACGGTGGAGAAATCCAGACCAACGTGCTTCAGACCTTTGGTGATGGTCACCAGAGACATGATGAAGGCAGCCAGACCCATGTAGAACGGCACGTAACGCTTGGCGTTGTCGAGCGGGTGGTCGGTGTCGAAAATCAGCTTCTGGGCGCTCTGGAAGATCAGATACGCAATGAAGGCGGCGATGGCGGGGGTCACAATCCAGGAGCCGACGATGCCAGCCACTTTGCCCCAGGAAACGGCGTCAACGCCCACACCCACAGCAGCGAAACCGATGATGGCGCCGATGATGGAGTGGGTGGTGGATACCGGCCAACCCAGGTAGGACGCGGCAACCAGCCAGATACCCGCAGCCAGCAGCGCGGAGATCATGCCGTACACCAGCAGGTCTGGAGAGTCGATGAAGTAGGAGGAGTCGATAATCCCTTTACGGATGGTGTTGGTCACTTCGCCGCCGGCCAGGTAGGCCCCTGCGAATTCGAACACCATGGCGATGATGATGGCCTGTTTGATGGTCAGGGCGCCGGATCCCACCGAAGTGCCCATTGCGTTGGCTACGTCATTGGCTCCGATGCCAAAGGCCATCAGGAAGCCAAAAAGCGCCGCAGCCATAATCAGCCACGGGCCGTAAGTTACCAGTACGTCTACCATGGTAAAACCTTGTTAGGAAAACAAATTTTGTCGGATTGGAGGTTAGGATCGGGCCAGCATGAGTTCCAGACGAGAGCCAGTGCGCTCGGCCAGATCCGCCAGATCACCCACCCATTCGAGGATCTTGTAGAGGAACATCACGTCCACCGGGTTCAGCTCTTTTTCGATCTGGAACAGCTGGCGGCGCAGTGAAATCTGCATAGAATCGGTGTCGTCTTCGATCAAATCCAGTTGCTGGATCATCTCTTCGACCAGGTCAACTTCGCGACCGCGGAAACCAGTTTCCAGCAAGTCGTCCAGTTCATTGATGGCCTTGCGGGCCTGTTTGACGGCGTCGATACAACGGACCACATACGCGGTGAAGTCCTCTTGCATCGGTACCGGGATCTGCATTTGACGGCCAATTACACGGCCGGCGATGTCTTTGGCTTTGTTGGCGATCTTGTCCTGTTGGGTCAACATCTCCAGCAAGTCAGTACGCTGCATGGGCATGAAAATGCCACTCGGCAGACTCATGCGGATCTCCCGCTTGAGTTGGTCGGCATCGCGCTCCAGCTGGCTGATCTCTTTTTGCAGCGCAGTGGCTTGGTCCCAATCTCCGGCTTTTACGGCCTCGAAGAAAGGCACCAGACGCTTAGCGGCCTGGGTGGTCTTGTCAATGTGCTGCTCAAGCGGTTTGATAGGTGACTTGGCGAACACGCCCAAAAAATTTACCGGCATAGCCTTGTTCCTTAATGGAGCCAAAATGGGATCGGCGCGCGAATAATACTCACCTTTGCAAGATTCGCAAGAACCAGAGCCGACGCGATCCCCTAAAGTTTAATGCGTGTGGCCCCGATTCGCCTTGGGACCCCAATCGGATGCGGATCCTATGACTGTTTTATGACAGTTAGGTGACAGCATGACATTTTCATTTCTGATGGATGATATTTTGATGAAATTTGGAGCGCTATGGAAGTTGAGTTGAAGCTGTTATTGGCCCCTGAAACCCCGGTTGGGGCCTTGTCCAGTCTGGAATTCCCCGCCGCTTTGACTCAAATCAAACGGGCTTCACTGGGCAACGCCTACTTCGACACCCCGGATCTGGCCCTGCGCCAGCGCGACATGGGATTGCGCATTCGTCGCCGGGGGGATTTCCGTGAGCAAACCCTCAAAACCGCCGGTCGGGTGGAGGGCGGGTTGCACGCCCGTCCCGAGTACAACACTGAGGTGTCAGGGGAATGTCCGCAGCTGGAACGTTTTCCTGACACGCTCTGGTCAGAAAAAGACCGGGAGGCCATCCAGTCTGCCCTGGCCGTGCAGTTTCATACCGACTTCGAGCGTCAGCAGGGTGAGTTAAGCCTGGCCGATGGCGTCCGGGTCGAGTTGGCGCTGGACAGTGGCACCATTCGGGCCGGTGAACGAAGCGAGGTGATTGCGGAACTGGAACTGGAGTTGATCAGCGGAGAGGCCAGTGCGCTGATGCCGCTGGCCCGTCACTTGATGAGTCAGTGGCCACTTCGCCTGGGGCTGGATTCTAAAGCGGCCCGGGGTTATCGGTTGGCCGGACTGGCGCCCTGGCCGGAGGTGGTGGAAAACGCCGCCACCCAACCGTTGGCGCTGCTGGCGGCATGGCAGCGCAATGAAGAGCGCCTGTTGGCGGGTGAACTGGCCGCGGCCGCGCCCATGTCGGCACAGCTGCAGGCGGTGGTCACACTGCTTGGCGAATCCGCTGAGGGGCTGCGGCCGTTGGTTCAGGCACTGCAGGGCGACGCGCCCCGCCAGGCGCTGCAGGCTGCACTGGGCTCAACCGAATACGGGTTGATTCAACTGTCGTTGCTGGCCTTGTCGCTGGACTGAGCTTCGAGGCTGGCGCGCAGCGCTTTGATCTCCTCCAGCAGGTCGGCCTGCTGATGCTCCAGCGTTTCCTGCTGGGCCTGAAGACGCGCCATCTCCGGCGCGTCTTTTTCATCATCCTGAACAAACAGCGAGGCCAGGAATCCGGCCACCACCCCAAAGAAGCTGACGCCGGTAACGATCACCACGGCGGCGATCACCCGTCCCTCGGTGGTGACCGGGTAGTAGTCGCCATAGCCCACGGTAGAGATGGTGATCAGTGCCCACCAGATGGCCGATTCTGCCGAGTCGATATTGGCGCCGGGGGCGCCATCTTCCACCAGCAAAATCAGCACCGAGGAGAAGGTGATGATGGTGATCATCGCCAGCAGCAGGCTGGTCAGGGTGGTTTCCCGCTTCTGCTTAAGCAGCGGCGCCAGCACCGAGCGGCTCATGCGGATCAGCCGCACCACCCGCAGGATCTGGAAGATCCGGACAAAGCGCAGCTGCTCCACCACCGGAATGGAGGCCACCAGGTCAATCCAGTGGGTGCGCAGGTATAACTTCCTGTCCGTGGCGCGCCACAGGCCGTAGAAGAAGTTGAGGATAAAGATCATGCAGATCGCAAAGTCGATCTTGATCAGCAGCCGCACGGTTTCGCGGTCGGGGTCGCTGAACACGATGGTCAGCACCACGATCACCGAAAACAGCGACAGCAACATCATGCCCAGTTCGCGTGGGCTGAGGGTGAACTCCGTCTCTCGTTGCACCTTCGCTCCTCAGGGTTGAATCAGATTGGCCAGCAGCAGGGCGGATGCGTACACCAGGGCACCGTCGAGGATGGCGATGCCGCTGTTATTTTGCAGCTCCACTTCGCGGCTGACCTTGATCTGGGCCAGCACGACGTAACGTAATCCACTGGACAGGGCCAGCAGCAGGGCCAGGCCGATGGTCGACCACATCAGCCAACCGCCCACATTCAGCATTGGGGTTGCGGGGTTATAGGGGTTGAGTGCCCCAGCCGTTGCGATGATTTTGCCGCAGGCCAGCAGATAGGCGCTGTGACGCAGTGCTACGGCGCGATGGTCCTGAGCCAGGGCCCGTTGCAGGCTGCCCCCCTGATTGATGCGCTTGAAACGGTGCTCCAGTATCCGGGTGATCACCACCAGCAGGGTCAGGGCGATAAAGTAATCGAGGCAGAGCAGAAACAGGGCGGCCAGGCTGATTTCGCCCAGCCAGCGCAGATTGGCCAGCAACACCGTGGCGGTGGCGATGGCGATGGCCGCATCCACCATCGCCATGGCGATATTGCCCTCAAGGATCAGCCCCTGTTTGTCCACCTGGTGCAGCGCCAGTTTGTCATACCACCAACGCCCCAACCGGATCAGCGCCAGCGTGGCCAGCCCCATGGCACCAATCCAGGCGGCTTTCCACCCCATCGACTCCGGGCCGGGCAGGTGGAACACGCCGGACAGCACCAGGCAAAGGCCGGTCATGCCACCCGCTAAACTGATACCAAAGGCGATATTGTCCCGCTCGGCGAGCTCCTCCCGGGTGCTGACCCCACTCCACCAGCCGTGGGTGTAACGGGCAATCACAAACAGCACCAGGATCAGGGCCAGCTCCACCGCCAACAGCGGCAGAGACTCCCCCGCCAAGCGTTCAAACTCCGTCAGTGCTGACGCCATGTTCATCGAACCATCCTCCCAGCTTGCAGGGTGCCGTGATATGGTTGGGCCACTGCAAGAAGTTAAGGTTAACAGGACGTTATTATGACCAGCGTGCCCCACGACAACAAGCTCAGCCCGGCCCTGACGCAACAGGCGCAACGCGCCTGGGAGCGACTAGATCCGGCGCTGCTCGGCCAGTTGGACGAGTCGGGTCAGGCCAACTTGTGGCGCTTGCTGGCCCTGTCTGAATATCTCGGCCAGGTCTGGAGCCGTGACCCAGAGGCTCTGGCTCAACTGTTGCTGCAGGGCCAGTTGAACGAGGGGGCCGAGGCCGACCAGTATGGCCCGGAACTGGCCACGGTGATGGCCGGGTGTCCCGATGAAACCCAGGCCATGGCACGGCTGCGCCGTTACCGTCATCGCGCACTGGCCCGCATCGCCGCCCGTGACCTGCTTAACCTCGCCCCGGTGGAGGAAACCCTGGCCCTGCTGTCGGCCCTGGCCGAAGCGATGGTGGTGGCGGCGCGGGAATTCCTGGCGGCCCATCTGGCGCCGCAGTGGGGCGTGCCCACCGGTGCGCAGGGACAGCCCCTGCAGCTGATGATTCTGGGTATGGGCAAGCTGGGTGGCGGCGAGCTGAATTTCTCCTCCGACATCGACCTGATCTTCACCTACCTGGAAAACGGGGTGACACAGGGCGGTCGGCGGGAACTCGACAACCAACAGTACTTTATCCGCCTCGGACAGAAGCTCGTCAACCTGTTGGCGCAAACCACGGTCGACGGTTTTTGCTATCGGGTGGATATGCGCCTGCGCCCCTTTGGTGATGCGGGCCCGCTGGTGGTGTCACTGGCGGCGCTGGAGGACTACTACCAGGAACAGGGGCGGGAGTGGGAGCGCTACGCCATGGTTAAGGCCCGCCTGCTGGGGGCGACGCCGACGGAGTCCCAGGCCCTGCACGAACTGTTGCGGCCCTTTGTGTATCGCCGTTATCTCGACTTTTCCGCCATTGATGCCCTGCGTCGGATGAAGGGGCTGATCGAATCCCAGCTGCGCCGTCAGGCACTCTCCAACAACATCAAGCTGGGACGCGGCGGCATCCGCGAGGTGGAGTTCGTGGCCCAGACCTACCAGTTGATCCGTGGTGGCCGCGAGCCCAGCCTGCGGCAAAGCCCGCTGCGTCCGGTGCTGGCCGAGTTGCAGCGACTGGGGCTGATTGACCATCGCAGCCACCGTGCCCTGATCGAGGGTTATGACCTGTTGCGCCGGGTGGAGAACCGCCTGCAGGCGCTTAACGACAGCCAGACTCAAACCCTGCCCGCCGACCCCGATAATCAGCTGCGGCTGGCTCTGGCGATGGGGGAGGACAGCGCGGAAACGCTGTGGCAGCGGATCCAGCAGGCGATGGCCGATATCCACCAGGTGTTTCGGGACACCATCGGGGCGGAGCAGGACGAAGAGAGTGAATTGGGCGGTCTGCCAGCGTTGTGGCAGGGGCCTGGACTGGATGTGGATGCCGAAGCGATTCTGGCGGAGCATGGCCTTGAGGCCACGCTGTGGCCGCGCATCCGCACCGTCCGGGATGAGTTCAGCCAGCGGCGTACCGGCCCGCGTGGTCGGGAGGTGCTGGATAAGCTGATCCCACGGCTGCTGCAGAAGCTGGCGCGGCAGAAAGATCAGGAGTCGGTGTGGCTGCGCGTCACCTCCGTGCTGGCCACCATCCTCACCCGCACCACCTACCTTGAACTGCTGCTGGAGAACCCCGGAGCGGCGCGCCAGCTGGTGACCCTCTGTGCCGCCAGTCCCTGGATTGCGGAGCAGTTATCCCGTTACCCCATTCTGCTGGATGAACTGATTGACCCGGTGGCGCTGTACCAGCCCCTGCCGCCGGAGGGCTACGCCGCCGAACTGCGCGAATATTTGCTGCGGGTGCCGGAGGACGATCTGGAGCAGCAGATGGAATCGTTGCGCCAGTTCAAGCAAGCCCATCAGTTGCGCATCGCTGCCGCAGACGTTACTCGGGTGCTGCCAGTGATGAAAGTGAGTGACCACTTAACCTGGCTGGCTGAGGCAATCATTGAGCAGGTGGTTAACCTAGCCTGGCAGCAGCTGACCGACCGTCACGGTCGTCCCAGTCTGGCGGGTGAAGGGCGCGGTTTCGCCGTCATCGCCTACGGCAAGCTGGGGGGACTGGAGCTGGGCTACGGCTCGGACCTTGACCTGGTGTTTCTGCATAACGCGGGTGCCGGCGAGACCGATGGCGCCAAGCCCATCGACAACAGCCACTTCTACGTCAAGCTGGCCCAACGCATCCTCCACCTGTTTGCCACCCGCACGGCGTCGGGCGTGTTGTATGAGGTGGACACCCGGCTGCGCCCCTCCGGCAGTGCCGGTTTGTTGGTGAGCCAGATTGACCGCTTTGAGGAGTATCAGCAGCAGGAAGCCTGGACCTGGGAGCATCAGGCGCTGGTGCGGGCCCGCTTCGTCTACGGTGACGATGACTTGGCGGCGCGCTTTGCCCAGTTGCGCCGTCGCTTGCTGTGCCAGCCCCGGGATGCCGCCAAGCTGAAAGAGGACGTGGTGTCGATGCGGGCCAAGATGCGTGACCATCTGGATCGTTCCGACAAGCAGCAGTTTGATCTGAAGCAGGGGCCGGGCGGCATTACCGATATTGAGTTCATCACCCAGTATCTGGTGCTCAAAGAGGCGGCGGCTTGTCCGGCACTGGCCTTGTGGTCCGATAATGTGCGGATCCTGGAAACCGCGCTGGCGGAGGACAAGCTGGGGCCACAAGCCGCCGATCGCCTGATCCAGACCTACATCGACCTGCGTGACACCAGCCATCACAAAGTGCTGGCCGGGGAAGGGGGGACCGTGCCGCTGGCCGAACGGCCCGATGCCTGTGAGGCGGTACTGGGGATATGGGACGAGCTGTTGGGTGAATAAAAAAGGGAGGCTGGTGCCTCCCTTTTTTTTCAGTAGATCTTCGGGTCGTCCGGATTGGGCCGCGTTTTAAAGCGGCGGTGCAGCCACATGTACTGCTCCGGACGGCGTCGTACCAGTTGTTCGGTCACCTCGTTGCAGCGGGTGGTGTCAGCCAGTTCGTCGCCGCTGGGGAAGTTCTCCAGCGCGGGGCTGATCTCGATGTGGTAGCCGCTGTGGTCCGCTTTGCGCTCCACAAAGAACGGCAAGACCCGGGCCTTACCCAGCTTGGCCAGCGTCGCGGCCCCGGCAGCGGTGGCTGCAGGGACGCCAAAGAAGGGGGCAAACACACTGCCGCGTCGGCCTGCGTCCTGGTCCTGGGTGTACCAGATCACCTCACCCGCTCGCAGGGCTTTCACCATCTGACGGACTTCGCGCTTCGGGATCAGCCCCTTGTTGGAGCGCAGCCGGCCTTTCACCTGCAGGTACTCCATCATCGGATTGTTGTGTGGGCGGTATACCCCGACCCCGGGCTTCATCTGGCCAAAAACCCGGGCTCCGGGCTCCAGCATCAGGCAGTGGGCGGCCATCAGGATCACGCCCTGGCCCGCCTGTTCAGCCGCTTCGACGTGCTCCCAGCCAGCCACCGTCATGTGGGCCTGAACCTTGGCGTCAGACCACCACCAGGCGTTGGCGGTATCGAACAGGGCCATGCCGGTCTCTTCGAAGTTTTTACGGATCAGCGCGTCGCGTTCCGCATCGGACAGCTCCGGCATACACAACTCAAGGTTGCGACGGGCCACGTGGATGCGCTTGCCCATCAGGCGCTGAATCAGCCGGCCCACAGCCGCACCAAGGCGGTATTGAATGGACAGGGGAAGCATAATCAGCAGGCGCATGATGACGGTGCCGAGCCAGTAACCCCAGTACTTGGGGTGCAGCAGTGCCCGACTGAAGGGGGCGGTGGTGTTCATGAGAGTGATATTCGGCCTTTTTTATTTGGCGTTAGTGTACCTCAATCGGCCGGGAACGGCACAGCACAGCGGCATCCACCATGTTACACTGGCGGTTTCTTTGTGATTTTTGCTGGACGCTGAATGAAAGTTACTCTGCCCGATTTTTCCCAGGCCCGTGTGTTGGTGGCTGGCGATGTGATGCTTGATCGCTACTGGGTCGGGCCGGCGGATCGGGTCTCTCCGGAAGCGCCGGTGCCGGTGGTTCAGGTGAATCACTGCGATGACCGGGCCGGCGGTGCCGCTAACGTGGCGCTGAATGTGGCGGCACTGGGCGGCCAGTGTCGGCTGTTGGGGCTGGTTGGGGAGGATGAGAGTGCCGAGGCACTGCGTCAGGCCATTAAAGCCGGCGGCGTGGATGCGGAACTGTTGGTGCAGTCCGGCAGCAGCACCACCACCAAACTGCGGGTGATCTCCCGGGACCAGCAGTTGATCCGACTCGATTTCGGCGATCATTTCCAACCCTCCGACGCCCTTAACCGGGCTGCCACCGGGCAACTGGCACAGCATCAGGTGCTGGTGCTGTCGGATTACGCCAAAGGGGCGCTGGTCGACCTGCCTGCGTTGATCGCCTCGGCACGTCAGGCGGGCGTTACCGTTCTGGTTGATCCCAAAGGCAGTGATTTCTCCAAATACCACGGTGCCTCCCTGCTGACCCCCAATATGACCGAGTTTCAGGCGGTGGTGGGGCCGGTGCGCGATGATCAGGAGCTGGAGCAGAAAGGCCAGCAGCTGGTGCGCGAACTGGCGCTGGATGCCCTGTTGGTGACCCGCTCCAAGAAGGGGATGACCCTGCTGCGAGCCGGGCAGGACGCGCTCCACCTGCCAGCCATGGCCCGCGAGGTGTACGACGTGACCGGTGCCGGCGATACCGTGATCAGTACCCTGGCGGTGGCTCTGGCGGCGGGCAGCGAGCTGCCCCAGGCCTGTGCCCTGGCCAATGCGGCAGCGTCGGTGGTGGTGGCCAAGCTGGGCACTTCCACGGTTTCGGCACTGGAGCTGGCGGCGATGGTGGACTCTCTGCATCACAGCGACGGTGTGGGTGTGGTCAGTGAGAATCAGCTGCTTAAAGCGGTGGCAGAGGCTCAGGCCCGTGGCGAAACCGTGGTGATGACCAACGGTTGCTTTGACATCCTGCACGCCGGCCATGTGGGTTACCTCGAACAGGCCCGGCGCCTGGGTGACCGCCTTATCGTCGCGGTCAATGACGATGACTCGGTGCGCCGCCTTAAGGGCGCGTCCCGCCCGGTTAACGGTGTCGAGCAGCGCATGCGGGTGTTGGCCGCGTTGGGCGCGGTCGATTGGGTGGTCCCCTTCAGTGAGGACACGCCGCAGCGCCTGATCGGTGCGGTGTTACCCAACTTGCTGGTGAAGGGGGGCGACTATCAGGTGCATGAGATCGCTGGCCACAAAGAGGTGCTGGCCAACGGCGGTGAGGTCAGGATCCTCGGCTTCGAGGATGGGCTCTCCACCAGCGCCATCATCAACACCATCCGCAAGGCCGACTGAATGCGATGGCTGGGCGCGGCACTGGCACTGGGGGTGTGGCTTTGGGCCCTCCCGGTGCTGGCAGCGCCCGCCCATCAACTGTGTCGGCTGGACGCACTGGATGAGTGTGTTGAAGGGCTCAGTCCCCAGTGGCGGGGCATTCTCCAGCGCTTGTGGCCGGGGCCGCTGGCGGTTTCGGTAAAAACCGCGCTGGCCGGACAGGGGGGCGTCACCCTGCTTACCGACACCGACGCTTTGATTCTGCTCGACCCCCAAAGCCTGAAACGGCCCCACCTGGTGTTGCTGGATAAGCAACTGATTGAACGTCCCCCGCTGCGCACCTTCCGTACCACCTACTATCACGAGCTGGGTCATGTCGCGACCCGCAACTCCCCCTGGCTGCAACGCCTTGCCCGACCCAACTGGCCACAACACTGGCCCGAAGAGGTGCTGGCGGATCTCTACCTGTTCTGGACCCAACTGCGGGAGGGAGCCAGTATGGATGCACTGTGGCAGCAGGTGCATCTGCGTAATCTGGGCCTGATCCAGGCTCGTCCTGACTGGACTCACTGGACCACGCCTCTGCTGGTGCCCCTGTTGTGCCAGCCTGAGGCACTAAAAGCCTACTCCCAGCGTCCACTGGAACAGTTTCTTGATGCCACCCTGGGGCCACAGAGTGCGCCGCCACTGGCTCAGTACCGGCTGCTGGGCGAGCGGCAATTCGCGCTGACCACGCCGGGCATCGCCCAGCCCTATCTGGCGTCAGCCCACCGTGGCCACTGGGCGGCGATGCTGCAGCCGACCCTGGATTGGCTGGGGGTCGACAGCGCCACCTATCTGCAGCATCACCATCTGCCTTACCACGACGACATCTGCCAGATTCTGCGATAACGCTCGTTGGTGGGATTCACTATTGAGCGGCGGGCCTCACCACCCCCTGAATCAGCGACATTCCAATAACCCATTTAAAATCATCGGGTTGGTTTTTTGGCACGGGATCTGAATAGGTTAGCCCGCCTGGTGAAGTGGTACGGGCATGGTTAGGACTTTCCTGGCCGATGACGACATTGACACCCGGCCCCCCAGTGGGGCCTCCCATTCTGGCTCCCTGCCTTGACAGGTTCGGGCGGGGGGCCGATGTTTGAACGCTAAGTTGACCAGAGATGCAGTGAAGGAGCGCGTATGTCGGGAACAACCATGGTCGTGGTGATTGTGGCCATCGTAATGGGGTGTGTGCTGGAGATGAGCCGCCACTGGGCGCGCTCAGGTCGCAAGCACAGCAAAGATACGGAAGCGGCGCTGGAGCAGTTGCGTCAGGAGAATGCCAAATTGGCTGAGCGGGTTGCCACTCTGGAAACCATCGTGACCGATCGTGGCTTCGACCTGGATCAGCAGATCCGCAAGCTGGGTTAACCCCCACCGGACAGGGAGACAGGATGATGGCGGAAGTGGTTTTGGGCTTTTTGTTGGCCGCGGCCATTGTGGCGATGGTCTTGGCCTGGCGGTCACCCAGCCGTTTTGCTCAGTGGGCCAGAGTGCTTGGAATGAGTCAGGACCGCGGGTCTGCAATGGCGGAGGATCTGGCTGCCCGGGAACGCCTGGCGGAGCTGGAAAAGGAAAACGCCGACATTAAGGCACGTTTGGCGGTGTTGGAATCCATTGTGACCGACAGCAGCTATGAACTGGACCAGCGCATTCGCAAGCTGAGTTAAGGAGGCGGTATGACCCTTTGGACGTTTTTAGCGATTTTCTTCGGTGGCGCGTTTCTGCTGGAAGCTTACAAGACCCACAGAAAGAGCAAGCTTAAGGCGGGTCAGAGCAGTGAGCTGGCCGCGGTAAAAACCGAGCTGGATGCTTTGAAGGCCGAGAACCAGGCGATGAAAGCGCGGATCCAGACGTTGGAAGCCATCGTGACCGATGGCCGGTTCGATCTGGATCAGGAGTTTCGTAAGCTGGGCTGAGGCCCAGCTTCGCCGACGGCTTTAAGCCATCAGGGTGGCGATCAGAATGCCACCACCCACCAGAGTGAACAGGGCACCACAGATCCCGTCAATGTAGGGCGTCAGGCGTTGCAGCTGACGCTGCATCCGGGCGCCGGTCAATACCCAGGCCAGCCCGGAAAACCACGCCAGTGACAACCCCCACAAGATAACGATGGCCGCGACCTTGCCCTCGCTGGAGACCGATGGCGGCACCAGGGAGGTCAGCAGGCTCAGGAAAAACACCAGCGCTTTGGGGTTGAGCAGATTGGTGGTGAACCCTTTAACCAGCGCCGCCCAGGGCGACACCAGCGCGGTGGCCGGTCCCAGGCTGCCGACGCTGCCGACCCGCCACTGCTGGTAAGCGGAGCGCAGTGCACCCAGCCCCAGATACAACAGGTAACTTCCCCCGGCCACACGCATCACCACCGGCAGCATCGGGTGCTGTTGGATCAGCAGGCTGACGCCGGTCAGCGCAAACACGGAGTGCAGCAGGATGGCCAGTGAGATGCCCAGCGCAATCGCCAGGCCGATGCGGCGGCCGTAGCGGCTGGCATTTTGCACCACCAGGGCAAAATCCGGGCCCGGACTGGCCAGGGCCACCAGGTGCACCAACGCCAGGGTGGTCAGCAAAGAGAGTTCGTTCATGGTGAGTCAGGAGGGGAGTAAAGACGCCAGAATACTGCGCTCCGGCGCCGGGTGTAAATCCTCGAATGGGGTTTGTCGCGGCGTTACTGCCCGCTCAGAGCCCACTCAACAGCGGCCTCGGCATGGAGTGCCGTGGTATCGAACAGGGGCACGTCGGTGTGTTCAGGCTTCACCAGCAGGGCAATCTCGGTACAGCCCAGAATGGCGCCCTGCGCCCCTTCGCGGTGAAGGCGTTCAATGATTGCAACATAGTCCCGGCGAGCGTCATCGTTGAACTGCCCCTGACACAGTTGGTCGAAGATCACCTGATGGATACGTGCCCGCTCTGCCGCATCGGGGAGCCGCACTTCAATGCCGTAACCCTGCTCCAGTCGCTCACGGTAGAACGCCTGCTCCATGGTGAAGCGGGTGCCCAGCAGAGCCACACAGGTGATGCCGTCGGCCTGCAGGCGGGCGCCAGTGGCATCAGCAATGTGCAGCAAAGGGATGGAGATGGCGTTGGCGATCTGCGGTGCCACTTTGTGCATGGTGTTGGTGCCGATCAGCAGCCCCTCTGCCCCTGCACGCTCCAGAGCCTGCGCTGCCAGGGCCAGATGCTCTGCGGTTTGATCCCACTCACCCTGGTGTTGCAGTTCGGCAATGTCGGCAAAGTCGACGGAGTTGATCAGCACCTTTGCAGAGTGCAGGCCTCCCAGTCGTGCCTGGACGCCCCGGTTCAGGGCCTGGTAATAACTGACGGTGGATTCCCAGCTCATGCCGCCCAGCAGGCCGAGGGTTTTCATTGCCGATGTCATGGTTCCGATACTCCGTTGCAGGGATGCCCCATTGTGCCGACTGAGAGGGTGGGGAAACAGGCGCCAGCGCATAAAAAAACGGCGCACCAGGCGCCGTTTTTTCGAAGCGATTCGACTCAGTCGTCGTACTCGTCATCGTAGTCGTCGTAATCCGCGTCATCGGTTTCTGCAGCGGCGGCACGCTCGGCACGCTTCTGCTCAGCTTTGGCGGCCTGGCGCAGGGCCTGGGCTTCGCGCTCGGTACGTTGAGCGGCTTTACGCTGGTTACGCTCTACCTGCTGCTGCAGGAAGCTGTTGAGGGTCTCTTCGCCCCAGCTTTGTGCTTCCGCTTCGCTGCCAAAGCCATCCTGGCGCTTGGTTACCTTGGTCTTACGGGTGGAGATTTTGCGGACAATCTCAGCGGTCCAGCTGCCGTCGTTTTCAGTAACGCGGATGTCGTACTTTTTGCCTTGAGCCATGATGGTTTCTGTCCAAAAGCGGGGATGGATGCACGGCCGGACTGGCCGTCAGTTGGCGCTCTCGACACTCAGGCCCGGAGCGCATCGCGCCAACGGTGGTCGCGAGGGGCCGAAGTATACACTGCGGTGGCACCAGGACGCATCCGATTCCAACAGTAAAACCATGGCGGGACGGTTTCGGCCCCGCCGTGGTGGTCGCTCAGCGGTATTGCAGCTGCGAGTCGACATCTTTGCGGGTGCCGCGGATTGGGTAGTGGTTACCGGGATCGCGGATCCAGCGCAGGCCATTGACCAAAGCCTGCAGTTCAGGCCGGACAAAGGGGTTGTTGGACAGATCCACCACATGGAGGTTGCCCTCTTCATTCACCACAAACAGGCCGGGTTCGGCAAAGTTGTGGTCGGTCTCCTGCTCTGAGCGGGGCAGGGAGATGTACACCCCCAGTGCTTCCATCTGGTCCTGGGTCAGGCCATACGCCAGGGGGAATCCGACCTCAAGTTGACTCTTATGGGCTGCCAGCTGGGCCTGTGAGTCGGCAGACACTGCAACGATATCGACGCCAATCTCCAGCAGCTCTTCGCGGAACCCTTCCAGTTGATTCAGGTATTTGGTGCACAGTGGGCAGTGACGGCCACGGTATACCACCACCATCTGCCAGTTTGCACCGCTGTCCGGTCGGGGCTGTCCGAGGCGAACGCTTTCGCCTTCGAAGGTGGTGACGTGCAGCTCTGGAAAGCGATCGCCGGCGGCAAGTTTGTGCTGATCCATCAGAGACTCCTTGAGTGCTTACAGGTGTGGGGCCAGATGCTGTTGGAAACGAACCAGGTCGTTCTCAGTATCGGGGTTTTTCATCACATCAAAACTAGCAAAGGTGGGCAGCGCTGACATACCGAAGAATCGGAAGTTCATGTGCATCGGGAACATCAGGTCATCCACGCCTTTGCCTTCAAACAGGAACTGATCTTCGTCATCAAAGGCTGCCTGGGGCGCATTGAAGGTGAGTGACATCAGGTATCGGCTGCTGAGCTTTCCGCCACTGCCATACTGCTTGCTGGCGTCCTCCCGGCTGCGGCCATCGCCATCGCACAGGACGCCCATCATGCCGGTGGTGTAGACCTCGTCCATGTACTTCTTGAAGGACCAGGGCACGCCCATCCAGTTCACCGGGATCTGAAGAATCACCAGGTCGGCCCACAGGTGCTTTTCGACCTCGGCTTCAATGTCGTAGGCCTCGGTCATGGTGGTGAGTTGCACCTGGTGACCTTTGCCTCTGGCCAGCTCAGCCGCGACATCGACCATGGCGGCGCTGAGTTTGCCTTCGGAGAAGGGGTAGGGTTGGTGGGTGTTGATGATCAATACGTTCATATCACTGGCTCCGGTAATGGGTCGCTGTGGTGTTGAGCGCATTGTGGTATCGTGTGGTTACCAACGTCAACCAGTATACTTTTAGTAACCTAACTGATGGTGTTCCGGTAGGGAGCCGTCAGGAAACAGGAGCAGTGATATGGCCGACACCCATCCTCAAGCCCGTGTCGAGGTGAATGCTCAGGGACAGAAGCGGGCGATCTCCCCCTGTCAGGAGCCCTGTCCGATTGAGCGCGGCATGCGCATTATCGGCGGGAAGTGGAAAGGCTCGATCTTGTGGCATCTGAAGGATGAACCGGTGCGCTTTAATGATCTGGCCCGCATGTTGGGCGGAGCCAGTAAGAAGATGGTCAACCAACGTCTTAAGGAGATGGAGGAGCAGGGGCTGATTCGGCGCGAGGTGTTGAGTGAGCGCCCGGTGGCCGTCTCCTACCAGATCACCGATTTTGGACGCTCCAGCCTGGCGGTATTGGAGCTGCTGAAAGACTGGGCCATTGAACACGACATTTGATGCTCTGGGCCCGGGATTTGCGCTGCCGTGGGCTGAAAGCCCACGCTACGATGCGGTGCCCGGCTGGAGCGAGGAGTGAATGCGGCGGGCTTCGATTCGGCTCTGAGTTCCGAACAGGCCACTTTCTGAGGATACAAAAAAGCCCCGGCTGATGCCGAGGCTTTCTCGTGTCTGGTCGGTGTGAGAGGATTCGAACCTCCGACCCCTTCGTCCCGAACGAAGTGCGCTACCAGGCTGCGCTACACACCGAATAAACTGGCTTAAAAAACCCCGCTTTGGCGAGGCTTTGGAAATCTGGTCGGTGTGAGAGGATTCGAACCTCCGACCCCTTCGTCCCGAACGAAGTGCGCTACCAGGCTGCGCTACACACCGATTGATTGTCGCATTGCAACGGCGACGTATTCTAGCGATTTTCCCCCGCTGCGCAAGCACTCGATCCTGCATTTGTGTTTGTTTGCCGCTTTTGTGCCCGAACTGATGCGCATATGGCCAATGGGCCCGCCCTTATATTCACTTTTGTTATTAAGGGTAATGATTGACTCTTTGTTGTGGAATATAGATGGCAGTTAGGCTTACTTCATCGTTTTCGATGGAGCCCTGCTCGTGTCTCTATATTCCCTCTCTCAACGCCGCTCAGATACGTCGCCCGGACAGGTGGTGCTGGTGGGCGCCGGCCCGGGTGATCCGGGATTGCTGACCCTGCATGCCTATCAGGCACTGAAGGAGGCGGAAGTGGTGTTGTACGACGCGTTGGTGTCGCAACCCATCCTGGACCTGATCCCCCCGAACGTCGAGTGTATCGCGGTGGGCAAACGCTGTGGTGCACACAGTCTGCCCCAGGCCGAGATTGAGCGGGTGATGCTGGCCAAGGCGGCAGCGGGTTATCGGGTGGTGCGCCTTAAAGGCGGCGACCCGCTGATGTTCGGTCGTGGCGGCGAGGAGATGTTGGCGTTGAAACTGGCGGGCATCCCGTTTCGGGTGGTCCCCGGTGTCACGGCAGCCAGTGCCTGTGCCGCTTATGGCGCGATGCCCCTGACTCACCGTGGGGTGGCGCAAGGGGTGACCTTTGTTACTGGCCACGGTAAGGATGGTCAGCCCATTTCGGATTGGTCGCCCTACGTGATCCCCGGCCACACGTTGGTGATCTACATGGGCCTGAAGCGGGCGGCAACCATTCAGCAGGGCCTGATGGCGGCGGGCATGGCGGCACAGATGCCGGTGGCGATCGTGGGACAGGCCAGCCAGAGTGGCCAGCAGCGGGTCAATGGCACGCTTGGCGAATTAACCATACTGGCGTCCCAGCCTCACTTGCCCAGCCCGGCTGCGATCCTGGTGGGAGAAACCACGGCGCTGGCGGACTCGTTGGACTGGTTTGTGGCGGAGGCTCAGCCTGCCATCAACTCGAAGTCTCTCGACAACATTTTCGACAGCGCGGCGATGTAGTCGGCGTCACCCTGGTCCAGCACCAGCCGGGCCAGTTCCAGTCCCAGCGGGGTAAACCGGTAATAGCGCAGCCGCAGGCGGTTGTGGCGGGGGCGCAGCAGCAGGGTCTGGTTGAGCAGTCGCAGTCGCAGCGGTTCCCCCTGAGTGAGCAGGCCGGTCTCCAGCTCGGCGGCAAACAGGATGCCCTGTTCCCGCAGGGTGAGGATGGCGCTGTAGGGCAAGCCGAAGCGGGACAGAGAGAGGCTGGGCTGACCGGCGGGCAGTAAGCCGCCGTAACCGGGCATCCGGCGGTAGCCCAGCAGAATTTTCCGGTTTGGCTCGCTGTTGAGCATGCTGGAGAGGGCCACGGCGCGGCCCAGCAACAGGGCGTCTTTCTGGGTCATCTGACGGAGGGTGTCGAGGGCCCGCAGGCTGAAGGAGCCGGGTTGGGACAGCTCGGTGGCCAGGATCTTACCCCACAGCTCCTGCATTCTGGGGGAGTGGACCTTCTCGGCCAGGGAGAGAAACTGGTGCAGCCAGTCGGGGTCAGGCTCGTGGCCGGCGACGTCATTGTCGCTGTGTTCAACGGCGTGATGGAGCACCGCCTCAACGTTCAGTTGGTACTGCTCATGCAGGCGCTTTACGCGCTGCTCGGCCCGCTGTAACAGGGTGCCCTGCACCCCGTTTTCATCAAGGCTGAGGCCCATCAACCGGGTTAATGCGACGGCCTGATGGCGGGTACTGCGGTGCTTTGGTGGGCTGAAGGCCTCGGTCATGGCCGCTCACTCTCCTGGCTAGGTTGCTGTTCTACCAATCTTTTTAATCGCTCCAGTCCCTGCTGGAACTGCTCGCCAATCATAACATCCGCCATCATGGCCAAATAGGCACCGACCACCGGGATTTGCATTTTTCCGTTCATCTCCCAGATCACCACGGTGTCATTGCCCTGGGTGCGATAGCGAAAACCGGCCTGCATGGGCTGGGGGCTGCCGTTAAAGTGCAGGTCATACTGGATGCCGACGGCGGGCGCACTCTGCACAATCCGCAGTTCCCCACTGCCGGTGTCATCCTGCCAGGTCTGATTGGCGCCAACGCCCGCACTGGGACGTCCGACGCTGATGCGAACCTCGTTGCCATAAAACGGGCTCCACAGCGGCCAGAGGGTCAGGTCATTGAGATAGGGGTGGATCTGTTCCGGCGTGGCGCTGATCCGCACGCTGCGGCGCACATCAAACTCATCCGGCAGGATCACACCGGCCACGAGCACCACCAAAAGCACCACCAGCAGGAGTTTTAACAGGGTTTTCATTCGACTGCTCCCCGACAACGACTCCTGTTGAGTTTAGGTGGGGTTTTGCTCGCTGCGGGCTCGCAATCGAACGGGCGCCCACCGAACCGGGTTATCGGCATCGGGGTGATCGGGGATATTGCGGCACAGCAGCAGGGAGGTCAGCGCAAAGCCGGTGCCGATCAGGAACACCGCTGCCGGGGCGGTCAGCCACAGCAGCCCCAGCAGGGCGGGGATCACTACCGCGGCGATGTGGTTGATGGTAAAGCTGACCGACGCCGTGGCGGCGAGATCTTTGGGGTCGGCAATCTTCTGCAGGTAGCTCTTGATGGCGATGGCCAGCGCAAACAGCAGGTGATCAATCACGTAGAGGGCCCCGGCAAAGGCGGCGTTCTCGACAAAGGCGTAGCTGGTGAACACCAGCGCCAGCCCCACGTATTCCACGGTCAGGGCCCGGCGCTCCCCGGCCCGCTGAACAAAGCGGCCAATGGCCGGGGCAAACAGCAGGTTAAACAGGTAGTTGATCAGGAACAGGCCGGTAATGGCGGCCACGTTGTAACCGAACTTCTCCACCATCATAAAGCCAGCAAACACCATAAAGATCTGGCGTCGTGCCCCGGACAGAAAAGTCAGGCCGTAGTAGAGCCAGTAGCGGCGTCGCAGTATCAGGCGCTTGTGCTGAGGGTGGGGATTGTCAAACCGGGGAAAGCGGGTGATCAGATAGGCCAGCATTGCTAGCCCCGCCAGGCCGGACACCAGATACATGGCGCGATAGTCCCAGCCCAGTCCGGTCATCAGCAGCCAGATGGCGGCATAGGCCAGCAGGGCTCCAGCCGCTTTGACGGACAGTGCCCGGCCCATAAATTCGGCGGTTTTCTCTTTGGGCAACCATTGCAGGGTGAGCGACTGGTTAACGGTTTCGTAGTAGTGGAAGCCGATGGACATCAGCACTGTGGTGGCATACAGCCCGATGGCCGAAGGGAAGAAGCCGGTCAGGGCGACACCGACACAGAGCAGGGCCATCGCCACCAGGGCGAGGGTTTGTTCCCGTATCACCAGCAGGACAAAAACGGCGGTAAAGGCGAGAAAACCGGGCACCTCGCGCAGTGACTGCAACAGACCAATCTGGGCGCCATCAAACTGCGCCACCTCAACCACGAAGTTGTTGAGCAGGGTCTGCCAGGTGGCAAACACCATCGACATGATAAAGGTCAGCCCCAGCAGTAACTGGGCGCGGCGAGGGTCGCTGGTCACATCTGCCTCCTGCATCTGTGGTCACTTGGGGACGGCGGGGTCCGTCCGGAACCGGTCACGCAGCGTAACACGGTACGCCAATCCGACCGAGCACCGCACGCTTCGTTAGCAGCTTCCCATGACAACAATATGATATTGAGGTGACCGTGTTGGGGGCGAGCGGCGCCTTGAGCTAGGGTTACACCATGCTTGTCCGAATTCTGCTCATAACAAGCTGGCTGTGCAGCTGCGCAGCGGCACCCCCAACCGGCGTGGCACCGTCGGATCTCTTTGCTGATGAGGCGTTTCAGCACGCTCAGCCTGTGCCCACTCCGGACTCGATCTTTGCCCTCAGCCCCGAGATGGAGCAGGTGGTGGAGCACCTTCGCCATTCGCCGGACCCGAAATCCGATCTGCTGGCGTTGATCCGGGAAGACGAAGGGATCCGCTACGACAACCGTTTGACCCAAAATGCCGCCACCACCTTTGCCCAGCGCCAAGGCAACTGCATGTCACTGGTGGTGATGACCGCCGCGCTGGCGGATGAGCTGGCGATGCCGGTGCGATTTCAGTTGGTCAAGTCGCCGCCGGTGTGGGATCGGCAGGGGGCGCTTTACCTGATCAACGGACATGTGAATCTGCGCCTGGCAGCCCCTTACCGGGCCAACCAGATGCGGATTACTGACGGTGGCGTTACCGTGGATTTCCTGCCGGGCAATCAGTTGCGCGGCTACCAAACCGAACCGCTGTCCCGCAACGAACTGGTGGCACGCTACTACAACAATCTGGCGGCGGAGGCGATGGTGGACGGCGAGGCCGATTACGCCTACCAGCTGCTCAAAGCGGCCCTGTTGCAGGCGCCGGACTATGGCCACGCCTGGAATACCCTTGGCGTACTGTACCGCCAAAACGGCATGAGTGAGCGGGCGGAAGCGGTGTACCGTTATGCGGTCGAACTGCCGGACAGTGAACTGGATGCACTGCACAATCTGGCCATTCTGCTGGCGGCGCAGGACCGATTGATCGAGTGGCAGGAGGTGCATGGCCGACTCGAGCTGAAGCGGATCCGTAACCCCTATTACCACTTCGATATGGGCGAGTTGGCTTATCAGGCCGGAGAGTACGACAAAGCGGTGCGGTTCTATCGCAAAGCGGTTGACCTGGCCGACTACCGCCATGAGTTCCATTTCGGCCTGTCCCGGGCCTATTACCAACAGGGCAATCTGGTGCTCAGTGCCCGTCACCTGAACCGGGCCGAGGACCTGGCCCCCGCCGATGAGCGTCAACGCTACCAGCTGAAGCTGCTGGCCCTGCAGGGGGGACGCCCCTGAGTCGCTTCACTTAATCCGAGTCCGATCCTCAGCTATTCCCGTCTCCAGCCTATTTTTGTTAAAATCGCCGCAAATTTTGAGGAGACGATCTCTATGCCGATTTACTGCGTGGGTCACAAGATCCCGGATTCCGATTCCATCTGTGGTGCAATTGCCCTGGCTTACCTGAAAAACCAGATTGGCGAAGAAGCGGTGGCCACTCGCCTGGGCGAGCTGTCCCCGGAAACCGCTTTCATCCTGGACAAGTTTGGCCTGGAAGCCCCTGAGCTGAAGCTGAGCTACGCCGGTGAGCAGGTGTACATCGTTGACCACTCCGAAGTGACCCAGGCCCCGGACGACATCGCCGAAGCCACCATCGTCGGTATTGTTGACCACCACAAACTGGGCGACCTGACCACCTCCACCCCGCTGGAGTGCTGGATCCGTCCGGTGGGTTGCTCTAACACCGTGATCAAGATGATGTACGACTTCCACGGCGTTGAGATCCCGAAAGCGATCGCCGGCATCATGCTGTGCGCCATCCTGTCTGACACCGTGATCTTCAAATCCCCGACCTGCACCACCGCCGACATCCGTTGCGTGGAAGCGCTGGCTGAGATCGCTGGCATTGAAGACTTCAAAGGCCTGGGCATGGAGATGTTCAAGGTGAAGTCTGCTGTGGAAGGCACCCCGGCGCGTGACCTGGTGCTGCGTGACTTTAAAGACTTCGACATGAACGGCAACCTGGTGGGCATTGGCCAGCTGGAAGTGATCGATCTGGCGGTACTGGATGCGGTTAAACCGGCTCTGGTGGAAGACATCGCCAAGCTGAAAGCCGAAGGCAACCGTCACTCCGTTCTGCTGCTGCTGACCGACATCATGAAGGAAGGCTCTGAGCTGCTGGTGATCAGTGATGACCTGTCCGTGGTTGAGCGCGCTTACGGCCAATCCATCGAAGATGGCAAAGTGTGGCTGGACGGTGTACTGAGCCGCAAGAAGCAGGTGGTTCCGCCGCTGCAGCAAGCCTTCGCGTAAGCGAATACGATAAAAAAAGGCGCCCGATGGGCGCCTTTTTTGTGCCTGTTACCGACTCAGCGGTGGTATTCCAGGCAGGTGTTCACTTCATTTTTAGAACCGAGAATCACCGCCACACGCTGGTGAATGCCCTCAGGCTGGATCGCCATAATGCGCTCGTAGCCGGTGGAGGCAACGCCGCCCGCCTGCTCCACCAGGAAGCTCATCGGGTTGGCTTCGTACATCAGGCGCAGCTTGAACGGCTTCTCCGGATTCTTGGTGTCCTGCGGGTAGGTAAACAGGCCGCCACGGGACAGCACCCGGTGCACATCGCCCACCATGGCCGCAATCCAGCGCATGTTGAAGTTCTTACCACGCTGGCCCTCTTTGCCCAGCAGGCAGTCGGCGATGTAGTTCTGCATGGCCGGTTGCCAGAAACGCTGATTGGACATGTTGATGGCAAATTCGGCGGTGTCGGCCGGGATGCTGACCTGCTCTTCCACCAGGATGAAGTCGCCGGTTTTCGGGTCCAGGGTAAACATCTGGGTGCCATTGCCGGTGGTCAGGGCCATCACGGTGGCCGGGCCGTACAGCATGTAGCAGGCGGCCAGCTGGTTTTCGCCCGGCTGCAGGAACGCCGCCTCGTTCACCTCACCTGCCGGGGCGGGCAGCACGGAGAAGATGGTGCCCACCAGAGAGTTGATGTCGATGTTGGAGGAGCCGTCGAGCGGGTCGAAGCTCACCAGGAAGCGGCCATCGGCATTGGCGGCGACCACATCATCTTCCTCCTCGGAGGCCACACCCTTGACCAGAGGCTGAGCCTGCAGCGCCTGCTTGATCAGTTCGTTGGCGATCACGTCCAGTTTCTTCTGGGTTTCACCCTGAACGTTTTCACTCTGGGTGGCACCCAGTACCCCTGCCAGTGCACCGCCGCGCACCAGGGCGCTGATCTCAGTGGCGCAGCTGGCCAGGGACTGGATCAGGGTAAGCAGTTCGCCGTCGACACCGCGGCGGGACAGGGTCTCTTGAAGAGTGTGCATGGAAGGGTCCTGTAAGGCTGATTTTTATAGGGCATTTAATGGCCGCAATGATAGCGGATGCCGATGCGGATTGCAGTGTGCAATCGTGGTTTCAGTCACAAGAGTTCACAGCGAGGGCGGGCAGAGAATGCCCGCCTTATCGGGAATGGGGTTCAATTCGGGGGCGGGCGGTGTGGTGCTCAGGCCGTGCGCTGTTGTTGGTAACGGCGAACGGTTTGCCACAGCCGATTCAGCAGCAACAGACCCGCGCCACCGACAGCGAAGTAGCAGGAGAACAGGGCCACCGGTGGCGGCAGGAAGGTGAGGATAACCACAAAGAAGCCGACACCAACGGGCCACATCCACCAGCGGCCGGAGCACAGACAGGCCAGCAGCAGGTAGGGGGCAACCAGCGCCATCAGGCCGGTGTAGCCGTACAGGACGGCCAGGGTCAGGGTAGACATGGGAGGGCCTCTATAAAGTTGTTGTTTAAATGCAAGTTTAAAGGGCCGACCCTGGATTGGCCGTGAGCAGGATCAAAAAAGCCGACCCAAAGGGCCGGCTTTTTCAATGTGGGCCGGTCAGAACATCAGCTGCTGGTTCTGCCAGATAAACAGGCCAATCAACAGCAACGGCAGCAGGGCCAGGAACAGGGCCGCCACCGATTGCCCCTGTGGGCCCTGGCGCAGTGACTGGATACTGAACACCACACTCATCAGGCAGCTGGCAACGCCACCGAGGGCAACCAGTGCCGCCGAGATGGCGCTGACCATGCCTACGGTGCCACCCATAATCTCAGCCGCTTCCTTGCCGCCATCGGCAAAGGCGTAGGGGCCAAAAGCGAGGAAAAAGGCGGTGATAAACAGGGCGTAACCCAGGCCAGCCAGTTTCGTTTCTCGACGCAGTTCGTTCACGTGACGCTCCTTTGGACGATTCAGAGCCATTGTACAAAAACGGCTGCCTCTGTGGGCAGCCGTTTGGCAAAAAGGTTCCGGGCTCAGTGACTTTGACGGCCACGCCACAGGATGGCGCCAATGGCGAAGGCGGTCAGCAGCATGCAGTACCAGCCCTGGGCCACCACCGCGATGGGGGAGAGCGAGAAGGTGGCTGCCAGCAGCAGGGCCTGGGCACCGTAGGGGATCAGGCCCTGGATGATGCAGGCGAAGATGTCCAGAGTCGCCGCCGCGCGGCGGGGCGCCACACTGTTCTGCTCAGCCAGAGAGCGGGCCACCGGACCGGCCACAATGATGGACACGGTGTTGTTGGCCACACAGGCGTTGGTGCTGGCCACCAGGGCGCCCATGCCCAGCTCGGCTGCGGCGCTGTTACCGCGGCGGCTGAGGCGGGTGATCATTGCGGCCACCTTGTCGGTCAGCCAGGCCAGGCCACCCTGCGCGCTCATCAGAGCCGCCAGGCCACCCACCAGCATGGAGAGAATGAAGATCTCCTGCATCTTGGCGAAGCCACTCATCAGGTCTTTGCCCAGGGTCATCAGGCTGTAGTCGCCGCCAACAAAGGCGGTGAGGGCCGCCAGTACGATGCCGAGCGACAGCACCACAAACACGTTGATGCCGATCACCGCCAGTACCAGGATGGCCAGGTAGGGCAGGACTTTGATCAGGTCGAACTCTTGCGGGGCGATGTCCGCTTTACCGCTGCCGGCGATGGCAAACAGCACCACGGCAACCAGAGCAGCCGGGGCCGCGATGCGGATGTTCTCGCGGAACTTGTCCTTCATCTGCGCGCCCTGGGTACGGGTGGCGGCGATGGTGGTATCGGAGATGATGGACAGGTTGTCGCCGAACATGGCGCCGGACAGCACCACACCGGCCATCAGCGCCGTATCGATGCCGGTTTGCTGAGCGATGCCCAGGGCGACCGGGGCGACCGCGGCAATGGTCCCCATGGAGGTGCCCATGGCGGTGGAGATAAAGGCGCTGATCAGGAAGATGCCCGGCAGCAGCAGGGACGCGGGGATCAGGGTCAGGCCCAGAGCCACGGTGGCGTCGACCCCACCGGTGGCGGAGACCACGGCGGCAAAGCCACCGGCCAGCAGGTAGATCAGGCACATGGCGATGATGTTGTTGTCACCGATGCCCTTGATAAAGGTGTTGATGCCGGTTTCCAGCGGCTGCTGGAATTTCAGCGCGCCGAGGGTCAGGGCCAGCACGATGGCAGGCAGGATGGCGATCACCGGCGACAGCTCGTAGAACGCGAACTCCACACCCTGGTAGGTGAGGTAGGAACCGGTGCCGACAAACAGCACCAGAAACAGCACCAGGGGCAGCAACGCCAGCGGAGTGGCGTTGGGGGTATCGATGGCGGTGTTGGCCGGGCAGGCCTGGGTTTGACTCATGGGGCTCTCCAACCGGCCTTGGCGGAGGCCGCGGCACGTTACTGCAATGGCCGCGACTGTAGTGGAATTCCAGAAGTCCGTCAATATAGACGTCTAAACGTCTTGTGCGGGTCGGGGATCCGCCTCCGGATCTGTGATCCTGTTCGAATTCCTGTCCTGCCGCGCCAGCCACCACATGGGGGTGATGATCAACACCGCCCCGGCCACCATCGGCAGGTCTGGACGTTCGCCAAACCACAGCAGTCCCACCAGCCCCGCCCAGATCAGCGCGGTGTATTCGGCGCTGGCGATCTTGCTGCTGTCAGCGGCCCGGTAGGCCACCACACAGAGGCCGGTGTAAACCATGATCATGGCACTGGAGCCCACCGCCGTGGCGGCGGGGGCGAAATCCCATGGCTTGCCCTCCCAAATCGCCAGCAGCGTGGCCACCGGAATGGCAAACAGGTTGGTGAGCAACAGCGTCTGCAGCACCCCATGCTGGCGCGGCAGTTTGCGCACCAGCAGGTTGTTGCAGGCCAGCGAGAACGCCACCAGCAGGGCCGCCAGGGCACCGATATTGATCTCGGTAGGGCGCACCACCACCAGCACACCGATAAAGCCGACCAGTGCCGCGGCAATGGCGGCCCGACTCAGTTTCTCGCGATACCACAGCACCGCCAGGGGCAGCATCATCAGCGGGGCTGAGTGGAACAGTGCGGCAGCCGTGGCGATGGGCAGGTGGGTCATCGCTGGCACCATGCACATGGCACCGAGCAACAGAATATGGGCCCGCAGCAGGTGCCACTTCAGGCCCACCCGCCAGTGCCCGGGGTTAAACCAGAGCACCAGCGGTAACAGGAAGGCCGCGGCAGCCAGCAGGCGAAACAGCACAAACTGGAAGATCGCCACCTCCCCCTCAAGGGTTTTGATAAAGGCATCGGAGAGCACTCCGGCGAGGTTTCCCAGCACCAGCAGCACCATGGCATGGCGGGCAGTAAGCGGCGACATTTTCACACTTCCAGTGAGACAGCAAAACGACTGTCCGGCAGGGTAGTGTCCCTCTTTCATTATGTATAATGATGAAAATTAACCCTTTATGAGCTGAGCTAATGAAACTGCCGCCCCTGCGTGCCACCCAGTGTTTTGAAGCCGTCGTGCGCCTGAACAGCTTCTCCAAAGCCGCCGAGGCGCTGCACATCACCCAAAGCGCGGTCAGCCATCAGGTGCGTCAGCTGGAAAGCTATCTGGGGGAGAGCCTGTTGGCCCGACAGGGACGACACTGGACATTGACCCCGACCGGCCAGCGTTACTACGACGCGATCAGTCCGGCACTGCAGGGGCTGGCTCAGGCCAGTTCGGTGATACGCGAAGGGGCCAGTGGACCGCTGCGACTGGCGCTGTACAGCTCGTTGGCGGTGAAGTGGCTGATCCCCCGGCTGGCGGATCTGCGCAAGGCCCACCCCGAGATAGAGCTCAGCCTCAATATGACCGCGGACGATCCGGTTTGCAGCGACGAGGTGGGGGATTGCTTTATCACCATCAGCCCTCCGTCGGTCGGGGTGGTCAGCCATCACCTCTATCAGGAGCGTCTGCTGCCCGCCTGTGGGCCGGGGTTGTGGCAACAGCTGCGTAATCAGGCGTTGCCGCAGGCCTTGTGGCAGCACCCGCTGTTGTCCGTGGAGTCCAGCTTTCGCCAGCCCGGCGCAGACTGGCTGGCCTGGTGTCAGCAGTGTGGCTGCCCCGCTCCCGAGCCGGGGCAGTTCCAGCACGTCAGCCATATGCTGCTGGCGGCGGAGGCGGCGCGCTATGACCAGGGCATCGCCTTGCTTAACCATTACATGCTCAATGACGAGGGGGCGGCCGGGCTGGTGCGCCTGCCATTGCCGGAGTTGGCCACCGGCGATCACTTCTATTTTGTTTACAAAGCCTCCCGGGCGCGACAGCCTCATCTGGTGACGTTGGCCCACTGGCTGACTCAGCAAGGTTTCCATACCGAGGCCGGATAACCGCGCAGGTTTTGAAGCGCGCAGGGCAGGGCGGTTACAATGGCGCTTTTCGGCGAATCAGGACAGGCCATGCACGTTCACATCCTTGGGATTTGCGGCACCTTTATGGGGGGCCTGGCACTGCTGGCCCGGGCCCAGGGGCATCGCGTTACCGGCTCGGATGCCAATGTTTATCCGCCCATGAGCACCCAGCTGGAGGAGCAGGGGATCGAGCTTATCGAAGGCTTTGACCCGGCCCAGCTCAACCCGGAACCGGATCTGGTGGTGATCGGCAACGCCATGAGTCGTGGTAACCCCTGCGTCGAAGCGGTGCTGGAGCGGGGCATGGCCTACACCTCCGGCCCCCAGTTCCTCTGTGAACACGTACTGCCGGGGCGTTGGGTGCTGGCGGTGTCCGGCACCCATGGCAAAACCACCACCGCGTCGATGTTGGCCTGGCTGCTGGAGGATAACCAGCTGGCCCCGGGCTTTTTGATTGGCGGCGTGCCGCAGGAGTTTGGCGTCTCTGCCCGCCTGGGGGACACGCCTTTCTTTGTGGTGGAAGCGGATGAATACGACAGCGCTTTCTTCGACAAACGCTCCAAGTTTGTGCACTACCGCCCCCGCACCCTGCTGATCAACAACCTCGAGTTTGACCACGCCGACATCTTTGATTCTCTGGCGGACATCCAGCGTCAGTTTCACCACCTGGTGCGTACCGTACCCGGCTCCGGCCAGATCATCTGGCCAGCCGCGGACACGGCGGTGGCCGAGGTGCTGGCCAAAGGCTGCTGGAGCGAACAGGCGCTGCTGGGCCCCGGTGGCTGGGAGGCCCGTAAGCTGGCACAGGATGGCAGCCGGTTTGAAGTCCTGCTCGGTGGCGAGGTGCTGGGTGAGGTGCAGTGGAACCTGATGGGGGACCACAACATTCAAAATGCGCTGGGTGCCCTTGCGGCCGCCCGCCATGTAGGGGTTCGACCCGCCGATGGCATCGCCTCGCTGGCCCGCTTTGCCGGACCGAAGCGCCGCATGGAGCGCCGTGGTGAAGCCGCTGGCGTGACGCTGTATGACGACTTTGCCCACCACCCCACCGCCATCACCACCACCCTGGCGGGGCTGCGCGCCCGGCTGGGCAGTGAGTCCCGCATCCTGGCCGTGCTGGAGCCGCGCTCCAACACCATGAAACAGGGGGTACACCAAGCCACTCTGGCGGCGTCGCTGGGACAAAGCGACCAGGCCTTTGTGTTTGCGCCGCCGGGGCTGGGCTGGGATCTGACTGCCGCCATGGCCGCAGCGCCGGTGCCGGTCACCGTGCGCGACTCGGTTCAGGACCTGATTGACGCCATCGTGGCCGAAGCGCAAACCGGCGATACCGTGCTGGTGATGAGCAACGGCGGCTTCGAGGGCATACATAACCGACTGCTTGAGGCACTGGAGCCTTCCCATGACAAAGCGTGAGCAAGCCATCACTTTGGCCTTTACCGGCGCCTCCGGGGCGCCCTATGGGCTGCGCCTGCTGGAGTGTTTGCTACAATCCGGCCTCCAGGTTCATCTGATGGTCTCCGCCGCCGCCCGCGTGGTGCTGCTGGAGGAGGAACAGATGAGCCTGCCCGGCAATCCCAAAGCCTGCGAAGCGATGCTGAGTGAGCGCTTTGGTGCCGAACCCGGCCAGCTTCGGGTGTATGGCAAAGAGGAGTGGTTTTCACCGGTGGCTTCCGGCTCCGGTGCGCCCCGGCGGATGGTGATCTGCCCCTGCTCAACCGGGACGCTGGCGGCCGTCGCCACCGGCATGAGCAACAACCTGATTGAGCGTGCCGCTGACGTGGTGTTGAAGGAGCGTGGCCAGCTTATCCTGGTGCCGCGGGAAACCCCATTCAACGCCATTCACCTCGAGCACATGCTCAAGCTCACCCAACTGGGTGCCACGGTGATGCCGGCGGCGCCGGGTTTCTACCATCAGCCGCAGTCGATTGCGGACCTGGTGGACTTTATGGTGGCCAGGATGCTGGACCACCTCCAGATTGAACATCGACTGATGACCCGCTGGGGTTACGGTCCAAACTCTGACTCAAACAACGGCAATTAAGACCATGAGCGAACTGAAGAAGCACAGCCTCAAGGAGATGATCTCCGAGGACCAGATCAACACCATCCTGGATAACCTGGCGGAGCAGATCAACCGTGACTACGCCGATGTGGATAACCTGCTGCTGGTGGGTCTGCTGAAGGGCTCTGTGGTCTTTATGACTGACCTGGCCCGCCGCCTGAAGGGCGACATCCGCTTCGACTTTATGACCGCCTCCTCCTACGGCAACGGCACTGAGTCCTCCGGCGAAGTGAAGATCGTGATGGATCTGGCCAACAACATCCATGGCCGCCATGTGATGCTGGTGGAAGACATCATCGATACCGGCCGCACCCTGGCCAAAACCCGTGAGCTGCTGATGACCCGTGAGCCGGCCAGCCTGAAAATCTGTACCTTCCTGGATAAGCCGGAGCGCCGCGTGACCGACGTGCCGGTGGACTACGTGGGCATCCAGATCCCGGATGAGTTTGTGGTGGGCTATGGCCTGGATTACGCCGAGCGTTACCGCCAGCTGCCTTACATCGCTACCGTGATTCACCACGACGAAGCGTAAGCCGCAAAGGCCACCAAAAAGGCGCCCATCGGGCGCCTTTTTTCGTTCGGTGTCGACTCACTCGCTGTCACTTTGGGGCGGTGTCAGGGCCGACTCCAAAAGTTCGACCAGCGCGGCGCCGAGGTCGCCATCGCGCCAGTGTGTGTCGTCACCCGTACCGTGGGGAAGCTGTGGCTCAGTCATGGATTCCTCTCTGCGTATTCCGCGTGGGGTTGAGCCGACAGGGTAGGCAATGGGCCTGACCCGGCTCCATTCGACTTTGGTCTAACCGGCCTATTCCGATTCCGGTGGCGTCCGGTAAGACTCCTCCAGCAAGTCCACCAGTTGCTGGCCCAGCTGACCGTCGCGCCAGTCTGCACCGTTGTCGCTTTGTTCCTGGTTCGGAGTGTGTTCTGCCATGGTGATACCCCCTATCAAGGCCCTCCTTCTCTGTGTAACACCCCATTGGCCCGGGATCGAGTCGGGATCGCACTGGTCTGGCCTTTGAGCGGGTGATGGGGCTGGGTTATCGCCACCCCTGATGCTGGTTATAACTCAGTCGCATCGTCTCTTTTTCCCACCAGGGCTTGCGGTTAGAGTAGAGGGCCCGCGAGTTAGGACGGTCAGAAGGAGAGCAGGGCATGTTGAAGGTGGGATTGGTTGGTTGGCGTGGCATGGTGGGTTCGGTGCTGATGCAGCGAATGACCGAAGAGTCGGACTTTGATCGGATCACGCCGAGTTTTTTCACCACCTCGCAGGTGGGCATCACTGGCCCCCATGGCGACCCGCTGAAAGACGCCTATGACCTCGATGCCCTGGCTGAGCAGGAGGTGATCCTGACCTGTCAGGGCGGCGATTACACCAAGGCGGTGTACGGCCCGCTGCGCCAACGGGGCTGGCAGGGTTACTGGATCGACGCGGCCTCCTCGCTGCGGATGGACGACGACGCGGTGATCGTGCTGGACCCGGTCAACCGCACTGTCATCGACGACGCCCTCGCCGCCGGCCAGCGCACCTTTGTCGGCGGCAACTGCACCGTCTCGCTGCTGCTGATGGCACTGGGCGGGCTGCTGGAGGAGGACCTGATTGAATGGGTCAGCCCGATGACCTATCAGGCCGCATCCGGTGCCGGGGCCCGCAATATGAAAGAGCTGGTCAGCCAGATGGGCGCACTGCACCACAGCGTGGAAGAGGCGCTGGCGGACCCGGCCAGTGCCATTCTCGACATCGATCGCACCATTACCGAAACCCTCGCCAGTGACGCGTTCCCCACTGCTCAGTTTGGCGCGCCGCTGGCGGGCAGCCTGATCCCCTGGATCGACACCGCTCTGCCGTCCGGCCAAAGCCGTGAAGAGTGGAAGGCTCAGGTGGAGGCCAACAAGATCCTGGGCCACCCGGAGGGTCATGTACCGATCGACGGCATCTGCGTGCGCATTGGCGCCATGCGCTGTCACAGCCAGGCGCTGACCATCAAGCTGCGTCAGGACCTCTCCATCGAGGAGATTGAGCAGAAGCTGGCGGCCCATAACCCCTGGGTGAAGGTGGTGCCGAATGAGCGTGAGGCAAGCATCGCCGAGCTCTCTCCCGCCAGAGTCACCGGCACCCTGAGTGTGCCGATCGGACGTCTGCGCAAGTTGAATATGGGGCCACAGTATCTGGCCGCCTTTACTCTGGGCGACCAGTTGCTCTGGGGGGCGGCGGAGCCATTGCGGAGAATGTTACGAATTCTCGTGGCGCAGGGCGGATAAAAGGAAACTGAGGGAGCTAAAATAGCTCCCTTTTTTTGTGCATTAGCTCCAATTTTGACATTTTGTCCCTATCCCAAAGGGAAAAATTAGCCTCAGCGCACAGTTGTGTTAAGAAACCGGACGTAGAGTGTGGTCACTCAATACGGCGTTAAGGCAATCCTCATGCATACTGTGTCGGCCATGGAGGCCAGCGGCACGTCCAGCTGGAGTTCTCCAACACAAACCCGCTTCCGGCAGCGGGACCAAGTGCTAATTCGTCTGGCGGAGCAACTGATCCGGGATCAGGGCCTCGTCTCTTTCCGTTTCTCCGAGCTGGCACCGCTGGCAGGATGCAGTGCGGGAACCCTCTATAAGCACTTCTCCAGCAAAGAAGATTTGCTGGTGGCCATCTTCGCCCGTCATGTTGAACAGATGGTGGAGCGCCAACCCCACTTTATGACCAGTCAGCTCAGCTTTGCCGAGCGTTGGGTTGCCATGCACCTCTGTGCCGTTGTGGCGGTGAACCGGTCCGCCTGGACCCTGGGTTTCAACACCCTGGGTGGCGCACCGAAAGTGGTTGAGCGTGCCAGTGAGTATCGGGTTCAGGAACTGAAAATGTACCTGGAGCAGTTTTACACCGCGATTCTGCGTGTGGTGGAAGGGGCCCGTATCCAGGGTGAACTGAACGCCACCGACGAAGAGGTGAAAACCCTGCATGCCATGATGGCCTGCTTCCAGCGTGGTGCGTCCGGCGTGATTCACAACCCGCTGATGAGCAACGCCGTGAAGCAGCTGGATACCCGTGAGATCTTCTCCGCCTTCGCCATTCTGGTGGGTACCCTCGACTGGCAGCGTCCGCTGCAGGAAGACTCCTACCAGCGCATCATCGCCGAAGTGGAGCATCAGCTCTCCGCCAGCGAAGAAGATCAGGCCATGGTGGCCGCGTTCTAAGCGGCGTGACGCCGGCCTCTGGTGAGGCTATTGGCAAACTCCGGACGGGCGGCCAGCAGGGCCGCCCGTTGTGTTTCTGACGGTGTCCCCTCCGGCAGGCGCAGCAGTTGGCGGGTGAGCCGGGTGCGCGCCACGGTGGTGATCTTCATCGGTGCCACCGGCCCCTCAATGGCGTAATGCTCAACGCCGCCGACCTGTTCCAGCACGCCCGCCTGTTTCAGCTCCTCCACCGCCGGGTGGTTCAGGGGCATCGCCACCAGCGATTTGCTCTGCAGGAAGAACTCCCGCAGTACCGCACGTTCACCGCCATCCAGAACCGACAGCTTCTCCATCACCAACTGCTTACGGCGCTCCTGCTGTTGGCGACTCAGCAGCTCGCCCACGCCCAGGCGCAGTGCCGAAGCCAGCAGATAGCAGGCGCTGGCCACCACGCCAAGGCCCAGCCAAAAGCCCTGCTCAGCCACCCAGGCTTGCAGGTAGAGGGATTGCAGCGTCGACAGCGGCAGCCACAGCAGGGCCAGGCAGGTCAGCAGGAGCCACAGCGCCAGTTGGCTGCACAGGGGGCCAACGGGCAGTTGGCGAAGCAAAGTGAGAAATTGGGCCATGGGCACTCCCTAGCGACAGAAACTCGTCATCTTCCGATGGGGATCAGTGGGTAAGCAAGCTTGGTGCCATCGTTCTTGGCAGAACGATGGCCTCGGTCACATCAGTGGGGTGATGGTGAACTTGCCCTGCTCGTTGCGCAGGCGACTGGGGCCGGTCTCTTTTTGAGTGTGGCCGTGGGCCGGGCCGATTTCGCACTCCACCCGGGGAAACAGCTTGGACTTCACGGTAACCTGCACGTGTTCGAAGAAGCGCTCGATCTGCTCATCCAGCTCGTTGCGCTGTGCCAGCAATGCGGCGTGCTGGGCATCGACTCGCTCCCGCCCCAGGGTCAGCTGCTGGCGCAGGCTTTGCAGCGGATCGGGGGCAGACTCGGGAACCGGAGACAGTTTGCGCTGGGCCAGTCGCAGCTTCATCGCCTGGTCTTCCAGTGCTTTAAGTTTGGTGGTCAGCTTCTCCTGCTGTGTCTTCAACTCATGGATGCCATCGCCGAGCCGCAGGTGGGTCTGGGTGCCAGCACGGGCGCCGAGGGTCACCGCTTCCACCGGCCCGGCGCAGCGGATATCACCGCCCACCAGGTCGCCTTTGCGACCCTGTTCGTCGCCCACCACCAGGCTGCCACGACAATGCACCTGACAGTGCATCAACTGGCGTTCAACCCGGATGTCGCTGCCGCTGTCCAACAGGCTGTACTGGATAAAGCGGGCCACGATCTGACCCTGAGCCACCAGGCTGCAGGTCAGGCTGCCGTCGTCCCGCAGTCGGCCGACCACGCCCTGGGTAACCACAATGTCGCCACCCGCCTCGAGCCTGGCGCCATCGACAAAGCCGCCGACGGTGATGTCACCGGTGGCGCGGATCCGCATCCCTTCGCTCACTTCGCCGTGGATGATCACCGAACCCTCGTAATCGATATGGCCATGCTTGGCGTCCACCTGTTTGACGGTGAGCACTTCATCCACCGCCATGCCATTGCGGCTCTCGACCGGTTGGCCCGCCATGGTGGCGCGCAGCAGATCGGAGTTATTGGGGTCGAGCACTGTGCCTTTGCCGGGTTGGATGGCCAGGTCTTTGGCGGCTTTGGCTTTCAGCGGTTTGCCGGTGACGGTGTAGCCATCCTGAGCCGGCTTGGCCGGATGGCGCTGCATCAGAGGGTCACCGTTGCGCACCATGATGACGGAGCCCAGATCCCGCATGTCGACCTTACCCGTATCCTGCTCCTGAGGTTTCAGCAGCCGCTCACGGGCCAGCGGCACCAGGCGCTCAAGACGGGCGCTCTCGCCATGACGGGGCGGACGGCCCCGGGCAATCTCCGCCTGATGGACACTGCCGGGTGCCCCACGCTGTCCCAGGGCGATCAATTCATCGATAGCGGGGCGTAAGAGGCCCTGGCTGATGGAGAGCGCCTGCAGGGCTTCGAGCAGTTGGGCAAAAGTGGCATGCTGACCGCCATGGGGACAGATAAGCTCTGCCCGCAGGCTCATCTGGTCGGCAGACAGGTGCAGCTTCCATTGGCCGTGGCGGCGCTCAGCGATTCGGATTCGGACGGGGGTTTCGGGATGATCACCCTGGCGTCGAGCGCTCAGGTCCTTGAGCCCCTGCTCGATGTCGCTCTTGAGTAGGGCGTAGTTGGCAAACGCGCTACCGCTCAGCAGCGTCTGAAAGTCAGTCAGGGTGAGGCTTTGGCATTCGGCGGGGACCAGGTCCAGGCAAACCGCATCGTGCTGCTCATCCGGAATGAGCATGTGATTACTGAGCATGGCGAAATTGAGTGAGTTGTTGTTATGAGCGCCGGGCCAGTATAACGAGAGGATTTTTCAGGGAAAAGCAAAAACCCCGGCCTTTTGGGCCAGGGTTCTCAAATTTGGTGCAGATGGGGAGACTTGAACTCCCACGTCCGTTAGGACACTAGCACCTGAAGCTAGCGCGTCTACCAATTCCGCCACATCTGCAAATGTGGTGCACAAGGGGAGACTTGAACTCCCACGTCCGTTAGGACACTAGCACCTGAAGCTAGCGCGTCTACCAATTCCGCCACTTGTGCAATGTAATCAACGTCGATGGTGCAGATGGGGAGACTTGAACTCCCACGTCCGTTAGGACACTAGCACCTGAAGCTAGCGCGTCTACCAATTCCGCCACATCTGCTCTGCGATGCATCGTCGTTGCTACGGGGGCGCATTATAGGGAGATTTCAGAATCGGTCAACAACGTTTTTCAGTTATTTTTGCTGTCTGCGTAGATTTTGAACTTATTGTTCGCCGCCACAATCTGCACTCGACCAAATACGTGAGCGAAATCATCACCATAGGGTAAATGATGGTTGGCGACGATAATCAATTGACCGCCGGGCTTCAGGGCTTTAGCGGCGTCCCGGATGAACTGCCGTGCGGTATCGAAGGTTTGTGTCGCGCCATGGTGAAACGGGGGATTGGAGACGATGAGGTCAAACTGCCCTTCGACACCGGAGAGACCGTTGGAGGGGTAGACCTTACCCTTCAGTCCATTTTGCGCCAGAGTTTGCTGGCTGGCCGCCAGAGCCATGGCGTTGATGTCCACCATCTCCAGCTCAATGGCCGGATTGCGCCGGGCCAGGAACGCGCCAATAACACCATCGCCGCAACCAAAGTCCAGCACCCGGCCAACCGGATGTTCCGGCAGATGCTGAAGCAGCAGCTCGGTGCCCTCGTCCAGTTCACCATGACTGAACACGCCCGGCAGCGAGGCCAGGGACAGCGGACCATCCGGCGTGCTGACCTCATAAGGCAGCCACCATTGGGCCATATCCAGGGCTTGATCGGATTGGGTGTGTCCCTCCAGCAGCTGACAGTGGTTGCCCGACGCCAGCTTGCCGCAGTTGCCGAGGAAGGGCGCCACGGTTTTACCGGCGCTGCGGATGCCGCCCTTATTTTCACCCACCAGATAGACCGGCGCCCCTTGCGGCAACACGGCGCAGGCCAGTGCCGCCAGATAACGCAGCTGCTCACGGGCCTTGGGAATGCGCAGGATGGCGGCATCGGCCTGGATACCCTGACCATCCACGCCAAAGTGGTTATGGGCGGCCGGACATTGCTTGCTCAGCTGCTGATGGTTAAGGAAGTCCGGAGTGAGGATATGGACGCTCTTACCGGCTTCGATCAGGGCCTGGGGCAGGGCATCGCCGTCGGCATTCAACAGCAGCAGCTGTTGTGGCAGACGGTTTTGGTGCTTGAGCACCAGTTGGCTGGGGTTGGTCAGGGACATAGTTGACGGGTCGCGATTGACAATGGCGCCAAGTATACCCTCGCGTAGTCGACTGGCCTAACCGCAAGCCGCGACTAGGGTCGTGGTGTGAACGGGGGAGGGGGCGAATTCAGTTCGGAAAACCGTACGCTAAGCTTGCAAAGCAACGGGATAATGGAGCCATTGGATGGCGAAAGGTCTGTTTTTCATCGCATTAATGACGGCTGCTCTGGCCAGCCCACCCCTCTGGGGGCGCAGCAACAGCTCGGTGCAGGTGGTGGCCAATGCCAGGGTGGCTGAGCGGGCACTGAGCCGTGAGCAACTGCGCGCCATCTTTACCCTGAAACAGCCTTTTTGGGCCGATGGCAGCTCGGTGGTGGTGGTGCTGCTGCCCCAGCGTCACCCGGTGCATCACCAGTTCTGCCGTCAACATCTCAGGCTGCTGCCCTACCAGCTGGATCTGGCCTGGGGAGGGCGCCATTTTGAGGATCGTGAACACCGCCCGTTGGTGGTGGGCAGTGAGAAGGAGATGCGCCAGACCCTGGAGTCCACACCGGGGGCCATCGGTTACCTCTCCGGCGATACCCAGCTGAGTGCCAATCTGGTGCGACTGGCCTTTTGAGTGTGAAGGGGCGTTTGTCCGCCGGAGATCGGAATTTGCGGCTATTCTTCTCAGTAACACGACAGGGATGGCGAACGATGTCCCGATGCGCCCAAGCATCGGGGAACCGCCCAAGAACAGTGGCTCTGACACTGCGGAACAGACCGTAAGTGTCGGGGCCCTTTTTCTCTCATTGTTCAGGATATGGCAGCAGCATGATGCATTGGGCCAGAGGGCGGTTTGTCAGCTTACGTTGGAAGCTTGTCCTCGCCACGATCACCTTACTTCTTCTGATCAGCCTGGTTATCGGGTTGCTGGGGCTGCGTCGTTTTGACGAGCAGGTCGGCAATGTTCTGGTGAGCCAGCACCATGCCCTGTGGCGGGACTACAGCATCCGTCTCAAAGCCACGGAGCAGCGCCTGGTCAGTCTCAGCCACGAATTTCACCTGATGCTGGGCGAGGATGGTCGGCTGACCCTGGCGGGCATGTCAGACAAAGTGGCCCACCATTGGCAAGACTTTGAGCTGTTCTGGCGCCTGGAGGGGTTGGGGCTGTTTACCACCGACCTGACCCCCGTGCTGCGCCAGGGCGCCGTGGCCACCGACGTCAGCGAGGTGACGTTGTGGATGCGTGAAACCCTCAGCCTGGGCGAGCCCAGCTTACGGCTTCGCTGCCAGCTGGAGTGCCTGGTGGATGTGGCCATTCCGGTGCTGGTGGATGACCAGATCCATCTGATGGTGATGGTGTCCGACCTATCCGAGGTGCTGGCGCCGATGGCGGAGCACCACCAGATTGAGGTGGCGCTGCTCAGCGCTGAGGCCGGTGCCGGCCCCTGGAGCCGTCGGGTTCTGAGCATCACGGATCGCGCCCATACCCAGCCGCTGCTGCGCCGCTTTGCCGAGCAGACCGAGTTGGCCGGTTTGCAGCAGGGCCCCACTCAGCTTGAGTGGGACGGGCGCCACTGGGCACTGTTTGCCTGGCCCCTGGGGCCCGCAGGTGAACAACTGATGCTGTTGCGGGACGTCAGTGACCTGACCCTGGGAGAGCGCGCCTTTGTCGGGGATCTGGTGGGCATTCTGCTGATGGCGGTGCTGTTGGCCGGCGGACTTGGCACCTTGGCGTTGTGGCGTCCGCTGGCTCGTCTGCATCGGCTCGGCCGGGCCCTGCCGCTGTTGGCACAAAGCCGTTATGACGATCTGCGGGATCGACTGGATCACCGGCCGGGCTGGACCAAGGATGAGCTGGACCAGCTCGAACGCACCACCCTTGAGGTGGCGGGTCAGCTGGAGCGGCTTGAGGGCGACGTGGATCGCTACACCAATGAACTGCAGCGGATGGCGATGATGGACGCGCTGACCGGGTTGCCCAATCGGGCCATGTTCCATCATGAACTGGCCAAAGCCCTGGGCAGCATTGGCCGGACCGATGACCAGATCGCCCTGCTGTTCCTCGACCTGGATGAGTTTAAACGGGTCAATGACACCCTCGGCCATGACATTGGCGATGAGTTGCTGAAAACCGTCGCCAACCGCCTGCAGAAAAGCATCCGCAGCATGGATACCGTGTGTCGCCTTGGCGGCGATGAGTTCACCATCATCGTGCGCGGCCTGGAGTCCGAGGGTGACATCCACCGCATCATCCATCAGATTTTTACCAGCCTGCAGCAGCCGCTGCAGCTCGGGCGGCACACGCTGATCATTACCACCAGCATTGGCGTGGTGTTCTGCGACAACCCGATGATGCGGCCAGAGGAGTTGCTGAAACGGGCTGATCTGGCGATGTATCAGGCCAAGCAGGCCGGCCGCTCCAACTACCGGGTGTTCAACGAACAGATGCTGGAGAGCGCGTCCCGCCGGTTGATGCTGGAGCAGGACATCCGCATCGCCCTGAAGGAGCGTCAGCTGGCGCTGGCGATGCAGCCCATCCTGACCATGGACGACAACCGCCTGGTGGGCTTTGAGGCGCTGGTGCGCTGGTATCACCCCAATCGGGGCCTGGTGATGCCCTCGGAGTTCATTCAGGAGGTGGATGAGAGCAAAGAGGGGGTGGAGCTGGGCAATTATGTGCTGGAGTACGCCATCGACCTGTTGGCGCGCTACACCCGACAGTTGGGCAGCGACCAGTTCTATGTGGCGGTGAACCTGTCGCCGAATCAGTACATGAGTGCCGATCTGGTTAAGTACCTGCAGGGGTTGCTGGAGCGTTACCGCATCCATCCCAGCCGACTGGTGCTGGAACTGACCGAAGAGAGCCTGATCAAGAACCTCGACCGGGCCATGGCCATCATGCAGCAGCTGAAATCCATGGGGGTGCGCATCGCCATTGATGACTTCGGCACCGGCTACTCCTCACTGAGTTACCTGAAGCAGCTGCCGTTTGACCTGCTGAAGGTGGACCGGGGCTTTGTGGCGGATCTGGACAACTCTGATGTGGATCGCAACATCGTCACCAGCGTGATCGACCTGGCCCACAACCTGAAGCGGCAAGTGGTGGCGGAGGGGGTGGAAAGTCATGACCAGCGCCAGTTCCTGCGCCAGATAGGGTGTGATTATGCCCAGGGCTACCTGTTCTCGGCGCCATTGGATGAGCATCAGACCCAGGTGTTGCTGGCGCAGCTGGATGAGCAACTGCGCTGGCCCGACGACGAACGCGGCGTGCAGTTGCTCGGTCGGCAGAACCGTTAATCCTGCAGTTGCAGGATCTGGCCCAGCTCGGCGTCGGTCAGCTGATAGCTGGCGGCGATCCGCTCCAGCTCTTTGTCGCGCAATGCCTTGCCCGCCACCGTATCCGGCACCGCCTGCAGGTGGGCAAAATCCGGTGGACAGACACACACCATCCGCGCCCCATCCTCACCCGTCACCGACAGGTAGCGCAGGTTGGGGCAGGGCTGTTCGCGCCAGGGGGCTTGCAGGCAGGCGTCGGCAAGCGCCGGGCCCGCCAGCAACGCCAGCAGCAGTAATCCGGCTCTCACGCCAGGCGCTGCTCAATCGCGTCCATCAGGCGTCCGGCGATATTGATGTCAAAGGCTGCCTCAATCTCGCGCACACAGGTGGGGCTGGTCACGTTCACTTCAGTCAGGCGATCGCCAATCACGTCCAGGCCCACAAAGATCAGGCCCCGTTTTTTCAGCTCCGGTGCCACCGCCTCGGCGATGCGGCGATCGCTCTCTGACAGCGGCTGGGCCACGCCACGGCCACCGGCAGCCAGGTTGCCACGGGTTTCACCGCCCTGGGGGATGCGGGCCAGGCAGTAAGGTACCGGCTCACCATCCACCACCAGAATGCGCTTATCACCCTCCTTAATCTCAGGGATAAACTTCTGGATCATGGCGTAGTTCTGGCCGTGATTGGTCAGCACTTCGATGATCACGCCCAGGTTGCTGCCATCTTCACGCACGTGGAAGATGGAGGCGCCCCCCATGCCGTCCAGCGGCTTGAGGATGATGTCACCGTGCTCCGCGTGGAAGGCACGGATGCGCTCAGCGCTGCGGGTCACCAGGGTGGTGGGGGTGTGTTCCGCAAACCAGGCGGTAAACAGCTTCTCGTTGCAGTCACGCAGGCTCTGGGGCTTGTTGACCACCAGCACCCCCTGCTCCTCGGCACGCTCCAGCATGTAGGTGGCGTAGATGTACTCGGTGTCGAACGGTGGGTCCTTGCGCATCAGGATCACGTCGAGCTCAGCCAGCGGGGCGTCTTTCGCCTCACCAAACTGGTACCACTGCTGCGGGTTCTCCTCCACGCTCAGCGGCTGCATTTTGGCCCGGGCTTCGCCCTGATCCAGGTAAAGGTCAGCCATCTCCATATAGAACAGGGCATAGCCGCGGCGCTGCGCTTCCAGCAGGAAGGCAAAGCTGGTGTCTTTCTTGATGTTAATGGTCGAGATGGGATCCATCACGATGCCAAGCTTGATCATCCTGGACTCCTTATCCAAGGTCGCCAAAGCGTACCTGCAATGCAGTCATAGCGGTCAGGGCCGCGGTTTCGGTGCGCAGCACCCGGGGCCCGAGAAGAATATCAGTAAAGTCGAACTCACGAGCGGCCGCGATCTCCTCCGCGGAGAGGCCGCCCTCCGGGCCGATCAGCAGGCGCAGTGCCTGTACCGGCTCGGGCAGGGTGTTGATGCTGTACTCGGCGCGGGGATGCAGATTCAGCTTGAGGCCCTCAAAGGGCTCCGCCATCCACTGGTCCAGCCGCATCACCGGACGAACCTCCGGCACCACGTTGCGGCCACACTGTTCGCAGGCGGCGATGGCGATCTTCTGCCACTGGGCCACCTTCTTGTCGAGGCGGTCGCCGGCCAGCTTGACGCCGCAGCGCTCCGACCACAGCGGCGTGATGCTGGCTGCACCCAGCTCCACCGATTTCTGAATGGTGAACTCCATCTTTTCGCCACGGGAGATCACCTGGCCCAGGTGCAGGGCCAGCGGCGATTCCACGTGGTGCTGTTCGACAGACTGGACCGTCACCAACACGTTTTTCTTGCCCGCTTCGTCGATGATGGCCGGGTATTGCTGACCGTCACCGTTAAACAGCATTACGGCTTGGCCCGGCTGCATCCGCAGCACGCGGCCGATGTGGTTAGCGCCATCGTCATCCAGCGCCAGCTGTTGGCCGGCGGCGAGAGGGACGGGTTGATAGATACGTGGTACGCGCATAGAGGGTTCCGGTTCAGGGGTTGCACTGCTCGGCGACAAATCGGTTGGGGTGGCCTTGCAGCTTGCTGATCTCACGGTGGCGCTGGCACTCGGCCGCGTCAGCCGGGTAGCTATTATGCCAACCCTTCAGCAGTTTTTCCTGCTGAGTGGACAGAGACACGTGGTACTGCTCCGCCATGTAGAGATAGGCTCGGGCAATGGTCCCCCGAGCGGCCACCGGAGGCTGGGCCTGGCGCGCCTTAAAGTCGATCACCATGGCGCATTGGCCATACTGTTTCGGCTGCCCGTTCCAGTCGCTGAAGCGGTAGTTTGAACGATCGCCGTTGACCTCGCCAATGGCCGGATACAGGTTGTGCAGGTCCGCCTCCATCACTTTGAATTTGGGGTCTTTGCGGCACTCGGAACGGCCGCCCTTCTGCCAGCACTGCAGCTGATGGCCAAACTGCCAGGCGGGCATCACGTGCTCCCACTCGATGCGGTTGGCGCGCCGCTCCTGTTTGCGCACCTGATAGCCGCAGCTGGCCAGATCGGGCACCAGTTTGCGCTGGTCGGCGCGGAAGTCACAGCCGCAGTATAGGGTTTGTGGGGCGAGTGGGCCGGTGTAGAGGGTAAACAGCAGGCGCTTGGCCTGGCTAAAACTTTGGGGCGCGGCAAGCGCCGGGCTGGCCAACAGCGCCAGCAGTAACAGGGCTCGAATCATTCGGTGGTGTCGTTACGGTGATATGGGCAATAGAGCGACCGGGAGTCAGGCCGGTTGAAGGGCGCTGCCACAGTGGCGGCACAGGTAGCGGGTCTGGCCGCGCTGCACCTTGTTGTGGCGTCGGATGGTCAGATTGTGGTCACGACACTGGCAGCGGTAGGCGACCGTGCGTGGGGCCACGTTGCTGACATCGAAGAGATGGCGGGTGTGGGGTTCCAGGCCAAACACATCCCGCATCATGGCCTGCCACTGGCGGCCATGGGGGGCGACTTTGCCAAAGCTGTGCCAGACCAGCAGGTGCGCCACCTCATGGGGCACCACCTCGTCGAGGAAGGCGTCAGGATTCTCCTCCAGCAGCACCGGATTGAAGCGCAGACGATTGTCCTGCAGGTGGGCCGCGCCGGCACTCTGGCCCCGCATCTTCAGGCTGACGCTGGGGCGGGGGAAAGGGCGACCCAACCGTTGCTCGGCTTTCAGATAACAAGTTTCCACCCGCGACAGCAGCAACTGATGCAGGGTTTCAGTGGGAAGAGTGGAGGGGGGCATTGCGGGCTCCGGCAGGTCAGTCGGGCTCACTATACCAGCCCCCGCAATGCTGTCTATCGCTTCACTGGGCCTGAGCGGCCTGGTTCAACATGGCGCGCACCTGGGTCAGGATGGCGGCGCTGGTTTCGGCGTCATGTCCGGTGATTTTCGGGGTGTGGATGTGTCCCACTGCCACCCGGCTGCCCAGCAAGTCACGCAGCAGGATGCTGCGGTAGCTGATCTCGTTGGAGAGGTAGCCACCACCCGATCCCTCCACGGACACGTCCTGATTCAGCTGCGCCAGGCTGCGGGCAGCGACGGGGCCATTCAGGGTGCTGATGTTGCGGTTGTCATTGATGTCGAAGGCGCCCGGTGCGGTTTGCATGGCGCTGACCGGCAGGCTGAACTCAACAAACTCCGGGCCATTGAGCGGGCCACCGTTGAGGGACGGCGGCAGCGGCTGTTTTTTATTGGCACCGGTCAGCACATTGCGGTTATCCGGCGCGGTGGCGCTGCGGTTGCGGCCGGGGAAACGCTCGAGATCGAACTGCTCCCGGCCCATGGAAACGGTCACCACCATATCGACCCGGTTGTCCCGCAGGTAGGGGGTCAGCAGGGCCTCGATCATGCCGTTATCAAAGTCTTCAAAGCGCACCGGGATCATCGCGGTTTCGACCTGAACCTTGCGGCCATTCACCTGCCAGCGCTCACCGTCCAACGCCAGTGCCACAATGCCCGACGGGTTGGACTGGGCGATGTCCCGATCCAGCAGGAAGGGATCAAAGCCGGTCAACAGGATGCGGAAATGGGCGTCGTCATCAAAGCGGATGTCACTCATGCCCCGGGAGGCGTTTTCCAGGGTGTTGAGCAGCACGGTGCGCTGCCACTCGGCCATGCGGAAGTCGGGGTTGTGTTGCTTAATGGCCGCGCGGGCCGCCAGCCGGGCCCAGTAGAGGCTGCGGTCGTCCAGCTGACCCGCCTGCACGTCTTCCACCGCGGCACGCCATAGCGCCTGGCCATCCTCGGCCATCTGGCGGGTGACGCTGAGTTCATTGCGGTCGGCCTGGTAGTGGCCGAGCAGGGTGGCCACCTGTGACTGGTATCGTTGGGTGACGCTGCTGCCCAGCGACTCGGTGGCACTGGGCAGGCGTTGCTCCTCAATATCCAGAGGGGCGGCGAGACTGGCGGCACTGAATAAGCTCAGTGCCAGAGTGGTAAGCGACTTCATGGCGGTCCTTGTCATGGCTCCATCGGGTGATCCGAGGTTACCCCATGGTGCCGCCAGACGAAAGACAGCGCCGCGTCAGTGGCCGGTTAAGCTATTGAGATAGTGCAGGATAGCCCGGATGGCGTGGTGTTTTTGCGGCGCCTCGCCGGGGTCCAGTTCAAGTGGCTGCTTAACGTGCATGCCGGTTTCGTCCTCGGCGATGTGCACCCAGTCAGGGTGCCAATAGAAGCTGTGGCCATCTTTGGTCATCCAGTTATGGACCCCACAGTTCTCGCCCCGGTAGTTGATGTCGTGAGCCTGATAGAGATCGCTCATGCGCCCTCCTGTGGTCGTACCGACCCGATTCGATGATTCAGTGTAGCCCCGGTATAAACAATGCCGATGGCTGATTGGAGTTTGGCTATTTCCCGTCAGTGGGCTGCCATTGCTATTTTGTAGACCTCTCAAGTTGTTATGAGTTTCCTGCCATGATTGAACCCGGTACGCCTGATTACCGGTCAGCCAGTCGCGCCCTGGCGCTTGGTTCCCTGCTGGTGTTCGCCAATCTCTATCTGTTTCAGCCGCTGTTGCCGGTACTGGCCGCCCATTTCGGTGTGGCTGCTACCGCCGCCAACGGCATTCACGCCGCCACTACGCTGGGGCTGGCCATCGGTCTGCTGCCCTGGGCACTGCTGTCAGAACGCTGGGGGCGGCGCCCGGTGTTGCTGGCCAGCCTGATGCTGGTGGCGCTGGTTGGGCTGGTGCAACTGCTGGCGGACAGCCTGGCGCTGTTGGTGGTGGCGCGATTGCTGATGGGGTTGGCTCTGTCGGGGTTTGTGGCGGTCGCCGTGGCTTATATGGCGGAGGAGTTCTCCCCCATTGCGCTGGCGCTGGCGGTGGGCAGCTACGTGGCGGCCAATTCGCTGGGGGGCATTGCCGGACGGATCTACGGCGGCATGGTGGGGGACTGGCTGGGCTGGCAACCGGCGGCGCTGGCACTGGCATTGTTGACCGCACTGGCCACCGCCTGGGTGTGGCGAACCTTGCCACCGGCCCGGGCCTTTCGGGCCAGTCGGGCACCGCTGCGCAGTGACCTAGGCCGGGCCATCGGCCACCTGGTCAATCCCCGACTGTGGCTGGCGATGGCCATTGGCGGCCTGAACTTCGCCCTCTTTGTGAACCAGTTTACGGTGATGGGGTTCCGCCTGGTGGCCGCCCCTCATCATCTGCCGGTGGCGGTGGCGTCGCTGATCTTCCTCTGTTACCTGAGCGGTACCCTGACATCGCGGCTGAGTGGGGCCTGGAGCCTTCGGTATGGCCCCTTATCCGGGATGGCACTGGGCACCCTGATCGCCATGGCCGGTTGCCTGTTGGCCCGCATCGATGCGCTGTGGGCGATGGTGCTGGGGTTATTGCTGATCAGTGCCGGGGCGTTTCTGGTGCACGCGCTGGCGTACACCTGGGTCAGCCAGCATGCCGAGCAGGCCAAGGCCAGCGCCACGGCGCTTTATCTGGTGCACTACTACCTCGGTGCCAGCTTAGGGGGCTTCTGGTTGTTGTACTGCTATGAACAGGGCCAGTGGGATGGCGTGGTGGCGGGCAGCGGCATACTTTACACCCTGATGCTGATGGCGCTGGCGGGATTGCAGCGGCGCCAGCGGATGACCGTGCCAGTCTGAACATCCGCCAGGGTTCAGGCATAAAAAAAGCCCCGCATTGCGGGGCTTTTTTTGTCGGCGAGGCGGGTCTTACAGACCGGCGTCGGCGCGCAGGGCTTCAGCTTTATCGGTTTGTTCCCACGGGAACTCAACACGGCCGAAGTGACCGTAGGAGGCGCAGAATTAATGATTTATCAATATTAATCATTAATTAGCATAGCCTAGATTCTACTTATTGAGTTTAATTTAAATTCGTGAATACTCTGTGAACGGTTGCCGTCATACGGTCACTCATGGAGGAATATGCTTTGACTTTGTTTAGAGAGGATGTGTCAAAAGCTCAAAGCGCTAATAGCTTGTATGGGGTAATTGTATTGACACAACCCTTTTCCATCTATTTTGTTATTATCGTCATTTTTCTGTTTCTATCATTGTGTCTGTCTTTTTTGTCATTTTCCGAATACGCTAGAAAAGAGCGTGTTAAAGGATTTTTAGTGCCTGATTCGGGAATAATAAAGGTCTATCCGGGTCGTTCTGGAAATATTGATAAAATTTATGTGAGCGACGGACAAAGCGTCCAAAAGGGGGACTTGATTGCCAAAGTCAGTCTGTCGAGAGTGCAATTAAATGGCATTGATTTAAGTGTATCTTTGATCTCAAGTCTTGAGTCTCAAATAAGTTCGCTCGAGCAAGATTATAAATCCACATTATTAATGTCCGACCTGGATTTAATTGAGCTTAATCAAAGATTGAATGATTATACAGAATCTGTAAAGGTACTAGAGCGTCAACAGAGATTACTTAAAGAAAAACAGCATTTGCAGAACGTTGAATATGAACGATTTTCGAAAATCTATCATGATGGATATTTATCAGAAGCGGAATACCATCTTCAAGAACAAAAGTTATTGCAGATTGCTCAAGAGATTGAATCAAACTACGCCAATATCGTTAGTATTAATTCTCAGCTTAATGAAACTCGTGCTGAGGTTTCCAGGCATCCGCATAAAACTGGGTTAATGTTGGCGGAAATTGAAAGAAGAAAGGCCGATGTTAAGCGACAATTGGATGAAATCCACAATGGATATCAGTTTCGTGTTGTGGCTAATGAATCCGGAGTTGTAACGTCAATATCGGTAAAGGAAGGTGAATTTATGTCAGCGGAAAGGCCGATTTTAAGCATCATCCCTGATGGGGGTGAATTGATTGCTGAATTATTACTTCCCACGCGTTCGGCAGGATTCGTTAAATTACATGATGAAGTACGATTGAGGTTTGAGGCATTTCCTTATCAACGGTTCGGGCACATAAGTTCTGAGGTTTCAAGAGTTGATAAATCTCTTATTGTTCAAGGAGAGGTTGATATACCTGTACATCTCAGCGAGCCAGTATATCGTGTGCAGGCCAAACTATCTAGGCAAGTTATTAATGCATACGGTGAAGAGTTTTCACTCAAACCAGGCATGTTGCTGGAAGCAGACATTATTTTGGATAGGCGCTCTTTGCTAGATTGGCTATTGGATCCGATTTATAGCCTAAAGGGGAGGATTGGCTAATTAAATATCCCAAAATAAATCCATTCACACAAATTTTAAAGGAGGTTTTTACGATAGTTAAATTTATTTAAATTGTATTATTTAATTTTTTATATGAGGTGATTTATTATGCAGGAGTTGACATGTGATGAATTAGATCTGGTTAACGGCGGTATGCCAGTAGCTATAGCTTGGGCGGTCCTTGAAGGGGCTGCGGGATTAGCCGGACTATTTAGTGGAGGCTGGGCTCTTGGGCATTATCTATATAGTGAATAATACAGGTGAACATCATGAAAGAGCTAAGTGTTAGTGAGTTAAATATTGTTGTTGGTGGACACCCAATTGCAATTGCTGCAATGTGGTTAGGGAGAGCGGGCGCAGTAGGAAGCCTGGGGGCACTCGCTTACTATTTTTATGAACGTTAATTTAAGGTGTTGATATGAAGAATTTAACATTTGAAGAAACACAAGAAGTAGCAGGTGGGATGGTATTTTTTGTATATTTTGCCGCTGGATATTTAGGGGCGTTTTCGCTATCTGCTGGTTTTGCTTATGGCGCCGTAGATGCCATGTCTGAAAATAGATGAATATCTATCAGGGGGGAGACCCACTGAAATTTCCCAAAATTGTTATGATTAATAGAATTTTTTTATATCTTGGTCTAGCTCTTCTTTTTATATGGATTTTTTGGGTTAAGGATTATATTAAAGATGATTGGAATTGCATTTTTTCTTTGCCACTTGACAAGATAAGCGTTTTGATAATTGCCATTCCGGTTTTGGCTCTTTCTAACATATTTAGAGGGGTCGTGTCGGGAAATAGTAAATTTGATAGGTCCTCGGTTTTTGTGTCTTTATTGGTCGCGATTTATATTTTTGCCTTTCAGTAGGGCTGATGATTTTATTATTAGGCAACGATAATTATTTCATGATCTATTTAATGTAATCCCTATCTACATTTTTAATTTTGATGGTAAATGGTTCTAATGAGAGAAATTTAATTTGATAGTAGAAAGTGAACCCTCAAATAACGCACCTTCATCTGATGATGATGAAAATAGCCTAGAGCTTCTGGAGTTTTCTAGCGCGCGTCGAGTTCCGCTTGTCATGCAAACTGAAGTCGCGGAGTGTGGCCTGGCCTGTCTGGCGATGGTGGCGAGCTTTCATGGTTCTAAGCAAGATTTGCCTTCACTAAGGCAGCGGTTTAATACTAATCTCGTCGGTATGAACCTGCAGCAAATGATCGCTTTGGCTGATGGTTTAGGTCTTGCTAGTCGTGCACTTAAGTGTCCATTGGCAGAGGTTGGAAAACTGGCGATTCCTTGTGTGCTGCATTGGGATATGAATCATTTTGTTGTGTTGACGGGGGTGTCCAGAACCGACATAAAGATTAACGACCCGGCGCTGGGAAAACGCCAGATGAGTCTGGCTGAGTTTAGTGAGCATTATACTGGTATTGCGCTGGAGTTAACGCCAGCGAGTAACTTCAAAAAGCAGGACCAGCGGGTGCGAATGAAATTATCGCAACTGTGGAGCAAAATCGTTGGCCTCAAGTCCGGCTTAGTCTCATTACTGCTACTTTCGATCGTACTGCAAGTTTTTGCTCTTGCTAGTCCTTACTACATGCAGTGGGTGGTGGACGAGGTGCTACTCAGCAATGATCAGCCCCTTCTCACCGTGCTTGCTATCGGCTTTAGTTTACTAGTGTTGTTCACTGTAATCTCTACTGGAGTTCGTAGCTATCTTATATTACGCCTATCTAGCATGATGAATATGCAGATGGGGGTTAACCTGTTAAGGCATCTTCTTAAGTTGCCTATGGCTTACTTCGAGAAGCGACATATAGGGGATCTAGTCTCACGTTTTGGCTCGCTGGCGCAAATTCGAGAGCGTTTGACAACGGGGCTCATTGAAACGGTTGTCGATGGGTTAATGTCGATGACCGTATTGATAATGATGTTGCTATACTCGCCTAAACTGGCTGCAGTGGTGGTAGCGGCTGTCGTTCTTTATACTTTGCTTCGGCTTGCTTTATACCAACCTCTCAGGCGCCAAACTGAAGAGTATATTCAAGCACAAGCCAAGGAGCAAAGTAACTTTCTCGAGAACATCCGTGGTATTCAAACAATTAAACTATTCACCTGTGAATCGATGCGTCAGAGTCTATGGCAGAATCGATATGCCGAAGTCGTTAATAGCGAAATTCGTCTCGGAAAGTTGAAAATTAGCTTTGATGTAATAAATAAGTTTCTCTTTGGCATTGAGAATGTAGTGGTTGTATATTTGTCCGCAACTTTGGTAATGGAAGGCCTGTTAACCGTTGGGATGATTTTTGCCTTTATCGCGTACAAAAATCAGTTTACTGATCGAATGGCGAGCTTCGTTGAGCAACTGATTCAATTTCGAATGCTAAGGTTACACCTTGAGCGGATATCAGACATTGCTCTGGCCGAAGTTGAGCCTCACCGAGAATCTCGATTATCTCTGGCGGAGGTTCTTGGCAAACTTGAGCTTAAGGGAGTGAGTTTCCGCCATGCTGAAAACACACCTTGGATAATCCGGGATTGTAACCTTTGCGTTGAGCCGGGTGAATCCGTAGCTATCGTCGGACCGTCGGGCTGTGGCAAAACAACACTGATTAAATTGATGCTGGGACTGCTTGAGCCGTCTGAGGGTAAGGTATTGTTGGATGGTAAGGATATTACTCAGATTGGCCTTACTGAATATCGTCGTCAAATTTCTGCTGTGATGCAAAACGACACTCTGCTATCTGGCTCGGTATTGGATAATTTGAGCTTTTTTGATCCCGAACCAAACTTGGTTAAAGTGCAGCGCTGTGCTCAACTTGCTGCCATCGACGCTGATATTAGTCGGATGCCTATGGGCTACAACACTTTAGTCGGCGACATGGGGAATCAGTTTTCAGGAGGACAGGTACAGCGTTTACTGCTAGCGCGGGCACTGTATCAGGAGCCTAAGGTGCTCTTTATGGATGAGGCAACCAGTCATTTGGATGTGCAGAACGAAATCAGCATCGGTGAACATATTAAAGATCTTGCGATGACCCGAATCATCGTTGCACATCGGCCAGAGACCATTAAGCAAGCCGATCGGGTGATGGTGATGGATGCCGGTAAATTGTTAAGTCTCGAAGCGCTGCAAGCTTTGCATAAAGAGACATCGAACTGCCCACCTTAAGTTGCGTTAGAGGGCAGGTAGAGAGGCCAGCCCTGAATCTAAAAAAGCCCCGCATTGCGGGGCTTTTTTTGTCGGCGAGGCGGGTCTTACAGACCGGCGTCGGCGCGCAGGGCTTCAGCTTTATCGGTTTGTTCCCACGGGAACTCAACGCGGCCGAAGTGACCGTAGGAGGCGGTCGGCTGGTAGATCGGGCGCTCCAGGTGCAGCATCTGGATCAGGCCGTACGGACGCAGGTCAAAGTGCTTGCGTACCAGCGCGATCAGGGTGTCTTCCGGCAGTTTGCCAGTGCCGAAGGTTTCGATGCTGATGGAGGTCGGCTCAGCCACACCAATGGCGTAGGAAACCTGGATCTCACAGCGGTCGGCCAGGCCGGCAGCGACGATGTTCTTGGCAACGTAGCGGGTGGCGTAGGCGGCAGAACGGTCCACTTTGGACGGATCTTTACCGGAGAACGCACCACCACCGTGACGAGCCATACCGCCGTAGGTGTCTACGATGATCTTACGGCCAGTCAGACCACAGTCACCCATCGGGCCACCGATAACGAAACGGCCGGTCGGGTTGATGTGGAACTTGGTGTCTTTGGTGATCCACTCAGCCGGCAGTACCGGCTTGATGATGGTTTCCATCACGCCTTCACGCAGGTCTTCGGTGGACACGCTGTCGCAGTGCTGGGTGGACAGTACTACGGCGTCGATGCCAGCGATCTTGCCATCTTCGTAGGCGAAAGTGACCTGAGACTTGGCGTCCGGACGCAGCCACGGCAGGGTGCCGTTCTTGCGCACTTCAGCCTGACGCTTCACCAGACGGTGGGAGTAGGTGATCGGCGCCGGCATCAGCACGTCGGTTTCGTTGCTGGCGTAGCCGAACATCAGGCCCTGGTCACCAGCACCCTGCTCACGCGGGTCAGCGCGGTCAACGCCCTGGTTGATGTCCGGGGACTGTTTGCCGATGGCAGACAGAACGGCGCAGGAGTTGGCATCAAAGCCCATGTCGGAGTGGGTGTAACCAATCTCGCGAACGGTTTGACGGGTGATCTCTTCGATATCGACCCAGGCGGAGGTGGTGATCTCACCGCCGACCATGACCATGCCGGTCTTTACGTAGGTTTCACAGGCCACGCGGGCTTTCGGGTCTTGAGCCAGGATGGCGTCGAGCACCGCGTCGGAGATCTGATCCGCAATTTTATCGGGATGACCTTCGGACACCGACTCGGAGGTGAACAGGTGACGTGCCATAGGGAAATTCTCTCGTCTATCTATACTGAAAAACGTGTAGAGGCTTCTACATCTGGACGGCTATTCTATGGATTTTTCATTCCAATACCAGTGCGGCGGATCAAAACTTCGTGACTCCGCTGGAAAGCGCGTGTCGGAATGACAGTTTAGACTGTGTTTGAGTCGGTGGATTTTGCCCCACAAAGGGGGTATAACTGCGCGCCTCGGCGTCAGGCCGACAAGTACTGAGTTCAATTTTGAGGCTTTATGGTTCTAGAGGCATAAGCCGTGTGGCGCGTTCGCACCGCACGGCAACGGATGAATATGACGATGTTTGCTCAATTTTACCCCCCCCTCTCGGGAGGATGGCGCCCGCCGTCCGCCTGCACCACACTCTCTCATTGTACCCCTGACTTGTCTGGAACCGCCGACGCGGCCGGAGTGTTCCCTGCTGTCACTGTGACCCATTACCGCCCCCAAGGGCGGCAGTTAGGAGTAGAAAAACAATGAGCGATAACCGCTACCTGGAAACCCTGTACCCCTCTTATGGCCAGTCGTTTGCGATGGAAGAAGTGCTCTTCCGTGCGCCGACTGAACATCAGGAACTGATCATCTTTAAAAATGAACGGTTCGGACGGGTAATGGCTCTGGATGGTGTTATCCAGACCACCGAGGCGGATGAGTTCATCTACCATGAGATGCTGACTCATGTGCCGATTCTGGCTCACGGCAACGCCAAGCGCGTGCTGATCATCGGTGGTGGTGACGGCGGTATCCTGCGTGAGGTGCTGCGCCACGAGTCCGTAGAGCACGTGACCCAGGTGGAGATCGATGATCAGGTCATCGAGATGTGCAAACAGTACCTGCCGAACCACAGCAATGGTGCCTTCGATAATCCGCGCGCCCACATCGTTATCGACGATGGCAAAGCGTTCGTGATGAACTGCACCGAGAAGTTCGACGTCATTATCTCCGATTGCACCGACCCGATCGGGCCGGGCGAAGCGCTGTTTGAGTCTGACTTCTACCGTGGCTGCAAAAACTGCCTGACCGAAGGCGGTGTGTTTGTGGCCCAGAACGGCGTGCCCTTTATGCAGCCGGATGAAGCGGAAACCACCAAGGCGCGCCTCAAGCCGTTCTTTGCTGACCGCACCTTCTACTGTGCACCGGTACCGACCTACATCGGCGGCGTGATGTCCCTGGCCTGGGCCTCCGACAACGCCGAACTGCGCCAGCTGTCCAGTGAAGTGATTGCTGAGCGTTTTGCCAAGGCTGGTTTCAAGACCCGTTACTACACCCCCGCGGTGCACACTGGCGCCTTCGCGCTGCCCCAATTCCTGATCGACCGCCTCGACGCGGTGGAATAACTGAGGTTTCCGGCATTGAACTGGACCGTAGACGACGCGCTCAACCTGTACAACGTGCCCTACTGGGGCCGTGGTTACTTCCACATTAATGAGCAGGGCCAGGTGGTGGTTCGCCCCAACCGGCAAGCCCCGGAGCAGGCCATTAACCTGGCCGAGCTGACCGACAGCCTGGTAAACCAGGACGGCGTTAAATTGCCGTTGCTGGTGCGTTTTCCGGAGATTCTGCACAGCCAGGTTCAAGGGTTGTGTGGTGCCTTCCGCAACGCCATCAGTGACTATGGCTACAAGGGCGATTACCTGGCGGTGTACCCGATCAAGGTTAACCAGCAGCGCAGTGTGGTGACCGAGCTGATCGCCGGTGGCCGCGAGCAGCTGGGCCTGGAAGCGGGTTCCAAGGGTGAACTGATGGCGGTGCTGGCGATGGCCCAGGACGCGGCATCGGTGATCGTGTGCAACGGTTACAAGGATCGCGAGTACGTCCGTCTGGCGCTGATTGGCCAGAAGATGGGCTACGAAGTGTACCTGGTGATCGAGAAGATGTCCGAGCTGGACCTGGTGCTGGAAGAGGGCCGCAAACTGGGCGTGATTCCGCGCCTGGGCGTTCGTGCCCGTCTGGCCAGCCAGGGCAAAGGCAAGTGGCAGTCCTCCGGTGGTGAGAAGTCCAAGTTTGGCCTCTCTGCGGCGCAGATCCTCAAGCTGGTGGAGCGCTTGCGCGCTGAAGGCCAGCTGGATTGTCTGCAGCTGCTGCACTTCCACCTGGGCAGCCAGATGTCCAACATCCGCGACATCCAGAAGGGCCTGACCGAGTGCGGCCGCTTCTATATGGAGCTGCGCAAGATCGGTGCCCCGGTGGCGATCGTCGATGTGGGCGGTGGTCTGGGTGTGGATTACGAGGGTACCCGCAGCCAGAGCAGCTGTTCGGTGAACTACTCACTGCAGGAGTACGCCAACAACGTGGTGTACGCCATCGGTGATGTGTGCCGCCAGTACCAGCTGCCGCACCCGCGCCTGATCTCTGAGTCCGGTCGCGCCATGACCGCCCACCACGCCGTGCTGATTGCCGACGTGATTGGTGTTGAAGCGTACCAGCCGGAAGAGGATCTGGCCGCCCCCGGTCCCGGTGCGCCGCTGGTGCTGAACAACATGTGGCAGACCCTGAAAGAGGTGCAGGCCCATACCGACCTGCGCGCTCTGGGTGAGATCTTCCACGACACCCACAACGATCTGGCCGATGTGCACGCCAAGTACAACTACGGTCTGCTGGACCTGGCGCAGCGCGCCTGGGCTGAGCAGGTTCACCTGGCGGTGTGTCACCAGGTGGCGCAGAAGCTGACGCCGAAGAACCGGGCCCACCGTCCCATCATTGATGAACTCAATGAGAAGCTGGCGGACAAGTTCTTTGTGAACTTCTCGCTGTTCCAGTCGCTGCCGGATGCCTGGGGCATTGACCAGGTGTTCCCGGTGTTGCCGATCAGTGGCCTCGATACCAAGCCGGACCGTCGCGCGGTGATCCTCGACATCACCTGTGACTCCGACGGCACCATCGATCAATACGTGGATGGTCAGGGCATTGAAACCACCCTGCCGATGCCGGCCTGGCAGGCGGAGCAGCCGTACTATATCGGCTTCTTTATGGTGGGCGCGTACCAGGAGATCCTGGGCGACATGCACAACCTGTTTGCCGACACCGAAGTGGTGGATGTGCGCCTGGATGAGCAGGGCCAGTGGCAGGTGGCAGACCGGGTTGAAGGCACCACCGTGGCTGAGGTGATGGAGTACGTGAACCTGGATCCGAAAGCGATCCTGGATCGCTACCGCTCCCGCCTGGACGGTCGTGACCTCGACGCTGACACCCGCACCGCCATCCTGGCGGAGCTGGAAGCCGGCCTGCAGGGCTACACCTATCTGGAACCCTAAGCGTCGTCGCGCAAATGAAAAAGGCCCCGAATGGGGCCTTTTTTTGTATCAGGAGCTGGCGATAGCTATTGGTGGCTTGGCTTAAGAATCGACAGGCGAAAGCCACGCTACCATTCGAACCAAGCCGAACGGGGTTGTGATAACCGCAGGCACAAAAAAGCCACCGTCATAACGGTGGCTGAGGGCCGACTGTGCGCCCGGGGGCTAACTCGCTGGCGCAACGTCTGACACAAAAAACGCCCCCCGAAGGACGGGGGGCGCAAGGGCGATCAGTTGACCCGGTACTTGGCGATCAGCGCTTCATCCAGCACCACGCCCAGGCCCGGCTGGTCCGGTACGGCCACGAAGCCGTTGTCGAACTGCAGCTGGTTCTTCACCAGGCTGGTGAACAGCGGGCTGCTGCTCTGGGAGAACTCCATCAGGGTGCCGTGCTCACAGGCCGCCAGGAAGTGAACGGACGCCGCCAGCAGGATACCGGTGCTGAACCCGTGCGGGATCAGCTGGGTGCCGTGCAGTTGGGCGATGTCGTAGATCTTCTTCATCTCGGTGATGCCGCCACAGCGGGTGATGTCCGGCTGCACGATGTCGGCATTGGACTTGGTGATGAACTCCTGGAACTCGTAGCGAGTGGTCAGGGACTCACCGCCCGCGATCTTCTGGGACACCTGGCGGGTCAGCTTGTTGTAGCTGACCAGGCTGTCGGCCAGCACCGGCTCTTCGATCCAGTTGAGGTTAAACGCTTCCAGACGCTTGGCCATCATGGCGGAGTGACCACAGGTGTGCCACTTGGAGGCGAGGTCGATCTGAACCTCCATCTCCGGGCCCGCCGCTTCGCGCACCGCTTTGACGATTTGGTAGTCGGTGTCCGGGTCGTCACCCAGAATGCCACCGCCGAACTTGATGCTGGTGAAGCCCTGGTCTTTCAGACCCTGCACGATCGCCTTGTTGTCTTCCGGCTTGTCGGCCGGAATAAAGGTGCCGTAGCAGCGGATCTTCTCACGGTACTTACCGCCCAGCAGGGTGTGCAGCGGTACGCCGTAGAACTGACCGGCGATGTCCCACAGGGCGATGTCGATGGCGCTGATGGCATGGATGCCCGCACCGCGACGGCCCACGTAGTTGGAGCCCCAGTACATCTTGTTCCACAGGCGCTCGATCTCCAGCGGATTTTCACCGATCAGCAGGCGCTTGAGGCCATTGCAGTAGAAGTTGGTCTGCGGCGCGTCGATGCAGGCCTGCACCACCAGCGGGCTGGTGTCGGCTTCACCGACACCGACGATGCCCTTGTCGGTGTGCACTTTCACGATCACCGCGTCTTCGCCCCACTCACACTCCGCGTCCATGGCCGGAACGCGCAGGTGAATCACTTCGATATCCGTAATTTTCAACATGGTCAGGCTCCCGGCTTATTGCTCGAACTTGTGGTTGGAAAGGAACTTCTTCAGGCCCACCAGGCACAGCAGCAGAACCACGACGAAGGGGGCGGCGGTCAGGGTTACCGCGGTTTTCAGGGTGTCCAGAGAGGCGTTGATGTAGAGCATCGCCAGCGGCAGCAGACTCAGCATCACACACCAGAACACGCGCAGGCCGCGGGTCGGATCCTGGCCCTGTTTCAGGTTCTTGGTGCTTACCGCAGCCACGGTGTAGGCGGTGGCGTCCAGATGAGAAGCCAGGAACACCATCATCAGCACGAAGTAGAACACGGACAGCAGGGTGCCGAACGGCAGGTTGGCGATCAGCTGGGCTACGGCGATGTCACCGCTGGCGGTGGTCAGCAGTTCCGGCGCGTTGATGATGCCGGAATTGAACATGTCGACGGAGTAACCGGTCAGGGCGCTGAAGAAGAACCAGCAACCGGCACAGCCACCGGCGATCAGGCCGAAGATCACCTGGCGCAGGGTACGACCCTTGGAGATGCGGGTGACGAAGATCGCCACACCCGGGGTGTAGGTGATCCAGTACAGCCAGTAGAACACGGTCCAGTCTTTGTTAAAGGTGCCTTCGTTGGTGGCGTCGGTGAACAGGCTCATCTCAACGAAGTTGGTCAGGGTCAGGCCCAGGGAGTTAACAAAGAAATCCAGGATGAAGGAGGTGTCGCCCAGAACCAGCACGATCATGGCGAACACAAAGCACATGCCACAGGCGGCGTGGGCGATCTTCTGCAGACCCTCAGCGATGCCGATGTAGGAGCTCAGGGTAAAGGTCAGGGTGATCAGCGCCAGCAGCACGGTCTTCAGCAGGAAGGTGTTCTCGATGCCCATCAGTGAGGCGAAACCGGTGGAGACGGTGTTCACGGTCACGGTGGTGGTCAGCACCAGGCCGCCGAAGGTGGCGAACAGGAAGATCAGATCCAGCGCGCGGCCGATGATGCGGCTGCTGTTGCTGTCCTCTTTCAGGCCGAGAATGGACACGACCAGGGAGGAGAGGTTCAGGCCTTTGGCACGGTTAACGTGGAAGTGGTACGCCATGGCGATGGAGGCCAGCGCGTAGATCGCCCACGGGGTGATGCCCCAGTGGAACAGCACGTAAGAGAGGCTGGTGCGCAGGGCTTCATTGGTCTGGCCCGGGATGTTCAGGCCGATGCCGTTGTAGTAGTACGCCCACTCCATAAAGGCCCAGTACATGGTGGCGGAGCCCAGACCGGCACAGATGAACATGAACAACCAGCTCATGTTGGAGTATTCCGGGGCCCCTTCGCCCAGCTTGATGTCGCCGAAGCGGCTCATGCCGACAAAGAACACGGTACACACAGCGGTGAAGGCGAACAGCTGGATCAGCGAGCCTACGTTGTTGGTCAGGGCGGTGAACATCGCCTTGCCGGTGGCCTGAGATTGCTCAGGGTAGAACACCAGCATCATAACTACGGCAAAAACAAACACCAGGCTGATGCTGATGAGGGTCTTATCGTTTTGAATTACGCCTTTGTTGTCGGCGGGCGGCACCGCTTGGGTGGCGGCCGGTGAAGCGGCTACGTCAGTCACAACTGCATTCCTCAGTAAGAAAAAGCCTACCCTCGTGGGGTAGCCAATAAGCGTGAAGCTCGATTGGCGCGGATTCTCAGCCAGCCCCGGACTTTCCAACAGCAATAAATCCTTATTCAGCAATTACGTGGCGTTATGGATGGGCGCCAAATCAGTCAAAAAGTGGACGGATCCATTTTCAAATGCGCGCAATTGCCGTGGATTGATAAGCGGGTGGCGGGAGTGTAGAGGGCTGGCATAACGCTGAAATGCCTCTGAAACCCCCGCCATTTCAGGGTTTGCGATTTTCGCGGCGCGGCATTTTGGCGACCTGACGAGAAAAAGGACAGCCTTTTTCACCTGAATATCCCTCAGGCGAACTGGGCGAGGGCATGGATGAGCGAACCTGATGCGAATGCGCGAAAACGCCAGGCCGGTCACGATTCGCGATTGTCGTTGGTTTGGGGAATATCGCGGCATGATCGTGATCGCATTTTTGTGGGCGGGGGTCGGGTAAAAAGTCGATTGTCCGACAATCCTGGGTAATCGAATCCATGCATAACGCGATTCAACTGGCCGCGGGTGACAACGTCGCCACTTTGCTGGCCGACGCGGCCAAGGGTGACCGTGTGGCCATTCTCTCCGCCAACAACGATATCATCGGTGAACTGACCTGCCTGCAGGCGATCCCCTTTGGCAATAAGGTGGCGGTATCCGCCATCGACGAGGGGCACACCATCATTAAGGGGGGCTACCCGGTGGGCCGGGCCATCGCCGCCATTCCTGTCGGCCAGCTGGTGCACGTGCAGAACGTGCGCAGCCTGCGCCTGGACATTCCCGACAACATCATCGACGAGATCATCAAGCAGATGGGGATTGAAGCATGACCCTGCCTACCTTTACCGGCTTTGGCCGCGCCGACGGTAGCGTCGGCATCCGTAACCACGTGCTGATCATGGCGGTGGATGAGTGTTGTGAAGGGATCGCCCGGGCCATTGCCGACAGCATCGACAGCGGCATTGTGGTGACCAACTACAACACCTGCATGTACGGCGGCAATGAAGAGATGATCAACACCATGATCCACACCGGCGTGAACCCCAATGTGGCCGGGGTGCTGGTGTTGGCGATGGGCTGTGGCTCCATCGATCCGGAGCTGGTGGCGTCGCCTATCCGCGCCAGTGGTCGCCCGGCCCACTCGCTGGTGTGCGTCAAGCAGAAAGGCACTCGTGCCACCATCAACGAAGGCAAAGTGCTGGCGGCCCAACTGCAGGCCGATGCCGATGCCGCACCGCGTCTGGAGCGGCCCATCTCTGAACTGGTGATCGGGGTGAAATGCGGCGGCTCCGACACCAGCTCCGGCATCGCCTCCAACCCCAGTGTGGGGGCGGCGGTGGATCGCCTGGTGGATCTGGGCGCCACCGCCATTGCGGGTGAGCTGATCGAGCTGATCGGCTGTGAAGCGATCCTGCGTCGACGTGCGGTCAGTGGCGCGGTAGCGGACAAGCTGGAACAGCTGATCCACGAGGAGGAGCATCGCTGGCATATTGAAGGGGCCGAGGTGGAAACCATGAGCATCGGCAACAGTGTCGGTGGCCTCACCACCCTGGAGGAGAAATCCTTTGGTGCTTTGAATAAGACCGGCAGCCGGCCGATCCAGGATGTCCTGCGGATCAATCACCGCATCCACGAGAAACCGACAGCGCCGGGCCTGTATCTGTCTGAAGCGACCCACCTGTGTGGGGGCGCCGGGATGCACTTTGCCGCATTGGGCGCCCACCTGGTGCTGTGGACCACCGGCGGTGCCGGTTTCAACAACGCCATTGTGCCGGTGATCCGGGTCAGCGGTAATGCCCAGCTGATCAACGACGACATCGATGTCGACGCCTCCGGCATCATGCGGGCGGAAGAGGGGATCGACAGCGTGGCGGAGCGGATCGTCGCCAAAGCGGTGGCGGTGGCGCAGGGCGAGCAAACCAATATCGAGTCCATTGGTTACGCCTACTGCACCCTGTACCAGAAGGACCAGCGGCTGGAATCGCTGTTGCGGATCAAGCCGGGTTGCTGAGAGGGCGGGCCTCCGGGGTGTTCCCGGCGGCCCGCTGGGATCCGCCGCAAAGATCCGCCACGCCGGACTTATCTCGCTGGCGGATGCATCGTACTCTGTGCGCCGTTGCCCACTGCGCTTGGCCAAGGCCCCATGTCGACAAACAAACCCGTTGTAACCCCCTGCAGCACCGCCCGCTTGCCACACCTCTCCTGGTTTATGGCGTTCAAGGCGGTGGCGGACCGGCAGAGCTTTACCGAAGCCAGCCGTGACTTGCACCTGACCCAGCCTGCCATCAGCCAACAGGTGGCCAAGCTGGAAGCGTTGCTGAAAACCAAGCTGTTCTTCCGCACCTCACGCACGGTTGCCCTGACCGACGAGGGCAAGCGCCTGTACGACAAGATCGACATGCCGATCAACACGCTGCTCAATGTGGTGGACGAGTTCCACGCCCACTCCGATTACTACACCCTGCACATCGAAACCGAGCCGGTGTTCAGCCGTCAGGTGGTGAGTCAGTTGTTGCCTCAGTTTCTTGGTCGCCATCCCAATCTGCTGGTGGCGCAGATGCTGACCACGCAGCACCTGGACTTTCTGCCGCAGACCGAACTTGCCATCAAGTGGGGGGAGAGTCATTGGGAGGGGTTTGATTCGCAGTTTCTCTGTGGCCTGGATTACGTGCCGGTCTGTTCACCAGAGTACTTGGCGAAATACCCGCTTAACTCGCTGGCGGATCTGAACAAGGCGGTGCTGATCCACGACCGCGATACCACGGACTGGCAATACTGGCTCAAGTACTACCCGGTACCGGGGCTCGACCTGCAGAAAGGGCACGTGGCCAGTGAGTGCAATGTGGTGATGTCACTGGCGATGAGCGGACTGGGTGTGGCCCTGTGTGCCTATCAGCAGATCCAGGAGCATCTTGCCGATGGCACTCTGGTGCTGCCGTTTCCGGAGCACAAGGTGCGGCACAGTCGCGCCTATTACATCCTGACCCGCAAGAACAAACCGCTGTCGCCGGAGGCGGTCAGCTTTGTCCAGTTTATGCACGAGGCGATGCTCAGTGCCTCCCAGCCGGGGCTGTACAGGGATACAATCGACTGAGTTTATGGCGTAATGCCACCCACTGTTCAGCCGGAGCGTGAAGACCCAAATGACCATCAGTAAAGAGAGCCTGGAGTCCCAGGCCACCCGATACCTGCGTGAGCGGATCCTGGATGGCACCCTGGCGCTGGGGGAGAAACTGGTGGAAAGCGCGCTGTCGAAACAGCTCGACCTGTCACGCAGTACCGTCAGGATGGCCCTCAACTCGTTGGTGCATGAGGGCTTGGTGGTGCAGAAGCCCTATGCGGGCTGGCAGGTGGTGGATATCGACGAGTCCGACCTGTGGGAGCTGTATCACCTGCGTCTTGCGCTGGAGGGCGAAGCGGCTGCGATGGCCGCGGAGTGGGCCAGCGCCGAGCAGAAAGCGGGATTGATGGCACTGTTCCAGAGCTACCAGGCGCTGTGTCGGGAGCATCCGGAGGATAACCGTGCCATCAGCGCCATGGACTGGCAGCTGCATCAACACATTGTGGCGATCTGCGGCAGTGAGCGGATGCAGACGCTGTATAAGCAGATCCTCTATCCGCTGCAGGCCTATATCGGCATCTCCCACCAGGATTACGATTTGTCGCAAAGCGCCAACAGCCATGAGGCACTGGTGACGGCCATCTGCGCCGGAGACGCCTCGGCCGCCGCTGAGGAGGCGCGGGCCAACATCACCCCCTTCTCGCGGTTGCGTGCCGCACGATAACTCAAAAAAAGCCGGGCCCATGGCCCGGCTTTTTCTTAGTCAGCGTGTTGGTATCGTACCTGCGCCAACGTGGGGTTCTGACGCATCCGCGCCATGGCGGCGACAAACTCCGCCCGTGGCGTGATAAAGGCGTCGGTGGAGTAGAGGGTGCCGGCTTCGTAGTGGCCCACCTCCAGTCGTACCGTGCCACTCATCTTTGCCGCCAGGGCATCGTCCACTTCCACTTTCAGCAGCTGATTGGAGTCGATGCGACCCAGCTCTTCGGTATCACCATTGGCTTTGACCATGGTAAATACCGACTCGCAATTCATATGGGCGGCTTCACAGGTTTGTGGCGTGTCCCAGGTGTGGTTTTCCAGGGTCAGGGTAGTGCGGCCAGTCACGTCATCTTTGCGCAGGTCAAAGGCGAGTGAACCGCTGCCGTTGTTGTGTTCGTTGTCCACAGCCAGCTCACCGGAGATCACCGCCACATCATGGGGGATCTCATCTTCGCTGTAGCGCAGTTCACAGTTGATTTGCGGCAGCTCGGGGTCGAGGCAGGTGGCGGCCAGGTCGTCGGCATCCCATTCGAAGGTGTCGGCCAGTTGAGCCAGGTTTTCGCTCAGCGGAAGGCAACCAAAATCCACGGCCACTTCATTGGCCTTGCACTGGATGGGGGCGGGGGCTGAGGCGATAATGTCGTTGTTATTGCTAGTGTTTTCGATGTTTTTGTTCTGTTCGGAACCGTTGCACGCTGCGAGGGTCATCAGCAGGGCAATGGCTGTCATTGTTCGGTGCATGCTGTGTCGAAATCTCAGTTAACGGGCGCACAGGCGCCGGGGGGCACGTCGATGGGACGTGGCCAGAATCAAACGAAAATGGTTGGGGGGGCTTCCGATGTTGGGGAGTACCGGTTACCCGATCACTGGGTGGCTACGGTTGCCGGTAAGGCCTGAGAAAAAACCGTAGGTGTGCGTGGGACCGACCATGGATGGCCGGAACAGATTCAGTTGTCATAGCGAGCCCCTAAAAAGCTGGTTAAAGCACTGGCCATCTCAGCAAACTCCATCCCGCTCAGGGGACGCATGCAGGCATATTTTTGTGGGGATGCCTGTCTCTGGTTTGACTGTTTACCGCCAGCACCATGGTGCCGTGAACATGATTCATGGCCTGATTATACACATCGGCGACTTTATGACCAGACCCGCAGCTCAATTTGTGAGCTGCGCAGTTTTTGCCCGCAAGACACTGAACCCTTGGGTGAACTCCCGGTTAACCCAGTGTCACTGTTCATCGCAAACGGGAGAGCTAGTGTGAGTCAGGCACACCATGCATGGAGGCGACCCGATGAGACCATCCATTCCTTTGGCAGGAGCGACCCTGCTCTCCTGCGTTTTTCCGGCCCAACTCTATGCCGGCGGCCCACCGCTGATGCTGGCCCAGCCCTATCAGGCGGTGGCGTCACTGACGCCCTATCTGGTCAGCGAGAAGTTCGATGGCATGCGGGCTTACTGGGATGGCCAGCGCCTGCTCAGTCGCTCGGGCAAGATCATTGCCACCCCCGCGGGGTTTACCGAAGGCTGGCCGCACCATCCACTGGACGGTGAACTGTGGCTGGGGCGAGGCCAGTTTCAGGCACTGATGCGTATCGTCCGTGACCAGCAGCCGGACTCCCGGGCCTGGCAGTCGGTGCAGTTTCTGGTGTTTGACCGGCCTGATCTGGCCCAACCCTTTGCCCTGCGTTATCAGGCATTGGCGTTGGGCCTTGAGGCGATGGCATTGAACCACGTCCAGCTTGTGCGCCAGCAGACGGTGGCCAGCCATGAAGCTCTGGCTGCCAAACTGGACGAGGTGGTGAATGCCGGTGGTGAGGGGCTGATGCTGCGTCATCGTGATGGTGTGTATCGCCCCGGCCGGGATTCGGGCCTGCTCAAGCTCAAACCCAAATGGGACGCGGAAGCGAAGGTGGTTGGTTATGAGCCGGGGCAGGGCCGCCTGACCGGCATGATGGGGTCGCTGATCGTTGAAGATGCACAAGGCCGGCGCTTTCGCCTGGGTTCCGGTTTCAGTGATGAGCAGCGTCTCAGCCCACCCCCTGTCGGCACAGTGGTGACCTACAGTTACAGTGGTCGCACGGAGGCTGGCCTGCCACGGTTCGCCCGGTTTGAGCGGATTTTCGTCGGACTTTAGGGCGCCGGAAGGGGGGAATATTTGTCTTATCTGCCCATACGGTTGCGTTTTTTCGTCCCGGATTTGCGTCCGGTGCCGGAAGCGTTGAAAATATGCCCCGCCTCAATCCTATAATCTCTGAACCAGGAGCCAAGATGTCTTCCCGCAAAGAGCTTGCCAATGCGATCCGTGCCCTCTCCATGGACGCTGTCCAGAAAGCCAACTCCGGTCACCCCGGTGCCCCGATGGGGATGGCGGACATTGCCGAAGTGCTGTGGCGCGACTTTATCAAACACAACCCGGCCAACCCGGAATGGGCGGATCGCGACCGCTTCATCCTGTCCAATGGCCACGGCTCCATGCTGATCTACTCTCTGCTTCATCTCACCGGTTACGATCTGAGCATCGAAGACCTGAAGCAGTTCCGTCAGCTGCACTCCCGCACCCCGGGTCACCCGGAATACGGCTACGCGCCGGGCATTGAAACCACCACTGGCCCGCTGGGCCAGGGCATCACCAACGGCGTGGGCATGGCCCTGGCCGAGAAGGTGCTGGCAGCTCAGTTTAACCGTCCGGGTCACGACATCGTTGACCACCACACCTACGTGTTTATGGGCGACGGCTGCCTGATGGAAGGCATCTCCCACGAAGCCTGCTCTTTGGCTGGTACCCTGGGCCTGGGCAAGCTGATCGCGTTCTGGGATGACAATGGCATCTCCATCGACGGTCACGTTGAAGGCTGGTTCAGCGACGACACTCCGAAGCGTTTCGAAGCTTACGGCTGGCACGTAATCCCGGCGGTTGATGGCCACGATCCGGAAGCGATCAAAGCCGCCATCGAAGCCGCCCGCGCCGAAACCAACAAGCCGACCCTGATCTGCACCAAGACCGTTATCGGTTATGGCAGCCCCAACAAGTCCGGCTCCCACGATTGCCACGGCGCCCCGCTGGGTGACGACGAAATCGCCGCCGCCCGTGACTTCCTGAACTGGCCGCACGGTCCGTTCGAAATCCCGGCCGATATCTACAGCGCCTGGGACGCCAAAGCGCAGGGCGCGGAAGTGGAAAGCGCCTGGAACACCCGTTTCAACGCCTACGCTGCCGAGTTCCCGGAACTGGCTGCCGAGCTGAAGCGCCGCCTGGCTGGTGAACTGCCGGAAGGTTGGACCGCCCACGCCGACGCTTACGTGGCGGAACTGCAAGCCAACGCCAACAAGGTCGCTACCCGTAAAGCCTCTCAGGACTGCCTGAACGCCTTTGGTCCGGTTCTGCCGGAACTGCTGGGCGGCTCCGCTGACCTGACTCCGTCCAACCTGACCAACTGGTCCGGCTCCAAGTCCATCAGCGCCGAAGACGCGTCCGGCAACTACGTCCACTACGGTGTGCGCGAGTTCGGCATGAGCGCCATCATGAACGGTGTGGCTCTGCACGGCGGCTTCAAGCCCTACGGCGCCACCTTCCTGATGTTCATGGAGTACGCCCGCAACGCGGTTCGTATGGCGGCCCTGATGAAGCAGCCCTCCATCTTCGTTTACACCCACGACTCCATCGGTCTGGGTGAAGATGGCCCGACCCACCAGCCGGTGGAGCAGGTGGCTTCTCTGCGTATGACCCCGAACATGAGCACCTGGCGTCCCTGTGACGCGGTGGAGTCTGCGGTAGCCTGGCGCCATGCGATTGAGCGCACCGACGGCCCGACCTCCCTGATCTTCTCCCGTCAGGGCCTGGCCCCGATGGCGCGTGACACCGAGACTCTGGCCAATGTGGCCAAGGGCGGTTACGTACTGAAAGACAGCGCCGGTAAGCCGGAGCTGATCCTGATCGCCACCGGTTCTGAAGTGGAGCTGGCCATGGCCGCTGCGGCGGAACTGGAAGCGGCAGGCAAAGCGGTACGCGTGGTGTCCATGCCGGCCACCGACGTGTTTGACGCGCAGGACGCGGCTTACAAAGAGTCCGTGCTGCCGTCTGACGTGACCAACCGCATCGCCATCGAAGCCTTGATCGCCGACTTCTGGTACAAGTACGTGGGCCTGGATGGCCGCGTGATCGGTATGACCACCTTCGGTGAATCCGCCCCGGCAGACCAGCTGTTCAAGCTGTTCGGTTTCAGCGTGGAAAACATCGTGGATACCGCCAACGAGCTGCTGGCCTAACCCCCACCTCGTTGCCAAAGGAAACGCCCCCGATTGGGGGCGTTTTTTTATGCCTAGCGTTCGATGATCTCCTGGATCTCATCCTGACGGATCATCTGCTCCTTGCCTTCCTTATCCTCGTAACGATACATCCCGGTTTCACTGTCCAGCTCCGGTTTCCCGTAGGTGGGGATCAGGCGCCCGTCGTGGGTGCTCATGATGTACTCGGTGCTGCTGCAGGCGGTGAGAAACAGGGCGATAAGCAGAACAAGCGTCGCGCGCATAAATGACTCCAACTCCTGACAGAATTTTCAGTGTAGAACAGTGCGGTGGTAACGGCGTTAGGATTCAAGTGCTTGGGGATTTGGGTCGCCATCAATCGGGATAAATAGTACTGTTTATCCGTCACTTATCTCTTTGCGCCAAGGCTGTTTTTGTGAGTAGTTCCGATCGGATCCTGCTGATCCTGTTGCTGTTATTGATCCCCACGGCGTTGTGGGCACCGGGCTACCTGGTGATGCACTACCCGGAACTGACCGACCCGCTGCTCTACCTGCCCTGGTTAACCCTGGGCGCCACCCTGCTGCTGAGCCAAATCTACCACCAGGGCCGACTGGGCTTTATGGTGATTCTCACCATGCTGATCTACGGCCTGATCCAGTCGCAACTGCAGGCTCCTTTGCACCTGGAGGGGAAGCGTCTGCTGTTCTGGCTGATGGGGTTGATGGGACCATTGCTGGCGCTGTTGCTGGCCCTGCTACCGGAACGGGTGCCGTTCAGCCGCCAGAGCCTGGGACACTGGCTGCTGCTGGCGGCGGGCTCCGGACTGCTGCTGGCCCTGAGTCAGGTGCCGGTGCTGGCGCAGTGGACGACCGGGTTTCTTACCCCCCGGGCGTTCCTGCTGACCGAGCACAGCCCGGCGCCGTTGTTGATGCTGGCCTGGCAAACCCTGATTGCGGTGGGCCTGTGGGCACTGTATCTGCGCAAGCGGGAGTCGGCGTCGATGGCGGCCCTGCTGGTGGTGGTGGGGCTGATCCTGGTTTGCCTCGGTTTTGCCCGACCGATGATCTCAGCCACCCTGCTGGCGGTGGTCGGGGTGGCGCTGTTTGTGGTGGTGTTGCAACAGGGCCACCAGATGGCGTTTCTCGATGAGCTGACCGGCATCCCCGGACGCCGTGCCCTGAATATGGCGCTGAAACGGGTAGGGCGGCGCTACAGCTTGGCGATGATGGACATCGACCACTTCAAGAAATTCAACGACACCTACGGCCACGATGTCGGTGATGAGGTGTTGAAGCTGGTGGCCAGCCGCCTGACACGGGTAAAAGGCGGGGGACAGGTGTTCCGCTACGGCGGGGAGGAGTTCACCGTGTTGTTCCCGGGTAAGGCGCCGAAAGCCTGTGCGGCGCATCTGGAGGCGATCCGCGAGGACATTGCGGATTACCCCTTTGTGGTGCGCAAAAGCAAAAGCCGACCGGACGATGAAAAAGCCGGACGTCAGCAGCGTGGCCAGGGTGGGGGCGGCAAAACCGTGCAGATCACCATCAGTATGGGGCTGGCGGAGCGCACCGGCGAGCAACCGGATGCCGAGGCGGTGATCAAGGCCGCCGACCAGGCCCTGTACAAGGCCAAGAAGGCGGGCCGTAACTGCCTTAAGCTGGCGTAGCGGGCTGGCCCATCATGGTTTTGGCCAGGGCCAGAAACGCTTCGGCTGGCGCGTCCAGCGGCAGGCGCTGACGCCAGATCAAACCAATCTCCCAGTTCAGGGCGGGGCTTAACGGACGAAACTCCAGCTGCCCTGCGGGCAGGCGCTCACAGATGGGCTGAGGCAGGATGGTCAGCCCCAGTCCCACCTCCACCATGGCACCAATAAAATCCCACTGGGCGCTGCGCAGCACCACATTCAACTCCACACCGGCCCGCTGGCTGAGGCGGGTCAGCCACTGGGTCAGGGCAAAATCCTCGTTGTAGAAGATCACCGGATGGCGGGCCAGTGTGGCCCAGTCCAGCGCCGGGTAGTCCGCCAGTGGGTGGCCTTTTGGCAGGCACACCCACAGGGGGTAGCGCACCAGCGACTGACTGGCGAACTCGCCCAGGTGGGTGGTGGGCAGCGCGGTAAAGGAGATCGCCAGACGGTCGTTCAACAGCGCCTTCTCGCAGCCGTACCCCCCATCTTCATAGAAATCCAGGGTGATGCCGGGATAACGCTGTCGGTAGGCGCTCAGCAGAGGGGCGGCCAGCGGGCTGACCATCGGGCAGATCCCCAGTTTCAGGGTGCCGCGCTCCAGTGCCGACAAGGCGTTGACCTGCCCCTCCAGTTGCTGCCATTGGGCCAGTATCTGAGCGGCGGTCTGGGCCAGGTGCTGGCCCGCTTCGGTCAGAGCGATGCCATGAGGCTGGCGGCGCACCAGATTCTGGCCCAGCTGCTGCTCCAGTTTTTGCACCATCTTACTGACCGTTGGTTGGGTCAGGTGAAGCTGCTCAGCGGTTCGGGTGAAGTTGCCGGTACGGGAGAGGATGAGGAAGCATTCCAGCGATTTGAGATCCATGACATTCCTCTTTGGAATGGTGGTAATAGCATTTATTCATTTTATCTATTGCTGGTGGCGCCGTACCATGATCTCGACCCGGATATCCCATACAGGAAACCCAGCATGTCCCATACTCAGTCACTTTGGGTCGGTGCCCTGGCCGGGATTTTCACTCCTGACGGCGAAGCGGAGCAGGCCCCCTCGCAGTCGGATGAGGAGTGATCCCTCAGGTCATCGCGTGTAAATGAAAAAGGCACCCATCGGGTGCCTTTTTCGCGTTTCAGGGGCGGATGCCCCGGCGTACCGAGGTTTCATCGGTAAACCACAGTGTCTCTTTGCGCTTGCGGCCCACCACCAGCGTCTCTTCGGCGGCAAACAGGAACGCTTTCCAGCAACGCTTAAACACGCCGTAGCGGGTTTCCAGGATGTGCTCCGGGTCGTAGCAGATGTACACGATGGTCTCACTGTTCCAGACCAGGTGGCTGCTCAGCGCCTCCGGCAGTTCCGCTTCGTCGCTGTCAAAGGCGTCATCCCAGCGGACGGTGTCTTGCCAGACATCGCCGCGACGGGGCCAATCCTTGTTGCCGAGGCGGTCCAGTTCGGCACCGTCATCACTGACCTCACGCTGCCAAACCTGTTTGGCAAAATGGCGGGCGAGCGGGCGGATCTGGGCTTTGTCCTCGTCACTGATGGCGAGGTCGGCCCGGCGGAACACCCAGGCGAAAGGATAAGCGTCGAGATCGGTGTAGTTCATAGGATTGGATTCAGACTGATGCTGGCGCCTAGAGTACCAGAGCACGGCAGTCTATGCTGGGTTTTTCGCTGTATCCCGGTGGCTTGAGTCAGTATGCTGGTCACTTCCCTAAAACCCTGAGGACAATGATGTCGATATGGAAACGTCCGGTCTGCCTGGACCGGCTTAATCAGCAATCTGAGAACACCCTGGTGGCGCACCTGGGCATGCGCTACAGCGGTTTTGATGAGCAATCGCTGTCCGCCACCATGCCGGTAGACCATCGCACCCACCAGCCGCTGGGCATGCTGCATGGCGGCGCGTCAGTGGCGCTGGCGGAAACCGTGGGCTCTCTGGCCGCCAATCTCTGTGTCAGTGAGGATTACTACTGCGTTGGCCTGGACATCAACGCCAACCACGTGCGCGCCATGCGCTCCGGTCAGGTGGTGGGCACCGCCACCCCCATCCATCTGGGCGCCACCACCCAGGTGTGGCAGATTGAGATCCGCGATGAGCGTGAGCGCCTGGTCTGCACCAGTCGCCTGACCATGGCTGTGCTGAAGCACAAGAGGCCGGAATGATTCTGGAATTCAGCCAGGGCAAGCTGATTGCCAATGCCCATGAGCTGATGGTGCGACTCAATGGGCCGGGTCGCATCACCTTTCAGGCTGCCGCGGACGCCATTGAGCTGGTGGGCATCGCCAACGTGGTGACCGCCTTCGGCGGCGGCATCAGCTGGTCAGTGCAACTGGACAGTGCCGACCAGCTTGAAGCCCTGGCCGAGGAGCTGGGGGTGAAGATCAAGGGGCTGCGCTGAGCCTCACTCCACCATCAGCCACACCCCGAGTGCCGCCATCATGGTGCCCGCCAGGCGGTTGATCCACTGCACCTTATCCGCACTGAGCAGCCGACGCAGGGTACTGCCGCCACTGGCGTAGATCAGCATGCAACTGAGCTCACAGGCCAGGATGATCGCCACCAGAATGGAGAGCTGCGGCAGCAGGGGTCGCTCCGCCGAGATAAAGGGCGGCAACAGGGCAATCATAAAGGCCCAACCTTTGGGGTTGGCGATGGCGGTCAGCCAGCCACGCAGAAACAGGCCGCGAGCCGTCACATCCACCACTGTCTCCGCTTTGCCGAGTCGCCCCTCACTGCGCCACATCTGGATGCCCAGGTAGAGCAGGTAAGCGCCGCCCACCATCTTCAGCACGGTAAACAGCATCGGCAGGTTCAGCATCAGTGCCGCCACGCCAAGCACCGCCGACAGGGACACCATCGCCACCCCGAGCAGCTCACCAGCCATCATCGGCAGGGTGCGGCGCACCCCGATGCTCATGCCCAGGCTCAGGGCCAGCAGCATGCACATGCCGGGGGTGATGGCGACCGTAAAAAAGGTGGGAATAAACAGCAGCAGAACGGCGGTGTCGATCATGGTCGTGATGGTCTGAAATCGGGGCCGGCATTATGCCACGGCCCCGCGTCCCGGCAAGGGTTATCCCGCAAGGTCAATCAATCCCTCGGCCGTGGCGATGGCGTCCATCGGCACATCCCAGGGCGCCACCGGCAGCTGATCCACCCGCTGACATTCGTGGGCCAGGCCAATCAGCTGTGGCCGCGCGCCCATATCCAAACAACCGAGGGTGCGGTCGTAGAAGCCGCCCCCCATCCCCATCCGGTTGCCCGCGTTATCAAACCCCACCAACGGCAGCAGGATCAGGTCCAGCTCCGCCATCGGCACCACCCGGGTTTTGTCCAGGTCCGGTTCCGGGATGCCGTAGCGATTGGTCCGCATTGGCTGGCCGGGCAGGTATTCCAGAAACAGCAGGTGCTGAGAGTGGAAGGGGTGCAGGACCGGCAGGGCCAGGCGTTTGCCGCGGGTGTGCAGCACCTCCGCCAGCAGGTGGGGATCCAGTTCACCGTCGTTGGCGATGTAGAGCGCCACGCTCTGCGCGTGTTGAACCAGGGTATGGTCGGGCAGGTGCCGGGCGAGGCCGATGGCCGCCTGTTTCTGTTGCTCGGGACTCAGGGCACGACGGGCTTGGCGCAGCTGATGACGGCAGGCCGCCCGCGAGAGGGTATCGACAGACATGGGAGACTCCACAGCAAAGCGTGGATTCAGGGTGCCGCGATTGACGGGCAATAACAAGTCAGGGGAAAAGGACGGGCCGAATGGCCGCAAAATCAGATGAGTGCTCCCCGGGAGTGCCGCTGCGGTGGGACGCCCGTGAACCGTAAGTTCAGGGCGGGTGAACCATTCACGCTTTCGGCTTCTCGGTCAAGCCGAGCCTGCACAGCCGCATGAAGCGGAACACCCTTTAGCAAAAAGCATCGGCCAGGGACATGTACCGCTGGCGAACACCTCAGGGAGCGGGTTCAGTGTAGGAAAAACGTGGGGCTTTTCCTAACCGTCGTGGTCAGTGTATGGCGTGGCTGAGTCGGCTTCAACCCCTTTCGGACGGTTTTGCAGGCGTTCGGACAAAGCCTGTTCAATGGCGTCCTGCAGCACTTGAATTCGGGTTTCCAGCTGGCGTTGTGAAACCGCCTGTTGCTGTTGGGCCAGCAGCAGCTCGTGGCTCAGGTTGAGGGCAGCCATGACCGCCAGTTGCTCCAGGTTGCCGGTGCCGGTGCGCTGACGCAGTTGATCCAGGCGCTGGCCCAACTGTTCTGCCACCATGCGAAGCTGATTTTCCTGGCCCGTCGGACAGGCCACGGAGAACGCCTTGCCCAGTAGATGGATTTCCAGTGTTTTATTACTCATTTACCCGCTCCGATGCGCCTTGGGTTGGCGACTATAATACAGGGCCGCCGCTGCCGCCAGCGGGGCCCGTCAACAGCGCTTTTTTGTTGGCCGAAAAGGGTGTTATTGGCCAGTGCGCTGCCGATGGTGCCGCCACTTTGGCCATGATAGCATGGGCCCACTTGTAACCGCGGATCTTCAACCATGAAATGCAACTCTCCCCTGCTGCTGAGCAAACTGCAAACTGCCCTCGATGACGCCAAAATCGCGGTCCTGCCCGCGGAGGTGCACGGGGTGCTGACCGGACTGGTTTGCGGCGGTGTTCCCATGGATGGCCAGAGCTGGCAAAAGCCGTTTCTGGAACTGGTGAACGACGGAGAGCCGGCCCCGGAGCCGGTGATGACCATCGTGAAAGAGCTGTACCTGGATGTCATCAATACCCTGGTTGACCCGTCCATGAGCTTCTCGCCGCTGCTGGCCGATGAGGACGACCCGCTGCAGGACCGCCTGGAAGCCTTTATCAACTGGGTGCAGAGCTTCCTGACCGGCCTGGCCATGATGCAGCCGGCACTGGATAAAGCCTCCGCTGACGTTAAAGAGCTGATTCAGGACCTGACCGATTTCACCCAGGTGGAACTGGAAGTGGAAGAGAACGAAGAGAATGAAGAGGGCTTCGCCGCTCTGGTGGAGCACGTTCGCATCGCCGCCTGGGAATGCCTGCGGGAGTTCCGTGGCCTGGACGATGATGAAGAAGCGGCGCCCAAGACGCTGCACTGAGCACCAACAATAAGAAAAGGATCCCCCAAGATGGAACGTATCGACTTTGCCGCCCACCGCCGGGCACTGATGGCCGAACTGCCCGAAGGCAGTGTGGTGGTGCTGTGCGCCGCCGAGGAAGCCACCCGCTCCAACGACACCGAATACCACTTCCGCCAGGACAGTGACTTCTTCTACCTGACCGGCTTCAACGAGCCGGATGCGGTGCTGGTGCTGCGTCCGGGCCAGAGCCCGGAGTCGGTGGTGTTTGTGCGTCCCAGCGACAAGCTGGCGGAGATCTGGCACGGCCGTCGCCTGGGGAAAGACAAAGCGGCCGACACCCTGGGGGTGGACGTGGCCTTCGAGGTGGGCGAGCTGGACAGTGAGTTGGCCGGTCTGGTCAGCGGCGCAGAGAACCTGGCCTACCTGCCGGGCCACAGCGCCCGTGGCGACAAGCTGGTGGGGGATCTGTTGGCGAAGCTGCGTGGCGGCTTCCGTCAGGGCCTGGTGGCCCCGGCGAAGATGCAGGACCTGCGCCCGCTGCTGCACGAGCTGCGCCTGTTCAAAACCGACGCCGAAGTGGCGCTGATGGCCGAAGCGGCCCGCATCAGTGCCCGTGCCCATGTGCGCGCCATGCAGGCGTGCCAGCCGGGTCTGTACGAATACCAGCTGGAGGCGGAGATCCGCCACGAATGCGCCATGGCTGGCGCCCGCGATATGGCGTACAACAGCATTGTGGGTGCCGGCGACAACGCCTGCATCCTGCACTACACCGAAAACAACGCCCCGCTGCACGACGGTGATCTGGTTCTGATCGACGCAGGCTGTGAGTTCCACGGCTACGCCGCCGACATCACCCGTACCTTCCCGGTGAACGGCAAGTTCAGCGAGGACCAGAAAGCGCTGTACCAGATCGTACTGGATGCCGAGAAAGCGGCCATCGAGATGCTGAAGCCGGGCGTGTCCATCAAAGACGCCAATGCCGAGGTGCTTAAGATCCTGGTCTCCGGCCTGGTGGAGCTGGGCATCCTGGAGGGTGAGGTGGAGGCCCTTATCGAGCAGGAAGCCTACAAGCCTTACTACATGCATGGCCTGGGTCACTGGCTGGGCATCGACGTGCACGATGTGGGCGACTACCGCACCCCGGACCGTGGCCGTCAGCTGGAGCCGGGCATGGTGATCACCGTGGAACCGGGCCTCTACATTGGCCCCGATGCCGACGTCGATCCGCGCTGGCGCGGCATTGGTGTGCGGGTTGAGGACGACATCCTGATCACCGAGGAGGGCCATCGCAACCTGACCGCTGATGTGCCCAAAGAGATTGCCGATATTGAGGCCCTGATGGCGGGATAACCCATGGCAACGCAGTGTGATATTGCCATTGTTGGCGGTGCCATGGCCGGGGCCACCCTGGCTCTGGCACTGGCCAATCAGCGCCGCCCCGATGGCGGCAGCTGGACCATTGCGCTGATTGAAGCGCATCCGGCGGCGGCGCCCAGCCACCCCGGTTACGACAGTCGTGCCATTGCTCTGGCGGAAGGCTCGGTACGCCGGCTGCAACGCCTTGGCCTGTGGCCGGCGCTGGCGCCTCACGCCCAGCCCATCAGCCAGATCCAGGTGTCTGACAGCGGCCACTTCGGTGGCCTCAGCATGAACGCTGACGAGTATCAGGTGGACGCTCTGGGGCAGGTGGTGGAACTGGAGCGGGTTGGCCCCGCGCTGTGGCAGGCTCTGGCCCGCCACGACAATGTGCAGCTGCTCTGCCCTGATGGTTTGGCAGAGCTTCAGCAGCACCAGGACCATGTCAGCCTGACCCTGAACTCCGGCACCACCATCAAGGCTCGCCTTGTCGTCGGTGCCGATGGCACCGGCTCTGTGGTGCGGCAGCAACTGGGCCTCGGGCTCACCCGTCAGCCCTATGGCCAGCATGCCCTGATCGCCAATATCAGCTGCGAACGCCACCCCGGCATCGCCTTTGAACGTTTTACCTCGGAAGGCCCACTGGCGCTGTTGCCGATGAATGAGCAGCGCTACTCGCTGGTGTGGGTGCAGCAACCGGAGCAGGCCGAGCGTCGACTGGCGCTGTCGGACGAGGCCTTTTTGCAGGCGCTGCAAAACGCCTTTGGTTACCGTCTCGGTCGCCTGACCAAAGTGGGCCAGCGGGCCCAATATCCGCTGGCGCTGTGCCGGGCCGAGCGCACCCACCACCATCGCTGTGTGCTGGTGGGCAACGCCGCGCAAACCGTCCATCCCATCGCTGGCCAGGGTTTTAACCTGGGATTGCGGGACGTGGAAGCGCTGGCAGACCGTCTGCAGCAGGCGCTGCAAAACGGCGCCGACCCGGGCGCATTCAGTCTGCTGGCTGACTACAGTGAGCAGCGCGCCGATGACCGCAATATGGTCACCAGCGGCACCGATGCCCTGGTCAAACTGTTTTCCAACCCGGTGCGCCCGCTGGCGCTCGGTCGCAACCTTGGCCTGTTTGCCATGGCCCTGTTTCCCGATTTCAAAGCCAGCCTGGCCAAACGGGCCATGGGCTGGCACGGGGGGCGTCCCCGATGAGTACTGAGATGATGATGTCACGCGTTCGTGGCCAGGAGTGGCCTGCATGTTGAAAACCGGTTCTGTGGATATCGCCGTCGTTGGTGGCGGCATGGTGGGGATGGCGACCGCCGTTGGTCTGGCCCGCTCTGGCTTTAAAGTGGCGGTGGTGGATCCGGTTCAGCCGCAAGCCCCCAGTGGTGAACCGGATCTGCGGGTCTCGGCCATCAACCGTGCCAGCGAGCGCTGGCTGCGTCAGCTGGGCGCCTGGGATCACCTGCCTGCGGAGCGACTGGGCCCTTACACCGCCATGGCGGTATGGGATAAAGACAGCATCGGTAAGATCGGCTTTGATGCCGCTGATCTCGATGAGCCCAACCTGGGCCACATCATTGAGAACCGCGCCATCGCCCACGCCCTCTGGCAGGCCGCCAAGCGCCACAATAACCTGACCATCCACCACACTAAGCCGAAAGCGGTGGCGTTGGGGGAGCGGGATGCCCTGCTGAATCTGGAAGACGACACCCTGCTCAGTGCCCGTTTGCTGGTGGCCGCCGATGGCGCCAACTCCTGGCTGCGTCAGCAGGCCCAGGTGCCGCTGACCTTCCGCGACTACGGTCATCATGCCCTGGTGGCCACCATCCGTTGCCAACGTCCCCATGATCAGGTGGCCCGACAGGTGTTCCTGCCGGAAGGCCCGCTGGCGCTGTTGCCGCTGGCCGACCCGCATCAGTGCTCCATCGTCTGGTCCTGTCCCCCGGCCCGGGCGGAGCAACTGGCCGCTGTGGACGCCAGGGCGTTTGGCCAGCAACTGACCGCGGCCACCGAGGCGCGCCTGGGTACGCTCACCCTTGAGTCTGAGCGCGCCACTTTCCCGCTGACCATGCGCTATGCCCGGGACTTTGTTCGTCCGCGCCTGGCTCTGGTTGGCGATGCGGCCCATACCATCCATCCGCTGGCAGGGCAGGGTGTGAACCTGGGTCTTGGCGACAGCCAGGCACTGGTGAACCTGCTGGCCCAGGCCGGCGAGCGTGACCCCGGCGAGTTGCGCCTGCTCAACCGCTACGGCCGCGCCCGTAAGGCCGCGGCTCAGGAGATGCTGGCCGCGATGGACGGATTCCGCTGGTTGTTTGATGGCAGCAACCCCGTGAAGAAAGGGGTGAGGGACCTGGGCCTGAATCTGGTCGATCATGCTATGCCGCTGAAGAAACGGCTGCTAAGTCACGCCCTGGGGCTGGGTTCCCAGAGCCTTGTGTCCTGGAACCGCTAACGAGCGGATGAATTGTATACAAAGCGAGTGTGATCGGTATAATGCGCCGAAAAAGAACAATGTGATCCAGCGCTCAGGGTGAGAGCCCGGTGTGAAGGTCGCCGCTGTAGCCTTTCCAAGGAACCGATATGGCAAGCAAGACTGTACTCTACGATAAGCATCTGGAATCCGGCGCCAAAATGGTGGATTTCCACGGTTGGGACATGCCGTTGCACTATGGTTCACAGGTGGAAGAACACCACCACGTGCGCCAGGACGCCGGCATGTTCGACGTTTCCCACATGACCGTGGTTGACGTGGAAGGCGACGACGCGCGTGCCTTTTTGCGTAAGCTGCTGGCCAATGACGTGGCCAAGCTGACCGTACCGGGTAAAGCCCTGTATGGCGGCATGCTCAACGAGCAGGGCGGCGTGATCGACGATCTCATCACCTACTACCTCTCTGACACCCAGTACCGACTGGTGGTGAACTCCGCCACCCGGGTCAAAGATCTGGAGTGGATCGGCCGTCAGGCTCAGCCCTTTGCGGTCACCATCACCGAGCGCCCTGAGCTGGCGATGATCGCGGTACAGGGCCCCAATGCCAAAGCCAAGGCCGCCACCGTATTCAACGCCGAGCAAAATGCCGCCGTTGAGGGCATGAAGCCCTTCTTTGGCGTACAAAGCGGTGATCTGTTTATCGCCACCACCGGGTATACCGGTGAAGCGGGCTACGAGATTGTGGTGCCGCAGAACCAGGCCGCAGACCTCTGGCAGGCGTTGCTGGACGCGGGCGTTAAGCCGGCAGGCCTGGGCGCTCGTGATACCCTGCGTCTGGAAGCGGGCATGAACCTTTACGGCCAGGATATGGACGAACAGGTGAATCCGCTGGCCGCCAATATGGGCTGGACCATCGCCTGGGAACCGGCAGACCGTGACTTTATCGGTCGTGAAGCGTTGCTGGCCGCCAAGGCGGCGGGCACCGACAAGCTGGTGGGCCTGGTGATGACCGAAAAGGGCGTATTGCGTGCCGGTCTCAACGTGTTTTTCACTGACGCCGATGGCGTCGAACACCAGGGGGTGATCACCTCCGGGACTTTCTCTCCCACCCTGGGGCACGCCATTGCCATGGCGCGCGTACCCAAGGGCATTGGCGAACAGGCCGAAGTGGAGATGCGGAAGAAGCGCGTGGCGGTGCAGGTAGTCAAACCCTGCTTCGTCCGCAATGGCCAGAAAGCCTTTTGATCTTGCTGATAGGGAAGCGACAACATGAGCAACATTCCGTCTGAACTGAAGTTCACCAACTCCCACGAGTGGGTTCGCGCCGAAGGCGACGGGACTTACACCATCGGGATCTCTGAGCACGCCCAAGAGCTGCTGGGTGACATGGTATTCGTTGAGCTGCCGGATGTGGGCGATGAAGTGAACGCTGGTGAGGATTGCGCCGTGGCCGAATCGGTCAAAGCCGCCTCCGACGTTTACAGCCCGCTGACCGGTGAAGTAGTGGCCGTGAACGAGGAGCTGGAAGACAGCCCCGAGCAGGTCAACAGCGACCCGTACGGTGACGGTTGGCTGTTCCGCGTTAAGGCCAGCGATGAGTCTGAATTGGCTCAGCTGCTGGACGCGGAAGGCTACCAGGCCGTCATCGACGAAGAATAATAAGAAAAACAACAACGAAGCCCCAAATGGGGCTTCGTTTGTTTGGCATTCTGTACCCTAAGGAAGTCGTCAAGCATGAACGAGAAGTTGACCCTGGCGCAGTTGGATACTCATGATGAGTTCCTGCGCCGCCATATCGGCCCCGATGCCGCCGAACAGAAGGCGATGCTAAGCGCCATTGGCGCCGATTGCCTGGAAGATCTGACCGCCCAGATCGTGCCCGAAGGCATTCGCCTGAATCGCGACCTGGCCGTGGGCCTGCCCACCTCCGAAGTGGACGCCCTGGCGCGCCTCAAGGCGATGGCCAGCAAGAATGACGTTCGCAAGAGCTACATCGGCATGGGCTACTACGGCACGCTGGTACCCCACGTGATTCAGCGCAATGTGCTGGAAAATCCGGGTTGGTATACCGCCTACACCCCTTACCAGCCGGAGATTGCCCAGGGCCGCCTCGAAGCGATCCTGAACTTCCAGCAACTGACCATGGACCTGACCGGTCTGGACCTGGCGTCCGCCTCGCTGCTGGACGAAGCCACTGCGGCTGCGGAAGCGATGGCCCTGGCCAAGCGCACCTCCAAGAACAAGAAGTCCGATACCTTCTTCGTTGCTGACGACGTTTACCCCCATACCCTCGACGTGGTGAAAACCCGCGCCGAGATGCTGGGCCTCGACGTGGTCGTGGGCCCGGCCAAAACTGCCGCGGACCATGACGTATTCGGCGCCCTGCTGCAGTACCCCAACCAGTTTGGTGAGGTGGAAGATTACCGCAAGCTGGCCGATGCCCTGCACGCCAACAAGGCGCTGGTGTGTGTGGCTTCTGACCTGCTGGCCCTGATTAAGCTGGTGGCTCCGGCCGAGTGGGGCGCGGACGTGGTATTCGGTTCCGCCCAGCGCTTTGGTGTGCCGATGGGCTACGGCGGCCCGCACGCCGCGTTTTTTGCCACCCGTGACGCGCACAAGCGCTCCATGCCTGGCCGCATCATCGGGGTGTCCAAGGACACCCGTGGCAAGCCGGCGCTGCGTATGGCGATGCAGACCCGCGAACAGCATATCCGTCGTGAGAAAGCCAACTCCAACATCTGTACCGCTCAGGTGCTGCTGGCCAACATGGCTTCCTTCTACGCCGTTTACCACGGCCCGGAAGGGCTGAAGAAGATTGCCGAGCGCACCCACCGCCTGACCTCCATCCTGGCCGCCGGCCTGATGCAGCGCGGCGTCAAGGTGGTGAACAGCAGCTGGTTCGACACCCTGACCGTTAACGTGGATGACCGTGACGCGGTTTTGGCCCGTGCCGATGCGGCCAAGCTGAACCTGCGCATTGATCTGGCGGACTCTCTGGGCATCAGCCTGGATGAAACCACCACCGCCGCCGATGTGGCGCTGCTGTGGGACGTCCTGCTGGGTGACGGCCATGAGCTGACCGTCGATGCCGTGGATGGCATGGTCGACAGCGTGCTGGATGAGCGCCTGGTGCGCCAGGACGCGATCCTGACTCATCCGGTGTTCAACGCTTACCACAGCGAAACCGAGATGCTGCGCTACATCCGTCGCCTGGAAGGTAAGGATCTGGCCCTCAACCACTCCATGATCTCGCTGGGCTCCTGCACCATGAAGCTCAACGCGACCGCCGAGATGATGCCGGTCAGCTGGCCGGAGTTCGCTAACCTGCACCCCTTCTGTCCGCAGGAGCAGGCTCAGGGTTACCGCGAGCTGGTGGACAGCCTGAGTGCTTACCTGCTCGACATCACCGGCTACGATGCCATGTCGATGCAGCCCAACTCCGGCGCTCAGGGCGAGTACGCGGGCCTGGTGGCGATCAAGAAGTACCAGGAGTCGATTGGCCAGGGCCATCGCGACGTCTGTCTGATCCCCTCATCTGCCCACGGCACCAACCCGGCTTCTGCGATGCTGACCAGCCTGAAAGTGGTGGTGGTGGCCAGTGCCAAAGACGGCACCGTGGACATGGACGATCTCAAGGCCAAGGCAGAGGAGTACTCTGATCGTCTGTCCTGCATCATGATCACCTACCCCTCCACCCACGGGGTGTATGAGGAAAAGATCCGTGAGATCTGTGAGCTGATCCACCAGCACGGTGGTCAGGTCTACATGGACGGCGCCAATATGAATGCTCAGGTGGGCGTGACCACCCCGGGCATGATCGGTTCCGACGTGTCTCACCTTAACCTGCACAAAACCTTCGCCATCCCGCATGGTGGCGGTGGCCCGGGCATGGGCCCCATCGGCGTAAAAGCGCATCTGGCGCCCTTTATCGCCGGCCACAGTGTGGTCAAGATTGGCGGTGAAGCCCAGAGCAACGGTGCGGTATCCGCGGCCCAGTACGGCAGCGCCTCCATTCTGCCCATCAGCTGGATGTACACCGTGATGCTGGGCAGCCGGGGTCTGAAAGAGTCCACTCAGGTAGCGATGCTCAGTGGTAACTACCTGGCCGCTGAGCTGGGCAAGCACTACCCAATCCTCTACACCGGCCGAAACGATCGCGTGGCGCATGAATGCATCATCGATCTGCGTCCGTTGAAAGAGGAGACCGGTGTCACCGAGATGGACGTGGCCAAGCGCCTGATGGATTACGGTTTCCACGCCCCGACCATGAGCTTCCCGGTGGCAGGCACGCTGATGGTGGAACCCACCGAGTCGGAGTCCAAGGTGGAGCTGGACCGCTTTATCCACGCCATGGTGAGCATCCGCGAAGAGATCGCCAAAGTGGGCCGCGGTGAATGGCCGGCGGACAACAACCCGCTGCGTAACGCCCCGCACACTCTGGACGACATCATGGACCCGGCCTTCGACGCGCGCCCCTACAGCCGCGAAGAGGCGGTGTTCCCGGTGGAAGAGATCCGCGCCAACAAGTTCTGGCCTACCGTTAACCGCATCGATGATGTGTTTGGTGACCGCAACCTGTTCTGCGCCTGCGTACCGATGGACGCTTACCAAGACTGAGCGCCAGCGTACTGAACAAAAAGCCCCGGCCAATGGCCGGGGCTTTTTATTGTCCCCCCTAAACCACCGCCGATGGCGGTGGTGAATGGAACTTCGGGGCTATGGCCGCAGAGTGCCGGTGCTAGCGAGTTTGGTTCGTGCGCCATAGGCGCACGCTACGGCCGAATCCGTACTCAAAACCGAAGAAGCGGCATAGTCCGTAGCGTGCGGCTGCGCCGCACGGAAGCCAAGGGGGTTCGGGTCATCAATCCGGTGAATCGCAGGGGGAATCTTCCAGGGGGCGAATCAAAGCCACCTGCGATGCAGGTGGTCTTTTACTGGAGCCGCTGATTACGCGTCGGGCTGGAGACGTTCAAAGTCCAGATGCCACTGGCGCAGGCTGGCGTCGAGCAGGGGGCTGGGTCGCTCGGACCAACGCACCAGCAGGGCAGAGCCACGCTCCATCAGATCATAGCCACGGCTGCAGTAGCGGACATCGTCGCCGTGTTCCGCTTCGCCGGGCAGACGCTCCTCGAGCCACTGAACCCGTGTTGCCATCAGCTGCACCCGCTGGCGACGGGCACGGGCCAGGCGGGTGGCCCGCAACCAGGCGCTCAGCGCCCGGAGAGGGTAGGTCACGCGAAGGCGTGGCGTCACGGCGGTTAACACGGTATGGCTCCAGTAAGCGGGATTTATCAGCCGGCCATGCTAGGGCTGAACTGTGACGGAAATATGTCATTTGCTCCGCCTTGGTGCGTCTGAGGCGGTTTAGTGACCGATTCGTGGACAAAATCACACAAACTGGTCATTAACCACTCCGGCACCGCGCCCTCCTCTTTACGGCCAATCACATAGTAATTGGGCGGCGGGCAGCGATCATGGAGCAGGTTGAACTCCGGCTCCGACATCTCCCGCATGGTGACACCGGGGAAGTGTTGCAGATATTCCGCAGCGGTAGTGGCACCGATAAAGGTGATCGCATCGCTGTCCATCAGGTAGTCACTGACTTCGGACAACACACCGGCCTTTCCTGCCAGTTTGAGTTGGCGGCCCTGATCGAGGGCATACAGTTCCAACGGGTCGATGCGGTCGTTAAAGGCCGGGCACTCGGTGACCAGGAAGGGATAGTTGATGATCGCGTCGAGCATGTTGTTGGGGGGACGTTGCCAGATGGGGTGATCATCCCGGGCAACGATATAGAGTCGCTCGCCGGTGGCGATAAAGCGCGAATCGAGGCGCTCCTTTTCACTGGCTTTAAAGCTCAGCATCAGATCAGCCCGGCCCTGAAGCAGGTCTTCCGGTCCGGTGGCGGAGAGCGGTCGAACGCTGAGCGACAGCTCCTGACGCTCCTCGGCAGCCCGCTTCTTCAGCACCGTACCAAGGCGGCAGGAGAGCGTGGGCGGCGCGTAGATGATGTAGTGACGCTGCGGTGCGGTGCCGGCCTCACCGGTGTTCTCATTGATCTGGCCCAGAAGGCACAGGATCTGCTGGAAGTAGGGGTAAAGCTTGTCGGCAGTGGGGGTGGGCTCAAAGCCATACTGCCGGCGGATAAACAGGGGGTCACCCAGGGCATGGCGCAGGGCACTGAGGCACCGGCTGATTTTTGAGGGGGCGACATTCAATGCATTGGCGACCGAGAGTGAGTTTAGAGATTCATACACCATTACGAATACGCGAATGGTGAATAAGTTGATATCCCGCATCTTATCCATTTTATGCCCCCAATTAATTAACAATGTAATTATGTCGAAAATTAAAATATCGGATAACTATTGCTGTAAATGTGTTCTAGAACAAAAGTTCACAGATTCTTGTGTCAGGATATTCGATTCGTGAGTCGATAGCGTTAAGTGAGTGCGTGGGAGTAAAAACTTTCGACCCGTTGGCTAGGTTAATATGATGTTGTGTCAAATGTTGTTACATTTTGACCAGAATTCCTGTTTGTAAAATTGCACTTTTATGCTTGCCGATTTGTAAATTGGAATATGAACTTTGGCGATAGTGTAATTGGAATGGCATTCTTGTTTTTAAAATCAGAATTCGCAGTGATATTTCATTGGTGATCAAGATCAATTTTATCCAAGTGAGCTCACTTTAATAATGACCTCGGGGATTGGGAATACTCCCAAAGAGGGTCCCCTAATTTGCAGGAGGTTACTATGAGCTTCGGTACTTTCTTATCAGTTGTTGTTCCTTACCTGTTCCTGTTCTTCGTTCTGTTTATCGGTGTGCCTTACCTGATCTCCGCTCTGGTGGTGGGCGGGTATGAGTACTTCAAGAAAGAAGAGACTGCGGACGAAGCCCAACAGGCTCAACAGAAAGCCCTGGGCCACTAAGCCCTGTTGAAGGCGCCGCTTGTCGGCGCCTTTTGATTGGATTGAGGACATGATGAGCAGAACCTTGATTTTTGGCTTGTTGGCGGTGGTGGGCCTGTCTGGCCCGGCCTTCGCCTCGGACGACGCGTGCATGCGTTGCCACAAGCGCAATGGGACCATGGAAGGGCTTCATGGTCAGATCGGCAGTGATGGATTGAGCTGCGTCCGTTGCCACGGTGAACAGGATGGTCACCCACGCAATAAAGAGGCACTGGTGTATTTTGGCGAGGAGACCAAAACCCCAGTGGCCGAGCAAAACGCCAGCTGTGTGCGTTGCCACAGCGCCACCAAACTCCGCGATGCAGACTGGACCCACGACGTCCACCAGGCCAAGTTGGCCTGTGCAGCCTGCCACCAGTTGCATCCGGCGACCGACCCCATGCAGGGCTTGTCTGAGCGCGCCCGCACTCAGACCTGCGTGGAATGCCACAGCAATATGAACCCGGTGGAGGTGGAGTGATGACGATCTCCAGACGACGTTTTCTGACCGCCAGTGCCCTGACCATTCCGGTGGTCACACTCACCGGATGTGGTGCCAATGCCAACCCCAACCAACGCAACCTGGCGATGGTGTTTGACCAGACTCGCTGCATCGGCTGTGAGGCCTGTGAGCAAGCCTGTCGTGACGCCAACCAGGTGCCTGAAGGGGTGACGCGCCTTCAGATCCAGCGTACCGGCCCGTTCGGTGAGGGCGCTGACACCAACTACCGCTTTGACCGCAAAAGCTGCGTGCACTGTGAAACCGCCGCTTGCATTGCGGTGTGCCCCACCGGCGCCTGCTTCCGCGACGAGAACGGCGTGGTGGACGTTGACCCATACAAGTGCGTCGGATGTCAGTACTGCATTGCAGCCTGCCCCTATCGCGTGCGTTACGTCGACCCGGTCACCAAGGCGGTGGATAAGTGCGACTTCTGCCGCAAGAGCCGGCTGGCCGAAGGCCGTCTGCCCGCCTGTGTGGAAGCCTGCCCGACCAAGGCGCTGACCTTTGGCGACCTGAACGACCCGAGCAGCGAGATTGTGCAGGTGCTGCGCAGCAAGCAGACCTATCGCGACAAAGTGGACCTGGGCACCCGGCCCAAGCTCTACAAAGTGCCTCACGGTAAAGGGGAGGTGATCTGATGAACCCGTCCATTAATGCGGTGCTCAACTTTGACACCATGGTGTGGCCCTGGCCCATCGCCATCTACCTGTTCCTGGCCGGGGTTTCCGCCGGTTCGGTGATGGTGGCGGTGGCGGTCAAGCGTTACCGCGAGTTCCACGGTCAGGCGGTGGCCGACAGCGGCATCGTCAAGGCGATGGCCCTGATCGCGCCGATCTCGGTCATCCTGGGCCTCGGCATCCTGATTGTCGACCTGACCAAGCCGCTGGAGTTCTGGAAGATGATGATCTTCTGGAACCCCACCTCAGTGATGTTCTGGGGGGTGATGGTGCTGTCGGTCTACATCGTGGTGCTGTTCCTCTATATGGCCGCGCTGTTCCATCAGCCGCTGATGGTGTTCGGTCGTCGCTTCCCGGTGGTGGGTAAGCTGTTGAACCTGATTAAGGGGTTCGAGGGCGGTATGCAGTGGGTGTTGGTCCTGCTGGCGGTCGCGCTGGGTGCCTATACCGGCTTCCTGCTGTCGGCCCTGAAGGGCTTCCCGCTGCTGAACAACCCGGTGTTGCCGGTGCTGTTCCTGGTGTCGGGGATCTCCTCCGGTGCGGCAGCCACCATCCTGTTCAGTTTGCTGTGCTTCAAGGAATCGGCGCACAGCCAGGACATCCACTTCGTTCACACCATCGAGAAACCGGTGCTGATGACCGAGATCTTCCTGCTGATCACCTTCTTCCTGGGCCTGGTGTTTGCTGGCGGTGCCAGTGCAGAGGCCGCCCGGGTGGCGTTGATGGGCGAGTTCTGGTCCACCGTATTCTGGGTGCTGGTGGTGTTCTGCGGCATGGTATTGCCCTGGATTCTGCAATGGACTCTGCCCAAGACTCTGACCGGTCGCTCCGGCTTCGTTGCCGCGCTGTGCCTGCTCAGTTTGACCGGAGTGTTCGCCCTGCGTCACTTCATTCTGTATGCCGGTCAGATGACCGTAGCCTGATCCTGCCGTTAAGGAGCTAACGTGAAAAAACTCATCGCTTTACTCGCTTTCTGCCTGCCCATGAGCCTGTTGGCTGCGCCCATTGCAGACACCCACACTGAGATGGCGGGTTGTGAAAGTTGCCACGAGGGCGGCACGCCCTCCTCGGATCTGGCCCACGAGAATCAGACCTGCATCGACTGTCACGGTGACCTCAATGCCCTGGGTGGCGTCCACGCTGACCACGCCGGCATGATGGAGTGCACGGATTGTCACATTACCCACGAGGAACACGACGCTAACAGCGGTTGTGAGAGCTGCCACTGAGCCCAGTTTAAGGAAGCTCATCGCAGGGACGCGCCTCAATCCGGTGCTTCGGTGCTGGAGCGTAAAAGCCACACTTCGGTGTGGCTTTTTTTATGTGAACTCAGAAATAAAAAACGATGAATTAGGCAAATGACATTTTAAAGTCACTGTCAGGTGGAATATAATTACCGCGGTAATTATTCGGATATTGTGTGAGTCGGGAATGGATATCCCGAGCTGATCAAAAATATGCTAATAAAGCGTTTCGAGTGCGCTTCGATACAATAAACAAAACATTAACAGAATTGCACTCCGTGAAAAGCTTAATTTCCGATACCGGAAAAGTATTCGACTCCTGTTAGAATAATATTCTGGTCAATTTGTCCTGCTCCCATTTTTAGAGTCATCCATCCGCTTTGGTTTTGCATTATGTTTCGAATGCCAGTTATTTACTGGTCTTTTCTGCTGCCCTTATTTTTATCTTGGGTTTGGTGAACTGACTCACCTCACTAATACGACCAAGCCGATAAGGTCTTGAACAGGTGCAGACGCACCGGGAAGAAAAATAATGGGAGTGATGATGAAACAATTCAGGAAGCCTCACCTGGCGTTGCTGGTGGCTGCTGCGATGGCCGTTGCTGGCTGTGCGGATGACGGAAAAGACGGTGCACCGGGCGAGCCGGGCGAACCGGGACCGCCGGGTCCGGGCACGCCGCCACCCACCGTTGATGTCACCGAGACCACCCATGTCAAAGTACTGAACTTTGCCGTGGAAGAGGGCCAGGTGGTGTACGAGATTGAAGTGACCGATCAGGAAGGCACTCTGGTTGAGGGGCTGGAGGCCGCAGAAGGCAAGTTCGCCGCCTGGACTGAGCGCGGTTACGTGCTGAGCCGCAGTGGCGAAGGCACCCTGGGTGGCTACGGTTCCATGAGCACCGAAGGCGCCACCCTGGAGATGGGTGAACCGGGTCAGTACACCTTTACCCTGCCGATGGAAAACGTCACCGCCGGCCAGGAAGGGATGCTGTGGTTGCGTGTAGGGGACCGTGAAGGGCCCATCATGCGCTCCATGCCCTTGGTCGTGGATAAGCCGGAAGGCACCTACAGCACCAGCGACGCAACCTGTAACGCCTGTCACGTGGACTACGCGGCCGGCTCTCGTCGTCACGCCAGCTACACGGCAATGGACATTGAGGGTGAAGGCGATCTGGTGGGCGGATGTCTGGTCTGTCACAACTCGGTTTCCCGTGCGGATGAGAATGGCGGCTACGCCACCAACACCCTCTCCAAGATTGCCCACGTCAATCACCCGGAAAAAGGGTTTGAGCGTGACTTTACCGTGTTGAACTGCACCACTTGTCACGAAACCACGCCGCTGAACACCAGCATTGCCGGTCCCGGCTGTGTGGATTGTCATAACCCGGGTGCGCCGGTAGGACCAATGAGCCCGAACACCGACCCGAGCTTCGACATTCGCGCCATCCATGCCCAGAAAGTGGCGTTGCCGGAGATTGAACAGATCCGCGAAAGCCACTACACCACCACCTCTGCCCCGTACTGGGATGCGGACGTGACCTGGGACAGCGGTACCGGTGCGGTCTGTACCGACCTGAAACTGTTCAAAGTGGAAGGGGAAACCGAAACTCAGCTCAATATCGGTGATATGTACGCGGCCGGTGAGCTGACCTACGCCGGTGCCTACATCCACGGCTACGATGGCCAGGGCATCACCGGACGCGCCATTGCCCGCGGCAGTGACCAGTACGTTGCCCGCGCTGACGGTACCCGCTCCATCTGCTTCCCGCAGTTGCTGGCGGTAGAAGGCAGCGATGGCACTGACTTCACCGCAGGCAACTTTATGGCCAGCACCCGAGTGACCGTCCCGCAAACCGGTTGGGTTAACGACGATGGCAAAGATGGCGTCTCCTTTACCACCTACTCCGTCGTGGTCTCTACCGACTACTTTGATGTGGATCCGGCCGTGACCGCGCCGACCTTTACCGAAGTCAGCGACTTTGATCGTCGCCAGGTGGTTGCGGCTGACAGCTGTGTGACCTGTCACAACAGTGAGACCAACTACCACAAGAACGGCAGCTATCAGAACGGCGGCTGGGACTGCGTGGCGTGTCACAACAATGGTCAGAACCGTAACTCCGGCGGTTCCGCCCCGGGCTTCGGTCCGATGGTGCACTCCATGCACTGGGGTGTGGGCAGCGGCATCGGTACCGATGACGCCAACTCCGCCACCAAGCTGAACGCGGAAAACTGTGTGGCCTGCCACGCCGACGGGATCGACCTGTACGCCATTCCGAACCAGTATCAGCTGGCCCGGGCTTACCATGAGGGCACCCGCGGCATGATGGCCAGCCCGGTCACTGCCAACTGCTTCGCCTGTCACGACAGCGAATCCGCCCTGAACCACATGGTACAGAACGGCGGTGAGATCGATGCGGTGGCAGACCCGCTCTGGTACACCACCAAATCGGCAGAGTCCTGCGCCACCTGCCACGCTGAAGGCAAGACCTTTGGCATTGAGAAATACCACGTGTTTGAGCGGTAACTCACCGCCAAACCAGGGAGAGCCCTCTCCCTGCCCTGCAAATGATAAGGCCCCCGATTGGGGGCCTTTTTTGTGGCCGTTAGAGCAGCACTCCGGCACCGGGTTGTGCAAAGCGGAATTGGCTTTTTTGTGATTGGAAACCCGATCTATCCGGATCCGGCAACATTGCGGGCAACCTCTTCATTTGCCGTGTTAAACCGGGCTTACTGTGAGGGCGTCCAGCGGTTAACGGAGGTGGTCATGAGCTTAGGCAGCGCATTAGTGGTGGGGTTGTCCTACCTGTTTCTCTATACCGTGATCTTTCTGGCGGTACCCTTTGTCATCTTTGGCTTGGTCTGGGGCATGATCGAGTGGTATCAGGGCCGCTCGGCACCAGCGTCTGTACCGGCGTCAGTGCCGGCGGATCACAAGCATTGACCCGCGTCGCTCGCACTTGGGGATTGGCCGCCGTCTGGGCGGCCTTTTTTATTTGCGCCGCGACCGGGGCTGGCGTACCCTGCGGCCAACTGCCGGAACCTCCGGCGCTAATTTGAGGAAGGCTTCATGTCCATTATCGCCGTACCTGAGCAGGCCAAACCGGCCATCAAATCTCACCACAAAGCCCGTCACCTGAAGAAGTTCGCTTTGGGCCCGTTCGCGGAGACCTGTGTCGAGTTTCGTTTTGCCCAGGACATCGAGCAGTTTGATGCACTGGACGACGCCCTGACTGCGCTGCAGTTTGAGCAGGGCTGGGACCTGTTTATTGCCTACTTCAACAACCAGTTCCACGTTGCCGTGACCTACTACACCGAGCAGAGCAGCGTTGACGCTGTGGTGGAAGCCGTTTCTGCGGTTCTGGCTCAGATCTTCGGCCAGGCGCCGGAACTGACCATTCTGGCCGGCGACGCCAACTACGGTGACTGGGAAGGCAGCTACCACCAGGAGTAATGCCCGCCCCGCACAAGAAGCCCGCCATCGGCGGGCTTTTTTGTGGTTCATCGCATATTTCCGTGGAAACCTTGGCTCCGGGCCCGATGCTACCTATCGAGCCATTGCCGGGATGCCCCGGCGGGCACCAGAAGGGCGTTGCCCGGCTGCGCGCCCCGCTCTTGACACCCCTGCCTCCGGCGCGGCGAAAGCCCCCTCGCTCCCACTCCTTCCCGTTCAGCACTGGCCAGACTCGCTTTATGAAAAGGCCTTTCCATGTCCTTTTCAAAAGTCCGGCTTCGCCCTCCATGGCTCCGCGTTCACGCCTTTCGGCGTTCACCCCTGCTCGGCTGGCACTCGGGCCTTCCCTGGCCCTCGGCTTCACTCCCAGTCGCTCCCGCTCGGCGCCGCGAGTCGGCCTTTGGTGGACGGCTGCGCCGTGATAGCTGGGTGCTCACTCTTATTCGGAAACAGCATCAGTCCCTCAAGGCGAGCAGAGGCCATGAAAAGGTATTTTGTTGGAGAAGTCGCTTCTGTCTTCTTTCCCCGCTAATCCGCGAAGAACTTTTTTGTGCCTAGCGTAAAGGGGTTATCGAAGTTTTGATTTAGAACAACATTTACAATCGCAAAAAGCGAACGTCGCGACCTTGGTAACTTGTTAGATTCGATTACGGATGCCGCCTATTATCGTTTCCAGAGATTGAGAGGAGGCCCCCCATGTGGCACGGCCTGTATGACTGGATGGCGTCCCTGGTGGCGGCCCCGAGCGAGGATACCGATTATGAACCAACGACTGACTAGCCAAAATGGCGCACCCATTGCCGACGATCAAAACAGCCTGACCGCAGGCGCCCGTGGTGGCGTCATGCTGCAGGACTGGCAGCTGATTGAGAAGCTGGCTCACTTTAACCGCGAGCGCATCCCTGAGCGTGTGGTGCACGCCAAGGGCTCTGGCGCGTACGGCACCTTCACCCTGACCCGGGACCTGTCCGAATTCACCCTGGCGGATCACTTCCGCGGTGTCGGCAAGCAGACCGAAGTGTTCCTGCGCTTCTCCACCGTCGGCGGCGAGTCCGGTTCCGCGGACGCTGAGCGTGACCCCCGTGGTTTTGCGGTGCGCTTCTATACCGCCAATGGTAACCACGACGTGGTGGGCAACAACACGCCGGTGTTCTTCCTGCGTGATGGCATCAAGTTCCCCGACTTTATCCACACCCAGAAGCGCAACCCCAAAACCAACATGAAAGACCCCGAAGCGATGTGGGACTTCTGGTCACTGAACCCGGAGGCGTTGCACCAGGTCACCATCCTGATGTCTGACCGGGGCATTCCGGCCAGCTACCGCCATATGAACGGCTATGGCAGCCACACCTTCTCGTTCTGGAATGAGCAGGGTGAGCGGTTCTGGGTCAAGTTCCACTTTAAGACTCAGCAGGGCATCAAAAACCTCTCCAACCAGCAGGCGGACAAGCTGAAGGGGATCGACCCGGACCACGCCCAGCGTGATCTTTACGGTGCCATTGAGGATGGCGAGTTCCCGAAATGGTCGGTGAATGTCCAGATCATGCCGGAGGCGGATGCCGAGAAATACCACCTCAACCCGTTTGACCTGACCAAGGTGTGGCCGCACAAGGACTACCCGCTGCAGGAGATCGGTGTGCTGGAGCTGAACCGCAATCCGGAGAACTACTTCAACGAGGTGGAGCAGGCGGCGCTGGCCCCGTCCAACCTGGTACCGGGCATCGGCGCGTCACCGGACAAGATGCTGCAGGCCCGACTGTTTGCCTACGCCGACGCTCAGCGTTACCGGATTGGTGCCAACTACAACCAGCTGCCGGTGAACTGCCCGCACGCCAGCCAAGCCAACCACTACCAGCGTGGCGGTGCGATGGCAGGAACCGGATGCCCGTTCCACGGCCGCAGCCCGGACAGCGCCGGCAGCGTGAACTACGGCCCCAACAGCCAGAATGGCCCGGCTCAGCAGGCCCAGTACGCCGAGCCGCCGATGGACATCGCCGGTGCCATGGCCCGCTATGACAAGACCGTCGAGGACGACTACCAGCAGGCGGGGGATCTGTTCCGGCTGATGAACGCCGAGCAGCAGCAAGCGCTGTTCGACACCATCGCCGCCACCCTGGAGCAGGCCAGTGAAGCGGTACAGGCCCGGATGCTGAGCCACTTTGAGCAGGCGGACCCGGCCTACGCCGAAGGCATCCGTGCGGCCATCGCCGCCGCATAAGCGCCAGAGCCGACACGCCGGCATAAAAAAGCCCGCCAGTATTGGCGGGCTTTTTCGGTTTGGTGCACCGGGGCTTATCAGGCGTCGTCGGTGCCCTGCAGGCGCGGGGACAGACCGTAGTGGTGAACGTCGCACTGCGGGAAGGGGATGGTGATGTTGTTGTGGTCGAACGCCACTTTCACCTTCTCCATCAGGTCAAAATAGACCGGCCAGTAGTCCTCGGACTTCACCCAGGGACGGGCCAGCAGGTTGATGGAGCTGTCGGCGTGGGCGCCCACGTAGATCTCTGCGCCCGGCTCTTTCAGTACGCGCGGATCTTCCGCCATCAACTTGGCCAGTACCTCTTTGGCGATGGCGATGTCATCGTCGTAGCTGATGCCGAAGGTCAGGTCGACGCGGCGGGTCGGCTCGCTGAACAGGTTCTTGATGCAGCCGTTGGACAGCAGGGCGTTGGGGATAACGACCTTCTGGTTGTCCATGGTCAGCAGGATGGTGTTGAAGATCTGGATCTCGTGCACCCGACCCAAGAAGCCCTGGGCTTCAATCACATCGCCAAACTTGAACGGTTTGAACAGCAGGATCAGCACGCCACCAGCGAAGTTGGCCAGACTGCCCTGCAGGGCCAAACCGATAGCCAGACCGGCGGCACCCAGCATCGCGACCAGGGAGGCGGTTTCCACCCCAATCATGGAGGCGAAGATCACCAGCAGGATAAACTTCAGGCCGACATTGATGATGCTCAGCAGGAAGCGCTGCAGGGTGATGTCCACCTTGGCGCGATCCATCGATTTGTCGACCACTTTCACCAGACCGCGGATAAACCACAGGCCACCCAGCAGGACCAGAATGGCCAGCAGCAGTTTGGGGCCGTAGGCCAGGGCCAGGTCGATGCCCTTATCGGTCAGGGTACTGACCAGCTTCAAGCTCTCTTGAACGTTCTGTTCCATCTCTTCCATGGAAGCATCCTCACAAAGCACATAACCGGAAGTGGGTTCAGTTCAGTCTGGTAAGGGACTGAAAGGGCGGCAAGTTTATCTTCACAAACCGGACGGAACTGTGATCAGGATAGCGTCTGTGAGGCGGAAACCGGGGGCAGGGCACCCCCGTTAACTCAGGGGATGGCCAGGGAGGGGTGGGCGGACAGTTGGTCTTCCATGGTGTGGTAGTCGAGGTAGTCGATCTGCTGCTCGACACGACGGTTCTCCATGTCCAGCTTGAGGGTGGTCACCCCGGGCAGACTGAAGGTTACGGACTCACCGGGGTAGCCGAACAGGTCGCCCCGGGCCTTATAGTAGTAGTTCCCAATCATCACCACCCGCGACCCCTTGTAGAACAGGTGGTCGGCGTTGAAGTAGTACTCCTGGGTGTAGGTGTGGACCCGGCGCAGGAAGGCCAGGATGTCGCGGCTGCCGGTCAGGCTTTTGCCCGCCATCTGATCAGTCAGCACGGTTTCCCGGTCATAGAACTGGGCCAGCTTGCTGTAGTTGCGGTTGGTCAGGGCCGCCATGTACTCCTCTGCCAGTTGAATGGCGGCGGGCTTCTGGGGGCCGGGGTCCACCTCTTCGGCGGCCTGGCTCAACAAAGGCAGGAAAAGCATCATCAGCAACAGTGCACGCACGGGTCCGGTTCCTCCTGTCAGGGTGACTTGGGATTATCGAGGGCAAAGGCGGGCAGTGACAAGCCCAGAAAGATCCCGGCCAGGCGTAACGCCAGAGTGCCCAGCATCGCCAGTGACGCCGCCAGCTCGGTGCCCATGCCCAGATGCAGGGTCAGGGTATAGAGAATGCCACCGACAATGCAGGCGGTGGCGTAGATCTCGGTGCGCAGCACCAGCGGGACTTCGCGGCACAGCACATCGCGGATCACCCCACCGACCACACCGGTCATGGTGCCCATCATCACGGCAATCATCGGCTCGGCGCCGGACATCAGGGCTTTCTGTGCCCCGATCACGGTAAATACCGCCAGACCCAGGGCATCCGCCACCTGAAACCAGCGACCGCTCAAGCGGCGCGGGCACCGCACCAGCGCCATCACCAGTGCAGCGGTCAGCATCACCAGCCAGATGTAGTTGGTGTCGGTGATCCAGAACACCGGCGTGGTGCCCAGAATGGTGTCACGTACCGTGCCACCGCCAACGGCGGTGACCAGCGCCAGCACCAGCACGCCGAAGGGGTCCATGCGTAACCGTCCCGCGGCCAGTGCGCCGGAGATGGCGAACACCGCGGTGCCAAAGAGATCCATGGCATAGATGAAGTCATTCATCGTTTGAGACTGTCCAGAAAAATGTCGATGGCCTTCTGGGAGATGCGGATCTCCACCACTGACAGCATCAGTGAGTAGATCAACAGCGCCAGGCTGGCGCCAAAACTCCAGAAAGCGAGTCCATGTTTATCAAGATATATCAGCAGCATGCTTAATACACACAGGGTGAAGCTCAGTACCCCCGCTTCCTGCATCCAGCGGATCAGGCGGATGCGTTGACGCAGGTTGGCGATCTGGGCGTCGGCAACGCCACAGGCGCCCGCCTGGTTGCCGAGTGAGCGGATCAGCGCCGCCAACGACAGAAAGCGGTTGGTGTAGGCCAGCAGCAGCAGTGAGATGGCCGAGAACAACAGGGCCGGAGTGGTCAGACTTAATTGCATGGTCGGGTTCGATCAGTGCAGGTGGTGCCAGGTCAGGGCCAGACTGGCACCCAGCAGAAACAGCAGGGCCAGCCACAACCAGGTGGCAAAACTCAACAGACGCCGGGTGCGGAGCAGGTCCTCCGGCTCGGGTAGGGTGGTGGGCCCCAGACGGGGACGCAGGTGGCGCTGGCCGCCCAGCTGCCACGGGCCACCAAGCTGGCGATCCAGGCTGCAGGCGAGGCACAGCTGTGGCCACTGTTGGCTGCGCAGCAGGCCGGGGCCGGTCAACTGGTAGCGCGCCCGCCAGGGCGCCAGCGGGTTGCCATACAGTGACAGGGTTAAGCCCAGCAGCACATTCACCGGCACCATCAGCAGTGCCGCGAGGCGGCTGGGCCAGTGGCCAAAGTTGATCTGCTCCGGTCGGCCCGGATGCCAGTGCCGACTCAGCTCATTGCAGAGCCAGGCCAGGCTGGCGGCCAGGGGGCCGGCCAGGGCATACCAGAACATCACCGCAAAACGCTGGCTGCGGGCCTGCTCCAGCTGCACCTCGATGCCCGCTTTGACCAATCCCAGCGGCGACAGGCTGTCGGTGTCCCGTACGGTCCAGTGCGCGAGCGCGCCCCGGGCCTGGGTTTTCTGTCCGGACAGCAAGCGGGAAAACAGGGAGTCGGTGTCGCGGGCCAGAGCCGGGCCCGGCAGTAGCCAGGCCAGCAGGGCCAGTTCGAAGGGCAGGGGGTAGGCCGCCAAGCGGGTGACGACCCACACCAGCAGCAGCACCGGCATCAGCACCAACAACAGCGCCAGGGTGCCCGCCAGTCGTTGCTGTTGCGGCAGTCGGCCCGGTTTATTGGTTTTGCGTGCCAGGCTGTCGGCCAGTGGCGCCAACAGATAACGGGGACGCCAGGCTTCCGGGATCAGCATCGACAGCAGATAAGCCAGCGCCAGGATAAAGGGCGGCGCCAGCAGGCTGTGATAGGGGCCCAGCGTCTCCATTGGCGGGGGATCAGCTCAGCTTGGTCAGCATCGCCATGACCACCTTGGCGGAGTGTTCGCCAGCTTTCACGATAAAGCTGTCGAAATCCACGGCGCCGTCGTCGTTGGCGTTGTCGGAGATGGCGCGGATCACCACAAACGGCTTGCCAAACTGGTGGCAGGTTTGGGCGATGGCGGCGGCTTCCATTTCACAGGCGGCCATGGCCGGGAAGTTGGCCAGCATAACGGCGGTGCGCTGCGGGTCGGCAATGAAGCTGTCGCCGGTGCAGATCAGGCCTTCGATCGCCTTCACTTCACCCACTTCCGCGATGGCCGCCTTGGCAGCGTCAACCAGTTTCGGCTCGGGACGGAAGGCCGCGGGCTGGCCCGGCAGCTGGCCAATCTCGTAGCCAAAGGCGGTGACGTCGGCATCGTGGTGGCGCACTTCGGAGGAGATCACCACGTCACCAATGGCCAGCTCCTGGGCGAAGCCACCGGCGGAACCGGTGTTGATGATGCAGTCCGGGTTGTAACGCTCAATCAGCACGGCGGTGGCAACGGCGGCGGTCACTTTGCCGATGCCGCTGCGGGTCAGTACCACATCGGTGCCGTTCAGGCGGCCCTGGTAAAACTCGATGCCGGCGATGGTGTCGATGCTCAGATCATCGAGGTGGCTGCGCAGCAGGGCAACTTCCTGCTCCATGGCGCCAATGATGCCAATTTTCATGACGATAAGTCCCGTTCGAAATGGAGGTCAATTGGCGGCAAGGATACCACCAATGTTCAGGACCCGTCACCGCCCCCGAGAGGCCGTTTTAGCGGCTGTATACGCAGGAGCAGACCGCCTGACTGGGCAGGAAGCGCACCACCATGGACTGGCTGTCCGGGTCATGTTGCAGCACCTCAATGCTGGTATTGTGAACCCCGTCATTGGCCAGGTTGCGATCGCTGAAATTCACCAGTTGGTTAAAGTGGGCGGGCAGCGCGTCCGGTGGCCCCAGCCTCTCGTGTTTTACCGTACTCATCGCCAGCGGGAAGTGGTCATCTTCCCGGCTCAGCCGTTTGCCCTGCATGATGATGTTGGCCACCGGTTTGCCCTCGGTGGTGAAGTAGCGGTAGTAGATGCGGGCAGCGGAACCGTACAGCACAAAGTCGGCGATCATGTAGTGTTGGAGCTGGTCGGAACGGCGGGTGTCGTACAGTTCGTTGTGGCAGTTCAGCAACCACGTATTGTCGCCACGGGGCCAGAAGTGCACTGCCAACAGAGGGATCAATATCAGGGGCGGCAGCGCCCAAAGCCATTTGGGGGAGAGGCGCTCAGTCACACAGATGCTCCTGGGTTTGCCAGCTCAGGGGCAGGAAGTCGGGGCTGCTGCGCTGGTCGGTGATTTTCAGATTGCGCAGGCGGGTGTGGTGATCATCGCGACCATAGAGGGTCAGATTGAGCACCTGCTGGTCACTGGAGAGTGAGGCGTACACCGCTTGCCAGGGGGGATTCTTACAGGGGGCGAACAGGGCGGTCAGGCGTTCGGCCAGTTGCCCCAGATTGATCACATGGCTGCTGATGGGGCTGAGCCAATACAGGGCCAGATTGTCGCCATCGGGCACATTCAGCTCGATGGGGTCGGGCAACTCGGGGCCGATCAGAGCGTGCTCCCATTGTCGTACCGGGCCGTGGATCAACAGCAGCAGCAGGGCCAGGACGGCAATGCCCCAAACCCAGCGCGGTGGGCGCGGGCGAAATCGGCGGGCTTGGCTTGCTGCCGGGGCTTCTGTCTGGGCACTGGGTGTTGCGACCAGGCATAAACGGTAGCCGACGCCTTTGATGGTCTGGATCAGGCAGTGGTCGTCATCGCCCAGAAAGTGGCGCAACTGAAACACGGCGCGCACCACCGCCGACTCGCTGATTTGCGGGGTGTCGTATCGACCGCAGCGCAGTTGTTGTTTGTCCACCGGGTGCTCCTGGTGGGCCAACAGGGTGGACAGCACCATCTGCTCTGCCCGGGGCAGCTCCCAGCGTTCGCCGTCGCTGTTGGTCAGGCTGTGCTGGTCAGGTTGATAGCGGCAGGAACCGATCTCGATCATCGCCATATTGTGGTTTTTGTGGGCCGGTTGGCCCGAGTCTAACGGTCCGGGAAGGGGATCGCCGTGATCTGGATCCCCGCCTAAACGGACGAATTTTTGTCGAATGGCGGCTCGAATTTTTGCCCCCTGTCGACACTGTGATTCGGGTCCGCAAATTCACTCCGGTGGGATTTGCCAAATTTACCGCTAATTTACCCGCCATCCCATTAGTGTCACATTCGCCGGTGATTTTCGACCTTGGGACGGCAAAAAATGGGTCTGATGTCACCGATTCGCCTCGCTTTCCGATTCAAATTTTCATCACAACACCGGCCTGCTTCGCCCTTTTTGAGGTCCTGAATTAGTGTGATCCGGCGCGCATAGCCCCTTTTTCCCCCTGCCTAGACTGGCTCCATCTCAGGGGACGCCCCCTGGGAACCAAAAAAACATTCCATTGCAGGGGATAGAGAAGATGACACTAGACAGACGCCAGGCCATGGGCCGCATTATTGGCATTGCCGGTACCGTTGCAGGTACTGCCCTTATCGGGCCGAAGGCGATGGCCGCCGAAGGATGCAGTGGCGACAGCCAGATTGGCATCGGCAGCGGTGGCGGGGGTGACCTTGGCCAGAACCTGCTGACCTACGTACAGCTCGACCCGATGAAAGTGGCGAACCGCGCTTACGCCGGTTACGGCCGGGGTGGCTGCATGTACGGGGTGTTCGACGCCATTGTGCAGGAGCTGGCGGTGCAGGGCCATGAGGATGCCTGCCAGTTCGCCGCCATCCCCACCAACTTTGCGGCCTATGGCGGGGGCGGTATCGCCGGCTGGGGCACCCTGTGTGGCTGTCTGAATGCCACCGCGATGGCGGTAAACGTACTGGGTGGTGTCGATCGGGCTGCGGTGATCCGCTCGGTGTACCGTTACTACGAGAAAACCCCGATGCCCCGTGGCGATGCGGCATTCCTGGAAGCCATTGGCGCGCCGACCTACAAAGACGATGGCGGTGCCCTGCTGACCCCGGATAAGGTGGGTCAGTCGGTGGCCAACTCCATTCTGTGTCACACCTCAGTTTCGCTCTGGTCCAAAGCCAGCAAGTACGGCTCCAGCCATAACGCCAAGTTTGAGCGTTGCGCTCAGGTCACCGCGGAGATCGCCTACATCACCGTGAAGTACCTGAACGAGTCTCTGGCCGGCACCCTGAATGCCGAGACCCAGTCCCCGGACAACGCCAGCTGCATGGGCTGTCACGCCAGCAGCAAGGCGGAGCCGGAGGCGTACATCAGCACCGATGTGGCCAGCCAGATGGAGTGTAAGACCTGCCACAGCCCCCACGATGTGGAAGCGGGCCTGACCGGCATCCATGAAGGTGCTACTTGTAACGACTGCCACTAACCATACGCGAGGAGAGGGATATGACAGCTCGTATACTTACGGCCGCTGCGTTGACACTGGCTCTGGCCGCCTGTGGTAGTGACGATGACAGCCCGGCACCACCGGCCAGCGTGCCCATCGACGAGGCGCAATCGTTGGTGCTGACCCTGCACAGTGTTGGCGAGGACGCCAGTGTGGTGTTCACCCTGGATAACGGTGCCGGGCTGGCCGTGACCGGAGCCAAGGATTACGCCATCACCTACCTGGGCTATCCGGGGGCTTATGACAGCGCCTTCGATATGCCCTGGCACACCAGTGACCGATTCGGCTGTGGCCAACTGGTGCCGGAGTGCCTTGGTGAATTGACCGAAACCGAGCCGGGACGTTACCAGTTTATGCCCGATACCGCGCCCCAGTTGGGAGACCGGGTCGACCAGTACAAACTGCTGGTTCAGGTGTTCGGTGCGTTGGCCACCAACGCGCCCGAGGTGGTCAGCCCGCCCGAGCCTGAAGCCTGACATCTGGTTTCTGGTCATTCGCACTCTGGTGCCATCGAACAGCCCCCGCCATGTGCGGGGGCTTTTTTGACGTTTTGATGAACCCGGAAGCGGCGTTGATCCCCGGCAATATTGGCGTTCGTAAAGCGGTCATAATCAACAGAGGAAAGCCGCAGGGAGGTCGCAAAATGGTACTGCAAATACTGAGTGTGCTGTTGGCGCTGGCACTGTTGATGTTGCTGGGGGCGGTGTTGATTCCGATGAGCAAGCAGGGGCAAGCCCTGCTGCGGTGGATACGCCAGGGCCCATTAGAGCGGCGTCGGATGACGGGCAAAAAAATCCCGCCTTGGCGGCGGGATAAGCGACGGAACGCACTACTGAGGTAGTGTATCCAGGTAATCGAGGATGCCGGCGGCAGCCCGTCGGCCCTCATCAATGGCGGTGACCACCAGGTCGGAGCCCCGCACCATGTCGCCCCCGGCAAACACCTTGGGGTGGCTGGTCTGGAAGGCGTAGGTGCCCGCTTCCGGTGCCCGCACCCGGCCCCATTCGTCGGTGATGATGCCGTGCTCCCCCAGCCAGGCTGGCGGGCTGGGCTGAAACCCGAAGGCGATCAACACCGCATCGGCTTTCAGCAGCACTTCGGAGTCCGGCACCGGCTCGGGACGGCGACGGCCGTTTTCATCCGGTTCGCCCAGTTGGGTCTGGCAGCAGCGCACCGCCACCACTTCACCGTTGGCGTTGGTCTCAATGCCCAGAGGCTGGCGGTTAAACAGGAACTCCACCCCCTCCTCCTTGGCGTTCTGCACTTCGCGGGCAGAGCCCGGCATATTGGCTTCATCCCGGCGGTAGGCGCACTGCACACTGGTGGCGCCCTGACGCACGGCGCTGCGCACGCAGTCCATGGCGGTATCGCCGCCGCCTAGTACCACCACGCGTTTGCCTTTGAGGTCGATGTAATCGTGCTCGGTGGGGTAGCCCTCCAACTGAGCGGTATTGGCGATCAGGAAGGGCAGCGCCTGGTGCACGCCCTTGGCAGACTCGCCGGGCAGGCCACCGGCCATCGCTTTGTAGGTTCCCATGCCGAGGAACACCGCGTCGTGCTCCGCCAGCAGGTCGTCGAAGGTTTTGTCGCGGCCAATGTCGATGCCCAGCTCAAAGCGGATCCCCATCCCCTCCAGCAGGGTACGGCGCTTGCGCACCACGGATTTCTCCAGCTTGAAGCTGGGGATGCCAAAGGTCAGCAGGCCGCCAATCTCCGGCATGCGGTCATACACGGTGACCTGCGCGCCGTTACGGCGCAGCACATCGGCACAAGCCAGGCCGGCGGGGCCGGCACCGACGATGGCGACATGTTCCCGGCGCGCTTCCACACCGGAGAGATCCGGTTTCCAGCCCATGGCGATGGCGGTGTCGGTGATGTACTTCTCCACCGAACCGATGGTGACGGCACCAAAATCGTCGTTCAGGGTACAGGCGCCTTCACAGAGGCGGTCCTGCGGACAGACCCGGCCACACATCTCCGGCAGGGAGTTGGTCTGGTGGGACAGTTCCGCCGCTTCCAGAATGCGCCCCTCCTGAGCCAGGCGCAGCCAGTCCGGGATGTAGTTGTGTACCGGGCACTTCCACTCGCAGTAGGGGTTGCCACAGTCGAGACAGCGGTCCGCCTGTTGGCTGACCTCGGCGTCATCAAACGGCTGGTAGATCTCGACGAAGTCGGTTTTGCGGGTATCCAGCGCTTGCTTGGCCGGGTCCTGGCGGTCGACGTCGAGGAATTGGAAATCGTTGCTCATTGTTCTGTCCTCCTTAGCCGGCCTTAACCTTGAGTTCCTGACTGGTTTGCAGTGCCAACAGATCGGTCAGGGCGCTGGCGCGCGGCTTAACGATCTTGAAGCGGGGCAGCCAGTTGGTCAGGTCCTGCAGCAGTTCGTCGGCACGTTCGGAGCCAGTGGCTTCCAGATGCGCCTGCAGCAGCTGTTTCAGGTGGTGCTGGATCATCGGTTCGGTGACCTGCAGCGCCTCCACCAGCTCGGTGTTAAGGCGGCGGTCCAGATCATCGTGCTGGTCGAATACGTAGGCGAAGCCACCGGTCATGCCCGCGCCGAAGTTGACGCCGGTCTGGCCCAGAATGGCCACCACACCGCCGGTCATGTATTCACAGCCGTTATCGCCACAGCCTTCGACCACCGCGACCGCACCGGAGTTACGCACAGCAAAGCGCTCACCGGCCTTGCCGGAGGCGAACAGCTTGCCGCCGGTGGCGCCGTAGAGGCAGGTGTTGCCGATGATCACCGACTCGGCACCATCGTAGGCCACGCCGCCAGGGGTTTTGATGATCAGCTCACCGCCGGTCATCCCCTTGCCGACGTAGTCGTTGGCGTCACCGGACAGCTCCAGCTTGAGGCCGCCCACGTTCCAGACCCCGAAGCTCTGCCCCGCGGTGCCGGTAAAGCGGAAGTGCAGGGTCTGGCCCGCCAGGCCCTGGTTGCCCCAGGCCTTGGCGATGTGGCCGGACAGGGTGGCGCCCACTGAGCGGTCGGTGTTGCGGATCGGTAGGGTCCATTCGCCATCCTGCTTTTGGGCCACCGCCTCGCTGGCCAGGGCCAGCAGTTGCTGGTTCAGTTCGCCCTGATCCAGCGGCGGGTTGCGCTCGGTGCTGTAGCTGGCGGTGTCCGCTTCCGGGATGGCGCGTTCGAGCAGATCGGCCAGATCGAGCTTACCCTGGCGCGGGGTCTGGCCCGGCAGTTGGCCGAGCCAGTCACTGCGGCCAATCATGGCGTTAAAGTTGGTGACGCCCAGGGCGGCCATATGGCGACGCACGTCCTCGGCCACAAACTGGAAGAAGCGCATCACTTTCTCCGGTGTGCCGTGGTAGTGCTGGTCACGCAGGCGCTTGTCCTGAGTGGCCACGCCGGTGGCGCAGTTGTTGAGGTGGCAGATGCGCAGGTATTTGCAGCCCAGCGCCACCATGGGCGCGGTGCCAAAGCCGAAGCTCTCCGCGCCCAGCAGCGCGGCCTTCACCACATCGAGGCCACTCTTGAGGCCACCGTCCACCTGCAGGCACACCTTATGACGCAGGCCGTTGGCGACCAGTGCCTGCTGCACTTCGGCCAGGCCCAGTTCCCAGGGGCTGCCGGCATAGTGGATGGAGGTCAGCGGGGAGGCCCCGGTGCCGCCGTCGTAACCGGAGACGGTGATCATGTCGGCGTTGGCCTTGGCCACGCCACAGGCGATGGTGCCGATGCCCGGCTCGGACACCAGCTTCACGGACACCCGGGCGGCCGGATTGATCTGCTTAAGATCGAAGATCAGCTGAGCCAGATCCTCAATGGAGTAGATGTCGTGGTGGGGCGGCGGTGAGATCAGGGTGACACCCGGGCGGCTGAAGCGCAGGGTGGCGATCTCGGCGCTGACCTTATGGCCGGGCAGCTGCCCCCCTTCACCGGGCTTGGCGCCCTGGGCCACCTTGATCTGGATGACGTCGGCGCTCATCAGGTAGGCGGCGGTGACGCCAAAGCGGCCGGAGGCCACCTGCTTGATGCGGGAGTTGCCAGCGTTGTTAAAGCGGCGCGGGTCTTCACCGCCCTCACCGGAGTTGGAGTGGCCACCGAGGGTGTTCATGGCCACGGCCAGAGCTTCGTGGGCCTCCGGACCCAGCGCGCCAATACTCATGGCGGCGGTATCGAAGCGCCAGTAGAGCTTGTCGGCCCCTTCAACCTGGTCGGCGGCCACCGCGTCCTGGCCCGGCTTCAGGGTGAGCAGGTCACGCAGGGTGGCGGTGGGGCGCTGGTCAACCAGCTCGGCGTAGCGGTCGTAGGCGGCCTGATCGCCGCTGTTGACTGCCTGCTGCAGCGCCTGCACCACGTCCGGGTTAAAGCAGTGGTATTCGCCGCCGTGGACAAACTTGAGCAGACCACCGTGGGCCAGCGGCTGGTGGCGGCGGAACGCGGCCTTGTGCAGTTGAGCCTGGTCGGCCTCGATGTCGGTGAAATCGGCACCCTGAATGCGGCTGGGCACCCCTTTAAAGCAGAGTGAGATCACCGCTTCCGACAGACCAATCGCTTCGAACAGGTGCGAGCAGCGGTAGCTGGCGATGGTGCTGATCCCCATCTTGGAGAGGATCTTCAGCAGCCCCTTATCGATGCCGTTGCGGTATTGCAGCAGCAGTTCCCGGGCCTGTTCGGTCTGGCCCTTGGACTTGGCCAATTCGGCGATCGACTCATAGGCCAGATAGGGGTAGATGGCGGTGGCACCAAAGCCCAGCAGCACAGCGAAGTGGTGCGGGTCACGGGCGGAGGCGGTCTCCACCAGGATGTTGGTGTCGCAGCGCAGCTGTTGGGTGACCAGTCGACGCTGTACCGCGCCAACCGCCATAACGGCGGGCACCGGCAACTGTTGGGCGTCGATGGCGCGGTCCGACAGCACCACCATGGTGGCGCCTTCCCGGGCCGCGGCTTCCGCTTCATCGGCGATGCGGACGATGGCGGCTTCCAGACCTTCGGTCGGGTCGTAGTTCAGCTCAATCAGCTTGGAGCTGAAGTGGTCGTTGTCCAGCGACCGCAGCTGAGCGAAGTCGCTGTAGAGCAGCACCGGAGAATCGAAGATCACGCGGTTGGTATGGCCGGTGGTCTCGTTAAAGGGGTTCTGCTCCTTACCGATGCAGGTGGCCAGGCTCATCACGTGCTTTTCCCGCAACGGATCGATGGGCGGGTTGGTGACCTGGGCAAACTGCTGACGGAAGAAGTCGTAGAGGGAACGCACCTGGGTAGAGAGCACCGCCATCGGGGTGTCGTCGCCCATTGAGCCCACCGCCTCGGCCGCGCCTTCGGCCAGCGGCCAGAGGATTTCACGCAGCTCTTCGCGGGAGACATTAAACAGCTTCTGGTAGCGCACCAGCGTGGCGTTATCCCACTGGGCCTGACCGGCCGCTTCCCGGGGCAGGTTGTCGCCGGGCACCAGGCGGCGGGAGTTGGTTTTCATCCATTCGGCGTAGGGGTGGCGGCTCTTCAGATCTTCGTCGATCTCGAAGGAGCGCAGCAGCTTACCGGTAAAGGTGTCCAGCACCAGCAGCTCACCGGGGCCAACCCGACCCTTCTCCACCACCTCATCGGGCTGGTAGTCCCAGATCCCCACTTCGGAGGCGAGGGTCAGGATGCGATCTTTGGTGATGACATAACGGGAGGGGCGCAGGCCGTTACGGTCCACCGCGCAGGCGGCGTGGCGACCGTTGGTCAGCACCACCCCGGCCGGGCCATCCCAGGGCTCCATGTGCATGGAGTTGAAGTCATAGAACGCCTTAAGGTCCGCATCCATGTCGGGGTTGGATTGCCAGGCGGGCGGGATCAGCAGGCGCATCGCCCGCTTGATGTCCATGCCGCCTGCCAGCAGCAGCTCCAGCATATTGTCGAGGCTGGAGGAGTCGGAACCGGACTGGTTGACGAAGGGGGCCGCGTCCTGAAGGTCCGGCAGCAGCGGTGAGGCAAACTTATACTGGCGCGCCAGTGCCCACTGACGGTTGCCGGTGATGGTGTTGATCTCACCGTTATGGGCCAGGTAGCGGAATGGCTGGGCCAGTTGCCAGCGCGGCTGGGTGTTGGTGGAGAAGCGCTGGTGGAACAGGCAGATGGCGCTCTGCATCCGCAGGTCGGCCAAGTCGGGATAGAAGTTGGGCAGGTCGCGGGGCAGCATCAGTCCCTTATAGACGATGACCTGGCCGGACAGGCTGGAGACGTAGAAGTCGGGGTCGTCGCAGAGCTGCTTTTCAGCCCGGCGACGGGCCATGTAGAGGCGTCGCTCCAGATCACGGCTGCGCCAGCCAACCGGGGCATTGATAAATACCTGGGCAAAGGTGGGCACGGAGCGGGCGGCGATCGGGCCGAGGCTGTCGAGGTTGACGGGCACCTCACGCCAACCGACCACACTCAGGGTTTCCCGTGCCAGTTCCTGTTGCAGAACCGACTTGGCGTGGTGGGAACGCACCGGGTCCTGGCCCAGCATGATCATCCCCACCGCGTACTTGTTGGAGAGGCGCCAGCCTTGCTCGGCGGCAATGTGCTGGAAGAAGCCGTCGGGTTTTTTCAGCAACAGGCCGCAGCCGTCGCCGGTTTTGCCGTCGGCACCGATGGCCCCGCGGTGTTGCAGGCGATCCAGTGCACTGATGGCGGTACGGACCACCCGGTGGCTGGCCTCTCCCTCCATATGGGCGATAAGGCCAAAACCGCAGTTTTCCCGTTCATACCCAGGTTGATACAGCGCCATTCCAATCCTCCAAGGTTGCCCTAACGCATGCCCGACGTGGGTGCAACCAACATAATTATGCAATCGAACCAACTAAATTACTGCCGTGGCCAGAGGTTGGTCAATCGGATACTGCCCCGAGATGGGGCGATAACACCATGCCGATTCGGTATAACGCCGCTTGACGAAAGCAAAAAGGCAGGGCAGGGCGCGGCGGCACAATATGCAGTTTGACCGCATTATCGCCGTTCGGTTGCGTTGCGGTGGGGCATGGCTCCGGAGTGGGGCCCCAGGGTGTGGCCCCACTCTGAGGCAGGCAGGCTTATTGGCCGATAAGGAACGATTATCGGGCTGTGATCAGGATCGGCGTCGAATCCGCGTCGGATTGCTATGATTGCGCGCTTTTTCATCAACCCCCGGAGCGCTCCTTGGGACTCAACCGCTACGTCCATACCCTGGGCCACTATATGACGGCCCGATACGGCCAGAAGATCCATAAGCTGACCATCGATGCCGCGTTTACCTGCCCCAACCGGGACGGCAGCCTGGGCGTGGGCGGCTGCACCTTCTGTAACGTGTCCTCCTTCAGTGCCGAGCACGGCAGCAAGGCCAGTGTGGCGGAGCAGTTGCAGGCGGGCCGGGCTCGCCGTGAAGGGGAGCAGCGCCGGGCGGATAAGCGCTACCTGGCCTACTTCCAGGCGTACACCTCCACTTACGACGAGTACGCGGTACTGAAGCGCAAATACGAAGAGGCGCTGGCGGTGTCCGACATCGTCGGCATCTGTGTGGGCACCCGTCCCGACTGTGTACCGGACGAGGTGCTGGCGCTGTTGGCGGGCTACCAGCAGCAGGGGATGGAGGTGTGGCTGGAGTTGGGGCTTCAGACCGCCAATGACAGCACGCTGAAAAAGATCAACCGTGGCCACGACTTTGCCGCCTATGCGGACACTGTGGCGCGGGCCCGCTTATACGGCCTGAAGGTGTGTACCCACCTGATCCTTGGGTTGCCCGGTGAGACCCCGGCCGACGCGGAACAGACCCTGCAGCAGGTGCTGGCGGTGGGGACGGATGGCCTGAAACTGCACCCTCTGCATGTGGTGGAGGGAAGCATTATGGCGAAGCAGTGGCGGGCGGGTCGTTTGGCGCTGTGGGACCAGGACACCTATATGGATTGCGCCGCCAGGCTGATCCAGCACACCCCGGCTGAGGTGGTGTACCACCGGGTCAGCGCCTATGCGCGTCCGCCGGAGTTGATTGCGCCGGATTGGTGCGGCGACAAATGGCTGGTGATGAATGGCCTGATTGAGCGCCTGAAGCGCGATGGTGGCCAGGGCAGCGCGTTGGGCCAGCCCTTTACCGCCTGACCCCCGAGTCGGCCGGCACCCGTCCACGATATCGGCCCCGACGGATTCCAGACGACCAACAAAAAAAGCGCCCCATCGGGCGCTTTTTCTATTGAGGGGCTCAGTACGGCTGGTAGCCGCCCTCAACCCCTTTGGTGTCCACGGCCACGGCGTCGTGGGCGTGCAGGCTTTCGAGGTGATTCACCCGCAGCCAGAAGTCGTTGAAGCTCTCGCTCTGGTCCAGGGTGTGCTTGAGGCGACGGGCCGCGTCTTCCACAAACATCAGGTTCTGACCGTTGAGGCGGGCAAACTCCTGCTCATCTTCCCGTTTTACCGCGGCCTGAACCGGGGTTTTCAGCGCGTTTTCAATCGCCTCCACCAGGGCCAGGATCGGCAGTTCATTCAGGGCGTCGTTCAGCTTAACCTTCACTTCGGCGATGCTGCGCTGGCTGTGAGGGGTGGCGACGATGCCGCTGGTGGTGCCGAGCCATTGGTGCACGGTATCCAGGTCAATCTGCTGCTGGCCGTGGAACTTAGCTTCAAAGGCGTCCTGGATCAGCTGGCGCGCCAGCGCGGCCGAGCAGGGGCAGGTGGAGGAGTAGGCTACGTCCACCTTGAGTTCCAGATCGAGCTGGCCCTTGTCGAGACGACCGGTCAGAACAACCGGGTAGTTGCGCCAGCCGTGGTTACCGGACAGCAGCGCCGGACGGCGCAGGTGGTAATCAAAGGCAAAGGAGACGTGGGCGCGGTCAGACAGGGCATCGTGGCTGCTGATAAAGGTGTCCAGCAGGGCTTTGAGGCTCTGCAGGGTCAGTTCCTGTTCCAGCGACAGTTTGTCCAGCGCCAGGTACAGGCGGGACATGTGGATCCCCTTGGCCTGGGGCTCTGCCAGATTTACGAAGGCTTCGATCCGGGTGCTGATCTGCCGTGCCTGGCCGTCATCGGCCTTAATGGTCATCGGCATTTCGATGTTGCTCATCCCGACCCAATCCAGCGTGCCGGTGACTTGCGCCTTAGCACTGGTGGCCACATCGGGCATCTTTGTCGGCATGTTGAGGTTCTCCGTCATCTGTATTCCACCCGGTACTGCATGAAGGGCGGCGATTATAACACGCGGTCGGATGTCGACACATGGTTAAACCCTACGAAACCTTGCATAGGAGTGTTCCAAAAAGTCGATTAGACCGCGTTTTGGCAACTCGACCCGCTGCGCGGGGGGCCACACGTTAGCGCAGCTGGCGGACCCCTCGCAACCATGGATTTTGTGGGGCCTTGGGCAACGCCTCCAGCGCCTGCTGGGCGCTGGCCTTGTCGGCAAAGCTGCCCCACAGGATCTGGTACCAGCCATTGTGCTGGTGGATCGCCACCGGTTGCGGCAACTGGTGCTGACGGATAAAGGCTTCGGCACTGGCCAGCCCCTTGGTGGCGGCCATCTGCCAGGTCAGGTTACCGGCGGGTTGGGCAGCCAGCCAGGCATCGGCGTTGCTGGTGTCGGTTGCGGCCGCTGCGGTTGTCGCCGCGCGCGTCGGTGCCGCGGACGGTGCCGGGGCATCAATCGCTTCCCGCTTCAGGTCACCCACGCGGCGCACCAGAGGCAGGTCGTTGGCAAACTCCTTGGGCAGGTCGCGCAGACCAAATCGAGCGGAGCGCTCGCTGGGATACTGGCCGGAGAGCAGCAGGTGCATCGGTTTGCCAGCGCGCATCACGGTGATCTGCTCCAGCGAAAGGGCCGGGAACTGGGCCTTAAGGCGCGCCAGGTTAAATACCTCGCGGCTGGCCGCCAGTTGCAGGGTGTAATCCTCGTCGGCCATACGCGCCAGCGGTGCTTCGGCTTTGGGCAGTCTGGCCACCGGGGTGACCGCTTTGGGCTGGTCAACAATCGGCTGCGGCGGGGCGATAACCGGGGCCACCACCTCAGCAGCCGGTTGCATGGGGCTGCCGGCCAGCACGTCGATGGGGATGGTCCAGTCCCGGCGGGGTTCGCCCTGGCCACCGATGTTGAGCGGGTGGATCGGCACCTGCGGTTTGAGTTTGCGGGCTTTCAACTGGCCTTCATCCAGGATCACGTAGTAGTTGCCCGGCGGAATCGCAGGCAGGGCAAACTGACCCTCGGCGTTGGAGCGGGTTTGCAGCAGCGTATTGTGGTTGAGGTCCACCAGGGTCACCGGCATGTTGGCTACTGGGCCGTAGGGGGTCATCAGGGTGCCATCCACATCGGTGACCCGCACCAGAGCCAAGTCGACTTCGGTACGTTGGCCCGGCAGGGGCATCACCTCAACCGGGCCGCCACGCAGCGCAGTGCCCGGCGGCAGATGACGCGGGTCGATCTCGATGCGGTAGAGGCTGTTGGCCGGCACCTGGCGCAGCAGGATCTCGCCCTGATCGTCACTCACTTCACGGGGCCAGCTCGGCGCGGTGCTGATGGCCAGGCCGGCCATCGGCTGGTCGTGGCGGTCGAAGTGGCCGTTGTTGTTGCTGTCGAGGAACACCCGAACCACCATATCGGACAGTTGCGGGCGCAGCGCTTCGGCCGCCAGACCATCGCGGTTGTCGCGGTAGTTGATGGCGAAGGTGGCGGTGGTGTTGACCTGCCAGTTGCCGCGGGTATCCACGCCGCCCTGCAGACCGAGGGTAAACCAGCGGTAGCGGTACGCCACCTCATGGCCGAGGCCGAAGCGGCTCTTACGCTCTTCCGGGTCGAGGTACCACAGCTTGGTCTGGTTGTAGAACCCGTACATCGGGCGCCAGCGCAGGCGGGTTTCCAACTCTTCCACCCCTTTGCCCCACTGGTACTTGGCGTTACCGGACAGGCTCCAGTCGTAACCGGTGGTGCTGAACAGCACCTCACCGCTTTGGCGTTCAAGACGCGTGTCGTACTGGGTGTCGTAACGGTACAGGTGGCTGAAGCTGACCGGGCCGAGCTGGGAAGAGATGCGGTTCTGGTAAACCGAGAAGGTTTCACCACCGTCCTGGGGGCTGTACTTGGCGGCACCAAAGGCATACTGCCAGCCGCCCAGACGCCAGGTCTGGCCCTCCAGCCAGGCTTCGGTTTCCCGCTTCAGCGCGCGCTCCTGCTGGTCGATGCGATCGTTGCGCATGTCGCCGTTGTAGTGGTGGTCGATGCGCAGGTGGTGGTTGGCGCCGAGGCGACGGGTCCAGCCCGCCATGTAGGCGTTGTTGCCCTCATCATCGCGCAAACCTTCCACCACCCAGCTGCTGCCAAACAGGTCGGCGGAGACGTTGGCGCCGTAGAAGTGGCGACTCTCCAGTTCCACCCGGCCCCAGTCGTCGTAGGCCAGCTCCTGGTTGTAATAGCTGAGTCCGGCGCTGATGGCGTTGGTGATGCCGTAATCGGCACGGATCGCCATCTGGTTGCGGGCGCCCAGTTCACTTTCCTCTTCCGGGGTCAGATTGTTGAAGATGAACTGGGTGTTGTCGATGTACATGGCATTGAAGCCCACCTCCCCCTTACCGACATGCTGTCCGGCCTGGATGGTTTCCCGGCGCATCTGGTGTTCGCCGTTATTGCCATAGAGGTGCAGTTCAAAGACGTTGGCACCGCCGAGCAGCGGCACGTCCAGAAAACGATAGCGTCCGGACTCATCGGCCTGGGTAAAGGCCAGCAGCACGCCGTTGCGGTACAGGTGGATCTGCCAGTCCGGTGGCGCGTTACCCTCCAGTGCGGTGGTGCCGAAACGGTGGCTTTTGGGGGTGGCCAGGTTGCTGATCTGGAAACCCAGACCTTCGCTGGCGCCGGACATGATGTTGTCCCCCAGGTAGCTGACGTCACCGGCCTGGTAGCGGCCCAGGTTGAGCGGCAGCGCTTCGCTGACGTCCCCCAGGTCGCGGGAAAAGCGCAGCCGGTATTCACTGCGCTCATTGGCCAGCTTGGTGTAGTTGAACTCGTAGCTCTGTCCCAGTACGTCACCGGTGCTGATCAGGCCGAACTGGTAGTCCTCGGTCAGCATATCCTTGCCCATCACCGCGGCGTTGCCGTAGGCGAACACCATCGGGTCGGACAGGTCCTCGTAGGGGTGGGGATGGATCGGATCGAAACCGGCGCTGTGGAAGCGATGCTGCAGGCCGAGCTGGGCCATCTGGGATTGTTGCTTCTCCAGCCGAATCACCGCAGGCAGCGGGTAGGGGCTGGTGATGGAGAGGCGGCTGGCCGGGCGGTTAAAGCTGAGACTGATGGGCAGCAGCTGCTGGATCAGTTCGGCGTCGAGATAGAGGTCGGCGCTGTCGCGGCCCCAGGGGCGCGCGGGATCCAGCTCAAAACGCTCCAGCCCCCGACGGGCTTCGTCCTGGTTCAGGTCGAGCATAAAGTTGGCGTTCTCCCCAGCCACCCAGCCATTGGCACTGGCGGTGTTGGGGTTAACCTGAATCTCCAGCCCCAGTGCGGCGCTTAACGCCTGCAGGGGAACCAGTGTCCGCTGTTCGTAGCGGTAAACCACCAGTGGTTGTTCCAACTGGTGACCTTGGCTGAACAGGGTAAAGGTCTGGATCTGTTTCGGGGCCAGGGGGACTTCCCGGGCTTGAACGGTTTGAGCGCAGGTCAGCGCACCCACTACGGCTAAGGTGACAGCTCGCATCTTCCCACAAGAACGTTGAGGTTATCGATTTTGGTCGGGAGGATACCATTGATTAACTTACAAAGTGATGGGAAAACGCGCGTGTTGTGACCCTTAGCTTGCCGTGATAGTTTGAGTCTGGACTCGAATTTCACCTCCGGACCTTGGAGAAATACATGACAGCTGCTGCCCACGAGCACTTGGACACCGTTACCCTCGATCAATACTGCGCCGCCATCGGGGCTGCCACCCTGCTCAAATCCGTCGTGGTATTTGAACAGATGGCCCCGGAATACGTGGATGCCATCGCCCGTGGCCTGGAGTCCGGCGATAAGGATCAGGTGCTGTCTGAGGCGCATAAGTTGAAGGGGGCGGCCGGTTCGGTTGGCCTGAAGCGCATCCAGGAGTTGTCTCAGGCCCTGCAGTGTGGTGATGAACCGCGTTGGGAAGGGGAGCATCAGCAGTGGTTCGCGGCCATTCGTGAGCACATGGACAACGACCTGACCAGTCTGAAACATTACCTGACTGAGCGCGCCTGAACCGGCGCACTCAAACAAAAAAGGCTGCCCGAAGGCAGCCTTTTTTTATGACTGAAGCGAGTGCTTAGTGCTCGTTCAGGGCACCACAGAAGCGGTAGCCTTCGCCGTGAATGGTGGCGATGATCTCCGGAGTTTCCGGGTGGCTTTCGAAGTGCTTGCGGATGCGACGGATGGTCACGTCCACAGTACGGTCGTGGGGCTTCAGCTCACGGCCGGTCATCTTCATCAGCAGGTCGCTGCGGGACAGGATCTTGCCCGGGTTCTCAACAAAGTGCAGCAGAGCGCGGAACTCAGAGCGCGGCAGCTTGAAGGGTTCGCCAGTCGGGCTGATCAGGGAGCGGCTGTTGATCTCGAGAGTCCAGTCGTTGAAGTGGTAGTACTCAACCTGGGGCTTCTCTTCGCTGGTTTTGCCAGCGTTCACGATGCGGTTCAGCAGGTTGCGAGCACGGATGGTCAGCTCGCGCGGGTTGAACGGCTTGGTGATGTAGTCATCAGCACCAATCTCCAGACCCAGAATCTTGTCCACTTCGTTGTCACGGCCGGTCAGGAAGATCAGGGCGATGTCATCCTGCTCACGCAGCTCACGGGCCAGCAACAGGCCGTTTTTGCCAGGCAGGTTGATGTCCATGATGACCAGAGAGATCTTGTGGGTCTTCAGGGCGTTGTGCATCTCATCACCGTCGACAGCGACAGTAACGTTGTAGCCTTCGGCTTCGAAGATGCTTTTGAGGGTGTTGCTGGTGACGGCTTCGTCTTCAACGATGAGGATGTGCGGATTTTGCATGTTAGCTACCTAAAGCGCTGTTCGACACAAATCAAAGCCAGTGGCGTACCACTAACCATTAAGCGTATGCAAAGTCCCTTTTATTGCCACATACAGCCAGTCAGGGGATGTAATCGTGGCTGCAGTTTCCTGCAAGGTGTGCTCCGACATTCAACGCGTTACCGCGTTCGGGGCTGTTCACCTTGTGGGACTGAAAATACCCCAAAATGGTTCAACAGTTCGCCAACTTTTGTTAACGGGCCGCCTTTTTTGGGGCGCGGATCACAAATTGTTCGACTTTTGACGAGGCGCAAAGATGAGTTTGTTTCGAATTTCCACTGGTTTATGCCAGTGAAAGTCGTCAGCTCGTTAATCGATGGCGCCATTCTACCTGCGCGGGTTGCCAGAACCAGCGGAACCCGGAGGGTTTGGGTTAAAGTTGTGATCGCTTTCGGTTTTATCCCCGGCTTTGGGGGCTGTCACGGTATCCACACCCTGCTTAAATGTAAACACTGAACCCGGGTTGTGACAGTGATCACGACAGGTCCGGTTAAGAAACGGACAAAAGTTTGACAGTGACCGGCCATTTGCGGTGTGATGTGTGCCTCTCTCGCCAAGCGGGAGAAACAGAAGAGGTGCGTTGCCCAGGTAAGCCGGAGCAGGAGAGCGAACTCCGCCAATGCCGGCCCAGGGGGAGCAACGCCGAGATGGTGAACCGTTCGACTCGGAACACCGTCGGCCACCGGGGCTGAATCTCCGGGGCTGTCACCATTGGATGTAGGTGGAGAGCTTCTGGAAGAAACCCCGTGATTGCACGATGTTTGCGGGTGCCCCATCCAGACTCTCCGAACGGCTATATTGGTTCGGAGCACAATGAACACACACACTTTTTCCCCTGTCTCTCTGACGGTTGCCAAGTTTGGCGGCACCTCGGTGGCTGACTATGCCGCCATGGATCGCTGTGCCGATATTATCCTCGCCGATCCCAGCGTTCGGGTTGTGGTGGTCAGCGCTTCCAGCGGGGTCACCAACTTGCTGGTGGCGCTGTCTGCGGGTGTGGCAGAGAACGACAAACGCCTGGCCCTGTTAGGGCAGATCGCCGCGATTCAGTACCAGATCCTCGATGCCCTGGGGCGTCCGGCGGAAGTGGCTGCCACTCTGGATCAGCTGCTGACCGAGATGGACAAACACAGTGCGTCCCTGGCTCACCTGCCTGGCGAACCGGCCAGGGTGGATGCCCTGCTGGCGCTGGGGGAGCAGTGTTCCTCGCTGTTATTTGCCGAGTTGCTGCGCCAGCGTGGAGAGCCGGCCCGAGCCCGGGATGTGCGCGAAGTGATGCGCACCGACAGCCATCATGGTCGCGCGACCCCTCAGCTGCAGGAGCTGGCTCAGCTGGCTCAGGGCCGCTGGGCCGTGGGGTTGAACGCGGAACGGATCGTGACCCAGGGCTTTATCGGGGCTGACGCCGATGGCAATACCACAACGTTGGGCCGGGGCGGCTCCGATTTCAGTGCAGCCTTGTTGGCCGAGGCGTTGGGGGCGGACAACCTGGCGATCTGGACCGATGTGGATGGGATATACAGCTGCGATCCCCGCTTGGTAAGTGGCGCCCGTCCCATCCCGGAGCTCTCCTTTGATGAAGCGGCGGAGATGGCCACCTTTGGCGCTAAGGTGCTGCACCCGGCCACCATTCTCCCGGCAGTGCGCTCGGGTTGCGCGGTCTTTGTGGGCTGCAGCCGCAGTCCGGAACTGGGCGGTACCTGGATCCGCAATCAAACTGAACTCAACCCGGTCTACCGGGCGGTGTCGTTGCGCCGCAACCAGACCCTGCTGACCGTACACAGCCTCAATATGCTGCATGCCCAGGGTTTCCTGGCGGAACTGTTCGCCATCCTGGCGCGTCACCGCATCAGTGTGGATTTGATTACCACCTCCGAGGTGTCGGTGGCGCTGACTCTGGATAGCACCGGTTCTGACAGTGGTGGCCGCGAACTGCTGACGCCAGCCTTGCTGGAGGAGTTGGGCCAGATGTGCCGGGTTGAGGTGGAGACCGGTCTGGCTCTGGTGGCGGTGATCGGTAACCGCATTGCGACCACCGCCGGAGTGGGCAAGCGGGTGTTTGAAGTACTGGAGAACCATAACGTGCGGATGATCTGTCAGGGGGCCAGTGCCCATAACCTGTGCTTCCTGGTGGATGGTAGCGAGGTGGATCCGGTGGTGCAGGAGTTGCACGGTCGATTGCTGGAGCAGGTATAAAAAGGGGCGCCGTATGGCGCCCCTTTTGGCTGATGAATCGTTGCCCTTTGCCTTGGTTACCGGATAACGCAGCCCGCCTTATTCAGCGGTAGGCTCGACGCCGACGGAAGGCCATCAGCACAGGCAGGAGCCACAGTCCGATGGTCAGGCTGCCCCCTCCTTTCTCTGCCGCTTCTTCCGTCTGTTTTTGAGGCGGTGTACCGGGAGATGTTCCTGAAACCACGTTGATACTGGCGGTTACTGGCTCGCTTTCGACGACCCCATCGCTGGCGACAACGGTGAAGGTCAGTGTCTCCTCCTTTGCTCCTTCCGCTAAGGTGATGACCAGCTTGTTGTCGTTTAATGTGTAATGGGCACTGGTACCGGAACGTTGCGTCGCGCCCCAATTCAATACGTCGTTGTCGGCGTCCTCTGCTGACAGCAGGATCTCGACTGTCTGGCCGGGGGAAGCGCTTTGCTCAGCGATGGGGTCGATGATCGGCCGGTCGTTAACGTTGGCGATCTCAATATTGATGTCGACGAACCCCCAGGTGGTCCCATCGCTGTCCAGCAAGCGGTATTGGAGTGAGTCGGCACCGTAATAGTCGCGGTTGGGCTGATAGAGCAGAAGGTGTTCCGCATTCATCTGCGCTGTCCCATGTTCGGGTTGGCGTACCAGGGCAATGTCATGGATTTCCGGATAGATCAAATCAATCAATTGCATGGCTTGCACCTGAACACCTTGATGCTTAGCGGCAAGGATAATTGGGACGTGTTTCAGTTGGCTGTGTAATTCCAACAGGTCAATGCGTAAGGGCACATCCTCCTGCGCCTGGAATTGCTGGTTTGTTTTGAACTCGGCCGCTTGATTGGCCAGGACAAGATCGATATCAACATGTCCGGCGGGCTGGGTATCCACCTTGAGAGTTTCGCCCGCTTTAGGCTCAAAGCCCTGGCCATTGAAGTAGCGAACGGCGCCATTATTCCCTTCTGAGTCTTCGACACCGACGGTTAACTGAGAGGGGAGGGGACCAAGCTGGTAGTAGGTCATCAGGTTGGTGCCCTTATTGGGGCCCGTACCCAGCCAAACACCAAAACTGTACTGTTGTGCTGAAGAGGCACCATAGGCCTGAACATCAATCCAATCGACGACCAGCCAGAGCGGCTCATTATCATCGCCGAGCACCTCATAAAGGTGCATTGAGCCGTTGCCGCTGGTGCTGCTGTATGCCTCCTCGTCCCCCAGCAAATTCAGGTCGGTCCAGAAGGGCGCGATGACGCCATTGGGCGTGTCGATATCCGGCAGTTTCTGATTGCGCCAGCCCGAGTTGATCTGGGTTTCTCCAATCACCAAAAAGCCATTACTGGACAGGGTGATAACCTCATAGTCATCGCCATTAAATTTGAATGGTACGCGGGCGCGATAAACCAGCGAGGCTTCGTCACACCCATCTGGACAGGGGACACGGTTGGTTTGGTGAGCTTGAGTTGCGATGCCTGGAACATGGGTTTGTTTGATGGCGATGAACTGGGTATCGAGAAGCCCGGTCCATCTGACCGCATTGAGTTCGTGGTCAATGTTGAGCTGCCCTCCGGAACTGCTGTTGCTCCGGATACGAATGCTGTCGTGATCGAAGGTCAAACTTTGGCTGACCTGCAGTTTAATATCGATCTCTTCGTGAAAGCTGTTGTTGGTGAAACGGGCGTGATAGTCGCTCTGCTCACCGTAACCCAGGCTGCTTTTATCCCCATACAGGGCCGTCATCCCTCTGTTGCTGGAAAGCGTATGCAGAATTGCCAGAGGCAGATGGGCATCACTGCTGCCTGAGAAGGTCAGTTCGCCAAAATGCCAGCGATCGGTCTCCATATGGAGTGAGTTAAATTTTACCGTTATCTCCTGTGCCACACCGGGGGCTAATAACACACGGGCTGGTGTGATGACGACTTCCGCATTCGGCAGTTGTGCAGATACCTCCCAGCTTGCTTCACGGTTTCCCCGGTTGGTTGCGACCACATTGAACTGGCACTGGGTCACACAATTTGGGTTGGTGTAGGAGGCTTTATCAAAGGTCAAAACGGCGCGTGCAGCGGCGTCCAGATCGAGTCTTCCTGCGCCCACATCAAAAGGCGTCGCCGCTGAGTTGTTATCCTCCTTACGCAGATTGTCCCGATGACTGGAGCTGGTCAGCGCGGTTTTGATCTCAATGGCACTCCAGTCAGGATGAAGCTGTCGCATCAACGCCGCTGCTCCGGCGACGTGGGGGGCGGCCATTGAGGTGCCACTGAGCATCGCATAAGACGAGGTCTTACCATTGGCTTGTTGTGTGGGGATGGCCGACAGGATGTTGGTGCCCGGTGCGGTAATGTCCGGCTTGAGAATATGGGGGTCGCCATTGGGACCACGAGAGCTGCTGGGTGAGATATGGTCGGCGAACGCTTTAGCCACCAGGCGGAGCTCCTGATCAGAGAGCGAGGCCATAACGGAGGCACCATTGTTGGCGATTGACAGGAGTGCGGCGCCATCAAATTGGCTGATCATGGCGGCAGGAATGGGAGATGAGTGCATCGCCATAGTAATGGGCTCGCCCGGCCGGTCGTTGAAAACCAGCATCGCGACGGCTCCGGCGGCGTGGGCGTTCTGGGCCTTCACGATAAAGCCGCATGTTCCCCGCTGAAGCAGCACTATCTGCCCCTGTAAACTGTTGGCTGAAAAGGGTTCACAGCCTTCAATATTGCTCAGTTGATTAATGGTGGCGATCGGAGCACGGATCTCCCGTTCGGTGAGGTTGGTCAGGGCGGGTGCAGCAACCATTGGGTCAAAGCCGTCTGGCTTTAAAAAGTGACTGATAAAGCGCCCATGAGAGCTGTTTGCCACAGTGATCCCGGCCTCGATGCAGCCTGGGCAGCCGATGGTGTTGGCACTGGGGCCGGAGTTGCCTGCCGAGTTGACCACCACGATGCCGGCGGCCTCAGCGGCTTCAATGGCGTCTTGAAATGGGGATAGGGCCGGATCCATGCCAACCGCGCCGCCCCAAGAGTTATTGATTACATCGGCACCATCATTAACGGCATGTTCAAGCGCCTGAAGCAGCATAATGTTGGAACCGGACGCGCCGTTAGGGTTGTTAGCAGAGGCATAAAGTGCCTTATAGACCATCAGATAGGCACCCGGAGCGACGCCTGAAAAGTCCAGCTGTTGTCCCTTAAACTCCGTGGTGACCGGGTTGCCGGCTGCGATGCCTGCGACATGGGTGCCGTGACCATTGAATCCCCTTGGACTCATATATTCATCTTGCCAGACTGGAAACGTTGGCGAGATCCAGCGGGCCGCGATCACCTTGTTGTTGCAAAAGGTGCTGTCGACGGTGGCGCAGTAATCGTCCTGGGGCCGGTGTTGTGAGGCAGGTTGAAAACCCTCATCGGAAAACATGGGGTGTTCGGGGTAGATGCCGGAGTCAATGATGGCGATCTTTACCCCTTTGCCAGCATGATTAGGCTGGCCAAGGCGCTCCCACAGCACTGGGGCGTTGATCAGGTCCTGAGAGGCATCCAAAGAGACGCTGTAATAACGTTCAGGAAAGACCGCTTTGACAACGGGAATCGCAGCAATCTCTGAGGCGTTGAGATTGCTGCCTGAGAGGACGACACCGTTCATCACAGTGCTGAATCGGTGCGCAATGCCGGCGTTAATGCCTTCGGTATTGAGGGCGTCTGACAGTGCACGATATTCTGTATTCAATTGCTCTTGATGTTGCCAAACCCGATCCCAGTGGTCGGTGTTCTGTGTTTGCGAAGTTTGCCAGGTAGCGGCCGAGCCGCGCACGCCCAAACTGATCAGCGGGGCGGACTGAAACTGCACAATAAACCGTTGCTGCTTTTGATTTGGGATTTCGGTTCGGAGTGGTGGCTCCCAATGAGTACGGGTGGCCAGCTGTTCAAAATGAGCGTAGGTGTTTATTGGCTGCTCGCCCCATGCAAAGAAGCTACAGCACCACACTGCAAAGGTGATGGAAAAGGCTATTTTGGTTTTGCTCATATTGGATCCCTGTCATTTCATCCCACCCAACTCGCACTGGGCGCATCCCTGCTCTCTCATCTGTTGCATTGTGACATGGCCAAAGGGCTGCTTTTGGGAGCCATTGAGCCGGTCAAGGAGAGCGTCAGGATTCAAGGGAAGCTGGGGGCAGGGACGCCGTTAGGATAGGTCGTGTGAAACGAGGAACCGAGGGGCAGAACAAAACAAAGGGCGCCGTTAGGCGCCCTTATTCATTGGTTCCGTTTAGTGGCTACGGCGGCGTATGGCGGCCAACGGAGTCAGCAACAGCACCAACCAACCCAGGCTGCCGCCATCGTCATCGGTGTTGTTGACGGTGACGGTGATGGTGGCGCTGCCATCACGGCCGCCATCGCTGGCGGTCAGCTGGAACACCAGCTCGGTGCGTCCCTCTACCGCAGGCAGTTCAACACGGGCCTGGGCCTGGCTGGTGCCGGACAGGGTGGCGGCGGGGCCACTGGTCTGGATCCAGCTCAGAGTCAGGGCGTCACCATTGGGGTCAGTGGCTTCACCGGCCAGAGTCACAGTCGTGCGCTCATTGGCGGTCAGGGTAGCGCTCTTGCTGCCTGCGATGGTCACGACCGGTGCCCCTTCCACTTCAACGGTACCGGCGGTTTCATTGCTCTCCGACTGAGTGCCATCGGCATCGGTTTCGGAGGTCAGAACCATGGAGATGGGGCCGCCGGTAAAGTCTTCGGCCACGGTGCCGCTGAAGTTGAATTCGGTGGGTTCAATGTTCAGCTGCTGGTCGAAGCAGAGCAGGGTGCCGTCGGCAATGTCCACGTTCAGGTCACCGATGGCGCCCTGGGGATCATTAAAGGCGTGATAGATCATCATATCCCCTGTGGTGCCGGTAGCGTCCTCGTAGCCGATGGTGGCGCCGAGGATGGAACCGTACTGGTGCTCCACATTGTCAAAGGCGACGATGATCTCGGGGCCTTCGCCAGCGCTGGGCATCAACAGGATCTCGACGTCCATCACGTCGGCGGCTGCGGCGTCGGTGAATTGGTAGTAGGTCACCAGGTTGTCGTACTCGATCAGGCTGATGTCGCCGGCTGCGGCCAAGGTCACTCCGCTGTTGCTGGCTTCGTCATACACCACCACCCCGTCCCGCCACAGGAAGGCCAACAGGTTGTTGGGGTCGAGCATGTCCGGCAGGGCCTGATTCTCGAAGGGCCTTTCACCGGCACTGTTGCTAAAGGTGATAAAGCCATCGTCACCGAAGTACAGGGTGTCGTACTGCTTACCCAGGAACTCGTGGCTGCGATCCCAGCCCCACAGCACATTGTCACCCTCCAGATCCGGATTGGTCTTCACCTCAATCAGGGTTTCCAGGTCGACGTAGCCTCCGCCCTGGCCAAAGTCCGGCATCACGCAGCGGGCGTCATCCGCGTTGCTGGTCATGGCGTAGCTGTGCAGGGGCACACCGGCCAGAGAGGGCATCAGCACGGTGGGCAGCGTCAGGGTGCTGCCGCTGAAGCTGGCCCCTTCCGGCAGGCTGGCTTCATCCACAATGATGCCGTCCGGCACAGTGAGGCTGATGTCGTAGCTGCGGTCTTCAATGTTCAGGTTCGGCTTGACCGTGACGGTGAAGTTGACTGGATCGCCCGCTTCTACCCGTGCGCCGTCTTCGAGGTTGCTGGAGAGAACCACATCGTCTTCACCCCGCTCCAGGTCGATTCGCATCATGCCGAGGTTGGTTTCGTCATCGGCATCGGTACCCAGTTCAACGGCACCGTAGAAGCGATCGCCCTCCATCATGTCGTCGTTCCAGAGGATGCGAAGATCAAAGGTTTCCAGTGCGCCGACGGTAGCTGGACCCTCAATGGTCAGGTTGTCCCCAGTGGTACCGTCCACCAGAGCCGTTGCCAGAGTGTAGGTGTCGCTGGCCCCTTCGGCGGAGGCGGCGTAGTTCTGTACCAGAATCCAGTAGTCACCCGCCTGCGGTGAGGCCAGGTCCACTTTCTCCATGGCGGTGCTGGTCGCACTGTATGCCAGCAGCTCTTCAGCCTGGGCCACACCATCACCGTTGGTATCGATGCCGACGAACAGGTCGAGGTCCGGAGAGCTGGAGGCCAGGATCTCAGCCACCATGCGTTTGCTGCCCTCTGCCACGGTCAGCAGCTGAACCTCAACACCATCGGTAGTGTCGTCAAACGGTGAGGTCAGGTCGCTGTCTTCGGCCAGGCTGCCGTCGGTCTGGTCGGCCTTGGTCAGGCCGTAGGAGGTCACCGTAAAGTCGGTGATCGCGACGGCGGTGATGTCCGGCAGCAGGATGCTGTCGGCATCACGGTGTGCCGTGATGGCCACATGGTCCGGCAGATTACCGGTGGAGGCAAAGGCGACGACCGGCATGCGCAGGGTTTCACTGCCGTTGCTCAGCTCGATGTTGCCCATGTTCCATTCGTTACGTTTGGCGTCCATCACATCGGCGGTGATCTGCAGCGTCTGGCTTTCACCGGCAGCCAGGGTGAAGCTGGCAGGTTCGACACTGAGGGTCATGCCCGCATCCAATGCCACCCCACTGGCGGTAAAGCTGCCACCCTGGGTGGCTTTAACGGTACGGGTCCAGCTGCAGCTACCGATGCAGTCGCCTTTGGCGAGGGAGGCCATATTGATCTGGCTCGGGTCACCCCCCTGAGCGGGGTCAGCGGCGAGGTAATCGTCGCGGCTCTCGTCCAGCACCAGCGGTGAATTGATCGCTTTGTCGATCTGGATCCGGCCCGCGCCCATGTCGAAGAAGTCAGCGCGGGTGCTGCCATCCTCTTTCCAGGCGGCCTGGGTCGCGGTCAGCATCAGCGCCGACTGCGCTTCCGCCGGGGTCCAGTCCGGGCGGGTACCGGCGATCAGCGCCAGCGCACCGGCCACGTGTGGGCTGGCCATGGAGGTGCCGCTGAGGAAGGCGAACTCGGCGCCATCCGGGGTGCCTTTGAACGGGGTGGTCGGGGCGTAGGCGGCGTAGATGCTGACGCCCGGGGCGGCCACATGGGGTACCAGCACATCCGGCACACTCGGGTTGGGGCCACGGGAGGTGAAGTCAGCGGCGATGTCCGCCACATTGGGGTTGGAACCGACGGTGGAGGCCGGAATGGCGGCGGTGTGGCCGTCTCCGGTGGCCAGCCAGGCTTTCAGCGCATCGCCGTCATTGGCGTCGATGTGCAGCGCCGGGATCACGTGGGCATCTGCGACAACACTGGTGGCACCGTCCTGAAGGTTGGCCAGGATAAAACCAGCAGCACCACCAGCGGCCACGTTCTGGCCCTTGGCGACGCGGGCAATCTCGCCACGGTCACAAATCACGATCTCGCCGTTAAAGGTGCCTTCGGGGAAGGGTTGCAGACACTGGGCAGGGTCGTTGTCCGGATCGTTGGCGTTGTCGAAGTCGCCGGCGTAGACCAGCGGTGTGGCCGCCAGCGCACCGGTGATGGACTTACCGCTGATGCCGGTCGGGACCGGCGTGTCGCCACCGGACAGGGTCAGCGACTTTTCGATGAAATCACGGTCATGGGTAAAAGCGCCCACTGAGGTCAGCCAGGGGTTGTCCCCCGGGGAGCCGACGGTAGCCGGACCGGGGCCGTCATTGCCGGCAGAGGTGGCCACATGAATCCCGGCGGCCCGGGCATTCAGGAAGGCGATGGACTCGCTGTCATTCCAGGGGTTACTGGAGCTGCCGCCGACGGAGTAGTTGAGCACTGAGATGTTGTCGGCAATGGCCGCTTCGACAGACAGAACCGCCAGTGAGGTAAAGCAGCCGGACAGGGGATCGTCGCTTTCGCCGGGCAGACAGGTCTGGAAGGAGACCACGTTGGCGTGCGGGGCAACGCCAGAGATCTGATCAAAGGAGAAGGTGCCGGGCTTACCATCGGCATCCAGTACCGGCACATCGTACAGCACGTTACCGGCGGTGGTGCCAGCGGTGTGGCTGCCGTGGCCGTTATAATCCTGGCCATTGGCGGGCACTTCACCCTGATACTCGTCAGTGATTTCCGGCCAGCTGTAAACGCCAACCAGTTTGGCGTTACACAGGCTGGCATCGGTCAGGCAGTCGCCTTTGTAAATGCCTTCGCCATAGGGGTTGGTGTGGGTGTAGCCATCATCACCAGTGGCGGCAAAGGAGCGGCTGTTGGTGTCTACGCCGGTGTCGAGGATACCGACGATGATCCCTTCGCCCTTGTACTCCACTCCGGTGACGGTGCCGTCCCAGACCTTATTGGCGCCAATCCAACCCGGACCACGGTCGGTGTGCAGCTCATGGCGTTTGTCGCGGGTGATGCTGCGAACGTCCATCATCTTGGCCAGCTTCATCATCTCGGCCTGGGTGCCTTCGACAATCATGCCGTTGAGGGCCAGCTGGGTCTGGGCCAGGACATTGAATGATCCGCCAAGGGTTTGGCTGGCCTTACCGATAAAGCGCTGCTGCTCATCCATCAGGTGGGCGCGGTAGTCGAGACTGGCCTGACTGCGAACATTGAGGCGAGGTTTGCCGTCCTGTCCGGTCAGTGCGTTGCTGCGATTGGCCTGGATGTTGGTGGCGGTCAGTCCACTGATGCCGCCTTTATAATTGGGCAGGGCCGGTGATGCTAACTGTATGATGTAGCGGTGCACACCGCCATCATCGTTAGGGTCAGCCTGGAATCGTTCGATGGCCAGAGGTGCGTGCTTGACGCGAGAGGCTTTGTCACTGATGGCGGCGGGTTTCAGCGGCGTATAACCCTGCGGTCCAACTTGGACCGCCGCCAGAGCCCCTGCGCTGTAGCAGGCTGCTGCGATGGCCAGTGCGAGTTGTTTTTTCATTATTTTCCTTCCATGTCGTAATGACTGCCTGACGACGACATCCTGTCTGGCATTGCGTTCAAAGAATGAACGTATGCTTTTGTAACATCCCACCTACATTAAGGCGAGCGCTTTGTTTTGGTGGCAAAGCGTTCGACAAAATGCTGCGTAACTTAAGCTTTACGGTGTCATCTACTGGTATAGGACGGAAATGGATCACTTTGCCATTTAAGGCGTCACCTGTCGCTGGATCGGCTGCTGCAGTGACAGCAGGGTTTCAGTGGACTGAATCTGTGGAATCGCCTGGATCTGATTGACCAATAGGTGGTGCAGGGCGTCGATGCTGCGGGTCTGGATCTTGGTAAAGATGCTGTAATGGCCGGTGGTGTAGTAAGCCTCCACCACCTCCGGCAGGGCTTGCAGTTTGGCCAGCACCTTTGGGTAATCGCCAGCGGCTTTGAGGTTGATCCCGATAAAACAGCACACCTGATACCCCAGCGACTTCGGGTCTACCATCGCTTGGGTTCCGGTAATGATGCCGGCCTGTTTCATCTTCTCCACCCGCACATGCACGGTACCGGCGCTGACGCCATGACGTTTGGCGAGTTCGGCGTAGGGCACCCGGGCATCCTGCTGAAGGGCGCTCAACAGCGCTTTATCGAGATTGTCGATTCGATAATTTTCGGTCATTTTTCCGCTCCGGATTTAACGATCATGGAATGAAATCGGCATTTCATTAAGGATAATTTTTCAATGTCAGTTTTTCTTTGATGATCTATTGATGAAGTGGTTTTGGCAATGAAGAATCCTCTGCACGAACTGAGTTTTTATGAGGATTCACCAGCATGAAACGCGCCTACATCGAGAAACAGCAAAAAATCGCTCTTATCCGTGACACCTTTGCCCGGGAGCTGAGCGCGCGTTTGAATCTGCTGGAGGTGCAGGCCCCGATTCTCAGCGAGGTGGGCAGCGGCATTCAGGATGGCTTGTCCGGAACTGAGAAAGCGGTGTCTGTACAGGTAAAGACCCTGCCGGAGCGCCGCTTCGAAGTGGTGCACTCACTGGCGAAGTGGAAGCGGGCGACCCTGGGCCGTTACCAGTTCGGCCCTGGTGAAGGGATTTTGGCGCAGATGAAAGCCCTGCGTCCGGACGAAGCGATCCTGGGCCCGAAGCATTCGGTCTACGTTGACCAGTGGGACTGGGAGCAGGTGATGGGCCGGGAGGAGCGCACCCTGTCCGGCCTGAAAGCGCGGGTTGAGGCGATCTGGTCGGCCCTCAAGGCCACTGAGGCCGCCCTGCAAGCCCAACACGGTATTCCGGCACAACTGCCTGAAACGCTGACTTTTATGCACGCTGAAGCCCTGCGTCAGCACTACCCGGATCTGCCGGCGTCTGAGCGGGAGCGCCGTATCTGTCAGGAGCTGGGGGCGGTCTTCCTGATCGGCATCGGCGGCGAGCTGGCGGATGGCCAACCCCACGACATGCGGGCTCCGGATTACGACGATTGGAGCAGCGAAACCGAACTGGGCCGTGGCCTCAACGGTGACCTGCTGGTGTGGAACCCGGTGCTGGGGGATGCCTTTGAGCTCTCATCCATGGGGGTGCGAGTCGACAGCCTGGCGCTGCAACACCAGATGCGCGTGGCGGGCAGTGAATCCGGCCTGGCCCAGCCGTGGCATCAAAGCCTGCTGGGTGGCCAGTTGCCGCAGACCATCGGTGGCGGCATCGGTCAGTCACGATTGGTGATGCTGTTGCTGGGCGCCGAGCACATCGGCCAAGTGCAGTGCGGAGTGTGGGCGGAAGCGTGCCCGAGCCGCCTGTAACGGCCCGGGCCGAGACTCAGGCAAACGGCGCGGCGGCTTCAAAGCGCAGCGGTTGGCCGGAGTAGGGCTGTTTGATCTCGAGGGTGTGGGCGTGCAGCAACAGTCGGTCGGCGGCGGCCAGTGCCTCACCCTCGGCATAAAAACCGTCACCCAGAATCGGGTGACCCAGCGCCAGCAGGTGCACCCGAAGCTGGTGTGAACGCCCGGTGATGGGGGTCAGCTCCAGCAGGCTGGAGTGGTCATCGGTACTGAGCACGCGGTAACGGGTCAGTGAGGGTTTGCCGGTGTCGTGGCAGACCTTCTGCTTGGGCCGGTTGGGCCAGTCGCAGATCAGCGGCAGGTCGATCTCCCCTTCCGGCTGGGCCAGGTGGCCCCACACCCGAGCCAGGTAGGTCTTGCTGGTTTCCCGGTCGCGGAACTGGCGTTTCAGCTCCCGCTCGGCGTTCTTTCGCAGCGCCAGCACCATCACCCCGGAGGTGGCCATATCGAGACGGTGCACGTCGTAGACGGTGCCGTAGCGCTCCGCCACACGAGAATAGACGCTGTCACGGTGGGCCGGATCCCGGCCCGGCACCGACAGCAGTCCGCTCGGCTTGTCCACCACCACGATATCTTTGTCTTCATAGAGCACCGTCAGGTAGGGCTCCATCGGTGGCTGGTACTGAAACTCCGTCATGATCTGGTTCGGGCTACTGTGTCAGAAAGGGGCGCACACGATATGAGAAGGGGCGGTGGGATGCAAGTCAGAACAGGTCGCCGCCGGTGGCGTGAAGCAGACAGAAGGTCCACACCACAAAGGCCAGTGGCAGGTGCACCAGAGCGTAAAACACGGCGTCGAGTTTGCCCATCGCCTGATCATCCACAATCAGGTACAGATGCAGCAGGCAGATGATCGGCAGTGACGCCACCAACGGCCACACCACCAGGGCTGAACCCGGCAACAGCAGGCGCCCCAGCAGGGCGATCACCACCATGGATGCGGTGAGCAGCGGAGCCGCACCAATGCGATAGTGAACCGGGTACCATTGCAGCATCTGTCTCTCCTTTTACACAGGCTTGCGAGCGATCAACCGGGCGGTGGCCCGATCCGGATTGCGCCATATTCCTTCACGGTAGTGGATAGGCGTCATGGAAGCAAAGACCTCCGCCAACTCATTCGGTTCCAATAAGAACGCGGGATTGTTGGGGCGACCGAAGGCGCGATTGGCGGTGGTGAAGGTTTCATAGATCAAAACCCCACCCGGTCGCAGGGCCGCCATCAGGTCGGGCAGCAGCGGTCGGTGCAGGTAGTGACACACCACAATGGCATCAAACTGACGCTGGCCCAGCGGCCGCGCCGTAGCCTCCAGGTCCAGTTGCCACAATACGCCGTTCAGGCGCTCTTCGCTCAGGCGAGCCTGGATGGCTGACAGGGCCTCACGGTCGCGGTCGGCGAACCACACCACATGCCCGGCCCGGGCCAGGGCCAATCCATTGCGGCCGTAGCCACAAGCCAGGTCCAGCACGGTACTCTGCGGTGCCAGATGCGGCATCGCGTCAAGCACCAGCTGCGCCGGTGTCTGGCCCTGATGACTCATCCCTTGATCTCCTTGCCACGCAATTCACGGCGGTGCCAGATGGAGTAGTGGCGCAGCTGCGATGGGCCATGGGCGGTGATGACAGACATCAGCACGATGATGCTGAACAGCTCCGCTTTCCATTGCGGCAGCGGCACACACAGTGCCAGCAGCGCGAGCTTTACCAGGGTCAGCACCCCTTTCATCTGGACCAGGTAGAGGCGGCTGCGCCAGACCTCCCACAGCAGCAGCGCGGTGCCGGATGCCATGGCGAGGATCCACCAGTTGCGCCACATCTCGATGGGCAGGGCGAAATAGAATCCGCCGGCAGCGCCGCAAAGGCCGAGAACGTGGAGCGCGCGCAGAGTGGTTTTGCCGAAGCGCAGCAGGTAGAACTGGGATTGGGTGGGTTGTTGGCGCATGTGCGGGCCGGAATTCAGGACAGGTGTTGGCGACGATAGTACCCTCTCACCCTCAGGTGTGTGAAGGGACTCACAAATCCCATGCGCTTGCCGCCCGGGCAGGGAACTGCCAGAGTAGAGTGCAATCACATATGACTCTCTTCAGCATATTTCAGGACGCATAAAGATGAAGAAAATTGCCCTTGCACTGCTGGCCGCTGGCCTGGTTTCCGGCGTTGCTCAAGCCCAACCGCTGGACCACAAGCGCATGCTGGCCACCATGGGCGGTGTTGACCAGCCCACCATGGCCAATCCGCACGGCAGCCCGCACGGAGCGGCGCCCATGCAGGACGCCGTCCTGACCGGTGAGCTGGACCCCAATAAACTCATCTTTGAACTGGTGCCGATGGGTCGCAGCTACCTGGAATACCAGGTGGATACCGCCGCACTGGCGCCGCTGCAGGGCTATGACAAGCCGACCGAAATCACCGTAGTGGTGGGCACCTGGTGCGGCGACTGCCATACCCATACCCCGGCCTTCATCAAGATCATGAAAGCGCTGAACAACGCCAACATCCAGGTGCGTTACATCGGCGTGGACAAGCAGGGTAAAGCCGGTGACGTCTCCCTGGACAGCATCGAGTTTGAATCCATCCCCACCTTTATTGTCAGCCAGGGCGGCAAAGAGATCGGCCGCATCGCTGGTGCGCCGAAAGCCTCTCTGGAGCAGGATCTGGTCGCCATCCTGACCCAGTAATCTGCCCCCGCCAACGGCGCCTTCCGGCGCCGTTGGCACTTTGCTCCCATTTGCTTTAGTATCCCCCTCGCTGAATCGGCCCCCTTGGCCCGGTTCAAGGTTGCGTTGTGGTGCGGCACACTTCCTGTGCGTCTCGCCTGGGCCCTCTCCGGCCCCCGTTGACTTAACGTAACCCCCTTCTGTCGCGGTCATCGTTCCGTGTTCATACGCCCTTCGGCGTCTTATATCGCGCGTTTTTGCGTTCATTTGAGTCAGGCCTGCGTGCCACTGGGATCCAGGACGGATCGGCGTTGCCTATTGCTTATTGGGCGATGGGATTGGGCGTGGTCTGACGGTCTTGGTGAGCGGGAGTGCAATGGCTCCCGCGTAAAGAGGAGCCTTTTGAATGATCACCAATTGGGAGCTGTTTACTGATTTTGGTATCGCGGGGGGGCTACTGTTGTGCGGCAAACTGCTGCGTGCGCACATTACCCTGCTGCAAAAGCTCTATCTGCCTGCGGCGTTGATCGCAGGTCTGTTGGCCCTGCTGTTGGGCTCTGCCGGTCTGGACTGGCTGCCCTGGAGTGAGCAGTTTGCCAGCAACGCCAGCATCCTGACCGTGGTGCTGTTTGCCTCGCTCGGCCTGGCCACCGATTTTCCCTCGGCCCGAACCCTGGTGACCCGTTGCGGTAGCCTGTGGACCTTTAACCAGCTGGCCAACGTCGGCCAGTGGGCCTTTTGTGCCCTGATGGGGCTGGCCCTGATGACCTTTATCTGGCCCGGTCTCAGTCCCGCTTTTGGCCTGGTGCTCTCCGCCGGGTTTATGGGCGGCCACGGCACCGGTGTGGTGGTGGGGGAGACTCTGGGCAGCATGGGTTGGGAGGATGCCCTGACCCTGGCGCTGACCACCGCCACCGTGGGGATATTCGTCTCCATCCTGGTGGGGCTGCTGCTGATCCACCTGGGCCTGCGTAAAGGCTGGATCACCGATTTCGCCCGCTTTGAAACCATGAGCAAAACCGCCCGCAAAGGGTTGGTGCCGGCCGACGAACAGGGCCACCTGGGCCGGGAAACCGCCGCCTCCATCTCCATCGACGCCCTGGCCATGCATGCGGCGTTGCTGATCGCCGTTTCGGTGGCCGCCTACCACGCTGCGGTTTACCTGTCCGGTTTCCATGAACTGGTGCGGGTGCCCGCCTTTGTTACCGCCTTTGGCCTGGGGCTGGCGGCCCGAACTGTGCTGAAAAAGCTCGGTGGCAAAATCTATTTTGACGACAAGATCTTTGGCCACTGTACCGGCACCGCCAGTGACTTTCTGGTGGTGTTCGGTATCGCGGCGATCAAGATCACCATCCTGCTGAACTACGCCGTGCCGCTGATCCTGATGGTGCTGCTGGGCATCGTCTTCAACCTGATGATGGTGCTGGTAGTAGCCCCGCGGATCCTGGGGGAGAACTGGTTTGAGAAAGCGGTGTTTTCCTGGGGCTGGCTGACCGGCACCGTAGGGATGGGGATCGCCCTGCTGCGCATTGTCGATCCTAAGATGCGCTCCCGGGTGCTGGATGACTACGCCATCGCTTACGTGCCGGGGTCGCTGGTGGATATGGTGATGATCTCGCTGGTGCCGGTTCTGATGATGAAAGGGATGGCGTTTGAGGCGATCAGCGGCATGCTGATTTACCTGCTGTGCATCGGCCTGATGTGGCGGGTGATCAAACGGCGTCAGGCCGCACTGCAGCCAGCGACAGCCTAAGGGCACCGAGCGCCGGTATCACGGCGAAAAAACCCGGAATTGGGCGTTTTTCACTCGTGCAGCGATAGCGCATATCGGGTACAATTTCGGGTTTGGATCTTCACCTCGTTTGTAAAGAAAGAAGCAGGACGATCATGTTCGAAATCAATCCGGTGCTGAACAGCATCAAGGAGCTGTCTGAGCGGACAGAACTCCTTAGGGGGTACCTTTGACTATGACGCCAAACAAGAGCGTCTGGAAGAAGTAAACGCGGAGCTGGAGCAGCCCGACGTCTGGAATGAGCCTGAGCGCGCCCAGGAGCTGGGTCGCGAGCGCAGCAACCTGGAAGCGGTGGTGAAAACCATCAACGACCTGGATCAGGGCCTGGAAGACGTCCGTGAGCTGCTGGACCTGGCCGTGGAAGAGCAGGACGAAGAGAGCTTCGAGGAGGCCAAGGCCGAACTTGAAGGTCTGGAAGCTCAGCTGGAGAAGCTGGAGTTCCGTCGTATGTTCTCCGGTGCTCAGGATGCCAACGACGCTTACCTGGATCTGCAGGCCGGCTCCGGCGGTACTGAAGCGCAGGACTGGTGCAACATCCTGCTGCGCATGTACCTGCGTTGGGCGGAAGCCAAGGGCTTCAAAGCCGAGATCATCGAAGTGTCCGAGGGCGAAGTTGCGGGCCTGAAGAGCGCCACCGTGAAGATTTCCGGTGAGTACGCCTTTGGCTGGCTGCGTACCGAAACCGGCGTACACCGTCTGGTACGTAAATCGCCGTTCGATTCCGGCGGCCGTCGCCACACCTCGTTCTCCTCGGCGTTCGTGTATCCCGAAGTGGATGACAACATCGACATCGAGATCAACCCGGCCGACCTGCGTATCGACGTATACCGCGCTTCCGGTGCCGGTGGTCAGCACGTAAACACCACCGAATCTGCGGTGCGTATTACCCACATGCCGACCAACACCGTGGTGCAGTGTCAGAACGAACGTTCTCAGCACAAGAACAAAGACCAGGCGATGAAACAGTTGAAAGCGAAACTGTTTGAGCTGGAGATGCAGAAGCAGAACGCCGAAAAACAGGCGGCTGAAGATGCCAAATCCGACATCGGCTGGGGTAGCCAGATCCGCTCTTACGTGCTGGACGATTCCCGCATCAAGGATCTGCGCACTGGCGTGGAAACCCGCAACACCCAAGCGGTGCTGGACGGGGATCTGGACCGCTTTATTGAGGCCAGCCTGAAGTCTGGTCTGTAAGGATTGAGAAGATGACTGAACAACTGCAAGACGAGAACAAGCTGATTGCCGAGCGCCGTGGCAAGCTCGATCTGATCCGTCAGAACTGCAAAGCCAATGGCCACCCCAACAGCTGGCGTCCTGAGCACAAAGCCGCTGACCTGCAGGCCGAATTTGGTGAGAAGACCAAAGACGAACTGGAAGTGATGGCCACCACCGTGTCCATCGCCGGTCGCATCATGGCCAAACGTGGCCCGTTCCTGGCGATTCAGGACGTGTCCGGTCGCATCCAGTCCTACGCCTCCAAAGAGGTTCAGCAAGAACTGAAATCCATCGGCGGTCTGGACATCGGCGACATCATCGGCGTTAAAGGCCAGCTGCACAAATCCGGCAAAGGCGACCTGTATGTCGACATGGCCGAATACCAGCTGCTGACCAAAGCCCTGCGCCCGCTGCCGGAGAAGTTCCACGGTCTGACTGACCAGGAGCAGCGCTACCGTCAGCGTTACGTGGACCTGATCGTCAACGAAGAGTCCCGTAACACCTTCAAGGTGCGTTCCAAAGTGATCGCCGCGATCCGTCAGTACATGACCGACCGCGACTTTATGGAAGTGGAAACCCCGATGATGCAGGTCATCCCGGGTGGTGCCTCCGCACGTCCGTTCATCACTCACCACAACGCCCTGGATCAGGACATGTACCTGCGCATCGCGCCGGAACTGTACCTGAAGCGTCTGGTCGTGGGTGGTTTCGACCGCGTGTTCGAGATCAACCGTAACTTCCGTAACGAAGGCCTGTCGCCGCGTCACAACCCCGAGTTCACCATGATGGAGTTCTACATGGCGTACGCGGACTATCGTGACCTGATGGACCTGACCGAAGACATGCTGCGCACTGTGACCGAACAGGTACTGGGTTCTGCCAAGGTGAAGTACGGTGAAGAGGAGTTTGACTTCGGCGCACCGTTTGCCCGCATGTCCATGCGTGAAGCGATCCTGAAGTACAACCCGGAAGTGACCCTGGAGATGCTGAGCACCTTCGAGAGCGCTTGCGAAGTGGCCAAAGACCTCAAGATCGAGGTTGAGAAGTCCTGGGGCCTGGGTCGTGTGATCACCGAGATCTTCGAAGAGACCGCTGAGCACCGCCTGATCCAGCCGACCTTCATCACCGAGTACCCGGCCGAAGTGTCTCCGCTGGCTCGTCGTAACGACGACAACCCGGAGATCACCGATCGCTTCGAGTTCTTCGTCGGTGGCCGCGAGATCGCCAACGGCTTCTCCGAGCTGAACGACGCTGAAGATCAGAAGCAGCGTTTCCTGGACCAGGTGAAAGCCAAAGAGTCCGGTGACGACGAAGCGATGTTCTTCGACGGTGACTACGTGACCGCACTGGAGCACGGCCTGCCGCCGACTGCAGGTCAGGGCATCGGTATCGATCGCCTGGTGATGCTGTTTACCGACAGCCACACCATCCGCGATGTGATTCTGTTCCCGGCCATGCGCCCGCAGGCGTAAGTCACCCGCAATGAAAAAGCCCGCCCATTGGCGGGCTTTTTTTTGGTTCATCGCATATTTCCGTGGGAACCTTGGCTCCGAGCCCGTTTCCACGTACCGAGCCATTGCCGGGATGCCCCGGCGGGCACCAGAAGGGCGTTGCCCGGCTGCGCGCCCCGCTCTTGACACCCCTGCCTCCGGCGCGGCGAAAGCCCTTCGCTCCCACTCCTTCCCGTTCAGCACTGGCCAGACTCGCATCCCTGCTCGACTGGCACTCGGGCCATCCCTGGCCCTCGGCTTCACTCCCAGTCGTTCCCGCTCAGCGCCGCGAGTCGGCCTTTGGTGGACGGCTGAGCCGTGATAGCTGGGTGCTCATTCTTATTCGGAAACAGCATCAGTCCCTCAAGGCGAGCAGAGGCCATGAAAAGGTATTTTGTTGGAGAAGTCGCTTCTGTCTTCTTTCCCCGCTAATCCGCGAAGAACCTTTTTTTGCCCGGCGCTTCGCTCACCAGTGCGCCCCAAAATGCTCTGGTCGGTCCAGCGGGAAGATGACTGACAGCGTTGGACAAATTTGCGGAATGAACTGCCTGGCGAGTTGAGCGTGGGCTATTGATGCTCTTTGTTGGGCCATGTCTGGTGTGATGTAAATATCGGGAAATTGACGCCAAATCTTTGTTGTTGAAAGTGTTTTTGCGGTGGCCATACCATCCGCTGGCGTATGCGGTGCACCGCATACCGACGTGATAAAGGCAAACCCGGCGAAAGCCGGTGACGCAAAGCCACCGGCCTAAGGTGCCCCTGTAGGGGGTGCGATGGCAGCGGGGCTACCGCAGAAACCCTCTGTTTCTGCCTTTGGTAATAACCCTTTGCTTGAGGCAACTCGATGAAAAAAACACTTTGGATGGGCGGCGTCCTGCTGCCGGTGCTGCTTTCCCCGCAATCATTGCAGGCCCATGGTTGGGTGGATTTCCCGGCCGCGCGTCAACACATCTGTAATGACGATGGCGGGTTCTGGAGCAACAGCATCCCCAACGCCGCTTGTCAGGCGGCCTACGACCGCTCCGGCGCCTACCCCTTTGTGCAGCAGAACGAAGTGGCGGCCAATGTGGTGGATTACCAGAACATGGCGGCAGTGCGGGCCCAGATCCCGGATGGCACTCTGTGTGCCGCGGGCAGTGACGCAAAGGATGGCCTCAATGTGGCGTCCAGCCACTGGCAGAAAACCACCGTGGTGCTGAATGAACAAAATCAGTTTGAGCTGGTGTTCCATGCCACGGCGCCCCATAACCCCTCTTTTTGGCAGTTCTACCTCAGCAAGCCGGACTATGACCCGTCAGGCCGCCTGAGCTGGGATGATCTGGAACTGATCGATACCGCAGGCAATGTTCAGGTGGATGGGGACAAGAACTACCGCATCACTGTGACGGTGCCGGCTGGCCGTGAGGGGGATGCGCTGTTGTACACCCGCTGGCAGCGCAACGACGCCGCCGGTGAAGGCTTCTATAACTGCTCCGACATCCGCCTGACCCACGATGGTGAAGTGGACCCGGGCAACCCCGGTGGCGGCACCGACCCGGAACAGCCGGATGGGGACACCCTGACGGCACTGGGGTACTTCCTGCCTCAAGGGTTTATCGACAGTGTTGAGGTGGGAGACACAGTACGCTTCCGGACCTTCAATCAGTACGGTGAGGAGACCACAGACCTGCGTCTGTTGGTGGAGGGCAACATCATTGCCACCTGGCCGGCCGTGCTGGCTGGCCAGTTTAACCAGATGAAACCGGGCAAATGGTTTATCGGGATCTGGCACGAGGCGATGAACCACTACATGTTCGACAGTCAGAATCTGTACGCCAACCAGGTGTTGGCCAGCTCCGCCAACCCCACCTATCAGTTGTCGCTGGTGAAGGGGGAGCCGCTGCCGCCGCCGGTGGTGCCGGAAGGAAGTTGGCGTGCCGATGCGATCTACACCGAAGGTGACCGGGTTGAGTATGCCGGACAGACCTGGCAAGCCCATTGGTGGACCCGTGGTGATCGGCCCACGGACAGCGGGGAGTGGGGCGTATGGCGCCTGGTTGCTGGCGAGGGTGAGCAGCCTCCGGTTCCCTCCGAACCGCAGCCCTGGCAGGCTGAACAGGTCTATACCGAAGGGGATCGGGTCAGCCACAATGGCGCCATCTGGACAGCCCATTGGTGGACACAGGGGGAGAGCCCCGACGAAAGTGGCCAATGGGGCGTGTGGCGACGCTAAGTCCGATTGACAGAGAACGCCCCGGAGAGATCCGGGGCGTTGGCGTTTCAGGCGGCTTGCTGCAGATGGCGTTGCAGGCGTTTCAGCAGCCAGGTTTCCCGGGCGATGGAGAGGCCCGCCTTGGGGCTGCCCGCCATCACCGCTTCGTTGTGGGCAATCGCCTCGGCCAGCTTGACCCAGCGGGGCTCCATGCCATTGGCCACTTCATAGTGCTCCAGAGCGGTTTGACCCAGCTCAGGCAGGGCATCGCACAGGTAGCAGTACGAGAGCATCCGCACGTTGTCGTAGTCCGGCTTGTACCAGGGGCGCAACTCCTCCACCAGACCAAACTCGGCCAGTACGGTCAGTCCCCGGGCACCGGTTTCTTCTGCCACTTCCCGCAGCAGGGCCTGTTGCAGAGACTCGCCATCATCCACACCGCCTCCCGGCAGACTGTAATCGTCATAACGGGCGGTATAGAGCAGCAGCACCTGGTCGCCGTGGGCGATCAGAGCGCGCACGGAGAGGCGGGTGTATTCGCTGCCACCAACGACGGCGTCAGGGTGGTGCAGCGTTTGGATCAGTTCCATGGGCGGCTCCCGGTTGGCAAAGTCGCGCATTGTACGGATTTGCCCCGGTGACGGCCAGAGGGGGCCGGGGCCGCGTGCTACACTGGCGCCAACAAGGAGGGCCCATGCTGCCACTGGCACCGGATTATTACCGTCGTAACTTCCGCTTTCTTATCGATTTTGTCCGTCGCCACCGTGGCCACCTGGTGGACGAGGCGCTGGCGGGCTTCATCGACCGTTTTGAAGGGCTGCCGGCACCGGCCCAGTGCCTCTTTGTGCGCCTGCTGACCCGCAAGGGCGAGTGGTTTCGCAGTGACCAGCTGAATTACCAGGAGGTCGGCCCGATTGAGCCCGCCCTGTCGGCGCTGGCCGAGGCTAATCTGGTCCAGCTTGACCCACAGATCGACATCGTCGCACTGGCACGCCTGCTGCGTCACGGCGAGCTGAAAACGCTGCCACAGGTGCAGCCGATGCTGGCCAGCCACCGCACCAAGACCAGCCTGGTGAACGCCTTGGTGGCACAGCAATGGGACAGCGCCCCGCTGACCCGATGGTGGCCCGACGCGCCATTTCAGCTGTTGGCGCAGGGCGAGGCGCTAATGGTCGAGCGATTGCAGCTGCTGTTCTTCGCCAATCTGCACCAGAGCCTGAGTGAGTTTGTGGTGGCGTCGCTGGCCCATGTGCGTTACCCCGAAGTGCCGCTCTCTCCCGAAAGCTTTCCTTTTGCCAGTGCCGACGTAGTGGCGCAGTACCAGGCCCGTGAGCGGGCAGCGCGGGCCTGGGAATCCGGTGAGCTGGACCATGACGCCTGGGGCCGCCAGCTTTGTGACCGGCAACACGACGCCCGGCTGGAGCGCCAGCGTCAGCGCCACGCCTTTGTTCTGGCCCGGCAGCTTGAACGTGAGGCACATTCCGAACCGGCTCTGACCCTGTACCGGCACTGCCACCACGGGGAGGCGCGGGAGCGCCGTCTGCGTCTGCACTTTGCCCGCGGTGATCATCCGGCGGCGCTGTCGACCGCTTTGGCGATGCAGGCCCAGCCTCAGAGTGAGCAGGAACGGGTGGTGGCTGGCCGCTTTCTGGCCCGGCTGGCCCGACAGATGCCGATGCCCGGACTGAAGACAGAGCGCCCCAAACTCAACGAGGACCAGACCGAACTGGCGTGGGAGGGCGCTGTGGAGGAGGCGGTGGTGGCCGAGCTGCGGGCTCGGGGCCAACAGGCGTGGCATACCGAAAACGCCCTGCTGAATGGTGTGGCCGGGTTGCTGCTGTGGCCGGTGATCCATGCCCCCCTGCGCGGCGCCTTTGTGCAGCCGTTTCAGCATCGCCCGCTGGACCTCTACCACACCGACTTCCTCAGCCGGCGCCGCGAGTTGCTGGTACGAGAGTGGCGTTATTGGCGGCAGCTGACTCGTGCCGAATTTACTGCCGGACTGCTGGCACGCTACCGCACTTATCAGGGGATCCGCTGTGCGCTGGTGAACTGGGCCCGTTTGCCGACCGAGGCGCTGGAAGCGGCACTGCCCACGCTGGCACCTCAGCAGTGGCTGCAGTTGGTGGACTATCTGATGGCGGATCTGTCCCAGCGCCGCAGCGGTCAGCCTGACCTGATGGTGGTGGACAAGGGGGCGCTGACGCTGGTGGAGGTCAAGGGGCCGGGGGACAGTCTGCGCGACCATCAGCGCCGTTGGCTGGCGGAGCTGGATCGACTGGGGGTAGCCAGTCGGGTGTTGTGGGTGAGCAAAAGCGGCGCGCCTGACAGGTGACGAACATCACGCCGCAGGGCAAACAATGAGCAGAATGAAACGTCTGGATAACATCTCTGCCCATGTTAAGGAATTTGAGTGAGATTAAGTGCTGCCCGGAGCTCTTAGTGTGGTGCAAGTGGCGATTTGAGCGGTCTCCGTTAGAGTAATTCACCATCGTTTTTGCATTCACTGGTGGTGAGGTCCCGCAGACCGATGAGTGTGATCGGTGTCACAAAAAGAGTTGTGAGCCACATTGGCTTTAAGCTGCAGTGAAATCGACTGCCCATATTCGACTTTTGTGGTCTGTCAGGGAGTGGGATCTCGGAAAGCGCAGTGGGCTGTTTTACTTTCTGCGGCATTTTGGCGCCTGTTGTTGGTTAAAAAACCACAGTAGACTCCACTGGCATTACAACAGACTGGCCTAAGCCAGCAGGGGTGCCCAAGGGCACAGATGCACACCCAGCCAAGTGACACTGACTATGCAATCAAACTCCCTCTCCAAGAAGATCTTTATGGGTCTCTTCTCCGGTCTGGCGATCGGTGTGGTGATTCAGGCGTTTCTTTCCGATATCCCCTTTTTCAATGACACTCTGGTTGGTCTGGCCTCCATGGCCGGCACCATGTTCGTCAACCTGATCATGATGCTGGTGGTCCCCCTGGTGTTTGTCTCCATCATCAGCGGCATTACCGAACTGCCCAACGCCAACAGTCTGGGCCGACTGGGTGGCAAAACCTTCGGCCTGTACCTGGTGAATACCCTGATCGCGATCTCCGTGGCGCTGGGGGTGGCTCTGCTGCTGCAACCGGGCCAGGGCGCGGACCTGCCCCATGTTGGTGAGCGCGCCATTACCGCCACTGAACTGCCCAGCATCAGCGGGCTGATTGTCGACATCATTCCGCGTAATCCCATCGAGGCCTTCGCCACCGGCAATATGCTGCAGATCATCTTTATGGCACTGCTGCTGGGCTTTGTGATCAAGCTGCTGGGCAAAGAGATGGAAGGGGTGGCTGAGGGCTTCCGTAAAGCCAACACCATCATGATGACCCTGATCACCCTGGTGATGAAGCTGGCTCCCTATGGTGTATTTGGCCTGATGCTCAATCTTGGCGCCACTCTGGAGTCCGATACCTTCCTGTCGGTCGCCGGTTACATCGGCTTGATCGTCAGCTTGCTGGTGGTGTGGCTGTTTGTGGTGTATCCGATGGCGGTTGGGGCGCTGACCAACATCAGCGCGGCAGAGTTCCGTCGTAAAACCCGTGAGCAGGTGATGTTCTCCCTCTCCTGCGCCAGCTCCAATGCCACCATTCCGGTGACCATGCGTACCCTGACCGAGAAACTCGGTGTGTCCAAGGCCACGGCCGGTTTCGGTGTGCCGCTGGGCGCCACCATGAACATGAGCGGCGTGTCCATCTACATCACCATCGCAGCGGTGTTCCTGGCGAACGCCTACGACGTGCCGCTGGGCATGGAGCAACTGCCTGCCCTGGTGGCGTCCGTATTCCTGCTGTCCGTGGGTGCCGGTGGCGTACCGGGTGGTGGCGCGGTCATGATTGGCGTACTGATTCACCAGATGGGGCTGCCGGCGGAAACCGCATTTGCCCTGGTGATCGCCGTAGACCGCATCATCGACATGTTCGTCACCTCCGCCAACGTGGTGGGCGATGCCGCCGTGGTGACCATCGTGGACAAGAGCGAAGGTGAGTGGCTCGAGGCTGAGGCCCGCCAGCCGATCTCCTGAGCGGCAACCCTGCCCCGCAGCATCAGAACAGCGCCCGTATTGTACGGGCGCTTTTTTGTGGGACGCGGCTGGGCCACACCGGGCCCGGTTGCGTAGAGAAAGGTGTGGATTTGGCAATGATGAAATAAGGGTCTGACCAGGTTGACAAAGTGGCAATTTGTGCAGGGTTTTTCTTTGTTAAAGACGGCGGTATGCTGCTTATCAGGTTCACTTTTTGACCACAGGGAGATGGGATGAGCACGTGGGTTCAGGGTCGTGTTGTTGAGCGCATTGACTGGAATGACAAGCTGTTCAGCCTCAAGGTTGAGGCGGAGGTGCAGCCCTTTGTCGCCGGCCAATTTACCAAGTTAGCGTTAGAGCAGGGCGGAGAACGGGTGCAACGAGCTTACTCCTTTGTTAATCCGCCGGAAGCGGAGTACCTCGAGTTTCTTGCGGTGTCGGTGGAAGAGGGGCAACTGTCGCCACGGCTGCAGGACCTGCAGGAGGGGGATAATCTGATGGTCAGCCCCCGGCCCAGTGGCTTCCTGACGCTGGACGAGGTGCCTGCGGGGCGGGAGTTGTGGATGTTTGCCACCGGCACGGCGGTGGGCCCCTTCCTGTCGATTCTGGGCAGCCCGGATTGCTGGGATCGCTACGAAACGTATGTGCTGGTCTACGCCGTTCGGTACGAGCGCGACCTAGCCTACCTGGAGCAGATTAAAGCGCTGGCGGCTGAGCGTCCCGAGCGGTTCCGCTTTGTGCCGGTGGTCAGTCGAGAGGCGGTTGACGGTGCACTGCAGGGGCGGATCCCGGAGCTGCTGAGCAGCGGCGCCATTCAGGAAGCGGCAGGGATACCGATAGCGCCTGCCCGCAGCCAGACTCTGATCTGCGGCAACCCCGATATGATCCGCGACACGCTGGCGGTGCTTGAAGGGATGGGGCTGCGCAAGAACCTGCGCCGAACGCCAGGCCAGATCACCATGGAGAAATACTGGTAAATCCTCGCCCTCGCAACGCCCGCTGACCCTCAGCGGGCTTTAAACTGATTGCTGCCGGGCTGGTAGTAAAACCCCAGTTCGGCCAGCCTCGCTTCCAGCTCAATACTGCCCATCCCCAACTCAGCCGCCAGATCATTAATGTCTCCGTGGCCCAGGCGCAGACGCTCATTGACGATCCCCAGCAGAATGGCGGGATCCATCTCCTGTGCATTGAGTATGTCCATCATGCCTCCCCTTCGCTTTGCGGGTTCCCTTAAGCGTAGTGGCCGCGGGGACCGGCTTCAGGGCTTCACATTGAGCTAACCTCAAGTTAATATTTCTTTATGGAATTTTATATTCCCTAAAGTTATTAAGGGTTTCCCCGCCCCGGAGTTTTCGATGTCACAGCAGGAATTTTATCTCGACAGCAACGCCACCACCGTGGTGCTGCCGCCCATTGCCGATGCGGTGATGAAGGCACTGACTCAGGAGTTTGGTAACCCCAGCTCCTCTCACGTTACCGGCATCCGGGCCAAGGCCCGGATGGAGCGGACCCGGGCGCTGGCCCGTCAGGTGATGGGGGCTCACAGCGGCCAGGTGATCTTCACCAGTGGAGCCACAGAGGGGATCCAAACTGCGGTGATATCGGCCCTGCAAACCGCCAAAACCCGACCGATGCCTGAGGCGCCGTTGCTGCTGTACGGCGCCACCGAACATAAGGCGGTGCCGGAAACCCTGAAGCACTGGGCCCGACTGTTTGATATTCCTGCCGAGGTGCGGGCCATTCCGGTGGATGGCCGTGGTCGCCTCGACCTGGACTTTATTGCTGGTCACATCGACCGTGCCCTGATGATCTGCACCATGGCGGCCAACAACGAAACCGGCTGCTTTCAGGATATGGCGGCGCTGGAGCGGGTGATCCGCAGTGGCAACCCTCAGGTGCCCTGGATGGTGGACTGCGTGCAGGCGTTGGGTAAGTTGCCTCTGGCTCTGGCGGAAACCAGCATCGACTATGCGCCGTTCAGCGGCCACAAGCTCTATGCCCCAAAAGGGATTGGCTGGCTCTATGTGCGTGAAGGGGTGCCACTGACACCGGTGATTGCCGGCGGCGGTCAGGAGAGTGGCCTGCGCAGCGGTACGGAGAACGGCGCAGGCATCGCGGCACTGGAGGTGCTGTTCGGTATGATGCTGAGCCAGGATGGTGCGTTCGCGGACCACGCCACCCTGTTGGGTTACCGGGCCCAGTTGGTGAACACCTTGCGCGGCGTGTTCCCGGAACTGGTGTTTAATCAGGACCACGACTGTTCGGTGCCTACCACCCTGAACTTCTCCGTTCCCGGCTTCTCCAGCAAAGAGCTGATGGACCTGTTTGATGCCGCGGGGATCCGGGTCAGCTCCGGTTCCGCCTGCTCCTCCAAGGTGACCCGCAGCTTTGTGCTGGATGCCATGGGACTGCCTGCCTGGCAGAGTGAGTCCGCCATCCGCTTGTCGTTTGGCCCGGCGATGACCCAGGCGGAGCTGGATGCGGTGTGTGAGCGTATCGACAGCGCCGTTGCCGCCCTGGCAACCAGCTGCCTGCTGGAGAGTGACCGGGATGCCGAGAAACATGGCTTAAAGGGCCTGATCCAGTTCAAGGCGGGCAGCAGTTGCTGCTGGCTCTATGTGGACCCGGACAGCAATCACTGTGTGGTGGTGGATCCGGTCGACAGCCTGAATCAACGCCTGGAGCGGTTGATCCGCTGTCAGGACCTGGTGCCGTTGGCCATCCTGGATACCCATGGCCACGCCGACCACGAATCCAGCGGTGTGGCGCTGCGAGAGGCGCTGTTTGACCGCATTCCGGCAGAGCTGATGGCGGTGGATGCGCTGGGTTGGCCCAACAGTTGCGGCACTCGCCGAACTCTGGCCGATGGCCAGGTGATGCCGGCTCTGACCCTGGGCAACAGTGTGCTGGTGCGGGCGCCTCTGCCGGGCCACACCGACGATTCGGTGGCGTTGCTGCTCAGCCGCAACGCCTGCGATACCCTGCTGGCGGAGGACATCGATTTTGCCTTCTGTGGCGATACCGTACTGGCGGGGACGCTGGGGCGCACCAACTTCAGCAACAGTCAGCCGCTGTCGATGTACCACAGCCTGAATCAGCTTAGTGTCTGGCTGCACCCGGACAGCCTGATCTGCCCTTCCCATGATTATCACCATCAGTTCGCCACCTCGCTGGCGGCGGAGCTGCGTGAGGGCGGGCTGCTGGCTGAAGTGCTGTCCGGCGGCATGGGGGAGCACGCCTTTATGCTGGCCAAGGCCGAGCTGGACAGCGGCCTGTGTGATCAGGCGGGCAGTGAATTGATGTGTGGTGCCACCGTGGCGCAATCCGGTGGTGCCATTCCTGAGCTGAGAGCCGCCGAGTTGCAGCAGTGGCGCCGTGAAGGACGCCGCCTGTCGCTGCTGGACATTCGTGAGCCCCACGAGTTTGCCCTGAGTCCCACCTCGGACGCCGACAACGTGCCGCTGTCACGCCTGGTGGATTTTATCGGCCAGCAGCGCTACCGCCTCGACAGCGATCCCATGGTGCTGGTCTGCCGCAGCGGCAGCCGCAGTCTGCTGGCCTCGCAGAGCCTGCGCCGCCTTGGGGTCACCAATATCCACCATATCGCCGGTGGGCATGCGTTAAGTTAAAGCCAGCAAAAAGGCGCCCATCGGGCGCCTTTTTTGATCGGCTTGAGCCTTATTGCTCAAACAGCGGGTAGGGGCGGGGCAGCAGGGTTTGCACCTCTTCACCGCGACGGAACGCGGTGTCCGGCTCCAGCTCTTTGCTCATCACCACGGCGATGTAACGCTGGCCACCCCAATCGGCTTCCGCCACCAGGGTGCCGGCACGGCGCCAGTTTTCACCCAGCTGCATCTGCAGGTCGCCTTCGGCCGGGGCACCGCACAGGGCGTACATGGCGCGCTTGTTGCCACCACGGAAGTGCATCCGCGCCACGGTTTCCTGGCCGATGTAGCAGCCCTTGTCGTACTGGATACCGCCGATGGCGTCCAGGTTCAGCATCTGCGGCACAAACTCCAGGCACTGTGCTTCGTCAAACCAGGGGCGTCCGGCTTCGATCTCGCTGGCGATCCACAGCGCTTCCGCCTCCTGCGGCAGTGCCGCCAGAGCCTCCGGCAGAGACGCGTCTGCCGCCATCACCACCACCGCACGCTCACCATCGATCAGCGCAACCCCACCCTCGAGGGCACGGACGCTGCCTTCACCGGGCAGCAGCGCCAGGGCGTTCTGACCCAGCAGGCCATACACCTTGTAGTCGGCACTGGCGTCGCTGATCTCCACCTTGTTGAACACCGCGTATTTGTTCAGCGCGGGCAGGTCCTGGTTGAGCTGGCCCTTGGGCATCAGCATCAGGACACCGTCTTCAATTCGGGTCAGGCGGAAGGCGGTAATCAGTTTACCCTTGGGGTCACAGTGGCCGCCCCAGGTCCAGGCGTCAGGGGCCAGTTTAACCAGGTTGCAGGTCAGCTGACCCTGCAGGTAGGACTGGGTATCCGGGCCGACAGCGCGGATAACGCCGAGGTTGGAGAGGGGGACCAGAGTAGGAGTGATTTCAATGGGCATGAGGGTCACCGGGTTGAATACATTGGCTCGGATTGTACGCCTGTGGAGGCAAATAACCAGCCTCCACAGGCCAATAGTCAGGGGGACGTCGTACCGATTCGGCCACGGTAGGCCAGGGTAAAAGCGATGTCGGTGCTGTTGTCCATATTGAAGATGCTCTCAATCATGGTGAATTCAATCGCGCCCCGCTTGAGGTGGTCGTGGTAAGCCAGCAGCAGCTCGTCAGCTTCACCGCTGAAGCCGTGGTACTCCAGCAGTGGGCTGTAGCCGGTGTCGGAATAACGGCCTTGATTGTGGTCAGTCCGGGTTAAGCCGGAGTGCGATAGCGGTGAACGGTTTCCCCCGCATCCTCAAACTGGCACAACCAGACCATGCCCAGCCCTTCGATGATACGGCGTGAAGCCCGGTTCTGTTCGACCACTTCGGCATAGATGGGGTCGAGGCCCAACACCTGCTGGCCATAGCGCAGTGCAGCTTCCGCCGCCTCCCGGCCAAGGCCCTGGCCCCAGTACTCCGGCAGCATGCGGTAACCCAGGTCCGCCCCTGCAAGGTGGGGTTCATACTTCAGGCCGCAAAAGCCAATGACTCGCTGGCTGGCCTTGTGCACCAGGGCATAACGGGCATAACCGTGGCGTTGGTACTCCGCCTGCCAGATCTCGCGGATAACGCGGCGGGCATCGTCCAGGTTCTGTATGGCGCCGTCATCGCCGGTGTAGCGGGTGACTTCCGGGCCCGAGAACGCCAGCACGGCATCGGCATCGTCCGGGGTAAAGTGGCGCATCTGCAGGCGCGGGGTGTCGATCAGAATGGTCATCAGCGGTCTGAGCAGGGTGTAAGGCTTCATGGGGTATTGCGAACTTATCAAAGATAATCGGGACTATCGATCCGGTGACGGTTCTCAACCGCAGTATGGGGCTCGCTGTTCGGTATCTGTCGCTCGAATCCCCGGGCGCCATCGTGGCGCTGTTGGGGCAGAGGGGGGCGATGATGATGAGGGCTATCCGTTAAGTTCGTCACTTACATGTAAGCGATCCAAGAAAAATCCTTCAAAAATAATGGCTTGATTAAAATCTGCGACAATCCGTCGCACCTGAACAAAGCAAAAGGCTTTTAGTATCAGCTCCGTTTTTTCACGGATTTTGGATACGGCTTTATGCAACTACAACGGACGTTCGCGCCCCTTTTCACCCCCTCAGTGCTCGCTCGGGCATTGTCCTGCCTGTTGGCTGCGGCGCCAGCTCTGGTCTATGCCGATGACGCCACCGAAACCCTGGTGGTGGTGGGCAGTCGCCAGGCGGCGGCAATCAGCGATGTTAGCGGCAGTGTGGCCGCCATCGACAGTGACACGTTGCGCCGCCAGATGGCGAGAAACCTGCAGGACGCCATCACGTTCGAGCCGGGCGTTGAAATGTCGGGCATTGGCAAGTTTGGTCTGGGGGCGTTCAATATCCGCGGCATGACCGATGACCGCGTCAAAGTCCTGATTGACGGCATTGAGCAGCCCATCTTCTTCAATGCCGGTAAAAACGGTAACTCACCCCACATTGATGTGATCAACGAGTACGGCACCGGCATCGAGATCGATACCCTGACCGCCATCGAGATCAACAAGAACGCCGCCTCGAGCCTCTTCGGCAGCGATGCCATCGGGGGGGCCGTGATGCTGCGCACCAAGCGGCCGGACGACCTGCTGCTTGGGCAACGCTCGGCGCTGGGGGTGATTCTTGGTTATAACGGCGCGAACCGGGAGTTTAAGTCGACGGTGGAGTCGGCGCATGACTTTGGCGCTTGGCAGGGGCTGGCGATATACACCTACCGGGATGGCCATGAAACCGAAACCCACGATGACGGGGCCGATGTGATTGGGGTTACCCGTGGGCAGGCGGACCCCGCCGCCTTCCGCAGCCATAACCTGCTGCTCAAAAGCGTCAGCCAGTTGAACAGCGACCATGAGTTATCGCTGACCGCGGAGCTGTATCAGCGTGATTACGACACCGACCTGCTGTCGATGGAGGGGTATGAGATCCCCAGTCGACGGCCCGGCGCCCTGCCCACCATCTACACCGATAACCGCATGGAGCAGCAACAACGGCGACTGCGCCTGACCGCAGAGCATCGCTGGCATGCGGACCTCGATTGGTTCGATCAAAGTCTTCTGCAACTGAGCTGGCAACAGGCTCAAAGTGACAATGACAACTACCGAACCAAGAACATCGATTGTCTCGAAGGCTGTGTGCTGGTCAGGAACCGTGAGGACAGCAACCTGCAGCTGCATAGTCAGTTTGATAAAGAGATTCTTTGGTCCAGCCTGGCTCAGCGACTCAGTTACGGGGTGTCGGTGATCCGCAGCGAGTTCGACTCCTTCTATGAGGACATTGAGCTGGCTACGGGGGAGCACCAGAGCAGCACCACCACCATGCCCAAAGCCCATGCCTGGCGCACGGGTCTCTTTGCCAAGCAGCAGCTGGAGTTGGACAACCTGCCCCTGCAGTGGGACATGGGGTTGCGTTACGACCACTACGAAGCCCGCCCCGACAGTGACCTGCCGGAGCACAACAGCGACGCGCTGACCTTCAATCTGGGGGCGCTGTACCGAATGACCGCACAATGGTCAGGCTACGTTACGGTGAACACCGGGTACCGTGCCCCGTCGCTGTACGACCTTTACTACCGTCTGGACCTGCCCCACGTCACCGTGGCCCCGAACCCGGATCTGGAGGCGGAACACAGCATCAACTACGAGCTGGGTCTGCGCTGGATTGGCGATAACGCCACGCTGGAATGGGCCACCTACCTCAACGACTATCGCGACTTTATCGAGGTGGCGATCATTGAGCACGGCTACCCGGAGATCCGTCAGGCCGTTAACGTCGGCGAAGTGCGCATCTACGGCAGCGAACTGAAAGCCAACTGGCAACCGGCAGCACTGCCGGGCGTCTCCCTGCAAGGTGGGTTGGCCTGGTCGGAGGGTGAGAACCGACTCACAGGAGAGTCACTGGATACGGTGGCGCCCGTTAATGCCAGCCTGATGCTCGCCTACGATGCCCCCGGCGAGGCCTGGGGAGTGGCGCTGCAGAACAAGTATTCGGCGGAGAAATCCGGCAGCGACTGGGGCACCGAAGGCAATCTTACGGCCCCCTCCTATTTCGTGATGAACCTCACCAGTTACTGGCAGGCACGGTCTGACCTGCGGTTAAGTTTTGGCATCCACAACCTGACCGACGAGCAGTACTGGCTCTATGGCAACCTGACGGGACGCATTGAAGACCCCCAGCAGAACATCGATCGTTTCAGCCAGAGCGGGCGTTACGTCAGCGCCCAACTGCAGTACCAGCTCTGAGGTGGCCATGGCAAACCGAGAAGCAAAGGCACCGGCGCAGCCACGTCGCTGGATAGCGCCACTGCAATGGACGGTCGTGACGCTGTTCCTGATGTTGCTGGTGTTGGGGTGGGGCTGGCCGGAGCAGGCCGACGGCGTGGTTCGCGCAGCGTTTTGGGGGCTGTTCTGGCCCCTGCTCACTGTGCTCACCCTGGTGTTGTTTGGTCCTCTGTTTTGTGGGGTTTGTCCGTTGGGCACGCTGGGCCGCTGGGTGAGCCGTCGGGGCCGGCAGGCGCGCTTGCCGAGGAGGTGGCTGTGGGCAGGCACCAGCCTGTTGACCCTGTTGCTGAGCTATTGGCTGGTGGACAGCATCACCGGGGGCTATGGGCGGTTGCCGCTGGTCGCTACGCTGGTGTTCTTTACTGGTTACCTGTTGGTCTGTCTGGCGCTCTCCTGGGCCTATCGGGATGCCCCGTTCTGCCGCAGCGTTTGCCCCTTCGCGCTGCTGGCCAAAACCATGGGGCGGCTGGCACCGCTTCGGCCTTACCGAAGTGCGGCCCGGTGCGGTGACTGCTGCCATACCCGCTGCCTGAAAGCCTGTCCCTCCTGTCTGACTGTCCCCACCGATCGGGAGCGACTGCGCCACAACGACTGTAACCTGTGTCTGGCCTGCGTCAGTGCCTGCCGTGAGGTCAAACTGGCGCCCCGCTGGCCACGCACTCTGAAGGGGGCGGCGCGTCTCCAGGCGGTGGTCAATATGACGCCGGTGCAAGGGTGGGGCATCGTGTTGCTGTCCGCCTTAGTGGTGGTGGGCTCGCAGCTGGAACACCGCTGGGATCGAAGCGTTCTGCATCCACTGCTGCCCTGGAACCGACTGGCCGAGTGGAGCGGAGGGGGCGCATCAGTATGGCTGATGCTGTTTACTCTCGGACTGACTCTGGCCTGGACCGGTCTGGCACTGTGGGGCGTGCAGCGGGCCAGTGGTCATCCCTGGCGCCAGCTTGGGCCCGCGATGGCGGCGACGGGATTGCCTCTGCTGCTTTGCCTGTTGCTCTCCCACGGACTGGTCGCATTTATCCTGCGCGGCGCACCGCAACTGTGGGCGGGGGTGACGGAACTGATGCCGGGCCAATGGGCACCGTGGCCCTGGACGCCATCCCGGGGCTCCCCGTGGATGGTGGGTTTGGCGTCGCTGGTTTGGCTAGGCGTGGGCTGGAGCACGTTGTTGGCCTGGCGCCTGGCCGGTACCCTGATCCGGGGGGAGGCGTTCCGATGGCAGCAAGTGAGTTTGTGGCTGGGGCTGAATGCCATGGTCTGGCTCTTTCTGCTGCTGCGGATGGTCGGCGTAGCGTTGCCGGCGGCGGGTCAGGCCGCGTGCCACTGAGCCAAGAGAAAGGGCCGGTATCTGCCGGCCCTTTTCTGTCAGTGCAGCAGACGTGCCCGGATGGTGCCGGGGATGTTTTTCATCTGCTCCAGCGCCTGGTCGGCCTGGTTGGTGTCCACATCCATCACCACGTAACCGATCTCGGGGGTGGTTTGCAGGTACTGGGCGGAGATGTTGATCCCCTTCTCGGCAAACGCTTGGTTAATCTGGATAAGGATGCCGGGCTGGTTGCGGTGCACGTGCAGCAGGCGTGAGGTGCCGGAGTGGCCGGGCAGGGACACTTCCGGGAAGTTCACCGCCGACAGGGTGGAGCCGTTGTCGGAGTATTTCACCAGCTTGGAGGCCACTTCGAGGCCGATGTTGGCCTGGGCCTCCTGAGTGGAGCCCCCCACGTGCGGAGTCAGGATGACGTTGTCGAACTCGGTCAGCGGGCTGACAAAGGGATCGTCATTGGATTTGGGTTCCACCGGGAATACGTCGATGGCGGCGCCGGCAAGATGGCCGCTGCGCAGGCTGTGGCACAGGGCATCAATCTCCACCACGGTACCGCGGGAGGCGTTGATCAGGATGCTGCCAGGCTTCATGGCGGCCAGCTCGCGCTCACTCATCAGGTTCTTGGTGGCAACGGTTTCCGGCACATGCAGGCTGACCACATCGGCCTCATTCAGCAGCGCGGTCAGGCTGCCCACCTGGTAGGCGTTGCCCAGCGGCAGCTTGTTCTCAATGTCGTAGAACTTCACCCGCATCCCCAGCCCTTCGGCCAGCACACCCAGTTGGGTGCCAATATGGCCGTAGCCGATGATGCCCAGTACTTTGCCCCGGGCTTCGTAGCTGTTGGAGGCGGATTTCAGCCAGGTGCCACGGTGAGCCAGAGCGTTTTTCTCCGGAATGCCGCGCAGCAGCAGCAGGATTTCGCCCAGCACCAGTTCGGCCACCGAGCGGGTGTTGGAGAACGGCGCGTTAAAGACCGGAATGCCCGCCAGTTCGGCGGTACTGAGGCTGACCTGATTGGTGCCGATGCAGAAGCAGCCGATGGCCACTAGCTTTTCGGCGGCATTCAGTACGGTTTCGCTCAACTGGGTACGGGAACGGATGCCAACAAAGTGAACATCGCGGATCTTTTCGATCAGCTCGGCTTCGGACAGCGAACCTTTCAGCGACTCCACCTGGGTGTAGCCGGCCTCGGCAAACACTTTCTCCGCCTGCGGGTGTACCCCCTCAAGCAACAATACCTTGAGCTTGTTCTTATCGAATGACAGCTGATCCATGACTTCCCTAACGCGTCCTGAAAAATGGGGAAAACAGCATACCAAATGCCCTGCATAAGTGGCGAAAAAGCCTGCAGGGCGGAAGCATCAAGTCATTGGTTCTGTTAATAAGCCAGGCTGCGCCAGAACAGACCGAAGGCGGCGTCCTGGTAGCTGGGGTTGTCGGCCTTGTCCGGCTCGGCGATGAAAAAGGCCGCCGCACTCATAAACTGGCTGTGGCACTGCTCCAGTGCCAGATCGGCCGGGATCGGGCGCAGCACCCCCTCGGCCTGACCCCGCTGCAGCAGGGCCGGGATAAAGGGCAGCAGTTCACTCATGGTCTGGTGGCGCAGAGCGCGATCCTCCATGCCCTGCAGTCCCGCCAACTGGAGAAACTGCAGGGCCCGGGGCTGAGCCTGGGCCCAGGCCAGCCCCCGTTGCCAGTACTGCTGGGCCTGGTGTTCCAGCGGGCCTTGCGGTGGCGCCGCGGCCATGGCGTCGGCCAGTTGCTGTTTGACCCGGCGGTAGAGCGCCGCCACCAACTCCGCTTTGCTGGGGAAGTGGTGGAACAGCGTGCCGGTGGCCACCCCCGCCACCTTGGCGATCTGGGCGGTGGCGGTGGCGGCGATGCCCTGTTCCACAAACAGGGTCAGCGCGGTGTCGAGGATCTGCTCGCGTTTGCTCATATTACTTACGCAGGAAGAAGCCGAGCATCAGCTTATGGATGGCGTTGCCGTAGGGCGGGTGGACAAACTTGGCGCTGTTGAATTTGCCCCGCTTCAGCACGGTCTTCGCTTTGCTGAAGGTGAGGAACCCTTCATGGCCGTGGTAGTGGCCCATGCCGGAGGGACCAATACCGCCAAAGGGCGCATCCTCGGCGGCCACATGCAGCACCGTGTCGTTAATGCTGACGCCACCGGCGTGGGTCTGCTCCAGCACCCGCTGCTGCAGGGCTTCGTCAAAGCTCATCAGGTAGAGCGCCAGCGGACGGGGCCGATCCTGGATGTAGTCCAGAGCCTCGTCGATGCTGTCATAGGGCACCAGCGGCAGCAGCGGGCCAAAGATCTCCTCCTGCATCACCCGCATTTCGTCGGTGACGCCGGTCAGCATCACGGTGGCCAGGCGGTGGCCGTCGTCGTCACGGTAGGACTCGGTGGCGGGCAGGGCCTGGGCGCCCTTGGCCACGGCATCGTCGAGGGTCTCCACCAGACGCTGGTACTGACGGGCGTTGACCACCGAGGTGTAATCCTGGCTGGCCAGGCCCTTGGGATAGAAGCGGGCGAAACGGGTGCAGTAGGCGCTGACAAACTCGTCCACTTTGGCCCGGGGCAGCAGCACGTAATCCGGAGAGGTGCAGATCTGGCCAGCGTTGAGGCATTTGCCCCAGATCATCCGCTCCACCGCAGTGTCGATCGCCATATCCGGGCCGATGATGGTGGGGGATTTACCGCCCAGCTCCAGAGTCACCGGGGTGAGGTTGTCAGCGGCAGCGCGCATGACGTGCTTACCGACGGCGGTGGAACCGGTAAACAGCAGGTGGTCGAACGGCAGGGCACTGAAGGCCGCGGCGGCATCCGCTTCCCCTTCCACCACGGCGACTTCGTCTTCATCAAACGCGTCCGCCAGCAGGGCACGGATCGCCTTATTGGTGGCCGGGGTAAATTCGGACAGTTTGATCATCGCCCGGTTGCCGGCGGCCAGCACGGTGATCAGCGGGCCGATGGAGAGCATCACCGGGAAGTTCCAGGGCACCAGGATGCCAACCACGCCCAGCGGCTGGTAGTGCACGGTCACGCTGGCAGGGCTGAGCAGCAGTCCGGGGCTGCGCTTGGAGGGCTTCATCCAGCCGCCCAGGCGCTTCAGTGTGTAATCGATGTTGCCGACGCAGGGCATGATGTCGGACAGCAGGGTGTCGTACTGGGCACGGTGGCCAAAATCCTGGCTGAGGGCATCGCAGAGGGCGTCTTTGTGGTTCAGCAGGGCGGCCTTAAGCAGTTCCAGCTTGGCTTTGCGCTGCTCCAGCGAGGGCATGGGTTCAGCCCGATAGGCTTCGCGCTGGCGGGTCAGCAGGGCCTTCATCTGGCCGGGATGGAAGTGCAGGGCGTCCTCCTGGACGGCGGAATCGGTGACGTGGGTCTGCTCGCTCACGGAAGCTCCTTGTGCTCAAATAATACTCGACTGATTGGTCGGTCTAAAGGTAGCGAACAAAAAACGGCACCGCAAGGTGCCGTTGATATTTTGCTCAGGAGCCGTTCAGCAACGACTCAATGGCCCCGGTGATCTCCGGATCGCTCGGGTCGGTTTTCGGGGACCAGTAGTCCACCAGTTTGCCGTCCTGATCCACCAGGTATTTGTAGAAATTCCACTTCGGTGCGCCGCCCTGGCGGGCCAGTTCGGCAAAGATGGGGTCGGCGTCGGAGCCACGAACCGCTGCCGGGGTCAGCATGGTGAAGCTGACGCCGTAGTTGCGGTAACAGACTTCGGCGGTTTCCGCTTCGTCATCCGCTTCCTGGAAGAAGTCGTCAGAGGGCATACCAATCACCACCAGGCCATCCGCACCGTACTGTTGGTGCAGGGCCTCAAGCTCTTTGAACTGGGGGGTGAAGCCACAGTGGCTGGCGGTATTGACCAGCAGTACCGCCTTGTTGGCGGTCAGTTCGCACAGGTTCACACTCTCTTTGGAGTGCAGGCGGCGCTTTTCGGTGTCGAGCCAGGCCGGACACTGGGCAGCAGAGACGCTGGCACTGGCCAGCAGCAGGAGAGGGAGTAGCGGTTTCATGGTGAGGCTCCTTGCCAATCGTCGATTCCGTTACAACGTGCCCGGCGCTGAACACGATCACCGCCGGGCCACTGATCCGCTTAAGCGGTGATGGTTTTGACCCCTTCGGCGGTGCCCAGCAGCAGCACATCGGCGCCGCGCATGGCGAACAGACCGTTGGTGACCACACCCACCAGGTTGTTCAGCTCCGCTTCCAGTTTCTTCGGCTCGGTGATGCGCCAGCTGTGCACGTCCAGGATCTGGCAACCGTTGTCGGTGATGCAGCCTTCACGGTACACCGGGTCACCCCCCAGCTTAACGATGGCGCGGGCCACCGCAGAGCGGGCCATCGGGATCACTTCCACCGGCAGCGGGAACTCACCCAGGGTATTAACCAGCTTGCTCTCGTCGGCGATGCAGATGAACTTCTGCGCCACCGAGGCCACGATCTTTTCGCGGGTCAGGGCGGCGCCGCCCCCTTTGATCATCGCCATCTGGTGATCGATCTCATCCGCGCCATCCACGTAGATGGACAGGTCGCTGACGCTGTTCATGTCGAACACCTCGATGCCCAGCGCTTTGAGGCGCTCGGTAGAGGCTTCAGAGCTGGAAACGGCACCGCGGATCTGGTCGCGGATGGTGCCCAGGGCGTCGATAAAGTGGTTTACGGTACTGCCGGTGCCAACACCGACAATGCTGTCGCGTTCTACGTAGTCCAGCGCAGCCAGGGCCGCGGCTTTTTTCAGAGCGTCTTGAGACATGAGGGTTCTCCAGAGGGCGTTTTTTTGCCGCGATTATAGAAGGGTTGGGCGGCGCTGTCGCCACCGCTGCGAGCGGACACAAAAAAGCCAAGGCCGAAGCCTTGGCAAAAAACAACAAGAACAGGGAGGGGAGCGTGTTTATGACGCTTTGGCTTCAATCACCTTCGGCGCGCTGTCGCCGATGCTGATCTTGCGCGGCTTGAGGGCTTCCGGGATCTCGCGCTCCAGCTCAACGTGGAGCAGACCGTTTTGCAGGTCAGCGCCCACCACTTTGACGTGGTCGGCCAGTCGGAAGCGGCGCTTAAAGTTGCGCTCGGCAATGCCCTGATGCAGGAATTGGCGCGGGGCATCGCCCTTGGCCTTGGTGCCTTCGATGCGCAGGGTGTCACCCTCCACTTCAATGTCCAGCTCATCTTGGCTGAAACCGGCTACGGCCATGGTGATTCGGTATTTGTCCTGTTCCACCAGTTCGATGTTATAGGGAGGGAAGCCTCCTTGTTCGGCACGCATCGCTTCGTCCATCACCTTGGCGAAACGGTCAAAACCGATGGCGGATTTGTACAGGGGGGTCAGATCGATAGTACGCATTATGTGTGTCCTCTATTGAGCAACAAAATTGAGAATTACGGGCCTCCATTGAGCACCCGTGCCAGAGATCTGGGGCCGGCAAAATCGGTTTCAAGGGGCACAGGCAAAAAAATGCATGGGCGGATCCGCGTAAGGGAAGGTAAAGAGGGGGCCGCTCGGTTTTACAATGGCCGGGGGGCTTGTTAGCGTGTCGACACAAAAAAGTGATCATGGACAACAATAGGGATAAACCCATGACCCAAACCTCCTCCTCTACGGAACCTTCACCGTCAGGTGTTCTCGGCTTTATCGAACGGATTGGTAAAGCCATTCCCGACCCCGTCATCATCTTTATGAGCCTGCTGGCACTGAGCTTTGTGCTGACCGCTTTTATTGGCGGGCTCACCTTTGAAACCCCGGGCACCGATGGGGGGGCGGTGGTGCACACCATCAAGGACATGACCGACGCTGAGCATGTGCGCTGGATGTTCGACAATGCCCTGCTGAAAAACTGGCTGGGCTTTGGTGGCGGCGTACTGGGGGTGATCCTGATTGTGATGCTGGGGGTTGGGGTGGCTGAGCATTCCGGCCTGCTGACCGCGGTGATCAAGAAACTCGGCACCCGTTTGAGTGATCGTTTCCTGGCCCCGGCGGTGGTGTTCCTCGGCATCATGAGCTCCATCGCCACCGACGCCGGCTATCTGGTGCTGGTGCCGCTGGCGGGCCTGCTTTACGCCGGTTTGGGCAAGAACCCGTTGATCGGTATGGCGGCCGCGTTCGCCGGGGTGTCGGCGGGGTTCAGTGCCAACCTGATCCCCGCCACGCCGGTGGATGTGATCATCGGCCTGAACGCCCAGGTGTTTGCCGAATCCCAGGGGGTGCCATTTGAGACTGCCGATGGGCGCACCCTGACCCCGGCCACCATGCACTACTACTTTATCTTCGTCTCCACCTTTGCCCTGGCGGGCCTGGGGGCGTGGGTGACCCAACGCTTTGTGGCGCCGCGGCTGGAAAAGATGGATTACCAGCTGCCGGAGGGGATGGACCTGTCCGATTTCTCCGTGACCCCGGCCGAATCCCGTGGCCTGAAGGCCGCCTTCTGGGGCCTGCTGGTGGCGCTGGGACTGGTGGCGGCACTGGCGCTGGGTCCGTTGGCGCCCTACGTCGACGAGAGTGGCCGTACCGTCACCCCCTACCTCAATAACGTCATCCTGCTGATTGCACTGGTGTTTACCGTGGTTGGTGTGGCCTTTGGCACCGCCACCGGCCAGTTCCGGTCGCTTAAGGATGTGGTGCAGGCGATGGTGAAGCAGATGAACACCATGGGCTACATCCTGGTGCTGACCTTCTTCTGCTACAACTTCCTCGGTTTGCTGGGTTACTCCGGGCTGGGCACCTACGTCACCTACCTCGGGGCCAGTTTCCTCGAAGCGCTGGGGCTGCAGGAGTTTCCGATCCTGCTGATCATCGGCTTTATCTTCACCACCGCTCTGATCAACCTGTTTGTGGGCGGCCTGACCTCCAAGTGGATGCTGCTGGGGCCGATCTTTGTGCCGATGCTGTATCAGGTGAATCCGCAGATGACGCCGGATCTGGTGGCGGCGGCTTACCGGGTGGCGGATTCCTCCACCAACATCATCACCCCGATGATGAGCTACGCCGGGGTGATTCTGGCCTTTATGCGCAAGTACAAGCCGGACCTCAGCTTTGGCGACATGATCGCCATGATGGTGCCTTACTCCGTGGTGTTCCTGATCGCCTGGACTGGCCTGCTGGTGGGCTTCTTCGCCTTGGGCATCCCGCTCGGGTTCTGAGTCTGGATAGCGGTTCTTTTCCGGAATAACGGGGCGGCCAAAGGGCCGCCTTTTTTTCGCCCTGAGCAAAAATATGTGCCTGAGTAACTGTTCTGAAAGCAAAAAACAGAAGGGTTCGAGTCGAAGGCGGAAATTTGGGTGCCCGGTCGCACTTTTTCCGCACCGGCCTAGGCAAACTGGCGTTCAGTTACGAAAATGCTAATAACGAGTTTCAGATACCCGCAGTCGCGGACGAGGAGACGGGATGGAGATGGCAACGGTTTGGGAGTGGGTAGGGTACGCGGCATCCATTGTGGTGGCCTACTCCCTGATGATGTCCGACATCAAGAAACTGCGTTGGTGGAACCTGGTGGGCGCGGCGCTGTTTGTCGCTTATGGCCTGGCCATCAGTGCCTACCCGGTTGCGCTGGTAAACGGCTTTATTGTGTTCATTGATGCTTACTATCTGGTGAAGATCTACCAGCACGAAGCCAGTCAGGTCTAGGCGCAATGCATCAGGCGTCGTGAACAAAGGCGCCGTGACGGAGGAAGTGGTTGGTCTGGCGCGCCACCGGTTCTGACAGCAGCATGCTGGTGTGCGTCACCGGCAGCACCACATGATCGCTCATCCCTTCGATACGGGTTTCCGGCAGCAGCACGGTGCCATCGTGTTCGGTATCGGGGGGCATGCCCCCCAGCAGCTGGCCAAAACCAAAGCCGGCATTGCCGGCCAGGCTGCCCAGCCGCGCCGGGTTTTCCCAGCGGCGGGGGCCATCGGAGAACAGACCGTTGTGACCGGCGTTGCCGATCACTCCGGCGATGTGCCAGCGGGCCAGGCGATCCGCCAGTAGGGCGCCCTGCAGCGGGCTGCCCAGTGTGACCACCCGGCTGCCTTGCGGCAGGGCGCGGCTCTGGGCGTAGCGGTGGAGCAATACGCCGCCAAGGCTATGGCCAACCAGATAGGCCGGACCCTCGGGCCGGGCCTGGTCGAGACGGTGGAACAGGGCCTCGGTATCGATGCTGACGCTGTTGTAGCTGAGGCACTCGGTCTGCCAGCCGAGCCGGTTCAGGCGCCGGGCCAGCGGCCACATCACCAGCTCGTGCATGTACAACCCATGCAGCAGAATCACCTTATCCGCCATAACCCCTCCGTTCGACCGTCCGCCTGAGCCTACCAGTGGGCAGGCCAAATCGTCCATGACTTTGCGTGACTTACACGCTGAACAGGGTCACCAGACCAAAGGCCGCGAACAGTGCGGCACTGCCGCGATGGATCCAGGCCATCGGCAGCTTGTCTGCGGACAGCTTACCCGCCAGTACCACCGGCACATTGGCCAGCAGCATGCCGATGGTGGTACCGGTGATCACCATCCACATGGCATCGTACTTGGCGGCCAGCAAGACCGTGGCGATCTGGGTTTTGTCGCCGATCTCGGCCAGGAAGAACAGGATGAAGGTGGCTACAAAGGGGCCAAAGCGGTAGAGCGGACTCTCCTCGGCTTCCACTTTATCGGGGATCAGCATCCAGGCGGCCATGGCCAGGAACGAACCGGCCAGCAGGTAACGGCCGAGATCGCCATTAAGCCACTCGCCCAGCCAGGCGCCAAAGTAGGCCGCGGCGGCGTGATTCAGCAGGGTGGCGGCAAGAATGCCCAGGCAGATCACCAGCGGTTTATGGAACCGGGTGGCCAGGATAAAGGCCAGCAGCTGGGTTTTGTCGCCAATTTCGGCGATCGCCACCGCCAGGGTGGAGGAGAACAGAGCTTCCATTTTTCAGAGTCGGACGGGGCGGCATGACCAATTCAACGGCACAATGACACGCGCCGCCCCGAACGTCTGTTGGGCGGGCCATTGTGCCGCGAGTCTTGCCAAGTCCGGAGGCGGGCAGGGGAGAACCCTGGGCCGGGACCGCGACCACCATGCTCTGCGGAGCAATTATGTTGATGGCCGCCAACGTGAAAGGAGAGGCTACTCCCCCGAGGCGGCGCCATTATAGACAGGCTGGTGTTGGCGGAGCAACCGTTTCAGAAATTGTGAAGTGGGATGAAAAAGTGTGAGCGAAAGCACTTGCGGCGGGGAGGCACCTTGGCATAGCCTGAGTGGGCATTTTACGAGAGATGATTCATGCACCACCAAGCGTATTATTACGCTCGATTTTGCCAGCCCTGATGGCATCGTCGAGTGTGAGTTAACCCCCACAGCCACGACGCCATTAGGGCTAATTGAAACCGACCGACGGTCGGGGATCAATTGGCAAGACGGTGTGGTGGCGGACGCGCAACCTTCTCTCCCCTTCTCCCCAATATTCCCTGCCCTGACGTCAGACGTTTACCCATAACGAACGACGACAATATGACACGCAGTAAATTGATTGGTGCCACCCTCATTGTGGCGGGAACTTCTATTGGGGCAGGCATGCTGGCCCTGCCCATCTCCACCGCCGCCATTGGCTTCTGGCCCGCACTGGCCCTGATGACCGCCGTTTGGGCGCTGTCCGGCTACTGCGCCCTGCTGGTGATGGAAGTGAATCTGAAAGTGGGTTCGGACGTGAACCTGCACGGCATGACCGGCCAGGTGCTGGGGCCAATGGCCCAGGGCATCGGTGCCTTTGCCATGCTGGCCCTGTTGTACGCCCTGACGGCGGCCTACCTGACCGGTGGCGCTTCGCTCCTCAGCCTGAAACTGGCTCCCTGGCTCACTCTGCCTCCGGCGGTGGCCACCGCCATCTTTACCGTGCTGGTGGGGGGCGTAGTGCTGTTGGGCATGGCGTCAGTAGACCGGCTGGTGCGGGTGCTGTTCGGCCTGAAAATGGTCGCGCTGGTGGCCGTACTGCTGACCCTGCTGCCCCAGGCCGAGGGCGCCAACCTGATGGTGAACCTGGCCAAAGCCGCTCAGGATGGCGGTGTTTGGGTGGCAGCGCTTCCGGTGATGATCACCTCGTTCGGTTTCCACGTCTGCATCCCGCCGCTGGTGCGCTACCTCGATGGCGACGTGAAAACCCTGCGCACCGCGCTGCTGGTGGGGTCCGCCCTGCCGCTGGCCTGCTACAGCCTGTGGCTGCTGGCCGCTTTGGGCCCGCTGAGCCCCTCCGAGCAAAGTGCGCTGGGTCAGGGCGATGCGCTGGCTGGCCTGGTTAAGGCGCTAAGCCCGGAGTCCGGCTGGCTGGGCCAGGTGCTGACCGCCTTTGCTGACCTCGCTCTGCTGACCTCCTTCCTCGGCGTCACCCTGAGCCTGTTCGACTACCTGGCGGAGCTGTGCCGTCGCGACCGCACCGTATCCGGCCGCGGCCAGACCTGGCTGCTGACCTTCCTGCCACCGCTGGCTCTGGCCATCTACCTGCCGGAGGGGTTTGTCGCGGTGTTGGGGTTTGCTGCACTGCCGCTGGTGGTGCTGATGGTGCTGCTGCCGGTGGCCATGGCCCATCGTCTGCGCGGCCAGAGTGAGGGGTACCAGGTGGCCGGTGGTCGTCCGGCGCTGGCGTTGGCGCTGGTGGGTGGACTGACCGTTATGGGCGCCCAGCTGGCCACAGCAATGTAATCAGATGTGTCTGGCTGGTTAACCACATATTGATCTTCGTGTTACTCTCGCGGGCGCGACGGGTGTCGTGCCCGCAAGGAACTCGGAGATCATAATGAAAAAATGGATGAGTACATTGGCTCTGCTGTTGCCGCTGGGCGCCAGTGCCAATGAGGGGATGTGGCAGCCCCATCAACTGCCGGCATTGGCGGACGAACTGAAGGCGTTGGGCCTGGAGATGGACGCCAACAGCATGACCGACCTGACCGCTTTCCCGATGAATGCGGTGATCAACTTCGGTGGCTGTACCGCGTCATTTGTGTCGCCCAAAGGCCTGCTGGTGACCAACCACCACTGTGGTTACGGCGCCATTCAGTACCACTCCACCGAGGAAGACAACATCCTCGAAACCGGTTTCCTGGCCAAGACCCTGGCCGATGAGAAGCTGCCGGTTCCCGGCTACAAAATCTGGATCACCGAGTCCATTACCCCGGTCACTGACCAGGTGGTGGGCGCGGTGGACCCGGCCCTCACCGGCGCCGCTTACGCTGAAGCCATTGATGGCCGCACCAAAGCCCTGGTGGCCGAGTGTGAAGCCGAGCCCAATACCCGCTGCGACGTCTACAACTTCCATCACGGTGCCCAGTACTTCCTGATCAAGGAGCTGGAGATCAAGGATGTGCGTCTGAGCTACACCCCGGCCCTGAGCGTGGGCAAGTACGGCGGTGACATCGACAACTGGATGTGGCCGCGCCACACCGGTGACTTTGCCTTCTTCCGCGCCTATGTGGGCCCGGACGGCAAGCCGGCCGAGTACAGCGAAGACAACGTCCCTTACACCCCGAAGCGTTTCCTCAAGGTGTCCGCTGCCGGCCTCAGTGATGGCGATTTCGTGATGGTGGCAGGCTACCCGGGCCGCACCAACCGTTACCGCACCGCCGAAGAGGTGCAGACCTACTTCGAGACCGTCTACCCCCAGGCCAAGGTGCTGCGCGAAGAGCTGATCGATCTGATCAAAACCCACTCTGAGCCGGGTTCCAACGCCCGCATCAAGTACGAAGGCACTCTTGCCGGTCTGGCCAACTACGCCAAAAACTACCAGAGCATGATCGAAGGCTACGCCAAAACCGGCATGCTGGCGGCCAAGCAGCAGGAGCAGGATGCCCTGTTGGCCTGGATCCGTGGTGAAGGGGATCGCGCTGCCAAATATGGTGACGTGATGAACCAGCTCGACCGACTGGTGGCCGAAGAGTGGGCCCACGCTGAGAAGGACCTGATCCTCGGTTACCTGCGCTACAACCAGATGACCAATGTGGCCCAGCGTCTCTACCGCCTGGCCAACGAGAAGCAGAAGCCGGATCTCGAGCGTGAGTCCGGCTATCAGGAGCGCGACTGGGATGGCATTAAGGCCGGACTGGAGCGGATGGATCGTCGCTTCGACGCCGAAGTGGATAAGATGATCCTGCACCACCTGCTGCTGCGTTACGCGGCACTGCCGGCCTCCGAGCGTGAGCCGGTGCTGGACCGCGTATTTGGCCTCGGTGCCGAGGTGGATGCCGACAAGCTGAAAACCAAGCTGGACAGCATGTACGCCACCACCGAACTGACCGATGCTGAGGCTCGTCTGGCCTGGTTCGACAAAGCGCCGGAGGCGTTTGAGCAGAGCAACGATCCCTTTATCCGTTTTGCCGTGGCCAACTATGACACCGTGATGGCGAACGAGAAGAAGGAGAAGGATCTGGCAGGGCAGCTGATGAAGGTGCGTCCGGATTACATGGCGGCCATCATCGCCTTTAACCAGTCTCAGGGTCACCCGGTGTACGCGGATGCCAACTCCAGCCTGCGTCTGACCTACGGCACCGTGGGCGGCTACAGCCCGCAGGATGGTCTGGTGGCCACGCCGTTCACCACCATGGAAGGGCTGGCCAAGAAAGCCACCGGCGTGGTGCCCTTTGATGCCCCGACCAAACAGCTGGAGCTGATTGCCGAAGGCCGCTTTGGTGAGTTTGCGGACAAGGCGGTGGGTTCGGTACCGGTGAACTTCCTCTCCAACCTCGACACCACCGGCGGTAACTCTGGCTCCCCGACCCTGAATGGTCGTGCGGAACTGGTGGGCCTGCTGTTTGATGGCGTATACGAGAGCATCACCGGTGACTGGGCCTACAACCCGGAACTGAATCGTTCCATTCACGTCGACAGCCGTTACATGCTGTGGGTGATGAAGTACCTCGACGGTGCTGAAAACCTGCTGGATGAGATGGAGATCGTCGACTGAATCCCGTCGGGATTCGGCGCTGGCTGAATAAAGAAGCGGCAGTCGGGAGGCTGTCGCTTGCATTCGCTACCAGCAGTTGCATAAAGTAAACGCCTGACGCGGCTATCGTATAATGGCCATTACCCAAGCTTCCCAAGCTTGTGATGTGGGTTCGATTCCCACTAGCCGCTCCAGATTCGCAAAAAAAACCGACTCAACAGAGTCGGTTTTTTTGTGCCTGTGGCCAGCCCCTCAGTAGTGCCAGGGGAACTTACCAAACTCCTTCGGACGCTTCTCCAGGAAGGCGTCACGGCCCTCCTGAGCCTCCTCGGTGCCGTAGGCCAGGCGGGTGGCTTCGCCGGCAAACAGCTGCTGGCCGACCAGGCCATCGTCCGGCAGGTTGAAGCCGTACTTCAGCATTCGCATGGCGGTGGGGGACTTGGAGTTGATCGCCGCACCCCAGCGCAGGGCTTCCTCTTCCAGCTCAAAGTGGGGCACCACTTTGTTGACCATGCCCATCTCAAACGCTTCCTGTGCACTGTAATCAAAGCCGCAGAAGAAGATTTCGCGGGCGCGCTTCTGGCCAATCATCTTGGCCAGGTAGGCGGAGCCGTAGCCGGAGTCAAAGCTGGCCACGTCCGGGTCGGTCTGTTTGAACACCGCGTGCTCTTGCGAAGCCAGGGTCAGATCGCACACCACGTGCAGGCTGTGGCCGCCGCCAACCGCCCAACCGGGCACCAGCGCAATCACCACTTTGGGCATAAAGCGGATCAGGCGCTGCACTTCAAGGATGTGCAGGCGACCCATACGGGCCAGATCCGCGGTACCGGCTTCGGCGCCTTCGTATTTGTAGCCATCCTTGCCACGGATGCGCTGGTCGCCGCCGGAGGAGAAGGACCACTGGCCCTTTTGCGACGGACCGTTGCCGGTGATCAGCACACAGCCAACGTCAGACCACTGACGAGCGTGGTCGAGGGCGGTGAACAGCTCATCCACGGTCTTGGGGCGGAATGCGTTGAGGCAATCCGGGCGGTTAAAGGCGATGCGCACGGTACCCTGGTCTTTGGCACGGTGGTAGGTGATGTCTTCGAAGTCGAAACCCGGGACCTGGTCCCACAGATCAGGATTGAAGATGTGGCGCTTGGTGTCAGTCATGATTCCAGCCAATGGCAGTTAGGATGCCCAAAAGGCTAGGGAGTTGGCGGTTTGGCGTCAACACTGCCGAATGGGTATCGGGCGCTGGATCGTACCGTTGACCGGTCAGGAACTGTCTTTTGACCAGACAGTTACAGTACTATGACAGCCTGAGTGAACCGGGGTGTTGCTATGGCATCCGGAGAATCATTAAAGCGGTACTACAGGGGAAGTGCATGTTCGAACGGTGGGTAGTCAAACCGCTGGAGCGGGTTAAGATCCGCACCAAATTGGTGGGCGTCTTTATCTTTGGGATGGGGCTGATTGGCGGCGCCTTTGCCCTGATGCTGGTGGCCCAGATGCAGGTGGCCAGCCATTTTCAGGCAGAGATGGCCGCGCAAAAAGCCGCACAGAACGGCGTCTACGCCCTCAATAACGGCTTTAAGACTCAGGTGCAGGAGTGGAAGAACCTGCTGCTTCGGGGTCGGGTCCCCACCGATTACTGGCGCAAGGTGGAGGTCCACCAGGCTCAGCTGCAGGGTGATGCCGACAAACTGGCGCAGGAGTTGACGGCACTGGGAATGAACACTGAAGCCAGTGAGATTGCCCGTTTCCGGCGTGACCATGCCGCCCTGTTTGCCGGATACCAACGCGGCGCCCAGGCCCTGGCTGAGGGCGCGGCGCTGACCGAGGTGGATGCCAGTGTGCGCGGCCTGGATCGGGCCCCGACTCAGGCACTGTTGAGCCTGGCTGAGGCGATGGAGGCCAAGCGCGAGGCTAACCTGGCGGCGGTGGCTGTGGCGGTGAAAGAGACGCTGTTGGTGGGGGGCTCGGTGATCGGTGTCCTGATGGTGCTGTTTGTCTGGGGCGGGCGCACCCTGGCCATGCGTGCTGTGGTGCTGCCCACAGAACAGATCCGTCGTTTCCTGGGGCGCCTCGCCGAAGGGGACTTCCGTACCACCCTGACCCTGGATCGGGGCGATGAGATGGGCGATCTGGCCCGTCATGCCAATGCCCTGCAGCAGCAACTCAGTAGCCTGCTGAAGTCGGTCGAACACAGTGGCCATGCGGTCAGCCTGGCCTGTGAAGAGCTGGAGCGGGTTGGTGAGCAGAACGTGGCGCGGGCGCAGATCCAGCGGGATCAGACTCACCAGGTGGCGTCCGCCATGTCACAGATGACCACGTCGGTGGTGGAGGTGGCCCGCCATGCTCAGCACGCTGCTGACCAGGTGGCCCTGTCGGACCAGAAGTCCAGTGACGGTCAGGCGATCCTCAACCAGACCATCGGCGATCTGGAGACGCTGGATCAGACCCTGAATCAGGCTGGAGAGGCGGTGTCGCGTCTGGCCAGTGAGAGCCTGGAGATTGGTGGCATTCTGGATGTGATCCGCAACATTGCCGACCAGACCAACCTGTTGGCATTGAACGCCGCCATTGAAGCGGCCCGGGCGGGTGAACAGGGCCGGGGCTTTGCCGTGGTGGCGGACGAGGTACGCAGCCTGTCGCTTCGGACTCAGGAGGCCACCGGTGAGATCCAGCAGATGATCGATAAATTGCAGGCGGGCGCCCAGGATGCAGTGGACGCCATGGGCGCCGGCCAGGCGGGCAGTCAGCGTGGCCTGAATCAGACCCGGGAAGCGGGCCAGACCCTGGCGGAGATCAGTCAGCAACTGAGTGAACTCAATGGCATGAACGCCCAGATCGCCACTGCAGCGGAAGAGCAGAGCAAGGTGTCTGAGGAGATCAACCACGCGGTGGGCCAGATCCGTGAACTGGGTGACCAGGTGGCGGACGATGCCAAGACCGGACAGGCTGTGGCCAGCGGCCTGCACGACAACGCTGAGCGTCTGGAATCCCAGCTGCGGCGTTTCCAGCTGGCTTAAACGCGGGCGTTCAGCAGCGCCTGCAACAGGGGACGGTCGGCTGGCGCCAGACCGTCCATCGCCACCTGCTCTGGCTGGCACCACTGGATGGCATCGTGGCTGTCGGTCAGGGTGATGTTCTGTGGCGTCCAGTAGCAGCAATAGCCGTACAGGCGCACCACCTTATCGCCGTAGTCATGGGTGTGGGTGGCGATGTGCGCCTGCACGGACACCTCAATTCCCAACTCCTCCTCAAGCTCGCGCTCAAGCGCGTGCTGATGACTTTCACCCTGTTCAATTTTGCCGCCGGGAAACTCCCACCAGCCGGATTGATCGCGGTCAGGGTGGCGGCGGGCGATCAGCAGCTGGTCCTGGTGCATCAGCAGGGCAGCCACCACCTCAATCGGTTTTGCGGACATCGTTAAACTCACGGACGTTTGTAAATAGTCACTAATATTCTGAGCCAGCCGGGGTATTTGGAGAATGTTGCGATTTGGTTGCGTCATTCTGTCCCGGCATCGGGCATGGCGGGGATTTTATCCCGATATTGTGTCGTTTTAACCCCTTGGATCGAGTTGAAGCTTTGACACAAGACTGTCATGTTGAGCTCAACCCGGGTGGTTGCACCCGGTACCGACCCAACCAGTCTGGTCGGGTTGTGGGGGACCTGATACCCGGCTTCGGCCGGGTTTTTTTTGCCTCAAAACCAACAACGGCGCGTCCAGAGACGCGCCGTTGCTGTTTCACCGGGCCTGCTTATTTACTGGCAGACTGGTGGGCTTTCGGATAGGGGTGAGCGACACCGCGGTGGCAATCCACACAGGTCTTGCGCTCATCTTCCGGTTTCGCGTAGTTGCGCTCGTGCATGCGACGGGCGATCGGCTTCATGGACTCCGGCGGGTTCTCAATCACGTGGTTGTGACAGTTGCGGCAAGTGGAGGAGTCGATCTTACGCAGGTATTCCAGAGCCAGGTCTGCCTGCTCGCGACGGTTGGCATCGAGCCATTCCTGGGTGTTGAAGCCATCGATGGTCAGGTAGCCCCAGATGTCCTTGGACACGATGATCTTCTTCATCAGGTAGTTCAGGGGTTCCTGAGCGATGTGACATTGCTGACACTGAACCACCATACCAGCACGGTTGTTACCGTGGGCAGAAGCCAGAACTTCATCCTTGAGAGAATGACGGCTGTGGCAGGTCATACAGAACTCATCGGTGCTGGTGGCGTGCAGAGTCTGCTGGGTGACAAAGTAGCCAGCGACACCAACGATGATGCCCACAGCAATGAGAGTAAAAACGGAGTATTTGACGCTGGGTTTAAACAGGTTTCGCCAGTTCATAGTTACCTCGAGGGATTGTTTTGCCAGACTGGATCCGCACTCTCGATAGAGACAATTGTAGTTCCAGCTGATGCATTCCCTGTTTCTATACTTTTATCCTGCGCAAGAGGATAACGGTTATGACTCATACCTACAAACTCATTGAATTGACCGGTTCGTCCACGGTGGGCACCGATGACGCCATAAAAAACGCCATTGCCACGGCATCCCAGTCGCTGCACCGGCTGCGTTGGTTTGAGGTGGTGGAGACCCGAGGCCACATTGAAGCGGGGCAGGTGGCACATTGGCAGGTCACCATCAAAGTGGGGTTTACCCTGGACGAGTGATCAGGCGTCCCGGGGCAATCCTTTCTCCACCACCCGGATAAGGCGCTGCTGCTGGCGATTGGCGACGGGGTCCTGGCTGGCTTTGTCCGCCTGTTGCGCCAGCGCCCAGTGGATGTGTTCATCCACCATCTCGTCCACCCGCCCCAAGCCTGCTTTCAGTGCCGCCACGGTAGCGTCGCTGTGGGGCGCGTTGCCCAGTGCCACCGCCAGGTTACGCTGCCAGCGTCGATAGCCGATGCGGCGGATGGGGGAGCCCTCGGTGGCTTTGAGGAAGTGGGCCTCGTCCCACTGCCACAAGGTCAGCAGGTCGGGTTGTTGCAGGTCCGGCCGGGTATGGAAGTCCGCTTCCCGGGTCAGTGGGGCGACGCGGTTCCAGGGGCACACCAGCTGGCAATCGTCACAGCCATAGATGCGATTGCCCATGGGGGCACGTAACGGCTCCGGGATCGGCCCGTCCAGCTCAATGGTGAGGTAGGAGATGCAACGGCGGCCATCAACCACATAGGGTTCGACGATGGCGCCGGTGGGGCAACTGGTGATGCAGGCGGTGCAGTGGCCACAGTCGCCCTGGTGGGGCTGGTCCACCGGCAGCGGCAGGTTGATCAGTAACTCGCCCAGGAAAAACCAGCTTCCCGCCTTGCGATTCAATAGTAGTGAGTGTTTGCCAACCCAGCCCAGCCCGGCATTACGGGCCAGAGGCCGCTCCAACAGGGGGGCGGAATCGACAAAGGGGCGAAACGCCAGTTCCGGCAGTTCGGCGTGGATGCGCTGACCCAGCTGCTTCAGGCGGTTGCGCATCAGTTTGTGGTAATCACGCCCCCCGGCATAGCGCGAGATATAGCCCTTCTCCGGCGCTTTGAGGGTTTGGGCAAAGCCGGCGTCGGGCGGCAGGTAATCCAGTGCCACGCTGATCACCCGCAAGGTGCCGGGGTGTAACTCATCGGGACGCACCCGCATCTGGCCATGGCGGGCCATGTAATCCATCTCACCGTGGTAGTGGTTATCGAGCCAGCGCTGCAGGTGGGGCCACTCGGCCTGCAGATCGACATCGGCGATGCCGACGGCACAGAAGCCCATCTCCAGGGCGAGGGATTTAATGTGGGCCGCAATGGCGGCCCAGTCGGGGTTGGTCACGCTCATGGGCGCAAGGGTAGCACTGCCGCTGTCACGGCCCCATCACTTTTTCAGTTGCAGGTCGCCGCTGACGGTGTTGAGTCGCACCCGCGCCTGGCCCTGGCCGAGGCGGAGATCGAGGTTTTCATTACTGACGTAGCGTCCGCGGCTGGGTTCGTCGTCGCTCCAGCCATTGCGGATGCTGCCCCCCGGGCCGGTATCGGCGGTGACCTGGGCATCAATGGCGCCCTGATGACGCAGGCTGATGTCGCCACTGACGGTTTCCAGGGCGATCTCACCGCCGCTGTCCAGCTGGGCCAGTTCGATGGTGAGCTCGCCGCTGACGGTACCGCCCCGAAGCTGGTCGATGTTGCTCAGGCGGGCATCGATATCGCCGGAGACGCTCTCCAGGTTGACCTGGCTGGCGTCACTTTTCAGGTTGATGTCGCCGCTGACGGTGTGAACCCGCAGAGCGCTGCCGCTGAGGTTGCCCTCCACGTCACCGCTGACCGTCTCCAGGTTGGCTTCGCCGGTCAGGTTGCGTGCTTCGATGTCGCCGCTGACGGTCTCAATCTGGCTGCGCCCCTGGATGCTATTCAGCATAAAGTCACCACTGACGCTCTCCATCCGGATTTCACCCAGCTCATTGGCCTCGGTGTCGGCGCTGATGGTGCTGTACTGCAGTGCGTTGTTACGGGGGTAGCGAATGGTCAGCCTGGCACCGCGATCGCCGCTGCCGTCCCATTGCTTTTCCATGGAGGAGGGCAGGCGCAGGATCACCACCACCTCATCGCCACGGGTGGCAAACTCAAAGGACTCGGTGTCTTCATCCAGGCTGCCCTGAACCGACACCTGGCCGTCGTCGCTGGCCATCAGGGTGACTTCACCCCGGGGGATCTCAACCCGCAGGCGCTGATCCGGTTGGATCGGCTCACTGCGGTCAATGGATTCGGCCGCCATCAGCGGGGCGATGAGCGCGATGCTCAGCGCGATACCGGTGAGAAATCGTTTCATCCTTATCTTCCTTACAGTTGTTGCAGCCGACGATGTTGCTGCTGTTGTTGTTCAATCAGGTCCAGCTCTTTCTGCTGCACCCACAGCCACAGTTCTAACAGGGCCGGGTTAAAGGGGTCCTGGCGCAGTGCCTGCAACAGCTCCTGACTGGCCTGTTTCAGGGTTTGCTCACCCTCACTGGATTTGCCCTCCTGCTCGCCGACCTGGAAAAAGGGTTGGCGGGCATTGGCCAGTCGGGCCTCATGCTGACGGGCCATCACCTCCAGCATTGCCACCATCGCCTGCGGGTCCTGGCCCGGCTTGTGGCCAACCCAGTAGCCGCCTCCCAGCCCCAGAAGGGTGCCGAGCAGCAGAGGCGTCAGCCAGCCGGCGACCCGCTGCCAGGTGGGTTTGGGCTCAGAGCGGGGGCGATCCAAGCCGCGTTCAATGCCGGGCCAGAGGTCGCGCTGGACCGGCAGCTCATCACTGAGATTGCGGGCCAGCGATTCAATGGGGTCGTGGCTCATGACAGCATCTCCTTAAGCAGTTCGCGGGCACGGTGATATTGCGCTTTGCTGGTGCCCGTGCGGATCTTCAACAGGGTGGCGATCTCGTTGTGCTGGTAGCCCTCGATGGCATACAGCACAAACACCTGGCGGGCCCGCGTGGGCAGGCGCGGCAGCAAACGGTCGAGTCCTTCAAGGTTGGGGTCGGCCTGGGCGGGCTCCTCGACGCCATCCAGTGGCAGTACCTTCTGCCACCAAGGCTGTTTCTGTTGCTCATTCAGCACCAGATTGACCGTCAGCCGATGCAGCCAGGTGGTAAAGCTGGACTCAAACCGGAACTGAGGCAGCTTCTGCCAGACCCGGATATACACCTCCTGCACCGCATCTTCCGCCTTGGCCGGGTGGCCCAGCAGGCGCAGGCACAATGCATAGGTGCGTCGGTGGTGGCGCTGGTACACGCGGGAAAAGGCGTTGCGATCCCCCTGTTGGGCACGGTGCAGTTCGGCCTGTTCGATCTCGTTGGGTGGGTCCGTTGGCGCCAGCACGGTGGGCTCCTTTCTCGGTGGCATGTCATCTTTGACAAAGTGAGGGCAACAAAGGGTTTACATCACCATGAAAAAAAACTGAACACCAGTTAAATGGCGCCGAAATTTCGGTCAAAGAGTGACCGTTCTCCCAGAAAATGGCGGTGGCCTTTGGCATCCTTCCCGGCTCGCTTTTTTGATGTACCAGACGGCCAGGGACTGCAGCCATGAAATCCATTCGAGCCACGATATTGACGGGGTTTACCCTGTTGGTCCTTCTGACCAACGGACTCGGATTGCTGGGTTCCTATCTGGTCGCCAAAGAGGAGCAGCAAGCCCTTGTCGATGCCTCGCTGGCACAACGTGCCCGGGTGATGCTGCGACTGATGGAAGAGTACCCCTCGGTGGGGGACAAAAACCTGGTGGACTGGGCGGTGGCGGCGTTGGTTCGGCTGGGCATGGATCAGGAGCCGGACTGGGCCCTGAGCGATGCCACCATGGAGGGCAACCAGACCATGTGGGTGCAGGTCTGGATCAATGGCCGTTGCTATGCGCCTTTCGATGATGCCCTGTGCGATCCCGACAACAGCCTGACCCTCTACGACAGCGGCTTTGGCACTCAAGCCTTCGCCGGTGAAACCTGGCGGACCTTCTCGGTTTACTCGGTCCATCAGAACGCCTGGGTGCAGACCGCGTTCCCCAAATCCATCGCCAGTGATCTGCTGGCCCAGCGCATGCGTGAAGCCTGGGGCATGCAGATGCTGATCCTGACGCCACTGACGCTGCTGTTCTCGGCATTGATTGTTGCCATGGCGCTGCGCCCCCTGCGTGACCTGGCCGGAAAGGTCAGCGATGACAAGGAAACCCTGCCCAGCCCGGAAAGTGTGAATTCGGAACTGAAGCCCATCGTCACGGAACTGCGTGCCCTGCGTCAGCGCGCGGTGGAGATGCGTCAGCAGCAAACCCGGCTCGGTAACCTGATGGCCCAACGTTGTCAGGCTCAGGTGGACGGGGTCACCATGGCGATCTCCGAAGGCCCGATGGGGCAACGCCGGGCCCGTTTCCATCTGGAAAAGCTGGAACGTCAGCTGTTGCAGGCGCGCTTATGGCTGTTACTCTCCCGCCCCGGTGAACCGGAAGCCCATCAGTTGGACCTGTACCGCAAAGCGTCACTGAGCGTGGCCCGCCATTATGGTCTGGCCCGGCGGCGTGGCAGCCGACTGGTGCTGCGCGGCATGGACCGGGGGTTGCTGGTGCGGATACCGGAAGTGGCAGCGCGAGCGCTGTTGGACGCGCTGATCGATAATGCGCTGCGGTTTTCCCCACCGGACAGTGAAGTGCTGGTCAGCCTGCGCCGTGGCAGTGATGGTCGCGCCTGGTTGACGGTATCGGATTCCGGCCCGGGCCTGACGCCTCAGCAGTGGGCGCAAGCGCCGGACCTCAGTCAGGCGGAAGCCTGGTATCGGACCGGTTTGGGGCTGGGAATTGTCAGTACGGTGGCAAACCGATTCGGCGTTCAGGTTGAGCTGGGGCGCAGCGAACTCTATGGCGGTGCCAAGTTCCGGCTCGGGTTCGTGGTGGAGCCGCAGGCACAATACGAGAGTACGGCAACCCAGGCCGAGGCTGAGGCTTTTGCTACCGCGCCGTCTCAGTCTGAACCGGTGATCTAACGCCGTTATACCGCTCACGTTGGCGAACGCCCCCTGCGCTTCCCCCGTCGCCATCAATGGGGTGGCCAGTTGGGCGTCAGTGTGCCATCGTCGTCCTTGAGTCATTGGCGGGTCTCGTCGCTTATCCTTGTTATGCTTACGATTGAGCGCGGACCCGCAATCCAGTCGGGTGCGTTGCGCACCCCGTAACAACCGCAGAGGAAACCCCATGCAACCGGTGTTTTTTGCCCTGATGTCCCGCATGCAGAATGTGCATCGCTGGGGCAAGTCCAATCCGACCCGGGCTGAGAATGTGGCGGAGCACAGTTTCCAGGTGGCAATGTTTGCCCATTGCCTGGGCCTGATCCGCAATGAAGTCTTTACCGACGCCCCCAAAGTGGACCAGAACCATCTGGCGGTGGTGGCGATGTTCCATGATGCCGCCGAAGTGGTGACTGAAGACGTCAACAGCGGCATCAAGTACGGTGACCCGCGAATGCTGGAACTGTGCCGGGAGATGGAGTCGATCGCCTCCCATATGCTGATTGGCACTCTGCCGAAGAACCTGCAATCCCACTATGCGCCGTTGATTCTGCATGGCGAAGACAAGGAGACCGCCCGTTTTGTCAAAGCGGCGGACCTGCTGTCGGCGTACACCAAGGCTCTGGTGGAGCTGCGGGCCGGCAATAAGGAGTTTGAGGGAACTGAGCGCAAGGTGATGGCCGCACTGCAGCCCTACCGTGATGAGATGCCTGAGGTGGAGTGGTTCCTGACTCACCTGGTACCGGCGTTCCAGATGACCATTGACGATCTGGTGGAAGCGGCGTTCGCTCAGCCCCAGTGAGTGGGGATCGGGTTCTGTGATCCCGATCCTGCCTGACAGGCTGACATCTGGTTAAAAATCGAATAGCTTTGTCATACTCAATCGGTATCTTTGAAGGCCAGTATGAACAAGCTTCCCAGCCTGAAAAACCTCTACTACCTGGTGCAGCTGCATCGGGAGCAGAACTTTAACCGCGCCGCCAAGGCCTGCCACGTCAGCCAGTCCACCCTCTCGTCCGGTATCCAGAACCTGGAAGAGCAGCTGGGTGGCCAGTTGATTGAGCGTGACCATAAATCCTTTATGTTCACCGCGCTGGGCGAAGATGTGGTGACCCGGGCCCGCAATCTGCTGGCGGAGGTCCAGGAGATGACCGATCTGGCCCGCAGTGCTGGTGAACCGATGGCCGGCACCATTCGTCTCGGCTGTATCCCAACTATCGCCCCGTTCCTGTTGAACCGCGTGGTCAAGGAAGCGGGCAAGCAGTTCCCCAGCCTCTCCCTGCTGCTGCGGGAAGACACCACTGAAAACCTGATTGCGGCGCTGGGCAATGGCGAGCTGGATCTGCTGTTGCTGGCTCTGCCGGTGGACACCAGCGGTTTCCACAGCATGAAGGTGGGTCAGGACCCGTTTAAGATGGTGGGCCACCCGGAACAGATGGCAATGGGCGAAGTGAAGTACGAGTCCCTGCCGGACCACAGTATCTTCCTGCTGCAGCGTGAGCACTGCATTACCGGCCACGCCATCAGTGCCTGTGAGATGAAGAACAGCACCAAGGTGAACCCGTTTGCGGCAACCAGCCTGCACACTCTGGTGCAGATGGTGGATTCCAAGTTGGGCACCACCTTCCTGCCGCAGATGGCGATCGATTCCGGCATTCTTAACGGCACTGAGCTGGAGATCTACCAGCCGCCGGGTGAAGCACCGTATCGGGATATCGGCCTGGTGTGGCGTCAGACCTCAAGCCGTCTGCGTACCTTCAGGACGTTGGGGCAGATGATTCAGGGATTGCTGCCGGCAGCGTCAGAGTGATGGCGTAAACCTCCACCTCCTGCTGCTTCCCTTTCAGGCGCATGGGTCCGAGGGCTTCGATATCGAACTCCTCGGACTCGCTCACCATGGCGCGAACCCGTCCGGAGATCAGCAGATCCCGCTTCAGCGGTCCGCACTGATCCTGCAGACGAGCCAGAGTATTGAGGACGTCAGAGAAGTAACTGATCTCCTGCTTATCCACCCCCACCACGGCCGCCATCACCTTGCCACCGTGCAGTGCGCCCTTAAAGCGCGGCAGAAAACCGTACTGCTCAATAAAGTAGTGACGGTTCCACTCCAGATTCTGAACAAAGTCGAAGTACAGCCCCAGTGAGCGGGTTTGGTCCTGGCCCGGTTTGATCTTCCAGCTGACGATCACCGCATCGCCGATATAGCGATAGATCTCACCTCCATGACGCTGCACGGTGCCGGAGAGCAGATCAAAGCAATCCTGCACCAGGCGGCTGAAGCGGTAGTCACCCAGCGCTTCCGCATGGGGGGTGGAGCCCACCATATCGAGGAACAGGAACAGTCGCTCCTCCTGGCGCGGGCGGTGGTATTTGCCCAGCCCCATATTGACCAGGTTGCGACGGCCTACCAGCAGGATCATCTGCTCCAGGAAGGCCAGCCACAGTCGCACCAGCACCAGGTACACCACCAGGATCTGGGTCGAGGCGGAGTTGAGGATGGACTGGGTCAGCTGTTCATAACGCAGGTCGAGATTGGGATCCGGTGCCCAGGTGTTGAGCCAGAGGGTGATTTTGATCAGCACCAGGGCGCCGATCATCAGGAACATCCCCTTAAACAGCACCACCATCAGGTAGCTCATGCGACGGATCGGGCTGACCGAGGTAATCAGGTTGGAGAGCCAGTGCAGACAGCCAAGAATGGTACCAAGGTAGATCGACAGGGTGGTCATATCCGCACCCGTTACCGCCCAGTCCGGAGCAACCGGGCTGAGGGCATAGCGGAAGATGACAAATGCGGCCATCGCCAGGGTCCAGGCGATTACCGCGAACAGAAGTTTTTGTAGCTCTTGGCCTGCTTGCAAGATTCGTTACTGCGCAAAAGTCGATAAAACGGGGACGAGATGTACCGCCCAAACGGTACAGGGCGCAGATTGTAATCAATATCCAGAACCGCCTCCAGTGATCTCGAACAAAAATCGGTGGGGTTCAGTGTGAGGGATCACAAGTAATGCTGGGCCAGCAATTCGGCGGTAAAGCGGCTGCGCAGATAAAAACCACGGGGCAGAGTCTGGATCTTGTGGCCGTCGGGACCAATGGCTTCGGTCAGTACACGACGATTGGCCGCCTTGGGACGCAATTGAAGAATCTCGCCCTGGTGAGCGGTGATCTGCTCCACCTGGCCAAGCGCCACCTGTTCCATCAGCTCTTCCCAGTCCCGCCGCAGGGTGGCTTCCTGATCCGGGTCCGGTTGCCACAGCAGCGGCATGCCGACTCGTCGTTCCGCTACCGGAATGGTGCGGCTGCCCTCCACCGGGATCCACAACACTCGGCTGAGTTTGTGGCACACCACGGAGTCCTGCCAGCGCAGACCGCGCAGGTCGGTCAGTGGGCAGACACAGATGTAGGTGGATTCGAGGGGTTTGCCCTGCTCATCGATCGGCAGACTTTTCAGTTCAACGCCAAGGTGGGGAAAGTCGGGTTCCGGCCGTGAGCCAGCGGAAGCACCGAGCCACAACTCCAGTAACTGGCCGCCCCAGCCTTTGTGGCGTTTCAGGTCCGCCGGTACGGTAACGCCGAGTTGTGCGGCGATCTCGCCCAGGGTGAGCCCGGCCATGGCGTAGGCACGATCCATCAGTTGGTCGAGAGATTGGGGGGAGGAGTGAGGCATCCCGCCAGTCTACCCGAAGCGGATCGAGTAGGGCCATAACGTGCTGAGCAAAAAAAGCGCAAACGCGACAATGGCAAGTTATCTACAGCGGTGTATCGCACCTAAGTGCATGATCAATCAGATCAAAATATTATTTAGTGTGCACAGTCGAAGCATTGAGCCGGATTTATCCTTGGGATCCAATGGAATTACCAACAGGGTTATGCACAGGTTGGTGGGATAACTTGGTGTTTGGGGGGCTTATCAGAGATCGTTGCCCCTTACAATCCCCAATATTTGCCTTGTTCTGTGGACAAAAACGACGGAAAAGTCGGCGATATGAATTTGTTCCTCCGGTTGGGCGATCTTTAAGCGATCTGTCGCTTTTTCCCTTGGGGATGAATTTAGAATGTTTCTAAGTCATTGAAAGTAAATGGTGTCGTTACGTTCCGGCCAAGATCGTACCTGATGCTTTTTAGCGCTATTCGCTGGATATCTCTGCAAATACCAAAGTTACAAACACCGTTATCCACAGAGTTGGTGGATATCTTCTGTTTATAACTGGCCGTCACACCCTGAGATGCTGCTGTTTGCCGCCGCCTACCCTTTGTGGAACAATCGCAATAAGTTAGGAATTCAACCGGATGAACGCGTGATCGACAACGATGGCTTCCGTGCCAATGTCGGGATCATCATCTGTAATCGTCAAGGTCAGGTGCTTTGGGCCAGACGATTCGGCCAGCACTCTTGGCAGTTCCCTCAGGGGGGTGTCAATGAGGGCGAGAGTCCGGAACAGACGATGTTTCGTGAGCTCTATGAAGAGGTAGGGCTAAAGAAAGAAGATGTACGGATCCTGGCGCGCAGCCGCAGTTGGTTGCGCTATCGCTTGCCCAAGCGCCTGGTCCGTCAGGACAGTAAGCCTCTGTGCATTGGCCAGAAGCAGAAATGGTTTCTGCTGCAACTCACGGCCAAGGAGTCGCAGATCAATCTGTCGGCCTGTGGCCGCCCAGAATTTGATGACTGGCGTTGGGTCAGCTATTGGTATCCGGTGCGCCAGGTGGTGTCGTTTAAGCGCGATGTCTACCGCAAGGTGATGAAAGAGTTTGCTCCTGTGGTGCTGCCGATGCAGGCTGGGGAGAAACAGCAGGAACGTTCCAATCAACCCCGCCATCGGCGTCGGCGTCGGAAAAGATGATCAGTACTCTGCGACACATAGTGCAGCGGGTGTCGCAGGCCAATACTGTCGAGCAGGCAATGGCAGAGTTGGTCCAGTTGACCCGCAATGCCATGGACACCGATTGTTGCTCCCTCTATCTGGTGGAGTCTGACTCCCTGTTGCTCTCCGCCACCGAAGGGCTCTCCGTCAGTGCCGTTGGCCACTCCCGTCTGGCCTGGGGCGAGGGCATAGTCGGCCTGGTGGCCCAGCGGGAAGAACCGATCAATCTGGCGGATGCGCCCAGCCATAAAGCCTTCAAATTATTGCCCGAGGTCCAGGAAGAAGCCTTCCGGGCCTTTTTGGCTGTGCCTGTCATTCACCGCCGCGAAGCGCTGGGTGTCCTGGTGGTGCAGCAGAAGATCGCTCGCCAGTTCTCCGAAGAGGAGGAGTCGTTCCTGGTGACGCTGGCATCACAGCTGGCCCCACAACTGCGTGAGCGGGCGCTGAACCGCGATCAGGATCCACAATCCTGGATCTTCCCCGGCCTGGTGGCCGCCGAAGGGATCGCGATTGCGCCGGCTCGTCTGGCCCGACCCAAGCTTGATCTGGTTCAGCCGGCGATTGAAACGGATGATCCGGAGCGGGAGTGGCAGCGTCTGGACCAGGCCCTGCTGGTGACCAGCGAGGAGCTGGCGGAGCTGGGGGGACGCCTCAGTGATGAGGTGGCGTCAGAATTGGGGCTGCTGTTTGACTGTTATCAGGCCCTGCTGGCTGACCCTCAGTTAAGGCAATCGCTTCAGGCCTGTGTCGCCGAAGGCTGGATGGCGGAAACCGCGGTCTCCAAGGTGGTCTGTCAGTACGTGGGCCAGTTTGAGTCCATGGGCGATGAGTATTTTCGTGAACGGGCCGCCGACATCCGTGAACTGGGCCAGCGCCTGCTTGACCAGTTAGCCCGTCCGGGCCTCGCCTCCTCGGCGCCTGAGCAGCCGGTGATTCTGGTGGCGAAGGAGATCACAGCGCCGATGCTGGCGGAGATCCCACGGGATAAACTGGCCGGCATCATCAGCATGAAAGGCGGGGTGAACTCTCACGCCGCCATTCTGGCTCGCGCCATGGGCCTGCCAGCGCTGGTGGCGGTCGAAGGGGTCCGAATCGAGGACCTGGCCGACAAAACCCTGGTAGTGGATGGCCTGGAGGGGCGGCTTTGGATCGACCCCACCGACGAAGTGGTGCGGGCGTTTCGTTCGCTGGAACGGGGCCTGGAAGCGCGCTCAGAGCGATTCCGTCGCCAGTTGGCACGGCCCTGCATCAGCGCCGATGGCGAAGCGGTGACACTGCTGCTCAATGCCGGCCTGGCCACCGAGGAGCGGGTGCTGTGCAAACCCGGCATCAGTGGGGTGGGCCTGTATCGTACCGAAGCGCTGTTTATGGCGTTTAATCAGTTCCCCACCGAACAGCAGCAGGAGCGGGTGTATCGCCGTCTGCTCAGTGGCGCCGAGGGCAAGTCGGTTACCGTGCGCACGTTGGATGTGGGTGGCGACAAGCCGCTGCCCTATCTGCCCATCCGTGAAGACAATCCCTTTTTGGGCTGGCGGGGGGTACGCCTGTCGCTGGACCATCCGGACCTGTTCCTGTCCCAGATCCGTGCCCTGCTGCGGGCCAGCCAGGGCTACGATAATCTCAAAATCATGGTGCCCATGGTGTCGCGGCTGGATGAGATCCAAAGCTGCCGCCGCCTGCTCGAACAGGCGGTTGCCGAGCTGTCGGAAGAGTGGGGCAGGGCGGTGATACCACCGCCGTTGGGGATTATGGTGGAGGTGCCGGCGGCGCTGTTCCAGTTGGGTAACTGGTGGCCGTGGCTTGATTTCGCCTCAGTGGGCAGTAACGACCTGACCCAATACCTGCTGGCGGTGGACCGCAATAACGCTCAGGTCAGTGCCAGTTTCGACAGCTTCCACCCCGCTGTGGTGGCAGCACTGGACCAGATCGCCCGTGCCTCGCAGGGACGTGAACTGGGCCTGTGCGGTGAGCTGGCGGGGGAGGTGCTCGGCGCCCTGATGCTGCTGACCCTCGGCTATCGCCAGCTCAGTATGAACACCCAGTCGCTGGGCGCCATTCACTACCTGGTGGAGAATCTCGACCTCTCAGCACTGGCCCCTCTGCGCATGGTGCTGCTGGCGCAACGGGATGGTGAAGCGGTGCGTCACTGCCTGACCGAACACCTGCAGGCAGCCGGGCTGAACGAACTGCTGCCGAAGACTGGCCGATGACATCGAGCCAGCAACTCTCTATTCTAGGGGCCCGTTCGCCCCATCTTGTTAGAACACGAAGGTTTCGACCCCATGTCTGAACAGTTTTTTACCTTTCCCCAGATCGATCCGGTGATCGTTGAACTGGGCCCGCTGGCGCTGCGCTGGTATGGCCTGATGTACCTGCTGGGTTTCCTGGCCGCCATGTGGCTGCTGAACCGACACGCCGATAAGCCCGGCTCCGGCTGGACTCGCGAGCAGGTGTCGGACCTGCTGTTCTACTGCTTCCTCGGGGTGGTGCTGGGTGGCCGCCTGGGTTACGTCCTGTTCTACGGCTGGCAATGGCTGCTGGAGGATCCGCTCTACCTGTTCCGCATCAGTGAAGGGGGGATGTCCTTCCACGGCGGCCTGCTTGGGGTGATCGCCGCCATGGTGTTTATCGCCCATCGCCAGAAGCGCACCTTCTGGCAGGTGGCCGATCTGGTCGCACCGACCGTGCCGATCGGGCTGGGTTTGGGCCGCATCGGTAACTTTATTAATGGCGAGCTGTGGGGCCGCACCACCGACGTGCCCTGGGGCATCGTCTTCCCCAGCGGCGGACCGCTGCCACGTCACCCCTCTCAGCTGTACGAAGCGGTACTGGAAGGACTGGTGCTGTTCCTGGTACTGCAATGGTTTATGAAGCGCACCGACAAGCCGGGCGCGGTGGCGGGGCTGTTCCTGGTGGGGTACGGCATCTCCCGCTTCCTGGTGGAGTTTGTGCGCGAGCCGGACGCCCATATGAGCCTCTACTGGGGCTTCTCCATGGGCCAGTTGCTGACCATTCCCATGCTGATTTTTGGCGCCTACCTGATGGTGCGCCCTGTTGTTAAGGAGACCGCTCGATGAAAGCCTACCTGGACCTGCTGAACCACGTGATGACCAATGGCGTGGACCGGGATGATCGCACCGGTACCGGCACCCGTTCGGTGTTTGGCCACCAGATGCGTTTTGACCTGGGCGAAGGGTTTCCGATGCTCACCACCAAAAAGTTGCACTGGAAGTCCATTGTCCACGAGATGCTGTGGTTCTTAAGCGGTGACACCAATGTCCGTTACCTGCAGGAGAATGGGGTACGCATCTGGAATGAGTGGGCCACCGAGGAGGGGGAACTGGGGCCGGTTTATGGCGTTCAGTGGCGTCACTGGAAAACCCCGGATGGCCAGGAGATTGACCAGATCGCCAAGGTGATTGAGGACCTCAAGGTGCGCCCCAACAGCCGCCGTATCATCGTGTCCGCGTGGAACCCGGCGGATCTGCCGGACGAAACCTGCTCCCCCGCAGCCAATGCAGAAGCCGGTAAGATGGCGCTGGCGCCCTGCCACGCCTTTATCCAGTTCTATGTGGCGAACGGTAAGCTCTCCTGCATGCTGACCCAGCGTTCAGTGGATTGTTTCCTCGGCCTGGCGTTCAACATCCCCAGCTACGCGCTGCTGACCCATATGGTGGCGCAGCAGACCGGTCTGGAGGTGGGGGAATTCATCTGGAGCGGGGGCGACGTGCACATTTACAAGAACCACTTCGAACAGGTGGCCACGCAGCTGCAACGTCAGCCGGGTGCCTTGCCGAAGCTGGAGATCCTGCGCCGTCCGGACAGCATCTTTGACTACCGTTTCGAAGACTTCGCCCTGCACGATTACCAGGCGCAACCTCACATTCCGGCCCCGGTCGCGATCTGATCCCCATCACGAACGCTTCGGGATTTTCGGTCCCAGGCGTTCGTACAAGCGAATTTTTGTCTTGCCTCAGGCCCATTACACTTCCTATTGGTTGGATTAGGAGAAGTGTAATGGGACTGACACTGGACACGTTTTCCCCGCGGACAACTGCCCGCACTCCCATCCTGCTCCGTTGCGGAGGCGGCCCACACGCCGCTTTTTCCACCATTCCGTTGAGCGACTCCGGCGTGGCTTCTCACTCCTCTCCTGTGGTTTCGCCGTCGTTTCATCGGGCATTCCGCCTCAATGCCAGCGCAAGCCGGAAGCGATTCGCCATTTCTCCGGTTGATCTGCATGTTCCAAAATCGGTCAAATGTTATCGCATTGGCTTGCAAAGTGTTGCCCACAAAGCATTTTCTGGAATATTTTTGGGGGTCGCCTATTGCAGAACTATGTAATCCGAACGCATATTGCGGCGCAGCTCGCAAACTCCACAACTTGCGACGTGAACTGGCTCACAATTCGATAATCCCGAACTAAGTCGGCGATAGAAACGAATTTCTCATTGGTTGCGAGGCGACTACACTCATTCTGTTAAATTCGGAGGAGTGTAATGAAGCACGCAATTAAAGACTTCCTGAGCCAGGAGTCGTCCGGCGGTATCATCCTGATGATCGTCGTGGCGGTTGCTATGGCTCTCGCCAATTCACCGCTGGATGCCATGTACGATGCCTTCCTGAACACCCCGGTTCAGGTGCGAGTCGGTGCATTGGACATCGATAAGCCGATGTTGCTTTGGATCAACGACGGCTTAATGGCGTTGTTCTTTATGCTGATTGGTCTGGAAGTGAAGCGTGAGCTGATGCAAGGCGCGCTGTCCAGCCCCAGCAAAGCCGCCCTGCCCAGCTTTGCCGCCATCGGCGGTATGGTTGCACCGGCCCTGGTGTTCCTGGCGTTCAACTTTGACGACACCACCGCTCGCAACGGTTGGGCCATTCCGGCCGCCACCGACATTGCGTTTGCGCTGGGTGTTCTGGCCCTGCTGGGCAGCCGTGTACCGGCCACCCTTAAGGTGTTCCTGCTGGCTCTGGCAATCATTGATGACCTGCTGGCCATCCTGATCATCGCCCTGTTCTACAGCGACTCCCTCTCCACCACCAGCCTCGCGGTTGCCGCCGTCGCCATCATCGGTCTGATGATGCTGAACCGTCGCGGAGTGCGGGACCTGATGCCCTATATGCTGATCGGTCTGGTGTTGTGGGTGGCGGTACTGAAGTCTGGCGTGCATGCCACCCTCGCCGGTGTGGTGCTGGCCTTTACCATCCCGCTGAAAAAGGATGAGCACGGTCACTGCCCGAGTGAGCATCTTGAGCATACCCTGCACCCGTGGAGCACCTTCCTGATCCTGCCGGTGTTTGCCTTTGCCAACGCTGGGGTAAGCCTGGATGGCCTGGGTCTGTCCGACCTGACCTCGCCGCTGCCGATGGGCATCGCCCTGGGCCTGCTGCTGGGTAAACCGCTGGGCATCATGCTGTTCAGCTGGCTGGCTGTGGTGCTGCGTGTTGCCACGCTGCCGGAAGGTCTGCGCTGGATTCACCTGTTCGGTGTGTCGCTGCTGTGCGGTATCGGCTTCACCATGGCGATGTTCGTTGCCTCCCTGGCATTCGAAGCGGGCCTGCTGAACTACGGTGACCTCTCTCGCCTCGGCATCCTGATTGGCTCCGGTCTGGCTGCGGTACTGGGTTACCTGGTGCTGAAGAAGACGCTGCCGGATCCCGCGCGCTCCGCCTGACGGTTCACAACAATAAGATGAGTGAGGGATTATGAAAAAAGCGATTGGTGCCTTCTTGGCATTGGCGATAAGCCCGTCCGTACTGGCCGATGACCTCAACCTGGCGATGTGCCAGGAGGAGCCCAAAAGCCAGACCTGCCTGGCCTACCTGGAGGGTGCCGTAGACGGCGCCCTGGCGTTGGGGGCAATGATGAAGGTTCCGGCGTTGGACACCAGTTCCTACGCTGAGCGGGCACTGAAGTACCGTTCCGGTCGACGTTTCCAGCAGGCCAATAAGGCCTTCTGTGAAAATCGACTGCCGGAGCGGGACCAGATGGTACTGGCACTGGATGAGCTGGTTGAACAGGGTCTGTTGACCAGCCAGGAAGAGCTTCAGCAGGCGTTAGTGGCACTGTTCCACTGCCAGGCGAAGTAATATGGCGCACCTCAACTACAACCACCTGTACTACTTCTGGATGGTGAGAAAGAAAGGCTCGGTGGCGAAAGCCGCCGACGCCCTGTTCCTCACCCCCCAGACGGTTACCGGCCAGATCCGCCAATTGGAGCGGCGTTTGGGTGGCAAGCTGTTCAAACGCCAGGGCCGGGCTTTGGTGGCCTCGGAGTTGGGGGAAGTGGTGTTCCGCTATGCGGATAAGATGTACAGCCTCTCCTACGAGATGCTGGACCTGCTGAACTACACCAAAGACAGCGCCATTCTGTTTGAGGTGGGGATCTCCGACGCATTGTCGAAATCGGTGGCCAGCCGGCTGCTGTTGTCGGTGATGCCCGACGGCGACAACCTCCACCTCAACTGTTACGAGTCCACCGATGAAAATCTGGTGGACCGCCTGTCGCAGCATAAGCTCGATGTGGTGCTTTCCGGCAGTGATGCGGAAAGCCTGAAGCTGCCCGAGATCCTCAGCAAGAAGCTGGGACAGTGTGGCATCAGCTTTATCAGCAAAGCGCCACTGGAGGGGGACTTTCCGGTCAATCTCGGCAAGGCCAAGCTGCTTATCCCGCACCGTAAAACGGCGCTGGGTCAGCAGATGTTGCGCTGGTTCGATGAGATCGGCCTGGAGCCCCGCATCACCGGTGAGTTTGACGACTCAGCGATGATGAAAGCCTTTGGTCACTACACCGACAGTGTGTTTGTGATCCCCTCACTTTACCGCGATGAGATGCTGGCCCAGGGTTTCCACCTGATTGGCGAGACCGAAGAGGTTCAGGAGGAGTACTACGTGATGTTTGCTGAGCGGATGATTCAGCATCCGGCAGTACGTAGCCTGCTCGAGACCGATTTTGGTGAGTTCTTCCGCGGCGAAGAGGCGCCCGCTTTTCCGCTTTAACCTTGCTCATGGGCTGGCCTTGATGGGATGATGGCCAGTCCTGCATAGTGTTTCGCGGTATCATGCACTCTCAAACCTCCTCTCAACCACGGCCTCCGTACGTGGTGCTTATCGCCCTGTTGGGCGCACTGGCCGGGCTGACGCCTTTGGCCATCGACATGTACCTGCCTTCCATCCCCACCATGGCCGGTGAGTTCTCCGTGCCTGTGGAAGTGATGCAATACACCGTCAGTTTCTATCTGCTCGGCTTCGCCTTTGGCCAACTTCTGTATGGACCCCTGACCGACAGCCTCGGCCGCATGCCGATCCTGATAGGTGGGTTGGGCCTGTTTGCCGTAGCCAGCGTTGCTTGCGCCCTGGCACAAACCGTGGAACAGCTGATCGTCGCCCGGGTGTTACAGGCGGCCGGGGGCGCGGCGGGCTCGGTGATCGTGATGGCCCTGCTGCGGGACCTGTTTGAGCGTGACCAGTTTGCCCGCGCCATGAGCTTCGGCATGTTGGTGATGAACCTGGCCCCCTTGGCCGCGCCGGTTCTGGGGGGCTACCTGCTGCTGTTTTTCGGCTGGCACAGCATCTTCTGGGTTCTGGCTATTGTTGCGGCAGTGCTGGCCATCAGCATCGGTCTGGTGATCGGCGAGACCCTGCCGAAATCCGCCCGAGCGCCGCTCAAGCTGAGCAGTGCGCTGGCCACCTACGGTCGCATCCTCAAACATCGCCGTTGCATGGGGTACCAGCTGATTGGCATCGGCGCCTCCGCCGCGCTGTTTGCGTTTATCACCGGCTCCCCCTTTGTCTATATCCAGTACTATCAGGTGCCGCCGGAACAGTTTGGTTACTACTTTGGCGCCAATATCCTGATGATGATGACCCTGACCAGCCTCAATGCCCGCTACGTGGCCCGGTTGGGATCGGTAAAAATGCTGGGGATAGGTTTGGCCATCGGTGTTACCGGGGCAATGTTGCTGATTCTGGGGCAGTGGCTGGCCATCGAGAGCGTCTGGGTAGTGGTGCTTCCGGTGGTGATGATCATGGGGCCGATGGGCCTGATCTCCGCGAATGCTGCCGCGCTGAGTCTGGATGAGTTCGACGGGGCGGCCGGTTCCGTGTCCGCGCTCGGTGGCTTTATGCGTTTTCTGGCCGGGGCGCTGATTGGTGGCCTGATGGGGCTGGTGCACAGTGATTCCCCCTGGACCCTGGTTGGCGCAATGAGTTCCTGCCTGATTGGTTCCGGCCTCGTCTATCTGTGGATGGTTCGTGGTAGGATGGCGGCGCAAGGAACGTCCTGATGGAGAGAACAATGACAACCGAGGAATTCGAGGTGATCAAACGCCTAAAGTGGGCGTGTCGCCGCGGCATGTTGGAGCTGGATGTATTGCTGGAACCCTTCGTTGAGCGTCATTTCCTGGGTTTGAGCCCGGCGCAGCAACAGGCGTTTGAGCGGTTGCTTAAGGAAGATGACCCGGATCTGTTTGCCTGGTTTATGGGCCACGCCCCCTGTCCTGACCCGGAGCTGGCCGATATGGTGGCGCTGATCCTTGAGCGCAATCAGCCCTGAACGACCTGGCCAACCGCGCCAGCGTTACCAGTTCTATCCAACGGCGTCCCATCTGGGGCGCCGTTGGCGTATTGGCGGCCTGGGCTTGTTGATCTTGAGTGTGGCGTGGCAACCCACAGGAATGATGCCGTGGCTTTCGGTTTTAAAGCTGGTTGTGATTGTGAGCTTGCTGGTGCTGTGCTGGCGCCATCGTGGTTTACCGGCGGTACCGGCTTTTGCCCTGGATGAGCGGGGCAGGGCGCACTGGCTGGCGGATGGGACGGCGTTTCAGGTGTTGCCAGCCTCGCGATTGATGCCGGGGGTGGCGTTACTGGTGTGGCGGCAGGATGGCAGGCGGCAGTGGGGCTGGCAGTTTGAGGACAGTTACGACAGAGCCGGCTGGCGCCGGCTCTGTCGCTTGCTGCTGATGATTCAGCGCGGTGACAGGATGGTGGGGCCGGACTCCGGCAGCAGTTCCGGGTAATCCAGGGTGTAGTGCAGGCCCCGGCTCTCCTTGCGTGCCATGGCACAGCGTACAATCAGCTCGGCCACCTGCACCAGGTTACGCAGCTCCAGCAGGTCATTGCTGACCTTAAAACCGCTGTAGTACTCGTGGATCTCAGACTTCAGCATCTCAACCCGGCGCAGGGCCCGCTGCAGACGTTTGTCGGTGCGGACAATGCCCACGTAGTCCCACATAAACAGGCGCAGCTCGTGCCAGTTGTGGGCAATGACCACGTGTTCGTCGGAGTTGATCACCTGGCTCTCATCCCACAGTGGCAGCGGGGGCAGCTCTTCGGATTTGGCCTCAGCGAGGCCGGCTTTCATCTGACGTGCCGCCGCACGAGCGAACACCAGGCACTCCAGCAGCGAGTTACTGGCCATGCGGTTGGCACCGTGCAGGCCGGTGTAGGCCACTTCGCCAATGGCGTACAGGCCCGGCAGGTCGGTTTGGCCATCCAGGTCGGTCATCACGCCACCGCAGGTGTAGTGGGCGGCGGGCACCACCGGGATCGGCTCTTTCGTGATGTCGATGCCCAGTTCCAGGCAGCGCTCGTGGATGGTGGGGAAGTGGTGCTGAATGAACTCCGCCGATTTGTGGCTGATGTCCAGATACATGCAGTCGGCACCCAGGCGCTTCATCTCGTAGTCGATGGCGCGGGCCACCACATCGCGGGGGGCCAGTTCGGCGCGCTCATCAAAGTCGGGCATAAAGCGGGTGCCATCAGGACGACGCAGCAGGGCGCCTTCGCCGCGCAACGCTTCGGTCAACAGGAAGTTGCGGGCGTCCGGATGGTACAGGCAGGTGGGGTGAAACTGGTTGAACTCCATATTGGCCACCCGGCAGCCAGCCCGCCATGCCATGGCGATGCCATCGCCAGAGGCGATGTCCGGGTTCGAGGTGTACTGGTACACCTTAGAGGCGCCACCGGTGGCCAGTGCCACAAAACGGGCGCGCACCGTTTCCACCTGTTCTTTGTCGCGATTCCAGACGTAGGCACCCAGTACGCGATTGTCGCCTTCCAGCCCCAGCTTTTCGGCGGTGATCAGGTCCACGGCATTGAACCGTTCCAGTACCGTAATGTTGGGGTGGGCCAGCGCCTGCGCCTGAAGGGTTTGCTGTACCTCTTTACCGGTGGCGTCTGCGGCATGGAGGATGCGACGATGGCTGTGGCCACCTTCGCGGGTGAGGTGGTAGCGGGACTGTCCTTCGCTGTCGGTTTCCTGATCGAAGTCGGCCCCTTTGCGGATCAGCCACTCCAGAGCCGCGCGCGCTTCCCGGGCGGTGAACTCCACCGCCTTTTCATCGCACAAACCGGCACCGGCCACCAGGGTGTCAGCGACGTGGGACTCGATGGTGTCCTGTTCGTCAAAGACCGCGGCGATGCCACCCTGGGCGTAGTAGGTCGAGCCCTCTTTCAGTTTTCCTTTGGCGATAACAATCACCTTGGCCTGGCTAGCCATTTTCAGCGCCAGGGTCAGTCCTGCCGCGCCGCTGCCGATCACCAGGAGATCGGCGTGGTGTTCAAGCCCTTGATTCATCCGTTATCATGCGTTGGAAAGTCAATTGGCCTATGGTACTCCCAGCGGGGGCAAAGGCCCACCCCCCAAGGGGCGAACGACTTTGTGATCGGGATCGGAAAAATTTACGAACTTTTACGAATTGGCGCAGTCTGAATAGGTGCGCTTAAGACGAGTGAAAGAAAAATCAGCAAGTTATGTTTTAGGAGTGAGCTCTCGAGTGAGTGAGCCGATTAGTGATCAGCAACTGGTCGAGCGCGTACAGCGGGGGGATAAACAGGCGTTTAATCTCCTCGTGGTTAAGTACCAGCATAAGGTAGCCAATCTGATTGGTCGGTACGTGAAAAACCCGGGGGACGTGGCGGATGTGGCGCAGGAAGCCTTTATCAAAGCCTACCGCTCGTTGCCGAATTTCCGGGGTGAAAGTGCTTTCTATACCTGGCTGTACCGAATCGCGGTCAATACCGCAAAGAATTACCTGGTGTCCCAGGGTCGTCGGCCGCCTGCCAACGACGTGGATGCCGAAGAAGCGGAATTTTATGACGGTGCCGATGCTCTAAGAGAGTCGGCAACGCCAGAAAGGCAGCTGCTGTCCGATGAGATCAAACGCACCGTGTTTGCCACCATCGAAAGCCTGCCGCAGGAACTGAAAGTGGCGATCACCCTTCGGGAAATCGAAGGCATGAGTTATGAGGAGATCGCCGCCGTTATGGATTGTCCGGTAGGGACGGTGCGTTCACGGATTTTCCGTGCACGTGAAGCGATCGACAAAAAGATCCAGCCTTTGCTGGAGCGGTAATTGAACCTAAGGTGAGCAATGACTGAACGTAAGGAAAAGCTGTCAGCATGGATGGACGATCAGCCGGTTGAAGGTCTGTACCAAGACCTGCTGGCGGACGCTGAACTGAGCGAACGCTGGCACCGATACCACCTGATCGGTGATGCCATGCGTAACGAATTGCCGGAGTCTCTGCAGCTCGACATTGCCGCCAACGTGGCCAATGCGCTGGAGTCAGAGCCCGCCATTCTCGCGCCTCAGTCCCGTCGTCGCTTTGCCATCCCTGGCAAGGTGGTGGAGCTGGGCCAGCGCTTTGGTCAGTACGCCATCGCCGCTACCGTTGCCGCGGTTGCCGTGGTCGGCGTTCAGCAGTACAACGCCCAGGAGGCGGTGACGCCCCTGCCGGTGCTGGAAACCATGCCGATGCTGGGCGCGCCGAGTCCGGCCAGCTACCAGGTTCCGGGTATGGGTCAGCCGCAACAGCAAGCGGTGGATAAGGAGCGTGAGGCGATTGAACAGCAACGTCGTGCTAACGCCTTCCTGCGCGATCATCTGTTGCAACAGCGCCTCAATGGCAGTAATGCTATCGATACCGCCGCCCGTGAGGACCAGTAAACCCAGTGCGAGCCCTTCTTTCTGTTGTTCTGTTGGCGGCCACCATGGCCGCCAACGCACAAGAGGCCGTGAGTGCCCAAGCCTGGCTTGAGCGCATGGCGTCTGCCCTCAATACCCAACCGTTCCAACTCTCCTTTGTTCAGCTTCAACGTGATCAGATCCGCGCCCTGCGCTATCTCCACGGCGTGGTGGATGGCGAAGAGGTGGCCTATCTCGACCACCTGAATGGCCCCGCCAAGAGCGTGGTTCGCGTTGGTGAGCAGGTGACGTACCTGGAGCACGACGTGGCGCCTTACTCGGTCGCTGCCGCCCGCATTCGCGGCTGGCTGCCACCGGTGTTTGGTGGTCAGATTGAGCGCCTGGTGCCCCATTACCAATTTGTTCTGGCCGGTCGTAACCGGGTGGCAGGACGCACCGCCCAGCTGATTCGGGTGGTGCCCAACGACAGCTTCCGGTACCAGTACCGGGTCTGGCTTGATCTGGAAACCGCACTGCCACTGCGGGTTGACCTGCTCGACACCGACAACAACCTGCTGGAACAACTGCTGGTGATCGAACTGCATAAGTTTGACCAACCGCTGCCGGCCCTGGCGGAGCTCAAAGGCCGCAAGTGGCCGGATGTGGTTTTGCCGCCGCACCAGAAAGACACCCCGCGCTGGCAGTTTGGCTGGCTGCCCCACGGCTTTGAGATGACCCATTACGATCGCCATATGCTGCTGGGCCTGAATGAGCCGGTGGAGTACCTGTCGCTGTCCGATGGGTTGGCTGAACTGTCGGTGTATATCGGCCGGGTCGGCCAGGTGGAACTGCCCACCCACCTGACCACCACCAATGGCCTGGCTCTGGCGACCGCCATTCACGGCGACGTGGAAGTGGTGGTGGTGGGCAAGATGCCGGTGGATACCCTCAGTAATGTGGCCAACAACATCTATCCGGTGCAGGGCACCGAGCAGGGTGGCGACAGTGATTGAGGCCATTGGCACGGTGGTTCGCTGCGAGACCGGCAAGGTTTGGCTGAGCTGGCAGAGCCAGTCCGCCTGCGGCCACTGTGAGCAGGGCGATGAATGCGGTACCGGTGTGGTGGCCAAGGCGCTGAAGCCGAAGCAGAACACACTGGCGCTGCCCTGTGACCGCCAATACCCGCCCGGGACGCAACTGCGCCTGGGCATCGCCGAGTCGGATCTGCTGTCCGCCTCGGCGCTGGTCTACCTTTCTCCTTTAGTGGGTCTGCTCTTGGGTGCTGCTCTTGGGCAAGCCCTGTCCGGACAGGAGGGCTGGACCATTCTGGCCGCTTTGGCTGGCGCTGCCGTTGGCAGTGGCTGGGCCCGAAAGCGGGCGAGAAACCGGCCTCAGCAGATCACCATCCTGGGCGTACTCGGTGTGCCGGTGGGCAATACGTAGCCCACCGTCTGAAAATCCGCTAAAATCGCCCCCCTTATACCGAATCACGACATATGCGAAGCAGCGGAACCGATGAAGCACATCCGAAATTTCTCCATCATTGCTCACATTGACCACGGCAAGTCCACCTTGTCCGATCGCCTGATCCAGGTGTGTGGCGGCCTGACCGAGCGGGAGATGGCGGCTCAGGTTCTGGATTCTATGGATCTGGAACGTGAGCGTGGCATCACCATCAAGGCCCAGAGCGTAACCCTTAACTATCAGGCCCAGGATGGAGAAACCTACCAGCTTAACTTCATTGATACCCCCGGACACGTGGACTTCAGCTACGAAGTTTCCCGTTCTCTGGCGGCCTGTGAAGGTGCACTGCTGGTGGTGGATGCCGGTCAGGGCGTAGAAGCCCAGACCCTGGCAAACTGCTACACCGCCATCGATATGGATCTGGAAGTACTGCCGATCCTGAACAAGATCGACCTGCCCCAGGCTGACCCGGATCGCGTGGCTCAGGAGATCGAAGACATCGTTGGTCTGGACGCCATGGACGCGGTGCGTTGCTCCGCCAAAACCGGCATCGGCATCGATGAGGTGCTGGAGTGCATCGTGAAGAGCATCCCGAGCCCGGAAGGGGACCCGGAAGCGCCGCTGCAGGCCCTGATCATCGACTCCTGGTTCGATAACTACCTTGGCGTGGTTTCCCTGGTGCGAATCAAAAACGGTTCGCTCAAAAAGAACGACAAGATCAAGGTGATGAGCACCGGTCAGGTGTGGGGCGTTGATCGCCTCGGTATCTTCACCCCGAAACAGAAAGACACCACTGAGCTGAAGTGCGGCGAAGTAGGCTGGGTGGTGTGCGGCATCAAAGAGATCCACGGCGCCCCGGTGGGTGACACCCTGACCCTGGCCAAAGGTGGCGCAGAAGCGCCGCTGCCGGGCTTCCAGAAAGTGAAGCCGCAGGTGTATGCCGGTCTGTTCCCGATCTCCTCCGACGATTACGAAGATTTCCGTGACGCGCTGGCCAAGCTGTCCCTGAACGACGCCTCCCTGTTCTATGAGCCGGAAACCTCTGCGGCGCTGGGCTTCGGCTTCCGCTGTGGCTTCCTGGGCATGCTGCACATGGAGATCATCCAGGAGCGTCTGGAGCGTGAATACAACCTGGATCTGATCACCACCGCACCGACCGTGGTGTACCAGGTGACCCAGACCGACGGCCAGACCGTGATGGTGGATAACCCCTCCGCACTGCCGCCGCTGAACAACATCGAAACCATCGCGGAGCCGATCGTTGAAGCCAACATCCTGGTGCCCCAGGAGTTCCTGGGCAACGTGATCACCCTCTGTGTTGAGAAGCGTGGCGTTCAGAAAGACATGACCTACCACGGCAAGCAGGTGGCGGTCCGCTACGAGCTGCCGATGGCGGAAGTGGTACTGGACTTCTTTGACCGTCTGAAATCCACCAGCCGTGGCTTTGCCTCACTGGATTACAACTTCACCCGCTTCCAGGAAGAGGACATGGTGCGTGTGGACGTGCTGATCAACGGCGACCGCGTCGATGCGCTGGCGATGATCACCCACAAGGACAACGCCCAGTTCCGTGGCCGTCAGCTGGTGGAGAAGATGCGTGAGCTGATCCCGCGCCAGATGTTCGATATCGCCATTCAGGCGGCCATCGGCAACCACGTGATCGCCCGTTCTACCGTGAAAGCCCTGCGTAAAGACGTGACTGCCAAGTGTTACGGCGGTGACGTCAGCCGTAAGAAGAAACTGCTGCAGAAGCAGAAAGAGGGTAAGAAACGGATGAAGCAGGTGGGTAACGTGGAAGTACCGCAAGAGGCGTTCCTCGCCATCCTCAAAGTAGGAGACAACTGATAGATGGCCACCCTGTTTTCGCACCTGCTGGTGCTTGTGACCCTGGCGACCGGATTGGTCTGGGCCTTTGATCACTTTGTGCTGTTACCCAAGCGTCGCGCCAAAGTCGCGGACGCTGAGCAGGTCAATAAGCTGAGCGACGACGCGCGCTTCAGCATGCTTCGCGAAGGCCCGGTGGCCGAAAACTGCCGCGCCGTTTTCCCGGTTCTGGCGTTTGTGCTGGTGCTGCGCTCGTTCCTGTATGAGCCGTTCCAGATCCCGTCCGGCTCCATGATGCCGACGCTGCTGGTGGGTGACTTTATCCTGGTGGAGAAGTACGCCTACGGCCTGCGGGATCCGGTGTGGCGCCACAAGTTCCTGGAAACCGGTGAACCCAAGCGTGGTGACGTGGCGGTATTTAAGTACCCCGGCGACACCAAGGTGGATTACATCAAGCGCATCGTTGGCCTGCCCGGCGATCGCATCGTCTACCGCAATAAGCGCCTCTACGTGCAGCCGGCCTGCACCGCAGGCATGAGCCCCTGCCCTGAGCTTCAGGAAGTGGCCGTGGTGCCGGAAAGCGTGGGAGATTTCTACCAGGGCGGCATTCCGCTGGAGCGTTACAGCGAGGCCCTTGGTCCGGTGAATCACGACATCCTTGTGAACCCGATGCGTTCTGAGCCGGTTCAGGCCTACTACCATCAGCGCGGTGCCCGCACCGGTGAATGGGTGGTGCCGGAAGGCCAATACTTTGCCATGGGCGATAACCGTGACAACAGCACCGACAGCCGCTTCTGGGGCTTCGTTGACGAGTCTCTGCTGGTGGGTAAAGCCGTGGTTATCTGGATCTCCTTCGAGCGCGATCGCGCCCCGGACAGCTGGCTGCCCAGCTGGGTACCGACCGGCGTCCGTTTTGAACGAGTGGGTGGTCTGCAGTGAACAATCAAAAGCTGACCCGGCTGCAGGACGCACTGGGCTATCAGTTTAAGGACATTGCCCTGCTGAACCAGGCGCTGACTCACCGCAGTGCGGCTTCCCAGCACAATGAGCGGTTGGAGTACCTCGGTGATGCGGTGCTCTCCTTCGTGATCGCCGAAGCGCTGTATCTGCGTTTCCCCAAGGTGGCCGAAGGCGATATGACCCGGATGCGGGCGTCACTGGTTAAGGGCGTGACCCTGGCCGAACTGGGCCGGGAACTGGCCCTGGGCGATGTGATCAAGCTGGGCCCGGGCGAACTCAAATCCGGCGGTTTCCGCCGTGAGTCGATCCTGGCCGATGCGGTGGAAGCGATTCTGGGCGCGGTGTATCTCGATGGTGGCATCGAAGTGTGTAAACCGCTGATCCTGCGCCTGTACCAGGCCCGCCTCGATATCATCGAACCGGGCATCCGTCAGAAAGACCCGAAAACCCGTCTGCAGGAGCATCTGCAGGCGCGTAAGCAACCGCTGCCGGAATACGAAGTGGTGTCCGTGGAAGGGGACGCTCACAACCAACGATTTACCGTGCGCTGCAGTGTCAGCGCCCTGGCCGAACCGATGATCGGTAACGGCAGTTCCCGTCGTAAAGCGGAGCAGGACGCCGCCAGCCGGGTATTGGAGCAACTCTCTTGATGACTGATACCACCTACTGCGGCTTTGTCGCCATTGTGGGCCGACCCAACGTGGGCAAGTCCACCCTGCTGAACCGTCTGCTGGGCCAGAAGGTGTCCATCACCTCCCGTAAGCCTCAGACCACCCGCCACCGCATCATGGGGATCCACACCGAAGGGGCTTACCAGACCATCTTCGTTGATACCCCCGGCCTGCACGTGGAGGAGAAGCGCGCCATCAACCGCCTGATGAACCGCGCGGCCGCCTCCAGCATCGGTGACGTTGAGATGGTGATCATGATGGTGGAAGGCACCAAGTGGACCGCCGACGATCAGATGGTACTGAATAAGATCCGCCGTGGTGCCGAAACCCGCAAAACCGTTCTGGTGATCAACAAAGTTGACCAGATCAAGGAAAAAGCGGACCTGATCCCGCACCTGCAGTGGCTGCAGGAGCAGTTCCCCTTCGACGCCATCATTCCGATGTCCGCCGGCAAGGGTGACGACATTCAGCCGCTGATCACCATGGCTCAGAAAGAGCTGCCGGAGTGCATCCACTACTTCCCGGAAGACTACGTCACTGATCGCAGCCAGCGCTTTATGGCGGCGGAGATCGTGCGTGAAAAGCTGATGCGCTTCCTCGGTGACGAACTGCCGTACTCCATCAACGTGGAGATCGAGCAGTTTCAGGTCGATGAGAAGGGCACTTACCACATCAATGCGCTGATCTTGGTGGAACGTTCCGGCCAGAAGCGCATGGTGATCGGTAACAAGGGCGAGAAGATCCGCACCATCGGTCGCGAAGCCCGTATGGATATGGAAAAACTGTTCGACACCAAGGTCTACCTGGAAACCTGGGTTAAGGTGAAATCCGGTTGGGCCGATGACGAACGGGCACTGCGAAGCCTGGGGTATGGCGACGACTGAACCCCTGCACCGGGCCTATCTGCTGCACGCCCGGCCATATCGGGAGTCGAGCCTGTTGCTCGACCTGCTCTCCGAGACGCATGGCCGGGTCGCTGCGGTGGCCCGGGTCGGCGGCAAAACCGGCGGGGCCAGGAAGGCCCAGCTGCAACCCTTCCGCCCCCTGATGATCAGCCTGTCCGGCCGTTCCACCCTCCGCACCCTGGCTCAACTCGAAGCCCCAACCCTGCCCATGCCGCTTAATGGCCAACGCCTGTTTGCCGGGCTCTACCTGAACGAACTGTGCCAACGCTTGTTGCGCGAATGGCAACCGCTGGATGGCCTGTTTGACCACTACCATGAAGCCCTGCTCGGCCTGGCCGGGGAGACGCCGATGGAGCCCCACCTGAGGGAGTTTGAGCGGGCGCTGCTGGACCTGCTTGGGGTGCTGCCACCGCCGGGTGAGGATGCGGATGGGGTGGCGCTGATGGCGGAGGCACGCTACGCCTGGCAGCCACAACAGGGCTGGGTGTTGCGGGGAGCCGCCGGCAGCGGCTACAGTGGCGACAGCCTGCTGCAATGGCAGCAACAGCGGTTGCAGACACCGCAAGCGATGAACGAGATCAAACGGGCCGTGCGTGAACTGCTTCGTCCCCTGCTGGGGGATAAGCCATTGCACAGCCGGACGCTTTTTTTACAGCAACGAGGACGTAATGAGCATTCTTCTGGGCGTTAATATCGATCACATTGCCACCCTGCGCCAGGCGCGTGGTACCGACTACCCCGACCCGGTGCACGCCGCTGCGGTGGCGGAACACGCGGGGGCCGATGGCATCACCATCCACCTGCGCGAAGATCGCCGCCACATCATCGACCGCGATGTTGAAGTGCTGGCGAAAACCCTGAAGACCCGCATGAACCTCGAGATGGCGGTGACCGAAGAGATGCTGGCCATCGCTGAGCGGATCCGTCCGGAATACGTCTGCCTGGTGCCGGAGAAGCGCGAAGAGCTGACCACCGAAGGTGGCCTCGATGTGGTGGGCCAGCAGGCCAAAATCAGCGAGGCGGTGACCCGCCTGCGCCAGGCCGGCATCAAGGTGTCTCTGTTTATCGATGCGGACCCGCGCCAGATTGACGCCACGGTGGCCACCGGGGCGCCCTACATCGAAATTCACACCGGCCACTACGCCGACGCTGAGGATGAGATCAGCCGCGACAAAGAGCTGGTGCGCATCCGTGAAGCGGCGAGCTATGCCCATGAGCGTGGCCTGGTGGTCAATGCCGGTCACGGTCTGCATTACCACAACGTGAAGCCCATCGCTGCCATCCCGGAGCTGTATGAGCTCAATATCGGCCACGCCATCATTGCCCGTGCTGCCATCGACGGTCTGGATCTGGCGGTGCGCGACATGAAGCAGCTGATGCTGGATGCCCGCCAGGGACGCTGAAGATGATCATTGGCCTCGGCACAGACATCGTCGAGATTGCGCGCATCGAGGCCCAGTTTGAACGACTGGGCGCTCGGTTTGCAGAACGCATCCTGACCCCGGCAGAGCGGGAGGAGCTGGCCCGCAGCAAAGAGCCCGCCCGCCTGTTGGCCAAGCGTTTTGCGGTCAAGGAAGCGGCGGCCAAGGCGCTGGGCACCGGCATCGGCCGAGGGGTGTCATTTCAGCATATTGAGTTGCAGCATAACGAGTGGGGCGCACCGCAGCTGGTCTTCAGTGACGGCGCGCTGGCCCGCTTTACCAGCCTGGGCGGGCAGGGGATGCACATCAGCTTGTCTGACGAACAGCACTACGCGACAGCGACGGTGGTGTTGGAGTCTTAAAACCGGTAGCGGGCGATCAGTGAGAGGGCCATCTGGTCACCCCGGTTGCGGTCCTGCTGGTGACGAACGTCCAGCGATAAGCGCGCCCGTCCCATTTGATAGCCCCCCTCTACCCGGGTTTGCTGACTCGGCTCCCAGTCACTGGTGACAAACCAGTGGCTGTCCGGTTGTCCCCACCTCAACTCCCACAGATTCTCATCCGCAGGCGCCATGGCAGGGGGCAGTTCCACAGGGGGCTCGGTGGTTATCGGCAGATCATTGGCTTCTGCGGTGGGCACCAGAAAGACAGCAACAACAAGCGGCCAGCCGCAGAGGAGACGACTTGGCCGTTGCATGGCTCAATCCTTTTTCGCAGCGCGGAGGCTAAGCGTAGTCGCTCGTTGTTCAGTTTGCCGGTAAAAATCGCACGGATTTTACCCGGTTTTCCGCCACTTCCATCACCTCGAGGCCATGACCATCCAGCTCCAGCTGGGTGTGCGGGGCCGGAATGTCTTCGAACCGTTCCAGGATCAGGCCATTGAGGGTTTTGGGGCCATCGGTGGGCAGGGTCCAGTGGGTTTCCCGGTTGAGGTCACGCACGGTGATGCTGGCGTCCACCAGCAGGCTGCCATCCTCCTGGCGGCTGATGTCGTCGCTGGGCGGACCCTGAAGACCGGTAGTAAAGTCGCCGACAATCTCCTCGAGGATGTCTTCCAGCGTCACCAGCCCCTGGATATCGCCGTACTCATCCACCACCAGGCCGATGCGCTCACGGGCCCGCTGGAACTTCAGCAGCTGCACGTTCAGTGGTGTGCCCTCGGGGATAAAGTAGATCTCGCGGACCGCACGCAGCAGGGTGCTCTTGCCGGTCTGCTTCTGCTCCTTGGTAAACAGCCTCAGCACATCGCTCAAGTGGATAAAGCCGACAACGTCGTCGATGTTGTCACGGTACAGCAGCACCCGGGTGTGGGGGCTGTGGGTCAGCTGACGAATGATGGCGCGGTAGTCGTCGTTGATGTCGATGGCGAAGATCTCCGCCCGGGGGATCATGATCTCCTCCACGGTGACCTTCTCCAGGTCGAGAATGGAAACCAGCATCTCCCGGTGACGGCGGGGGATCAGCCCACCGGCCTCATGCACCACGGAGCGAAGCTCGTCGCTGCTGAGGTGGTCATCATTGGGGTTGTGGTGGCTGACGCCCATCAAGCGGAGCAGGCCATTACTGATGTGGTTGACCATCCAGACCAGCGGGTAGAACAGCGACATCAAAGGCCGCAGTACCATGGAGTTGGGGTAAGCCAGTTTCTCCGGATAGTGGGCCGCCAGGGTCTTGGGCGTCACTTCGGCAAAGATCAGGATGATAAAGGTCAGGGCACCGGTGGCGACTGCCGGGCCCCAGTCGCCATACCAGCGCTGGCAGATGATGGTGGCCAGTGAGGCCGCGGCGATATTGACGATGTTGTTGCCGATCAGGATCAGGCCGATCAGCCGGTCCGGGCGCTGCAGCAGGCGGTCGGCGCGCTGGGCGGCCTTATGACCTTTCTGGGCCAGGTGGCGGAGGCGGTACCGGTTCAGCGACATCATCGCGGTTTCGGTGCCAGAGAAGAATGCGGAGATCAGAATGAGGAGGGCCAGCGTCAGTAACAAACTGCCCGTGGATATGTCGTCCAACGTGAGGTCTCTTTAGCCGTTCGGATCCCTAATTAAACGGCTGAGGCGCGCCCTGTCAAGGGCGCGCCCATGACACTTAGGTCAGGATCAGCTCACGCACGATGCGGGAACCGAAATAGGCGATGGACAACAGCACGGCACCGCTGAGGGTAAAGGCCACCGCAGAGCGGATGCGCATCCCCTTCATATGGTGTCGGGCCAGCATCACCGCGTACACCGCCCAGGCCACCATCGACAGAATCGCCTTGTGGCCCTTACCGTCACCGAGGAAGTTCTCGAGGAACACCCAACCGGTGATCAGGCCCAGAGTCAGCAGGATAAAGCCGATCCAAACCAGGTGGTAAAGCTGCTTCTCCACCGTCATCAGCGGCGGCAGAGACGGGTTCAGCATCAACTGGCGCTGCTTCAGGCGACGGTCGATGCCCGCCAGTTGCAGAGCATAGAGCGCTGCCAGCAGCAATACGGCGTAGGAGAGCAGGGCCAGCACCACGTGGGTCAGTACCATCGGCTCCGCTTCAAAGTGGGTGATGTACTTGGGCGGCAGCAGCCACAATCCGACCACCGCCAGAATGGCGCAGAGGTACACCGCCGGAGCCACCACCAGCACCTTCAGGCGCGGCATCATTACGGTGATCGACAGGGTGATGATCCACACCAGCAAGGAGAGGGTGTTGGTCAGACTGAAGTTCTGACCATTCTTCATCAGAATGGCGTCCCCCAGTACCAGAGCGTGGGCCACCACGGCGGCACCAGCAGAGAGGGTGATCAGCTTGCGGTTGGGGCCGTCTGGGGCCAACAGCCGGGAAGCCAACAGATAGAATGCGATGGCGTATCCGAGGATCGCCACTACCGCGAATAACTCCATGTTGTCCCTTCTTCGCAGTTAGAGCGCTGAAAATTAAGGCCGCGCAGAGCACCTTGCGCTAGCTTACCACGGCCTCGGGGCGGCGCGCATCGGGGCGCGCGGTCAAGATGTGATCTGGGCTTGATTGAGTTTAACTTCACCGCCTCGCTATAATGCGCCCTCATTTGTACAACTGTGGTGCGGCGATGTTCCAGAATCTTTCCGAGCGCTTGAACCAGACGCTGAAAAACATCAGCGGCCGAGGTCGTCTGACCGAGGACAACATCAAAGACACACTGCGCGAAGTGCGCATGGCGCTGTTGGAAGCGGACGTGGCCCTGCCGGTGGTGCGCGAGTTCATCAACAAGGTGCGCGAACGTGCCGTGGGCACCGAGGTGTCCAAGAGCCTGACCCCGGGCCAGGCCTTTATTAAGATCGTTCGCACCGAGATGGAAGCGGCAATGGGTGAGGCCAACGAGGCACTCAACCTGGCTGCTCAGCCGCCGGCGGTGATCATGATGGCGGGTCTGCAGGGTGCGGGTAAAACCACCTCTGTGGGCAAGCTGGCGAAATTCCTGAAGGAGCGCCACAAGAAATCGGTGCTGGTGGTCAGTGCCGACGTCTACCGTCCCGCTGCGATCAAGCAGCTGGAGACTCTGGCTTCCGATATTGGCGTGGAGTTCTTCCCCTCCACTGTAGAGCAGAAGCCGGTGGCGATTGCCACCGCGGCCATCGACCACGCCAAGCGCAAGTTCTTCGATGTGGTGATTGTCGATACCGCGGGCCGTCTGCACGTGGACAGCGACATGATGGAGGAGATCAAAGCCCTCCACGCTGCCATCAACCCGGTGGAAACCCTGTTTACCGTCGACGCCATGACCGGTCAGGATGCCGCCAACACCGCTAAGGCGTTTAACGATGCCCTGCCGCTGACTGGTGTGATTCTGACCAAGGTGGATGGCGACGCCCGTGGGGGTGCTGCGCTCTCTATCCGTCACATCACCGGTAAGCCGATCAAGTTCCTGGGTGTGGGTGAGAAGACCGATGCACTGGAACCGTTCCACCCTGACCGTGTGGCCAGCCGCATTCTGGGTATGGGCGACGTGCTCTCCCTGATTGAGGAGGTGGAAGCCAAAGTTGACCGTCAACAGGCGGAGAAACTGGCGACCAAGCTGAAGAAAGGTGAAGGTTTCGACCTGAACGACTTCCGCGATCAGCTTCAGCAGATGCACAATATGGGCGGCATGATGGGCATGCTGGAGAAACTGCCCGGCATGAACCAGCTGCCGGCGGATGCCCTGGCTCAGGTTCAGGACAATAAAATCACCCGCCAGATGGAAGCGATCATCAACTCGATGACGCCGAAAGAGCGTGCCCGCCCCGATCTGATCAAGGGCAGCCGGAAAAAGCGCATCGCCGCAGGCTCCGGTACCCAGCTGCAGGATGTGAACCGTCTGCTTAAGCAGTTCACCCAGATGCAGAAAATGATGAAGAAGATGAAGGGCGGTGGTCTGAAGAAGATGATGCGCAGCATGGGCGGCATGATGCCCCCCGGAATGAAATTTCCGCGTTAAGACCCAGCTTTAGCGACGGCCTGACTAGACTCTGATTTGGGTTTTGGCACGCCGGGGCGATCACTTTCTAGCCCGCAAGGTTGCATTGAGCCTAGGTTCAGGTAAAATCGGCGGGCTTTCTACCTTGGGGCCATTTCGGCCCCAGTTTTATTGCTTGCAAACACCATTAGAGGATGTAAACCGTATGGTAACCATTCGTTTGGCTCGTGGCGGCGCGAAAAAGCGTCCCTTCTACTCCGTTGTAGTTGCGGACAGCCGTAACGCCCGTGACGGCCGTTTCATTGAAAAAGTGGGTTTCTTTAACCCGATCGCTGCTGGTCAAGAAGAGAAGCTGCGTATTGATCTGGAGCGCGTAGAGCACTGGATCAACAACGGCGCCGCTGTTTCTGACCGCGTTGCTACCCTGATCAAGGACGCCCGCAAAGCGGCTGCCTAAGTCAGGATTGGGTAGGTAAGGTTGATGTCCAACAAGGAACTGATCGTCGTCGGCCGTTTGGGTTCGGCGTACGGTATCCGTGGTTGGCTGAAGGTCAACGCCTTTACCGACTCACTCGAAGGCATTTTTGAGTACTCCCCCTGGCTGGTTCTCCATCAGGGTGAATGGCAAGAGATGAAGGTTGCCGATTGGCGCCGTCATAACAACGGCATCATCTGCCGACTGGCTGGGGTCGAAGACCGCAACCAGGCGGAGCAGTATATCAACTGCGATGTCGCCATCTTGCCTGCGCAGCTGGAAGCGCTGCCGGAAGATGAGTTCTACTGGCGTGATCTTGTCGGCTGTACAGTGGTGAACACCCAAGGCTACGACATGGGTAAGGTGACCGGCTTGCTGGAAACCGGCTCCAATGACGTGCTGGAAGTGGAAGCCAAGAGTAACGATGCTTTCGGCAAACGGGAGCGTTTGATTCCGTTTGTGACCGAGCAGTTCATCCTTGAGGTGGACACGCTGGGTAAAAAAATTGTTGTCGACTGGGACCCCAGTTTCTAAGTAGCGAGGAAAATCCCATGTGGCTAGGGGTAGTGACCCTCTTCCCTGAGATGTTCCGCGCCATCACCGATTTTGGGGTGACGGGTCGGGCCGTAAAAAACGGCCTCATTCAGGTACACACGTGGAATCCCCGGGATTTCACAACGGATCGCCATCGCACCGTGGACGATCGCCCTTACGGCGGCGGACCCGGAATGCTGATGATGGTGGAACCACTGCGCAAGGCCATCCGCGCTGCCAAGGCAGAAGCGGGGGAGGGAGCTAAGGTTATCTACCTGTCTCCCCAGGGCCGCAAGCTGACTCAGCCTGGTGTTGAACAGCTGGCGACCTACGAGCGCGTGGTGCTGGTGTGTGGACGGTACGAAGGTATCGACGAGCGCATCATCCAAAGCGAAGTAGATGAGGAGTGGTCCGTTGGTGACTACGTACTCAGTGGCGGTGAACTGCCGGCCATGAACCTGATCGACGCGGTATCTCGTTTGGTACCCGGCGTATTGGGCAAAGCGGCCTCAGCAGAGCAGGACTCCTTTTCGGATGGCCTGCTGGACTGTCCACACTACACTCGTCCGGAAGTTCTGGACGGGGCTGCAGTACCCGAGGTCTTATTGAGCGGCAACCATGAATTGATCCGGAAATGGCGCCTGAAGCAGTCCCTTGGACGCACCTGGGCGCGACGACCGGAACTGTTAAATAACCTAGCTCTGACTGACGAGCAGGCCAAGTTGCTTGCTGAGTTCGTGACCGAACAAAAGATCGAACGTTAGAGTTTTCAGTATATCTAGGATGAGAGTTTAATTATGAGCAACATCATCAAGCAGATTGAACAAGAGCAGATGAAGAGCGACGTTCCGGCCTTTGGCCCGGGTGACACTGTCGTTGTTCAAGTTCGTGTAACCGAAGGCGACAAAACTCGTCTGCAGGCTTTCGAAGGCGTGGTAATCGCTAAGCGTAACCGCGGTCTGCACTCTGCGTTCACTGTTCGTAAGATCTCTAATGGTGAAGGCGTAGAGCGTGCGTTCCAGACTCACTCTCCGCTGGTAGAAAGCATCACCGTTAAGCGCCGCGGCCGTGTACGTCGTGCCAAACTGTACTTCCTGCGCGAGCGCAGCGGTAAGTCTGCACGTATCCGTGAGCGTCTGAACTAAGCACTGCTTAGTCCATCGCAAGCACACTCAAGCCCGCCTTTATGGCGGGCTTGTTCGTTTCTGTCTTATAAAAAATAGCAATTTCGTTTGTTTCGGTTTGAATTGCCCGCCAATTGCCGGTTTACAACAGTTGTCAGTGTGGCACTCTGTCTGAAGACCGCGATATTGCGGCGTGTGCATGGTAAGAAGACGGAGACAGACTATGCAGAAGGACAGCATCAACAACATCCATATCGACTCGGAACGAGTCCTCATCACCCCGGCTGAACTGAAAGCCGAGCTGCCGCTGTCCGATCACGCCTATCGATATATCCTCGACGCCCGCCAAACCGTGGCGGACATCGTCCACAAGCGCGACAACCGCATCCTGGTGGTGGCTGGCCCCTGCTCGATTCACGATGTGGAGGCCGCGAAGGAGTACGCGCTGAAACTCAAAACCCTGCATGAGGAGCTGAAGGATCAGTTCTACATTCTGATGCGGGTTTACTTTGAGAAACCCCGTACCACCGTGGGCTGGAAGGGCCTGATCAACGACCCGGATATGGACGGCTCGTTCAATGTGGAGAAGGGGCTGCGCCAGGCTCGTGAGCTGTTGATCTGGCTGGCTGAGCTGGAGCTGCCGGTGGCCACCGAAGCGCTGGACCCCATCAGCCCCCAGTACCTCAGCGAACTGTTCGCCTGGTCCGCCATTGGCGCCCGTACCACCGAGTCTCAGACTCACCGCGAGATGGCTTCCGGCCTGTCGATGCCGGTGGGCTTTAAAAACGGCACCGACGGCAAACTCGATGTGGCCATTAATGCCCTGCAGGCCGCCGCCCATTCCCACCGCTTTATGGGCATCAATCAGGCCGGCCAGGTGGCGTTGCTGCAAACTCAGGGCAACCCGGATGGCCACGTGATCCTGCGCGGTGGCAAGCAGCCCAATTACGACTCAGTGAACGTTGCCCTGTGTGCCCAGGAGCTGCACGCCGCAGGCCTCAACGCCCGCCTGGTGATCGACTGCAGTCACGGCAACTCCAGTAAGGACCCGGCTCGCCAGCCGCTGGTGGCTCAGAATGTGTTCCACCAGATCCTGGATGGCAACACCTCGATCATCGGCATCATGCTGGAGAGCCACCTGAAGGAGGGAGCCCAGAGCGCCGACACGCCCCGGGACCAGCTTGAGTACGGTCTCTCCATTACCGACGCCTGCATCGACTGGGCGACCACCGAATCCCTGTTGCGGGTTGGCGCGGAAGCGCTCGGCCCGATGCTGCCCCAGCGCTTTAAGGAGGCCTGATGGCTGAACCCAGCAGTGCCGCCCTCGATGCCCTGAGGGCGCAGATTGATGAAGTGGACCAGGAGATGCTGGCGCTGTTGCAGCGCCGCCTCAAGCTGGTTGGGGAAGTGGGTACCATCAAGCACCGGGAAGGGGTGCCCATCTATGCCCCCAAGCGGGAAGCCAGCATGCTGGCCAAGCGCCGTGCCGAAGCCGAAGCGATGGGGGTGCCGCCGCAACTGATTGAAGATCTGCTGCGTCGCATCATGCGGGAGTCCTATGTGTCCGAGAAGGATGTGGGCTTTAAGCGGGTGCACGATACCCTTGGCCCCATCGTGATTGTCGGGGGCGGCGGCAAACTGGGTGGCCTGTTCGCCCAGCTGTTTACCCTGTCCGGCTACGAAGTGCGGGTGCTGGAGCAGAACGACTGGGATCGGGCAGATGCCCTGCTGGCCGATGCCGGTATGGTGGTGATCAGCGTGCCCATCGACAAAACCTGCGAGGTGATTGAACGGCTGCCACCGCTGCCGGAGGAGTGCCTGTTGGTGGACCTGACCTCCATCAAGCAGGCACCGCTGGCGGCAATGCTGAAGGCCCACCCGGGGCCGGTACTGGGCCTGCACCCGATGTTTGGCCCGGACGTGTCCTCCCTGGCCAAACAGGTGGTGGTGGTCTGTCATGGCCGTGGTGAAGAGCACTACCAGTGGCTGCTGAAGCAGATCGCCATCTGGGGCGCGCGCCTGCACGAAGCCCCGGCGTCGGAACACGATCAGGCGATGCAGCTGGTTCAGGCGATGCGCCACTTCACCGCTTTTGTTTATGGCCTGCACCTGAAGCGGGAGCACGCCGACATTGAGCAGCTGCTGCAGTTCAGCTCCCCCATCTACCGGCTGGAGCTGGCGATGGTCGGGCGTCTGTTTGCGCAATCCCCCAGCCTCTATGCCGACATTATCTTTGCCCAGCCGGATGCCCTGGCCCGGGCCCGTCACTATCTGGACCGCTACCAGGAGGCACTGGCGTTGCTGGAGGCGGGCGATAAGGTGGGCTTCGAAGCCCTGTTTGATGATGTGGCGCAGTGGTTTGGTGATTTTGCTCAGCAGTTTAGGGTGGAAAGTGCCAATATGCTGATGGCCGCGAACGACAGCCGCAGTGGCTGAAGCCCGCTGAAACTGCTAGCTTGAGGGCAAGGAGGTCGGCGATGGGTCGAATTCACATTGAGCGCGAACACCAGTTGTCACAGGCCGAGCTGAACAGCCTGGTCAGTGACCTGTCTGATCGCCTGGCCGATGCCTATCAGTTGCGCATTCAGCAGCGGGGGGATGCGGTGCATTTCTCCCGCAGCGGCGCCCGTGGCACCCTGCTGCCGGGTCCGTCGACGGTGGTGTTAACCCTGGAACTGGGGCTGCTGTTACGGCCCTTCCGCGATGGCATTCACGCCGCCATTGAGCAGCAGCTGGACACGCTGTTGGGCTGAGAGTGAAACGGGGCGCGCATCGCCCCGTTTTTTGATCCAGCGCAAAGTTCTTCCCCCCTTTTAGAACGCCGATTCTAGGCCCGCTTCATAACCTGACAGTAGGGAACATTCCCTGTCGCCGGAATTTTTGAGGAGGGCATCATGTCAAAACGTCAAATCACTCCCCCGATTGAGCAGGAAGCACTGGCACGCAAGATCTGGCTGGCTGGCCTGGGCGCTTATGCCAAGAGCGCCAAAGAGGTGACCAACCTGTCCGAGCGCGGCCGCACCTGGTTTGAAGAGCTGATGGAGCGGGGTCGCGAGCTGGAAAACCAGACCAAGACCCAAGTCAAAGACGCGGCTTCTCAAACCCAGCAGGCGATGACCCAGCAGATCAACGCCCGGGTACAGCGTTTTACCGGTCTGGACCCGCACCAGCTGGATGAGCTGGACAACAAACTGGATCAACTGACCGACGTGGTCGATAAACTGGCCGCCGCCAAGGCTGCCCCTGCCGCACCCGCTGCGGAAGTGAAAGCGGAAGCCAAGCCGGCGCCGCGTCGCACCACTCGCAAACCCGCCGCTAAGAAAGACGCCTGAGCGTTCAGGAGGGCACTATGAGCATTGATATCCGTGATCGTGGCCAGGAATGGCTGCAAGACAGTGAACAGATGGCGCGCAATATCTGGCTGGCGGGGCTCGGGGTGTACAGCAAGAGCCTGGAAGAAGCTGGCGAGCGGCGCGAACAGACCGAGTCGCTGTTTGATACGCTGGTGGATGAGGGGCGCGCGGTAGAAGCGCAAACCCGTGATAGCGTGGCCGAACAGGTTCGTGCCGCCAACCACAATGTGGAAGCCCGGGTGCAAGCGTTGTTCGCCCGTCTCAGCGGGGTTGACCCGCGTCGCATCGACCAGCTCAACACCAAAGTGGACCGGCTTACCGAGCTGGTGACAAAGCTGGCCCAGAACTAGGGAGGGCCTATGGCCAACCTGTCGTTACTGGACTTGGGGTTCGTCCTGTTTGAGAGTGACGCCACCCCTCTGCACATCTCCGGTTTGGTGATGCTGACACCACCCGCGGGAGAGACAGAGGGGTTTGGCCGCCGCCTGGTCGAGGAGCTGTGGGACAGTGACCCGCCGCAACCGCCGTTTGATCAGGTGCTGGACCTGGCGTTTACCCGCTGGCCACGCTGGCAAAGCGCCGGCACCGTGGACCTGGGTTACCACGTGCGTCACTCTCAGTTGCCGGAGCCGGGTTCACCGCACCAGCTGCTGGAGCTGATCAGTCGCATTCACAGCTACCGTCTCGACCGCAGTCGGCCGTTATGGGAGCTGTGGGTGATCGATGGGCTCGACAGTGGTGAGGTGGCACTGGTGGTTAAGGTTCACCACGCCCTGGCCGATGGTGTTCGGGCCTCTAAGCTGTTTGCCCGAAGCTGCACTCTGCGCCCGGATGAGCCGACCAAGCCGTTCTGGGTCGGCAGTGCCGAGACGGACGCCACTGCCCGGGCGGAACGGGCCTCGTTACTGGCCTGCCTGCTGGGCAGCCGGGGCTTAATCAAGCGCCAGATCGGCGCCAGCATCGGCTTGGCCAAACTGGCGGGCAAGTTGGCATTGAACTCGCTGAACCTGCAGCCCACCCGGCTGAAGGTGCCGTTTACTGCGCCCCGTACCCCTTTCAATATCAGCCCCGACCGGGCGCGCACCGTGGCCTTGGCCAGTCTGCCGTTGCGGCGTTTCTCCCGCATCGCCAAGCTGACCGGCACCACCGCCAACGATGTGATGCTGACGGTCTGCGATATGGCGTTGCATCGCTATCTGCAGGTGCACAACTGGTCCAGCCGCAAGCCGATGGTGGCGCTGATGCCGATCAACCTTCGGCGGGAGGGGGAGACTCCGGTTGCCTGCAACAAGATCAGCCTCGGGCTGGTGGAGCTGGGCCACAGTGACGACCCGCCACTGCAGCGCCTGGGCAACATCCGCGATGGCACCATGGGGGTGAAGCAGGAGGCGCTGGAACTCTCCGGCGACGCCTACTACCAGTACTCCATCATCGTGAATGGCCTGGCTTTGACCGCCGGACGCTTGGGTCTGCACCACTACCTGCCTCCGGCCACCAATATGCTGATCTCCAATGTGCCGGGGCCCACCCAGCCGCTCTACTTCAAGGGCGCCCAGGTGACTCAGATGTATCCGCTGTCGCTGTTGTTGCCCGGCCAGACCCTCAATATCACGCTGCTCAGCTATGCGGGCGAGATCCACTTTGGCCTGGTGTGCTGTCGGCGTTCACTGCCCGGTTTCGATGCCATTGCCGATTATCTGCATGAGTCGTTGGTGGAACTGGAGCAGGCCACGCTTGAGGCGGTCACTGAAGTGGTGATGCGACAAGCGGGCTAAGGAGACCACCATGCCCAGTTGGCGTGCTCTCGCGTTGAATAAGTTGTTGTACCGGGCGATGCGCAGTCGCTTCGCCCGCTGCAACGATGTGCATGCGTTGCGGGCCACCATCAGTGGCCTGGATAAGCTGGGCAATTACATCCTGCCGCCGTCGGGCCTGGACAGCGTGGCTGACCAGCTGGGCGGCGTTCCCTGCGACTGGGTCCTGACCGGTCGCAGCGTCAGCGAGAAGGTGATTCTCTATTTCCACGGAGGTGGTTTTTGCCTGCGCTCCCCCGGAGTGCATGGCGCCTTGCTGGGGCGCCTGGCCGAGGCCACCAATGCCCGTGGCTTGATGGTGGATTACCGTCTGGCACCGGAGTTTCCCTATCCGGCGGCGGTCAATGACTGCCTGTCGGTGTATCAGACCTTGCTGGATCAGGGGATGGTGCCGGGGCAGTTGATCCTGGCCGGGGACTCCGCGGGCGGTAACCTGGTGCTGACCACCATGATGCAGGCGCGGGAGCTGGGGTTACCACAACCGGCGGCGGCGATACTGTTGTCACCGGCCACCGATATGGCACTGAATGGGGAGTCGGCGTTTTTGCTGCGTGAGCAGGACCCGTTCTTCGATCTCGGCGCCCTGTTGCTGATGCGCAACTGCTACCTCAATGGCCATATGCCGTGCGATCCGCTGGTGTCACCCTGCTATGGGGATCTGCATGATCTGGCGCCGATGATGATCCACGTTGGCGCGCTGGAGATGCTGCAGGACGATTCGGTTCGGCTGGCGGCGCAGGTACGGCGCCACGGCGGGGTGGTGGACCTGACCATCTGGCCCGGCCTGGCCCACGTTTTCCCGCTGTTCTATCAACTCCCTGAGGCCCGCGAGGCGATAAGCCGCATCGCGGACTTTATCGTCCACCACACTGACCATGCGGCGCTGGGGCCGGACTGATCGACGTCTCCGGCAGGTGAGGCCGCAACAGCGCAAACAGCGTGGCCGCACTGTGCAGCAGCTGCGCTTCCCCATCATTATCCGGTTCCAGTTCGAAGCAGAGGCTGGCCAGGGCGCTGAGCATCAGGCTGTCGGCCAGCTGGTCCCGTTCGTGTTGGCTCAGCTGCAGTGGGCTGAGCCGGTCCAGCCGCTGCAGCAGTTGCTGACTGGTCTGGCGTAACTGGCGCAACAGCCGGCGCCAGGTCTGGGCCAGCCCCGGGTGGGCAAAGCGCAGTACCTCCTGATCGCGAAACAGGCAACGAAAATGGCGGCCGACCCGCAGCAGGGAGAGCAGGAAGGGCTCGAAGTCCTCGGCGCTGCACAGCTCCGCATCCATGCGCCGGTACAGCCGGTTCAGGGCCAGATCGCACTCGGACAGCAGCGCGGCGAGGATCTCCTCCTTGCCGCGGAAGTGGTAGTAGAGATTGCCGGGGCTGATCCCCAGCGCGGTGGCGATGGTGAGGGCGCTGATGGCGGCCGTCCCCTGTTCATTGAACAGGGTCAGGCTGGCATCAAGAATGCGCTCACGGGTGCCCATCAGGCCACCTGGCAGGTCTGTCGCAGGTAGTCGTACTCGCGCGCCATCAGGCGTTCACTGTCTTTGGCAGCGAACTGAGCCAGGGTTTTGCCGATAAAGGGCACCTTGGAGTCGAAGCTGAGACGGATGGTGTTGCGGCTGCCCCCGTCCCGTTCTGACAGGATCATGCCGCCCTGAATGGTCAGCGGCACCCCCTGGATCTGGATCGCCAGGGTGCAGTGGTAGCTGCCGTCGCTCTGGTGTTGCCAGTGTTCGGACTGCTCCAGCTGGTTGCGCTCACCCACCACCGATTTGAGCAGTCCCGGTACCGTGCTTCTGACCTCCCGCACCGTCATCATCCGCCACTGCTGCTGGTCATCGTCGCTTTGCAGGATCCGCACCTTGTCGGCGCCGATGGCCTGATACTTGGCTTTTACCGCATCGGGCTGGCGAAACTGCGCCACCAACTCCTCCAGCGGGCAGTCGTAATCGTGAGTTACCGTCAGTTCCATGGACAGGTTCCTTAAAAGTGAATGCCACGCAGCAGCGCCGCGAAGGTGATCTTCTCTTGTTGGCGGGTCAGGTCCCGCTCACGGTCATCCTCGTCGAACATGCGGAAGGCCGAGTTCATCACGATCTCCGCCAGCTTGGGCGCCACCGCGTGCAGCACGGCGCCGAAGACCCCCAACCGGGTGGCGATGCGCTTGGGCTGATGCAGGATCCCCTGCAGCACCATATCGGCAGCCTGTTCCGGTGTCAGGGTGGGCACCTGCTGGTACAGCTTGGTGGGCGCGATCATCGGCGTACGCACCAGAGGCATATTGATGGTAGTAAAGCGTACGCCAATATCGGAGTACTCGGCGGCGGCGCAGCGGGTAAAGGCTTCCAGCGCCGCTTTGGAGGCGACGTAGGCGGAGAAGCGCGGTGCGTTAGTCAGCACGCCGATGGAGGAGATGTTGATGATCTGCCCCTTGCGGCGCTGACTCATCCCTTCGAGTACCCCGAGGGTCAGGCGCAGTGCACCGAAATAGTTGATCGCCATGGTGCGTTCGAAGTCGTGCAGGCGGTCCAGAGACTCGGCCACCGGACGCCGGATGGAGCGACCGGCGTTGTTGATCAGCAGGTCAACGCCCCCGTGCTCCGCCTCAATACGGGCCAGCAGGTGCTCCGCCTCGGTGGCGTCGGTCAGGTCCGCCACGTAGGGGTAGACCTCGCCGCCCAGTTCGGTGATCTGTTGGCAGGCCTGGCCCAACTCTTCCGCTTCCCGGGCGACCAACAGCAGACGGGCACCGCAGGGCGCCAGCTTCAGGGCGGTGGCCAGGCCAATGCCGGAGCTGGCGCCGGTCAGCAGCACCCGCTGACCCGCCAGGCGGTGGCACAGGCTTTGTTCGACAAAGCGGTCGGGGTCGAGGTTGCGCTCCCAGTAGTCCCAGATCTTTTCGGCGTAGCTGGGCAGCGGCGGGCAGTGGATGTCGCCCTCGGCCAGCAGGGCGTGGGTCTGGGCACAGTCAAAGCGGGTGGGGTAGTTGATCAGTTGCAGTGCGGTTTCCGGCAGGCCGTACTCCTCCAGCACGGCCCGGCCGATGCGTTTCAGAGGCGGTGACTGCATCATGCTTTGCCACAGGTGGCGCGGCACCACATCAAACAGGCGGGTATTGATCCGCATCGCCATGCGGGGCGCATGGCCGGCATCGGCAAACAGGTTCAGCACTTCACCCGCCCGCATCGGGGCAGGGTCGGTCAGGTGGAAACACTGGCCATCCAGGCCCTCCCGGTGAGCCAGGTAGTCCATCGCATCGGCGACAAAATCCACCGGCACGATATTGAGGCGCCCGCCTTCAACCCCCAACAGGGGGACCCAGCGTGGCAGGTTGTCCCGCAGCTTCTGCAGCAGTTTGAAGAACAGGTAGGGGCCATCAACGCGGTCGGCTTCACCGCTGTTGGAGTCGCCCACCACGATGCCGGGCCGATAGATTCGGACCGTCAGGTCAGTGGCTTCCCGCACCGCCTTTTCCGCCAGATGTTTGGTCAGGAAGTAGGGGTGTTCCAGCTGTTCCGCTTCGGCAAACATATTTTCATTAAAATGGCCGCGGTAGAGCCCCGCGGCCGCGATGGAACTGATGTGGTGGAAGCGGCCCACCGAGAGCGTTCGAGCCAGCGCAATGGTGTTCTTGGTCCCCTCGACATTGGCGCGGATCTGCGACTCGGCACTGGCCTTCAGATCGTAGATGGCGGCGAGGTGGAACAGATGGTCGATGTGGCCAGTCAGGCGTTGGATGTCGGCGTCACTCAGTCCCAGGTTGGGCTTGGTGATGTCGCCGTAGATCGGGATCAGACGTTCAGGAGAGAGCCCTAAAGGGGCACCGATTTCGTGCAGTCTGGCGGCGTCTGATTCTGAGCGAACCAGGCAATAGAAGGTGCCTGGCCGAATGGCCAGACGCGCCAGTAAGAAACGGCCGATAAAGCCGGTAATGCCGGTAATAAAGTAGCCCATATGATCCCTTCCTTGTGGCTGCTGGCTGGTCAGGCCAGCCTTGGGACCATTGTGGTATGGCGAAAAAAGCAGCGCAAAGAAAAGCTAATTACTCTTTGCGCTCGATCAATTCAGCAGTAAAGCGACTTCATCAACTGAGCGTATTGTTCTACGTAAAGTTGCTGATTTTGTTCGCGTAATGCTTGCTCCGGACTGGGGTGGACTTCAATGAGTAGACCGTGGGCTCCGACCGCTTTGGCGGCTTTCGCCAGTGGCAGGATCAGGTCCCGGCGACCGGCGGCCTGCGAGGGGTCGATCAGGATCGGCAGATGGGTCATGCCCCGCAGCAGCGGCACGGCGGACAGGTCCAGGGTATGGCGGCTGGCGCTGTCAAAGGTGCGGATGCCGCGTTCACAGAGGATCACCTGCTGATTGCCCTGGGCCATGATGATCTCGGCAGCGGCCAGCAACTCCTCAAGGGTGGCCATCAGGCCCCGCTTCAGAATCACCGGACGCTGACTGCGGCCCACCTCGGACAGAAGCGCGGTATTGTGCATGTTGTGCTCGCCAATCTGCAGCAGGTCTACCTGGGCGGCAACGGCACTGACCTGCTCCACCTGGGTCACCTCGGTCATCACCGGCAGGCCATGGCGCTGGCCCGCCAGGCACAGGGCGTCGACACCCGACTGGCCCAGCCCGGCAAATCCGCCGCCGACGCTGTCGAGGAAGCAGCCGCCACTGAGGATGGCACCACCGTGTTCCCGCACCGCGTGGGCGGTGGTTTGGATCTGCTGCTCCGATTCCACGGCGGCTGGCCCGGCGATGGTGACAAAGGCGTCACCGCCGAGGGTGACCTTGCCAACCCGAACCAGCGTGTCATCAAACTTATGCTCGCGGCTGTACAGGGCGGCGCTGCCATCGGAGACGGCCGGGGCGCTGGTGGCCAGCGTCGCGTCCTCGGTCAGGCGCGGGTCGTTGGCCAGTGCGGTGCTGTCCAGTTCGGTCGGCAGGATGGTCTCGCAGGGGTAACACCCCAGCACCTTGATAAAGCGGGTCAGGCGGGTCAGTTCCGACAGGGCGTTGCGCATCGCTTCGCTCTGCACATTGGCTTCCACGTCCAGATAGAACATCTCCTCCCAGGGGTTGCCGTGGATGGGGCGCGACTCCAGCTTGGTCATATTGATGCCCTGGTCGCGCAGCACCAATAACGCCTCCACCAGGGCACCGGGCTTCTGACCGGTGGCCATGATTAAGGTGGTTTTGGCGGGCACCTGGGGCGGTACGGTGACGGGTTTGCGGGCCACCACGATAAAGCGGCTTTCATTACGCTGCTGGTTGGCCAGGGCGGTGTCCCGCACCGTCAGGCCATACAGGGCGCCGCCCCGCTCACTGCCGATGGCGGCACTGCTGCCGCTGGGGTCGGCCGCGGCTTTTTCCATCGCTTCGGCACTGCTGGCGCAGTACGCCTGATGAATTCCGGACAGGCTGGCGAGGAACCGGCTGCACTGAGTGTGAACCTGAGGGTGGGCGTAGATGGTGCGGATCTGTTCAAGCTCGGTGCCCGGTTGCACCAGCAGGCAGTGGGCGATGGTTTCAGTGGTTTCACCGACGATATGGAGGTTGGTGTGCTGAAGCCGGTCAAACACCTCATTGATGGAGCCGGAGGAGGTGTTCTCCAGTGGCAGGATGCCGTGGTCGGCCTGACCCTGCTCCACCGCCTGGAAGATGGCGTCAAAGCTCTCCATCCCCATCTCTACCAGGGTGCGGTCACGGCGGCCGAAATAGTGATGGGCGGCCAGGTAGCTGTAGGAGCCCTTGGCGCCGAGGTAGGCGACCCGGGTGGTGGGGGCCTGCTGCGGATTGTTCTGGGCCTGGAACCAGGCTTGCTGGCGCAGCACCGAGTCTTCGATGATGGTGTGAAACAGTCGTGAGATGTACTGACCGTCGAGGCCCAGCTCCCGGCCCTGGCTGACCAGGCGGGTCAACAGCGCGCTTTCCCGCTCACTGTCCCGCACCGGCTTGATCGCATCCTCCTTGCTTCGTGCCACGTCCAGGCTCAGGGCGCGGCGCCGGGCGAGCAGTGTCAGCAGCTCGCTGTCCAGTTCGGTGATCGCCTTGCGGATGGGCTCCAATGGGTTGCGTTCGCTCATCGACGGTTTCCTTATCTGTGAGGGGTTGGCCCCAAATACGCAAAAGGCCCCCCGTGTGGGAGGCCTCTGGTTTCTTCTACCGGCTGATTACACGCCGAAACCGCCTCCCGGGAGCTGGCAGGTAAAAAACTCGGTAAAGAAAGCGTGGGTCATAATCATGCCATCCACACTACCCGAGGGCCGGCGCGGGGGTCAAGGCGAAAAAACACCCGCCGAAGCGGGTGTCTGTTCCAGTTATGGGGTGATTGATTCAGGCGGCGTCTTCGGCGGCTTCAATCGCTTCGTCGGCTTCAGCGGCGACCTGGTTAGTGCGGTCGTGGCGGCGGGCGGTTTCCTTAGCCGCGAGTTTGACCAGCTGACGCTCCAGTTTTTGGCCCATCTGGTTGATGGCAACGTGCATATCTTGGTGCTGACCTGTGGCAACCAGCTGTCCCGAAGGCACCGCTACCGTCGCTTCCACCTGATATTCCTGCCCCTCTTTATCAATCATCACGTGGGGGTTGAGCAGGGGCACATCATGGCGGGCCAGCTTATCGAACTTGGCGTGCACACGATGGCGGATGGAGTCGGTAACGCTGACGGGTTTGCTGGTAATCTCAATGCGCATACAGGTTCCCCTCTGTGACCTTTTCTTAACTTCGGATTCAGATTAACGCCGCATTCAGAGCGGAATAAAGTGATTTCGGTCACCACTGAGTGCGTTTGTGCAAAGCCTGTGCAAACGGTCACAAAGGGCTAAGAATTCGGTTCTAAGCCCTTGTCAGTGTGACCTGAGAGGGGCATATTGGGTTGGATAACTTGAGCCGGATCACAAGGAGTTGGCGTGAAAATCCAGGTTTGGGACAAGGTGGTCAGGCTGTGCCACTGGGGCATGGTTATCCTGCTGCCGCTGTGTTGGTGGAGCGGCGAAGAGGGTGAGATGGAGTGGCACCAAACCTTCGCTTACCTGTTACTGGCCCTGGTGATTACCCGACTGATTTGGGGCCTGATTGGCAGTGACACCGCCCGCTTTACCCAGTTTGTCCGCTCACCGGCGCAAGTCTGGCACTATCTGCGCCAATGGCGTCACCAACGTACCCCCCATATTGGCCACAACCCCGCCGGCGCTTACGCGGTGGTGGTGATGCTGACTCTGGTCAGCGTGCAACTGTTCAGCGGCCTGTTTGCCACCGATGACATCCTGACGGAAGGGCCGCTCTATGGTCTGGTCAGCAGCGACACCGCCTCCTGGCTGACCTGGCTCCACAAGCAGAACTTCAACCTGATCATTGCCGTCGTGGTGCTGCATCTGAGTGCGCTGCTGGCGTATCGCCTTAAAGGGGTCAAGTTGGTCTCCAGTATGCTGACCGGTTACCGTCGTGACATCGATCAGGCGCCCCGTATCGCCCCCACCCTGCCGGGCTGGGCGCTGTTGCTGGTGCTGCTGTCCGGTCTGGGCTGGGCGCTGATTCTGCCCCTGTGGTAACGATCTCCCGATAACAAAAAGGGCGGCCAGTTGGCCGCCCTTTTTCGTGGCAGAGATTACTCCGCTTTAAAGTCGTCGTGGCAACCTTTGCAGGTTTTGCCTACCGCACCGAAGGCTTGCTTGATCGCCTTGGCGTCGCCTTCCTTGGCCACCAGGGCCAGGCGCTCGGTGGCCATCTGAAACTGACCAGCCTTGGCATCAAATGCGTCGCGCTGTTGCCAGATGGCGGGCAGGGCGCTGGTGTCGCCCTTATCGGAACCCGCAATGTCAAAGCTGGTGAAGGGGATTTGGGCCAGCAGGGACAGGTGCTGGGCGCGCTGGGCAAACGCCTTTTCGTCCATCGGCTTCTTCTCTTTCATCATTGCCCACATGTCGGAGAAGTTTTCCTTGATGAGGCTGAAAGCGGCCTGACGGTATTCAATCGCATCTTCAGCGCTGTTGAATGCGCCTTCGGCGGCAACACCGGTGCTGGCCAGAGCCAGAGTAAGAGCAATGCAGGTGCGTTTCATCGCGGTTCGTCCTTGTTGTTATGGATGAGGGTGTTTTGGTTTCTGCCCGATTGTAATGAAGCTTTTCTGAGCAGACCAGCCTCTCGAGGTAACACAATGTTGTGACAGTGCTCACGATTCGCCATGAGGGGGGTGGCGGCATTCTGAGTGTAATGGTGTACTGCGACGCCATTACAGCTTGGAGAGACTTCATGGAGAATGTGCGTTGGCAATCGGTGCTGGAGTTGGTGTCCCTTCCCCGTGCCAGTGAAGATACGGCGATGCTGCTTGGACTGCTGCTCAGCCACGATGAGCGCGAAGCCATTGGCGGTCGCCTGGCGGTGTTCCGTGCGCTGCTGGATGGCCAGCAAAGCCAGCGTCAGATTGCCGCTTCTCTGGGGGTGAGCATTGCCACCATTACCCGAGCGTCCAACAACCTGAAAACCATGTCTGAGGCAGAGCGAGCGCTGCTGTCCCGTCTAATCCTATAACTCGAAAATCGATCGACGGAGTGCCATCAATGTCTGATGTTGCCGCGGTATCCGCCGCCCCCCAAACCGCACGCCAGCCCGGCATCCTGGGCGGCGCCATGATTGTTGCCGGAACCTCCATCGGAGCCGGTATGTTTGCCCTGCCGGTGTACAGCGCCGGGATGTGGTTTGGATTGTCGATGGTATTGATGGTGGTGAGCTGGTTCTGTGCCTACAGCTCCAGCCTCTACCTGGCGGAAGCCAGCCAGCACTACCGCGACGGCGCCAGCTACTCCACCATTGCCGAGGACACCCTGGGCAAGCTGGGTAAGCTGTTTGCCACCGGCACCGTGGCCTTTGTCTGCTTTATCCTGCTGTACGCCTACATCTCCGGTGGCAGCTCCGTCGTTTCCAAAACCGCTGCCAGTGCGCTGGGTATGGAGCTGAGCCAGAGCAGCTCCGCGATTCTGTTTGGTGTGGTATTTGGTGCCGTCGTACTGATGGGCAGCCGCGCGGTCGATCGCATCAGTATCGTGATGTTGGGCGGCATGGTGCTGACCTTCTTTGGCTCCACCGCCATGCTGGCTGGTAACGCCGAGCCCGCCTTGCTGTTCCCGGATCTGAGCCTGGCCGAGACCACCCCCTACCTGTGGTTGGCCATTCCGGTGATGGTGACCAGCTTCGGTTTCCACGGCACTGTGCCCTCGTTGGTAAAGCATTACCGCAAAGATGTGGGCCGGGTGCGCACCGCCATCCTGGCTGGTACGGTGCTGACCATGGTGGTCTACCTGTTCTGGCAGCTGGCCATTATGGGCAATGTCCCCCGTGAACAGTTTGGTGAGGTGATCGCCCAGGGCGGCAACGTGGCTACCCTGATTGCGGCCGTTGGCCAGTCTACCGACGTGTCCGGTGTGGAAGCGGCACTGATCATCTTTGGCAATCTGGCTCTGGCCAGCTCCTTCCTGGGTGTGGCGCTGGGTCTGGTGGACCTGGTGAAAGATTGGTTCAAGCTGGACGACAGCCTGAAAAGCACCCTGTTGGCGGGCCTGCTGACCTTCCTGCCCCCCATCGTACTGGGTGCCATGCTGCCCCACGGCTTTATCAAGGCGATCGGTTTCGCTGCGCTGGCCGCATCCATCTTTGTGCTGGTGTTGCCACCGCTGATGGCACTGGTGCTGCGTCGCCGTGGCGTGAGTGGTGACTTCCAGACCCGCGGTGGCAATCTGCGCCTCAAGCTGGTGTTGGGCTTCGGCCTGCTGGCGGTAGCGGTTGAGGTGGTGAACCAGTTTGGTGCTCTGCCCAAGTTTGGATAAGCCACGCCGCTGACGTCCACAGAAACGCCGCCCTTTGGGCGGCGTTTTTGCGTTTATGGGTCGAGCAGTGGGCAGTCCGGAGGCAGTACCAGATCCAGCGCGCCGGGGCAGACCTCGAAGCGCACCTTTTCGGTTTCGATGGGCTCGCCATCGAGGTTGATCGGCACCGGGGTGTCACTGTGGTATTCGGCCCAGGGCACCTGCAGCCAGCGGACATACTGGTTGTCGGCAGCGGGCTGGCGGATCTCCCGAACCACTTGGTCCAGTGCCGAGGCCGGAAACGCCAACAACGCCACCACCTCCAGCAGGCCATCATTGATGCGGGCATTGGGGCAAAGCAGCTGACCGCCACCAGCCTGACAGCCGTTGCCCACGGCCCCGACGATGGCGGCCGCCTGCAAAGGGCCCTGTTCCGTGACCATGGTGCCTTGATAAGGGTTGAAGCGCAGGGCCTGCAACAGTCCGTTCAGGGTGTAGGCACCGCCTCCCAGGAAGTTCTTGAGGGCTTCGGGGGTGGTGGCCGTAATGCGGGCACCAAAGCCACCGGTGGCCATATTGATAAAGTGGTGCTCATTGGCACGCCCGCAATCCACCGGCACGGCCTCACCCTGCTGGGCCAGAAACAGGGCGCCTGAGAGGGACTCGGGCAGGCCACAGCCGCGGGCAAAGTCATTGGCGGTGCCCAGTGGCAGAATGGCCAGCTCCGGTCGCTGTCCGGCCGGAAGGGCCATCAGCGCATTCACCACCTCGTTGACGGTCCCGTCTCCACCGGCAGCGACGAGGCGGGAACAGCCGTCGGCCACCGCCTCCCTGACCAGTCGCTCGACATCCCCGCCCTCCCAGGTGACCCGAACCTCGACCGGGCCCGACTGGCGTGCCTGGATGATGGCGGCACGAACTTCAGGCAGGCCCGCTTTTTTGCCATTCAGGATAAGGCGCATAACGATTCTCCTTGCGTCACTGGATTAACTGTACGCGCTAACACAAAAAACGCCCGACAGGGTCGGGCGTTTTGGCGCAGGCATCAGATGGAGTAGAAGTAGTAGAGCTGAGCCTTCATCCGAATCACGATGCCGCGAATGACATCGAGGAAGCTGAGGAAGCTGATCGGCTTCTCACCGCTGATCCAGGCCAGACCGACTGCCCCCACCGGAATGTCATAGCCGTCCGGCTCCACCAGCTTCAGGCGCACAAAGTGGTGTTTGTTCTGGACGTTGGCGCCGGTGGTCTGACGCACGTTGTCCTCCAGTGCCACCAATCGGCCCTGGGCTTCTCCGGTGGCCTCCACAATGCCTTCCACTTCGGCCTGGAAGATCTTGCCGGGGTAGACCGGTGAGGCGAACTCCGCCTGCTGGCCCACTTTGACGTTGCGGATGGCCTGGTGGTTCACCCGCATCAGCACGTACTTCTCGTCGGTGTACATCTGCAGTCGCGGTACCCGGGCCACCAGCTGGCCTTCCCGCAGCAGGAAGTTGGTGACATAGCCGTTGGCCGGGGCGTGCACCTTGGTCTGGCTCAGGTTCCATTGCGCCTGTGCCAGCCGCTCTTCGGCACTGGCCACGGCCACCTTGGCGCTGTCGGCGTCGAGCTGGCGCTGGCGGATGGTGAGCTTGGCCTGCTCGGCGCTGATCTGGTCTTTATCACGCTGGGCCTGCTGGGCGGTAAGTTGCGCATCCGCCGCGGCCACGGCGTTGCGCTGCTCATCCAGCTGGCTTTCGGTGATGGTGTGGGCCACCGCGGCGTTCTGCTCCTCGAAGCGACGCAGGGTGGCGCGTTTCCAGTTGAGATCTTCCTGTGCCGCTTCGATGCGGTTTTCGGTAATGGTGATCTCCTTCAGGGCGGCGGCGTGTTCGCTTTGGGCGATGCCGATCGCTTCCAGCGCGCTTTGGTAGGCCACCTGTTTGGCCTGCAGGTTGACCCGCTCCTGATTCACCGCGATGCGGTAGGTTTCATCATCCAGCTCATACACCAGCTGGCCCTTCTCGAGGCGCTGATTGGGCTTGATGTAAATTTCAGAAACCTGGCCCTGGATCTGACTGGAGCCGGGGCGCAGCTGGATGTGGGGCGATTGCACCACGGAGCCGCCGGACAGGTCCATCGGTGTGTAGTTCAGCAAACCGACCCAGACAAACAGCAGCCAGCCGCCTCCGCCCAGATAAGCAAAGCCTTTGGTGTAGGTGTTCCAGGGCATCCCGACCAGACGCAACAGGTAGATAAACAGGGCCCATACCGCCAAACCTTCAAGCATGGTCCACCTCCTGCTCTTGCTGGGGCTTAGCCTGGGCCGGCGATTCATGCCAGATGTCGCGAACCCGGCGCAGGATCTGGCCGCCATCCAGGAACGCCAGGATCACCGCCAACACCCACACCCAATGCCAGATGAAGCCTATCCAGGTGAGCACCGTAATCAGCCCCAACTGCTGGTGGCGGCGCTTGTGGGCCTGACTGATGGGCAGTTCGTGGATCTTCCAAAATCCGTAGGCCAGCGCGGCGAGGGTGCCAATCATTACGACTGACGCCATCACATGCAGGCCAGTATCAAAGCCGGTATCCACAAACGGCATACTCATCAGACTCATAGGGGCTCCTTGGATAAAATGGCCGGCCAGTATCGCCACTGGATCAATCTCATCAATAAGGATGGTCAGGTTGTGTTATTTTGTTGTCATTATTGAAGTGATCTGTCCTTGCTGGATTGGGGTATGAGATGGCAATGGAGATGGCGTTTACCCGAACGCTGATGGTGAAACCGGTGCTGGAGGGCGTCGAGCGCGCCTTTGGGATCACCCCGTCTCAGCTTGGGATCCCCGAGCGCCTGTTGCTGGAACCGATGGGCTGTGTGCCCCTGCCGGATCTGAACCAATGGTATGAGCAGATCGAATCCCTGAGCGCTGACCCTGCTTTTATGTTGCACGCGTTGGCGGGGCAGGACATTGAGACTCTGGGGCCGGTGGGACGCTGGCTGGTGTCAGCGTCCGATCTGGCCACCACCCTGCGCCGGGTGAACTACAGCAGCAGTGCCCTGCAGTCCGGACTGTCGGCGTACGGCGGCCAGTCGGGCAAGATCTTCAAATGGTGTTTCGATAACCCCTTTGCCAAAGGGGCGGCCAAGTTTCACGACGGGTGCCGTAAGGCGCTTCTGGTGCGCCAGGTTCTGGCCCGTTATCCGGGCTCGGACACCCCCTGGCTGCGTTTACGGCTACCCGGTGCAAGCCGGGCTCAGGAGCGGCTCAGTCGTTACTTTGGCTGCGAGGTGGAGTTGGGTGCGGCGCAAACCGAGATCTGGCTGCCGATGAATCTGCTGGCTCAGTCGCGTCGGGCGCCACTGCCGTTTTCGCCGGTACGGGAGGTGGTGCTGGATGATCTGCTCAATATGCCCAACCACACCGATACCGCCAAAGCTTTCTATGAAATGGTGAACTACAGTCGCCACTACGGCTATCCCACCATTGGCTTTGTGGCTGAGCGCTACGGGTTGTCGGTGCAGCAACTGCAGCGTCGCTTACACCGCTTTGGCTGGAGCTTTACCTCGATCGTGAATTACGTGCTGTTCAATCAGGCGATACGCTATCTGCAGGAGGGGGTGTCGGTAGCGGATACGGCGCGTTACCTGGGCTACACCAACCCGCAAAGCTTCAGTAAGGCGTTTGCCCGCCAACGGGGCCTGACACCGGCCCAGTATCAACAGGCCTGGATGCCGGCACAAAAAAGCCCACCGTGAGGTGGGCTTTCTGTTACCGAGTCAGAACTCAGTGGTGGCCGTGACCGCCGCAGCAGTCGTCGCCTTTGCTGCAGTCACCGGAACCGCCGCAGCACTCGTGCTCTTCGTCGTCGTGGCTACCGCAACCGCCGCCACAGCAACCGCCGCCGGCGTGAACATGACCGTGCGCGCGCTCTTCGTCGGTGGCTTCGCGAACTTCCACGATCTCGACTTCGAAATGCAGGGTCTGGCCCGCCATCGGGTGGTTGCCATCAACCACAACGGAGTCGTCTTTCACTTCGGTGACCACAACCGGGCGCGGGCCCTGGTCGGTTTCAGCCATAAAGCGCATGCCCGGAACGATGTCTTCGATGCCGCCGAACGCTTCCATCGGAACGTCCTGCTTCAGGGCTTCTTCGTACTCGCCGTAGGCGTCAGCCGGGGCCACAGTGGCACTCAAGGTGTCACCAGCCAGCTTGCCGTCCAGCTCGCGCTCCAGACCCGGGATCAGGTTGTTGGCGCCGTGCAGGTATTGCATCGGCTCAGCGCCGAAAGATTCTTCTACCAGTTGACCCTGATCGTCGGTTAGACGGTAGTGCAGGGTCACAACGGTGTTGGCGTCGATCTTCATTCGACCTCCTGAGTGCATGAAAACGCGCATCATACGGCATCGCTGGGCGGGCCGCTAGGATCCCGCTCGCGATCTGGGTTCAGGGCCGCAATCTGCAGGCCTGAGGGTAGGGGATCAGGTCCGGAAACTGCCCCGCCTCAATGGCGTCCTTAAGACCCTGCCAGTATTTCCGGGTCAGCAGGTCCGCATGGTGAGCCATAAAGGCTTTGCGAACCGCGGCTTTACTCAGCAAAAAGCGCCCGAACTCCTCCGGGAACACGTCCATCGGCCCCACCGAGTACCAGGGCTCGGCCGCCCACTCATCCTCGGGATAGCGGGGGGCCGGGATGTCGCGGAAGTTGCACTCCGTCATGTAGCTGATCTCGTCGTAGTCGTAGAACACCACCCGGCCATGACGGGTGACCCCAAAGTTCTTAAACAGCATGTCGCCGGGGAAGATATTGGCGGCCGCCAGCTGCTTGATCGCCTTACCATAGTCGTCGATGGCGGCACTCAGCTGGGCCTCATCGGCGTCATCAAGATAGAGGTTCAGGGGGGTCATCCGACGTTCGACGTAGAGGTGCTTGATGATTACCTGATTGTCGGTGAGCTCCACCTCAGCCGGGGCCTCCTTCAGCAGCTCCTCAATCAGCGCGTCACTGAAGCGTTGGCGTGGGAATACGAAGTTGCTGTAGGCGTGGGTATCGGCCATGCGGCCCACCCGGTCATGCTGTTTTACCAGCGCATATTTGCCCTTTACCTGCGCCTTATTGCTGTCTTTGGGCGGGGTGAATTCGTCTTTGATCACCTTAAACACGATGTCCAGAGAGGGCAGGGTGAACACTGTCATCACCATCCCCTTGATGCCGGGGGCCGCGACGAACTGGTCGCGGCTCTGGTTCAGGTGGTGGAGAAAGGCACGGTAAAACTCAGTCTTACCGTGTTTCTGCAAACCGATGGCGGAGTAGAGTTCGGCCCAGGTTTTGTGGGGCAGCAGCTCCTTGAGGTAGCGCACCAGGGCACCGGGGGTTTGGGTGGCCACCATAAAGTAGGCGCGGGTAAAGCTGAATACGATGGAGAGGTCGTCCTCATTGGTCAGCACCGCGTCTATCTGCAGGCCCTGATCGCTGTGCCGGATGGGCAGGATAAGGGGCACAAAACCGTTAGGGCCCAGTAAGCGGCCAACCAGATAGGCGCCTTTGTTGCGGTAGAAGATGCTGTCCAACAACTCAATGCGATTGATCTGCTGCTCCGCGATCAGGGGTTCCAGCCGTTGCCATAACAGCGTCAGGTCGCCGTCCAGATCCGCAAAGGGGCGGCCAAACCGCTTGGGTTGCAGCAGGGTTCTTATCGCCTCAACCGGGTCGGGAGCCAGGTCGGCGCTGTGGCTCAGTCGCTCCGGTCGGAACGGTGCACGCACGGTATTGCCGGCATGGATGTAGAGGTGTTGGTTGTCCAGGCCACGATGGCGGAACAGCCGGGAGAACACTGAGTTGAAGAAGGTTTCACACAGCTCCGCCTGAGGGTGGCCCAGCACCAGACGGCTGAACGCCTGCTTGGTGTTGCGCCACAGCTCGGTGGAGATCACCGGCTTATCGAGCATCTGGATCAGCTCCCGGGTGGTCTCATTGACCCGTTCGCTGTAGAAGCGGATGCGCTCCTTCTGGGCTTCCTGAACGGCACTCCAGTCGGCCTGGGCAAAGCGGTCTCGGGCTGCCACCGTGGTGCGGGTAAACAGGCGGTAGTGTTTGTCGAACCCGGCCAGGATCCGATAGGCCAGCTGAGTGGGTAAGCGCCTATCCATGGCCACCTCCAAATTCGTGGGTGAGAGGCTCTAACCTAACCGCCGGAGATTGGCTTCACAATGGGAAAGGGCTACCCTTGCCCCCCATTTGCTATGACAACATCGGTTTTTGTGGAGGCGTGATGGCCGAGCTGATCTTTATCCTGGTGTCCCCGGCCCGGGGCGAAAACGTCGGGGCTGCCGCCCGGGCGATGAAAACCATGGGATTCTCCCGCTTGCGGGTGGTGGGCTCCGACGCGCATAAGAGTGAGCAGGCCAGCTGGGTGGCGCACGGCTCGGGCACCATTCTGGAGGAGGCGGAGTCCTTTGCCACCCTGGCGGAAGCGCTGGCGGACGTTGACCTTTCCCTCGCCACCACGGCCCGTCGTCGCGGCGATAAGCGCCGTCTGCATACGCCCGCTGAAGCGGCCCAACAGGTGCGCGCCCTGGGCAACAGCGTCAACACCGTGGCTGTGGTGTTTGGTTGCGAGGAGTCGGGGTTGTCCAATGAGGACCTGGCCCTGGTGGATCTGCTGACCACCATCCCTCTGGTGAACCCCTATCCCTCGCTCAACCTGGGTCAGGCCATCATGCTGTACGCCTATGAGTTCTCTCAGGCTGAGCTGGAGCGCGAAGCTTGCGCCGACGCTGGCCAGTTTGTGGCTTTGAAACAGCGCAGTCAGGCGTTGCTGGATAAGCTCGGTGTGGCGGAGGATGAGCCGCTGCGACGCTGGGCCGGAGACAGCCTGGGCACTCTGTCACAGCGCGACGTGGCGATGCTGCATCTGCTCATTGGCGATATTGAGAAAGCCATAACCAAATAGCCGTTGACTTTTATCGGCCCGTGCGAGAGTGTAAAAAAACTACGAAATTCAGGAACCGCCAGTGCAGCAGCTAATGGGCCTCGGCCTAAACCGTCAGACCACCATTACTACCATTACCACCACCTTCGGGTTGGGGGCGGGCTGACAGCACCCTGGATTCAGACAAATCCAAAACAAACAAGCCCGCTCCTACCGAGCGGGCTTGTTTGTTTTCGGACGGTTCGTAAGGCAGCAGAGGGATAGGGAGTTCAACAATGAAAGTGATGAAATTCGGCGGATCCTCGTTGGCAGATGCTGACCGGCTCCAGGAAGTGGCGGCGCTGGCCCAGCGCGAAGCGGAGGCGTTTGGGGTGATGCTGGTGGTGTCCGCCCCGGGGGGCGTCACCAACCTGCTGGAAGCCGCCGCGTTGGCCGCCGTGCGTGGCCAAACCGCCGATCTGGATGAACTGGCGGCTCGCATCGATGCGCTGCTGGCGGCGCTGGCTCCGGCTCTGGCGGCGGAGCCGCAGCAGGCGCTTCAGGCCCAGTGGCAACAGGAGCGTGAGCAGCTGCAACGCCGTCTGGATGGGGTGGCCCTGCTGGCCCGTTGCCCGGATGAGGTGATGGCGGAGGTGCTGGTGACCGGTGAGCGACTGTCGGTGGCTTGCCTCAAAGCGCTGTTGGCGTCTCAGCAGGTGGTGGCCGGTGAACTGGACCCGCGCCAATATTTCCTGGCCGAGGGGGAGCCGTTGTCGGCACAGGTGCAGATTGAGCCGAGCCGGGCCCGCCTGGCCGAGCTGGACCGCGGCGCCCACCGCATCTGGCTGATGCCTGGTTTTACTGCGGCCAACGCCAAGGGGGAAACCGTCACCCTCGGGCGCAACGGCTCCGATTACTCCGCCGCGGTGTTGGCAGCCTGCCTGCACGCGGACCTCTGCGAAATCTGGACCGATGTTGACGGCGTCTACAACGTGGACCCGCGACTGATCCCGGACGCCCAGCTGCTGGAGAACCTCAGCTATCAGGAGGCGATGGAGCTCTCCTACTTTGGCGCCAAGGTACTGCATCCCCGCACCATCGCCCCCATCGCTCAACACCAGATCCCCTGCCGAATCCGAAATACCCTGAATCCCGCCGCGCCCGGCACCCTGATCCACGCCCGTACTACCCCGTCGCGCTCTCTGGTGAAAGCGATCAGTCACCTTGAAGGGCAAACCATGGTGAGCGTCTCCGGCCCCGGCATGAAGGGGATGGTCGGCATGGCCGCGCGGGTGTTTGACGCCATGGCCCGGTCGCGCATCTCCATCGCCCTGATCACCCAGAGCTCCTCCGAATACAGCATCTCCTTCTGCATCGACTCACGCCTGGCCGGGGCGGCCCGGGCGGCGCTGGCGGAGGAGTTTGAGCTGGAACTCAAACAGGACCTGCTGGAGCCCATCGAGATGCGTCACGGCCTGGCGATTGTTTCGCTGGTGGGGGATGGCATGCGCACCCGCAAAGGGGTGGCAGCCCGCTTCTTCCGCTCTCTGGCTCAGGCCAACCTGTCGGTGGTGGCCATCGCCCAGGGCAGCTCCGAACGCGCCATCTCCGCGGTGGTGGACGATGCCCACGCGGCCTCGGCGCTGCGGTTGTGCCATCAGAACTTCTTTGACGCCCGCCAGAGCATCGATGTGGTGCTGATTGGCGCCGGTAATGTGGGGGCTGAGCTGGTGCGCCAGATCGAAGCGCAGCAACAGGCGCTGTGGGACCACAACATCGCGCTGCGCCTGTGTGGTGTGGCCAACTCCCGCCAGATGCAGCTGTGTGCCTCCGGCCTGGAACTGGCGCAGTGGCGTGACAACCTGAAACAGCAGGGCGAAGCCCTGGATCTGGACCGCCTGCTGGCGTTTGCTGCGGACGCCCGCCTGGTCAACCCGGTGCTGGTGGATTGCACCGCCGAGCAGAGCCTGGCCGACCGTTACCTGGAAGCCCTGAACGCCGGCTGGCACGTGGTGACCCCCAACAAGAAAGCCAACACCGGACCGTGGAGCGATTACCTGGCGCTGCGTCAGGCCGCCCGGGATAACCGCCGGCAGTTCCTCTATGAAACCAACGTCGGGGCAGGCCTGCCGGTGATCGATAACCTGCAGGGGCTGCTGCGGGCCGGTGACAGCCTGGTGCGTTTTGAGGGGATCCTGTCCGGCTCCCTCTCCTACATCTTCGGCCTGCTGGAGGAGGGCGCTTCGCTGTCCGAAGCCACCCTCAAAGCCAAGGCCAAAGGCTTTACCGAGCCGGATCCGCGGGATGACCTGTCCGGCATGGATGTGGCCCGCAAGGTGCTGATCCTGGCCCGTGAGGCGGGCATGGCGCTGGAGCTGGATGACATTGAGGTGGAGAGCGTACTGCCAGCAGAGTTTGATGCCAGCGGCGATGTGGAAGCCTTCCTGGCCCGCCTGCCCCAGGCCGATGCCGCCATTGCGGCCCGGATTGAGGCGGCGGCAAAACGGGGTGAAGTGCTGCGTTATGTTGGCAGCATTGAAGCCGACGGTCGCTGCCGGGTCAGCCTGCAGGCGGTGGGGGCCAGTCACCCGCTGTACGCCATCAAAGGCGGTGAAAACGCTTTGGCGTTCTACAGCCGTTACTACCAGCCGCTGCCCTTTGTGTTGCGGGGTTATGGCGCCGGCACCGAGGTGACCGCCGCCGGGGTGTTTGCCGATGTGCTGCGCACCCAGTCCTGGCAGAAGGAGGCGTGAGCATGGCAGTTACCGTTTATGCCCCGGCCTCGATGGGCAATGTCTCGGTGGGTTTTGACCTGCTGGGCGCGGCACTGGCCCCGGTGGACGGCAGTTTGCTGGGGGACCGGGTCAGTGTGGCGGCGGCCGATCAGGGTCTCAGCCTGCGTTGCTGTGGCGCCTACGCCGACGTGCTGCCCCCGGACCCGGCCAGCAATATTGTGCTGCGCTGTGCCGAGCGCTTTATCGAGCGGCTTGGTCTCGAGGGCGTTGGCCTTAAGCTGACTCTGGAGAAGAACCTGCCCATTGGCAGCGGCCTGGGCAGCAGCGCCAGTTCGGTGGTGGCGGCGCTGGCGGCACTGAACGCCTACTTTGATTCGCCGCTGGACGATCAGGCCCTGCTGCATCTGATGGGGGAGCTGGAAGGGGAGATCTCCGGCAGCGTCCATTACGACAACGTGGCCCCCAGCTTTCTGGGCGGTCTGCAACTGATGTTGCCTGAGCGGGCCCAGCCGGTGCCGTCGTTTGATAACTGGTACTGGGTGGTGGCCTATCCCGGCATCACCCTCTCTACCGCCAAGATGCGGGCGCTGCTGCCCAAACAGGTGGAGATGGCCACCGCCATCCGCTTTGGCCAGCAGTTGGCGGCCTTTATCGACGCCTGCCACCGTCAGGATGAAGAGACCGCCCTGGCGATGCTGCAGGATGTGTTGGCGGAGCCCCATCGCGCCGCCCATATTCCCGGTTATCAGGCGGCCCGGGGGCATCTGAGCGACTTGGGCTGTGCCGCTGTGGGGATCTCAGGTTCCGGCCCCACCCTGTTTGCGGTGGCCCGTAACCGGGCTCAGGCGGAAGCCGCGGCCGAGTATCTCGGCCAGCACTACATCATGAATGAGCGGGGGCTGGTGCGGGTGTGCCAGTTGCCGCAGCAAGGGATCCAAATTTGGCAAGAGGACGTCATCAATGCAGCTCTATAACCTGAAACAGCCCGACGAGCGGGTGAACTTTGCCGAGGCGGTAAAGCGCGGCCTGGGTCAGCAGCAAGGGCTGTTTTTCCCCGAGGCGATCCCGGCCCTGAAGCTGGATGAGGCGTTCTGGCAGGCCAGCTTCGTCGAGCGCGCAGAGCGGGTGCTGGGGGCACTGCTGGCGGAGGAGCTGGGGCAGGACAACGTCAGCGCCCTGGTGCGGGATGCCTTCAACTTCGAACTGCCGCTGGTGCCGGCCACCGCCCACCAATACTGTTTGGAGCTGTTCCATGGCCCCACCCTGGCTTTTAAGGACTTCGGCGCCCGCTTTCTGGCCCGCACCCTCAGCCTGGTGGCGCGGGATACCCCGATGACCATCCTGACCGCCACCTCCGGGGATACCGGGGCGGCGGTGGCCGACGCCTTTTATGGTCTGCCGAACATCCGGGTGGTGGTGCTTTATCCGGATGGGGGCATCAGTGAACTGCAGGAGAAGCTGTTCTGTACCCTGGGCGATAACATCCACACTGTGGCGGTGAAGGGCAGTTTTGACGACTGTCAGGCGATGGTGAAAGCGGCGTTTTCCGATGCGGCGCTGAAAGCCGAGTACGGCCTGACTTCCGCCAACTCCATTAATATCGCGCGCTTGCTGGCTCAGGTGGTGTACTACTTTGAGGCTCTGGCACAGCTGCCCGAGGCGGAGCGGGACAACGCGGTGTTTGCCGTCCCCTCCGGCAACTTTGGCAACCTGACCGCCGGTCTGCTGGCCAAGGCGATGGGCGCGCCCATCAAGCGGTTTGTTGCGGCCACCAACAGCAATGACACCGTGCCGCGTTACCTGAACAGTGGCCAGTGGCAACCGGGACCGGTACACGCCACCCTCTCCAACGCCATGGACGTCACCAGCCCCAATAACTGGCCCCGGGTGGAAGCGCTGTTTGCCGCCCAACAGTGGCCGTTGGCACAGCTGGCAGCGGAGCGGGTGTCCGAGCCGCAAACCGAAGCGCGGATGGTGGCGCTTAATGGTGAGGGCTATCTGAGCGAGCCCCACGCCGCGGTGGCATCAGAAGCGCTGGAGCGCCAGCTGGCGGAGGATGAGGTGGGGATCTTCCTCGGTACCGCCCATCCGGCCAAGTTCCAGGGCGCGGTGGAACAGGTGCTGAACATCGAACTGCCTCTGCCGCCGGCGCTGGCCGCGGTGCAGGACAAGCCGATCCTCAGTAGCCAACTGGCCGCAGACGCCGATGCGCTGAAGCAGTACCTGCGCCAGCGCCTCTGAACCTTAACTCCGCTCCAGACTGTAGAGCCAACGGATCTCTTCCGCCCAGCGAGCGGAGTCAATGGTCTCCAGCACCATGGGGATCGCTTCGGTCGCCGGGTGGTTCATCAGGTAGTCGAACACCGCGGTGCCCATCTCACCCTGGTCGAGACTGTGGTGGCGATCCACCCGGCTGCCCAGCGGCGACTTAGAGCCGTTCAGGTGCATCCCCTGCAGGTAGCCGAGGCCGACCGTGCGGTCGAACTCGCTAAAGGTGGCCTCGCAGGCCTCCGGGGTGCGCAGGTCGTACCCGGCCGCAAAGGTATGGCAGGTGTCGAGGCACACGCCCACCCGGCTCTTATCCTCCACCTGGTCGATGATCTCGGCCAGCTGTTCAAACCGGTGGCCCAGGTTGCTGCCCTGTCCGGCGGTGTTTTCAATCACCGCCATAACCCCTTGTGTGGCCTCCAGTGCCAGATTGATCGACTCGGCAATAGTGCGCAGGCACTGGCTTTCGCTGACCTGGCGCAGGTGGCTGCCGGGGTGGAAGTTCAGGCGGTTGAGCCCAAGCTGAGCGCAGCGCGCCATCTCATCGATAAAGGCCTCGCGGGAGCGCAGTAGGGCATCCGGGTCCGGGTGGCCCAGATTGATCAGGTAGCTGTCGTGGGGCAGCACCTGATCGGGGCCGAAGCCGTGGCGCTCACAGGCAGCGCGAAAACCATCAATATTGGCCGTCGTCAGGGGCTTGGCCTGCCAGCGACGCTGGTTCTTGGTGAACAGGGCAAAGGCGCGGGCGCCGATGGCGGCGGCGTTGGCCGGGGCGTTCTCAACGCCTCCGCTGGCACTGACGTGGGCTCCGATGTATCGCATGCATTCTCCTTGGCTGAGGCGGGGATGCTACGTATCACCCAGCGCCGGTGCAAGTGTCGGTTGGCCTTGTTATCCTGATCACCTTATCCATTTTGGGGAGTTTCCCGTGCCTGTTCAGAACCAGTGGCAACCCTTTCTCGGCGGCGTAAAGTCCGAACCCTATTTTCAGCAGATGATGGCGCAGATTGCCGAGTGGCGTGCGCAGGGCCAGGTGATCTATCCGCCCCAGGAGCAGGTGTTTGAGGCGTTTCGCCGTACCGACTTTGACCAGATCAAGGTGGTGATCCTCGGCCAGGACCCTTACCACGGCCCGAACCAGGCCCATGGTCTTTGCTTCTCCGTGCAACCGGGGGTGAAAACCCCGCCGTCACTGGTCAACATCTATAAGGAGCTGGCCAACGACATTCCGGGGTTTCAGATCCCCGACCACGGCTACCTGGCCCACTGGGCCGATCAGGGTGTGTTGCTGCTCAATACGGTGCTGACGGTCAACGCCGGCCAGGCCCATTCGCACGCAGCACTGGGCTGGGAAACCTTTACCGACCGGGTGATTGAGTTGATTAATGCGGAGCGGGAAGGGGTGGTGTTCCTGCTGTGGGGCAGCCATGCCCAGAAAAAGGGGCGGCATATCGACACCAGCAAGCATGCCGTGCTGAAAGCCCCCCACCCGTCACCGCTGTCGGCCCACCGGGGTTTCCTCGGTTGTGGGCACTTCTCGCAGACCAACGCGATCCTGCGTGAGCAGGGTAAAACCGAGATTGACTGGCAACCCCGGTTGCCGGAAGCGGGTTGATCCAGCGCAAAGACGATTGCCGTTTTTTCGCACACAGTGGTGGCTCTGGCTAAGATCAGAGCTTAAGAGACAAACGCTTAGGAGGGACGATGCTCGCCAGGATCCATACCGATCATGCCCACATCTCCACCCTGTTGTCGGTACTGTCCGCCAAGGCCCAACGACTGAAACAGGGCCAGGAGGTCAATCTGTCCGTCATCCGTGACGTGGTGGATTACCTGCAGCGCTACGCCGACCAGAGCCACCATCCGATGGAGGACATCCTCTATCAGTACTACCTCGACAAGGTAGGGGACACTCAACAGGGCGAGGTGCACCAACTGGCCATCGAGCACAGGAAGTTGCGCGAAGCCACCGATCAACTGTTCGATACGCTGAACATGATCCTGAACGACGCCGTGGTGCCGCGGGAGCGGTTGATTGCGGACATTGAGGACTTTGTACAGTTACAGCGCACCCATCTGGAACAGGAAGAGGTGCGGGTGTTGCCGCTGCTGGAGCGCACATTAACCGATCACGACTGGCAGCAGATCCATCGGTTGGTTGCCAATAAGCTGGTGGAAGATCCCCTTTTCGGTGATACCGGGGATCGGGAGTTTGAAGACCTCCGTGAGTACCTGATGAACTCGGAATCGGAGCAGTAGGCAAAAAAAACGCCCCGCATTGCGGGGCGTTTTTCGTTGATTCGGTCAGAACTCAAGAAGCTCGTCACCGGCGTCATTGCAGAAGTCGATGTCTTCCAGCTCTTTACGCAGGCGCTGACGCTCTTTCAGTGCTTCGATTTCGCGCCATTTGCGCTTTTTGCCGCCACGAGAGCGAGTCGGCTTCTCTACCACACTTCCTTCTGGTGAGCCGTAATCCAAACGTTCCATATCACTCCCCCCTGAGCTTCTTTTTTGTTCAGCTTCGGTATACCACAGTCGAAAAAGAGTGTGCAATACCGATGTTGCAATACTGTTGCAACCCAGGGGGAGAGATCGACTAGTTTATCTGGCCTTTACGGAACATCCTGATCAGGTTAGCGGTGGAGCTGTCCTGGTCCAGTTTGGGCTGATTGGACTCCAGTTCGTCCAGAATCGCGTTGCCCAGCACTTTGCCCAGTTCCACGCCCCATTGATCAAAGGAGTTGATGCCCCAAACCGCGCCCTGTACGAAGGTACGGTGCTCATAGAGTGCTACCAGGGCTCCCAGGGTGTGCGGCGTTAGCTTGTCCATCAACAGGGTGTTGCTGGGCTTGTTGCCCGGCATCACCTTGTGGCGGGCCAGCTCAGTCAGTGCGCCAGCGTCCAGACCTTTTCCGGCCAGCTCCGCTTCGGCTTCCGCCTGGGTTTTGCCCTGCATCAGCGCCTGAGTCTGAGCCAGGCAGTTGGAGGCCAGCATGGCGTGATGACGGCCCAGCGGGTTGTGGCTCTGCAGCGGCAGAATAAAGTCCGCCGGGATCACGCCACTGCCCTGGTGCAGCAACTGGTGGTAAGCGTGCTGGCCATTGGTGCCTTCGCCGCCCCAGATCACCGGGCCGGTGGCGCAATCCATCGGCTCGCCCTCTTTATTGACGCCTTTGCCGTTGCTCTCCATATCGAGCTGCTGAACATAGGCGGGCAGGCCACGCAGGTAGTGGTCGTAGGTGAGGATCACCTGACTGCCACTGTTGAAGAAGTTGGTGTACCACAACGACAGCAGGCCCATCAGTGCGGGCATGTTCTGCTCCAGTGGGGCCTCACGGAAGTGGGTGTCCATCGCTTCAGCACCACGCAGCAGCGCTTCAAAGTGGTCGAAGCCCACCAGCAGGGCGATCGGCAGGCCAATGGCGGACCACAGGGAGTATCGCCCCCCCACCCAGTCCCACATCGGGTAGACGTTCTCAGCCTTGATGCCGAACGCTTCTGCTGCCGGCACATTGGCGCTGACGGCCACAAAATGCTGGCCGATGGCGGATTCCGGCGCGCCGCTGTCCAGGAACCACTGACGGGCACTCTCGGTGTTGGTGAGCGTCTCCTGAGTGGTAAACGACTTGGACGACATCAGGATCAGGGTGCGCTTAGGATCCAGCTTCTTCAGCTTCTCTGTCAGTGCGGTGCCATCGATGTTGGCGACAAAGTGACAGCGCAGATCACCGCGCCAGTAGGGGCGCAGCGCTTCGCTCATGATCTTGGGGCCGAGGAAAGAGCCGCCGATGCCGATGCTGACCACATCCGTAAAGGCATCGCCGTCGTAGCCTTTCCAGCTTTGGCTGTGGATCGCTTCAACAAAGGCTTTCATCCGCTTGAGGGTGTCACGCACCTCGGCGGCCGCGTCTTCCCCCTGAGCCTGGATGGCCCCTTCGCCGCTGTAACGCAGCGCGGTGTGCAGCACCGGACGGCCTTCGGTGTTGTTGATCACCTCACCACGGAACATGGCATCACGCAGCGCTTCGACGCCGGTTTCCCGGGCCAGCTGGCACAGCAAGGCAATGGTGTCGTCGTTGATGCGGTTTTTGGCGTAATCCAGGAACAGTCCGGCGGCGTGCAGTTGATAGCGCTCAGCACGGCTGGGGTCCTGCGCAAAGAGGTCGCGCAGGTGGGTGGATTCGATGGTGTCGCGATGTTGCGACAACGCCTGCCAGGCGGGCAGGGCGGTAAGTGCACTCATATATATGGTCCCTGAGTGGGCCCGGGCCTGCCAGCCCGGGCGGGTTTCCCTAAGATTAGGCGCTGAGGCGGGCAGTCAGCATGGATTCCAGTTTGCCTTGGTCGATGGCGAAGTTGCGGATGCCTTCGGCCAGCTTCTCTACGGCCATGGCGTCCTGGTTCAGCTCCCAGCGGAACTGCGCTTCGCTCAGCGGAGCCGGACGGGATTCCACTTCACCCTCAAAGCCCAGCTCACGCACCACCTGGATACCGCTGTTTTCCAGCTCTTCCAGCAGGTTGGGGCTGATGGTCAGGCGGTCGCAGCCGGCCAGAGCGAGGATCTCGCCGGTGTTACGGAAGCTGGCGCCCATCACCACGGTGCTGTAGCCGTGGCGTTTGTAGTAGTCGTAGATCTGGCTGACGGATTGTACGCCTGGATCGTCTTTGCCCTGGTAGTCTTCGCCGGTCTTGGCTTTGTACCAGTCGAGGATACGGCCAACAAAGGGGGAGATCAGGTAAACACCGGCTTCGGCACAAGCGCGGGCCTGGGCAAAGCTGAACAGCAGGGTCAGGTTACAGTTGATCCCTTCCTGTTCCAGCTGCTCGGCGGCGCGGATGCCTTCCCAGGTGGAAGCCAGCTTGATCAGGATGCGATCCGGACCCACGCCCGCTTCCTGATACAGGCGCATCAGCTTGCGGGCTTTGGCGATGGAGCCCTGGGCATCAAAGGAGAGGCGGGCATCCACTTCGGTGGAGATGCGGCCCGGGACAATCTTCAGGATCTCCAGACCGATATTGACGGCCAGCTTGTCAGCCGCGTCGTCCAGCTGTTGAGCCGGATCATCACTTTGGGCCTTGGCATAGGCAATGGCATCGGCGATCAGCGGCTCGTACTCCGGGATCTGAGCTGCCTTGAGGATCAGCGAGGGGTTGGTGGTGGCATCTTCCGGCTGGTAGCGGCGGATGGCTTCAATGTCACCGGTGTCGGCAACAATGGTGGTGAGCGCTTTAAGCTGAGACAGTGCGTTTGCCATGGTGATGATTCCGTTGATCGGGCTGAAACCGAGTTATCCAAATTGCAGGTGCCCATTAAAGGCGATCTGACCGCAGAATCCAACTGGAAGTGTAATTAAATTACGGATAAAGCGGTCAATTGACGCCGTAATCCGCAAAGCCAACCGTTGCTTCGTAACAAAAAAACAAACCCAGGGGGCCAAATCGGGACCCTCTGAGCGTCCCTTTCAACTCTAGCCGTAAATGGTATTTCTGCTTTACCAATCCCTCGTGATGGCGCGCACGGAATCCACGAGGGGGTGTTGCGCACTTGTGTTGCTGCGGTGTTGCTTGGGTTGGTGCGGTGTTATCTTAGTGCGGCCCTGTGATCTTGATCACGCGTGCTCGGAAAATTCTTATGCTAATGTGCCGCCTCGATACCGGCGGACCGCGCGTTTTTTAGACGTCGCGAACAAGAACTAAATAGCATTAAACCGCTGGGAACTGGCCAGGAAAGGCTGTGTATCTGGTAATGGAAGTGAAGTAGCCAATCCACGAGGTGGGCCTGCCTGGGTCTGAAACCACCCGTGCTAGCAAGAAGAACGCATAATTATGTTTGAATCAATCGTCAGCGGCATTGAAGCTGCCATTAACGCCACGAACGGCCTGTTATGGGGCAGTTTGCTGATCTATGTACTGGTGGCTGCTGGCCTCCTGTTCACCATTCGTCTCGGCTTTATCCAGCTGCGAATGTTTGGTCACGGTGTAAAACTGGTCCGTCAGGGCCGTGAAAAAACCGACGGCATCTCCTCGTTCCAGGTGTTCTGTACCTCCATGGCCGCCCGTGTGGGTACCGGCAACATGGCGGGTGTGGCTGTGGCCATCACCGTAGGTGGTGCCGGCTCCATCTTCTGGATGTGGCTGATCGCCCTGCTGGGTATGGCCACCGCCTTTGTGGAGTCCACTCTGGCACAGGTGTACAAGGTGAAGGGCGAAGACGGTCTGTACCGTGGCGGCCCGGCCTTCTACATGGAACAGGGTCTGGGCAAGCGTTGGATGGGCAGCCTGTTCTCCGTGCTGCTGATCATCGCCTTCGGTTTTGCCTTTAACTCCGTACAGGCCAACACCATCACCGACGCGGTGCACAACGCCTTTGGCATCGATAAGACTGTGCTGGGCCTGATCATCGTGGCGGCAACCGCCTACATCATCATGGGCGGCCTGCAGAAGGTGGCGAAAGCCTCCGAAGTGATCGTGCCGGTGATGGCGATTGCCTACCTGGCGATTGCCCTGCTGGTGCTGGCCATGAACCTGTCTGAAGTTCCGGCGGCCCTGGCCCTGATCTTCAAGAGCGCGTTCGGCCTGCAGGAAGCGGCTGGTGGTGCCATGGGTGCCATTATGGCGGGTGTGGCTCGCGGCCTGTTCTCTAACGAAGCGGGTATGGGTTCTGCCGCCAACGTTGCGGCCTCTGCCACTCCGAACCCGAACCACCCGGCCTCCCAGGGCTTTGTTCAGATGATCGGTGTGTTCGTGGACACCCTGGTAATCTGTACCGCTTCTGCGGCCATCATCCTGCTGTCCGGCGTACTGGACAACCCGGGTGATGCGGCGGGCATCAGCCTGCTGCAGCTGGCATTGACCAATGAGCTGGGTGGCTGGGCGGCCTACTTTGTGGCCTTCGCCATCATCCTGTTCTGCTTCAGCTCCATCATTGCGAACTACAGCTACGCTGAAACCAACATCATCTTCCTGAGCAAGAGCAAGAAGGTGCTGATGGCGTTCCGTCTGGCGGTGCTGGCGATGGTCATGATCGGCTCTGTGGCTTCCCTGAGCATGGTCTGGAACTTTGCCGACGTCTCCATGGGCCTGATGGCGCTGGTGAACATCGCCGCCATCGTGCTGCTGTCTAAGGTCGCTTTCGCGGTCATCAAGGACTACGAGCTGCAGGTCAAGGCCGGTCAGACTCCGGAGTTTGATGCCAATGCCTTCCCGGCCATTCGTGACCGCCTGGTGTGCGACACCTGGACCAGCGAAACCGAAGGTGAGCAAACCACCGGTCGATAAGCACCGATGGACGCAATCGAAAACCACGCCCCCGGGCGTGGTTTTTTTGTCTCTGGGGCATTGATATAGTGTCCGCCATGGCTTTATTCCGAGCTCAAGGAGCTGCGCATGCTGGCGGTAATCTCACCGGCTAAAAACCTCGATTTTGAAACGCCCCCGCATCTCGATGCCCACAGTCAGCCCCAGATGTTGGACCACGCTGAGCTGTTGATGGAGAGCTGCCGTACCCTGACCCCGGCAGATCTGGCGTCCCTGATGAAGTTGTCCGATAAGCTGGCGGGCCTGAATGCGGCCCGGTTTGCCGACTGGCAGCCCCCGTTTACCCCGGATAACGCCAAGCCCGCGGTACTCGCCTTTAATGGCGACGTATACACCGGCCTGGACGCGACCTCTCTTGATGAGGCACAGCTGGCTTACGCTCAGCAGCACCTGCGTATCCTTTCTGGCTTGTATGGCTTGCTGCGTCCGCTGGATCTGATCCAGCCCTACCGTTTGGAGATGGGCACCAAACTGGCCAATGCCCGTGGTAAAGACCTCTACACCTTCTGGGGGGGGCACATCACCGAGGCGCTGAATGTGGCGCTGGAGCAGCAGGGTGACAGCGTAGTGGTGAATCTGGCGTCCAATGAGTACTTCAAAGCGGTGAAGCCCAAGGCGCTCAATGCCCAGGTGATCACACCGGTGTTCAAAGATCGGAAGAACGGCCAGTACAAGATCATCAGTTTCTACGCGAAAAAAGCCCGTGGCCTGATGGCGCGCTACCTGATTGAGCGGCGCCCGACCCAGCCCAAGGATCTGGAAGCGTTTGACTACGGGGGCTACCGCTTTAGCGCGGCAGATTCGACCGCTGACACGCTGGTGTTTCTGCGCGACGAGCCGGTGTAAACGGCGAGCGCTGAAACGAGATGGACGAACAAAGGGCCCGCTGTATCAGCGGGCCTTTTTTGTGATGGTGAATGGGCGCTCAACCCGGGCAGAGGCGCTCTTGAGTATTAAGGGGCATCATCCGGCAGCTTACGGCCGTGAGAACGTGACCGGCAGAAGCCGACATATTGACTCGACCCACGACCTAATCTGAATGGTCATACCAACCATCCGCCAGTGACTTTTATGTTGTTTGGTTTACGGTTTAATAGCGCAATGTGGGGAATTGTTGATTGAGTACCCTGTAAAAATCGTGATGAGGCTCTCGAACATCATTATCTCCATAATTTCACATTAACTCTATTAACGGTTCGCTCAGGTTAATTTAATTTAATTGAGGGCAATGGCCGCCTGATATTACATTGTGTTATTTGCAATTAAACTTTTTTGCTTTACCCACTGACACAGATGATAAACGCCATATTTTAGATATTTGTGGTGATGGATTCTGCTTTCCCCAAGGTGACATCGGTTGTTGGCGCGATGCCGTAAGTCGATGTTAACCGCGTTCTGATTCGCCCCTTCCCCCAATTTGCTTGGCAGACATGGTTGTTAATTTCGCGTTGGTACAGAGTGTTGCCCAATAAATTTGGACGCGGTGATCAATCAGGGGTATGGAATGTCTTCGAATATTGCATCTTGGCGTTATGAACTCAATTGGGCCAGAGTGGGTTTAAGTCGATGTCGACTGACGTCAATCAGTTCTATTTTGACGTTATTTTTCTGGGGTCTGCTTGGCATAACCGAAGCGAAAGGGGAGGAGTCTGACAGCGGACTCTTCCCCTTTGTGGGTCTCAAAGGTGGGTACCAGTTTGGGCTGGATCAGCGCTATCGCGACCGGGATCCGAATGGGGCGTTAGCGGGGGTCTTTGCCGGGCTTCAGCTGTCGCCATCGTGGCGTTGGGAGTTGGGTTATCAGTACCACGATAAGCTGGTTGCCGATGCCACCGGGGTCACCGTGAAGACTCAGTTATTGGAAAGTGGCTTTCGCTATGATTGGTACTGGCATGAGAATTTTGCTCTCTATGGGCGGCTTGGGGCGGCTTATTGGCAGATGGATAAGGAACGCTCTGGCGCCGCTGAGCTGTCGGACCGGGGCGTGTCTCCCCTTGTGGGCTTGGGGCTGCATTATCAACTGACTCCGAATATGGGGTTGAGTGCAGGTTACCAATACCTGGATGCCATTGGCAGTTCCGCCACCGGGCGATACGACAGTCACGCCATGCTGGTGGAATTCAGTTATCACTTCGGGCGGAGTGCCCCCCCCCCCGACCGGTGCACTCACCGGTATCGCCCCAGCCTGCTGTGGCTCAACTTAAACCTCAAGCCCCTCAATTCGAGTCGATCCCCCCGGACCGGTGGCACCCGCCGGTGCACTATCAGGTGACGTTTGAGTATGACAGAGCGGATTTCACTCCACCGACGGTGGGCGATTGGCCCGGGCTGGTAGGGCTGCTCCGTGAATACCCGCAGGCGAAAGCGACTCTGGTTGGACACACCGATTCCAACGGCTCAACCCGCTACAACCTGGAGTTATCCCTACGGCGGGCAGAAGCGGTCGCCCGGGCGCTGGTAGTGGCCGGTGTGGGGCGGGAACAACTGCGTGTTTATGGCGAAGGGGAATCCAGCCCGGTTGCCAGTAATGCCACCCCGGCGGGACGCGCCCAGAACCGGCGTGTTGAGTTGATTATCGATGAGTTTGAGTATCACCAGGAAGCGGTCACCAATGATTAAGGAAGTAAACGCGCTAATGATGGGGCTCTTTGCTCTGTTAACACTGCTCACAGGATGTCACGCCGAGCGCGCTTTTGATGGTGTTGACGGTGCGAAAGCGAACCCGCTGGTGCGGATTGAGATCACCTCAACCGTTCCGGTGGGAGACGAGAGTGAGCTCTGGGTTGGGGAATCGATGGCGTTTATGGCTACCGGTGTCTACCAGGATGGCGGTCGTCGGGATATCAGCAATCAGGTTACCTGGACCTCAGCCAACTCTGCGGTTGCTGAGATCGCCCCTTCGGGCTTGTTAACCGGACGGGAGCCCGGGAATACCTCGGTGCTGGCCAGCTTTCAGGGCCTCTCCAGTAACGTGGTTGCCGTGCAGGTCAATGCCCTGCAGGTGCTCGCCATTAGTGTCACCCCGGATACCGTCAGCGTCGCTCCGCAAGGCAGCGAACCTTTGACGGCGATGGCCACTTATGGCGACGGCAGCCAGGCGGATGTGACCGAACGGGTCAGTTGGCAGATCGGTGACGAGACGGTGGCGGTGTTGTCTCAGAGCGGGGTTGTGACCGGATTGCAGAACGGCAGCACGACCGCGACGGCGGCGTTGGATGGCGTCAGCAGCAATGTGGTAGCAATAACGGTGAGCGACGGCGGCGGCAGCGGCCTTGGAGGTAATCCTCTGGTCAGCCTTCAGATTACGCCAACGCCGGTCACCACCAACGGCGTCAGTGAGCTGACACTGGCTAAGGGTAACGTTCAGCCTTTTGCCGCAGTGGGGATCTATAAGGATGGCACGTCGGAAACGCTGACCAATAAGGTCAATTGGATTGCCAGCGACTCTGCGGTGGCTGACCTCAGTGCCAAAGGGGTGCTGACGGCACTGAAGCCCGGGAGTATGGTAGTTCGGGCAGAGCTAAGCGGTATCGAGAGCAATGCCGTGACCATCACCGTGACCAGTGCGGTGATCACCGAGATTCAGGTGACGCCGGCTGATGTGGTGCTGGCAAAGGGGCAGGGACGAGCCCTGCGGGCCGTTGCCACCTACAGCGATCACACCAGTGCAGAGATCTCCGAGGCCGTACAGTGGCTGGTGGTCGACAGCGCCATCGTAACCGTGAGCACCCGGGGGGAGTTAACGGCCCACCGAGTGGGGACAACCACAGTCACGGCGGTGTTGGGCGAGGTCAGCAGTAATCCGGTGGCGGTGACGGTCACGGATGCGGTGATCCGCCGTATTCAACTGACGCCCTCTCCAGTTGCGTTGGCCAAAGGCCAGCAGCAGGCGATGACGGCGATGGCGATCTTCAGTGACAACAGCTCGGCCGACATCACTGCCACCGTCAGCTGGATGGTGGCAGACATGGGGATCATCGGGCTCTCGCCCAATGGCATGCTGCGTGCTCTGGAGAAGGGGAGCACCACCCTTTCCGCCAGTCAGAACGGCGTGGTCAGTAATGTGGTGGCGGTGACCGTGAGCGACGCCGTTGTGACAGCGATTCAGGTGACCCCGGCATCCCTGGCCATCGCCAAAGGCAACCGTCGTCAGATGACGGCCCTGGCGACCTACAGTGACAACAGCGTGGCGGACGTCAGTACGATGGTGACCTGGGCATCGATGGACACCGAGGTGGCCACGGTCACGACCACCGGGCTGCTCAGAGGTATGGCCGTGGGCGACACGGAGGTTACGGCGACGCTGGCGGGCATCACCAGCAACCGCGCAGAGGTGGCGGTCAGCGCCGCGGTGGTGACCGCCATTCAGGTCACTCCGGCGTCACTGACGCTCGCCAAAGGCCAGCGGCAGTCGTTGACGGCGATGGCCACCTACAGCGACGGCCACACTCAGGAGGTCACTGACCTGGTCGCCTGGCACGCTGATGATCGCGATGTTGCCACGGTATCCACGGCGGGGGAGTTGGTGGCAGTCGATGTCGGCAATACCGAAGTGACCGCCTGGTTGGATGGGGTCCAAAGCAATGGGGTTTCGGTTGAGTTGACGGCGGCGGTGATCACCGCACTTCAGGTAACGCCTTCGCCTCTGTCATTGGCCAAAGGGCGACAACAGCCTCTCGTTGCCACCGCCCGTTACAGTGATAACACCACCGCCAATGTGACCTCATCAGCGACCTGGGTCTCGGCGGATACGGCTCGGGTGACGGTGACGGCAACCGGCTTGCTGAGCGCGGTGGGTCTGGGCGATACCACGGTGACCGCCAGCTTGTCCGGCGTCACCAGCAACCGCGTGGCAGTGACGGTGACCGCTGCGGTGATCACGGCCATTCAGGTGACGCCATCGCCGGTGCAACTGGCCAAGGGCAATCGTGCTGATCTGACCGCGATGGCCAGCTACAGCGATGGTACCAGCGCGGATGTGACCGCTTCGGTGGCCTGGCGCTCCGCGGACACTGCCATTGCGACCGTGGCCGATACCGGCCAGTTGACCGCTGTGGCAGCGGGCAGCACATCGGTGACAGCGAGACAGGCCGGGGTGACCAGCAACGTGGTTCAGGTTGAGGTTGGTGCGGCGGCGATCACCGCGATTCAGGTGACGCCAGCCGCGGTTACTCTGGCCAAGGGGAACGGCACACAACTTTCTGCGATGGCCACCTACAGCGACGGCACCACAGTTGATGTTACGACAGAAGTGGATTGGATATCCCAGCAGAGCGGCGTTGCGACCATTACCGCCAGCGGGCGACTGCAGGGGGTCGCTCAGGGTTCAACCCGGATTACGGCCAGTAAAGGCGGCGTCAGCAGTAACGCTGTGCCCGTGGAGGTGACGACTGCGGTCATCACGGCAATTCAGGTGACCCCGGCATCACTGTCTCTGGCGAAAGGAGCAAGGGAATCACTGGTTGCCACGGCCATCTACAGCGATGGGTCCAGTGTCGACATCTCCACGTCCGCATCCTGGGTTTCGACGGAGACTGGGGTCGCGACGATCACGGATTCCGGACTGCTGAGCGCGGTAGCACAAGGCACCAGCGCGGTGACGGCGGCCAAAGAGGGTGTGATCAGCAATACCGTCGGTGTGACGGTGACCGCCGCTGTTGTTGTGTCCATCGATGCCAAGCCGGACCTGCCGGGTCTGGAGATCGTCAAGGGGTTGACCGGACAAGCGACAGCAGAGGCCACCTACAGTGATGGCACCAAGGCTGATGTCACCAGTCTGGTGGCCTGGCAGTCGACAAATACGGGATTAGCGACGGTCAGCACGACTGGGTTGGTTTCCGGGGTAGCTTCGGGGGAAACCACAGTGACAGCCGCTTACCGTGGCTACAGCGACACGGTAAAGGTGGTGGTCAGTGCTGCGCAACTGGTTGAAGTGATCCTGGCACCATCGCCGCTGAGCCTGATGCAGGGCCAGAGTCAAAACCTTACCGTCACCGGTCGTTACAGTGATGGTACCCAGCAGGATTTGTTGGCTGGCAGTCAGAGCATCAGCTGGAGTGTGGGTGATGGCACGCTGCTGTCGGTCAGCGATGGAGGGGTGATCACAGCCGGTTCCACGACGGGTTCCACCACCTTGGGAGCGATCGTTGATGGCATCAGCAGCAATCAGGTCGATGTCACTGTGAGCCAGTTAGTGAGTGTTTGCGGCCATACCCAGGGTAATCCCATCGGCACCGGTCCTGGTGGGGGGATCAATGACACCGATAGCTTTAACGGTTTTGGCGACTGCCTGAAGGTTCGCCAGATTACCGACCCAAATGACGGTGTTGATAAGTGGTTTTCTGGTGCGGCATCGACGAATTTTGCCGGAGGTTTGGGTTATCAGCAGCAGGACAGCGCTGACAACAGTGGCGATACCTATGGGGAGACGTTTCATACTGGGATCTATGCCGGTTTCCGCCATGATGGGCAGGGCGTTGCCGGCCCTGCCAGTGGTGATGAGAGTGTGGCCAGTGTTGGTGGTCAGGCGGATCGCTGGTGTCAGAAACTTGCTGCCATTGGTTTTGCTGGCCGCGACAACTGGCGTCTGGCCACACTGGCAGAGCTTATCGCGTTGTATGAGTATGATAATGCGGCTGATGAGAGTTTGTACTCCCGATTTGGCTGGCCCTATTCCCGTGTGTACTGGAGTCAGTCGCTTGAAGGCACATCGGGATACCAGATTGTGGATATGAATGATGGCACTCAAAGCAGTTTGAGTGAGAGTGAGAGTGCATATACGCCCTGCGTGGCTCCCCTGCCGTAACGTCCAGAAAACCAAATAAAAAGGCCCGCACTCCGCGGGCCTTTTTTGTGGCGTTAATTCCCGGTGGGGGGAATGGGCCGCAACTCGCTGTTGGCGTTGGCCATCAGCCAGGCAAACAGGGTGTAGACCGTGGTGCTCTGCTTTAAGGACTCGGGTTTGACCTTATCCAGGGTGTCATCGGGCGTGTGGTGGTAATCGAAGTAGTCGGTGCCATCCATGTTCAGCCCGGCGACGGGGACGCCCAGGGGCGGCAGTACCGACACATCCGGGCCACCCCAGCTTTAGTTATGGCCCAGGCTGACGCCCAGCGGCGCCAGCTGCTCCACCAGGGCCTCGATGGCGGGGCGGGCGGCTTCGTTGACCCGGCTGTCGAGGCGATAGATGGGGCCGGCACCAAAGTCCGCTTCAGCGGCGATGTAGTGTTGGTCGAGCTTATCCTGGTGGGCATCGCGGTAGGCTTTGGCGCCAATCAGGCCAATCTCTTCAGCGGCATACAACACCACCCGAATGGTGCGCTCGGGACGCTGTTTCAGCGCCATGATGTGCTCGGCGGCAGCGGTAACAATGGCGACTCCAGCGCCGTCATCCAGCGCTCCGGTGCCTTCGTCCCAGGAATCCAGGTGAGCGCCAATCAGCACGATCTCCTCCGGCTTGCTGGCACCGCGGATCTCGCCAATCACGTTGTAACTGGTGCTTTCCCCCTTATCCATCGCTTCCAGCTCCAGTTTGACCTGGATGTCATCCTGGCGGGCCAGCATGCGGGTCAGTTGGTCTGCATCTGGCGGTGAGATGGCGGCAGCGGGAATGCGGGCCACGTCGTCGACGTAGCGCATCACGCCGGTGTGGGCAAAGCGGTGGCTGCTGGTGCTGACGCTGCGCAGCAACAGGCCAACGGCACCTTTCTTGGCCGCCTCGACTGCGCCAATCCCCCGGGCCTTAACAACAGGGCCGTAACCGCGGCCATCCTTGTAGCGTTCCATTTTGTGGTCGATAAACACCAGCTTGCCTTTCACCTGAGCCGGATCCGCAGCCTGCAGGTCAGCCAACGTGGCGAATCGGATAATGCCGGCCTCAATGCCGCCCTCCGGTGTGGCCACGGAGTTACCCAGAGCGGTGATCACCAGCGGCTGAGGAAAGGGCAGGGTGACTTTCGCGTCGGCAAAACCGCGCTCCCAGTGAGGGACAGTAACCGGCTCAAGTCGGACGGCGTCAAAACCCATGGCCTCAAAACGGGCCTTGGCCCAGGCCACCGCACGGGCGTCGGCTTCGGTACCGGCCAGGCGCGGTCCCACCTCGGTGGTCAGGGATTCCAACACCTGCCAGGCCGCATCACTTTGTTCCGCGTGTTGGCGCAGCGCATCGCTGTGTTTCAGGGTGGCGTTGTCGAAAGGTTGGGCGAGGGTGCTGGAGACCATCAGGCCAGCAGCGATCAGGGAGAGTGCGCGTAACATCCTTATCCTTGTTATTGTTATGCTGAAACCGTGGAGGCGTCAGAGTAACAGAAAGGTTGTACGCTGTCAGACAGGCACAAAAAAACCGGCCTAAGCCGGTTTTTTTCCGCATCAAAGTTCTGATTACAGAGCTTTGATTTGCGCAGCCAGGCGGCTCTTGTGGCGAGCTGCCTTGTTTTTGTGGATCAGGCCTTTGGTGGCCATACGATCCAGGATCGGCTGGGCGGCGTTGAACGCTTCGGTAGCGGCGGCTTTGTCGCCAGTGGCGATAGCGGCTACTACTTTCTTGGTGAAGGTGCGCATCATGGAACGACGGCTAGCGTTGTGTTGACGACGCTTTTCGGCCTGGATGGCGCGCTTCTTAGCAGACTTGATGTTAGCCAAGTGCAAACTCCTAAAAACGGTGCTGTCTGGTTTCTCAGAAAGGTCGCGAATTTACTTTTTTTGCCCATCTTTGTCAATGACAATGTGCAAATAAGCGTCAACCCAAGGTGGACTCAGGACCAATCTTGGCGTTCCACGACCCATCTAGTTTAAGATGGGCCGAAATTCTAGCAGCATTACTGCCCCGGCAACAGGGGCAGCGTGCCTTTTTTTCTATCTGATGCGAGGTTCGGCTTCTGAGCCTCGCCTTTTTACTTTGGGACCACGTCATTGAGTAAGAGATTGGTGCGCTCCGGGCTGGTAGTGAGCGCCATGACCCTGGTGTCCCGTGTACTGGGACTGGTGCGGGATGTGGTGGTGGCCAACCTGATGGGGGCCGGCGCTGCTGCCGACGTCTTCTTCCTGGCCAATAAAATCCCCAACTTTCTGCGCCGACTGTTTGCCGAAGGGGCGTTTGCCCAGGCGTTTGTGCCGGTACTGACTGAGTACCAGCAGCAGCGGGAACCGAATGAAGTGCGGGAGCTGATTGCTAAGGTGAGCGGTACCCTCGGGGGCATCGTTACCCTGGTGACCCTGTTCGGGGTGGTGGCTTCACCGGTGCTGGCGGCGCTGTTTGGGACTGGCTGGTTCCTGGCCTGGCTGGGGGGGGAGCCCGAAGGCGCCAAGTTCCTGCTTGCGTCATTGATGTTGAAGATCACCTTTCCCTATCTGTGGTTCATCACTCTGACGGCGTTGGCCGGTGCCATCCTCAATACGCTGGGGCGGTTTGCCGTGGCGGCCTTTACCCCGGTGTTTCTTAACATCGCCATCATCGGCTGTGCCATCTGGTTGTCGCCAGAGCTGGAGCGACCGGAGTTGGGTCTGGCCTGGGGCGTGTTCCTTGGTGGTCTGATCCAGTTCCTGTTCCAGATCCCCTTCCTATATAAGGCCAACATGCTGGTTCGGCCTCAGTGGGGCTGGAGCCATCCGGGCGTTACCAAGATCCGCACCCTGATGATCCCGGCGATGTTTGGTGTGTCGGTCAGCCAGATCAACCTGCTGTTTGATACTCTTATTGCCAGCTTCCTGATGACCGGTTCCATCAGCTGGCTTTATTACTCTGACCGCTTGCTGGAGTTTCCCCTTGGCTTATTCGGCATCGCCATTGCTACGGTGATCCTGCCGGCGCTGTCCAAAGATAAGGCCAACGATGACCCCACCCGCTTTACCCAGACGCTGGACTGGGGCGTGCGTTCGGTGCTGTTGGTGGGGATCCCGGCGATGTTGGGGCTGATGGTGTTGGCCCAGCCGATGCTGATGGTGCTGTTTATGCGCGGTGAGTTCTCCATCACCGACACGCAGATGGCGTCCATGAGTTTGCTGGCTTACGCCTCGGGTCTGCTCAGCTTTATGCTGGTTAAGGTGCTGGCGCCCGGCTACTACGCCCGCCAGGACACCAAGACACCGGTGCGCTACGGCATCATCGCGATGGTGGCCAATATGGGCTTCAACCTGGCGCTCGCCATCCCCTTCGGTTACGTCGGGCTGGCTCTGGCCACCTCCGCGTCGGCCACCCTGAACGCCTTGCTGCTCTACCGTGGCTTGCGCCAGCAGGGGGTGTATCAACTCAGTGGCCAGACGCTGGCGCAGATTGCCCGGATGGCCCTGGCCGGTGGCGTAATGGCAGCGATGTTGCTCTGGTTGTCACCGTCGGAAGCGGGCTGGCTGGCACTGAGCTTCAGTGAGCGGGTGATGACCCTGTTCGGGCTGATTGGTCTGGGGGCGGTCAGTTACGGCGGGAGCCTGCTGTTGTTTGGCTTGCGTCCACGGCAGTTAAAGAGCCTGTGATCTGGCCCCTCGGCTGGGGTATAATCCGGCGATTTTCGAAGCAAAGACAAGCAACAGGTTCATGGAGTTAATTCGCGGGATCCACAACCTGGCCGATCGGCATCGCGACTGCGTGCTGACCATCGGCAATTTTGATGGGGTGCACCGGGGCCATGCTGCGGTGATCAACCGACTGGTGTCGCTGGCCCGACAGTACGGGGTACCGGCGACGGTGATGGTGTTTGAGCCCCAGCCCCAGGAGTATTTCCGTGGCGAGGCGGCCCCGGCGCGCCTCAATCTGTTGCGGGACAAACTGGACCGTCTGGCCGAGCTGGGCGTGGACCGGGTGCTGTGCGTCCGCTTTGACGCGCGCTTTGCCGGCTGGGAAGCGGAGGACTTTGTCCAGCAGTTGCTGGTGGATAAGCTGGCCATCCGTTACCTGGTGGTGGGCGATGATTTCTGCTTTGGCCGGGCGCGTCGTGGTAACTTTGCTTTTCTGCAGGCGGCAGGGGCCAAACATGGCTTTGCCGTGGAAGATACCGCCAGTTGCCGGTTGGGGCAGGAGCGGATCTCCTCTACCCTGATCCGTAATGCACTGGCCAGTGGTGAATTGGCGAGCGCTGAGCGGATGCTGGGCCATCCTTACCAGATAAGTGGCCGGGTGGCGCACGGCGATAAGCTTGGGCGCACCATCGGTTTTCCCACTGCCAATATTCTGCTGAAGCGCACTGTGGTGCCGATCAGCGGTGTATTTGCCGTCAGGGTTCAAACCGAGGACGGCCAGTGGCACGATGGGGTCGCCAATGTGGGCCGTCGGCCCACGGTGTCCGGCCAGCAATGCCGACTGGAAGTCCACCTGTTTGATTTTAACGCTGACCTGTATGGTCAGCATCTGCATGTCCGGCTGCACAGCTGGCTGCGAGACGAACACGCTTTCCCCTCTCTTGAGGCGCTGAAAGCCCAGATCCGACTGGATGCGGAGCGCGCTCAAACCGCCCTGCGTGTCCCGGAATATACTGAAAACCGATGATGGTGTAAGGATCGATGGTCGATTACAAAACTACGCTGAACCTTCCTGAGACCGATTTCCCGATGCGCGGCAACCTTGCCCAGCGGGAGCCGGAAATGTTGAAACAGTGGAATGAGAAGGGGCTGTACAAGGCGATCCGTGCCAGCCGCCAGGGCGCCAAGCCCTTCATTCTGCACGATGGCCCTCCGTACGCGAATGGCGACATTCACATCGGCCACTCGGTCAACAAGATCCTCAAGGACATCATCATTAAGGCCAAGACGCTGTCTGGCTTTGACGCGCCCTACATCCCGGGTTGGGATTGCCACGGCCTGCCGATCGAACTGAAGGTTGAGCAGAAAGTGGGCAAGCCGGGCCAGAAGGTGTCTGCCGCCGAATTCCGTCAGAAATGCCGCGAGTACGCCAAAACTCAGGTGGAAGGCCAGAAAGCCGACTTTATCCGCCTTGGTGTACTGGGTGAGTGGGATAAGCCCTACCTGACCATGGATTTTGGCACCGAAGCCAACATCATTCGCTCCCTGGCCAAGATCATCGACAACGGCCACCTGCACAAAGGTGCGAAGCCGGTGCACTGGTGTACCGATTGTGGTTCCGCCCTGGCGGAAGCCGAGGTGGAGTACGAGGACAAAACCTCTCCGGCCATCGACGTGCGCTTCAAGGCGGACGACGCCAAACTGGTGGCGGACAAGTTTGATTGCGCCGAAGGCCACCAGGGCCAGGGTCCGATCTCAACCGTGATCTGGACCACCACCCCGTGGACGCTGCCGGCCAACCGCGGCATCGCCGTACACCCGCAGGTGCAGTACGCGCTGGTGCAGGTGGAAGGCGACCAGCCTGAGCGCCTGATCCTGGCCGCTGATCTGGTGAAGTCCGTGATGGACCGCGCCGGCATCGAGCACTTCCACAACCTGGGCTACTGCCTGGGTGCCGACCTTGAGCTGCAGCAGTTCCACCATCCGTTCTACGACATGATGGTACCGGTGGTACTGGGCGACCACGTCACCACCGATTCCGGTACCGGTGCCGTGCACACCGCCCCTGGCCACGGTCAGGACGACTTCGTGGTGGGCAACAAGTACAACCTGGAAGTGGCTAACCCGGTCGGCAATAACGGTGTCTACCTGCCGGATACTCCGCTGTTCGCGGGCAAGCACGTTTTCAAAGCTAACGACGACGTGATTGAGGTACTGAAGGAGAAGGGCGCGCTGCTGCACCATGAAGCCCTGCGTCACAGCTACCCGCATTGCTGGCGCCACAAGACCCCCATCATCTTCCGTGCCACCCCGCAGTGGTTTATCTCCATGGATCAGGCTGGCCTGCGCAGCCGCTCCCAGCAGGAGATTGACCAGGTGCAGTGGATTCCGGATTGGGGTCAGGCCCGCATCCAGACCATGGTGGAGAACCGTCCGGACTGGTGTATCTCCCGTCAGCGCACCTGGGGTGTGCCGATCGCCCTGTTCGTCCACAACGAGACCCAGGCCCTGCACCCGCGCAGCGTTGAGCTGATGGAGCTGGTGGCCCAACGGGTGGAAGCCGAAGGCATCCAGGCCTGGTGGGATCTGGACGCAGCGGAACTGCTGGGCGACGAAGCCGAGCACTACAGCAAGGTTCAGGACACCCTCGACGTGTGGTTTGACTCCGGTGTGACTCACCACTCCGTAGTCGACGCCCGTGAAGAGTTCCATGGTCACAGCCCGGATCTCTACCTGGAAGGTTCCGACCAGCACCGCGGCTGGTTTATGTCGTCACTGATCTCTTCCGTGGCGATGAAAGACGCGGCCCCCTACAAGCAGGTGCTGACCCACGGCTTCACCGTGGACGGCAAAGGCCGCAAGATGTCCAAGTCTCTGGGCAACGTGATGAGCCCGCAGCAGGTGGTCAACAAGCTGGGTGCCGACATTCTGCGTCTGTGGGTGGCCTCTACCGATTACACCGGTGAGATGACCGTTTCCGACGAGATCCTCAAGCGTTCCGCGGACGCCTACCGTCGTATCCGTAACACCTCCCGCTTCCTGCTGGCTAACATGAGCGGCTTCAACCCCGCGACTGACATGGTAGCGCTGGAAGAGATGGTGGCGCTGGACCGCTGGATCGTGGCCCGTGCCCACGCCCTGCAGGAAGAGATCGTGGCGGCTTACGAGTCCTACAACTTCCACCAGGTCAGCCAGAAGCTGATGCACTTCTGCTCCATCGAGCTGGGCAGCTTCTACCTCGACATCATCAAAGACCGTCAGTACACCGCCAAGGGCGACAGCCTGGCGCGCCGCTCCTGTCAGAGCGCGTTGTACCTGATCACCGAAGCGATGGTGCGCTGGATGGCGCCGGTAATGAGCTTTACTGCCGACGAGATCTGGCAAGCCCTGCCGGGCGAGCGCGAGCCCTTCGTGTTTACCCAGGTATGGTTTGATGGCCTGGCGCCGATGGCAGAAGACGCTGCGGTCAGCAACGCCCAGTGGGACCAGCTGGTCGAGGTTCTGGCTGAGGTGAATAAACGTCTTGAGCAGGCTAAGTCCGAGGGCATCAAAAACCGCCTGGAAGCGGAAGTGACCCTGTACGCCGATGGTGAGCTGCTGGCGCTGCTGGAGAAACTGGGCGACGAACTGCGCTTCGTTCTGATCACCTCCGAAGCCCGGGTGCGTCCGCTGGCGGAAGCTGGCGATGCCGCAGACACCGCCATCGAAGGCGTTAAGCTGGCTCTGACCAAAACCGAGGCGGCCAAGTGTGAACGCTGCTGGCACCACCGTGCTGAAGTGGGCACCATCGACGCCCACCCGACCCTGTGTGGTCGCTGTGTGAGCAACGTAGACGGCGAAGGAGAGCAGCGTCAGTATGCTTAAAGAACTGTGGGCCAAGCGGCCGCAATCGTGGCAGGCGTCCGGATGTAAGTGGGTGTGGGTCGCCGTGGTGGCTCTGGTGATCGATCAGGTCACCAAGATCTGGGCCAGCACCAGCCTGACCTACATGGATCCGGTGCCGCTGATGCCCTACCTCAACCTCTTCTACGTGCATAACGAAGGGGCCGCGTTCAGCTTCCTGGCCAACGCCGGGGGCTGGCAGCGTTGGGGCTTTGCGGTGTTCGCCCTCGCGGTTTCCGCTGGCCTGCTGTTTATGCTTCGCACTCAGAGTGCGGGGCTGAAGCGACTGAATCTGTCTTACGCCCTGATCCTGGGCGGTGCCATCGGCAACCTGATCGACCGGGTGCTGTACGGCTACGTGATCGACTTTATCGACTTCTACGTCGGTAACTGGCACTGGCCGGCGTTCAATATCGCCGACAGCGCCATCTGTGTGGGGGCGGGCCTGATGATTCTGGACGCCTTCCTGCAGCCGAAACACACGGAGGAGGCCAAATGAGCCAAGTGGTAGTGGGCCCTGGCGCCCAGGTATTTATGCATTTCACCGTTGAGCTGCCGGATGGCAGCGTGGCGGACAGCACCCGTGCGCATGGCAAACCGGCGCGCCTGACCCTGGGCGACGGCAGCCTGAGCCCGGGTATGGAAGCGGAACTGATGGGTCTGAGCAAGGGCGATAAAAAGCGCTTTTCTCTGGCCCCGGAGCACGCCTTTGGCCACGCCAACCCGGACAACATCCAACATCTGGATCGCAGCCAGTTTGCGGCTGATGCGGATCTCTCTGAAGGCACCATCATGGCCTTCACTGCGGCCGATGGTAACCAGTACCCGGGCGTGATTCGGGCAGTGGAAGGTGACTCTGTCACCGTGGATTTCAATCATCCGCTCGCCGGTCAAACCGTGCTGTTCGATGTTGAGATCCTCGACATCGTGTCCAAGGAGGCGTGATGAAAGTCCTGCTGGCTAACCCGCGCGGCTTCTGCGCCGGCGTGGACCGCGCCATCAGCATCGTTGAGCGTGCGCTGGAACTGTTCGAAAAGCCGATCTACGTTCGTCATGAAGTGGTGCACAACCGCTACGTGGTGGATGGCCTGCGCCAACGGGGTGCGGTGTTTGTGGATGAGCTGCACGAAGTGCCGGATAACGCCATCGTGATCTTCAGTGCTCACGGGGTGTCCCAGCAGGTACGGGAAGAGGCCAAAGATCGCGGCCTTAAGGTATTTGACGCCACCTGTCCGCTGGTGACTAAGGTGCACATGCAGGTCACGCGCGCCAGTCGCAAGGGCATCGAGTGTGTTCTGATTGGCCACGCCGGTCACCCTGAGGTGGAGGGCACCATGGGGCAGTACGACAATGCCGATGGCGGCATCTACCTGGTGGAGTCGCCCGAGGATGTGGCGGCGATGCAGGTTAAGGATGAGCGTAACCTGACCTTTGTTACTCAGACCACCCTGTCGATGGACGATACCGCCGAAGTGATCGATGCGCTCAAGCGTCGCTTCCCGGAAGTGGAGGGGCCGCGTAAGGATGACATCTGTTACGCCACCCAGAACCGACAGGATGCGGTGCGTGAACTGGCACTGCAGTGTGATCGGGTGCTGGTGGTGGGGTCGAAAAACTCCTCCAACTCCAACCGTCTGCGCGAGTTGGCTCAGAAGTCCGGTACGCCGGCCTACCTGATTGACGGTGCTGAGGACATTCAGCCGGAGTGGCTGGAAGGCGCAGCCCGAATCGGGGTCACCGCGGGGGCATCCGCTCCTGAGGTGTTGGTTCAGGGGGTGATTGATGCCCTGAAACAGCAGGGCGCCGAAGCGGTGGAAGAGGCCAGTGGCCGGGAAGAGAATGTGGTGTTCCACGTTCCGGCTGAATTGCGCTAACCGCTCTCCTGTCTTGTCTGAAACGCCGCCCTCGAGGGCGGCGTTTTTTTATGTTCAGTCGCAGTCTTCGGTATCGCTGTTGTAGCGGATCTGACCGGTATTGCTGATGCTGAGCTTGAGGCTGTACTCGCTGGTGGGACTGGCGGGGCAGTAGATCATCGAACCGCTATGGGCGGAGAAACCGTCGGCGCTGAAACGCACCTGATTCAGGGAGCTGCTGATCTTAAGGTGGTCTTGGTCATCGATGCCCTGGCGCTGCTGAAGGCGTTCTTCACCCGCATCCAGGGCATTATCTGCGTCGGTGTCGACAAAGATGTCGTAGCCCAGGTTCCACTGGCCGTCGCAGGCGTTTTCGGCATCAAGATGGCAGACCGTCACACTGGTCTGGTAGGCCGCCGCCATCTGGCGGGCGTAATTCAGGTCGGTATACCAGGTCGCGACCGCATCCTGAGCGCGGCTGCGGTTACTCAAGTCGGTCAGGGCAGGAACGCCGATCCCCAGCAGAATGGCGGCAATGACCAGTGCCACCATCAGTTCCACCAAAGTTAATCCTCTATTACGGCGCATTATGACTTCACTCCGTTGTGGTTGCCCAAACTGTCCATAGTGATTTGTAATATTATATATTTGTCGGTTGAAATGTTATCATGGCGTGTCATTTTTGGCCGTTGGGCCAAAGCCGCCAGTGAGCAGGGATGCAACACAGATGCGACGTCAGCAAGGGATTACACTTATTGAAGTGCTGGTTGCTGCGGTGGTGATCACCGTCGGCCTGCTGGGTGTATTTCAATTACATCTGACCGCCAAGCGCGGCAGCTTTGAGTCATACAACTATACCCAGGCCCTATCGCTGGCCAGCGACGTGATTGAACGCATCCGCGTTAACCCCTCCCGTCTCGCCAACTACGCCGCCATCAATTACGGCAGTGGCAGCTACACCCTGCCATCGACCCCCTGCCACGAGAGTGGTGGTGCCATCAATCGCTGCACCCCGGATCAAATGCTGCTGTGGGATCAGTATCTCTGGGATCAGCAGTTACTTGGAACTGATGAGCGAATTGGGGAGCGAAACCTTGGCAGCCCCGCCAATATGACCGGCTGCATCTATGTCTCCGGCAACGATGTTGAAGTCGTGGTGAGCTGGCGCGGGATGAACGCCACCCGTGATGGCGCCGGTGAGGACAGCAGTAACTGCGGTAGCGCCGATAACCACCGCCGTATGGTGCGGGTCGAAACCGTTATCGTGGAGGGGGTATGAATCAGCAACGTGGCTTGACCCTGCCGGAGCTGATGGTGGCGATGGTGATCGGTCTTTTTATCACCGGTGCCAGTCTGTCGGTGTTTGTGATGTCCTCGTCCAGTGTTCAGTCTACCGGCCAGTACAACCAGTTGCAGGAGAGTGCTCGTCTGGCGCTACGCCTGCTGGAAGAGGACATTGCCCAGGCCGGATTCTTCGCGGATCTGACCGGGGTTGACCTGATTGGCGGCGCCAACGTCACCGTGCCCGGTAGTATCGTGGGTACCGATTGCGTCGGTGATGGCCTTAACAACGGCACCTTCCCCAATGGCATGGGCCACTTCCGCACACTGTGGGCCTTTACCAAGGGCAGCGGCGGCAGCCTCACCTGCGAAAACGGGGCCCTGAGTGGCTCCGACGTGATTCAGATTAAACGCCTGGTGGGACCGGAGGTGGTGGGCAGCACCGCCAGCGGGCGCTACTACATGACGCTGAACGTCAATGAGGGCCAGTTTTTTGATGGGGCCGGCACCGCCCCCACCCTGACCAGCGGACGGGTTTACCAGTATCAGCACCGTGTCTACTACGTACGTAATAACGTCGGGGGCATTCCATCGTTGTACCGCCATACCCTGTCGACCGCCGATATGCTGGCAGGCCCTCAATCCTTGGTTGAAGGCATCGAGTCGATGCAGTTCGAGTTCGGGGTCGACTTTGATGAGGACAGCACGGTGGACAGCTACCTGACCTCCTCGCAGGTGACGGATGACATCTGGGACAGCCGCAATGATGTGCGCATTCTGGCGGTTCGGGTTCACCTGTTGCTGCGGGCTCTTGAGTCGGACAGCAGCTATGACACCGGTGACACCGTGCAGTACCGCATGCCCAACGGCACCATCCGTGCCGGGGACGATGGGTTTCGTCGCAAGCGGGTGTCCACCACCATCATGTTGAATAACCCGCTGCTGATCAGCCACCGGAGCGCAGAATGAACCGACAACAGGGCATGGTGCTGGTGGTCAGCATCCTGATACTGCTGGTGTTGACCCTTATCGCGGCAGGATTGGCCAGTCGGGCCACGATGACCACCCAGATGGCATCGGCGTCCAATGCCCGGGGCACCGCACTGCACCTGGCCAATGGTGCGCAGGCCGGCTATGTCGAACAGCAACGGTTGGCTCGGGGAGCCAGTTTGCTGATCACCAATAACGGGGTTAATACCACCGTTGACGCGGGCACCGGTGCCAACAACCAGCTCACTTTTCGGATTGAAACCCAATGTCGTCGTTCTCGCACCGCCACCGCATCCAGTGTGATGGCGTGCCGTCAGAATGAATTGGAAAGTACGGTTAATTTTGGCAAGAACCAGCGCGGCCAACTGTCGGTTGTGGCAGGGGTTGAGCAGCCGGTTCTCTACAGTTCGGGGGGATTGTAATGCTTTGCCAGGGACGGGCAGTGGTGTTGGCCGCCAGCCTCAGTGCGGCCATGGGAATGGCCATCGCGGACGACACTGAGCTTTATGTGGCCGGAGGGTTGGCGACGGGAGCCGGACGTCCTCAGGTCCTTATCATTTTTGATAATTCCGGCTCGATGGACACCGAAGAGGCGGTGGCTGCGGCGCCCTTTGATCCCACTTATGACTACACCGGCGATAATGGCGACCGCATCTATTACATCAAAGGTTCCGCGGATCCGGATGAGTACCCTGACCCCCTCGACAGTGATGAGGAGCGCTACTTCTCACCCCAAATCAACGGCTGTGAAAGCAGCAAGCGGGTGGTGTCCAGTGGCCTGACGGTATTGGAACAAGAGGGTTATTTCACCAGTAACTTCCGCCGCTTCCAATACAACCGTAAGGCCAGCGACTCCGGGCATTACTGGCGTAAGCTGCCCAGCGAATTCAAAGACAACATTCGCGATAAAACCGTCGTGGATTGTCTTGCGGACCTGCAGGCGGGATTGGCTCAGAACGCCCCCAACCACCCCCATTCTGATCTGCGCGGCACCGGTTTCCCGCGTAATGACAGCAAAACTCAGCCCTATGACGGCACCTCCCCATCGGCGTCGCAATCAACGCTGGATGCGGCAGCGGAAAATGCCATGGACGTGACGGCGTTTGGTAATGGCGATGCGGTGACCCTGTTTACCGAGAACTACCTGACCTACCTGCATCACCACAGCAGCAACACCAAGCGGCAGCGCATCGCGATTGCCCGGGACACCATCATCAGCCTGATCAATACCACCCCTGGGGTGGATTTTGGCCTGCAGGTGTTCAACCAGAACACCAATTCCGGCAGCACCATCGGCAGTAATGATGGTGGGCGTATCGTGGCGGGCATCAGGGAGATGACCGACAGCAACCGCAACAGCCTGACCAGCACCGTAGCCAGCCTGACGGCGGACACCTGGACACCATTATGTGAGTCGCTGTTTGAAGCCTACCGCTACTACTCCGGTGGCGCGGTACTGGGGGGCAATAAAGGCGGCAGCCTGACTCCGGCGGCGGACAGTTCGGTGGTCAGTGGCAGCAATTACATCAGCCCGATGTCCTCCTGCCAGCCGCAGTCCTACGTCATTCTGATCACCGATGGTGAACCCACCCGGGACGGCAGCTACAACAGCCTGATTGAAAGCGAATTGGGCCTCGGCAGCGATGACAAGGTGGACAGCAACTACCTGGCCGGCGTGGCGGGATGGATGTACAACAATGACGTCAACGAGACCCTGCAGGGGCGTCAGCGGGTTGCCACTTACACCATCGGCTTCTCCGAGGGGGCGACCGGAGCTGCCGGGTTGCTGGAGCAAACGGCACTGCAGGGCGGTGGCTCCTACTATGCGGCAGCGGATGCGTTAGCGTTGCAAAGCTCGTTGCAGCAGATCTTCAGCGAGATTCTGGCGGTCAACGCCAGCTTTACCTCGCCCTCTATTGCCGCCAACAGCTTTGACCGTACCCAAACCCTGGACGCGGTCTACTACGCCATGTTTCTGCCCTCGGACCGTCCCCGCTGGATGGGCAATCTGAAGAAGCTGAAGATCACCAGCAGTGGCAGCGTGGTGGACCAGAGTTCGGTATCCGCCATTGATGCCCAGGGCAACATCAGCGATCGGGCCTGCACCTACTGGACCAGCGCACAAACCTGCAGTGGCGCATCCAGTGGCGGCGACGGCAATGATGTCACCGTCGGCGGGGCGCTGGAGCAACTGGGATTACAGGCGACCCGACAGGTTCTGACCGACCCGGCAACCGGCGATGGTGCCCTGGTGGCGCTGAACCGTACCAGCCTGGCCAGTGCGGTGGGCAGCGAGGCGGAGCTGGTCAGTCGGATTGGTGCCGCTGGCAGCAATGAGCTTGATGGTTACGTCAGCTGGCTGCAAGGGCTGGACCCGGATGATGAGGATGAAGACGGCGCCAGCAATGACCGTCGGATTGACCTGATTGGCGACCCGCTGCACTCCAAGCCGCTGGCGATCAGCTTTGGTGGCACCAAGGGCGTCCGCATCCTGATGGGCACCAACCAGGGTTACATCCATATGTTCAGGGATGACGATACCCGCATCAGCGAAAGCTGGGCCTACTACCTGCCTGACATGCTGGGCACTCTGGATGAACTGCGCACCAATGCGCAGACCGGCGGCCATACGGTCTACGGCGTTGATGGCGCGCCATCCGCGTATGTCCATGACGTGGACGGAGACGGCAATATCGAAGCGCCCACCGATTCGGTGTACGTCTACTTTGGTTTGCGTCGAGGTGGGCGGGCTTACTACGCCCTGGATGTGTCGGACCCGGATAACCCCCGTCGGTTGTGGAAACTCAGCAACCAATCTCCGGGCATGAGTGAGCTTGGCCAAAGCTGGTCTGAGCCGGTGGTGACCACAATCCCGGCTAATGACGGGAACCCGGTGGTGATCTTTGGCGGTGGCTACGACCTTAATAAAGACAGCAACGGTGTTGGTTCCGCCGACAGCATGGGCCGCGCCATCTACATCGTGGATGCGGCCACCGGTGATCTGGTGCATCGATTTGAAGCTGGAGCGACGGCGGCGGAAGGGGTGACACCGCTGCCAGCCGAGGATGGCATCGCGGCAAAAATCAGTGCGCTGGACAGCGATGGTGACGGCCTGACGGATCGCCTCTATGCGGTGGATACCGGTGCCAACATCTGGCGGGTGGACATGCCGGGTACCGACCGGGATGGCTGGTCGGTTCATCAATTTGCCGAGCTGGGGGGCGATACCCTGGCGGATGATCGCCGATTCTTCGGTGAGGTCAGCGTGGCGCAAACCAGTTTTGAGCTGGTGGAAAATCTGGTGATGAATGAGGGAGAAGAGGACGAAGCCACCCTGACCACCTCGGTGGAGGTGCCCTATGACGCGGTGGTTGTGGGGTCCGGGAATCGGGCCCACCCCAACGCCAGTGGCACTCAGGACTACCTGTTTGCGCTGCAGGATCGCAATATTCAGACCCAAACCTTCGGTACGACCGAGAACCCGGCACCGGCACCGATCACCCCCGGTAACCTCTACAGTGTGTCCGGCGATCCCTTTGGCAACGCCAGCACCGACAGTGAACGGCTGAACCAACAGTTGGCCCTCGGCCAGAAGCTGGGGTGGTATTACCCCCTGGCACCGTCGGAGAAAGCCTTGTCAGCGCCGGTGGTGGTGGCGGGGGTGGCTTACTACGCCACCTTCCTGCCGGGAACCGTGGCAGAGGCCAACTCCTGTGTGGCTGCCGGGGAGGGCTTTTTCTACGCCTTCTCGCTGCAGGAGGGGATCAGCATCAACAACTTCAGCGTCGGGGCGCGACTGCCGGATACACCCCAGATTTTGGTGCCTCCCGCACCGGAACCGGTGCCGGAAGATTGGGACCCTCAACTTTATCTGGTGGGGGTGGGCGCCGGTGAAGACCGTACCGGTACCGTGGCCACCAACCAGACTCTGACCCCGCAGCGGGTGTATTACCACTATGGAGCGCAGTAATGAGCCATCGTAAGGAAGCGGGTTTAACCCTGGTTGAGTTGATGATTGTGGTGGTGGTGCTGGCCATCCTGGTTGGCATCGCGTACCCCAGTTACCAGGGGTATGTGGGCCGAAGCTATCGGGCGGAAGCCCACGCTGACCTGCATAAGCTGGCCAACCTTCAGGAGCAGTATTATCTGGACCAGCGTCAGTACACCGCCAATATGACCCAGTTGGGCATGGGGGCAGACCCGATGGTGTCGGACAGTGGCCGCTACAAAATCGATGCGACGGTCACCACGACCGGCTTCACCCTGACCGCCACTGCACAGGGGAGTCAGGCCTCCATCGACAGTGACTGCCGCGCTATGACCCTGAGCGATACCGGGGTGATGACCCCTCAGGAGTGTTGGTAATGCGCACGATGCTGATGTTGATGGTACTGGTCAGTGCCAACGCGGTCCAGGCCGACGACTGGCAGGACTATAAGTGCTATCTCACGGACAGGGATGGAGAGGCCTGGGTAAAGCTGTTTGAGATGCAGCCGCAAAACCGCCATAAGCAGCAGGCCAGCTTGGTGGGCGCACCGATGCTGGACAGCTTTGGTCGGCCAACCGGCTACATCAAAGCGGTGATGGAATGCGTTGGTGTGCGTGACACCTTCACTGACCCTCATGCCCGCTTGCTGGATGAACAAACCCCTAAGTAAATCGGCGTAACGGCGCGGACGCCCCGTTTCACCCGGGCCGCAGATCCGCTACCATGCTGCGATCCGATTCGAAGTAAGGAACGCGCGACGCATGAGCAAGCAATTGGTGGTGGCACTGGCCCAGCTGAACCTGACCGTGGGGGCCATTGAAGACAATGCCCAGAAGTGTCTGGAGTGGGCCGCCAAGGCGGAACAGCAAGGCGCCGACCTGGTGTTGTTTCCGGAACTGGCACTGACCGGCTACCCGCCGGAAGACCTGCTGCTGCGACCGGACTGTCAGGCTCGCGTGGATGAGGCGCTGGCGCAATTACAAGCCTATTCCGGCGACATCGCCATTCTGGTGGGTCACCCGGCCATGACGGAAGAGGGGCTGCGCAACCGAGCTTCTCTGATCCACCAGGGAGCGATCCTTGGTCATGTCGATAAACAGCGCCTGCCCAACTACCGGGTGTTCGATGAAGAGCGTTACTTCGAGCCCGCTGACCACAGTGCGGTGATCCCCTTTAAAGGCCATCAGCTCGGTGTGCTGATCTGTGAAGACATCTGGCATCCGGAACCGGTGAAACAGGTGACTGATCAGGGCGCGGACCTGCTGCTGACCCTCAACGCATCCCCCTTCGACATGTCCAAATTGACCGAGCGTCTGGACGTGTTGGAAGCCTGCACCGCCGAATCCGGCCTGGCGGTGGTGTACCTGAACCAGGTGTGTGGTCAGGATGAACTCATCTTTGATGGCCACTCACTGGTGATGGATGCCACCGGTCACATCTGTCACGAATTGCCGCAGTTTGAAGAATCGCTGCAACTGGTCCGCTTTACCGATGGCCAGCCTGATCAGGGCGAGCGCCATCCGCTGCCGAGTCAGGACGCTCAAGTCTATAACGCGCTGGTGCTGGCGGTGCGGGATTACGTGGGCAAGAACGGCTTTAAGGGCGCGGTTCTGGGTCTGTCCGGCGGCATCGACTCCGCCCTGACTCTGGCCATTGCCGCCGATGCCCTGGGGGCGGACAAAGTGCAGGCGGTTATGATGCCGTTCAAGTACACCTCCTCCATGAGTGTTGAAGATGCCCGCGCTCAGGCCGAAGCCCTGGGCGTGACCTATGACGTGGTTTCCATCGAGCCGATGTTTGACGCCTTTATGGGCCAGTTGGCCCCGATGTTTGAGGGCACTCAGAAGGACACCACCGAAGAGAACCTGCAGGCGCGGGCCCGTGGTGTGTTGTTGATGGCGTTGTCCAACAAGAGCGGCAAAATCCTGCTGACCACCGGCAACAAGAGCGAGATGGCGGTGGGTTACTGCACCCTGTATGGAGACATGTGTGGCGGTTTCGCGGTGATTAAGGATCTGCCGAAACTGCTGGTTTATCGCTTGTCACGCTACCGCAATACGCTCTCTGAGGTGATCCCGGAGCGGGTGATCACCCGTCCGCCGTCTGCGGAGCTGGCACCGGATCAGGTGGATCAGGACAGTCTGCCTCCGTATGATGTGCTGGATGACATCCTTGAGAGATATGTCGAGCGCGATCAAAGCCTTGAAGAGATCGTCGCGGCCGGTCACCGGGAAGCCGATGTGCGTCGGGTGATCCGTCTGACCGACATTAATGAGTACAAGCGACGCCAGGCTGCGGTCGGGCCCCGTGTGACTCCACGGGCGTTTGGTAAGGATCGTCGATACCCCATTACCTCTGGATTTGGCAAACGGAACTGGTAACGAAGATGAAAAAGCTGGAAGCGGTGATCAAGCCGTTCAAACTGGACGACGTGCGTGAAGCGCTGGGCGAAATTGGCATCACCGGCATGACCGTTCAGGAGGTCAAAGGGTTTGGCCGCCAGAAGGGACATACTGAACTGTACCGCGGTGCTGAGTACATGGTGGACTTCCTGCCCAAGGTGAAGATCGAAGTGGTGATCGCCGATGAACTGCTGGATCAGGCCATCGAAGCGATTGTGGATACCGCCCGAACCGGCAAAATTGGCGACGGCAAGATCTTTGTCACTGACATCGAACGGGTGATCCGCATCCGCACCGGTGAAGAGAACGAAGACGCCATCTGATTTCGCCACATCCCCTCCTTGTCGTTGGCAGGGAGGGGAGTCATGCCCCCACAGTTGTTTCTCCATCCCGCCACTTTCTGCTCCTGACCTTAACGCCACCCCGGTATCCCCCCGGTCAACTCGACGCTTTTGCGGATTATCTGATTCCGGTTGCCGCGCCGGCCTATGGCATTGATCGACCCGGGTTGCTGAACCGCCCCCGCCATCCTGGATTAATACCCGGTGCAGTCAGCCCCGCATTTACCGCAAACAATGCCCCGCTAATTCGATGAAAATGCAGCACTTATGGTGTCCATCGCTGACGCTTTATCAGCGCTCCGCCCAGCAGCAATGGGGTAATGAGGCTGACGGTCTGGGGCAGATGTTTTTCAATTCCGTTGTTTTGCAGATTGACCTGTCCAGCCGTATCTCTGGTCTGCAATCGCCCTCTGAACCGCGCGCGACGATAACGCTTATGCCCCGACGGGCTGGTGTGTCGGATGGTTGGAGTTGGCGCCGCCCGCTTTCACTCTGATCCAGTTGCTGGGGCGGCTTTGCACAGGCTCTACTATCGGCAGGTTTTTCAGGTCGAATGGGTGTTTGGGGGTCTCTCTATGGGCCAAGGCCGGGCCGCCTTATCGCGTGACACACAAGGGCTCTTCCGGGCCTCATATCGGACTCCAATCCCCCTGACTTTGCATCGTCCCGCTTTGTCAGCCCGCGAGTTCGTGCTCGACCGACAACCTGCCATTTTGGACCGCTATCTTTGCGGCACCCCCCAGGGTTCTTCAGTCCCGTGGGATGTCGAAGGGGGCCCTCCATCCAATCCGATAGTACTGCCGCAGGAGCGCAGGATGAATCGACAACAGGGCATGGTGCTGGTGGTCAGTATCCTGCTGTTACTGATGCTGACCTTGATTGCTGTGGGGTTGGCTTACCGGGCCAAGATGACCACTCAGATGGCATCCGCTTCTAACGCTCGCAGTACCGCACTGCACCTGGCCAATGGTGCCCAGATCCGTTTTGTGGAACAGCAGCGATTGGCTCTGGGTGGCAGCTTGTTGGTCACCAATCGTGGCGTCAGCACATCGATGGACGCCACAACAGGCGCCCGGCATCAACTCAGCTTTCGCATCGAAACCCAGTGTCGACGCTCCCGGACGGCAACCGCGGCGAGCGTTATGGCGTGTCGTCATAACGAACTGGAAACCCGGGTTAACTTCGGAAAAAACCAGCGAGGTCAGTTGTCCGTGGTGACAGGGCTGGAACAACCGGTGTTATCCAGCTCGGGGGGATTGTGATGCAGAAATACCGATACCGCGGTGTGCTGGCGGCGGCTTTTAGTGCCATTGCGGTCGTGGTCTCCAATGCAACGATGGCAGATGATACCGAGCTTTATGTGGCAGGCATTCAGGACGAAGACGCGTCGCGACCTAAGGTACTGATCATCTTTGATAACTCTGGCTCTATGTTGGAGCTGGAGTGGGTGGAAGCTGGCCCTTATGACCCTAACCATGACTACACCGGAGAGGGCGGCAATCGCCTCTACTATGTCAAAGGTGCCGTATCCACCGATCAATATCCGGACCCACAGGACAGCAACGAAACACGCTATCTCTATCCGCAAAACAACGCCTGTGCTGCCAGCTTGGCGCTGCATCCCAGCAGCGACACCCTGTCGATATTGCAGTACGAAGGGCGCTTTACCAGTGGGGTAAGACACTTCTCGGTATCTTACCCCCAGTGGCGGAGACTGCCTGACTCCATCCAGTCCGAGCTCGTACGCAAGCATTCGATATTCGATTGTGTCGCCGACCTGGACAATGCCAACCCCAACAATGCACCCGCCGCCCTGAGTCCTCTTTTTCGGGGGGAGGGCTTTCCTCAGAACCGTTTTATGAGATCGCCCTATGATGGCACATCGCCTTCTGCCTCACTTAGCGAGCGGGAGAGGGCCGCGGATGATGCAAGGAACTCAACGCAGTTTGGCCAGAATGACGTGGTTACCCTGTTCACCGAAAACTACCTGACCTACTTGCATCATCACAGCGGCTCGGTTCAGCGTCAGCGGATTACCATTGCCCGAGAGACGACCAACAGCTTGATCAACACGACGACGGGGGTCGATTTCGGTTTGATGGTGTTCAACAGGAACCGCAATTCCGGTAACACCATTGGCAGTGACGATGGCGGGCGCATTGTTGAAGGCATTCGAGAAATGACGGAGAGCAATCGGGCCGATTTGGTGAACACCGTGAGCAGCTTAGAAGCGACGTCCGACACGTCGTTATGCGAGTCACTGTTTGAAGCTTATCGTTACTTCTCAGGAGGTGCGGTACTCGGCGGCAACAAAGGTGGCGCGCTACTGCCAGCAGCGGACGATAGCGTTGTCAGCGGTGATAACTACATCAGCCCTCTCTCATCCTGTCAGGCGAACTCGTACGTCCTCCTGATGACTGATGGCAGCCCATACCGGGACAATAGCCTGAATACGCTGATCGAAAGCGAGTTGGGGTTGACCGCCGCAGATAAGCACAACGGCAGTCATCTGCCGGGTGTGGCGGAGTGGATGTACCAGAATGACATGAATACCTCCGCGACAGGCCACCAAAAGGTCGTGACCTATACGGTTGGTTTCTCTCAAGGCGCCGTCGATGCCGCCGAGTTGTTGGAGCAAACGGCACATCGCGGCGGAGGGCTCTATTACCCAGCGAATGACGCTGCAGCTCTGCAAAGCTCCTTACAGCAAATTGTCAGCGAAATCCTGTCGGTCAATACCAGCTTTACTTCGCCCTCGGTCGCAGCCAATAGCTTTGATCGCACTCAAACTCTGGATTCACTCTATTACGCGATGTTTCTGCCCTCGGACCGGCCTCGCTGGATGGGGAATCTAAAGAAACTGAAGGTCAACAGCGAAGGTCTGGTGGTGGATCAAAATGGTGTGCTGGCGATCAATGCCCGGGGCAACATCAGTGATGGGGCCTGTACCTACTGGACCCGCGCACAAACCTGCAGTGCGACCGATGGTGGGGGCGATGGCAACGATGTCACCGTTGGAGGCGCACTGGAACAGCTTGGGGTACAGGCGGTTCGCCGAATCCTGACGGACCCGGCCAGCGGCAATGGTGCCTTGGTTCCACTGACTCGTGCCAGCCTCAGCAGCGCCCTGGGCAGCGAGAGTGAGCTGATCAGCCGGATAGGCGCAGCGGGAGCCGGCGAGTTGAATGGCTACGTCAGTTGGTTGCAGGGGCTGGACCCGGATGACGAGGATGGGGATGGCGCCAGCAATGATCGCCGGGTGGACCTGATTGGGGATCCTCTGCACTCCAAACCGTTGGCGATCAACTACGGCGGCACCAAAGGGGTACGTATCCTGATGGGCACCAATCAGGGTTTCGTCCATATGTTTAAAGATGAGGATACTGCCATCAGTGAAAGCTGGGCCTATTACCTGCCCGATATGCTTGGCACGCTGAATGAACTGCGCACTAACCCTCAAACGGGTGGCCATACCGTGTATGGGGTCGATGGTGTTGCTGCCGCTTATATTAACGATGTGAATGGCGACGGCATTATCGAAGCATCCACGGATTCGGTGTCCCTGTACTTCGGGCTGCGCCGAGGGGGGCGGGCGTACTATGCCCTTGACCTCTCGGACCCGGATAACCCGAGCCGATTGTGGAAGCTCAGTAACGAGTCCACTGGCATGGACGAGCTTGGGCAAAGCTGGTCTGAGCCAATCATTACCAGAATCCCGGGTAACAATAACAAACCGGTGGTGATATTTGGGGGAGGGTACGACCTCAATAAGGACGGCCGGGCAGTTGGCTCTGCCGACAGCATGGGGCGCGCCATCTACATTGTGGATGCGGCTACGGGCGCTCTGGTACACCGCTTTGAAGCGGGAGCCGCGCTGGCCGAAGGGGTGACGCCGCTGCCGGCCGAAGACAGCATTGCCGCCAAGATCAGCGTGCTCGACAGTGACGGTGATTCAGTGACTGACCGCCTCTATGCGGTGGACACCGGTGGCAATATCTGGCGCGTTGATATGCCGGGTACCGACAGCGGGGACTGGTCCGTTCATCACTTTGCCGAGTTAGGCGGTGATACCCAGGCCAACGACCGTCGCTTTTTCGGCGAGGTCAGCGTGGCACAGACCAGCTTCGAGCTGGTGGAAAATCTGGTGGTGAATGAAGGGAAAGAGGGGGAGACCACCGTGACCGCCTCCAGCGAAGTCCCCTATGACGCGGTATTGGTAGGCTCAGGAAACCGTGCGCATCCAAATGGCACTGGTACTCAGAATTACCTGTTTGCCTTGCAGGACCGTAATATCCGAACCCAAACCTTTGGCACCGAGAGTAACCCGGCGCCCGAGCCGATCAGGATCAGTAACCTTTACAGCGTTTCTGGCGATCCCTTCGGCAGTGCGGATGGCGAGGAAGCGCTGCTGGCCGAGCAGCTGGCCCTTGGCCAGAAATTGGGGTGGTACTTTCCATTAGCGCCCTCCGAAAAGGCATTGTCGGCGCCACTGGTGGTGTCGGGCGTGGCCTACTACACAACCTATGTACCGGGCACAGTATCGGCCGCAAACTCTTGCGTGGCGCCGGGAGAGGGCTTCTTCTATGCCTTCTCACTGCAGGACGGGATCAGTATTAATAAGTTCAGTACGGGCGAAGGCGTGCCGGATACCCCCCAAATTGTCGTGCCGCCGGATCCGGACCCGGATACCGAGGGCTGGAATCCGCAACTGCACTTGGTTGGGGTTGGGGCCGGTGATAAGGGAGCGGGGACGGTAGCGACCAATCAGACTCTGACCCCGCAGCGGGTGTATTACCACTATGGCGCCCACTAAGGCGTGAGCAAAAGGAGATGGGCGATGCGAAGAACACTGATGTTGGTGGCGCTTTGTGCCAGCCCTGTGCTGGCGGACGAGTGGCGTGACTACAAGTGTTATCTCAAGGACAGAAGTGGCCAAGCCTGGGTTCACCTGCTGATGATGCAGCCGGAAAATCGTTACCGGCAGCAGAACCAGCTGCCGGGGCAGCCGCTCTTGGACAGCTTTGGGCAACCCCTGGCGTACATCAACAAAGTGATTGAATGCGTTGGTGTGGATGAGCGCTTTACCCGTCACGACGCTCGTCTGTTGGATGAGCAAACTCCTAAGTAGGTGCGCCTGGTCATCCGGGGGCGGATGACGGGCACAGGCCCATCAAGCACAAAAAAAGGCGCCGAATGGGCGCCTTTTTGCTGTCTGCGTACACTCAGTAACGACTGGCGACGCGGTTATCCGGGAAGGTGGCTTTCAGCACGCTGACGCTGTGATCCCGCATCGCTTCCTGACCCAGCTCATCGTAGCTGGTGATCATGATCTCCAGCGCACGCTCGGTGGCGGGGGTGCCAGGGTAAGTTTCCAGTACCTGTTGTGCGCGGTTGGCGGCACCCACCCAGGCTTCCATGGTGACGTAGTACTCAGCCACCTTTAGGGAGAACTCGGCGAGGCGGTTCTTCAGCATGATCATGCGACGCTGGGCATCTGGCGCATAGCGGCTGTTCGGGTAACTCTTAACCAGGGTTTCAAAGTCGCGGAACGCGGCAACGGCGTTGCTTGGGTCACGGTCGGTGCGATCGATGCCCAACATGTCGTGGAACAGATAGCTGTCCGCCTGCATGTTGACCAGGCCACGCATATAGTAGACGTAGTCGATGTCCGGGTGAGTCGGGTTAAGACGGATAAAGCGGTCGACGTTGGCCAGTGCGCTGGCGCTGTCATCGAGCTTGTAATAGGCGTAGATCAAGTCCAGCTGAACCTGAGTCTTGTGGGGCCCGAAGGGGTAACGGCTGTCCAGCGCTTCCAATACCTGGGACGCTTTGGTGAAGTTGCCCAGTTCCATGGCTTGACGCGCATCGGCGTACAGGGCTTCCGGAGTGCGGTCTTCCACCACATAGCCGGAGCGGTCGCCGGTGCTGGAGCAGGCGGACAGGGCAAAAACGCTGCTCAGAGCGAGCAACAGCGAACCTGTGATCTTGCGCATGCTAAGTTGAGATCCCTTATCTGGCCGTGCGTGACGAGGTCAAAACACGATAAAATGCAATCTGAGCGATTCTAACAGAACTGATATTGATTTCGAGCCTTTGTGGCCTGAGCCCAACACTATGACGCAACAACTTGAACTTGAAGGAGTTATCTCCGACAGCCAACTGGGTCAACGACTCGACCAAGCGCTGGCGGAGTGCTTCCCTGATTATTCTCGCAGCCGGATCAAAGAGTGGATCCTGGCGGAGCGAGTCAGCCTGAATGGCAAAACCGTGGCCAAGCCGCGGGAAAAAGTGATGGGTGGCGAAGCGGTCCTTATCCAGGCCGAATTCGAAGAAGAGGTGGCGGCCAAGCCGCAAGACATCGCCCTCGACATCGTTTACGAAGATGACGACATCCTGGTGATCAATAAGCCGGCGGATCTGGTGGTGCATCCCGGCGCCGGTAACCACGACGGCACCGTACTGAATGCCTTGCTGCACCACTGCCCGTCCATCGCCAACGTGCCTCGGGCCGGCATCGTGCACCGTCTGGATAAAGACACCACCGGTTTGATGGTGGTGGCGAAAACCATCCCGGCGCAGACCCACCTGGTGGCACAACTGCAGGCCCGTGAGATCACCCGTGAATACGAAGCGATCGCCCTGGGCGTGATGACCGCTGGTGGCCATGTTGATGAGCCGATTGGCCGTCATCCGCAGCGCCGCACCCATATGGCGGTGACCGAGCTGGGCAAACCGGCGGTGACGCACTATCGCATCCGCGAGAAGTTCCGAGCCCACACCCGCCTGCGCCTGCGCCTGGAAACCGGCCGGACTCACCAGATCCGTGTGCACATGGCCCACCTGGGTCATCCGCTGGTGGGTGATCCGCTGTACAGCGGTCGTCCTCGCCCGGTAAAAGGCTGGAGTGAAGAGTTGCGTGAATTCCTGCGTCGCTTTAACCGTCAGGCCCTGCACGCTGCAATGCTGCGTCTGGAGCATCCGATCACCGGTGAGATGATGCAGTGGACTGCCCCTATCCCGGACGACATGGTGCGCCTGACTGAACTGCTGCGCCGCGATACTGAAGAGCACGGATTCGACTACTGATGTGGTTTGCGGTGGATTGGCCGGCACCGGCCAATGTTCGGGCCATCAGCACCGACCGCCTTGGCGGCGAGTCGGTGGCGCCCTACGAGAGCCTTAACCTGGGTGGCCATGTCGGTGATGAGGCCGCGGTGGTGCTGGCCAATCGGGCCGCATTAAGCCGTGACGCCGGATTGCCCAATGAGCCCGCCTGGCTGAACCAGGTGCACGGCACTGACGTGGTTTGCCTGCCGCTGACCCTGGCGGCCCCCGATGCCGATGCCAGCTACAGTGCTCAGGCTGATCAGGTCTGTACCGTGATGACGGCGGATTGTCTGCCGGTGCTGTTCTGCAATGCCGATGGCACCGAGGTGGCAGCGGCCCATGCCGGCTGGCGTGGATTGCTGGATGGCGTACTGGAAGCCACCCTGTCACGGTTTCAGGCATCACCGGATGCCATCATGGCCTGGATGGGGCCGGCAATTGGCCCGAAGGCGTTCGAAGTCGGGCCCGAAGTTCGGGCGCAGTTTATTGCCCGTGAAGCATCGGCTGCCGAAGCCTTTGTGGCGCAACCCAATGGCAAGTACCTGGCGGATCTTTATGTGCTCGCCCGGCAACGTTTGCTGCAGGCTGGCGTCACCCGTGTCTATGGCGGTGAGGCCTGCACCTTCAGCGAGCCTGAGCGTTTCTTCTCCTACCGTCGTGATGGCCAAACGGGCCGTCAGGCCAGCCTGATCTGGTTTACCACCCCTTGAAATTGGTCGCCGGGGCCCCCAAATAACGGATAACCGCCCACAAGGGCATTAGACGTTTTAAAGGGGGGCTTCATATGCGACTTGACCGTATGACCAGCAAGTTCCAGCTGGCGATCTCCGACGCTCAATCCCTGGCCCTGGGCCGGGACCATCAATACATCGAACCGACGCATCTGATGCTGGCCCTGTTGAATCAGGATGGCGGCACCGTGCGTCCGTTGTTGCAACTGTGCAACGTCGACCTTAATACCCTGCGCAGCAAACTGACCCAGGCTCTGGACGCCATGCCTAAGGTGACCGGCGGCGATGCGGAAGTGCAGTTGTCCCGGGAATTGGTCAAAGTGCTGAACCTGTGCGACAAGCTGGCGCAGAAACGCAAAGATCAATACATCTCCAGCGAGCTGTTTGTGCTGGCGGCGGTGGAAGCCCGTGGTGCCCTGGGGGAGACCCTGCTGCAGTTGGGCGCCGACAGCAAAAAGATTGAAGCCGCCATCGAGCAGGTGCGCGGCGGCGCCAAAGTGGATGACCCTGGTGCCGAAGACCAGCGCCAGGCGCTGGACAAATACACCATCGACCTGACCGAGCGGGCCGAGCAGGGCAAGCTCGATCCGGTGATCGGCCGGGACGATGAGATCCGCCGTACCATTCAGGTGCTGCAGCGCCGGACCAAAAACAACCCGGTGCTGATCGGTGAGCCCGGTGTGGGTAAAACCGCCATCGTCGAAGGGCTGGCCCAGCGCATCATTAATGGTGAAGTGCCGGAAGGGCTCAAAGATAAGCGGGTGCTGTCCCTGGATATGGGCGCCCTGCTGGCGGGCGCCAAGTACCGTGGTGAGTTTGAAGAGCGCCTGAAAGCGGTGCTGAACGAACTGTCGAAAGAGGAGGGTCGGGTGATTCTCTTTATCGACGAGTTGCACACCATGGTCGGTGCGGGTAAAGCCGATGGCGCCATGGACGCGGGCAATATGCTTAAGCCGGCGTTGGCCCGTGGTGAGTTGCACTGCGTGGGGGCCACCACCCTGGATGAATACCGCCAGTACGTCGAGAAAGACGCGGCACTGGAGCGACGCTTCCAGAAAGTGCTGGTGGATGAACCCAGTGTGGAAGACACCATCGCCATTCTGCGTGGCCTGAAAGAGCGCTATGAGCTGCACCACAGTGTCGAGATCACCGATCCGGCGATCGTTGCGGCGGCGACTCTGTCACACCGCTACCTGTCCGAGCGTAAGTTGCCGGATAAGGCCATCGACCTGATCGACGAAGCGGCCTCCAGCATCCGTCTGGAGATCGACTCCAAACCGGAGCCGCTGGACAAACTGGAACGTCGCATTATTCAGCTGAAGCTGGAGGAGCAGGCGCTCAGTAAAGAGACCGACGAAGCCAGCCACAAGCGACTTGAGCTGCTGAAAGAGCAGCTGTCGGATCTGGAGCAGCAATTCCGTGAGCTGGATGAGATCTGGAATACCGAGAAAGCCGCTCTGGCGGGAACTCAGCACATCAAAGCGGCACTGGAGCAGGCGCGTCAGGATCTGGAAGTGGCCCGTCGCGCCAGTGACCTGAACCGGATGTCCGAGCTGCAGTACGGACGCATCCCGGAGCTGGAGAAGCAGCTCGACCTTGCCGCTCAGGCGGAGATGCAGGAGATGACCCTGCTGAAGAACCGGGTCACCGACGCCGAGATTGCCGAAGTGCTGGCCAAGGCGACCGGCATCCCGGTGGCCAAGATGCTGGAAGGTGAGCGGGACAAACTGCTGCGTATGGAAGAGGCGCTGCACCGTCGCGTGGTCGGGCAGGATGAAGCGGTCGATGCCGTTTCCAATGCCATTCGACGCAGCCGTGCCGGCTTGTCAGATCCGAACCGGCCCATTGGTTCCTTCCTGTTCCTGGGCCCGACCGGCGTCGGTAAGACCGAGCTGTCCAAAGCGTTGGCCCACTTTATGTTCGACAGTGCCGACGCCATGGTGCGGATCGACATGTCCGAGTTTATGGAGAAACACTCCGTGGCTCGCCTGGTGGGTGCACCTCCGGGTTATGTCGGCTACGAGGAGGGGGGCTACCTGACCGAAGCGGTTCGTCGTAAACCCTACTCGGTGATCCTGCTGGACGAAGTGGAAAAGGCGCATCCGGATGTGTTCAACATTCTGTTGCAGGTGCTTGACGATGGCCGCCTGACCGACGGTCAGGGCCGTACCGTCGATTTCCGTAACACCGTGATCATCATGACGTCCAACCTGGGCTCCGATCAGATCCAGCAGCACTTCGGTGAGCTGGCCTATCCGGAGCTGAAAGAGTTGGTCTATGGCGTACTGCTGCAATCCTTCCGCCCCGAGTTTCTCAACCGGGTGGATGAAACCGTCGTGTTCCATCCGCTGGCGCAGGAGCAGATCGCCGAGATTGCGCGAATTCAGCTGAAAGGGCTGGAGAAGCGGTTGGCGGAAAAAGAGTATGAACTGCGCATCAGCGACGAGGTACTCGCCAGCCTGGCCACTGCCGGTTTCGACCCGGTGTTTGGCGCGCGGCCGTTGAAGCGGGCCATTCAGCAAAAGCTGGAGAACCCGTTGGCGCAGCAAATCCTGGCGGGCAAACTGCTGCCGGGGCAGCCGATCGAAGTGGTTCAGCAAAGCGACGGTCTTGGCTTCATTCAATAAGCCGAGGCGGATCGGAAAGGAAAAGGAGGAGCATGGCTCCTCCTTTTTTGTTATATGCCCCGGGCCAAGCGATCTAAAAGCCACGGCGCACAACTGCTATCTGTTATCAGGAAGCCCAACGATTTGAGAGGGACTTATGAAACGACTGGCAATAGTGGCGTTGGCGTTATGGGCGTTACCGGTGGCGGCTAACTATTACGGAGGGGTACGCCTGTCCGAGCTAGTGCAGCAATCTCAGGATAAACCCACGGTACTGGCACAGGCCGACAGCATTGATGCGTTGCAACAGCAGTTGGCCGCTCAAGGGGAAGCGGTTGCTGACATCAATAGCCTGATCAGTGACTCCCCAACCGCTGCGGGGGGCACCGAAGGCCCTCGAATTGAAGCGCGAACCGTAGTGGACCGGTGCTACTTCAGCTATCAGGCCACCGCCTGTAGCACCAAAGTGGTGTATCAACTGATTGAGTAATAGAGCAAAGCGTTCCTTGATTCGGTTTTAATAGAACCGACTGCTCTGTAAAAACGCCGCCATGCGGCGTTTTTTTGTTCTAGAATGTGCAGTCCGTGCCGAGAAACGCTGAGAAAGCCAGCGGGTTGTTGGTTATCTGGGCAGTCGGTGCGTGGGGGCGATAAAAGGGGTTGCGGACTGAAAACGCCGCCCTATAATGCGCTCCCTGTCGACGGGGCAAGGCGGAACACAAAACGCTGAGCCACCAAGGCCTCCAAGAGGTTCTGGTTAAAACTTAGACGGTCGGAAAGGAAAGTTGAAAACGCCCTTGACGATGACGGAGAAACGCGTAGAATGCGCCTCCTGCCTCGAGTGAGGCAACGCTCTTTAACAAGTTATCAGACAATCTGTGTGGGCACTCACGCAGTGTTGAGAAATCATCATTTTCTCGATGCTACTGAGTGACACCAAGTTAATTCAGTATTCATTGAGTGGCTTCTACGGAAGCAAATCAAAATCTTTAATTGAAGAGTTTGATCATGGCTCAGATTGAACGCTGGCGGCAGGCCTAACACATGCAAGTCGAGCGGCAGCGACAACATTGAACCTTCGGGGGATTTGTTGGGCGGCGAGCGGCGGACGGGTGAGTAATGCTTAGGAATTTGCCCAGTCGAGGGGGACAACAGTTGGAAACGACTGCTAATACCGCATACGCCCTACGGGGGAAAGCAGGGGCTCTTCGGACCTTGCGCGATTGGATAAGCCTAAGTGAGATTAGCTAGTTGGTGAGGTAATGGCTCACCAAGGCGACGATCTCTAGCTGGTTTGAGAGGATGATCAGCCACACTGGGACTGAGACACGGCCCAGACTCCTACGGGAGGCAGCAGTGGGGAATATTGCACAATGGGCGAAAGCCTGATGCAGCCATGCCGCGTGTGTGAAGAAGGCCTTCGGGTTGTAAAGCACTTTCAGCGAGGAGGAAAGGTTAGCGGTTAATACCCGCTAGCTGTGACGTTACTCGCAGAAGAAGCACCGGCTAACTCCGTGCCAGCAGCCGCGGTAATACGGAGGGTGCGAGCGTTAATCGGAATTACTGGGCGTAAAGCGCATGCAGGCGGCCAAGTCAGTCAGATGTGAAAGCCCCGGGCTTAACCTGGGAATTGCATTTGATACTGCTTGGCTAGAGTCCTTGAGAGGGGGGTAGAATTTCAGGTGTAGCGGTGAAATGCGTAGAGATCTGAAGGAATACCAGTGGCGAAGGCGGCCCCCTGGCAAGAGACTGACGCTCAGATGCGAAAGCGTGGGGAGCAAACAGGATTAGATACCCTGGTAGTCCACGCCGTAAACGATGTCTATTAGGAGTCTGTGACCTTGAGTCGTGGGTTCCAAAGCTAACGCATTAAATAGACCGCCTGGGGAGTACGGCCGCAAGGTTAAAACTCAAATGAATTGACGGGGGCCCGCACAAGCGGTGGAGCATGTGGTTTAATTCGATGCAACGCGAAGAACCTTACCTACCCTTGACATCCAGAGAACTTACCAGAGATGGTTTGGTGCCTTCGGGAACTCTGAGACAGGTGCTGCATGGCTGTCGTCAGCTCGTGTTGTGAAATGTTGGGTTAAGTCCCGCAACGAGCGCAACCCTTGTCCTATGTTGCCAGCGCGTAATGGCGGGAACTCATGGGAGACTGCCGGTGATAAACCGGAGGAAGGTGGGGACGACGTCAAGTCATCATGGCCCTTACGGGTAGGGCTACACACGTGCTACAATGGTCAGTACAAAGGGTTGCCAACTCGCGAGAGTGAGCCAATCCCATAAAGCTGGTCGTAGTCCGGATTGGAGTCTGCAACTCGACTCCATGAAGTCGGAATCGCTAGTAATCGTGGATCAGAATGCCACGGTGAATACGTTCCCGGGCCTTGTACACACCGCCCGTCACACCATGGGAGTGGGCTGCAAAAGAAGTGGGTAGTTTAACCTTCGGGAGGACGCTCACCACTTTGTGGTTCATGACTGGGGTGAAGTCGTAACAAGGTAGCCCTAGGGGAACCTGGGGCTGGATCACCTCCTTAACGACATGAATTCTTGCCTGCGTCGAGTGTTCACACAGATTGTCTGAGTCAATGCGAAAGTGTTGATTTGGAACCGTTCTTTAACAATTTGGATAAGCTGATAAATTTCTCGAGAAATTGTAAGAGTAAACTTCTTGCAAGTGTCTTGATATCCGGCGATTCAGCGTAAAGCTGAATAACGAAACATTTGGTTGCGTCATATGCGTAATGCGCTTTGCAAAGCTCATTACGGTTGCGACGGGATTTGGGTTTCGGTCTAGGCGAAGCTGGAACGAGCAAGGGAGTTAACTTCGGTTAATGACCGCGTGAGTGACAGGTTCAACGACGAACGAAAGCCAAAGAACAAGCAAGACCCCTTGGGGTTGTATGGTTAAGCGACTAAGCGTACACGGTGGATGCCTTGGCAGTCAGAGGCGATGAAGGACGTGCTAACCTGCGAAAAGCTCAGATGAGGCGGTAAGAGCCACTTGAGTCTGAGATGTCCGAATGGGGAAACCCGGCACCATAAGGTGTCATCAGTTACTGAATACATAGGTAACTGAGGCGAACCTGGGGAACTGAAACATCTAAGTACCCAGAGGAAAAGAAATCAACCGAGATTCCCTTAGTAGCGGCGAGCGAACGGGGATTAGCCCTTAAGCATTGAGGAAGTTAGTGGAACAAGCTGGAAAGCTTGGCGACACAGGGTGATAGCCCCGTACATGAAAACGACCACAGTGTGAAATCGAGTAGGACGGGACACGTGTTATCTTGTCTGAACATGGGGGGACCATCCTCCAAGGCTAAATACTCCTGACTGACCGATAGTGAACCAGTACCGTGAGGGAAAGGCGAAAAGAACCCCTGTGAGGGGAGTGAAATAGAACCTGAAACCGTGTACGTACAAGCAGTAGGAGCCCTTCGAGGGTGACTGCGTACCTTTTGTATAATGGGTCAGCGACTTACATTCTGTAGCGAGGTTAACCGAATAGGGGAGCCGTAGGGAAACCGAGTCTTAACTGGGCGAATTAGTTGCAGGGTGTAGACCCGAAACCCGGTGATCTAGCCATGGGCAGGTTGAAGGTGCCGTAACAGGTACTGGAGGACCGAACCGACTAATGTTGCAAAATTAGCGGATGACTTGTGGCTAGGGGTGAAAGGCCAATCAAACCGGGAGATAGCTGGTTCTCCTCGAAAGCTATTTAGGTAGCGCCTCGTGTCTCACCATTGGGGGTAGAGCACTGTTTGGGCTAGGGGGTCATCCCGACTTACCAACCCCATGCAAACTCCGAATACCAATGAGTGCAATCACGGGAGACACACGGCGGGTGCTAACGTCCGTCGTGGAGAGGGAAACAACCCAGACCGCCAGCTAAGGTCCCAAAGTTATCGCTAAGTGGGAAACGATGTGGGAAGGCTTAGACAGCTAGGAGGTTGGCTTAGAAGCAGCCACCCTTTAAAGAAAGCGTAATAGCTCACTAGTCGAGTCGGCCTGCGCGGAAGATGTAACGGGGCTAAGCGATACACCGAAGCTGCGGAAGCACACTTGTTGTGCTTGGTAGAGGAGCGTTCTGTAAGCGGTTGAAGCGGAATTGAGAAGTTCCGTGGACGTATCAGAAGTGCGAATGCTGACATGAGTAACGTTAAAGCGGGTGAAAAACCCGCTCGCCGGAAGACCAAGGGTTCCTGTCCAACGTTAATCGGGGCAGGGTGAGTCGGCCCCTAAGGCGAGGTCGAAAGACGTAGTCGATGGGAAACGGGTTAATATTCCCGTACTGCTGATTACTGCGATGGAGAGACGGAGAAGGCTAGGCCAGCACGGCGTTGGTTGTCCGTGTTTAAGGTAGTAGGCGGTGAACTTAGGCAAATCCGGGTTCACATAACGCTGAGAGCTGATGACGAGTCACTACGGTGATGAAGTGGTTGATGCCATGCTTCCAGGAAAATCTTCTAAGCTTCAGGTAATTAGCAACCGTACCCCAAACCAACACTGGTGGTCAGGTAGAGAATACCAAGGCGCTTGAGAGAACTCGGGTGAAGGAACTAGGCAAAATGGTACCGTAACTTCGGGAGAAGGTACGCTCCTGCCGGTGATGAGACTTGCTCTCTAAGCTAGTGGGAGTCGCAGATACCAGGTGGCTGCAACTGTTTATCAAAAACACAGCACTGTGCAAACTCGTAAGAGGACGTATACGGTGTGACGCCTGCCCGGTGCCGGAAGGTTAATTGATGGGGTTAGTTTTCGGACGAAGCTCTTGATCGAAGCCCCGGTAAACGGCGGCCGTAACTATAACGGTCCTAAGGTAGCGAAATTCCTTGTCGGGTAAGTTCCGACCTGCACGAATGGCGTAATGATGGCCACGCTGTCTCCACCCGAGACTCAGTGAAATTGAAATCGCTGTGAAGATGCAGTGTACCCGCGGCTAGACGGAAAGACCCCGTGAACCTTTACTACAGCTTGGCACTGAACATTGAACCTACATGTGTAGGATAGGTGGGAGGCTTTGAAGCAGTGACGCCAGTCGCTGTGGAGCCGTCCTTGAAATACCACCCTTGTATGTTTGATGTTCTAACGTTGGCCCCTTATCGGGGTTGCGGACAGTGCCTGGTGGGTAGTTTGACTGGGGCGGTCTCCTCCCAAAGAGTAACGGAGGAGCACGAAGGTTGGCTAATCATGGTCGGACATCATGAGGTTAGTGCAAAGGCATAAGCCAGCTTAACTGCGAGACAGACACGTCGAGCAGGTACGAAAGTAGGTCTTAGTGATCCGGTGGTTCTGAATGGAAGGGCCATCGCTCAACGGATAAAAGGTACTCCGGGGATAACAGGCTGATACCGCCCAAGAGTTCATATCGACGGCGGTGTTTGGCACCTCGATGTCGGCTCATCACATCCTGGGGCTGAAGTCGGTCCCAAGGGTATGGCTGTTCGCCATTTAAAGTGGTACGCGAGCTGGGTTCAGAACGTCGTGAGACAGTTCGGTCCCTATCTGCCGTGGGCGTTTGAGAATTGAGAGGGGCTGCTCCTAGTACGAGAGGACCGGAGTGGACGAACCTCTGGTGTTCCGGTTGTCACGCCAGTGGCATTGCCGGGTAGCTAAGTTCGGAATCGATAACCGCTGAAAGCATCTAAGCGGGAAGCGAGCCTCAAGATGAGTTCTCACTGACTCCTCGAGAGTCCTAAAGGGCCGTCGAAGACTACGACGTTGATAGGCAGGGTGTGTAAGCGTTGTGAGGCGTTGAGCTAACCTGTACTAATGACCCGTGAGGCTTAACCATACAACACCCAAGTGGTTTTGTGAGTCGGATATCCGACCTTGTAAGAAGACCTTACATCGAGAAACAGCTTTTCCGAATTGTACGATTTTTGCCTGGTGGCAATAGCGTCGTGGCCCCACCTGATCCCATGCCGAACTCAGAAGTGAAACGCGACCGCGCCGATGGTAGTGTGGCAGTTGCCATGCGAGAGTAGGTCACCGCCAGGCTCCTAATTAGAACGAACCCCGTCTCGAAAGAGGCGGGGTTTTTTCGTTTTGGTGGCATGTCGTCGGCCAAATTGTGATTCAGTGTTTGCTGGAATCCGAATCCTGAAAGCTGGCGATGATGTGCTTCATTGTCTGGAACGTTCGCTGAAGTTTCAGTGGCTATTTCGGGACAGAGAACGGCAGCATAGCGCCACTCCTTCGGCAGCGGGTGCCGATGAGTGTCTCGAGATTCAGCGATTTTGGTATGGCATTGAATGCCAATTCGCCGAACAGGGCAAATCATCACCAAACGGATCTTTCTGGATGAAAAAGCCCTTTACCTTTCATCGGGCATCCGTATAATTCACCTCGTTCGCTAGGGGCATAGCTCCAATTGGTAGAGCACCGGATTCCAAATCCGGGTGTTGGGGGTTCGAGTCCCTCTGCCCCTGCCATCTCTAGCGAAGAACCCCGCCTTGTGCGGGGTTTTTTGTTTTTACCCTCCCGGCTTTTTTCTCTCTCCCATCGCACGCCACACGTTACCGACTTATCGGCTTACACCCGCTGCGACCTGACAGTCTCTGAATCTCTCCTATACTCCAACAGCACGTTCGTGCACTTCCCTGAATCATTCCCCCTTTTCCAGTGTGTGAGGAGACCTGCTGATGGAACCCCGAGTGACGTCAATTGCACGCAACCGCTGGGCCTTGTCCTGGTTGACAGCATTGTTGCTTATTGCCGCTTTCCCTCTGGCCGTTCAAGCCAATGAGGAGGGAGGGAAACCGAACATCCTGGTGCTGTGGGGGGACGATATTGGCCAATCCAATATCTCGGTCTACTCCCACGGTCTGATGGGTTACCAGACGCCCAATATCGACAGCATCGCCGATCAGGGGATGATGTTTACCGATTACTACGGCGAGCAATCCTGTACCGCCGGACGCTCCTCCTTTATTACTGGCCAAAGTGTGTTTCGAACCGGCCTGTCTAAAGTGGGCATGCCCGGGGCAAAAGAGGGGCTGAGTGAGGAAGACCCGACGTTGGCGGGTCTGCTGAAGGCGGAGGGTTACGCCACCGGCCAGTTTGGTAAGAACCACCTGGGGGATCGGGACGAGCATCTGCCCACCAATCATGGCTTCGATGAGTTCTTTGGCAATCTTTACCATCTGAATGCGGAAGAGGAGCCTGAGCTGCCGGATTACCCCGGTGACATGAAAGTGGGGGATGGCAAAACCTTCCGCGAGCGGTTCGGCCCCCGTGGCGTGATCCACTCCTACGCTGACGGCAAAATCGAAGACACCGGGCCGCTGACCCGGAAGCGGATGGAAACCATCGATGATGAAACCGCCGAGGCGGCACTGAGCTTTATTGAGCGTCAGACCAAGGCGGGCACCCCATGGTTTGTCTGGTGGAACGCCACCCGAATGCACTTCCGCACCCACGTTAAAGAGGAGCTGCGCGGCATCTCGGGCCAGGATGAATATGCTGATGGCATGGTCGAACACGATCGTCATGTCGGCTTGTTCCTGGCCAAGCTGGAGGAGCTGGGGGTCGCGGATAACACCATCGTGTTTTACTCCACCGATAACGGCCCCCATATGAACACCTGGCCCGATGCGGCGATGACCCCATTCCGTGGTGAGAAGAACACCAACTGGGAGGGGGGCTGGCGCGTGCCGGCGATGGTGCGCTGGCCCGGCAAGATTGAGGCGGGTTCGGTGTCCAACACCATCATGCACCATATGGATTGGATCCCTACCTTCCTGGCGGCTGCCGGCAACGACGAGGTTAAGGCGTCGTTGATGAAGGGGGGTGTTAAGGCCATCGGCCGGAGCTATAAAGTGCACCTGGATGGCTATAACTTCCTGCCCTACCTGACCGGTCAGAGCGAGGAGGGGCCGCGTAATGAGATCTTCTACTTCTCCGACGATGGTGACCTGACTGCGCTGCGTTACGGTGACTGGAAGCTGCTGTTTATGGAGCAGCGTTCCACCGGCACCCTCGAGGTGTGGGCCAACCCCTTCACGCCGCTGCGGGTACCGCTGATCTTTAACCTGCGCCGTGACCCCTATGAGCGCGCACAGATCACCTCCAACACCTACTATGACTGGCTGCTCGACCACGCCTTTATGCTGGTTCCGGCGCAGGCTTATGTCGGAAACTTCCTGGCCACCTTCGAGGAGTACCCTCCGCGGATGAAAGCCGCCAGCTTCAGTCTCGACAAAGTGATGGAGCAACTGGAAAACGGCGGCGCCTCGCGCTGAGAGGCTGAGCCTGAAAGGATGCCCCGGTCATCGGCCGGGGCTTCGTTATGCGTGGAGGACGCGATGATCACCTCGACACTTCGCCGTGTGCTGTTCTGGATGGTGCTGTTGCCTGGCATCGTCTGCGCCGACCCGCTGCCCTCCTGGCAGCCTGGTGACACCAAGCGGGCCCTTATCGAGTTTGTGGAGGGCACCACTACGGTGGGCAGTGAGGATTACCTGCCTCGCTCGCAGCGTATCGCAGTATTCGACAACGACGGCACCCTGTGGGCGGAGCAGCCCTATTACTTCCAACTGGCCTATGCGTTGGAACGCGCTGAAAAAGCGGATCACAGTGAGCTGCCTGAAACCCTGGCCAAGGCACTGGAGCGCGGCGACATCGCCACGGTGCTGGACAGTGGTGTTGAGGGGCTGACGGCGCTGCTGGCCCTCAGCCATGCCAACCTGAGCGTGGCAGACTTCCAGGCGGATGTTGGCCAGTGGCTGGGCACTGCCCGCCACCCGCAAACTGAGCGGCCTTACACCGCAATGGTGTATCAGCCGATGCTGGAGCTGCTCAGTTACCTGCGTGATAACGGCTACCTCACCTACATCGTCTCCGGTGGCGGCGCCGACTTTATCCGGGTGTTTGCCGAGCCGGTGTACGGCGTCCCTCCCTGGCAGGTGATAGGCAGCCTGGGGGAGCTGGAACTGGTTGAGGAGGCGGGGCGGTGGGTCACCATGAAGCGGCCGGGCGTGGCCTGGCTCGATGACGGAATGAATAAACCGCTGTCGATTGAGCGGGTTATTGGCCAACGCCCGGCGATCGCGGTTGGTAACTCCGACGGGGATTACCCTATGCTGGTATGGACAACACAAGGAGCGGGTCCTCGGCTTGGGATACTGGTACACCATACCGACAAGGCACGGGAATTCGCTTATGACCGGGAGAGTCATATTGGCAAGCTGGACAAGGCACTGGATGAGGCGGGTCCGCGGGGGTGGATTCGGGTCGATATGGCAAGGGATTGGCGGCTTGTGTTCCCACCGCAGCCCTGACGGGTGTGCGCTGGCTCTGCTGATATGGCTGCTGCCCGGTGCGGCACTGGCGACACCGCCGGAACTGGCCAGCACGTCGGACGGCTATGCCCCCGAGGGCCATTGCGATGGGTGCCATCAGACTCAGGCGCAGAACTGGCAGCAATCGGACCACAGCTGGGCCATGCGGCCGGCGGCGGAGGGCAATGTCCTTGGCGACTTTTCCGGGGCGGAGTTCAGTGAGGCGGGCGTGCGTGCCCGCTTTTTTCGTGAGGGGGAGCGCTATCGGGTCAGCCTTGCGGGGCCCGCTGAGCCGAAGCGCCACTGGACCGTTGAATACACCTTTGGCCACTACCCACTGCAGCAGTATCTGGTCGCCCAGCCTGGGGGGCGACTGCAGGCCCTGACCGTCGCCTGGGACAGCCGCCCGGCGGCGCAAGGCGGGCAGCGCTGGTTTTCGCTCTACCCCGGCCAATCATTCCATCCCGATGACCCACTGCACTGGCAGGGGCGTTACCAGAACTGGAACGCCATGTGCGCCGACTGCCACTCCACCAATCTGGATAAGGGTTATCAGGCAGCCGACGACAGTTTCGCCACCACCTGGCACGAACTGAGCGTGGGCTGTCAAAGCTGCCATGGGCCGGGGCAGGCCCATATCGACTGGGCCGGGGAAGAAGCGGAGAAGCGGGCTCAGGCCCCCGATAAGGGCCTTTCCCTGTCTTTGGGGACGATGCCCGGCCCGCAACTGGCCGAACAGTGCGCCCGCTGCCACAGTCGCCGCCAGACGCTCGGCGTCGGGCCTCAGCCCGGGCAACCGTTACTGGACAGTGCCTTGCCCAGCTTGCTCAGTCCCGGGCTTTACCATGCGGATGGGCAGATCCAGGGCGAAGTTTATGTCTATGGCTCCTTTGCCCAGAGTCGTATGCACCAACAGGGCGTCAGTTGCACGGATTGCCACGAGCCCCATACCAGCGCGTTGCGGTTTGAGGGCAATGCACTCTGTACCCAGTGTCATCAGGCCGCGCCACCGGAGCGATTCAGCACACTTAAAGCGGCGAACTACGACACTCCGACGCACCATCATCACCCGCAGGGGTCGTCAGGGGCACAGTGTGTGAACTGTCATATGCCGGCAACCACCTATATGGTGGTCGACCCCCGCCGTGACCACAGCTTTCGCATCCCCCGCCCGGATCTCTCAGCCCAAACCGGCAGCCCCGATGCCTGTACCGGGTGCCACGATGGTATGACGCCACAACAGGCGGCTACCGCCATCGATCGCTGGCGCCCGGAGAATCCGGCACCGGCGCCACATTATGGGCAGGCCCTGGCGATGGCGCGGGCCGGGGAGGCAGAGGGATTGCCGGCGTTGCAGCAGTTGGTCGATGCGCCACAGCAGCCTGCAATCGTGCGGGCTAGTGCCGTCGCGGCGTTGATCGATTATGGCGCGCCGGCATTGTCGACGCTGGACGCGGCGCTGTCTGACCCGTCCGCTTTGGTGCGGGCCTCTGCGATACCGGTGTTTGCCCAGGCACCGGACGCGGTGCGGACCGCACGTCTTATCCCCCTGCTGGATGACCCGACACTGGCGGTACGGGATGAGGCGGTCAAAGCCCTGGCCGGAGTGCCATTGGCGCAGTTGGGGCAAGCTCAGGCGGGCTATCAGGCGGCGCTGGAGGATTATCTGCAACGACTGGAACAGAACGCTGACCTGCCCGGAAACCGCCTGAATCTGGCGGTGGTGCTCACCCGCATCGGTCAGCCGCAGCAGGCGGTGGCCCATTACCGGGCCGCACTGGAGATGGATCCACGCTTTCTCCCGGCCCGGCTGAACCTGGTGACTCTGCTGAGCCAGATGGGCGAAACGGCGGAGGTCAGCGGGTTACTGGATCAAGGTCTGGCGTTGTCCGATGTGGCGGATGCGGATCGCGCTCAACTGGGCTACCTCAAGGCATTGGCCCTGGCTGAGTCGGGTCAGATTGAAGCGGCGCTGGTGTGGCTGGATCGCACCCTGAAGTGGCAGCCGACGCATCTGCGTGGCCACTACAACCGGGCACTGATTCAGGATCGCCTCGGCCGTAAAGAGGAGGCGCTGGCGGCGCTTCAGCAGGGGCTGGTTCTGGCCCCGGCGTCACCGGACCTGCTCTACGCCTCGGTCTACCTCAATGCGACGCTGGGAAATCTGCCACAGGCCCTGTCCGATCTGGCCACGCTGCGCCAACTGCGTCCGGATGACCCTAAGCTGCAGCGCCTCGAGTCCCAACTGCGGGGACAGTAACCGCGTTGGGTTACTCCAGACCGTAATGCGCGGCCAGGTAGTCGAGTACGCGCTGCAGGTCATCTTCCGGGAGCGGTGCCATGCCCTGCTCATCAATCATCCAGTCGAGTGTCTCCTGCCAGCTGTCGCGGCTCAGCCCCTGTTGGGTCACCAAATGCAGGGAGTGGCAGCCGGAGCAGACTGCGGCCACGAGTTCGGCGCCATTCCCCGGTTTCAGAGGACCGACGCTGACCGCCGGGTCTGCAGGCTGCGCGGATTGCCAGTCCGGGGGCGTTGGATTCTGACTCGCCAACCAGGCGATCAGTACTGCGCGGGAGGCGGGATCAGGCACCCCCGCAAACACCATCTTCGTGCCCGGAGCAAAGCCATTGGGATCGGCCAGAAAACGGTCCAGTCGCTCGGCGTTCCACTGGCCCTGATGCTGTTTCAGGGCGTCGCTGTACTCAAACCCCGGATAGGAGGCGATGCCACGTTCAGCCAGCCCCCAGAGCGGCGGTCCGATGGCGGGTTTGGCATCGGGGCCCACCTGATGACAGGCGGTACACGCCAGTGCTTGAGGGGGAGTCGCTTCCGCCACCGCTTGACTGACGCCTCCCCCAAGCAGCCCCAACAGGGCCAGAGTGACAAGGGTTCTGTTGTGCATCAGCCCACCATCAGCGCGATTCGGTGGTAACTGTTGTTGAGGTAGCCTTTGGGGTTCCAGGCGATGGCGAATGGTTGGCTGATCCCCTGATCATCGGTCGCTTTGGCCCAAACCTCGTAATAGCCCGCTTCAGGAAAATCCACTTTGGCGGTAAAGGTCTGCCAGGCCCCCTCGTTAACGGGCGGGTTCAGCGTGGCTTTTTCCCAGGTGGCACCAAAGTTTTTCGAGACTTCGACGCTTGCTACTTTGCGGTCGCCGGACCAGGCATGGCCCCGAATCGTCACCTGCTTGCCTGACACCTTGCTGTTGGTCTGGGGCGCGGTGATCAGGGATTTCACTGGCATCCGCTCGATGATCACAAAGTCCTCTTTGGCCACCTTTTCACCCGGGGCCACCGGACGGTTGGGAACGCGGTAGGCGGTGCCGGTCATCTTGGGGCCATCGTGTACTTGATCCCGGATCTCGATGCGGGTCAGCCATTTTTGCGAACAGGAACCCGGCCAGCCGGGCACCACAAGGCGCAGCGGTGCCCCATTCATGGGGTGCAGAGGTTCACCGTTTTGCTCGAACGCGACCAGGATGTCGCCCCGCATCGCCTTCTCAATCGGTACCCCACGGGAGATCGGCAATTTATCGGGTTGGCCGGAAAGGTGTTTGTCAGCACCATAGTGGGCCGTATACACCGCCCCGGATTTGACGCCCGCTTTTTTGAGCATGTCTGAGAGGCGAACGCCGCTCCATTGCGAGCAGGCGACGGCGCCGTAGGTCCACTGATTGCCTTTGGCCTTGGGGTCAAAAAAAGCCCGGCCATTGCCGCCACACTCAATCAACAAGGCTTCGGTCACCACCTCGAACTCTGACTTGAGCTGAGCCAGAGTGAGGGTCATGGGTTGCTCCACCAAACCATCAATGGTGAGGGTCCAGTTGTCGGCATCCACCTCGGTGGGGGGCAGGCCATTATTGCGGATAAAGTGGCGGGCGGTTGGGGTGATGTCGTCATCCAGCAGGTGCGGCGGCGTTTCGGCGTTGACCGGACGGTCATTCAGCACGGTCAGCCCATCCTTACCCTCTATCACCACATCCTCCAGTCCTTCAGCGAAGGCCGCTGGAATAATGCCTGACGGCATGGAGCGGTGGAACGGGATGGCTCCGCCCAGTACCGCCGCCATGGTGGCCAGACCTGCGCCTTTCAGAAAGCCACGACGGTCCGGATAACTTTGCCGCCCAAACACCTTTTCGTCAGCGTGATCGGGGTCGTTCTGATACAGCTCATACAGCCCTTTGGGCTGGTTGGGTTTGCGATCAGACATAGAGAACTCTCCTGCTGAGTCATTGCCGCTGGCTGAGATTTGACGTTCTCCTGCCCACGGCCGGACATGGGTTTCAGAGGTGAGTATAGAAAAGGCCGGAAAAAGGGGGCGTTAACGCCGAAGGGGCACCGTGGCGCGATGGTGATGTCCCCCCTCCTCAGCAAGCCGGTGCCCGCGGACGCGGGAGGCAGGCCTGGCCTCAGCGTGATGCCGACGGCTTATGGGGATTCGTCGGCCTCAAAGGCATCCACCGGCGCTTCAAAGGCGATCACCAGTATGCAGGGCTCGCTGCTGACGCACTGACCGTGGTGAACCGCTTTGGCCGGGCCATAGGCGTACATGCCGGTTTTCAGCGTGGCAGGCTGCTGACCCTGGTAGGTCAAACTCATCTCGCCGGACACCAGCACCATTCGTTCTGCCGAGGTGTGCCAGTGTGCGGGGAAGGCATAGCCGCCGGGGATCTTAAACAGGATGTCTGCGTTGGGCTTGGCGGGATCGCCATGGATCACGGCCAGTTCGCAACCGTCGGGGAAGAAAGCGGGACAGGGGCCCCACTGCACCACGCTGTCGTCTGGCGACACGGAAAGGGCCAACTCATTGGCCCGGACCGGCGGAGGAGTCAGCAGCACCAGCGCCAGTGCCAGAGAGGTGGTCATCAGTGGCTTCATCGTGCGCTCCTTTGGATGGGTTTCTGAGTGAGAACCACTGTTAGTTATAGCCCTATCGGGCCTCAGGCGGGGCAGGGTGTCATTTGCCCGCATCCGGGGCGGTGATAGAATGGCGCTCGCTTTGGCGCAGTGATGACGCCGCTAAGCCCATTAACGGGGACGCTCCATTATCGCGATACGATAACGAGGGCGTTCCGTCCCGCCAGTGCCCGTCTGGCGCCGCTGTGATACTGTCTTCTGCTATGACCACACTGACACCCCGACAACAAGCCGCGCTGGAGCAGATGGGCATTCGCCCGGTTGCCCTGCGCCGCCCGAAAGTGCCTCTGGCCCTGATCCATCCGGCTGACATGGCGTTGGAGCAAACCCAGCTGGCGCGGGACCTCTTGCTGCTGTTGGAACAATCCCTTGAGCAGTGCCCGGTGGCTCACAGCGAAAATGAGATGCCGGCGCATCGCTACTGGGTGATGGGCACCCCACGTCCGGGCAGCGCAACCCACCTCTTTACTCCCCGGCTGGATAAGCCCCTCAGTGTCGACGACAAGCGTCGCATCTGGCGGAGCCTGCAACGATGGCTGTGACCTTTGTTGATGCGGCTCAGGCACCGTTTGAGGCGTTGTGGACGATAGAGCAGGGTGCCCACGCCATGCCCTGGAGCGAATCGCTGCTCCGTTCCTGTCTGAGCACCCCCTATTGGGGCGAGGCGATGCAGGCGGATGGGGTGGTGGGCTTCTATCTGTTTCAGCAGGTGCTGGACGAAGTGACGCTGATGAACATCTGCATCGAACCGGCGCGTCAGGGCGAGGGGCTGGGCAGCGTATTGCTGCAGCGTGCCCTGAGTCGGGCTGTTGAAGCAGGGGCAGTGCAGTGTTTCTTAGAAGTCAGGGCCAGTAACCTTTCGGCGCTGGCCCTGTATCAGAAGATGGGGTTTGTTGAGGACGGCCGCCGTAAGGGCTATTACCCTACCGCCGACGGCCGCGAAGACGCGGTGTTGATGTCGCGTTCCCTTACTTAACCTCTTTGCCCTGCGCCTGCAGGTCGGCGTGGTAGCTGGAGCGTACCAGCGGGCCACAGGCAGCATGGGTGAAGCCGATCTCATCAGCCACCGCCTTCATCTCATCAAACTCCGCCGGGGTCACGTAGCGTTTCACCGGCAGGTGGTGGCGGCTGGGCTGCAGATATTGACCCAGGGTCAGCATCTCAACGTTATGGGCCCGCAGGTCCTTCAGTACCTCAACGATCTCTTCGTTGGTCTCACCCAGACCCATCATCAGGCCGGACTTGGTCGGTACCTCAGGGTGCATCGCCTTAAACTTCTTCAGCAGGTCGAGTGACCACTGATAGCTGGCACCCGGACGGGCGGCGCGGTAGAGGCGCGGCGCGGTTTCCAGGTTGTGGTTAAACACATCCGGCGGGTTGTCTTTGAGGATCTCCAGCGCCCGGTCGATACGACCACGGAAGTCCGGCACCAGGATCTCAATCTTGATCCCCGGGTTGCGCAGACGGATCTCGCGGATGCAGTCGGCAAAGTGCTGAGCACCGCCATCACGCAGGTCGTCGCGGTCAACGGAGGTGATCACCACGTACTTCAGCTTCATGTCGCGGATGGTGCGGGCCAGTTTGACCGGCTCTTCCGGGTCCGGCTTAAGCGGACGGCCGTGGGCCACATCGCAGAACGGGCAGCGGCGGGTGCAGATGGCACCGAGGATCATAAAGGTGGCGGTACCGTGGTTGAAGCACTCGGCCAGGTTGGGGCAGGAGGCTTCTTCACACACCGAGTGCAGGCCATGGTCACGCATCGCCTGCTTAACCTGATCGATGCGCTCGCTGGAGGCGGGCAGCTTGATCTTGAGCCACTCGGGCTTACGCAGCATCTCTTCCCGCTCGGTGGGCATCACCTTGACCGGGATCCGGGCAACCTTGTCCGCGTCACGGAGTTTTACCCCCGCCTGCAGACGTACAGGACGTTCGGTCATCAATCCAATCCTTCTTTTTCTACGATCGCCTGGTAACCCAGGCGCTGGGGGAAAATCTCACTCAGATGGCGGGCCGCCTCTTCGACGGTACGGGGGCCGCCGATATCGGCAGTCTGCACCATTTCGAGGCCGGCGTAGCCACAGGGGTTAATGCGCAGGAAAGGGGACAGATCCATGTCCACGTTGAGCGCCAGGCCATGGAAAGAACAGCCTTTGCGAATGCGCAGCCCCAGTGAGGCCACTTTGCGCTCATTGACGTACACGCCGGGGGCGTCGCACTTGGCGGCGGCCTCGACCTGATAGCGGGCCAGCAGATCCACCAGGCTCTGCTCAATCTGGGTCACCAGATCGCGCACGCCCAGCTTACGCCGGCGCAGGTTCAGCAAGGGGTAAGCCACCAGCTGGCCGGGACCGTGGTAGGTCACCTGGCCGCCGCGATCCACCTGCACCACCGGAATGTCACCGGTGGCCAGCAGGTGTTCGGCTTTGCCCGCCTGGCCTTGGGTAAACACCGGCGGATGCTCCACCAACCAGAGTTCATCCGGTTGTTGGTCATCACGCGTATCGGTGAAGTTTTGCATCGCATGCCAGACGGTTTCGTATGGCTGGGAGCCGAGATGGCGAATGATGAGGGTGTTGGCAACCAATCTGGACCACTTCTTTGGCTGAAACTGTTGCCCGCATTATACCCGGGCAAAGACAGAATGCCAGATAGGTCACACTTTACAGAACGCCGCGAACCCCATCGATGGCCGCCAGCTCGGTGTAGAGCAGTTCAATGTGCTCTTTGCTGGTGACGGTGGTGGTCACAGTCACGGAGATGTAGGTGCCTTTGCTGGACGGTTTTACGCTCGGCACATAATCGCCCGGCGCGTGCTGCTGCAGCACCACCATCACGCGATCCGGCAGGGCTTCATCAGCCAGGCCAAGAACCTTAAACGGGAATTGGCAAGGAAATTCAAGGTATTCGTCAAACTTGGTATTCATGTTAACTCCAACTGCGGTTATCTAGCCGCTGTACATGGGGGTGATTGTATCAGAAATCAAGCGGCGCAAACGAAAACGGGGTGGCCACTGGCCACCCCGTTTTGCTGGATTCCCGGTCAGAACCAGGACAGGAACAGCAGTTTGAAGTAATCGATCAACTTGGAGAACCAGCTGCCTTCATTAACGTCATCCAGAACCACCAGCGGGAACTTGGCGATGTCTTCGCCGTCCATCTGGAAGTACACGGTGCCAACAACGTCACCACGGCTCAGCGGGGCTTTCAGCTCTTCACTCAGTTCGAAGTTGGCTTTCAGGTTGTCAGACTGACCGCGGTAGATGGTGACCGGAGTGTCTTCCAGTACGCCCAGGCGCACTTCGGATTTGTCACCGTACCAGATTTTCTGGCTGGTGAACTCGTCACCGGCTTTGTACGGGGTGACGGTCTCGAAGAAGCGGAAGCCGTAGTTGAGCAGTTTCTTGCTTTCGGCTTCGCGGGACTGCGGACTCTTGGCGCCCATCACCACGGCGATCAGACGCATGTCGCCCTTGGTGGCGGAGCTCACCAGGTTGTAGCCGGCGCCGTTGGTGTGGCCGGTTTTCATGCCGTCCACGTTCAGGCTGCGGTCCCACAGCAGGCCGTTACGGTTGTGCTGGCGGATGCCGTTAAAGGTGAACTCTTTCAGGGAGTACAGCGGGTAGTACTGGGGGATGTCACGGATGATGGCACGGCCGAGGATGGCCATGTCGTAGGCGGTGGTCACCTGATCGGTGGCGTCCAGGCCGTGGGCGTTGGCGAAGTGGGTATCGGCCATACCCAGCTGACCGGACCAGGCGTTCATCAGGTCGGTGTAGGCGCTTTCGGTGCCCGCCACGTGCTCGGCGATGGCCACACAGGCGTCGTTACCGGACTGCACCACCATACCGCGGTACAGATCCATCAGGTTGACCTCTTTGCCCACCTCGATCCACATCACGGAGGAGCCGGGGAAGTTCTTGGCCCAGGCGTTGTTGGAGATCTTAACCATGTCGGTTTCGCGAACGTTGCCGCGATTCAGTTCCTGACCAAGGACGTAGGAGGTCATCATCTTGGTCAGACTGGCCGGAGCGCGCTGTTCGTAGGCGTTGTTTTCCGCCAGAACACGACCGGTCTTAAAGTCCATCAGCACGTAGGAGCCCGCAGCAACGGTGGGGGCGTTGGGGATCACCGAAGGGGCTGCGGTCACGGAGGCGGACATCAGCACCGCGGCGGCGGTAGCAAGAGTGCGTTTTACCAGATTCATGTCAGATGAGATCGCTTTTGTGAAAATTATTCGTTGGATTGAGACGGTTAGCCATCCATAGCGGCACAGTATATCAACAGACAACCGTGCTATCGCAAAAGTTTCAGTTGGCCTGGGGTTCCACCACTTTAAAAGCTTGCGGATATTCCCCGGCTCGCAGTTCAGTGAGTAATCGCTCCGCGGTGGCAGCGTCGGTCAGCGGGCCCAGTTGCAACTTGTGCAGCTGGCCACTGGTTTCGATTCGAACCGGCTGGCCCAGCTGCTTTTCGAGCGCGGGTTTCAGTCGGTTCAGGGCACTCTGGTCGCCACTGGCCACCAGTTGGATAAACAGCTGGGGCTGGCCCACAAGCGGCGGCAGCGGGCTGTTGGGGCCGTCAAAGTGGTACGCTTCCACCCGCACCGGAGCGGTGCCGGACTTGAGGATATCAAGGTGCCAGGCCGCGGCGTAGGACAGATCGATGATGCGGTCAGAGTGGAACGGGCCGCGATCATTGATGCGCACCACCAAACTTTTGCCGTTGCTCAGGTTGGTGACCTTGGCGTAAGTGGGTAACGGCAGGCTGCGGTGAGCGGCGGAGAAACTGAACATGTCGTAGGTTTCGCCGTTGGAGGTCAGGTGGCCGTGGAACTTGGCGCCATACCAGGAGGCGTTGCCCTCTTCGACATAGCCCTCAGCGCTGGGCAGCACCTGATAGGATTTGCCCCACACCTCGTAGTCGCGGTTGCCGCCCCGGCTTTTCGGCTCGTAGCGCGGCACCGGCGGCTCCAGCTGGTTCAGGTCCGGCGCGCCGTCCGGCGCTTTGTCCTGAGCCATCTGGTAACGGTCGTCCGGGCTGGAGCTGCAGCCCGCCAACCATACGGCCAGCACCAGGCTGGCCAGGCGTCCCGGTTTAATCATCCGCTTTGGCCTGTTTCAGCTGTTGGCTGAACTGCCACACCGCCATCGCGTACAGCGGGCTGCGGTTGTAGCGGGTGATGCTGTAGAAGTTGGGGTGGGCCAGGAAGGTGTCATGCTGGTTCTCAGCCACTTCCAGTTCCACCACGCTGAACGGTCCTTTGGCACCGTCCGGAACGGCCACGCCGCGGGCTTTGAGGGCGGCGGCATCCTGGCTCAGACGCTTACCGTCCCACATCACCCCGTCGAGGTTGGCGTCGGCGGCAACGGTGACCGGCTCAATGGCGATCTGGCCATGCTGCCAGCGGTGTTCAGCGAAGTAGTTGGCCACGCTGCCGATGGCATCGACGGGGTTGCCAATCAGGTCGCGCTTGCCGTCGTTATCGAAATCCACCGCATAAGCCAGATAGGAGGAGGGGATAAACTGGCCGTAGCCCATGGCGCCAGCGTAGGAGCCTTTGATGCTATCCAGTGCCCAGTCCTGCTCCTGGGCCAGCTTGAGGTAGTGGCCGAACTCCTTGCGGAAGAAGGTCTGTCGCGGTGGGTAGTGGAAACCCAGGGTGTAGAGGGCATCCAGCACCTTATGGCGGCCGAGGTGGCGGCCATAATAGGTTTCCACGCCGATGATGGCGACGATGATCTCCGGCTCAACGCCAAAGGTCTGTTCGGCCCGGGCGAGGGTATCCTGGTGCTCGTTCCAGAACGCCAGGCCCGCCTGCAGGCGCTCCTCGGTCAGAAACAGCGGGTAATACTGATACCAGGGTTTGGCTTCCCAGGGCTTCTGGATGGCGTCCAGAACGTCCTGGCTCAGTTCGGCCTGGTCTAAGGCTTGCTCAAGGTAAGCCTTGGACAATCCCTGTTGTTGCCACTCGGCAACAAAGTCGGCTTGCGGGTTGGCCAGGGCCATGGCGCTGCCACACCAAAGTGCGGCAGCAAGAAGGGAGCGTCCAATCATGGGGTTACCACTTACTTACTGGGCGATAAAGCGCCGGTGGGTATGAATGGCCATCAGAATGCCAAAACCGGCCATCAATGTCAGCATCGAGGTCCCCCCGTAAGACACCAGTGGCAGGGGCACCCCCACCACCGGCAGCAGTCCGGAGACCATACCGATGTTAACAAACACGTAGACGAAGAAGGTCAACGTGATGGAGCCGGCCAGCAGACGACCGAAAGCGGTTTGCGCGCGGCTGGCGATCACCAGTCCGCGGCCAATGATGAACAGGTAGATCGCCAGCAGTACGGCGATACCGATGTAGCCAAACTCTTCGCCGAGGACGGCAAAGATAAAATCGGTGTGACGTTCCGGCAGGAAGTCGAGCTGGGACTGGGTGCCCTGCAGCCAGCCTTTGCCCTCAAAGCCGCCACTGCCGATGGCGATCTTGGATTGGATGATGTGGTATCCGGCGCCCAGCGGGTCTTTCTCCGGGTCGAGCAGGGTCAGTACCCGGGTGCGCTGATAGTCCTTCATCAGGAAGAACCAGAGGATGGGCAGAAACGCCAGCACCCCGGCAACGCAGGCGCCTACGACGGCCCAACTCATGCCGGACAGAAACAGCACAAAGACGCCGGAGGCGGCCACCAGAATGGAGGTGCCGAGGTCAGGCTGGGCGGCGATAAGCAGGGTGGGCACCAGCAGCAGTGCGGCGCCCCCCAGCAGGTGGCGTTTCTTCGGCGGCAGCGGGAACTGGCTGATGTACCACGCCATGGTGATGGGGAACGCCAGTTTCATCAGCTCCGACGGCTGAAACTCCATAAAGCCGAGATTCAGCCAGCGCCGGGCGCCTTTGTTGATCTCACCGAACAGGTCCACGGCCACCAGCAGCGCGACCCCAACCAGGAAGATTGGCAGGGCCCAGCGCCGGAAGATCTCCGGATTGATCTGGGCCAGCACAAACATCACCCCGAGGCTCAGGCCGATGCGGAACAGCTGGCGGTCCAGCATCGCCATGCTTTCGCCGCTGGCGCTGTAGAGCACCAGCAGGCCGTACCCCATCAGCACCAGCAGGGCGCTCAGCAAGGGCAGGTCGAGGTGCAGGCGAAACCACAGGTTGGGGCGACTGCCCGGGGCATTACCCATTACTCAGCCTCCTCGGCGTCCTGTTCCCGGCTCTCCGGGTCCAGGTAGAAATCAAACAGCGCACGCGCCACCGGGCCCGCGTTGGCGCCACCCCAGCCGGCGTTTTCCAGCACGATGGCGATGACGATCTGCGGATCTTCAAAGGGCGCGTAACCCACAAACAGGGCGTTATCGCGGAGGTGCTCGGCGATGTTGTCTTCGTCGTACTCCGCGTCCTCAGCCAGGCCGAAGACCTGTCCGGTACCGGTTTTCACCGCCGAGGTGTATTTGGCGTCGTTAAACTGGCGATAGCCACTGCCCATCGGGTTGTGCGCGGTCAGGTACATGGAGCGCTGAATCGCTTTCCACGATTCGGGCTTGGCCAGCACCATCGGCGGCTTGTCGATGATCGGCTGCTCGGTGCGCACCCCATCGGTGGCGGTGGCCGCCAGGAAATGGGGCACGTGGCGGACGCCGGAGTTGGCCAGGATCACGGTGGATTGGGCCAGCTGCAGCGGCGTTGCGGTCCAGTAGCCCTGACCGATACCCACCGAGATGGTGTCACCGATGTACCAGGGTTCTTTGTAACGCAGGCGCTTCCAGTCCCGGGTCGGCATATTACCGGCGGATTCCTCCATCAGGTCGACGCCGGTGCGCTCACCAAAGCCAAACTGGAACATAAAGTTACTGATGTCGTTGATGCCGGTCTTGTAAGCCAGATCATAGAAGTAGGTGTCGCAGGAGGAGGCGATCGCCTTGTTCAGGTCAACCCAGCCGTGGCCCCAGCGTTTCCAGTCACGGTAGCGGCGCTCCACGCCGGGGATCTGCCACCAGCCCGGATCCCAGATTTTGGTGTCCTCGGTGACCACGCCCGTCTCAAGACCCAGCAGAGCCAGGTGCGGCTTGACGGTGGAAGCCGGGGCATACTGGCCCTGGGTGGCGCGGTTGATCAGCGGGCGGTTCTTGTCGTTCAGCAGGGCGCTGTACTGTTTGCCGGAGATGCCGGTAACGAACGCGTTGGGGTCGTAGCTGGGGCTGGAGACCATGGCGAGGATGCCGCCGGTCTTGGGATCCATCGCCACCACAGCGCCACGGCGGCCATCCAGTACGGCTTCCACTTTCTTCTGCAGTGGCAGGTCCAGGGTCAGGTGCAGGTCAGTGCCGGCCTGGCTGGCCTGGGCGCTGAGGGTACGGACGATGCGGCCACGGTTGTTGACCTCCACCTCCAGCATGCCCGGTTCGCCGTGCAGCTGGGATTCATAGAAGCGTTCAATGCCCTGTTTGCCGATGCTGCGGGTGGCGGCGTAACGCGCGTCTTCGTCGTTTTCCTCCAGCCGGAGCTGGTCCTGGCTGTTGATGCGGGCCACGTAGCCGAGCAGGTGCGTCAGGCTGGCGCCATGGGGGTAGTGACGTTTCAGACCCGCCTCCACGGTAAAGCCGGGGAAACGGTGTTGGTTGACGCTGAATGCGGCCACTTCGGCTTCATCGAGCTGGTCCACCAGCACCAGCGGCTTAAAGCGGCGGTGGCCTTTGAGGCGTTCGCGGAAGGTATCCAGCTGTTCTGAGCTCAGCTGCAGCACATCGGCCAGGCCGGCCAGGCTGGCTTCCATGTCGTCCACCCGCTCGGGCACCACTTCAAGGGCAAACACCGGCTGGTTGTCCGCCAACAGAATGCCGTTGCGGTCGTAGATCAGGCCGCGGTTGGGGGCAACCGGGATCAGGCGGATACGGTTGTCATTGGAACGCGTCTGGTAGGCCTGGTGATCGACGATTTGAACGTGATAGAGGTTGCTCAGCAGGACGCCGAACATGATCGCCACGAAGCCAAAGCAGACGATGGCCCGTCGCGTAAAAAGTGCCGACTCTGCGGCGTGATCCCGAAAAGCAACCCGTTGCCGATAACGTCTCATTCGCGATGATAGGGGTGATTGTTGTTGATGCTCCAGGCTCGGTAGAGGCTTTCAGCCATCACAACGCGAACCAACGGATGGGGCAGGGTGAGGTTGGACAGGGACCAACTCTGTTCTGCCGCTTGCTTGCAGGAGGGGGCCAGCCCTTCCGGGCCGCCAATTAGGATGGCGACATCGCGGCCATCCAGCTGCCAGCGGGTCAGTTGTTTGGCCAGGGTGGGGGTATCCCAGGGTTTGCCCGGGATATCCAGCGTCACGATGTGACACCCTTTGGCCGCCGCCAGCATCGCTTCACCCTCTTTGTCGAGGATGCGGTCGATGTCGGCGTTCTTGCCCCGTTTCCCAGCCGGGATCTCCACCAGTTCCAGTGGCAGATCCCGGGGGAAGCGGCGCTGATACTCAGTGAACCCCTTGGTTACCCAGTCGGGCATCTTGGTGCCCACAGCGATCAGCTTCAGTTTCATTTACTGCCCCGGGTGCGCGGCCCAGAGTTTTTCCAGCTGGTACAGATCCCGCACCTGCTCCTGCATCACATGCACGATCACAGAGGAGAGATCCACCAGTACCCATTCGCCGGTATCCTTACCTTCCACGCCCAGCGGCTGCTGGCCAGCATCTTTGGCCTCAACCACCAGGTGCTCCGCGATGGAGCGTACGTGGGTTTTGGAGGTGCCAGTGCACACCACCATAAAATCGCAAACGTCTGAGCGGTCGGAGACATCCAGTACTACGATGTCCCGGGCTTTCAGATCGTCCACCTTGTCTACAGCAAAATCTTTCAGTTCAACAGGTTTCACCCTGAACTCCTCATCTGGACGTTGGCAAAGCGGCGCATTATACCGATTTCGGGCCTTTGCCACCAAGATTGATGCCATACAGGCCGTGTTGCTCAATATACCTGACCACCGGATCCGGCAGCAGGAAGTGCGGAGCGTAGCCCTCGGCCATCTGCTGGCGGAGGGTACTGGAGGCGATCTCCAGCTGGGTGACGGCCAGGCAATGGATAAGTCCCGCCGGCTGTGAATGCAGTTGCGCCGGGTCGTTGCAGCCGTAGCGGGCGAGCCAGGACTGCACCGGAGCGTCGCTGGCCAGCTGGTATCCCGGCCGGTGGCACACCACCAGGTGGGCCAGTTCCAGAATGCGCTCCGGCTGGTGCCAGCGGGGCAGGCTGAGCAGGGAATCCATGCCGATGATAAAGCACAGCGGCGTGTCCGGATGCTCGGCGCGAAGTTCGGTCAGGGTGTCTACGGTGTAGGAGGGCGCATCCCGCTGCAGCTCCCGCGCATCCACCCGCAGTTCGACATGGTCAGCGGCGGCCAGTTCCACCATCGCCAGGCGCTGCTCCGGGCTGACATCCGGGCCGGTTTTGTGCGGCGGGATGGCATTGGGCAGCAGGAAAGTCTGGGCCAGGCCCAGGCGCTGGTGCACCTCATAGGCGCTGCGCAGGTGGCCGTTGTGGATGGGGTCGAAGGTGCCGCCAAAAAAGCCCAGTGCCGGGTTCATAAGGCCACCATCGGCTGGTATTGCGGGTCAAAGCGGGCGCACAGGTCGGCCAGTGCCAGCCACTGTGCGGCGTCGTCCTGATGCTCACCTTTGAGCATCGCTTCCAGGGCGCCGGCGGCGGCCATGGCGGCGCTGATGCGCTCCGGCCCTAACCGGTTCAGGCAGTTCTGGTAGAGGCGCTGGCGCTTCTCCCACACCCGTGCGGCTTTCATCAATTCCGCCATCGACTGGCCATTGGCCTGTCCGGCACAGAACCCCAGCAGCAGGGCCCACTCGCGATTGACAGCCCAGCTGACCAGCGTGGCCGCGGTGCCCTCCTGACGCAGTTGCGACAGGATCTTGAGGGCGCCATCGATGTTGCCGGCCAACAGGGCGTCGGCCAGCTCGAACACGCTGTAGCGGGACTGGTCCTGCAGGTGTTCTGCCAGCGCTTCCTGATTCAGGCGTTGGCCCGGGGCGATCAGGGCCAACTGAGCCATCGCCTGATCGGCGGCCAGCAGGTTGCCTTCAAACAGGCTGGCCAGGTAGTTCTGGCCGTCGCGATCCAGCTGCAGCTGGTGGCGTCGGGCCCGCTCGGCAATCCAACGCTGGTAGTGGGGGCCTTCCGGGGTCAGGGCCTGAACATAGAGGCCGTGCTTATCCAGAGCCTTGAACCACTTGGTGTTGGTCTGGTCGCGGCCCGCCTTGGGGCCATGCAGCAACAGCCACAGATCCTGCTGGTGGGACAGCTCTTCGGCCAGTTCTGCCAAGACTGCGGCGCCATCGGTGCCGGGTTTGAGGCTGGGCAGTTCCAGCTCGATCACCCGGGAGCTGGCAAACAGCGACAATGACTGACACTCCTGGCGCAGTTCATCCCAGTTGAACGGGGATTCCTGAACCAGCGAAAGGCGCTCCTGTGCGCCCAGCCGGTAGCAGGCCTGGCGCAGGGCATCACGACACTCTTCGCGGATCAGCACATCATCGCCAAACACCATCAGAATGGGGGGCAGCTTGTTCAGGTGCTGCCCCAACTGACTGGGAAAGATCCGCATCAGTGGGCGGTCTCGCTGTCGATGCGGGTGGAGGAGAGGGCACGCATAATGCGGTCCGCCGCCTGGGCCCGCATCTCGCCGAGCAGCAGCTCGAGTTCGCGGTTTTTGGCCAGTGCGGTACGGGGGTCATCGAGATAGTCACGACGGATCTCGATATTGAAACTCTGGGGCGCCTGCTCACCGACGGTGATGGAGCTGGTGACGGAGTAGATCAGCTCGTACTCGGCAACCTGGCCGGAGGGGAACAGCGACAGGGTGGAGCGCTCCAGATGATCCTGACCCAGCCACAGGCGCGGGGCGGTGTCGTCCTCGACCACCTCAATGTTGGCGAGGCGCAGGCGCTCTTTCACCAGGCGGTGCAGTTCGCCCTGGTCGTCGGCGCTGTTGAGTTGGATCTGGGCCAGCTCTTCCGGGAACTGGTAGTTGCTCTGCAGGCGGAAACCACAACCGCTGGTGGCGAGCAGAGCGAACAGGGTAAATACGGTAAGAAGGCGTCGGATCACCTTCATCTCCTTATGGTAAAAGGCACCCCGTAGGGTGCCTGAATTGCGCTTAGTTGGCGACGATGTTGAGCAGCTTGCCGGGCACGTAGATCACCTTGCGGATGGTCTTGCCGTCGGTGAAGTTGGCCACGTTCTGCTCGGCCAGGCCGATGGCCTGAACCTGCTCCTGGGTGGCGTCGGCGGCCACGGTAATGCGGGCACGCACTTTACCGTTCACCTGTACCACCACCAGCTTCTCATCTTCTACCATGGCGTCCTGGTCGGCAACCGGCCATTGGGCTTCGTCGACGTTGCCGCTGTGGCCCAGGGCCAGGTACAGCGCGTGGCTGGTGTGCGGGGTGATCGGGTACAGCAGCAGTACCACGGCATCCAGCGCTTCCTGCATCAGGGCGCGATCGTTGTCGCTCTCCTGCGGCGCTTTGGTCAGCTTGTTCATCAGCTCCATCACGGCAGCGATGGCGGTGTTGAAGGTCTGACGGCGGCCGTAGTCGTCGGTGATCTTGGCGATGGTCTGGTGCAGGGCACGACGCAGCGCTTTCTGATCGTTGTTGAGGCTGGCGATGTCCAGTTTCGGCGCCGGGCCTTTGGCCACGTGCTCGTGGGACAGCTTCCACAGACGCTTGAGAAAGCGCAGGGCGCCTTCCACACCAGACTCCTGCCACTCCAGGGTCAGTTCCGGCGGTGCCGCGAACATCATAAACAGACGCACGGTGTCCGCACCGTACTTCTCCACCATCTCTTGCGGGTCGATGCCGTTGTTCTTGGACTTGGACATCTTGGTCATGCCGGCGTGCACCAGTTCACGACCGTCGGCGTCGGTGGCCTTGATGATGTTGCCTTTGCCGTCGCGCTCCAGAGTCACGTCGGTAGGGGCAACCCAGACACGCTGGCCGTTTTCGCCGGTGTAGTAGAAGGCATCACACAGCACCATGCCCTGACACAGCAGGCGCTTGGCCGGCTCGTCGGAGTTAACCAGGCCCGCGTCGCGCAGCAGCTTGTGGAAGAAGCGGAAGTAGAGCAGGTGCATGTTGGCGTGCTCGATACCACCGATGTACTGGTCTACCGGCAGCCAGTAGTTGGCTTTTGCCGGGTCCAGCATCTGGTCATCAGTGCCAACGCTGGTGTAGCGGGCGTAGTACCAGGAGGACTCCATAAAGGTGTCGAAGGTGTCGGTCTCACGGGTCGCCGGTTGGCCGTTGACGGTGGTCTGGGCCCAGGACTTGTCCGCTTTGATCGGGCTGGTCACGCCGTCCATCACCACATCTTCCGGCAGAACAACCGGCAGGTCTTCGGCGGGGATGGTGACGGTTTCGCCGTTCTCCAGGGTGGCCATCGGGATCGGCGCGCCCCAGTAACGCTGACGGGACACACCCCAGTCGCGCAGACGGAAGTTGGTGGTCTTGTGGCCTTTGCCCAGCTCACCCAGCTTCTCGGCGATGGCGTTCAGGGCACCGTCGAAGTCGAGGCCGTCAAACTCGCCGGAGTTAAACAGGATGCCCTTGTCGGTGTAGGCCTGCTCGGAGATGTCCAGCTCGCCGTCCTGCGGCTTGATCACGCCTTCGATGTCGAGGCCGTACTTGGTGGCAAATTCGTAGTCACGCTGGTCGTGTGCCGGTACCGCCATAACGGCGCCGGTGCCGTAGTTCATCAGCACAAAGTTGGCGACCCAGATCGGCACTTTGCGGCCGGACAGCGGGTGCACGGCGTACAGGCCGGTGGCCACGCCTTTCTTCTCCATGGTGGCCAGCTCAGCTTCCGCCACCTTGGTGTTTTTGCACTCGTTGATGAAAGCGGCCAGCTCCGGGTTGGACTCGGCGGCTTTTTCGGCCAGCGGGTGACCGGCGGCGATGCCCACGTAGGTCACGCCCATCACGGTGTCCGGACGGGTGGTGTAGATAGCAAAGGATTCGTCCATGCCGTCCACATCGAAGGTCATTTCGATCCCTTCGGAGCGGCCGATCCAGTTGCGCTGCATGGTTTTCACCATCTCCGGCCAGCCTTCCAGCTGGTCCATGTCGGACAGCAGTTGGTCAGCGTAGTCGGTGATCTTGATGAACCACTGCGGGATCTCCTTCTGCACCACCGGGGTGTCACAGCGCCAGCAGCAACCGTCGACCACCTGCTCGTTGGCCAGTACGGTCTGGTCGTTTTCACACCAGTTCACGGCGCTGGTCTTCTTGTAGATCAGGCCCTTGTTGTACAGCTCGGTGAAGAACCACTGTTCCCAGCGGTAGTAGTCCGGCTTACAGGTGGCCAGTTCACGGCTCCAGTCGTAGCCAAAGCCCAGCATCTTCAGCTGGCCTTTCATGTATTCGATGTTTTCGTAAGTCCACGGACCCGGCGCGCTCTTGTTTTTGATCGCGGCGTTTTCGGCCGGCAGACCGAAGGCGTCCCAGCCGATGGGCTGCAATACGTTTTTACCCTGCAGACGCTGGAAGCGGCTGATCACGTCACCAATGGTGTAGTTGCGAACGTGGCCCATGTGCAGTCGACCGCTGGGGTAGGGGAACATGGAGAGGCAGTAGAACTTCTCCTTGCTCGGGTCTTCCTTGGCAACAAAGGTCTGGTTGTCGTCCCAGTGCTTCTGCACCTGGGATTCGATCTGGGCGGGATTGTATTGCTCTTGCATCGGCACGTCGGGAATCCAAGATTGAAATTTGAGGTTTGGGCCTGAATTGGCCCAATGGCGATCTCCATAGAATAACGCAGGAGCTTCAATGGCAACAAGGCCCGAACGGTGCGGTTCCATGGCGGTGGGGGAACCGTGCCCAGCGGCGGGCGCCAGTGCGGGCAGAAAGGCCATCAGTGCGGCCCCTCGGGGAGGGCCCGATCCGCACAATAATGACCAGCCCCGGGGCGCGTCGTCAACGCCCCGGCAATCCCTTCGCCGACCCTGTTTGCCATTTACTTGATCTGGGATCAGGCTTTGGTTTGAAGGTGGTCTTTACGGCCCGGTTTCCGCGCCGGGGTGGGTGCGGTTAACGTCGCCTTATGCGATAACTGGTTTAAGCTCAACAGAATCGCTTATCCCTCATCAGCCTGAGGAGGACATTATGGGGATGGAATCTAGCCCGATGATCCGACAATACGAACAACTGCTCAGCGAGATCGAACGCCGCTACCGGGATGACCCGGACCTGACCCTGGGACAGCTGGACGCGGTATTGAAACAGAGCCGCACCTACCTGGCCATGGAGTCGACCCTGAGCGACCAACAGATGGACCTGGTGGAGCAGTTTTTGCGACGGGATTTGGCGGAATACGCGCGTCAGCTGGAGAGCGGTGACGAGCCGGAAACCGACAGCGTCTTTACCCTCGGCCTGGAGAACAGCATCTGGAGTTGGTTGGTGGAGATCACCGATCGCAGCCAGATGGAGTGGCACGAGCTGAATGAGGAGTTACGCCACCACGGCACCTTCCAGGCCGGAGAAGTGGTTGGGTTAGGTGAGCTGGTGTGCGACCAGTGCGGCCACAGCATGTCCTTCTTCCACCCGGACACCCTGCCGCGTTGTCCCAAGTGCGATGGCGAACTGTTCTCCCGGCGGCCACTGGAACCCTGAGTCGGCATGGCCAACTGGATAAAAAAAGCCGGGCTTAGCCCGGCTTTTTTTATCGGTGTCGCTATCAGTCGATGCGCTTGTACTTGAGACGGTGCGGTTCGCTGATGTCGATGCCCTGTTCCTTCTTCATCCAGTCGGCGTACTCGTTAAAGTTACCTTCGAAGAAGTTGACCTTGCCCTCGTCACGGTAGTCGAGGATGTGGGTGGCCACACGGTCAAGGAACCAACGGTCGTGCGAGATCACCATGGCGCAGCCCGGGAACTCCAGCAGGGCGTTCTCCAGTGCACGCAGGGTTTCCACGTCCAGGTCGTTGGTCGGTTCGTCGAGCAGCAAGAGGTTGCCGCCGGCCTGCAGCAGCTTGGCCAGGTGCAGACGACCACGCTCACCACCGGACAGTTCGCCGACGCGCTTCTGCTGGTCGGTGCCCTTGAAGTTGAAGCGGCTGACGTAAGCACGGGCCGGGATTTCGAAGCTGCCGATCTTGAGGATGTCCTGACCGTTGGACACTTCCTGGAACACGGTCTTGCTGTCGTCCATGCTGTCGCGGAACTGGTCCACGGACGCCAGCTGAACGGTATCACCCAGCACGATCTCACCGGAATCCGGCGTCTCCTGACCGCTCAGCATGCGGAACAGGGTGGACTTACCGGCGCCGTTCGGGCCGATGATGCCGACGATGGCGCCCTTGGGCAGGGTGAAGGAGAGGTCATCAATCAGCACGCGACCGTTGTAGGATTTGGTCAGGTGGTTGATCTCCAGCACCTTGTCACCCAGGCGCGGGCCCGGCGGGATAAACAGCTCGTTGGTCTCGTTACGCTTCTGGTAATCGGAGCTGTTGAGCTCTTCGAAGCGGGCCATACGGGCCTTGGACTTGGCCTGACGTCCTTTCGGATTCTGACGAACCCATTCCAGCTCTTTCTGGATGGACTTCATGCGGGCCTTCTCCTGAGCGGCTTCCTGCTCCAGACGGGCCTCTTTCTGCTCAAGCCAGGAGGAGTAGTTGCCTTCCCACGGAATGCCTTCACCACGGTCCAGTTCCAGGATCCAGCCAGCGGCGTTGTCGAGGAAGTAACGGTCGTGGGTAATGGCCACTACGGTGCCCGGGTATTCCACCAGGAAGCGTTCCAGCCAGGCCACGGACTCGGCGTCCAGGTGGTTGGTCGGTTCGTCCAGCAGCAGCATGTCCGGCTTTTCCAGCAGCAGACGGCACAGGGCAACACGGCGGCGCTCACCACCAGAGAGGTGCTCAACCTTGGCGTCCCAGGCCGGCAGACGCATGGCGTCGGCAGCGCGCTCCAGGGCGTTTTCCAGGTTGTGGCCATCTTTGGCAGCAATGATGTTTTCCAGCTCACCCTGCTCTTTGGCCAGGGCGTCGAAGTCGGCGTTCTCGTCGGCGTAGGCCGCGTAGACCTCGTCCAGGCGAGTCAGTGCACCTTTCACGTCGGAAACCGCTTCCTCAACCACCTCACGGACGGTCTTGGACAGGTCCAGCTGCGGCTCCTGCGGCAGGTAACCCACCTTGATGCCGGGCTGAGGACGGGCTTCACCTTCAAATTCGGTGTCAACGCCAGCCATGATCCGCAGCAGCGTGGATTTACCGGCACCGTTCAGACCCAAAACACCGATCTTGGCGCCAGGGAAGAAGGAGAGAGAGATGTCTTTAAGGATATGGCGCTTGGGCGGTACCACCTTGCCCACGCGCAGCATGGAGTAGATAAACTGAGCCATTTCCGGGATTAGCTTGTGTGAAAAACAGGAAGCTGATTGTACCTCAAATCCGGCCTTGGTGTGTGCTGGCGTGATACCGAGGATTTTTGGGCCCCGCCCTGGCTGAGACCACAGTAGGATTTTCAGCGGTTTTGTGAGGCTAAGTCGCCGAACCCCGGTGAAAGTGCATGTTATAGGAGTTAAGTGGATGAAAAATGCACAACAAATGCGTTGAAACCTTATTAAAACGAGACCCTCCGCACCTTTTTCCCTGTTGCCCGTTGATACACTCCCTCCCGCTTAAAATTCAAAAAATAAGAATCATTATCATTTAATTCTTGATGACGACAGGGTGGTTTACACGATGAAGTCCCTTCCTTTTAATCTGGTCAGCCTGGCCGTGGTGTCTGCAATGGCAGCGCCGGTCGCGGCAGAAGAGTCCCAAACCGAGGTGCCGGCCCATCGCCAGGCCCAGGAGGTTATGGTGGTCTCGGGCTCCCGTCTGGAGCAGAGTCTGGACCAGGTTGCCGGTTCCGTTGTGGTGATCGACGAAGAAGCGATCGCGCGCAATATGAGTACCGATTTCTCCTCACTGTTCCGCAATGAGGCCGCCGTGGATGTGAAAGGCGGCGCCGGCAAACCGACCTCCGTGACCATCCGTGGTATCGGTGGCAACCGGGTGATGATGGTGAAAGACGGTGTGCGGGTGAACAACCAGTACGCGTCACCGCTGGGTCCGGGCGCGGAAGGGACAGGTCGTGGCCTGACGGAAGTGGAAACCCTCAAGCAGGTGGAGGTGGTGAAAGCCGCAGCGTCCACCATGTACGGCTCCGATGCGCTGGGTGGCGTGGTGGTGATGACCACCAAAGACGCCTCCGACTACCTGCTCGGTGACGACAAATACTTTTCCGCCAATGCCGGCTACACCGGCATGAACAATGAGTGGTCTACCGGCTTTACCGGTGCGGCCGCTTACGGCGACTTCGAAAATCTGCTGACCGTGCAGCACCGTAACGGCGAAGAGCAGCAGAACTACGATGAAACCCTGCCGGACAGCGACCTGATCAACAACAGCGTGCTGTTTAAGAGCAAATACCTGGTTAACGATTACACCAATATCCAGCTGACTCTGGATTATCTGGACCAGCAGCTCGACCGTTGGGAGCAGCGTGATTACAACGGCGTGCGCAACGAAGACCGCGATATCGACCGTCGCACCCAGGCGTTTAACAGCTCCCTGCGCCTGCGCTCCGATAAGGCCACCATCCTGCACGATAACCTCGATATCGTGATGTATTACGGCTTTACCGACCAGCAGGAACAGCGCGACTACTTCAGCGTGACCGACGATCAGCGCGGTGACATGACCCAGTACCGTGACTACAACTTTGAGGAGTCCCGGATCGGTCTGGCCAGCACCTTTGGTAAGTACATCGGCAGCGACAGCTACGGCCACCAGCTGACCTTCGGTCTGGACGTTGAGTCCTCCACCATGCAGCGCCACCGTACCTACTACACCCCCGGCAAAAACGGTGCCTGGGTGGGTGAAGACCAGTTCGCCTTCGCCGACACCGACAGCCTGCGGGTGGGCGCGTTCTTCCAGGACGACATCAGCCTGCTGGACGGCAAGCTGAACGTGGTGGCGGGTCTGCGTTACGACTACTACCGAAACACCCCGGACGCCCAGATGGCGGAAGAGGCCGGCCGTGATCCGGCGGACTTCCAACAGATGAGCGAAAGCTTCTGGTCACCCAAGCTGGGCCTGGTGTATCACCTGACTGACGCGGTCAGCGTGTACACCCAGTACGCCTACGGCTACAAGATGCCGACCCCGGACCAAAAGTGGGGTGAGCTGGAGATCCAGGACGGTCGTATGCCGTTCCCTGTGGAGATCATGCCGAACTACGAGCTGGAGTCGGAGAAATCCCACACCATCGAGCTGGGCGTTCGCGGTAACCACCACAGCACCTCTTACGAGCTGACCGGTTTCTACACCCAGGCCAAGGACTACATCGACTGGGAGTTCCACGACGCCCCGATGTGTACCCCGACCAGCTGGGGCATGCCGTTCCCGATCTTCGGCCCCTGGTGTGAGGACCCGAACAAGAACGATCCGGTGCTGGCGCTGCAGTACGACTATATGAACCGAGACCGTGTCGAGATCTACGGCATTGAAGGTCAGGTTAACCACTGGCTGACTGACGACTTCGAGCTGTGGGGTAACTTCGCGTACACCTACGGTAAGGACGATCAGGGCAACTACCTCAACACCATCAGCCCGCTGAAGGTGACCGTGGGGGCCAACGCCTACACCAACCTGGCCGGCATCCCGACCCAGTTTGGTGGTGTGGTTCGCATGGCCGGTGCCATGGACCGCGTGACCGATATGGTGATCATCCCGGACGACTCCATCATCTATAAGCCGGAGTACAACGAGGCTTACACCACCGCTGGCTATGCGGTTGTGGACCTGACCATGGCGATGGAGCTGACCAGCAACTGGAAACTGCGCGCTGGTGTGTTCAACCTGTTCGACAAAGAGTACGTGGAATACGCTGATGTGGCGGGTCAATCCAAGTACCTGATGGACAACATGGGCGCGCCGGAAAGTAACTTTACCCAGCCGGGTCGCTACGTGAACCTCAATGTGAACTACCGCTTCTGAGCGAGTGGTTAAGAAGAAACCGGGCCCAGGCCCGGTTTTTTTGTGCCTTTAAGAAAAGGGATTTCATTCACTCGTTATGGTCTTATCAGTGTGACCGGGGTCTCAAAAGCTTGGGTTGGCGTCGGCATGGGAGTACACTGTGGCGCCAACCAAACCCCCTACACAGATGACACCGCCCAGGAGAGACGGATGCTGGATAGAAAGATGAACATCGCCGACTTTGACCCGGAACTGTTTGCCGCGATGGAAGCTGAAAAGGTGCGCCAGGAAGAGCACATCGAGCTTATTGCCTCTGAGAACTACACCAGCCCCCGTGTGCTGGAAGCTCAGGGTTCCCAGCTGACCAACAAGTACGCTGAAGGCTACCCGCACAAGCGTTACTATGGCGGTTGCGAGCACGTTGATGTGGCAGAGGAGCTGGCCATTGAGCGCGCCAAGCAACTGTTCGGTGCCGATTACGCCAACGTTCAGCCGCACTCCGGCTCCCAGGCCAACGCCGCTGTATTTATGGCCCTGCTTGAGCCCGGCGACACCGTACTGGGCATGAGCCTGGCCCACGGTGGTCACCTGACCCACGGTGCCCACGTCTCCTTCTCCGGCAAGATCTACAACGCCGTGCAGTATGGCATCACCCCGGAAACCGGTGAGATCGACTACGCCGAAGTGCGTGCCCTGGCACTGGAGCACAAGCCGAAGATGATCATCGCTGGTTTCTCCGCCTACTCCGGTGTGATCGATTGGGCCAAGTTCCGCGAGATCGCTGACGAAGTGGGGGCTTACCTGTTTGTCGACATGGCCCACGTGGCCGGTCTGATTGCCGCTGACGTTTACCCCAACCCGCTGCCCCACGCCCACGTGGTGACCACCACCACCCACAAGACCCTGGCCGGCCCCCGTGGCGGTCTGATCCTGTCGGCTATCGGTGATGAAGCGGTGTACAAAAAACTGAACTCCGCGGTGTTCCCCGGTGGTCAGGGTGGCCCGCTGTGTCACGTGATCGCCGCCAAGGCCGTTGCCTTTAAAGAAGCGCTGCAGCCGGAGTTCAAAGCCTACCAGCAGCAGGTGGTGAAGAACGCCCAGGCGATGGCGGAAACCTTCATCAGCCGCGGTTACAAGGTGGTTTCCGGTGGTACTCACAACCACCTGTTCCTGCTCGACCTGATCGACAAGGACATCACCGGTAAAGACGCTGACGCCGCCCTGGGCCGCGCCAACATCACCGTGAACAAGAACTCCGTGCCGAACGACCCGCGCAGCCCCTTCGTGACCTCCGGCCTGCGTATCGGTACCCCGGCACTGACCCGTCGAGGCATCACTGAGGGTGAATCCCGCGAGCTGACCGGTTGGATCTGCGACATCCTCGACCAGTTCGGTGACGAGGCCGTGGTAGAGCGCGTTAAGCAGCAAGTACTGGAGCTGTGCCAGCGTCATCCCGTGTACGCGTAAGGATTCCGTTTCCAGAGCGTGACCAAGCCCGCCATTTTGGCGGGCTTTTACGTAGCCGCGTGTTAACCCCAAGCGGAATTTTCGATATGCTTTGCCGACAGTTAAATCCGCGGTAATCCCATTCCCCAATCGTTGGAGGAGCAATGCACTGTCCCTTCTGTGCCGCCACTGACACCAAGGTGATCGACTCCCGGCTGGTGGCGGATGGCCATCAGGTCCGCCGTCGTCGCGAGTGCCTGACCTGCCACGAGCGTTACACCACGTTCGAAACCGCCGAGCTGGTGATGCCGCGAATCATTAAATCCGATGGCACCCGCCAGCCCTTTGATGAAGAGAAGTTGCGGCGCGGCATCCAGCGAGCGCTGGAGAAGCGTCCGGTTGGGGCCGAGCAGGTTGAGCAGGCGATCACCAAGATCAAATCCTCCCTGCGTGCCACCGGTGAGCGTGAAGTGGGCTCAGAGCTGGTGGGCAACCTGGTGATGGAGCAGTTGTCGACACTCGACAAGGTGGCCTACATTCGGTTTGCCTCCGTTTACCGGGCCTTTGACGATCTGGCGCAGTTTGGCGAAGCCATTGCCAGTTTGGAAAAACGTTGATGTTCTCAACCGATGACGCCCGCCATATGGCGCGGGCGCTGGAGCTGGCCCGTCGCGGCCAGCTCACCACCCGTCCCAATCCTCGCGTCGGCTGCGTGCTGGTGCGCGACGGAGAGGTGGTGGGTGAAGGCTTCCATATCCGTGCTGGCGGTCCCCATGCCGAAGTGCATGCCCTGCGTGCAGCGGGGGATAAGGCCCGCGGTGCTACGGCCTACGTCACCCTTGAACCCTGCAGCCATTACGGCCGAACTCCCCCCTGTTCCCAAGCCCTGATCGACGCAGGCGTTGCCCGCGTGGTGGCGGCCATGGTGGATCCCAATCCGCAGGTGGCAGGTCGGGGCCTGGCGATGCTGGAAGCGGCCGGGATCGAAACCCAGCATGGCCTGATGGCGAATGAGGCTGAAGCGGTGAACCCCGGCTTTATGAAGCGGATGCGCACCGGACGGCCCTTTGTGCGGGTTAAGCTGGCGGCCAGTCTGGATGGTCGTACCGCGCTGGCCAATGGCCAATCCAAGTGGATCACCGGGCCCGAGGCCCGCGCTGATGTGCAGCGCCTGCGCGCCATCAGTGATGCGGTGATCACCGGGGCCGACTCCGTGCTGGCGGACAACCCCAGCATGAACGTGCGCCACGCGGAACTCGGCCACTGGCAAAGCCGCATCAGTGAGGCCGATCTGCAGCAGCCGCTGCGGGTGGTGGTCGATGGCAAGGCGCGACTGGCGCCGCCGTTGAAGCTGCTCGACAGCGACGGGCCGCTGATGCTGGCCAGCCTGCGCGGTTATGATTGCCACTGGCCTGCGTCGGTCAGTGTCTGGCCGGCAGCGGATAATGGTGAGGGCAAAGTCGCCCTGACGGCGCTGCTCGACGAGCTGGGCCGACAGCAGATTAACGAGGTGTTGGTGGAGGCCGGTTCCGCGCTTGCGGGCGCCTTTATCAGTGCCGGGCTGTGGGACGAGCTCTGGCTCTACCAGGCCCCGAAGTTGATGGGCAGCGAGGCCCGGGGCCTGTTGGCTCTGCCGGGTGTCGATACGATGGCCGAAGTGCCCTCGCTGACAATTCAGGATGTACGGCGGGTGGGCGCGGATCTGCGCCTGATTCTGACCCGCCAGGAGAAGCCATAAATGTTTACCGGCATCATCGAAGCGGTAGGAACCCTGCGCAAACTGGAGCCTCGCGGCGGCGACCTGCGCCTGACCGTGGCCACCGGCAAGTTGCCGATGGAGGATGTCCAGCTGGGTGACAGTATTGCCACCAACGGCGTCTGTCTGACCGTGGTGGAGAAGGGCGCCGAGCACTACGTCGCCGACGTCAGTGCTGAGACCCTGGCCCTGACCAACTTCCCCCACTATGCGGTGGGGCATAAGGTGAACCTGGAGCGGGCCGTCACCCCCTCCACCCGCCTCGGCGGTCATCTGGTCAGCGGTCACGTTGACGGCAGTGCCGAAGTGGTGGCCCGGGAGAACCGCGCCCGCGCCATTGAATTCTGGCTGCAGGCGCCGGCCGAGCTGGCTCGCTACCTGCCCCATAAAGGCTCTGTCACCATTGATGGTGTCAGCCTGACTTTGAACGAAGTGGACGGTGCACGGTTCCGATTGACCATCGTGCCGCACACCGCCCAGGAAACCACCTTGCTGGATCTGCAGGTGGGAGATCGCGTTAACCTGGAAGTGGACCTGCTGGCCCGCTACCTGGAACGTCTGATGCAACCGGCCCCAACTCAGACCGACTCCGGGTTAACCTTGGAGATGCTGGCCCGAGCCGGGTTTATGAAGTAATTGAGGAAGACCACAGTCATGGCACTGAATACGATCAACGAACTTATCGAGGACATCCGTCAGGGCAAGATGGTGATCCTGATGGACGATGAGGATCGGGAGAACGAAGGCGACCTGATCATGGCCGCTGAGGCGGTAACGCCCGACGCCATCAACTTCATGGCCCGCTTTGGCCGTGGATTGATCTGCATGCCGATGAGTGCTGAACGCTGTGACCGTCTGGGCCTGTACCAGATGGTATCCAACAACACCGAGCAGTACGGCACCGCCTTTACCGTTTCCATCGAAGCGGCCGAAGGGGTGACCACCGGCATCTCCGCGGCAGACCGCGCCCGCACCATTCAGGCGGCCGTCGCCAAGGACGCCAAGCCCAGCGACCTGGTGCAGCCGGGCCACATCTTCCCGCTGCGTGCCAAAGATGGCGGCGTGCTGAACCGTGCCGGCCACACCGAAGCGTCCGTCGATCTGGCCCGTCTGGCCGGTTTCGAATCCGCGGCGGTTATCGTTGAGATCCTCAACGAAGACGGCACCATGGCCCGTCGTCCTGAGCTGGAAGTGTTTGCGGCCGAGCACGGCATCAAGATCGGCACCATTGCCGACCTGATCGAGTACCGCAACCACAACGAAACCACCATCACCCGTGAAGTGAGCTGCACCCTGCCGACCCGCCATGGCGAGTTTGAGCTGGTGGGCTACCGCGACACCATCGATGGTCAGTTCCATGTGGCGCTGTGCAAAGGCCCGATCGGCGACAACACCCTGGTGCGTGTGCATCTGCATGACCCGATGAAAGACCTGTTGGGCAGCCTCGGCGACAGCGCCTGGCCGCTGGATACCGCCATGTCCCGCATCGCTGAGGAAGGCGGTGTGCTGGTGATTCTGGGACGCGAACAGGGCGCCGAAACCCTCGAAGCGCAGCTGCAAATCCTGTCCCAGGAGCAGCAGGGCCAGCGGGTTCCCCGTAAGGCCGCGGGCGCGTCCCGCACCGTCGGCGTCGGCTCCCAGATCCTGGCGGATCTCGGTGTGACCCGCATGCGTCTGCTGTCCGGGCCCAAGCGTTACCACGCCCTGTCCGGCTTCGGACTGGAAGTGACCGAATACGTGCAAGAATAACGGCCATCGCGGGCGCTGGGATTGCGCGTCCGCTGTGCTATCATTACGCCACTTTTTTGCCCCCCACTGGTGGGGCACAGAAAAAACACTACGGAAATGAAGATGAAGGTAATCGAAGGCAACATCGAAGCCAAAGGCGCTAAGATCGCTATTGTGGTTTCCCGTTTTAACAGCTTTATCGTTGACAGCCTGCTGGAAGGCGCGATCGATACCCTCAAGCGGTTTGGTCAGGTAAACGAAGAAGACATCACTGTTGTTCGGGTACCGGGTGCGTTTGAACTGCCGCTGGCTGCCCGCCGCGTTGCCGCCAAAGGGGAGTTCGATGCCATCATCGCCCTGGGCGCCGTGATCCGCGGTGGCACTCCGCACTTCGACTTCGTTGCCGGTGAGTGCAACAAAGGACTGGCCCAGGTGATGCTGGAGTTTGATACTCCGGTCTCCTTCGGGGTACTGACCACCGACACCATTGAGCAAGCCATCGAGCGCGCTGGCACCAAAGCTGGTAACAAGGGCGGCGAAGCCGCACTGGGCGCGCTGGAGATGGTTAACGTCCTTAATCAACTGGCCTAAGGCCGGAGAAATTTGTGAAGCCTTCCGAGCGTCGTAAGGCCCGCCGTTTGGCGGTGCAGGCCATCTATTCCTGGCAAATGAGCGGCAATGCTGTTGCCGATATTGAGCATGAGTTCCTCACCGAGCAGGACACCAAAGGGGCCGATCTGGGCTACTTCCGTGAGCTGCTGGTCGGTGTGGTTTCCCAGTCATCCAACCTGGATGCCCGGCTGAAACCCAACCTGGCTCGCCTGGTGGAAGAGGTGGATCAGCTTGAGCTGGCCATTCTGCGCCTGGCGGCTTTTGAACTGCTGCACCGGGACGATGTCCCCTACAAAGTGGTGATCAACGAAGCCATTGAGCTGGCGAAGGCTTTTGGCGCGGAAGAGAGCCACAAGTTCGTCAACGGGGTTTTGGACAAGTTGGCCATTTCCCTCCGACGTTAAGCGGATAGGAAGACAGGGAGCGCGGCCACATCAGGTGGCCGTGTCGCGTTTTATGGGTTCCGAATTTGATGTCATCAAGCGCTACTTCGACCGCCCGGTACACCGAAAGGATGTGCTGAAAGGGATCGGTGATGATGGCGCACTCCTCGCTTTGCCCCCCAACAGTGAACTGGTGATCTCCACCGACACCCTGGTGTGTGGTACCCACTTCCTGCCGGAGATTGATCCGGCGGACTTGGCCCACAAAGCGGTGGCGGTGAACCTCAGTGATCTGGCTGCGATGGGCGCTGAGCCCGCCTGGATGACCCTGGCGATCACGCTGCCCGGGGAAGATCCGGCCTGGCTGGAGCGCTTCTCCGATGGGTTGCACGAGATCTGCCAGTACTACGGCGTGGCGCTGGTGGGTGGAGATACCACCCGTGGTCCGCTGAGCCTGACCGTGACCGTCCACGGCCATCTGCCCCAGGGCAAAGCCCTGTTGCGCAGCGGGGCGCGGATTGGCGACTGGATCTACGTCACCGGTAACCTCGGTGACAGCGCCGCCGGTCTGCGCTGCCTGTTGGGGCAGTTGGAGGCCGACGACGAGTCCCGTGATTACCTGACTGAGCGTCACCTGCGGCCCCGGCCTCGGCTGTTGGCCGGGCGCGCCCTGCGCCACCACGCCTCCAGTGCCATGGATCTGTCCGACGGACTGGCGTCCGATCTGGGCCACATCCTTAAGGCCTCCGGCGTGGGTGCCCAGGTGGAGCTGAGCCAACTGCCGATGTCTGCGGTGCTGAAGTCGGTGGTGACGCCGGAGCAGGCGCTGGAGCTGGCCCTGGCTGGCGGCGAGGATTACGAGTTGTTGTTCACCGTCCCTGAGGCGGAGAAGGGCGCGCTGGCGACTGCGCTGGCGGAAACCGGCATCAATCACACCTGCATCGGCCAGATCGTGGCCGGTGAGGCGATTCGTTACCAGAACGCGGGTGAGCCGGTTGAGCTGACCCTGTCGGGATACGATCACTTTAAGGAGTCAGAATGAGCCGCGTAGCCGAGCGTTTACCCGGTTTGCGACTGGCTAACCCGGTTCACTTCCTGGCGGTGGGGTTTGGCCTTGGCCTGGCCCGTAAAGCGCCGGGAACCTGGGGAACGCTGGCGGCCCTGCCGTTTTACTTTCTGATGGCCGACCTCAGTCTGCCACTCTACCTGGGCATCACTGCGGTGATGGGGGTTGTGGGGATCTACCTGTGCGGCAAAACCGCAGAGGATATGAACACCCACGACCACCCTGCCATTGTCTGGGACGAAGTGGTGGGGATGTTGATCACCATGGCGATGCTGCCTGCCGGCTGGCCCTGGATGGTGGGCGCGTTTGTGGCGTTCCGCTTCTTCGACATCCTCAAGCCCTGGCCCATCCGCCTGCTGGACAAGCATGTCCATGGTGGTCTGGGGATCATGATTGATGATGTGCTGGCCGGGGTGTTTGCCCTTGGCGTGGTGCAGTTGGCGGCAGCGCTGCTGTAAGCGCCTGCCACCTCAGACGAAAAAGGCCGCCCATCGGGCGGCCTTTTTTATTGCTCTGAGTCGGTCTCAGGCGGAGTGCTCTCCACGTTGGCTTGCGCCTGTGCCTCCTGCTCGGCCCGTTCGGCCTTGGAGATGTAACGTGGCTTGTTTGGGTTGGTGGCCTTTTTGGCCCGCGCCTTCTTCGCCTGTTTCAGCAGCGTCTGCTTGACCTTCTTTTTGCGGTTCACCCGGGTTTACTCCTCGCTCAGGGAGACGCCGATGTTGGAGACACCCTCTTCGCGCAGCTCTTTACGCAGACCCTTAATGGCGTCGACGTCTTTGCGGCTCAGGGTTTCCACCAGAGTCAGAAGCTCGGACTGAAGGCCGCGCTCCTCCTGCATCAGCGGGTGGGAGAAGACAAACTCGTCGAGGGCGTCGTCGTCCTCGAACTCCGGCTGTTCGGTGGCCTCAATAAAGGCCGCCACGGTGCTGCTGGAGAGCTTGGAGATGTTCACCAGATCCGCTTCCACTTTCTGTTGCAGGGCGGTAAGGATGGTGCTGATCGCCATCAGGGCATCGGAGGCGGGGTAAACGCCATAGAACTCGTGCACCTGCGGGTCCGGCATGCGCTCTTCCAGCTGGTTGAGCATGCGTTCGTAGTTCAGCCGGATATCCTTGCTGTACAAAGACTGCCACAGCATATCGAGCTGAGTGACCACCTTGTCGGCCTCCTCGGCTTCGGTCAGTTCAGCAAACAGCAGGTAGTTGGGCAGCATACGCTCGGCCAGCGCAGTGGCAAACAGGGTTTTCTGCCACAGGTCGAGGGCTTTGATTCGGCTGAAGAAGCCTTGTTTTGCAGTCATGTGTGTGTCCGTCAGGCCGCCAATATCGCTTTGGCGGCGGATTCTACTTTATCCAGCTCATCCCGCAACTCCAGCAGTTCGGGTTGCAGGGATTCGGCGGAGTTGCCCTGCTTCAGGGCGGCCTCCAGCTGGGCACAAAGTTTTTGCAGTGCCGGCACCCCAGAATAGCAGGTGGCACCGTGCAGTTTATGAATGGTTCGAACCAGTTCGTTGTCTGATTGGGCTTCATCCAGCTGGTCGCGGGTGGCGGGGATGCTGTCCACCAACATCGCCAGCATCTCCCGGGCCAGGTCGGCATTGCCGCCAGCCTGGGTCAGCGCCAGTGACCAGTCCACCACCGAATCCCCCTGCTTGGGCGAGCGGACCCAGCGCATCAGCACCTGGCGCAGGTCGGCTTCGTCGATCGGCTTGGTGAGGTAGTCGTCCATGCCGGAGGCCAGGATCTTCTCCCGCTCATCGCCCATGGCGTGGGCCGTAACCGCAATCACCGGGCTGTGGCGGCTGCGGGAGTCCATCCGGATCGCCTGGGTGGCCATCAGACCGTCGATGTCCGGCATCTGGATGTCCATAAAGACAGCGTCGTAGCGGTGTTGGCGGCACAGCTCGATGGCGGATTGGCCCCCGGTGGCGGTGTCCACCTCGGCCACCAGCTCACGCAGCAGGGTGGCAATCAGCTTCAGGTTGGCCGGGTTATCGTCCACCGCCAGTACCTTGAGCGGGTGCTGTGGGGTGACGGGGGGCGCAGGCTCCGGCATCGGTGCCGGGGCCAGTTCCTCCAGGCAGAGGCTGCTGTAGAGGCGACGCTGGCTCATCGGCATCGCCACCAGACGAGCTTTCTCTTGATCGGCCATCTGGCGGGCCCAGCTCACCGGCTCGCCTTCGCACAGCAGCAACAGTTGGCCGCCCTTGGCTTCCAGGGTGGGGAGGATGGCAGCCAGGGCATCGTAACTGGGGACGCTGGCGGTGGCGATCACCGTGTAGTCCACCGGCGGATTGGCCACCAGGGTATCGGACAGGGCCAGCAGGGTGCCGGTGGCGCTCGGCAGCATGTGCCATTGTTCAAACTGGCGTACCAGAGCGTTGCGGCTGAGTCGGCGGGACTCCAGCACCACCACGCGCGCGCCCTGAATCGGTGCCTTGGCCAGTGGGTCGCTGATGGAGAAACCGCTCTTTTCAATGCTGAGGGTAAACCAGAAGGTGGAGCCCTGGTTCTGATGGGAGGTAAAGCCGATCTGGCCCTCCATCTGGTTGACCAGGCGCTTGGTGATCACCAGCCCCAGACCGGTGCCGCCAAAGCGGCGGCTGACGGAGCTGTCGGCCTGGCCAAAGGCCTGGAACAGCATCGGTTGCTGCTCCTCGGCGATGCCGATGCCGGTGTCGGACACTTCGGCCCGCAGCAGCACGCGCTCGGCACTTTCATCCGCCAGGTCGAGACTCAGTCGGACACTGCCTTTGTCGGTAAACTTGATGGCGTTGCCCATCAGATTGGTGATCACCTGCTGGATGCGCATGACGTCGCCACAGAGGCTGTCCGGCACCCGCTCGTCGATCTCCACCACCATCTCCAGCCCTTTGTCGTAGGCGGAACCGGACAGCAGGGTGAGGGTTTCATCCAGCGAATCCCGCAGGGCAAAGGGCACGTTATCCAGCACCATCTTACCCGCCTCCAGTTTGGAGAAGTCGAGGATGTCGTTGATGATCGACAGCAGGTTGGAGGCGCTGCGCTCGATGGTGCGCAGGTAATCTTTCTGGTTGTCGTGCAGCGGGGTTTTCAGCAGCTGGCGGGTAAAGCCGATCACGCCGTTCAGCGGGGTGCGCAGCTCGTGACTCATGTTGGCCAGGAACTCGGACTTGATGCGGCTGGCTTCCAGGGCGCGCTTCTTGGCGATATCCAGTTCGACGTTCTGGATCTCAATCTGCTCCAGCGTTTCCCGCAGGTCGGAGGTGGCCTGGTCGATGTTCTGCTGCATCTCGTTGTGGTACTCCGACAACGAGGCGGCCATGGCGTTGATGCCGCGCTTGAGGTGGTCCAGCTCGCCAATCAGGTCGCCCTGCAGTCGGGTATCCAGTTTGCCTTCGCGGATCTTGGCCACCGCCCGCACCATCTCGGTGACGTTTTTCAGCAGGCGGAAGGTGAACAGCAGGTTCAGCTGCACCCCGATAAGCACGATGATAAAGGCGGCGACCGCTGCCCGGTATTGCTCCAGCAGGGCTTCATGCTTGTTCAGCTGCAGGGCGATGTAGCCCAGTTGGGTCAGGCGGTTATTGCCCAGCGCGGAGGCGGTGCTTTCACTCATCACCGGGGTGCGCAGTACCAGAGTGTCACCGAAGTGCTCGACCTGGGTGCCCCGGTTGAGGTCGCGGTTCTCCGGCAGCTTGATCAGTTCGAAATCCCGATGATACTTACTGCTGACGAAAATCTGGTTTTGATTGTCGAACACGGCAATGGACTGAACCAGACCGGAGTTCTGACGATGGGTAAGGTCAATCAGGCGTTTGGTGTATTCCCGATTGTTCATCAGCAGCCCGTACTCGCTGGCGATGGCCAGGGGCTCGATGATGTTGGTGCCCTGACGCAGCAGGGTCTGTTCCAGTTCGGAGAATCGACTGGAGGTGAAGTAGCCGCCCAGCAGCAGGCCCACCAGCATGGTCGGCGCCAAAGCCAGCACCAGTACCCAGGTGCGCAGACTGTATTTGGTCACCGTTTTCATCTATGGGACAATGCTCCCCTTATCCGTTAGTCGGGCTACGCTCGATCCCACTATTGTAAACATTGACGCTTTCCATGGCACAGTTTTATTCCGCAAAGTCCAACAAAACAAAGCACTTGTCCCAAAAAATTTCGCTGACCCCCACGGCGCTGGACCATCAGGGCCAGGCGGTGGCGGAGCATCAGGGCAAAGTGGTCTTTGTCCCCGGGCTGCTGCCTGGTGAATCCGCCCAGGTGCAACTGGTCGAGAATAAAGCCCGTTTTGCCCGTGCCAAAGTGCTGAAGCGCACCTCGGATCACCCCCAGCGTATCGCCCCGCCGTGCCCCCACTTTGCCCGCTGTGGCGGCTGCCAGTTGCAGTTTGCCCCGACCGGATTGCAGCGTGACTTAAAGCAGCAGGCGCTGGCGCAGGTGGTGAGTAAACTGTCCGGCCTGACGCCGGAACAGTGGGCGGAACCGCTGCTGGGCCCCGATTGGCACTACCGCCGCCGGGCCCGTTTGGGGTGCCGTTATGACGCCGGTGAATTGGTACTGGGCTTCCGCCAGGAGGGCAGCAACCGCCTGACCGCCATCGATCACTGCCCGGTGCTGGCGGAACCTTTGAGTGAATTGATCACGCCGCTGCAGCAGCTGTTGGCGCCGCTGAAGCTGGCCCGGCATGTTGGCCACCTCGATCTGATGCTGGCCAGTGAAGGGCCGGTGGTGGTGGTGCGCCTGCTGCGCCCGCTTCGCGAGGAGGAGCGGGAGGCGTTGGCGGCGTTCGGCCAGAGCCGTGGTGTGCAGATGCTGATCCAGGGCGATGCGTTGACTGACCTGTCCGGTCAGGCGGTGGCGCCGCTGCACTACGACATTGGTGAAGGGCGTCCGCAGCCGGCTTTTCTGCCCGGGGATTTCTTCCAGGTCAACGGAGTGGTCAACCAGGCGATGATCAGCCAGGCCATCGAGTGGCTGCAGCCACAGCCCGGCGAGAAGGGGCTGGACCTGTTTTGCGGCGGCGGCAACTTCACTCTGGCGCTGGCGGGGCAGAGCGCCGAGATCATCGGTGTCGAAGGGGTACCCGCCATGGTGGAGCGCGCCCGTGCCCGTGCCGCTGAACTGGGCCTGGAACAGCTGCGTTTTGAGTACGCGGATCTCAATGGTGAAGCGCCCAAGGCGCAATGGCTGAAAGATGTGGATTGGGTCCTGCTGGACCCGGCCCGCGCCGGCGCCCCCGGGGTGATGGAGTGGCTGGCTAAGCTGCGCCCCAGCCGCATTCTCTACGTGGCCTGCAACCCGGCCAGCCTGGGGCGCGATGGCAAAGTGCTCGCCCAGCAGGGGTATCGTCTGTCAAGGCTTGGTCTGGTGGACATGTTCCCGCATACTCATCACCTTGAGTCGATGGCTCTGTTTGAGCCGGGCAACAACAAACATCCTAAGTAGTTGGTTGCGCAAGGAGGGGAACGCACACCATGGTATCGGTTCGTCAAATTCACTTTGGGGATTCACCCCAGGCATTGGTTCAGTGGCTCGATGGTCTGGGGCTGACTCATCAGCAGCAGCAAGTTCTGACCGCCTGCTATCGCGAATGCGAGGCTCTGCCATGTGATGACGCGGCGCTCAAGGAAGCGCGACTGATGCGGGCACGGGAGATCATTGAGATCCTGCTGCCGCTCAATATGGACCTGGATACCCTCAAGGCCAGCCTGCTCTATGTGATGCTGGATGCGGGCCTGCTCAGTGCTGAAACGCTGGAGGAGACCCAGGGCACCGCCATGAGCACACTGGTGCAATCTGTGGTGGTGATGGACGCCATCCGCACCTTGCGCCAGCAAAGCGCGCCCGGGGTCAGCCAGATTGAGAATCTGCGCAAGATGCTGCTGGCCATGGTGGAGGACGTCCGCGCCGTGGTGATCAAGCTGGCGGAAGCGGTGGTGCTGCTGCGCGAGGTGAAAAAAGCCGACGAGGAGACCCGGGTGGTGCTGGCCCGCGAAGTGCGGGATGTGCACGCGCCCCTGGCTAACCGCCTCGGCATCGGTCAGCTCAAATGGGAGCTGGAAGATCTGGCGTTCCGCTACCTGCACCCGGACACCTACATGGAGATTGCCCACTGGCTCGACGGCAAGCGCCTCGACCGTGAGCAGTACATCGACGAGTTTGTTTCCGGCCTGCAGGCCTCTCTCGATGAAGAGGGGATCCGGGCCGAAGTGTATGGCCGTCCCAAGCACATCTACAGCATCTGGCGAAAGATGCAGAAGAAGAACCTCGCCTTTGACGAGCTGTTCGACGTGCGCGCCGTGCGCATCATTGCCGAGCGTCTGCAGGACTGCTACGGCGCGCTGGGGGTGGTGCACACCCACTGGCGCCACCTGCCTAACGAGTTTGACGACTACATCGCCACCCCCAAACCCAATGGCTACCAGTCTATCCACACCGTGGTGATGGGGCCGCAGGGCAAAACCGTCGAGATCCAGATCCGCACCCGCGAGATGCACGAAGACGCCGAGCTGGGCGTGGCCGCGCACTGGAAGTACAAAGAGGGTACCGGCGGTAAGCAGGGGGGCTTCGAAGAGAAGATCAACTGGCTGCGCAAGATCCTGGCGTGGCAGGAAGACGTGGTGGAAGCGGGCAACCTGGTGGAGGAGATCCGCGCCCAGGTGTTCGAAGACCGGGTTTACGTCTTTACCCCCAAAGGCGAGGTGGTGGACCTGCCCGCCGGTTCCACCGTGCTCGACTTTGCCTACTACATCCATTCGCAAGTGGGCCACAAGTGCATCGGTGCCAAGATCGACGGCCGCATTGTGCCCTTTACCACCACGGTGGAAACCGGCCAGCGGGTTGAGATCATCACCGCCAAACAGCCCAATCCGAAGCGGGACTGGCTGAACCCCAACCTGGGCTACATCAAGACCAGCCGCGCCCGTGGCAAGATCCAAAGCTGGTTTAAGCAGCAGGACAAAGACAAGAACCTGGTCGCCGGCCGCGACATGCTGGAAGCGGAGCTGACCAAGGTGGGCCTCTCGCTGGCTGACACCGACAGCGCCATCGAACGCTTTAATATGCACAGCCTGGACGACCTGTTGGCGGCCATCGGCGGTGGTGACGTGCGCCTGAATCAGGTGGTGAACCACCTGCAGAGCCGCCTGCAGCGTGAAACTTTCGATGAAGAGCAGGCGCTGGAAGACCTGATCGCCAAACCGGCGCACCGGCCCCGCAGCCAGGGCCATATCGAGGTGAATGGCGTTGGTAACCTGATGACCCATATGGCCAAGTGCTGTGAACCGCTGCCCGGCGACAGCATCTACGGCTTTATTACCCAGGGGCGTGGCGTGTCGGTGCACCGGGAGTCCTGTGACCAGCTGGCCACCCTGCTGGAACGCCACCCCGAGCGGGGCGTCGAAGTGGTGTGGGGCGAAAACTACAGCGGCGGCCACAGCGTCAGCCTGCGCGTGGTGGCCAATGACCGTTCCGGCCTGCTGCGGGACATCACCACATTGTTGGCCAACGAAAAGAGCAATGTGCTGGAGATGCGCAGCCACTCTGACACCAAGCAGCAAACCGCGGCCATTGATCTGCGCATGGAGCTGTACAACATGGAGTCGTTGAGCCGCATTCTCAGTCGCCTGAGCCAACTGCCCGGCGTGATCGAGGCGAAACGACTGTGAGCCATTCATTGCCTGACGCACCGATCGAACGTCTGCTGGCGATCATGGCGGCGCTGCGCCACCCCGAGCATGGCTGCCCCTGGGACCGCAAACAAACCCTGGCCACCATCGTACCCCACACGCTGGAGGAAGCTTACGAGGTGGCGGACGCCATCGAGCGCAACGATCTGGACGAGCTGCCCGGTGAGCTGGGTGACCTGCTGTTCCAGGTGGTGTTCTACGCCCGCATCGCGGAGGAGGCGGGCCAGTTTGATTTTGTTGAGGTGGTGAATCGCCTCAACAACAAACTGGTGCAGCGCCATCCTCATGTGTTTGCCGGTCTGCAGGCGGATGAGGCCACCATCAAGGCCAACTGGGAGCAGGGCAAGGCGCAGGAGCGGGCGGACAAAGCTCAGCACTCTGCGCTGGATAATGTGCCGCTCAACCTGCCGGCGCTGTCCCGCAGCATCAAGCTGCAGAAGCGGGTGGCCCGGGTGGGCTTCGACTGGGACAGCCTGGGACCGGTGGTGGAAAAGATCGTCGAGGAGATCGACGAAGTGATGGAAGAGGCGCATCAGGCGGTGCTCGATCAGGCGCGCCTGGAGGAGGAGATGGGCGATCTGCTGTTTGCCGTCACCAACCTGGCCCGCCACCTCAACGTCAACGCGGAGCAGGCGCTGCGTAAAGCTAACCTCAAGTTTGAAAAGCGCTTTCGCCAGGTGGAGGCACGTTGTGCCGAATCCGGCCTGGCAGTAGACCGTGCAGGGCTGGATCAGCTCGAAGCGTTCTGGCAGCAAGTTAAGGCGTCAGAAAAGCGTTAATTAGCACGGCCGACCGTTGTTGGATTTGGGGGGCTCTGGTATAATGTCGTCCCGTCCTATTGGTTGTTGCCGCAGTTCCTGCGCCGCAGCACGAAGTTCCCAATTTTCTCAGGTTCAGCATGACTACAAACTACATCTTCGTTACGGGCGGGGTGGTCTCCTCCTTGGGTAAAGGTATTGCCGCAGCGTCTGTGGCAGCACTGCTTGAAGCCCGCGGTCTTAACGTCACCATCATGAAACTGGATCCCTACATCAACGTGGATCCGGGCACCATGAGCCCGACTCAGCACGGTGAAGTGTTTGTGACCGAAGACGGTGCCGAGACCGACCTGGATCTGGGCCACTATGAGCGCTTCATCCGCACCAAGATGACCAAGCGCAATAACTTCACCACCGGCCGTATCTACTCTGACGTTCTGCGTAAAGAGCGCCGTGGTGACTACCTGGGTGCCACCATCCAGGTGATTCCGCATATCACCAACGCCATTAAAGAGCGCGTTATCGCCGGCGCCGAAGGTCACGACGTGGCCATCGTCGAAGTGGGCGGTACCGTGGGTGACATTGAGTCCCTGCCGTTCCTGGAAGCGCTGCGTCAGCTGGCGGTTGAACTGGGCCGTGAGCGCGCCATGTTCATGCACCTGACTCTGGTGCCTTACCTGGCCGCCGCCGGTGAAGTGAAAACCAAGCCGACTCAGCACTCAGTAAAAGAGCTGCTCTCCATCGGTATCCAGCCGGACGTACTGGTGTGTCGTTCCGACCGCGCCATCCCGGCCAACGAGCGCCGTAAGATCGCTCTGTTCTGTAACGTTCAGGAGCGCGCCGTTGTGTCCATGAAGGACGTGGACAGCATCTACAAGATCCCGGCCCTGCTGAAATCTCAGGGTGTGGACGATCTGTTCGTTCAACGTTTTGGCCTGTCCTGCCCGGAAGCCGACCTGAACGAGTGGGAAAAGGTGATCTACGAAGAAGCCAATCCGATCGGTGAAGTGACCATCGGTATGGTCGGCAAGTACGTTGAGCTGCCGGACGCCTACAAGTCCGTCAACGAAGCGCTGAAGCACGCCGGTCTGAAGAACCGCCTGCAGGTGACCATCAAGTACATCGATTCTCAGGACGTTGAGTCCAAGGGTGACGAAGCGCTGCAGGGCATCGACGGTATCCTGGTACCGGGTGGCTTCGGTGAGCGTGGTGTGGAAGGCAAGATCATGGCCGCCCGCTTCGCCCGCGAAAACAACCTGCCGTACTTCGGTATCTGCCTGGGTATGCAGGTGGCTCTGATTGAGTACGCCCGCAACGTTGCCGGCCTCAAAGGCGCGCACTCCTCTGAGTTCGATGCCAAGGCCAAGCACCCGGTAGTGGGTCTGATCACCGAGTGGCTGGACGCCGACGGTAAAGTGGAAGAGCGTTCCGAGACCTCCGATCTGGGCGGCACCATGCGTCTGGGTGCGCAGCTGTGTCACCTGGTGAAAGGCACCAAGGCTCAGGCTCTGTATGGCAGCGACACCTGTGTTGAGCGCCACCGTCATCGTTACGAAGTGAACAACAACTACCGTGACGCGCTGGAAAAAGCCGGCCTGGTCTTCTCCGGTCTGTCCGCCGACAAAAAATTGGTGGAGATGATCGAGATCCCCAGCCATCCTTTCTTCGTGGCTGGGCAGTTCCACCCCGAGTTCACCTCTACCCCGCGTGACGGTCACCCGCTGTTTGAAGGGTTCGTTAAAGCGGCCGGTGAATTCAGCAAGAGCGCAAGCTGAACCTGACTCCATAAGCCGGGCCATAAGGTCCGGCTTTTCTGTTTTTGGAAAACATTGAGGAAGCTAATGATGGCTAAAATCGTCAAGGTACTGGGCCGTGAAGTGATGGATTCCCGCGGTAACCCCACCGTGGAAGCGGAAGTGCACCTGGAAGGAGGCTTTATCGGCATGGCGTGTGCCCCGTCCGGTGCCTCCACCGGTACCCGCGAAGCCCTGGAGCTGCGTGACGGTGACAAGTCCCGCTACCTGGGCAAGGGTGTACTGAAAGCGGTTGCCAACGTGAATGGCCCCATCGCTGACGCCCTGCTCGGTCAAGACGCCCTCGCGCAACGTGCCATTGACCAGATCATGATCGATCTGGATGGCACCGAGAACAAAGACAAGCTGGGTGCCAACGCCATTCTGGCGGTGTCCCTGGCCAACGCCAAAGCCGCTGCTGCCGCCAAAGGCCAGCCGCTGTACGCCCACATCGCTGAGCTGAATGGCACTCCGGGTGTGTACTCCATGCCGCTGCCGATGATGAACATCCTCAACGGTGGTGAGCACGCCGACAACAACGTCGACATCCAGGAGTTCATGATCCAGCCGGTTTCCGCGCCGAACTTCCGCGAAGCGCTGCGCATGGGTGCCGAGATCTTCCACGCGCTGAAGAAAGTGTTGTCCGCCAAGGGCCTGAACACCGCCGTGGGTGACGAGGGTGGTTTCGCCCCGAATCTGGCCTCCAACGCCGACGCTCTGGCCGTGATCAAGGAAGCGGTGGAAGCCGCCGGTTACGTGCTGGGCACCGACGTGACCCTGGCCCTGGACTGCGCCGCCTCTGAGTTCTACAAAGACGGCCAGTATGTGCTGGCTGGCGAAGGCAAGAGCTTCGACGCCAACGGTTTCTCCGACTACCTGGCTGAGCTGACCGAACAGTACCCGATCATCTCCATCGAAGATGGCCTGGACGAGTCTGACTGGGACGGCTGGGCTTACCAGACCCAGATCCTGGGCGACAAGATCCAGCTGGTGGGCGACGACCTGTTCGTGACCAACACCAAGATCCTCAAGCGCGGTATCGAGAACAGCATCGGCAACGCCATCCTGATCAAGTTCAACCAGATCGGCTCTCTGTCCGAAACCCTGGACGCCATCAAGATGGCCAAGGACGCCGGCTTTACCGCAGTGATCTCCCACCGCTCCGGTGAAACCGAAGACGCCACCATCGCCGACCTGGCGGTGGGCACCGCTGCTGGCCAGATCAAAACCGGCTCTCTGTGCCGCTCTGATCGCGTCGCTAAGTACAACCAGTTGCTGCGCATTGAAGAGCAACTGGGCGGCCAGGCCCCTTACCGCGGCCGCGCCGAAGTGAACGGTCAGGGCTAAGTCCCGCAGTTCACCCATAAAAGCCGCCTTCGGGCGGCTTTTTGCTTTTCTTTTTCCGGAGCTTGCGCCAAGATCTTCGGACGAATGGTTTGAGGCGGGACAGATGCGGATCTTACTGGTGGTGTTGACCCTGTTACTGGTGGCGACGCAGTACCGACTTTGGGCGGGTGAAAACAGCCTGCGTGAAGTGGTGCGCCTGCGGGAGCAGATCCAGCGCCAGTTGGACGGCAATGCTGCCCTGGTGGAACGCAACCAGGTGTTGGAGCAGGAGATTGAAGACCTGCGCCACGGTCTGGATGCGGTGGAAGAACGGGCCCGCCATGAGTTGGGCATGATCCGGGAGGACGAACAGTTCTATCGGGTGATCCGCCGGCCTCAATCCTGAGCTCCCTGGAGTCCCCATGCCACTGAATGAATCCGCTCCGCTCTACGCCGTGGTGCCTGCCGCCGGCGTTGGCAAGCGTATGGGCGCCGATCGGCCCAAGCAGTACCTGCTGCTCAATGATCGCACCATCCTGTCCCACACCCTGTCGGTGCTGCTCAGCCACCCGCGTATTCACCAAGTGATTGTGGCGCTGGGGCCGGAGGATGGCTATTTCGACAGCCTGGAAGAGGCCAGCCATCCGAGACTGATTCGGGTGGACGGCGGCCGCGAGCGCTCCGACTCGGTACGCCTGGCGTTGGCCGCCATTGAGGATAAGGCCGCCTGGGCCCTGGTGCACGATGCGGCCCGGCCCTGCCTGCACCACGATGATATTGATCGCCTGCTGGCGTTCCCCGGCGACCAGGGGGCCATCCTGGCCAGCCCGGTGCGGGACACCATGAAGCGGGCCGGGGCCGATGGCACCATCGACCATACTGTGCCAAGGGAAGCGCTTTGGCATGCCCTGACACCCCAACTGTTTCCAGCGGAGGCGCTGCACCAGGCCCTGGTGCGGGGGGAGCAGGCCGGAGCGGTCATTACCGATGAAGCCTCCGCCATGGAGCGTGAAGGCTGGCACCCGGCACTGGTGGCCGGGCGTCCGGACAACATCAAGATCACCCATCCCGACGACCTGCGCCTGGCGCAGCTGTATTTAGCCAGTAGAGAGGCACAATGATGCGGATCGGACACGGTTTCGACGTACACAAATTTGGCGGCGAAGGCCCACTTATTCTCGGCGGCGTCTCGGTGCCGTTTGAACAGGGCCTGCTGGCCCACTCCGATGGCGACGTCGTGCTGCACGCCATCAGTGATGCGCTGTTGGGCGCGGTGGCGATGGGCGACATCGGTCGCCACTTCCCCGATACCGATCCGGCCTACTCCGGCGCCGACAGCCGGGTGCTGCTGCGCCACTGCTATGGCCTGGTGCGGGAGCAGGGCTACCGACTGGGTAATCTGGACGTCACCATCATCGCCCAGATGCCCAAGATGGCACCGCACATCGACGCGATGCGCGCCAACCTGGCGGCCGACCTCGGGGTCGAGCTGTCTCAAGTTAACGTAAAGGCGACCACGACGGAGCGCCTGGGATTTACCGGACGGGGTGAAGGGATCGCCACCGAAGCCGTGGTACTGCTTTGTCATGACTGATTACACCCTGCCGCAATGGCACTATCTGCTGGGCGAACCCAGCTCTGAAGCCTGGATCCGCCGCGAACCTGAGCACTTCCAGGTCGATGAAATGCTGCCTTTCACCCCCGATGGGGCGGGCGAGCACCACCTGCTGCACATCGAAAAGCGCGACCTGACCACCCACCAGCTGGCCAAGATCGTCGCCAAATTTGCCGATGTGCCGGCCCGGGACGTCAGTTGGGCCGGCCTGAAAGACCGCCACGGCGTGACCCGCCAGTGGTTGTCGGTGCGTATCCCCGGCAAGGTGGACCCGGACTGGGCCCAGCTCAACGATCGATACATTACCCTGCTGGCGGCGCACCGCCATGGCCGTAAGCTGCGCACCGGGGCCCTGCTGGGCAACCGCTTTAAGATCGCCCTCAGTGGCGTCACCGACCGAGACGCGCTGGAAGCCCGCCTGGCTGAAGTCAGCAAAGGGGTGCCGAACTATTACGGTGAGCAGCGTTTTGGCCACGGTGGCAACAATGTGCGCCGCGCCGCCGAGATGTTCTCCGGTCGCAAGGTGAAAGACCGCAACAAGCGCAGCATCTACCTCTCTGCCGCCCGCAGTTTCCTGTTTAACCACGTGGTCTCTGCCCGACTGGCCCAGCACGGTGTGACGCCGCTGGCTGGTGATGCGGTGATGCTGCACGGCAGCAACAGCTTCTTTGTGGCGGAGCAGTGGGATGCGGAAAACCTGGGGCGTCTTCTGCAGGGCGACATCGAACTGTCGGCGCCGCTGCCGGGCGACGGAGACCTGCGCAGCCAGGGCGTGGCCAACGCGTTTGAAACCGAAGTGCTGGCGCCCTTTGCCGAGTTGACCGAGGGGCTGAAGGGCGCCCGGGTGGACGTTGACCGTCGTCGCCTGTTGCTGAAACCGGAGCAGTTCCGCCATCACTGGGAGGATGACCTGCTGTGGCTGGAGTTTGTCCTGCCCTCCGGCGCCTTTGCCACCAGCGTTTTGCGTGAGCTGGCCCGGTATCAGGATGCGCAAGCCATTGAGCTGCGGTCGGAAATTGAATAACAATAGGCAGGTTATGAAGATCTTAGTCAGCAACGATGACGGCGTGCACGCCCCGGGCATAAAGGCCCTGACCGATGCCCTGGCCGCCATCGCCGAAACCGTTACTGTGGCGCCGGACCGCAACTGCTCCGGCGCGTCGAACTCCCTGACCCTGACCAACCCGCTGCGTGCGCAGCGGCTGGAGAACGGCTACTACCAGGTCAATGGCACGCCAACCGACTGCGTGCACCTGGCGATCCGTGAACTGATGGATGGCGAACCTGATCTGGTGGTGTCCGGCATCAACGCCGGCGCCAACCTGGGCGACGACACCCTCTATTCCGGTACCGTGGCCGCGGCCATGGAGGGGCGTCACCTGGGGCTGCCCACCATTGCCGTTTCCCTGGTGGGGCGCAAGCTGGAGCACTACGATACCGCGGCGGCAATCACCGCCCAGATCGTTCAGGGCCTGCTGGCCAACCCGCTGCCGTCAGAGCAGATCCTCAACATCAACGTGCCGGACCTGCCACTGGAGCAGATCCAGGGCATTCGGGTCACCCGGCTGGGCGCCCGCCACAAGGCGGAAGGCATGGTCAAAACTCAGGACCCTGCGGGCCGCGATATCTACTGGTTGGGCCCTCCGGGGGGCGAACAGGATGCCGGTGACGGCACCGACTTCCATGCGGTCGCCAACGGTTACGTGTCGGTGACGCCCCTGACCGTAGACCTCACCGCGCACAGCCAGCTGGCGCCGCTCACCCAGTGGTTTAATCAGCTATGACTACGGCCACTTCCGCCTACGGCAGCCGACTGGCGCACCTGATGCGCGAGGGCGGCATCAGCAACCCCCACGTTTTGGACGCGATGGCCGCCGTGCCGCGCCAGCTGTTTGTTGACGGCGGCCTGGCCCCCCGGGCGTGGGAGAATACGGCGCTGCCGATTGGCCAGGGCCAGACCATCTCTCAGCCCTATATCGTGGCGCGGATGACGGAGTTGTTACTGGAGCGACTGGGCCCTGGCCCGGTGCTGGAGATCGGCACCGGTTCCGGTTATCAGGCGGCGATCCTGGCCAGCCTGGTGCCTCAGCTGTGCACCGTGGAGCGGATCAAAAGTCTGCAGATCCAGGCCCGTCGCCGGCTTAAGCAACTTGACCTTCATAACATCGCCTTTAAGTACGGTGATGGCTGGCAGGGCTGGCCCAGCAAAGCCCCCTTTGGCGGCATTCTGGTGACTGCCGCTGCCAGTGAGGTGCCGCAGGCGCTGTTGGCGCAGCTGGCGGAGGGCGGTCGCCTGGTGATCCCGGTGGGCAGCGAGTACCAGGTGCTGCGGGTGATCGACAAGATCGACGGCCAGCTGCACAGCCGGGATGTGGAAGCGGTGCGCTTTGTGCCTTTGGTACCGGGAGAGACCGAGTAGATGCTCGGCCTGGCCCGCTGCTGGCCCTTTTCCGCCTTACGCCAACTGGGCTGTGTCAGCCTGGCGTTGCTGCTGGCCGGTTGCTCGTTGCAACAGCCACCGGCCCCGGTGGAAACGCTGTACAGCGGGCAGACCTACCGCGAACGCCCCCGTGGCAGTTTGCAGAGCCAGAACTATACGGTTAAGGCTGGCGATACCCTCTACTCGATTGCTTGGGCCGCCGATCAGGACTTTCGAACGTTGGCTCAGCGAAATGGGCTGCGATCGCCCTATGTGATCCACCCTGGTCAGACCTTGAAATTGAGTGGTTCGGCAACAAGAACTCACAATTCTTCAACAGCTACTCCACCGCGTCCTGCGCCAGCGAAACCCAGACCAGCTGCGGCCTCAACAGGTCAAGTTGCTAAAACATCCACAGAAAACCGAGAGAATAAATCGGTTGATCCCGCTCCACAGCCTAGTTATGCTGGTTCAACGACGTTACAAACCAGTAACACGACTGGCTCAGTAACGGCGTCACGCGACACGGCACTGCCGGACCGCGTTGCCCAGTGGCGTTGGCCGGTTAAGGGGAAGGTCATTCGCCGATTCTCAGCCACCGAGCAGGGCAACAAGGGACTCGATATTGCGGCACCCACCGGGACTCCGGTGATCAGCGCCGCCGAGGGGCGAGTTGTGTATGCGGGGAGCGCGTTGCGTGGTTACGGACAGCTGATCATCATCAAACACTCCGATGAATACCTCAGTGCCTACGCCCATAACAGCCGCATCCTGGTGAAAGAAAAACAAAGGGTCAGCGCAGGACAAAAGATTGCAGAAGTGGGCAGCAGTGACGCCGACAGGCCGATGTTGCACTTTGAGATCCGCTATAAAGGCAAGTCCGTTGATCCGCAAAGGTATTTACCCCGTCAATGAGGGGATTGGGTTGTCAAAACAAGGAGGAAAACTGTGAGAGTTAACTAGGTTTGGGACAAATTGGGAGATTAGCCAATGAATCGCAAGAGCAACGCTTTTGATGATGTGGCTGCCGTCGATTTAAGTCGTACCGAGGTTGTAGGGACCCCGGAAGAAGTCGAAGCCAACAACACTGAGGAACGCTCCTCATCTAACATTGACCAACTGGTCCAGGACGATCTGCAAAAAAACCTGGATGCGACACAGCTGTACCTCAGCGAGATTGGGTTTTCCCCCTTGCTGACGGCCGAAGAAGAAGTCTATTACGCCCGCCGGGCTCAGCGCGATTGCGCTAAGTCTCGCAACCGCATGATCGAAAGTAACCTCCGTTTGGTGGTGAAGATCGCCCGCCGTTATAACAATCGTGGTCTGGCCCTGCTGGATCTGATCGAAGAGGGTAATCTTGGCCTGATCCGAGCGGTGGAGAAGTTCGACCCCGAGCGCGGTTTCCGCTTTTCCACTTACGCCACCTGGTGGATCCGTCAGACCATTGAACGGGCCATCATGAATCAGACCCGCACGATTCGTCTGCCCATCCATGTGGTGAAAGAGCTCAATGTCTACCTGCGCACCGCCCGTGAGCTGGCCCATACGCTGGACCATGAACCGACCGCAGAAGAGATCGCCATGAAGCTCGATAAGCCGGTGGAAGACGTCAGCCGCATGCTGAAGCTGAACGAGAAGATCAGCTCCGTGGACACCCCGATCGGTGGTGACTCGGATAAGGCCTTGCTGGATGTGATTGCGGATGACGACCGGGTTTGCCCGGAAGTGCAGGCGCAGGACGACGACATCAACGGCTCAGTAGTGCGCTGGTTGGGGGAGCTGAACTCAAAGCAACGCGAGGTGCTGGCCCGCCGCTTTGGTCTGCTGGGCTATGAGCCTTCAACGTTGGAAGATGTGGGACGTGAAATCGGGCTGACCCGGGAGCGGGTCAGGCAGATCCAGGTCGAAGCGCTGCGCCGACTGCGTGAGCTGATCGGCGCTCAGGGCCTCTCGGTGGAATCTCTGTTCAAACCCTGATGACAACCCATCATAAAAAAACGCCGCCCATCGGGCGGCGTTTTTGATCCTGAGGCTTACAGCTGAGCTTTGAGCTGGTACAGCATATCCAGCGCCTGACGCGGGGTCAGCGCATCCGGGTCGAGGCGTTCGAGCAGTTCGACCACCGGATGAGGCTCCGGCAACAGCGGCAACTGGCCACCGCTGACTTCAGCACTGGGGGCCACACGGGGTTGCTGCTCCAGCTGGGACAGGCGTTGCTTGGCGGCGGCCACCACCAACTTGGGCACCCCGGCCAGGGCCGCCACCTGCAGACCATAGCTGCGGCTGGCCGGCCCCTCCTGTACTGCGTGCATAAAGGCGATGGTGTCGCCGTGCTCGACCGCGTCGAGGTGGACGTTGTGTACGCCCTCAAGCTGGCTCGGCAGTTCGGTCAGCTCGAAGTAGTGGGTGGCGAACAGCGTCATCGCCCGGATCGATTTGGCCAGGTGCTGGGCCGCGGCCCAGGCCAGGGACAGGCCGTCATAGGTCGAGGTGCCGCGGCCAATCTCATCCATCAGCACCAGGCTGCGCTCGGTGGCGTTGTTGAGGATGTTGGCGGTTTCGGTCATCTCCACCATAAAGGTGGAGCGGCCTGAGGCTAGGTCATCGGAGGCGCCAATGCGGGTAAAGATGCGATCCACCGGGCCGACCACCGCGTGTTCTGCCGGGACAAAGCTGCCGATGTGGGCCAACAGGGTGATCAGTGCGGTCTGGCGCATGTAGGTGGATTTACCGCCCATGTTGGGGCCGGTCACGATCAGCATGCGACGCTGGGGTGACAGCAGCACCGGGTTGGCGATAAAGGGTTCGCTCATCACCTGTTCCACCACCGGGTGGCGGCCGTTGTCGATCTGGATGCCCGGCTGTTCGCTCAGTTGCGGACGGTGGTAATCCAGCGTGTCGGCACGTTCAGCGAGGTTTTGCAGTACGTCCAGTTCGGCGCAGGCAAAGGCGGATTCCTGCAGCGCCGGCAGCACCGGCAGCAGCAGGTCAAACAACTCTTCGTACAGGCGTTTTTCCAGCGCCAGAGCTTGGCTCTGGCTGGTCAGCACCTTGTCTTCCAGCTCTTTCAGCTCCGGCACGATGTAGCGCTCGGTGTTCTTCAGGGTCTGGCGGCGCACGTAGTTGCTGGGCACCAGCGCGGACTGGGCACGGCTGACCTCGATAAAGAAGCCATGCACCTTGTTGTAGCCCACCTTCAGGGTGGCGATGCCGCTGCGTTCACGCTCCTGCTGCTCCAGCTGGGTGAGGAAGTCGGTGGCCCCCTGAGACAGGGCACGCAGCTCGTCCAGCTCGGCGTTGTAGCCCTCGGCCAGTACGCCGCCATCGCGGATCACCACCGGCGGGTTGTCTTTGATGGCGCGGGTCAGCAGGTCGAGCTGCTCCGGGAATTCCCCCAGTTGATTGTGCAGTTGTGCCAGCTGGCGGCCGGGCAGCTCGGCCAGCAGTTCACGCAGTTGCGGCAACTGACCAAGGGCCTGGCGCAAGCGGGTCAGGTCACGGGGGCGGGCGCTGCGCAGGGCGAGGCGGGCCAGTACCCGTTCGAGGTCACCCACCGGCTTGAGCAGCTCAGCCAGATCCAGATAAGCGGTTTGATCTTTCAGGCAGGCCACGCTGTCGAGTCGGCCCTCCAGCACGCTGCGCTGGGTCAGGGGCTGGTGCAGCCAGCGTTTCAGCAGGCGTGAGCCCATCGCGGTGGTGGTGCGGTCCAGTACCGCCGCCAGCGTGTTGTCGAAGCCCCCGGCCAGGTTTTGGGTCAGCTCCAGGTTTCGACGGGTGGCCGCATCCAGCACGATGGCGCTGCCGTCCTGCTCTTTCACCAGAGCGCGAATGTGGGGCAGGGCGGTGCGCTGGGTGTCTTTGACGTACTGCATCAGGCAGCCAGCGGCGCACAGGGCGCGCTCCGCCTGCTCAACCCCGAAACCGGTCAGGTCGCGGGTGCCGAACTGTTCATTCAGCAGGGCCCGGGCGGTGCCCAGTTCAAACTCCCACTCCGGGCGACGGCGGCAGCCCTTGAGGTGGTCGATCAGGTCCATGCGGGGGAACAGTTCCGGGTAAAGCAACTCGGCGGGGCGGGTGCGTTGCAGTTCCGCCTGCAGCGCTTCGTCGTCCGCCAGTTCATTCACCACAAAGCGACCGGAGGCGATGTCGAGAGTGGCGTAACCGTATTGGCCGCGGGACTCGTAGACCGCCGCCAACAGGTTGTCCTGGCGCTCCTGCAACAGGGCTTCATCGGTCACCGTGCCGGGAGTGACGATGCGCACCACCTGGCGTTCCACCGGACCTTTGCTGGTGGCCGGGTCGCCAATCTGCTCACAGATGGCGACGGATACGCCTTGCTGTACCAGTCGGGCGAGGTAGCCTTCCACCGCGTGGTAGGGGACACCGGCCATCGGGATGGGATCACCGGCGGCGTGGCCGCGGGCGGTCAGGGAGATGTCGAGCAGTTCGGCGGCTCGCTTGGCGTCGTCAAAGAACAGCTCGTAGAAGTCCCCCATCCGATAAAACAGCAGGACGTCGGGGTGCTGGGCCTTGATGGTCAGGTACTGACGCATCATTGGGGTGTGCTGTTCCAAGTTGGCCGGGCTGCGCTGGGTCACGAGGTCTCCTGAAGACGAAAGAAAGCTAGCCCGCTATGATACCCAAATTTGCCGCTGACGCAGGGCCGGACGAGGGAAAATTTGCCCCGCCGGCGCATTTGCTGAGCCACCAGGGTTGATACTGTATGATTGTACAGTATACTACTGGCATTACATCGAATCCTGTCGCCGCCAAGGCATCTTTTCTGGAGCTTGAAATGGACGAGAACAAAAAACGCGCCCTAAGTGCCGCACTGGGTCAAATCGAGAAGCAGTTTGGCAAAGGGTCCATCATGCGTCTTGGCGATGCGACCACTCTGGACATTGAATCTGTATCCACCGGCTCCCTGGGCCTGGATATCGCCCTGGGCATTGGCGGCCTGCCGTACGGCCGTATCGTTGAGATTTACGGTCCGGAATCTTCCGGTAAAACCACGCTGACCCTTCAGGTGATTGCCGAAGCGCAGAAACAGGGCAAAACCTGTGCGTTTGTCGATGCGGAACACGCCCTGGATCCGGTTTACGCCGCCAAGCTGGGCGTTAACGTCGAAGAGCTGCTGGTGTCCCAGCCGGATACCGGTGAACAGGCGCTGGAGATCTGCGACATGCTGGTGCGTTCCGGTGCCGTTGATGTGGTGATTGTTGACTCCGTGGCTGCCCTGACTCCGAAGGCGGAGATCGAAGGTGAGATGGGTGACTCCCACGTGGGCCTGCAGGCGCGTCTGATGTCCCAGGCACTGCGTAAGCTGACCGCCAACATTAAGCGCTCCAACACCCTGTGCGTGTTCATTAACCAGATCCGTATGAAGATCGGTGTGATGTTCGGCAGCCCGGAAACCACCACCGGTGGTAACGCGCTCAAGTTCTACGCCTCCGTTCGTTTGGACATCCGCCGTATTGGTGCGGTGAAAGACGGTGACGAGGTGGTGGGTAACGAAACCCGCGTTAAAGTGGTGAAGAACAAGGTTTCCCCGCCGTTCAAACAGGCTGAATTCCAGATTCTGTACGGTGAAGGCACCTCCAAAGAGGGTGAGCTGATCGACCTGGGTGTACAGCAGAAGCTGATCGAGAAGTCTGGCGCCTGGTACAGCTATCAGGGCGAGAAGATCGGCCAGGGTAAAGCCAACAGCATCCGCTTCCTGAAAGAGAACGTGGCCATTGCCAACGAGATCGAGAAGCTGCTGCGTGACCGTCTGCTGCTGAAGGCTGCACCGCAAGCCGAAGACGAAGACGAAGTTGAGGCGCCGGAGCTGGGCTAATCGGCCATGGCAAAAGCGTCACAGGACCGGGACCCGGTCGCTGCTGCGGTGGGACTGTTGTCCCGCCGCGATCATAGCCGCGAGGAGTTAAAGCAAAAGCTGCGCTCCCGCGGCTTTGTCGTTTCCGATATCGATAAAGCCATCGCCCGGGTGGACGATTGGGGCTACCTCAATGACGCTCGCTTCGCCGAAGGCTTTGTCCGTTACCGTTCTGCCCGTGGTCTTGGCCCCATCCGGCTGGCCAACGAACTGCGTGAACGCGGCGTCGCGGCGGAGCTGATCCGCCAGACCCTGGCCGAAGCCGAACAGGACTGGTTCGAGCTTTGCGCCGACCTGTGCCAACGCAAATTTGGCACCGCTCCCCCCTCCGATTTCAAGGCTCGGGCCAAGGTACAACGCTACCTGGCTTACCGGGGCTTCGACATGGAACAGATCCGCTACGCTCTGGAGAGCCTGCACAGCTGACCGGAAAATAGGCCAAACCGTGGATTATCTGCGGCCATGGTGCTGGTTTGAGCAGGAGTGTTGCGGATATAATTGGCCGTTTACACGGCTTGCCGGCGGTCGCCGGCGCTCACTGTCAGTTTTTTCAGGATGACCTCATGCACATGACCACCGCCGAGATCCGGACCGCGTTCCTGGAGTATTTCCGTTCTCAAGGCCACGAAGTGGTGGCATCCAGCTCGCTGGTGCCGCACAACGATCCCACTCTGCTGTTCACCAATGCCGGTATGAACCAGTTTAAGGATTGCTTCCTTGGTGCAGAACAACGGGCATACACCCGCGCGACCACGGCACAGCGTTGCGTACGTGCTGGCGGTAAGCACAACGACCTGGAAAACGTTGGCTTTACTGCCCGTCACCACACCTTCTTCGAAATGCTGGGTAACTTCAGCTTTGGCGACTACTTCAAGCATGACGCCATCAAGTTTGCCTGGCAGTTCCTGACCGAAGTGCTGCAGCTGCCGAAAGATAAGCTGTGTGTCACCGTGTACCACACTGACGACGAAGCCTTCGACATCTGGAACAAAGAGATCGGCATCGCCGCGGAAAACATCATCCGCATCGGTGACAAGCCCGGCAAACCGGCTTACACCTCTGACAACTTCTGGCAGATGGGTGACACCGGCCCGTGCGGCCCCTGCACCGAGATCTTCTACGACCACGGCGACCACATCTGGGGCGGCCGTCCGGGCACCCCGGAAGAGGACGGTGATCGCTTTATCGAGATCTGGAACATCGTGTTCATGCAGTTTAACCGTCACGCTGACGGCACCATGGACCCGCTGCCGAAGCCGTCCGTGGATACCGGTATGGGCATTGAGCGTGTGGCGGCCATTATGCAGGGCGGCCACTCCAACTATGACATCGACATCTTCCAGCGCCTGATCAAAAAAGCCGCTGAGATCACCGGTACCACCGATCTCGACAACAAATCCCTGCGCGTTGTGGCGGACCATATCCGCTCCTGCGCCTACCTGATCGTGGATGGCGTGATGCCCTCCAACGAAGGTCGCGGCTACGTGCTGCGCCGCATTATCCGTCGCGCCGTTCGTCACGGTCGCAAACTGGGCGCCAACGACACCTTCTTCTTCAAGCTGGTGGGTGAACTGGCTGACGTGATGGGCGCTGCCGGTGAAGAACTGAAACAGCAGCAGGCCATTGTTGAGAAAGTGCTGCGCATCGAGGAGGAGGGCTTTGCCCGTACTCTGGAGCGCGGTATGCAGCTGCTGAACGAGGCACTGGATAACCTCGACGGCGACGTACTGGACGGCGCCACCGTATTTAAGCTGTACGACACCTACGGCTTCCCGGCTGACCTGACCAACGACGTGGCCCGCGAGCGCGGCTTTAGCATCGACGAAGATGGCTTCGAAGTGGAGATGGAGCAGCAGCGCCAGCGTGCTCGTGACGCCGGTCAGTTTGGTACCGACTACTCCAAAGTGGTCAGCATCGACAGCGACAGCGTGTTCACCGGTTACGACCGCACTGACGACCAGGGCAAAGTTGTGGCCATCCTGGTGGAAGGCAACGAAGTGGACAGTCTGATGGGCGAGCGTGGCACTGATGCTGTGCTGGTTCTGGATCAGTCCCCGTTCTACGCCGAGTCCGGTGGTCAGGTGGGTGACACCGGTGTGATCCGCTGCGGTGATGCTGAATTTGAAGTGACCGACACCCAGAAGCTGGGTAACGCCATTGCCCACAAGGGTAAGTTGGTGAGCGGTGCGTTCCAGCGCGGTGACGCGGTAGCGGCCGAAGTGGACGCCAGCCGTCGTGATGCCATCCGCCTGAACCACTCTGCGACCCACCTGCTGCACGCTGCCCTGCGCAACCTGCTGGGTGACCACGTGACCCAGAAGGGTTCACTGGTTATGGCGGACCGCCTGCGCTTCGACTTCTCCCACTTCGAAGGCGTGAGCCGTGACGAGCTGGTGGCGATCGAAAATCAGGTGAACGAGCAGATCCGCGCCAACCACAGCATCGACACTGAGCTGATGGACATCGAAGCGGCTAAGGCCCGCGGTGCCATGGCGCTGTTTGGTGAGAAGTATGATGACCAGGTGCGGGTACTGGCGATGGGCGACTACTCCATCGAGCTGTGTGGCGGTATTCACGCCAAGCGCACCGGTGATATCGGCTTCTTCAAGATCGTTTCTGAAGGCGGCATCGCCGCTGGCATCCGCCGTATTGAAGCGGTAACCGGCAACGGCGCTGTGGCGTTCGCCCGCAGCCAGGAAAACCAGCTGCTGGAAACCGCGGCGCTGGTTAAAGGTGATGCTCAGAGCGTCGCTTCTAAGGTCAAGGGGCTGTTGGACAAGAACCGACAGCTGGAGAAAGAACTGGAGCAGCTGAAGCAGAAACTGGCTTCCGCAGCCAGTGCCAACCTGGTCGACAGCGCCGTGGATATGGGCGGTGTGAAGGTCCTGATCAGCCAACTGGAAAACGCCGACAGCAAAGCGCTGCGCGGCATGGTGGATGACCTCAAGAACCAGATGGGCAGCGGCATTGTTCTGCTGGGCAACGTGGCCGACGGTAAAGTGGGCCTGATTGCCGGTGTCACCAAAGACCTGACCGGCAAAGTCAAAGCCGGTGAGCTGGTGAACCTGGTGGCCCAGCAGGTCGGCGGTAAAGGTGGCGGTCGTCCCGATATGGCGATGGCTGGCGGCACCGATGCTGCGGCCCTGCCGGCGGCACTGGAAGCAGCCAAAGCCTGGCTGGCTGACAAGCTGTAATTGGACGCGTCTGTGGCCCTTTTTGTACAGAAATTTGGCGGAACCTCGGTGGGCTCATTCGAGCGCATCGAGGCCGTCGCGGACCGGATCGCCCGCAGCGCCCGAGCCGGCCACCAGTTGGTGGTGGTGCTCTCGGCGATGGCGGGTGAAACCAACCGATTGTTGTCGCTGGCCAAGCAGGTCGCGGCAACACCATGCCCCCGTGAGCTGGATATGCTGGTCAGCACCGGTGAGCAGATCTCCATCGCCTTGATGGCGATGGCGCTGCATAAGCGGGGACTCAAAGCCCAGTCATTGCTGGGTGAACAGGTGGGCATCGTCACTGATGGTCGCCATGGCCGTGCCCGTATTCGCGAAGTGCAGACCGAGCGGATGCAGGCGATGCTGGCGTATGGGATCATTCCTATCGTGGCGGGCTTTCAGGGTCGTTGCCTGGACAACCAGGTGACAACACTGGGGCGGGGTGGTTCTGACACCACCGCCGTGGCGATTGCCGCTGCATTGAAGGCCGACGAGTGCCAGATCTTTACCGATGTGGATGGCGTGTACACCACCGATCCCCGGGTGGAACCCAAGGCGCGCAAGATGGACAACATCACCTTTGAGGAGATGTTGGAACTCTCCAGTCTTGGGGCAAAAGTACTGCAGATCCGCTCAGTAGAGTATGCTGGTCGTTACAACGTACCGTTGCGGGTGCTCTCCAGCTTCCGCGATGGTGAAGGCACCTTGATCACCTATGAGGAGAATGCCATGAACGCCCCTGTGGTTTCCGGTATTGCTTTCAGCCGTGATGAGGCCAGCCTGACTCTGGTCGGCGTGCCGGATGCGGCCAATGTGGCGGCCACCATTTTGGCCCCCATCGGCGATGCCGGAATCGACGTCGACATGATCGTTCAGAATGCCACGGGGGATGGTAAAGCGGATTTCACCTTTACCGTGGCTCGGAATGATCTGGATCAGGCTCAAGCGCTGTTGGCGCCGGTGTTACCCCAGTTGGGGGTGGCGGCGCTACGCAGCGATGATACGCTGTGCAAGGTGTCCGTGGTTGGCGTAGGGATGAAAAACCATTCCGGCGTGGCCAGCCAGATGTTCCAGACTCTGGGGCAGGAAGGGATCAGTATCGCCCTGATCGCCACATCCGAGATTAAAATCTCCGTGGCCATCGATGAGAAGTATCTGGAGTTGGCGGTCCGCAGCCTTCACCAGTCATTTAATCTGGCTGGCGAAGAGTAAATCCCTTCGGTGGCTATAGATTTAATCTGGTCTAACTTTATAATACTGCTGAAAGATTCAAACGCCGCTGCGGAATGAGTTGGAGATAGAGGAGCAATAGAATGCTGATTTTGACTCGCCGTGTTGGCGAAACCTTGATGATTGGTGACGAAGTCACTGTTACCGTCCTGGGTGTGAAAGGTAACCAGGTACGTATCGGCGTGAACGCTCCTAAAGAGGTTTCTGTTCATCGCGAAGAGATTTACATGCGCATCCAGGCCGAGAAAGACGGCGGCGCTGCCCCCAGCGGCAACTTCTGATTTGAAAAGACCGGCCAAGCGCCGGTTTTTTTCTGCCTGTACGTCACTTCCTGCAACGCCCTCCTTCAACTTTTTTCCGCTATCTGGCCAGTTTTTGACGGCAAATTCACCGCTTTGTGACCGCCTTGCCACCACCTTGATGGAAATCCGTTCAAACGCGTTCCTGGCCCAGAAAAAGCGTTTGACTTATTTCCCTTAGCCCGTAATATACGCCCCACGAAACGGTGAGGTGGCCGAGTGGCTGAAGGCGCGCCCCTGCTAAGGGCGTATACCGACAGGTATCGAGGGTTCGAATCCCTCCCTCACCGCCATTGCGCGTCCGTAGCTCAGCTGGATAGAGTACCTGGCTACGAACCAGGCGGTCGGAGGTTCGAATCCTCCCGGACGCGCCACTTTTATCAGGAGCCGCGCAGAGCGCGGCTTCTTGGTTTTCAAAGGACGAAAACCCACACCCAATTACGCATCCGTAGCTCAGCTGGATAGAGTACCTGGCTACGAACCAGGCGGTCGGAGGTTCGAATCCTCCCGGATGCGCCATCTTCCTCGTCGGCTTAGCCGAGCGACAGTGCTGATACTGCCATGGATGCGGTCAGGCACTATACTTCGCCACCAGTGCGAGACCCAAGTTTGATGTGCGTCCGTAGCTCAGCTGGATAGAGTACCTGGCTACGAACCAGGCGGTCGGAGGTTCGAATCCTCCCGGACGCGCCATCTTCTTAACCCCAAGTGGCAGGGGCAAAAGCCACACCGATGCGCGTCCGTAGCTCAGCTGGATAGAGTACCTGGCTACGAACCAGGCGGTCGGAGGTTCGAATCCTCCCGGACGCGCCATTTTACTTGAAGGTCGGATTTCCGGCCTTCGCGCGGAGCGCTACGGCGCTCAGGCGGCGCAAGCCAAACTGTTGGCTTGCTCTATCCGCCTTCCCCCTCCCGGACGCGCCATCTTCAACCCCAAGTGGCAGGGGCAATTGCTGCACCGATGCGCGTCCGTAGCTCAGCTGGATAGAGTACCTGGCTACGAACCAGGCGGTCGGAGGTTCGAATCCTCCCGGACGCGCCATTTTACTTGAAGGTCGGATTTCCGGCCTTCGCGCGGAGCGCTACGGCGCTCAGGCGGCGCAAGCCAAACTGTTGGCTTGCTCTATCCGCCTTCCCCCTCCCGGACGCGCCATCTTCAACCCCAAGTGGCAGGGGCAAAAGCCACACCGATGCGCGTCCGTAGCTCAGCTGGATAGAGTACCTGGCTACGAACCAGGCGGTCGGAGGTTCGAATCCTCCCGGACGCGCCATCTTCATAGAAAACCCGACCTTTGGTCGGGTTTTTCTTTTTCCCCCTTCCCTCTCTTCTTTATTTCTTCTTAATTAAGACACCCATCTTAAGCCCATCTTAGCTGAGCGCTTTCAATGAGCTCCGTAGCTCAGCTGACCGTCGAATCTCCATCGTCATTCTGATTCAACTCGAGCACAGGCTCCTGTCGCGCTGTCAGTGGGGCCACGTTGTGGGAAAAGGCTGTCCTTAGCCTGGATGGGAGGTGCGCAGAGCTCTGCACCGGCGTGCATGTGGCATTCGATCTCTGAAGGAAGCCTTTTAGGCTGCAAACAATCGTCTGGCGTTACCTGAGCCGCGTATTCGGATAAGACCGGCGTGGCTCTGACTTCGTCGAAGACTGGGCAATGTGCCAACTCGACAGCCGAACTGGTATTCAAAACCCTGGGTTAAGGTCAGCCAGTTTGCCATGGATATGCCTAAGCGTTGGGCGAGTGCAGGCGCTTGTTCTGGGATCCTGCCCGGTTTATCCATGCTCAGAGCGCGCCCGGTATGCTCGACTAACTCTAAATAGTCATTGAGATGGCATGGCAATGCCGCTTCGTTATCGTGCTCACTGGATCTGAATGGTTTTAATGCAAAGGGCTGAAGGCCTTTTAATGCGGCCTTGATGCGCAACCGGATGCTGGTGTGCTCTGACGTTTCGGGTGTTTTGGCGATATCGGCTCGGATGGGGTTGAGGTCCACGTAGGCCATACAGGACAGAAGAGCTTGTTCGTCCAATAGTGCCTGGGATTTAAACCGCCCTTCCCAGAACCGGCCTGTGCATCCATCCTCCCGATTTGCCATCCGGGCGATTGGCTCATTCAGGGCCCGCATAAACCAACTGATGTCCGTGAGTCTTTGTCTGTAGGTCTCGGCTTGCAGTTCGGCCTTAAGGCGCTCCGCTTTGGGCATCGGCTCGCGCTCATCAGTCTGACAGTAGCGTTGCGTCAGCGGCGTTCCACTGAAGAGCGTATACCAGCGCTTAAGCACCGTCATGGTATCCCAATCTTCAGCCTGTTCTGGGTCTACGCACAGCACCACGTGGGTATGGTTACTCATCACCGCATAAGCGCAAACACTGATGGCAAATGTTTTGGCTAAGAAAAGCAGTCGTTTTTCGACCCACAAACGGCGGTGCTCATAGCTCTTGCCCGTGTACAGGTCGGTGCCGCAGAGAAAGCTTCGGCGTACGCAGCGGCTGATGCAGTGGTAATAGCGGGTTTCCTGCAGGCTGACTTGGTTTCGACGAGGCTGTGCCATAAGTGTGCCCTGGGCTGTGTTGAGTTACTCCTTAACCTACCTGCATGAAAAGGCTGCGAGTCATAAGTTCGAGTTAATTGGGATTAAAGGTGGGTGTCTTGGTTGGGAGGGCAGAGGATTTGGTATTGATGTTTGGTCATACCAATTGGGTTAGGTTTCTTTTGGGTCTGTAATTAACTGATTTGACTATGTCGAATTGGTATAACCAAAGTACGAGGTGGGGGCCGGGCTTTGACATGCTTATGCGTTGCGTGTGAATATCGATGCCCTCGTGAGTGATTTGTTATGGAGTGGCAATGGAATCTTTGGCACCTCTACTCAGCCAGGCCGCGCAGTTGATGCTGATGGGCATGGTTCTGGTGTTTGGCTTTCTCGGTAGCCTGGTTGTGGCTTTGAAACTGCTGGCGCGTGCCTATGCACCTGAGCCGGTTGCGCCACAATTGCCGGTAGACAGCGAATCCGTTGACCCCGCCGTAGTCGCGGCCATCAGCGCGGCCATCCACGCCCATCGCCGCGCCCAGTAATCGATAAGGAGATCCCCATGACGGCAACCCCCCTGGCCCTGACTGACGTGGTGCTGCGTGATGCGCACCAATCCCTGCTGGCCACCCGACTGCGTCTGGACGATATGCTGCCAGCCGCTGAACAGCTCGACCGTGTTGGTTATTGGTCCCTGGAAAGTTGGGGCGGCGCCACCTTTGACGCCTGCATCCGCTATTTGGGTGAAGATCCCTGGTACCGCATCCGGGCGCTGAAAGAGGCGATGCCCAATACTCCGCAGCAGATGTTGCTGCGGGGCCAGAACCTGCTGGGTTATCGCCATTATGCCGATGACGTGGTGGAAGCTTTTGTTCAGCGCGCTTATGCCAGTGGTGTTGAAGTGTTTCGCATCTTTGATGCCCTTAACGACACCCGAAACCTGGAAACCGCCATACGGGCAGTGAATGCCGCCGGCGGCCATGCTCAGGGGACACTCTCCTACACGACTTCCCCGGTACACACTCTGGAGAGTTGGGTTGAACTGGCCAAAGAGCAGGCGGCACTGGGCTGCCAGTCCTTGTGTATCAAGGATATGGCGGGGTTGCTGACGCCAACGGCTGCCTTTGAACTCATCACCACCCTGAAGAGTGAGGTGGGCCTGCCCATCGCCATGCAGTGTCACGCCACCACCGGACTCTCGACAGCCACCTACCAGAAAGCGATCGAAGCCGGTATTGATGTTCTCGACACCGCCATCTCCTCAATGAGCATGACCTACGGCCACACCGCGACGGAGACCGTCATGGCCATGGTGGCGGGCACCGACCGCGATACCGGTCTCGACCCGGCCCAGCTGGCACCTATCGCTCAGCACTTCCGTCAGGTGCGGAGTCGCTATGCCGAATTTGAAGGCAGTTTGCGCGGGGTTGATGCCCGCATTCTGACCGCGCAGGTGCCCGGTGGCATGCTCACCAATATGGAGAATCAGCTGAAAGAGCAGGGGGCGCTCGATCGTCTCGATGAGGTGCTGGAGGAGATCCCGCGGGTTCGCGAAGAGCTTGGCTTCCTGCCGCTGGTGACACCGACCTCTCAGATCGTGGGGACTCAGGCGGTGCTCAACATTCTCACCGGTGAGCGCTATAAGAGCATCACTAAGGAGACCCAGGGCGTCTTGCGCGGCGAATATGGCCGTACCCCCGCTCCGGTGGATGCTGAACTGCAGGCCCGGGTGCTGGATGGGCAGGCACCGGTGACCGGCCGCCCGGCCGATGACCTGGCCCCGGAGCTGAACCGTCTGACCGAAACCGTCACCCAGCTGGCCCAGAGTGATGGCTTTACCCTGGCCGACTCCGCCATCGATGACGTGCTGACCTATGCGCTGTTCCCGCAGATTGGTCGCAAGTTCCTGATGAACCGTGGCAATCCCGATGCCTTCGAACCGGCGCCGGGCCAGGCTAAGGCAGCCAAGCCTGTCGCCACTGAAGCACCGGTTCAGCCGGCTTCCCGTGGCCCTGCCACCTATCAGGTGCGGGTCGACGGCCGCAGCTATTCCGTGGAAGTGAGTGAAGGTGGCGAGATTGGCCAGATCCAGCCTCAGCCTGCGGCATCGGCAACGCCCACACAACCGACTCCGGCCCCTGTCGCCAGCGTGGTGAGCGCGCCGCTGGCCGGTAACGTGTTTAAAGTGCTGATTGGCCCCGGCCAGACCGTCGCCGAAGGGGATGTGGTGCTGGTGATGGAAGCGATGAAGATGGAAACCGAGATCCGCGCCAGCAGTGCCGGCCAGGTGCAGCAGCTGCATGTGCGCGAAGGCGATGCCGTGTCTGTCGGTGACCCTCTGGTCAGTCTCAGCTAAGGAGTGAATGTGGAAGGTATCATCGCATTCTGGCAGCAAACCGGGCTGGCCAATCTGACCCTGGGGCAGGGCGTAATGATGGCGGTGGGGGCCGGGTTGTTGTACCTGGCGATCTCACGCCGCTTCGAGCCCCTGCTGCTGTTGCCCATCGGCTTCGGCGCCATTTTGGCGAACATCCCCGGTGGCGGATTCAACGAGCCGGGCGGGCTGCTTTATTACGCTTACCATGTGGGCATTGAGAGCGGCGTGTTTCCGCTGCTGATCTTTTTGGGCGTCGGCGCCATGACCGACTTTGGCGCGCTGATCGCCAACCCCCGGACGCTGTTCCTGGGCGCCGCGGCGCAGTTTGGTATCTTCGCCACCCTGCTGGGAGCCATCGCCCTCAATCTGGTGCCGGGTTTCTCCTTTACGCTGGAGGATGCCGCCGCCATTGCCATTATTGGTGGTGCCGATGGCCCAACCGCCATCTTCCTGGCGTCACGGCTCGCCCCGGACCTGCTGGGCGCCATTGCGGTCGCGGCCTACTCCTACATGGCACTGGTACCGTTGATCCAGCCGCCGATCATGAAGGCGCTGACCACCGAGCAGGAGCGCCGCATCGAGATGGCTCAGCTGCGTGAAGTGAGCCAGCGCGAGAAGATCCTGTTTCCGCTGCTGGTGCTGGGGCTAACCATCCTGGTGCTGCCGCCGGCCACACCATTGGTGGGGATGTTCTGTTTGGGCAACCTGATGAAAGAGGCCGGGGTGGTGGATCGCCTCTCCTCTACCGCCCAGAACGAGCTGATCAACATCGTCACCATCTTTCTGGGCTTGGCGGTGGGCTCCAAGTTGTCGGCGGACAAGTTTCTGACCGTCAACACTCTGGGGATTCTGTTGCTGGGGGCGGTGGCCTTTGCCGTGGGAACCGCTGCAGGGGTGCTGCTGGCTAAGCTGATGTGTCGCTGGAGTGGTGGAAAGATCAATCCGCTTATTGGCGCGGCTGGGGTTTCTGCGGTGCCGATGGCGGCGCGGGTGGTTAACAAGGTCGGGCTGGAAGCCAACCCCCACAATTTCCTGTTGATGCACGCCATGGGGCCCAACGTCGCTGGGGTACTGGGCAGTGCTGTCGCTGCAGGGGTTTTGCTGGCTGTTCTGGGCTAACCCCAGTTCACATATTCTGGGCGTTGGTGATCCACAACAGCAGACTCATCACGCCCAGCAGTCCCCCGGAGAACACCAGGATATAGATAAAACCTTTTTGACCCTGCTTTAGGCTATAGCCGTTGACCTGTAGGTAGACGTACCACAGCAGGCATAGCACCATCGGGATAAGAAACATGCGGGTAATCATCGGCGCTTACCTCTCCCTTTTTTCTCAGCTTATCATTCACCTTGCGTTGTTGTCAGGGAATGTAAAACCCCGGTAAACAACTGTTGTGATGTGAGCGGTGTCACGATTTGCTCATCGGTGAGTCAGTAGCATGGCGCCAATTTGTCTGTTGGAGCCGGCCATGCGCCTCGCTGTATTACTGCTGTTATTGCCTTGTCAGGCTTGGGCGCTGTTTGGATTCAGTCTGCCGGAATGGCTCGATAAAGAGAGCCGCCAACTGGCTCAGGAACTGAACCGAGGCGTTGGCCAGAGTCAGAACCCCAACTTTCTCCGCGCCGAATACCAGGGCGGTGTGATGTCCTTCTATTACAAGGCCTTCAGTGCGGATGCCATGGCCCCATTCGGTGCGGTTGTGGAAGATCAGACCGACGCGGTATTGCGCGGCTACTGTCAAAGTGGCTACTACCGCAAACGCCTTGATGCCGGCCTGGTGTACCGCCACATCTATGAGGGCCCAACGGCGCCGCCCATGCTCACTATCCGGGCCAGCTCCTGTCAGGGGCAGTACTGAGGTTTAAAAGTTGCACGCCAGAGCAATGTTTCAGCACCTCACTTCGGGTAAACTCTTTCACCGGAGGTACTCAACGTGCAATTAACCAGTTTCAGCGATTTCGCCTTTCGCGCCCTGATCTATCTCGGCACCCTGCCCAAAGAGGAGCTGACCAGCATCAGCCGTGTCACCGAAGTGTACGGTGTGTCCCGTAACCACATGGTAAAGGTGATCAACAAATTGGGCCATGCCGGCTTTGTCACCACGGTACGTGGTAAAAAGGGGGGCATCCGCCTGGCCAAGGCACCGGCCGAGATCGGCCTGGGAGACGTCGTGCGCGCGCTTGAGCCACTGAAGCTGGTGGATTGCGGCAGCCCGTTCTGCCACATCGTGCCGGCCTGCCGCCTGAAAGGGGTACTGGAGGAGGCCACCAACGCCTTCCTGGCCGCACTGGACCAGTACACTCTGGCCGATATGCTGAGCAACAACCCGCATCTGGTGACGCTGTTGCAACAGCCGCCCGCCCGCTAAGCCGATGTTCACCAGTCTGACCCTGTGGGGCCTGTTTGCCAGTGCCTTCATCTCGGCGACACTCGCCCCTGGCGGCTCCGAAGCGGTACTGGCCTACCTGGTGAACCAGGGGGAGTGGGCGCTGCTTCTGCTGTTGTTGGTTGCGACCGTCGGAAATACGCTTGGCTCACTGACCAGTTACCTCATTGGTCGGGTGGTGCACAGTCATAAAACCCCAGAACAGTTGTTGTCCGGGCGCGAAAGCCGGGTGCTGGGGTGGGTTGAGCGCCACGGTATCTGGTCACTGCTGCTGGCCTGGCTGCCGGGCATTGGTGACGCGATTCCCCTGCTGGCAGGTTGGTTTCGTTTTCCCATCCTCTTTAGTACTCTGTTGATCTTCACTGGCAAGTTTCTGCGTTATTCAGTTGTCGCCGGGGTAACCCTGGGGGTCCTCGGGACGGCCTGATCGCATCTCACTCATACACGGAGGTTTTATGAAGGGTTGGCAACGGCTGTCAGTCGCAGCCTTGACCGCGGCCATGCTGGTCGCTTGTGCGGGCGACCCCGCGGCGCCGAAGGTGCCCGCAGGCTTTACCCTGGTTGAGCAGGTGGAAGTCGCTCCGGGCGAAGTGCGCATCCCCTACCAGAAGTATCGGATGGACAACGGCCTCACCGTTATCCTCAGCCCCGATGATTCCGACCCGCTGGTGCACGTGGACGTGACCTACCATGTGGGCTCTGCCCGTGAAGAGCTGGGTAAATCCGGTTTTGCCCACTTCTTTGAACACATGATGTTCCAGGGCTCCAAACACGTTGCCGATGAACAGCACTTTCAGCTGATCACCGAAGCCGGTGGCACCCTGAACGGCACCACCAACACCGACCGCACCAACTACTTCGAAACCGTTCCCGACAATCAGCTTGAGAAGATGCTGTGGCTCGAGGCGGATCGCATGGGCTTCCTGCTCGATGCCGTCACCGAAGAAGCGTTCGAAGTGCAGCGTGCCACCGTCAAGAACGAACGTGGCCAGCGCGTGGACAACCGCCCCTATGGTCGCATGGGCGAGCGGGTTGGCCAGGCGATGTACCCGCAGGGTCACCCCTACTCCTGGCCGGTGATTGGTTGGATGGACGATCTGGACCGCGGCAACGTCGAGGACCTGCGTCGATTCTTCCTGCGCTGGTACGGCCCCAACAACGCCACCCTGACCATCGGTGGCAACATCAACGTGGCACAAACCCTGGCCTGGGTAGAGAAGTACTTTGGCCCCATTCCCCGCGGCCCGGAAGTCGAAGACGCCCCCAAGCAGCCCGCCACGCTGACTCAGGACCGCTACATCTCGATGGAGGACAAGGTTCACCTGCCGCTGTTCTACATGAGCTTCCCTACTGTCTATGCCCGTCATCAGGATGAGCCGGCGCTGGACCTGCTGGGCGACATCCTCGGCGGTGGCAAAACCTCCATCTTCTATAAAAACCTGGTGGAGCAGGGCTACGCGGTCCAGGCGGGCGTCAGCCACCCCTGTCGTGAGCTGGCCTGTGAGTTCACCCTGTATGCGCTGGCCAACCCGGCCAAAGAGCTGAAACTGGCCAACATCGAAGCGCTGGTGCGTGACTCCATCGCCGAGTTTGAACAGCGCGGTGTGACCCCGGCCGATCTCGAAAAAGCCAAAGTCCAACACGAAGCCCGTACTCTGTACGGTCTGCAAAGTGTGCGCGGCAAGGTCAGCACCCTGGCCTACAACGAAACCTTCTTTGACAACCCGGACCTGATCGCCGAAGACCTTAAGCGCTACGAAGCGGTTACCGCAGAGGATGTGGTACGGGTGTTCAACACCTACATCAAGGGTCAGCATGCGGTGATCATGAGCGTGGTGCCGGAAGGTCGTACCGAGCTGATCGCGGCTGAGGACACCTTCACTCCGGCACCGCTGGAGCTGAAAGCGGCTCCGCAAACCCTGCAGGCGGTTATGCCGCCGGTGATCGTGGACAACTTCGATCGCAGCCAGATCCCGCCGGCCGGTCCGAACCCTCAGGTGGACGTGCCCACTCTGTGGCGCGCCAAGCTGGACAACGGCGTGCCGGTGATTGGTACCCAGAGTCTGGAAACCCCCACCATTGAGCTGCTGATCGCCCTCGACGGTGGTAACCGTCTGCTGAATGCCGATCAGGCTGGCCTGGCCCAGCTGACCGCATCCATGATGGGGGAATCCACCGAGAACTACAGCACCTCCGAATTTGCTGAGGCACTGGAGCTGTTGGGCTCCCGCATCAGTGTCAGCGCCTCCGGCTACCGCACCTATGTGTCGGTCAGCGCCCTGAGCCGCAACCTTCAGCCCACCATTGAACTGCTGCAGGAGCGCCTGCTGCGCAGCGCCTTTACTGAGGCCGATTTTGCCCGGGTGAAGGAGCAGCACCTGCAGGGCCTGATGCACTCCATGAACGAGCCGGGTTGGCTGGCTTCCACCGCCTGGAGCGATCTGGTGTATGGCGAGGCCAACCCGCAGGGCCACCCGCTGGGCGGCACCGTGGAGAGCGTGAGCGCCCTGACCCTGGCCGACGTTAAGGCCTTCTATCAGAAGCAGTTCCGTGCCGGTAATGCCGAGATGGTGGTCGTGGGTGATCTCAACGAGAGCCAGTTGATGGCCGCCCTGGCCCCGCTGTCCCAGTGGCAGGGTGACAAGTCCCAGTGGCCGGCCATGGCGCCGCTGCCGCAACTGGGCGGTCCGGTGGTTTACCTGCTCGACAAGCCCGGCTCTGCCCAGTCGGTGATTCGCATCGGTAAGCGAACCGTACCGTACGATGCCACCGGCGAGCACTTCCTATCCACCCTGATGAACTACCCGCTGGGTGGCGCATTTAACAGCCGCATCAACCTCAACCTGCGTGAAGACAAGGGCTACACCTACGGTGCCCGCAGTGGTTTTAACGCCGGTCCTGAGCTGGGTCAGTTCCTGGCCAGTGCGGATGTGCGCTCCGACGCAACCGCGGCCTCCGTGGCCGAGTTCATCAAGGAGATCACCCAATACCAGGCCGAGGGAATGACGGCAGAGGAACTGGCCTTTATGCAGTCCTCCATCTCCCAGTCCGAGGCGCTCAAATTTGAGACCCCGGGACAGAAAGCGCGCTTCCTCGACAAGCTGCAGCGTTACAGCCTGAGCGACGATTACGTCAAACAGCAGGGTAAGATCATCGCCGATGCCACCCTGGAACAGCTTAACGCCGTCGCGGCCCGGGAACTGAAACTGGACCAGATGATCATCCTGGTGGTCGGTGACAGAGCGAGCAATGAACCGGCACTACGCGAACTGGGCTATGACGTACGTCTCATTAGCCTGTAAACTAGATGCCATAACCTTCACATTCCACGGCTAAATGGGCGACCTTCGGGTCGCCCGTTTCCCTAACTAAGAGATCGGCATTGAACGCCTTTAATTCAGCTGTCGAGCGGTTAAGCCAGCCCCAATGGCACGATGCCCTGCGTGGCTTCAATCGCGGTATTGAACGGGAAGCCCTGCGCATTGACGCGCAAGGCCACCTGGCCCAGGACCCTCACCCTCAGTCCCTGGGTTCCGCCCTGACTCACCCCTGGATCACCACCGATTTCAGTGAAGCCCTGATGGAGCTGATCACCCCGGTGTACCAGGACCCGGACGCGCTGCTGGCGCACCTTGCGGACACCCACAGTTACGTGCTGCGCCATCTCAATGGCGAGCGCCTGTGGCCGCTGTCGATGCCCTGCTTTATCGATTCCAGTCAGAATATCCCGATTGCCCAGTACGGCAGCTCCCACAGCGGCCGGATGAAGACCCTCTATCGGGTGGGGCTGGAGCACCGCTACGGCGCCATGATGCAGGCCATCGCCGGTTTGCACTTCAACTTCTCTGTGCCGGACACCCTGTGGCGTGCCCTGGGCGTAGATGGCGATGATCAGGGTGAGATCTCTGCCCGCTACTTCTCCCTGCTGCGCTACTACAAGCGCCACGTCTGGGTACTGGCCTACCTGTTCGGGGCGTCTCCCAGCCTGTGTGGCTCGTTCCTGCAGGGCCAGCGTCCCAACCTGCCGTTTGAGGAGCAGGACGGTACTCTGTACCTGCCGTACGCCACCTCGCTGCGGATGAGCGACCTCGGTTACACCAACAAGGCGCAGGACCAGCTCAAAGTCAGCATCAACAGTCTGGGCGAATACGTTCGTGACCTGAAAACCGCCATCAGTATCCCCTCGGAGGAGTACGCCAAAATCGGCGTTAAGGTGGATGGCGAGTACCGTCAGCTTAACGCCAACGTGCTGCAGATTGAGAATGAGCTGTACTCTCCGGTACGTCCCAAGCGCACCACCGGTCCGGGCGAAACCCCGTCCGATGCGTTGGCGCGCGGTGGCGTGGAGTACGTGGAAGTGCGGGCGCTGGATGTGAACCCGTTTGAGCCGCTCGGCATCAGCCGTGATCAGGTGCTGCTGCTGGACCTGTTCCTGCTGGCGGGCTTGATCGAAGTGCAAGCGCCGATGGATGCCCGGGAAGAGGCTGAGCAGAAGGCTAACTTCAGTGAAGTGGTGCTGGATGGACGTCGCCCCGGCAAGACGCTGCAGCGGGATGGGGAAACCATTGCGCTGGCGGATTGGATGAGCGAGCTGATGGCACGCTGGAGTCAATTGGCGGATGTGCTTGATGCGGCCCATGGCGACGGTCGTTATGGTCAGGCCCTGGCGGCCTGGCGCGGGGCGGCCACGGACCCGGAGCAGACCCTGTCAGCCAAGGTGCTGGCGGCCAGTCTGGCGGAAGGGCACGGCCACTGGGCCAGCCGCATGGCCACCGAGCATCGTCAGGCGCTGCTGAATCGCGATTACACTTTGTTGACCGAAGCCCGACTGGATGCGGCTGTGGCGAAGTCCATTGCGGACCAGGCCGAGCGCGAAGCCAGCGATCGCGGTAGCTTTGACGAGTTCCTGGCGGAGTACTTCCGTCAGTAACCCGGTTAACCGGAGGTGCGTAGTATGGTGGATAAGCGTCATTGGAGTGGCTTGATTGCTGCACTGGTGCTGGCTGGTTGTGCCAGCCAGGGCGATGTGGGCGAACCCTGTGGTGAAGTCTCCACCTTCTACCAGCCGCCGGAGACCCAGAACCTTTACAAGGTGGTGGTGACGCGGATTGACGATGACAACGTCATCAGTAAGCCCAACTACCAGCTGGCTCCGGGGACTTACCAGCTTCGTCTGGTTGAGTTGATTGACGATCCGCGCCTGTCGGTATCGCTGCGTAATCGTGGCTACAAGGAGCTGACGCTGACCGTGAAGGCGGGGACTCGTTACCACCTGGCAGCACGCTTTAACACCGATAAGCGCTTTCAGGGGCCCTCCCGGGAGTATTGGGACCCGGTGGTGTGGCGAGAATCCACCACAGAGTGCCGTATGAAACCCTGAAAACAAAAACGCCCCGTCGAGACGGGGCGTTTTTTTATGGGGCGGGCTCAGTACAGCAGCATCATGCCGCCGAGGCTCATAAACACCAGCCCACAGCAGCGGTTAAACCCCTTTTGGGCGCCAGGGTTGGCCAGGTGGTGAGCCAGCGCGCAGCCGCCCAGTGCCACCAGGTTCAGGATCACAAAGTCCACCGCGGTGAAGGTGAGGCTGAGAATCATAAACTGCTCGGTCAGGTTTTCACCGGACTGGATGAACTGGGGAAACAGGGCAGCGAAGAACAGCAGGCCCTTGGGGTTGGCCAGACCGACCATCAGGGTTTCGCGGAACAGCGCGCGACGGCTGCGGCATTGGTGCTGGTAGCCTTCGGCCGCGGGGGTGGCCTTGCGGGCGCGCCAGGCGTTGATGCCAAGCCAGATGAGGTATGCGGCACCGCCGTAGCGCAGCAGGTCGTACAGCATCGGCTGTGCGGTGATCAGAGCGCCAATACCGGTGGCGGAAAGCACCATCAGGATCAGGCCGGCGACGTTGGAGCCCAGTACAGTGAACAGGGCGCGGCCGTGTCCAAATCGGACGCTGGTCGAGAGGGTCATCAGGGTCATTGGGCCGGGGGCTGCCAGCAGCACCACCACGGTGGCCAGATAGACCAAGTACAGCTCTGTGGACATCAGATTGTTTGAGTGGGTTTCAGAAGGCGCGCAATTTAAGCCGTCATGGAGTCGCTGTAAAGGGTTGGCATAAAAAAACGGGAACCCCTGCCAAGGTTCCCGCAAAATTAGGAGGATAATGATGAACACAGTAAATCGGTTCAGTTAATGAGACTGTGGCCCTTTCCTTAAGTTCCACTTACAGGCAAACTTTTTCTCAGAATCTTCAAAAGACCCAGAATAACAATACGATGCAGATCGACTTTTTTCGCCACTTTGTGCTGGCAGCGGTGCTGACTTCGGTCCTGTCCGGCTGTGCCACCCCGCCGCCGCGAGACCCGGAGAACCTGTGTGCGATTTTTGAAGAAAATCGCAGTTGGTACAAAGCGGCCAAAGCCACCCAGGAGAAGTGGGGCGTGCCGGTGCATGTGCCTATGGCCATGATGTATCAGGAGAGCTCGTTCCGGCATAACGCCCGGCCGCCGATGCAGTACTGGCTTGGCTTTATTCCGGTGGGTCGGGCCTCCAGTGCCTATGGTTATGCGCAAGCTAAGACATTGACCTGGGACGATTATGTGCGGGAAAACAACCGCACCTGGGCCAGCCGCAGCAACTTTGCTGACGCCCACGACTTTATGGGTTGGTTTATCTATAAGAGCCATCAGGTCAATGGCGTGTCCAAATGGGACGCCTATGCCCAGTACCTCAATTACCACGAGGGTTGGGGGGGCTACCGTCGTGGCACCTATAACCAGAAACCGTGGCTGATTAACGTGTCACGGAAAGTTGACAGTCGCGCCAGACGCTATGCGGCGCAATACAACCAATGTAAGGAAGATCTCGACCGCAGTTGGCTGTGGCGGTTGTTCTTCGGCTGATTCAGGGCGCCTTCGGGCGCCCTTTTGCGTTCACAGGGAGGCGAAAATGGTCGTGTTCTATCGTGTCGTGACTCGGCAGGCGTGGCAGCGGGCACAAAGGTCGGGCTATCTGTTGCCTTCGGCCGAAGAGCGGCAGGCAGGCTGGGTTCAGGTGAACTGCCCTGAAGATCTGTCGCTGGTGGCCCGTCGTGACTGCCGCCCGGAGCAGCAACCGCTGGCGCTGGAACTTGACCTGGCCGGGCAGGAGGGGCGCTTGCGTTGGCTCGACCCGAGCCCGGCCAGACCCTGGCAGCAGCCAGTGCTGAAGGTGGCACGACTGGAGCTGGCCTGGGTACGGGCGGTGCACCCTTTGATGGCGGAGGCGCGGGGGGCGCGCTATCGGTTGGGCAGCGCTGAACCGGTTTAACCCGCGCCAGTCTCCCCAACAAAAAAGCCCTGCGAGTGCAGGGCTTTTTGCGTTGTCGGGGCTTAGAGGCTGAAGAACGCCTTGGCGCGCTTGATGATGCCCGGGCCGTCGATCTCCAGCTCGGTATGCATCTCCTCCTGGCTGCCCTGCTCGATAAAGCGGTCAGGCAGGCCCAGTTGCAGCACCCGTTTGGCCAGGCCCTGTTGCGCCAGAGACTCCAGCACTGCGGAGCCGGCGCCGCCCATAATGGCGTTCTCTTCCAGAGTGATCAGGTGCTCGTGGCTGTCCGCAATCTGCTTCACCATCTCGTGATCCAGCGGCTTCACAAAGCGCATGTTGACCACGGTAGCGTTGAGCGCCTCAGCGGCCTCCAGGGCATAGGGCAGCATGGTGCCGAAGCTGAAGATCGCCACGCCTTCACCCTGGCGGCGGATCTCCGCCTTGCCCAGCGGCAGTGCCGTCATTTCGGCCACCGGCTCAACGCCCATGCCGTTACCACGGGGGTAGCGAACCGCAGCCGGACCATTGTGCACATGGCCGGTGTAGAGCATCTGGCGACACTCGTTCTCGTCCGCCGGTGCCATCACCACCAGGTTCGGAATGGCGCGCAGGTAGCTCAGGTCAAAGGCGCCCTGGTGGGTCTGGCCATCGGCACCGACCAAGCCGCCACGGTCAATGGCGAACAGCACCGGCAGGTTCATGATGCCTACATCGTGGATCACCTGATCGTAAGCGCGCTGCAGGAAGGTGGAGTAGATCGCCACCACCGGCTTAAGCCCTTCACAGGCAAAACCGGCCCCCAGAGTCACCGCGTGCTGTTCTGCGATGGCCGCATCAAAGTACTGGCCCGGGAAGCGCTGGGAGAACTCCACCATGCCGGAGCCTTCACGCATCGCCGGGGTGATCGCCACCAGCTTATCGTCAGCCTCAGCCATATCGCACAGCCAGTCGCCAAACACCTTGGAGAAGGTCGGTTTGCCGGGCTCGGACTTGGGCAGTTTCCACTCTTCCGGGTTGAATTTGGGGACGCCGTGGTAGCCGATGGGGTCCTCTTCGGCGGGCTGGTAGCCCTTACCCTTCTTGGTCATCACGTGGAGGATCTGCGGGCCCTTGAGGTTGCGCATATTGCGCAGGGTTTCCACCAGTCCTTCCACATCGTGGCCGTCGATGGGGCCGATATAGTTAAAGCCCAGCTCCTCGAACAGGGTGCCCGGTACCACCATGCCCTTGAGGTGTTCCTCGGCGCGGCGGGCCAGCTCCTTGATCGGCGGCATGGCCCCCAACACCTTTTTGCCGCCTTCGCGGATGGTGGTGTAGAGGCTGCCAGACAGCAGGCGGGCCATGTGTTTGTTCAGGGCACCGACGTTTTCGGAGATGGACATCTCGTTGTCATTGATGATGACCAACATGTCCTTGTGGATGTCGCCGGCGTGGTTCAGCGCTTCAAACGCCATACCGCCGGTCAGGGCGCCATCCCCAATCACTGCCACCACTTTGCGACCAGCGGCTTCGCGGTCGGCGGCAATGGCCATGCCCAACGCGGCACTGATGGAGGTGCTGGAGTGGCCAACACTGAAGGTGTCGTATTCGCTCTCTTCACGCCACGGGAACGGGTGCAGGCCATCCTTTTGACGGATGGTGTGCATCTGTTCGGCACGACCGGTGAGGATCTTGTGCGGGTAAGCCTGATGGCCAACGTCCCACACTAACCGGTCAAACGGGGTGTTGTAGACGTAGTGCAGGGCCAGAGTCAGCTCGACGGTGCCCAGACCGGAAGCAAGGTGGCCAGAGGAGCGGCTGACAGAGCGCAGCAGGAAAGTGCGCACTTCGTCGGCCAGTGGGGCCAATTGCTCCTGGGACAGTTGCCGCAGGTGTTCCGGCGTCAATGCCTGTGAGAGGAGCGGGTAGTCAGACAGATCCTGGCTCATTATCCGTATTCGCTTGTTTGTTCGTTACTGGCCGCGCTCGACGATATAGCGAGCGAAAGCCTGAAGATGTTCGGTATTGTACGGCAACTCTGCGAGTGCTGTCAGGGCATCCTGATACAGACTCTGCGCCGCGTCACGAGCGCCGTCCAGTCCGAGTAGGGCGGGGAAGGTGCTCTTGTCCGCCGCCTGGTCAGAACCCTGGGGCTTGCCCAGCTGTTCGGTGTCGGCGGTGATGTCCAGGATGTCGTCCTGAACCTGGAACGCCAAGCCAATGGCCTCGGCATAGCGCAGCAGCGCATCGCGATGCTCGGTGGCCAGGTCGGCCACGCCGTAGCTGCCCATTTCCACGGCAGAGCGGATGAGTGCACCGGTTTTCAGTCGATGCAGCTGCTGCAGGGCGTCCAGCTCGATACGTTTGCCGGTGCTGGCCAGATCGATGGCCTGGCCGCCACACATCCCCTGATAGCCGGAAGCCCGGGCCAGGCTGCGCAGCATGGCGATGCGATTGCCTTCCAGCGCCGCCGGAAGTGGCGCTTCGGCCAGCAGTTCGTAAGCCAGCCCCTGCAGTGCGTCACCAGCCAGAATCGCGGTGGCCTCATCAAAGGCGATGTGCACCGTGGGCTGGCCGCGGCGCAGGTGGTCATCATCCATGGCCGGCAGGTCGTCGTGGATCAACGAGTAGGCGTGGATGCACTCCACTGCCGCCGCCAGGCTGTCCAGATCGTCCTCTTTGGCCCCCAGCATGGTGCCGGTAGCATAAACCAGAAAGGGACGAACCCGCTTGCCACCCAGCAGGGTGCCGTAGCGCATGGCATCGAGCAGGCGCGGATCGGTGACCGGCAGATCATCGAAGATCCGCTCAAGGGCAGCATTAACCCGGGTTTGGTAGTGACTCAAAGCGGTGTGCATCAGGCGTCCTCAGCACCAAAAGGCTGCAACGGTTGGTTGGGATCCTGGCTCAGGATCTGCACCTGCTGCTGAGCCTGTTCCAGCTTTTGCTGGCTGGCACGCACCAGGGCGATGCCCCGCTCAAACTGGGTCAGGGCTTGCTCCAGCGGCACTTCGCCTTGCTCCAGCTGAGCCACGATTGCCTCGAGCTCGGCCAGTGCCGCCTCGAAGGCCATATTTTCCGGTTTTTTCGCCACTGTCTGACTCCCATGGATATCGGGGGCTAAAAGGTACTGTTTTGGCCAGTCTGGATCAATGAAGCAGCGCCCAGCTTCGGGAAATTTCTCTAAACTTGCCAGTGCCGGAACCGATAAGGACAATAGGGCAGCATTTTCAACTTCCTGCGGCCGCCTTAGGCCATTAACCCAATACAGTGGACTGTAGCTAGGAGCATCTGTGGATCTGGCGACTCTCATCGGCCTTATTGGTGCCTTCGCCTTTGTCATCATGGCAATGGTGCAAGGTGGCGACGTGATGATCTTTGTCAATATCGAATCGGTACTGATTGTACTGGCCGGTTCGCTGTTCGTGGTGATGATGAAGTTCAACATGAAACAGTTTTTTGGTGCGGTAAAGATCGCCACCAAGGCGTTCATGTTCAAACTGGACAAACCGGAAGAGCTGATTGACCAAAGCGTGACAATGGCGGACGCCGCCCGCAAAGGGGGCTTTCTGGCCCTGGAGGAGGCGGAGGTCAACAACAGTTTTATGAAGAAAGCGGTCGACCTGCTGGTGGATGGCCATGATGCCGAGGTGGTGCGGGATGCGCTGGCCAAGGACATCGGCCTCACCGCAGAGCGTCACGCCGCCGGCATCGACATCTTCCGCAAACTGGGGGAGGTTGCCCCGGCCATGGGGATGATCGGTACCCTGATTGGCCTGGTGGCCATGCTGAACAACATGGATGACCCCAAAACCATCGGCCCGGCCATGGCAGTGGCGTTGTTGACCACCCTGTACGGGGCCGTTATCGCCAACATGGTCGCACTGCCCATTGCTGACAAACTGGAGCTGCGGATGCAGGAGGAGATGCTGAATCGCCGCTTGATTATGGATGCGGTGCTGGCGATTCAGGATGGCCAGAACCCCCGGGTGATCGAGGGCTTCCTCAAGAATTACCTGAATGAGAAGAAGCGCGCCATCGATACCACGGAGGATTGATGTCGGAATTTGCTCCTAAGCGTAAGCAGGCGGCTGGCGCACCGGCATGGATGGCCACCTTTGCGGACCTGGCCACCCTGCTGATGTGCTTCTTCGTTCTGCTGCTGGCGTTCTCCGAGATGGACGTGCTGAAGTTCAAGCAGATCGCCGGCTCTATGAAGTACGCCTTTGGTGTGCAGAACAAGGTGGAAGTGAAAGACATCCCCCGTGGCACCTCAGTGATCGCCCAGGAGTTTCGTCCGGGCCGTCCTGACCCCACCCCCATCGAAGTGATTCAGCAGCAAACCGTTGAGTTCACCCGCGATATGCTCAACTACCAGCCCGGCGAGTCTGACCAGGCCGGTGGCCAGCAGAACCAGAGTGGCAACAGCCGCGGCGGCACCTCCAGCCAGACCGCCAACCAGCCCAGAGCGGAGCAGAGCAACCAAAGCCAGACCCGCACCAGTGCCTCGGACGCCGATAACGTCAATGAGCTGACCAAGAAGATCGCCCAACAGCTGGAGGACCAGATCCTCGATGGCGCCATTGAGGTGGAATCTTTGGGTCAGCAGATCATCATCCGGATCCGTGAAAAAGGCGCCTTCCCGGCGGGCTCGGCGTTTTTGCAGCCCCGCTTTCGCCCGGTGATCCACGCCGTGGGTAACCTGCTCAAGGATGTGCCCGGCATCATCAGTGTGACCGGCCATACCGACAACACCACCATCGACAACGAGCTTTACCGCTCCAACTGGGAGCTTTCCACCCAGCGGGCCGTATCGGTTGCCCATGAGCTGGTGAAAGTGGAGGGCTTCGACCCGGGCCGGATGGAGCTGCGTGGTGTGGCGGAAAACGAACCGCTGGTCAGTAATGACACCTGGGAAGGGCGGGTGCGCAACCGTCGGGTTGAGATCACCATCAATCAGGGCAAGGCCAAAGAATCGGAAGAGATCCGCGTTCTTCCCTGATCGGGTTCACCTTTACACCCCTGCGGTGTCACTTCTATGCTCGGAAAAGCGTCAGGAGGCTCCCCCGTTGTCACGGCGTGGGGTATAATCCCGCGCTTTTCAATCTTAGGTGTCAGACAGGTCATGAAATTTATCGTCAAGCTGCACTCGGAAGTGATGATCAAGTCCAAGCCGGTGCGCGTGCGCTTCTCCAAAATGTTGGTGTCCAACATTCGCAATATCCTGCGCAAGCTGGATGACGACGCGCGGGTTCGGTTCAACTGGGATCACATCGTTATCAGCAGCCAGAGCGATGAGCCGCAACTGCGTGACCGCTACGTTGAGACCCTTAAGTGTCTGCCGGGCATCAGCCACTTCCTGGAAGTGACCCAGCACAATTTCGAAAGCCTGGACGACATCTACCAGCACACCCAGCGCATCTTTGGCGACCGCCTGGCCGGCAAGACGTTCTGTGTGCGGGTTAAGCGTTCCGGTAAGCACGAGTTCAGCTCTCTGGACGTTGAGCGCTACGTGGGTGGTGGTCTGAATCAGCACTGCCAGAGCAATGGCGTGAAACTGAAAGATCCGGATATGACCATCCATATCCAGATCGAAGAGGACAAGTGCTATCTGGTTGAGCATCGTCACCAGGGCCTGGGCGGTTTCCCCATTGGTACCCAGGAAGACGTGCTGAGCCTGATTTCCGGCGGTTTTGACTCCGGTGTCTCCACCTATCAGGCGATCAAGCGCGGTACCCGTACCCACTACTGCTTCTTCAACCTCGGCGGTGCAGAGCACGAGCGCGGTGTGAAGGAGGTGGCGTACTACCTGTGGAACAAGTTTGGCAGCTCCCACCGAGTGCGCTTTATCAGCGTGCCGTTTGAGCCGGTGGTTGAGGAGATCCTCGAGCGGGTTGATAACGGCCAGATGGGCGTGGTGCTGAAACGCATGATGATGAAAGTGGCTGCTGAAGTCGCGGCCCGTTTCGACATCCCGGCGCTGGTGACCGGTGAAGCGATGGGACAGGTGTCTTCCCAGACCCTGACCAACCTCAACGTGATCGACCGTGCGACCGACACCGTAATTCTGCGTCCGCTGATCACCTGGGATAAGCAGGAGATCGTGGATACTGCGCGGGCCATTGGCACCGCCCCGTTCGCTGAAGTGATGCCCGAATATTGTGGTGTTATCTCTCAGCGCCCCACCGTGAAAGCGGTGCTCTCCAAGGTGGAAGCGGAGGAAGCCAAGTTCTCCGAAGACCTGATTGAGCGCGTGCTGGCGGCCACCAAAGTACAGGACATCCGGGAGTTGGCGATGGCACAACCGACCGAAACCGTTGAGATGGAAACCGTACAGCAGGCCGCTGCCGGTGAGATCATCCTTGATATCCGCGCCCCGGAAGAGGAGGAGCAGAGCCCCCTCGTCGTGGCGGGCAGCGAGGTGATGACCCTGCCGTTCTTCAAATTGGCCAGCCAGTTCGAAAACCTGGATGCCAGCCGAACCTACCTGCTGTATTGCGACCGTGGTGTCATGAGCAAACTGCAGGCGTTGTATCTGAAAGAGCAGGGCTATAACAACATTAAGGTTTATCGTCCCTGAGTCATCGGGTTATCAACGCAAAACGGCGCCTTCGGGCGCCGTTTTTTGTGATGGGAATTTAGCCATGCTGTGATAGGGTACCAAAGTCAGAGCCATCCAGAAGGCCAAGTTTTTTCCCGAGAACCAGCGTGGTAAGCCAATGTATTACAAGAATGACGATGTTCGCATCAACGAAATCAAAGAACTCCTTCCCCCCATCGCCATTCTGGAACGCTTTCCGGCCACGGAAACCGCCTCTGAGACCGTCTTTAATGCGCGTCGCGCCATCCATAAGTTGCTGCAACGGGAAGATGACCGCCTGTTGGTGGTGATTGGCCCCTGCTCCATCCACGACCCGGAAGCGGCGCTGGAATACGGCCGTCGCCTGCGGGTACTGCGCGAACAGTACCAGGACCAGCTTGAGGTGGTGATGCGGGTCTACTTCGAAAAGCCCCGTACCACGGTGGGCTGGAAGGGACTGATCAATGACCCGGGGCTGGACAACAGTTTCCGCCTCAATGATGGCCTGCGTACCGCTCGTAAACTGCTGGTGGACCTGAATGACATGGGCCTGCCCACTGCCGGTGAGTACCTGGATATGATCACCCCCCAGTACGTCGCTGACCTGATGTGCTGGGGCGCGATTGGCGCCCGAACCACGGAATCCCAGGTGCACCGCGAGCTGGCCTCCGGCCTCTCCTGCCCGGTGGGCTTTAAGAACGGCACTGATGGCACCATCCGCATCGCCATCGACGCCATCGCCTCCGCCAGTGCGCCGCACCACTTCCTGTCGGTCACCAAGTATGGCCATTCCGCCATTGTGGCCACCGCCGGTAACCCGGATTGCCACATCATCCTGCGGGGTGGAAAGACGCCCAACTACAGCGCCGAGCATGTGCAGGCCATCAGCACCGAACTGGCCGAAGCCGGATTGCCGCAAAACCTGATGATCGACTTCAGCCACGCCAACAGCGCCAAGCAGTTCAAGCGCCAGTTGGCGGTGTGCGAAGACGTTTGTGGACAGCTGGCCAATGGCGAGCGCGCCATCTTTGGCGCCATGGTGGAAAGCCATCTTGTGGAGGGGCGTCAGGATCTGGCGGCCGGCTGTGAACTCACCTTTGGCCAGAGCGTGACCGACGCCTGCATCGGTTGGGAGGACACCGAGACGCTGCTGGCGCAGCTGGCGGATGCGGTCAGTCGCCGACGTGCCGGTTAAGTCAGCACCCACTAACAGAAAGGCCAGCGAATGCTGGCCTTTTTCGTATCGGGTAGCGGGTGCTTAGCCCTGAAGTTGCTGATACAGCGCCTGATGGCCGGGGCAGGGGAGGCCGTAACGGCGGGCCTGTTGCAACAGGTAGCCGGTGATGGCATCCAACTCAGTGGGGCGCCCGGCCTCAATGTCCTGCAGCATTGAGGAGCGGTTATTGGCGGTGGCACTGGCCACGCTCAGGGCCCGGTCAAGAATGGCTGCCGGAGAGTCGGCATGCCCTGATGCCTGGCCCACGGCCGCCGCCTCATCAGCCAACTGTCGCAGGGTGGCCAGATAGTCGCGGTGTAGCAGGGTGCCATTGGTGACCCTGTCCCGGGCAGTCAGGGGGTTTATCAGCAGGTTGACCGTGAGTTTCTGCCACAGGGCGGTCATGACCTCTGCGTCATACTCAAATCCCAGCTGGGCCAAGGGAGCGGGCATCGCCATTGCCTGAACCGATACGGAGAGCGGCCCGGCCCGCCGCGTGCCCTGGCCCGTATGACGGACGGTATGCGGGTTCAGCGCCAGGGCGCCATCACTCAGGCTTCCCGCCCACCAAGGGCGTTCTGGCCAACGCTCGGCCGCCGCCTGCTGTGGCCCGAGGCCGTTATGCAGTAGCACCACCGGTACCGACTCGGGCAACCAGCTGAGCAGAGGCGCCAAGGCGTTGAGGCAATCCTGGGCTTTGGTCAACACCAGAACCAGGCTGAGGGGAAGGGGAGTATCGCTGGCGACATGGGTCAGGCTACGTCGCTGCTCAGGTCCGTTAAGGGGGTGCAAAGTATGGCTGATCTGGCGGTCCGTGGTGCCGGGGCGGCGCAACAGAGTAACGGACAGATCGGCCGCGGCCAGCTGATGCGCCAGCAGCTGGCCCAACGCACCGGCGCCCAGCACCCCGACGGTCATGACGCCTGCCAGCGTCGCAGCAGCAACAGCAGCAGGTGGAAACTCAGTGCGCCCAGCATATCGGCGATAAGGTCGGCCACATCGGCACTGCGGTAGGGCAACTGTCCCTGCACGATCTCAATGGCCGCCGCGTAGACCAGTAACAGGGTGAGCTGAGTCAATGGGCGCCAGTTGGTGGCCAGCTGCAGCAGAGCGGCCAGCGAGAAGAACGCGCCCAGATGGCCCAGTTTGTCGAAATGGTTGAACGGCTGACCGTATCCGGGCTTGGAAAAGACCAGATAGGAGGTGACCGCAAGCGCCAGCAGCAGGAGCAGCTGGCCGATTCGACGCTGGTCGGTATTGGGTTGAGTAATGATCTGAAGCATGGGGCGATAGTATGCAGCCAAAGTCCGTATGTCATCAATTAACGCCAAAGTCGACGTGTGCCGACAGGGCGCGGGTGCCAGGCAAGCGTTCCTAAGGTAAACTTGCACCACTATTATGGTAGGAGGTTCCAATGCCGTCATTTGACATCGTATCCGAAGTGGATGCGGTAGAGATTAAGAACGCCGTCGATAATTCCGTCCGTGAGCTGGAAACCCGCTTTGATTTTCGCGGCGTTGATGCGAGCTTCAGCTACAAAGACATGGTCGTGACCATGAAGGCTGATGCGGAGTTTCAGATCCAGCAGATGGAGAGCATCCTGCGTGGCAACCTGGCCAAGCGCAATGTGGATGCCGATGCCATGAGCCTGGGCAAGGCGGAGTTTTCCGGCAAAACCGTCTCCCGTCCCGCGACATTCCGCCAGGGCATTGAGCAAGACTTTGCCAAGAAGCTGGTGAAACTGATCAAAGAGTCCAAGCTGAAAGTGCAGGCTTCGATTCAGGGCGACAAGGTTCGGGTAACCGGCAAGAAGCGCGACGACCTGCAGGCGACGATGGCGTTGCTGCGCGGCGAGAACCTGGACCAGCCGGTTCAGTTCAACAACTTCCGTGATTAATTACCGGTAATGCTGACTCAAAAACGGGCTGCCTCAGGGCAGCCCGTTTTGTTTGGTGACATGCCATTGGGGCCAGTTGAGAGGCAGTGATCCGACGCTTGGCATTGATCCTGTTCTCTTATCCATGAGTCATCATCCTGCGGGCGATTTGGGGAGCGTGCAGTGATGAGCTAACGATTACGATACGTTGTTCACCTCTTTAGAGCCGGACTTTGCATAACAGACGAAGTCGGTCGCTGTTTATAAATTAAATGCCGATTAACAGATCATAAAACTAATTAAATTTTATTAATTAGGTAGATTAAGCAAGGGGATTGGTTAAAGCTCACCTAGATTGCCTTTGGCATTAGCTTTGAGGCGCCGCATATGAAGGCTTGTCTTAACCGGGTTTCGTCTAAAGTGCATTAGGTTAACCTTATGAATATTTTTTCAAGTGTGAAATTTAATATATACTTCATTATTTCCTCTGTAATATCCGCAATAATACTGTTTGGGTATGTGGTAAATAGTGCAATACATGAAAATTCAGTTGGAGTGAGTGTGGTCAACTCCATGAACGAAGTTAAAGAGAATGTATATTTAGCCAGAATATATAAGCAGGGCTATATATTGCTTGGCGACCCAGTAATCGCTGATAGATTTGAGGAAAATTACAGGCACGGTGTCGACAAGCTGGCAGAGATTAATGGGGCGCATAAAGAGCATATAAGCGATGCAGAGTTGTTGAAAATTAGGGGGCTGCTGGATGGGTTTCACCAAACATTTGAGTCCTATAATAAATCAAGTGAAGAGCTGGATATTAAAACGAAGGAGTTTTCTTCTGTTTCATTAATGCTTATTGAAACCATTGAGCGCCTGTTGGAGGATGACTCAGGAATTTTCACCGACTTGGAAAGGGATGAAATTTTTGACCTTAAAGACTCGATAGTTAAAGTGGGTGTGTTGATTCCTAATTCACAATGGCTTGATGATTACCAGTTACTTTTCGATGAAAGTGTTTTAAGTAAAATCCCTGAGGATAATAAGAAAGAGATCGAACAAGAGATATCCACACTGAATGAAATTATATCCAGTACGCTAAAAATCAAGTCAAAAATAAAAGACGACCAAAATCGTGGTATCGACTTGGCCATAAAGTCATCTCAAACGCTCAATGATATGACGGACGAGGAAAAGAGACTCCTTGAACAAACCTCGGAACAAACGAAAAACACAATATACATATATCTTATCGGTGTTCTTGCTTTCTGTAGTTTTGCAGCAGTTTATCTCATAAGGAAAATATACAGGCCAATTGGCGGTGAACCTTTAGAAATTGAAAGGATAGTTGAAAGTGTTGCGTCTGGAGATTTATCAATAGATGACGAGAGTCAATATCACGAAGAGCTCACGGGCATCTACTCTTCGGTTATCCGGATGTCCTCCAACCTGAGTTCTGTTGTTAAAAGTATCATCTCATCATCAAATTCAACGGGTGAGCTTGCCAAGCAGGTGCGTGAGAATTCGATGGAAACGAAAGCGGTTTCCAACCTTCAGGCGGAGCAGATTGAGTGTTTGATGGCTTCGATGACTCAGGTGTCTTCAACCGTTGAGGAGATCGCGAGGAATGCCCAGTTGACTGCCAACTCAACCACAGATGCCAGCACCAATGTCAAGGAGGTTGTCGCGTTAACTGAAAGCTCGAATGAGCTCGTTAGTGATCTGGTTTCCCAAGTGGGTATGGCCAAAGTGAGAATGACGGAGTTGCTGGATGAGTCGAATAACATTGCAACAATATTGGACGTCATTAAAAGCATTACCGAACAAACCAATTTGCTCGCACTTAATGCCGCTATTGAAGCGGCCAGGGCGGGCGATGCCGGAAGGGGCTTTGCGGTTGTGGCGGATGAGGTCAGATTGCTGGCGTTGAAAACCCAGGAAAGTACCGAGCAGATTAACGCTTTGATTCTTGCTTTGCAGACGAAAGCCTCCGAAACAAACGAGTTAATAAACAGTACTCAGGATATGGCAACCGGCAGCATCGACGGGGCCAATGCCAGCTTGGTTGCCATGCAAAATATCTCAAACCTGACGGAATCGATCAGTGACATGAACAATCAGGTGGCAACCGCGGCCGAACAGCAGAACGTGGTGGTACAAAGCGTCAATGCCAACTTGCACAAGGTGCAGGAGTTATCGACCAAGGCATTACGATGCTCTGAAACAACCTATGACATTTCAGAGTCACTGGAGGAAAGCTCCAACAGCATGCACGCGTCAGTCAGTCACTTTACCTTGGCCAAGGCGTGATGGCTTTCCGTACTCTGCAGTGACGCCACACTCTCGACAATCCCGCCCAATCGGGATTCTCGCTGCCGGCTGATTCGACGCATTGGTCATTTCAAGGGTTCGGAAATATGTGATGACGTGGCCTGTTGGGGGGGGCGGTCTACGGGCGCAGTGGCCTCAGAGCCCGCTTAAGCCAGGCGCCGGTCGGCCAGACATTGGTGCAAAGCCGGTGCGGTCTCGACCGGCGCGCTTGGCGTGAAGCAGCCAGTGGTCGGCCCGTTCCAGCAGGGCTTGCGGGGTGTCATCCTGACCCTGCAATACACAAACCCCGGCACTGAAAGTCAGCGAAATGGGGTGTTCAGCCCCCACGTCAAAGGGCTCGGCCTGAATCCGCTCATGCAGTTTGGCCAACACGGTTTTGGCCTCCTCCAGTGAGGTTTGGCTCAGTACCAGACAAAACTCTTCGCCACCGTACCGGGCCAGCAGGTCGCCGGCTCGCAGACCCGCGTTCAGGCGTTGGGAAAAAGCCGCCAGTACCCGGTCGCCAACGCCATGACCGTAGCGGTCGTTGACCCGTTTAAAGAAATCCAGATCCAACATCACCACGGCCAGGGGCTGGCCGTTACGCTTGGCCCGTTCACTGGTGAGCATCAGGTGTTGTTGCAGGAACGCCCGGTTGTAGAGCCCGGTCAGGGGGTCTTTCAGGGCATTGCGCTCGAGGTTGCAGGCACGGTTTACCAGCGTCCAGGCCAGCATGGTGGCCATCAACAGCAGCAGCAGGCGGCTCACCTGGTCCGGCAGAAAGAGATTGCCGTAGCGGTCTATCCACTCTGGCTCAGGGTTGGCGATCGCCGGGTGTTCCAGGGCCACAGCAAACAGCAGGCTGTAGGAGGCGATGGCCAGCCCGCCGCCAAACAGGCTGAGGCGTCGGTCGTAACGCAGTGCGGTGGAGGTGATGGCAAGAAAATAGAGGGCAAAGGTGCCCTTATTGTTCACCAGCGCCAAGCCGGTATCGCGGCTTTGATAATCCAGCCAGAGGCCGAGAGTGATCAGGGAGATATCAAAGGTGACTGAGGCGAACGCCATCGCCGGAACGTACTGTCGGCGGCGCAGAAAGGCGCGCCACATCAGGGCCAGAGCCAGGCCAATAAAGCTGACCGAAAGGGCTGGGGTCAGGTCGGTGCCGGTGATCAGCTTGTAACTGGGCACCAGAGCAATCAGCAGGATCATCAGTACCCGCAGATTGGCCATGGTCTGCTCACCGGACGAGGCGGCCATCAGGGTTTGCTGCTCGGGTCGCCCCCACAGAGTGTCTTGGGTCATCGCCTAAGTCCTTGGCAACGAAATCTTTTGTTACCTTACCCCGTTCATTCAGGCTGGGTCGACTGCAATTTTTCTGGCGCTGGCTTTGGTGAGGCCGCTTGCAGCGTTTGTTTACGCAAAAGGTGGATCAGCAACAGCACCGGCAGACCCAGCAAACTGGCGGAGACGAAGAACCAGATGTAGCCCACCTGATCGACCACATAGCCTGAGAATCCCGCAACGAATTTGGGGAACAGCAGCATCATGGAGGAGAGCAGGGCGTATTGGGTGGCGGAATAGGCGGTGTTCACCAGGCTGGAGAGATAGGCGATAAAGGCCGAGGTGGCGATGCCGGCGCTCAGGTTGTCGGCACTGATGGCAAACACCAGCAGGGTGAGGTTGTAGCCCACCTGAGCCTGCAGCGCGAACAGAAGATTGGTGGCGGCCACCAGCGCCGCACCGAGAAACAGGATGGGGATGGTGCCGAAACGGAACACCAAGGCCCCACCGAGTGCGGCGCCCACCAGGGTCATGATCACGCCGAACACTTTGGACACTGCCGCGATCTCTGCCTTGGAGAAGCCCATGTCGATATAGAACACGTTGGCCATCACTCCCATTACCACATCGGAGATGCGGTAACAGGCGATCAGCGCCAGGATCAGCAGTGCCTGCTTGCCGTAGCGCTGAAAAAAGTCCTGAAAAGGCGCAACGATGGCGCTGTGGCCCCAGGCCAGAATGCGGGCCGGCCAGGGGGGCAGGTGGTTCAACCGGGCCAGGGTGGCAGCCTGTGCGTCGCTGGCTTGTTGGCGGTCCACCTCCGGCTCACTGGCCAGCAGGGTGGTGAGCAGGCCAATGCTCATGGCGGCCGCCATCACCAGATAGGCGGTGCGCCAGGCTTCAATGCGGTAAACCGACGGGTCGGGATCGGCCCAGGCGGCGATGGCCAGGGCGCCGGCGCTGGAGAGGATCATCGCCAGCCGGTAACCCATCTGGTATGCGGCGGCGAGCGCGGCCTGCATCTTTTCCGGAGCGGCCTCGATGCGAAACGCGTCCACCACGATGTCCTGGGTGGCTGATGCAAACGCCACCATCAGGGCAAAGCCCACCAGTGCCGCCAGATTGGCCATGGGATCGGTCATCGCCATCCCCGCCAGACCGGCCATCAGCATCAGCTGGGCCAGTACCAGCCAGGCCCGGCGTCGCCCCAGTAATCGGGTCAGCAGGGGGATGGGCAGGCGATCCACCAGTGGTGCCCAGAGGAACTTGATGGAGTAGGCCAGCGTCACCCAGCTAAGAAATCCGATGGTGGCCCGCTCAACCCCCGCTTCCCGCAACCATGCCGACAGGGTACCGAACACCAGCATCAGGGGCAGACCGGAGGAGAACCCCAGGGCCAGCAGGATCAGCACCCGCTTGTGCAGGTAGACGGAGAGGGCTTCAAAGCGGTGTGCCAATGGCGCCATGGGCAATCGGTTCCTGGTGGGGGTTAGGCTCAGGGTACGGGGTGACAGCAGGCGGACACAAGGTCCGCCCGGTGTAAGGGGTTATTCCGGCAGCAGGGTGGCCTTAATCAGCACCATCGGGGTCACGGGGATGGTGTCACCGGGTACGTCATCATGGGGGCCGGTTTCCACCGCCGCCATGCTCTCAAGCACTTCGCTGCCCTCCACCACTTCACCAAATACCGCGTAGCCCCAGCGGCGGGAGGAGGGGTCCAGGCGTTCGTTGTCGGCGACATTGAAGTAGAACTGGTTGGTGGCGCTGTGGGGTTCGTTGGTGCGGGCCATGGCGATGGTGCCGTAGCTGTTGGAGAGGCCGTTGCCGGACTCGTTCACTACCGGGTCCCGCTCCGGGATGGGCTGGTAGTCGCGATCGTAGCCGCCACCCTGTACCACAAAGTCACCGATCACCCGGTGAAAGACGCTGTTGTTGTAGGCGCCGTCCACCACGTACAGCAGAAAGTTATCGACGGTCAGCTCCGCGCGGCTGCGGTCCAGCTCCACCACCAGGGTGCCGAGGCTGGTTTCCATCTGCACTTTGGGGAACAGGTTGCCCGGCTGGATCCGCGGGTCATTATCGGTGGCCTGGACCAGGCTGGCAAACAGCAGGCCAAAGGCAAGGGTGAGGGCACGGGTCATAGTGGCGTCCTTACTGAATGAATTGATGCAGTTCCGGATCGTTAAGCATGGCATTGAGCAGCTGGTTCAGCCGGTCATTGACCTCACGCTCCAGTACCGACGACTCCACCTTGAGTACGCCTTTCACTTCGCCCCGGGCCTGGTAACGCTTGACCAGCTGGCGGTTGTCCTGCTCCACCACCAGGGTAGCCGTGGCTCGGCTGTTGGCGATGTGGCGCATGGCGCTTTGGTCAACATCCACCTGCAGCTCTTCCAGTGTCAGGGCCATACGCACGGTGCCGTGGCCGCTCATGGCGTAGCCCTGGCGACTCAGGCCATCGCGCAGGCCGGACTCCAGTAGGGCGCGGGGGTTGCTGGAGGCATTAATCAGCTGGGCCGGGCCATCGCCATCATGGATCCGCACCAGGAAGGTGTCGGTGCGATGGTCGGTGGAGCTCAGTTCAACGCTGGCGCTGCTGGCGGCGTTGACGCTGGGCATGGGCTCGGTGGGGGCGATGATCAGGCTTTGCGGATGGCTGGCACAGCCTCCGAGCAGAACGGCGGCGGCCAAAAGCAGTTTTTTCATTGAGTTATCTCTGTGTTAACCGGTACCCGGCAGAATACCCGATTCTGAGATTGGGATCTTCTGCTGTGGCGGAGGGGGGGGAGAGCCAGGCCGTCGCTTCCCGGTGGTGGCAAGCGACGGTCAGCAGGTTTAACGCTTCTGCGCCTCCAGCACCACGAACTTGGCGTTGGAGGCGATGGTGGTGCAGCCACCGAACAGGCGGGTCAGCTTGATGTGGTAGCCGAGGTGACGGTTGCCGACGATGCGCAGACGGCCCCCCATCTTGAGGATGCGTTTGGCGTCTCGGAACATCTGCCAGGCGATATGGTCGGTCACCGCCTGTTGCTGGTGGAACGGGGGGTTGCATACCACCCAGTCGGCCTGGCCGCCATCCATACCGGACAGACAGTCGTTCCACACCACCTCAAAGCGGGATTGATCGGCCACACTGGCGAGGTTTTCCTCGGTAGAGCGCACCGCGTCCCAGGATTCGTCCACGGCCAGAATGTGGGCATCCGGGTTGGCTTGCAGCAGCGCCATCGACAGCACGCCATTGCCGCAACCGAGGTCGACGATTTCACCGTCGCTGCTGGGCAGGTGCTGCAACAGCAGGCGTGCGCCGATATCCAGCGCCTTGGCTCCGTAGACATTGGGGTAGTTACGCACGGTGGCGTCGATGGGCTCGCAATGCCAATCCAGCCGCTCCGGCACGCCGCTTTGGCGACCGCTGAGCTGGCCATACACCAAACGGGCTTTCTTGACCGCACGGGAAGGGGAAACCTCGTCCAGCAGCTGGCGGGTCAGGTCCGGCAGGGTGGAGGGCATGTCTTTCTGACGGGCGCCAATCACCACCGGGGTGCCTGCCGGAAGGTTGGCATTCAGCCAGTCCAGTTGGGTGGTGAGCAGGCGCAGGCTACGTGGCAGCTTGATCATCACCCCAACCACGGCCGTGGCTTCGGTGCCCAGGGCACTGAGGGGAGTGAGCGCGGGCTCCAGCTCATTCAGTTCCAGATTCTGTTCCAGCGCCTGGTGGGCGACATAGCTGTCATTGACCCACACCAGCGGGCGGTCAGACAAACCGCAGGCCAGCGCGCCGAAGTGATCATTCAGCACCAGCACCGGGCCATCGGGAAGCTGGTGAGCATGCAGCAGCAGCTCATCGGCTGCGTCCCAGGCCTGAAGGGGATCTTCTGGCTGGGGAGGGAAGCGCTCAAGGCGCAATTCATTGCCGTTAACGGTAAGCTGGGACATGCAGGGGACTCATAGCCAAAAGGGAAATTTTCGCAAAAATGCCGGATCCTGAACAGTGTATTACCGATCGTGCCGGACGTCTGCTTGCCCGTATCGTGCCGCAATGGTTGAGTGAGGCGGAACAAGCCGAGTTATGGCCGGTGTTGCAGTCGCTGGATTGGCAGCAACCGCAGGTGCAGATCTTTGGCAAATCTCACCCGATACCGCGCCAGCAATGTTATCTGGGGCGGCCCGGTTGCGATTACCGCTATTCGGGGCTGTTGATGGCCCCGCAACCACTGCCTGCGCCCCTGTTGCCGCTGATGGCCCGGCTGGGGCCCGGATTCAATGCGGTGCTGGTCAACCGATACCGGCATGGTCAGGACAGGATGGGCTGGCATCGTGACAACGAACCTGAACTGGCACCGGACTTGGCGATTTTGTCTCTGGGCGGGTGTCGGCGCCTGCGGTTGCGGTTTGATGCCAAAGACGCCCACGGTGTTGATCTGCCCTCCGGCAGCTTGTTGTGGCTGGCACCAGGGGTGTATCACTGCCTGGCGCCCACCGCCCGGGAGGTGGGTGAGCGCATCAGTCTGACCTTTCGTCAGATCACCCCCGGCTTCCACCGTCAGGAGGGAGCCGGAATCCGAGGGTGAAGAGGGCGGCCTGGCTGAATCGCCTGGCTGGCTTGCCCCCGGCCAGTGCCTACGGGTATAACACGGCTCTCCCCTAATACCGACGTTGGAGTGCGCCATGAGCATGCAACAGACCATCGAAACCAAGATCCAAGCCGCCCTCAGTCCCACCCATATGGAAGTGATCAATGAAAGCCATATGCATCGGGGCCCGGCGGAAGAGAGCCACTTTAAGCTGATCGTGGTCAGTGAGCAGTTTGACGGCCAACGCCTGCTGGCCCGTCACCGTGCTGTGAACGCCGCCCTGGCCGAAGAGCTGGCCGGCACCCTGCACGCCCTGGCGCTGCACACCTACACGCCGGTGGAGTGGTCAGAGCAGCAACAGGCCCCGCGCACCCCCAGCTGTCTGGGCTGAGCCGCCTTCTTATAGGGATTTCTTTCCGACGGCGGATTTGTTATCAAAAGGTTACGTTGCCTTTTGAGTATGCAAATCCATGTCGTCCTTCACGCTGTCCTGGATCGATCGCCTGAGTGAATGGCTGGGCCGCCTGTGCGGCCTGCTGATGTTGGCGATGTTGTTGCTGGCCACCGCCGTGGTGGCTTTGCGATATGGCATGGAGAGTGGCTCCATCGCCCTGCAGGAGAGTGTCCTGTACCTGCACGGTGCCCTGTTCACCCTGGGCGCCGGTTTTACCCTCAAACACAACGGCCACGTGCGGGTCGACATCTTTTACCGCAACTGGTCGGCGCGTCGTCGCGCCTGGGTGGACCTGCTTGGCACCCTGCTGTTGCTGCTTCCCCTGATTGGCTTTATTGGCTGGCAAAGCTGGCCCTACGTGATGGCCAGCTGGGCCCGGCTGGAAGGCTCACCGGAAGCCGGGGGGCTGGCGCTGGTGTATCTGCAGAAGACGTTGCTGTTGGGCCTGGTGCTGACCCTTGGGCTGCAGGCGCTGGCGGAACTGGCACGGGCGCTGGCTACGCTGCGCCGGGAGGCCCCGGTATGATGGCGTTGTTGCTGTTTCTCTGTGTCTGCCTGGTGCTGCTGTCTGGTTACCCGGTGGCGTTCGCCCTTGGCGGAACCGCATTGTGGTTTGCGCTGATTGGCTCGGCCACCGGCCATCTTGATGCCGCCTATTTGGGGGCCTTACCCAACCGCCTGTATGGCATTCTCAACAACCAGACCCTGATGGCGGTGCCACTGTTTGTGGCGATGGGGGTGATCCTGGAGCGCTCGCGCCAGGCCGAGGCGCTGCTGTCCGCCATGGGCCAGCTGTTCGGCCGCCTGCGGGCCGGACTGGCGATCTCGGTGATGTTGGTTGGCGTACTGCTGGCGGCCAGCACCGGCATCGTCGGTGCCACGGTGGTGACCATGGGGCTGCTGTCTCTGCCCGCCATGCTTCAGCGCGGCTACCAACCGGCGTTTGCTTCCGGGGCCATCTGCGCCACCGGCACCCTGGGCCAGATCATTCCTCCCTCCATTGCTCTGGTGCTGCTGGGGGACGTGCTCTCCTCCGCCTATCAGCAGGCGCAGCTTAAGCAGGGGATCTTCTCCCCCAAGACCGTCTCGGTGGGTGACCTGTTTGCCGGTGCGCTGATCCCCGGATTGGTGCTGGTGGGGCTCTATATTGCCTACACGCTGCTGCTGTCCTGGCGTCGGCCCCAGCACTTTGCGGCTACCGAATCCGTGCCGCTCAACTACGCTTTCGTGGTGACCCTGCTCAAAGCGCTGGTGCCGCCCATCGCCCTGATTTTGCTGGTGTTGGGCTCCATCCTGATGGGCGTTGCCACCCCCACGGAAGCGGCGGCAGTGGGGGCTTTCGGTGCGCTGATGCTGGCCCTGGCTAAGCGCAGCCTGAGCTGGAGCGCCCTGATGGCCGCGCTGCAGGAGACGGTCCGGGTTACCGCCATGGTGTTTATGATCCTGGTTGGCGCCGCGCTGTTTTCCCTGGTGTTCCGGGGACTCGGAGGGGAAACCCTGATCCATCAGGCGCTGTCCGACCTGCCCGGTGGGGTGGTGGGGGCGACGCTGGTGGTGATGCTGGTGATCTTCCTGCTGGGGTTCATTCTCGACTTTATCGAGATCACCTTTGTGGTGGTGCCCATGGTGGCACCGACCCTGTTAATGCTGGGGCTGGACCCGGTGTGGCTGGGCATCATGCTGGGGCTGAATCTGCAGACCTCGTTTTTGACCCCGCCATTCGGATTTGCCCTGTTTTATCTACGTGGTGTGGCGCCGCCGTCACTGGACAGTGCCACCCTATACCGGGGCGTTGCCCCCTTTATTGCCCTGCAGATCCTGATGATGTTGCTGCTGGCGCTGTGGCCGGAACTGGCCACTTGGCTGCCGCAGCGGATCTACGGCTAACCCGAGGAGAAACACATGAGACGGATCGCACTGAGCCTGTTGGCGCTCGCCTTTACCCTGACGGGGTGTCAGCCGGCTCCGACCCAGACGGAGCAAGCCCAGCCTGAGCAGCCCCAGCAGCAGTACCAGTGGAAGCTGGTGACCTCCTGGCCAAAGAACTTCCCGGGCCTGGGTATGGCGCCGGAACGTTTTGCCGAAAAGGTGAACGCCATGTCCGGCGGTCGGCTGACCGTCACCGTGTACGGCGCCGGTGATCTGGTGCCCGCATTTGAGGTGTTTGATGCGGTGAGTCAGGGCACGGCTGAGATGGGCCACAGCGCCGCCTACTACTGGAAGGGCAAAACCCCGGCGGCCCAATTCTTCGCTTCCATCCCCTTTGGCATGAACGCTCAGGAGATGAATGGCTGGCTCAACTACGGCGGCGGCATGGCATTGTGGCGCGAAGTGTACGCGCCCTTTGGCATCATTCCGCTGGTGGGGGGGAATACCGGTGTTCAGATGGGCGGTTGGTTTAATAAAGAGATCAACAGCATTGATGACCTCAAAGGGTTGAAGATGCGCCTGCCGGGCCTGGGCGGCGAAGTGCTGTCACGGGTAGGCGGGGTGCCGGTGACTCTGCCGGGACGGGAGCTGTTTACCGCCCTGCAGACCGGTGCCATTGACGCCACCGAGTGGGTTGGCCCCTATAACGACCTGGCCTTTGGCCTGCACAAGGCCGCCAAGTTCTACTACTACCCGGGTTGGCATGAGCCGGGCACTACGCTGGAGTTCCTGGTCAACAAAGCCGCGTTTGAAGGGCTGCCGGATGACCTGCAGGCGATTGTGGAAACCGCGGCACAGGCGGTGAACCAGGATATGCTGGATGAGTACACCAGCCGCAATATTGCCGCACTGGACGCGTTGGTGAACGAGCACGGCGTTGAGCTGCGCCGCTGGCCGGATGAAGTGATCGAAGTGCTGCGGGACACCAACGCCGAGGTGATGGCTGAAGAGGTGGCGAAAGACCCGATGATGCGCAAGGTGTACGACCACTACCGTGCCTATCAGGAAGGGGTGTGGCGCTACCACTCACTGTCGGAAGAAGCCTACAACGACATCCGTCAGTAATCCCATTGACCCCGCCCCTGAGGCGGGGTTACCTTTTGTCCACTGGATGGATAGACGTATAGAAGGAGATCTCCATGCCCCTGCTCGACAGCTTTACCGTCGACCACACCAAGATGGCCGCCCCGGCGGTGCGCATCGCCAAAACCATGGCGACCCCAAAAGGGGACACCATCACGGTGTTTGACCTGCGGTTCTGCCTGCCCAACGCCGAGATCCTCAGCGAGAAAGGGATCCACACCCTGGAGCACCTGTTCGCTGGCTTTATGCGTGACCACCTCAATGGCGACTCGGTGGAGATCATCGACATCTCCCCGATGGGCTGTCGCACCGGCTTCTATATGAGCCTGATTGGCACACCGTCTGAAACTCAGGTGGCCGACGCCTGGCGCGCCAGCATGGAGGATGTGCTGCAGGTGGAAGACCAGAACAAGATCCCTGAACTGAACGAGTACCAGTGTGGCACCTACGCCATGCACTCGCTGGCCGAAGCGCGCCAGATCGCAGAGGGAATTCTGGCCCGTGGGATCGCCGTCAATAAAAACGACGAACTGACCCTGAGCGCGGCCCAGCTCTCCGCGCTTTAAGCCATCGGACGGTACGCCGTTCACACCCATAAAGTGGTGAAAAAACGCCCCGCATCGCGGGGCGTTTTTGTTGCTCAATAACATCGTCGTATGTCACACAAGTTCCGGTTATGAATGGAAACTTTATACAAAATGCGGGTTTTATCGGTGCACGGCTGGCTCGGCCGCGAAACCACGGCTTTTGCGCAGTTATTGAACCCCTTTCAGGCCTGTATTGAGCTCTCGGGCGCGTCAGAAAGCGTGATGATGACAGCTTGCAGGGCGGGCAAATGGTGAAAAAGTCTACAAAACAGGGCAAAAATAGCGCGATCTTAATCGGTTCTGCCCATCAGACCATCACCTTGTAAAGGTAAAGCCATTTTTCATGGCAGCAGTGGGGCCTTTGCGGTATGATGCGCCCGAGTCGCCGTGATGCAGGTCGCAAATATTGGGATTTTTTGCGCTACCAGGTGTCCTTCGACGTAAGTGAGAACGATGTCAAGAAAGCCGTCGCGCCGTTAAGCGCAGAGGCGGCGAGATGGACTTCCCAGACAAAGCAGTGCAGTGAGTATGATTACAATAAAACAAGGATTGGACCTGCCCATCAGCGGTGGGCCAGAACAAGTAATCCAGGATGGTCCCGCCATCGCTCGCGTTGCGATCCTGGGTGAAGAATATATTGGTATGCGTCCCACCATGTCCGTAAAGGAAGGGGATCGCGTTAAGAAAGGTCAGGTGCTCTTCGAAGACAAGAAGAACCCGGGCGTCCAATATACCGCCTTCGCCAGCGGGGTTGTCAGTGCGATTAACCGGGGTGCCAAGCGCGTCCTCCAATCCGTGGTCATCGACGTTGATGGCGACGAGCAAGAATCCTTTGCCCGCTATGACGCCTCCGCGCTGGCTTCGCTGGATCGTCAGGCCGTGCAGGACAACCTGGTAGCCAGTGGCCTGTGGACCGCTCTGCGGACCCGCCCCTTCAGCAAAGTGCCCGCTCTGGACAGTGTACCGGCGGGCATTTTTGTCACCGCCATCGACACCAACCCGCTGGCGGCCGACCCGAAGGTGGTGATTGCCGACCAGGCTGACGCCTTCCAACACGGCTTGACCGTGCTGGCTCGCCTGACCGAAGGCAAGGTGTTCCTGTGTGGTGCAGAGGCGCTGCCCGGTGCAGACCTGGCTGGCGTTGAAGCGGCCCAGTTTACCGGCCCGCACCCGGCTGGCCTGGTGGGCACTCACATCCACAAGCTGTTGCCGGCCAGTGCGACCCGCACCGTATGGCACATCGGCTACCAGGATGTGATCGCCATCGGTCACCTGTTTACCACCGGTGAGCTGAACACCGACCGCGTAGTGGCCCTGGCCGGCCCGGCGGTGGTGAAGCCGCGCCTGGTGCGCATCCGCCTGGGTGCTGACCTGAGCCAACTGACCGAAGGCGAGCTGAGCCACAACCACGTCCGGATCATCTCCGGTTCCGTGCTGTCCGGCCGCACCGCCAGTGGTCCTCATGCCTATCTCGGCCGTTACCATAATCAGGTGAGCGTGCTGACTGAAGGGGATGAGAAAGAGCTGTTTGGCTGGGTGCTGCCCGGTGCCAACAAGTTCTCCTTTACCCGCACTTTCCTGTCCCATTTCAGCCCGGGCAAACTGTTCAACATGACCACCAGCACCGGCGGTTCCGACCGTGCGATGGTGCCGATTGGCCAGTATGAGCGCGTGATGCCCCTGGATATTCTGCCCACCCTGCTGCTGCGCGACCTGATTGCCCGTGATACGGACAATGCGCAGAAACTGGGTGCGTTGGAGCTGGATGAGGAAGATCTGGCCCTGTGCACCTTCGTATGCCCTGGCAAGTATGACTACGGCCATGAGCTGCGCAGCTGCCTTGAGATCATCGAGAGGGAAGGCTAATGAGTCTGAAGCATTTTATCGAGCGTATTGAGCCCGACTTCGAGAAGGGCGGGAAATACGAAAAGTGGTATGCGCTCTATGAAGCGGTTGCCACCATTCTCTACACCCCGGGTAAAACCACCCGCGGTACCACCCACGTGCGTGACAACATCGACCTCAAGCGGATGATGATCACCGTGTGGCTGTGTACCTTCCCGGCCATGTTCTTCGGCATGTACAACGTCGGTTGGCAAGCCCAGGAAGCGCTGGCCGCCGGCTTTGGTACCCCGGACGTTTGGCAGGTGGGTCTGTTTGAACTGCTCGGTGGCAGTCTGAGTGCCGACACCGGCCTGTTGGGCCTGATGTTCTACGGCGCCTGTTTCTTCCTGCCCATCTATGCGGTGACCTTCGCCGTCGGTGGCTTCTGGGAAGTGCTGTTCGCCTCCGTGCGTAAGCACGAAGTGAACGAAGGCTTCTTCGTCACCTCCGTCCTGTTTGCCCTGACCCTGCCCGCCACCATCCCGCTGTGGCAAGTGGCTCTGGGTATCACCTTTGGTGTGGTTGTGGCCAAGGAGCTGTTTGGCGGCACCGGCCGTAACTTCCTGAACCCGGCCCTGGCAGGTCGTGCATTCCTGTACTTCGCCTACCCGGCTCAGATCTCCGGTGATGCGGTATGGGTAGCGGCTGACGGCTATTCCGGCGCCACCATGCTGGGTCAGGCCGCTGCCGGCACCGTCGACTTTGCCAACTACGCCTGGTACTCCGCTTTCTCCGACCCGAACTGGATGGACGCCTTCCTCGGCTTTATCCAGGGTTCCGTGGGTGAAACCAGCACCCTGGCGCTGGCCATCGGTGGCCTGATCATTATGTACACCCGCATCGCCTCCTGGCGCATCGTGGTGGGTGTGATGCTGGGTATGATTGCGATGTCCTCGCTGTTCAACCTGATCGGCTCCGACACCAACCCCATGTTCAGCCTGCCGTGGACCTGGCACCTGGTACTGGGTGGCTTCGCCTTCGGCATGTTCTTTATGGCGACTGACCCGGTGTCCGCCTCCTTCACCAACTCCGGCAAGTGGGCTTACGGCATCCTGATTGGTGTCATGACCGTGCTGGTGCGTGTGGTGAACCCCGCCTTCCCGGAAGGGATCATGCTGGCGATTCTGTTCGCTAACCTGTGGGCGCCGCTGTTTGACCACTTCGTGGCGCAGGCCAACATCAAGCGGAGACTGGCACGCAATGGCTAAGAAAAACGATACCTTTGGCAAAACCCTGGGCGTGGTGATTGGCCTCTGCCTGGTGTGCTCCCTGGTGGTGTCCGGTGCCGCCGTTGCCCTCAAGCCTCTGCAAGAGCGCAACAAGGCCGAAGACACCCAGCGTTACGTACTGGAAGCGGCGGGTCTGCTGGACAAGATTGATGGCGGCATTCAGGCCACCTTCAACCGCTACATCGACGCCCGAGTGATTGATTTCAACACCGGCGAATTCGACGCCAGCATTGACGCCACTACCTACGACCAGCGCAAGGCGGCCCGCGATACCGCGACCTCCTCTGTGCCGGCCAACGACATCGCCTCCATCAAACGCCGCGCCGACAAAGGCCTGGTGTATCTGGTGAAGGACGCCAGCGGTGAGCTGGAAACCGTTATCCTGCCGATCCACGGCTACGGCCTGTGGTCCACCATGTACGCCTTCGTGGCGCTGGAGCCGGACTTCAACACCGTAAAAGCGATGGTGTACTACGACCAGGGTGAAACCCCGGGTCTGGGTGCCGAAGTGGAGAACCCGCGCTGGAAAGCCCAGTGGGTAGGTAAGGAACTGTTTGATGCCGATGGCAAGCTGGCCATCAAAGTGGTTAAGGGCGGCGCCCGTGAAGGTGACATTCACGGTGTAGACGGTCTGTCCGGTGCCACCCTGACCAGCAACGGCGTTCAGAACAGCCTCGACTTCTGGATGGGCGACGAAGGCTACGCAGCCTTCCTGGCCAAGGCCCGCAAAGGAGAGCTGAACAATGGCTGAGAAAACCTTGAAAGAGGTCCTGGTCGGACCGATTTTCGGCAACAACCCCATTGCGCTGCAGGTGCTGGGTGTCTGTTCCGCCCTGGCGGTAACCACCAAGATGGAAACCGCCACCGTAATGAGCCTGGCCCTTATCTTTGTAACGGCCTTCTCCAACCTGTTCATCTCGCTGATGCGTAACCACATCCCCGGCAGCGTGCGAATCATCGTTCAGATGACCGTTATCGCCTCGCTGGTGATTGTGGTGGACCAGGTGCTCAAGGCTTACGCCTATGACATCTCCAAGCAGCTGGCTGTGTTCGTTGGCCTTATCATCACCAACTGTATCGTGATGGGGCGCGCTGAAGCCTTTGCCATGAAGAGCCCGCCGCTGGTGAGCTTTGTTGACGGCATCGGTAACGGCCTGGGCTACGGCTTTATCCTGCTGACCGTAGGCTTCTTCCGCGAACTATTTGGCAGCGGCAGCCTGTACGGCGTTGAGATCCTGGCGAAGGCCTCCGAAGGTGGTTGGTATCAGCCGAACGGCCTGATGCTGCTGGCCCCCAGCGCCTTCTTCCTGATTGGCTTCATCATCTGGGCACTGCGCACCTGGAAGCCGGAACAGGTTGAGCCCAAGGAGTAAGGAGCGAACATGGAACACTATATCAGCCTGTTTATCCGGGCGATCTTTATCGAAAACATGGCCCTCTCCTTCTTCCTGGGGATGTGTACCTTCCTGGCGGTTTCCAAGAAAGTCACCACCGCCATGGGTCTGGGTGTGGCCGTTATCGTGGTACTGACTCTGGCAGTGCCGGTTAACCAGGTTATCTACTCCAACATCCTGGCCCCGGGTGCCCTGAAGTGGGCCGGCCTGCCGGAAGCGGACCTGAGCTTCCTGCAGTTCATCACCTTTATTGGTGTGATTGCTGCCCTGGTTCAGATCCTGGAGATGACCCTGGATAAGTACTTCCCGCCGCTCTATAACGCGCTGGGTATCTTCCTGCCGCTGATCACCGTGAACTGTGCAATCTTTGGCGCCGTATCCTTTATGGCGCAGAAGGAGTACACCTTCACCGAGTCCGTGGTGTATGGCCTGGGCGCCGGTACCGGTTGGGCCCTGGCCCTGGTACTGCTGGCAGGTATTCGCGAGAAGATGAAGTACGCCGATGTGCCGGACGGCCTGCGCGGTCTGGGCATCACCTTCATCACCGCTGGCCTGATGGCTCTGGGCTTTATGTCCTTCTCCGGGGTGTCGCTGTAAGCGGCCGTCGTATAGGAAGAAAAAGGATTAGTCGATGGAAATTGTACTCGGCGTAGGGATGTTTACCGCGATTGTGACCGTGCTGGTGCTGGTGATTTTGTTCGCCAAATCCAAGCTGGTTGCCAGCGGTGACGTTCGTATCAATATTAATGGCGACCCCGATAAAGGGATCGTAACCGGCCCGGGCGACAAACTGCTGGGCAGCCTGGCCAACAATGGCATCTTTATCTCCTCTGCCTGTGGTGGCGGTGGCTCCTGTGGCCAGTGTCGCGTCAAGGTGAAAGAGGGGGGCGGTGAGATCCTGCCGACCGAACTCGACCACATCACCAAGCGTGAAGCCCGCGAAGGCTGCCGTCTGGCGTGTCAGGTTGCAGTGAAGAGCGACATGGACATTGAGCTGCCGGAAGAGGTGTTTGGCATCAAGAAGTGGGAGTGCACCGTTGTTTCCAATGACAACAAGGCCACTTTCATTAAAGAGCTGAAGCTGGCCATTCCGGATGGCGAATCGGTACCGTTCCGTGCCGGCGGTTACATCCAGATTGAAGCTCCGGCCCACCATGTGAAGTACAAAGACTTCGATATTCCGGAAGAGTACCGTGCCGATTGGGAGCGCTTTGGCTTCTTCAATCTGGAGTCCAAGGTGGATGAGGAAACCATCCGTGCTTACTCCATGGCCAACTACCCGGAAGAGCATGGCATCATCATGCTGAACGTGCGGATCGCGACCCCGCCGCCGAATAACCTGTCTCTGCCTTGTGGTAAGATGTCGTCGTACATCTGGAGCCTCAAGGCCGGTGATAAGGTCACCATTTCCGGTCCCTTCGGTGAGTTCTTCGCCAAGGAAACCGACGCTGAGATGGTGTTCATCGGTGGTGGTGCCGGTATGGCACCGATGCGCTCCCACATCTTTGACCAGCTTAAGCGCCTCAACTCCAAGCGTAAGATCAGCTTCTGGTACGGTGCCCGTTCCAAGCGTGAAATGTTCTACGTGGAAGACTTTGATGGCCTGGCGGCAGAGAACGATAACTTTGAGTGGCATGTCGCCCTGTCTGATCCTCAGCCGGAGGACAACTGGGAAGGCTACACCGGGTTCATCCACAACGTGTTGCTCGAGAACTATCTGAAGAACCACGATGCGCCTGAAGATTGTGAGTTCTACATGTGTGGACCGCCGGTGATGAACGCCGCTGTGATCAATATGCTGAAAGATCTGGGCGTTGAAGACGAAAACATCCTGTTGGATGACTTCGGCGGCTGATCCACATAACGCCAATGGATAGAGGGTTCACGTTGTTCCGAACCACACTGCAATGGCTGGCCCCGCTGGGGCTGGCCCTTTTTATTCTCGGCTGCACGCCAGCCCCGACCGTGGTGTCCATTCAGGGCAACACCATGGGGACCAGTTACCACATCTCCTGGGTACAACCGGCCAAGCCGGTGGAAAAGTTGACCCTGCAAGCGGCAGTGGACCTGCGGCTTGAACAGATCAACGACTCCATGTCGACCTGGCGTAATAACTCGTTGATCAGTCAGTTTAACCGTCATGACTACACCACGCCGATGCGGATTGACCGCGACTTTTCGCGGGTGGTGGGGGAAGCGATACGGTTGTCCAGGCTGACCGATGGTGCCCTGGATGTGACCGTGGGCCCATTGGTGAACCTCTGGGGCTTTGGTCCTGATGGCCGGGTGGAGAGCGCCCCCAGCCGGGTGGAGATCAACGAGGCCAAGGCCCGGGTTGGGGTAGACCATCTCCGCCTGGACGGCTTGTTCCTCAGTAAGGACCATCCCGGCCTGTACCTCGACCTCTCCTCCATCGCCAAGGGCTATGGGGTGGACGTGGTGGCCGAGGTGCTGGAACAACGTGGTATCCACAACTTCCTGGTGGAGATTGGTGGTGAGTTGCGGTTAAAGGGCCACAAGCCCGATAACAAGCCGTGGCGCATTGCCGTGGAGCAGCCGGATGAGTCCGGGCGCGAAGTGTTCAAGGTGATTGAGCCTGGCCAGATGGCGGTGGCCACCTCCGGTGACTACCGCAACTTTTTCGAAGAAGATGGCCGTCGCTTCTCACACTTGATCGACCCGCGCAGTGGTGAGCCGGTTAACACCCGCTTGGCCTCAGCTACGGTGCTGGCACCCTCCTCGATGACCGCCGATGGCCTGGCCACCGCGTTTATCGTAATGGGGACGGAAGCGGCATTGGCACTGGCGGAGCAGGAAGGTTTGCCGGTAATGTTGATTGAGAAATCCCAGGAGGGGTACCAGGTGCATTACTCCTCCGCATTTAAGCCCTATTTGGGGGAGACCAGACCATGAGTACCTTTTTAGCCACCTTTGGTGCGATGTTGTTGGTGTTTGGCCTGATGTCCGTGGGTTACCTGCTTAAGAAGAAGGCGATCAGTGGCTCCTGCGGCGGCCTGGCTGGCGTTGGCATCGACAAAGAGTGTGACTGCCCGGAACCCTGCGATCGTCGAAAGGCGAAAATGGCCAAAGAAGCGGCCGAAGCCGAGCGTCGTGAGCGACTGGCGCAGCATCGCATTCTGTAATCCCTGAATTCGGCTCGATTCGCCATTGAATTCACCGGGGCGGCCAATAGGCCGCCCCGTTCTTTTCCCCGCTTTACTCATAACTCCTTACGACTCTTACCGTTGTTTTTTCAGGGCTAAACGGTATTTTGTTATCAACTCGTTGCCTCTGGTGCCGATAACAACAAGACACAAAACAAGAATAGGTTTGGGAGATTCAGGGGATGGAGTTCCTTCGTCGATCCATTACGCGACAACTGGTCGCCGCCATCGGCGGCAGTGTGTTCGCGATTCTGTTGCTGGGCAGTGTGCTGCTTATCCTGCAAAGTGCCGACAACACCCGGGCGGAGATCACCGCAGAGGTGCGGCAACTGGTCAAACGCCAGAGCACTGCCATCACCGGATTCTTTGAAGCCCGCGGTCAGGTGATCCACAGCATTTTCGCCAACCCGCAGGTGATCGACTTCTTCCGCGACTACGATCAACGCGGTGGCGACCTGGCCGGTGACGCGGACTACGCCGATGTGGTGCGTTACTTCCGCCACTTCTCCAACACGGATGCCAGCATCAAGAGCATCTTCTTTGGCAGCGAGAATACCCACGAATACTTCGATCTGAACGGTCGTTACGAAGACGACCCCAACTACTACACCGCCAAGCGCCCCTGGTGGGGCGAAGCCAAGGCGCAAAACCGCCTGTTTGTCGGTGACCCGGCGGTCGACGCCAATGATGGCTCCATCTCCGCCACCGTTAAGTTGCCGCTGTATGAGAATGGCCGCTTCCTGGGCATCGGCGGCATGGACATCCTGATCTCCACCATCGGCGAGCAGCTGCTTTCTGAGGTGCGTTATCAGGGCGAGGGCCAGGCGTTCCTGGTGACTGAGCAGGGCAAACTGGTGTTCTTCCCCGGCTTCAATGAGGCCTTTCCTCCCGGCTCTATGATGCAGGATGTGGATGGCCAGTTTGCCGACTCCCACGGCTTCTCTGCGCTGGCGCAGGCCCTGGCACGGGAAGGCAGCGGATTGGCGGAGGTGCAGCTGTCCGGTGAACCGATGCTGGTGGAGTGGGAGAGTGTAGAGAGCGACTATCCGCATCTTCGTTGGCGTCTGGGCCTGCTGCTGCCGCAGCGGGTGGTGTCAGAGCGGGTCACCAGCGCCGCCTGGTCCACCGCTTGGGCCAGCATCGGTTTTACCCTGTTGCTCAGCCTGCTGGTGTGGGCGCTGTTGCTGCCGCTGCGTAAGCAGCTCGGTAAGCTGCTCCACGCCATGGAGGAGATCGCCGACGGCGATGCGGATCTGCGTCAGCGCATCGAGATGGACCGCATTGACGAGCTGGGCCGCATGGGCGGCGCCTTTAACCGCTTCGCCGGCCGCATTCACGAACTGGTGCGCCAAACCACCAATATGACCAGCTCCGTTCGTTCCGCCAGTGCCAACGCCGGTGAGGTATGGCAACAAACCATGCTGGCGATTGAGGAGCAGAAGCTGGAGATCGATCAGGTCTCTACCGCCACCACCGAAATGGCGCAGACCAGCCATGAGATGGCTCAGGCCGCCAGTCGGGTCAGCGATCATGCCGAGTCCGCCCAACGCCAGGTTGGCCAGGCGGTGCAGGAGGTGGACAGTGCAGCCCAGGGCATCCAGCGCCTGAACCAGCAGGTACAGAGTGCCGCTGCGGTGGTGACGGAGTTGCGCAGTAACTCCGAACAGATCGGTGAAGTGCTGAACGTGATCCGCACCATCGCCGAACAGACCAACCTGCTGGCACTGAATGCTGCCATTGAGGCGGCCCGTGCCGGTGAGCAGGGCCGGGGCTTTGCGGTGGTGGCTGATGAGGTGCGTACCCTGGCATCCCGCACCCAGGATTCCACTGCCAACATTCAGCAGATCATTGAACAGCTCCAGCAAGCCAGCGAGGCGGCTCAGCAGGCGATGCAGCACAGCTGCGAAGAGGCCTCTGCCAGTGCCGAGATCAGCGGCAAGATCAGCCAGGCGCTGGCGCAGGCCAATGGTGCGGTAGGGGAGATCCAGGGCCAGATCCACGAGATCAGTGCCGCCATCAGCCAGCAGGCGACGGTGGCGGAGGAGATTGACGCTAAAGTGATCCGGGTGCGTGAGCTTTCCGATGTCACCACCGCTGCGTCTGAAGCCCTGGAGGGGGCGGTAGGGGAGATGACCTCCTCCTCACGGGAGATTGGCGTGCAGTTGGATCAATTTAAGATCTGAGCCTGTTCCGGGCCATGATTCAGGGGCGCCTTCGGGCGCCCCTTTTGCGTTTGTGCCTGCCAGCGACTGTGATAGCATTACTAAACTGGATAAATATACAGTTGTCGGTAATGAGCGAACAGGTGAAGGGCCGCAAGATCATCCATGTGGATATGGATTGCTTCTTTGCGGCGGTGGAGATGCGCGATAACCCGGAGTACCGGGGCCGCCCTCTGGCGGTGGGCGGTGCCGCAGATTCCCGTGGCGTGATCGCCACCTGCAACTACGAGGCGCGCCAGTTTGGCGTGCGCTCCGCCATGCCCAGCAGTGAAGCCAAGCGCCGCTGTCCGGAATTGTTGTTGGTGCGCGGCCGGATGGCGGTCTACAAAGCCGTTTCCGAGCAGATCCGCGCCATCTTCGCCCGCTACACCGACCTGATCGAGCCGCTGTCGCTGGATGAAGCCTACCTGGATGTGACCGACTGCCCCGTCTGCCAAGGCAGCGCCACCCTGATTGCCGAGCGGATCCGGGCCGAGATCCTGGCTGAAACCGGGTTGACCGCTTCCGCCGGCATCGCCCCGAACAAGTTCCTCGCCAAGATCGCCTCCGACGAAAACAAGCCCAATGGTCAGTTTGTGATCCCCCCGGGTAAGACCGCCGAGTTTGCGGCCACCCTGCCTTTGCGCAAGATCCCCGGAGTTGGCCCGAAAACCGCAGAGCGTCTGGCCAGCCACGGCCTGCAAGTGGGGGCTGACGTATTAACCTGCACCCCGGAGCAGCTGGCCAGCTGGTTTGGCAAGTTTGGCCCAGTGCTGCACCAGCGGGCTCAGGGCATTGATCCCCGTCCGGTGCAGACCCACCGCGAGCGCAAGTCCGTTGGCGTGGAGACCACGCTGGCGCGGGACCTGACCAGCGCCGAGGGCTGCTTTGAGATCCTTCAGGGGTTGTTGCCGGAGCTGGAGCGACGACTGCGGGAGCGCCCCTTTAAGGGGGTTCAGGTGAAGCTCAAGTTCCACGACTTTCAGCAAACCACTCTGGCTCAGCAGGCCACCGTACTGGAGTTGAGTCAATTGCAGGCGATGGTGATGGGCGCGTTTGAGCGTGGCGAGGGACGTCGGGTGCGGTTGGTGGGGTTATCCGTGACCCTGTCCGGGCCGGAGCAGGATAAGGTGCAGCAGCTATCCCTGAGTCTGGGAGAGTGACATATGATGTCCGGACAGGTCAAATTGGAAAAACCTGCCGCAAAAGGTCGGTTTTTTTGGCGTTTGATGCTGCTTCGTTGTCGCTTCTGAATAGTTATGTTCAATGAGTGTGGTTTTATTGATCGCGATCAACAGGGATTTCGCGATTCACTCCTAGTCTGAGAGTAAGCCCCTGAGGCAATGGTGGGGCGGAAAGCGCAGCACAAGGAGGCCCAGGATGAGAATACGTAGCCTGTATCGTCAACTCTTTACCGCAGTCTTTATGCTTGGCGTCGTGACCCTGGTACTGTTTACCCTGGCATTCCAGTTCAATGAAGCCAAACCGATGCGTGATGTGGAGCGCTTTGACCAATACGCTGGCGAAAAAACCTACTGCCGTACCCTGAATCACTACCAAGCGAAACAGAAGGACAAAACCGTGGATCGCCTGATCGAATCCAGCGATCACAACGCCATGGATTTCATTCTCTGGCGCTTTGGTAAGGAGAAGGGCACCGATATGGTCAGAACCTGCGAAAAGGCCAAGAAGGCCCATATTGTGGAGCGCTGCGAACAGCAACCGGAACTGTCCATAGAGCAGGTGATACTGGAGTACAACCGACCCGCCATCGTGGCCAAGGGCTACATCTGATATTTTCGGGGGCATCTGCCCCCGTTTTTGATCCTGTGCTGGCGGCCTGAAAGGCCGCCTTTATATTGCCTGACGCTCTGTCCCTTCCGACATTGCAGAGTGGCCGGGCAGGTCAAGGCAATAAAAAACGCCGCCCCAGGGGCGGCGTGTTCTTTTTAGCGCCAGGCTTACTTGGCCGGAATCGCTTTCAGTACGGCCAGCAGCAGCTGCCAGTACTTCTCAACGGTGGCGATCTCCACCTTCTCATCCGGCGAGTGCGGGAAGCGGATGGTGGGGCCGATGGAGACCATATCCAGGGCCGGGTAGGGCTCCTTGAACAGGCCACATTCCAGACCGGCGTGGATCACCTGAATGTTGGGCAGCTTGCCGAACAGGCCCTGGTAGGTTTCCCGAACCACCGCCATGATCGGCGAGGTCGGATCCGGCTGCCAGCCCGGATAGGCACCAGACAGCTTCAGCTCGGCACCGGCCAGATCGGCCAGGGCCTGCAGCATGTTCTCTACCATGGAGCGACCGGAGTCGACGGTAGAGCGGATCAGGCACATCACCCGGACGCTGTCTTCCTTGGTGGTGATCACGCCCATGTTGAGGGAGGTTTCCACCACGCCCGGGAAGGCGTCACTCATGCGGATCACGCCATTCGGTCCGGCGTGGATCAACGCCAGCAGGCGGGTTTGATCGGCGGCGGCAAACACCTCGGCAGGCATATCGATGGCGGATAGGCTCAGGCTCAGGTCGGTTTCGATCGCCTGCAGCTCGTTGCTCAGTACGTCGCTGTAGTGCGCCACCAGACGCTCCAGCTCGGCCACATTGGCGGCGGGCAGAACCAGGTCAACAAAGGCTTCGCGGGGGATGGCGTTACGCAGGCTGCCGCCCTTGAACTTACTCAGGCGCAGGCCCAGCTCGGCGGCGTGGGAGAACAGGAAGCGACCCAGCAGCTTGTTGGCATTGCCGCGGCCGGTGTGGATGTCACAGCCGGAGTGGCCGCCCTTCAGGCCGGTCAGAGCCAGTTGCAGGGAGACGTGGTCCGCCGGTACCGCTTCGCGGCCCACCGGCAGGGTCAGTTCGGCGTCCACACCACCGGCGCAGCCCATGTAGACCTCGCCTTCCTCTTCGGAGTCGGTGTTGATCAGGATGTCGCCCTGCAGCAGACCCGCTTGCAGACCAAAGGCACCGGTCATGCCGGCTTCTTCGTCGATGGTCAGCAGCACTTCCAGCGGACCGTGCTCGATGCTGTCGTCACCCAGTACCGCCAGAGCGGAGGCCATGCCGATGCCGTTATCGGCACCCAGGGTGGTGTCCTTGGCGGTCACCCAGTCACCGTCGATGTAGGCCTGGATGGGGTCGCGGTCAAAGCGGTGGTCGGTGCCCGAGTTCTTCTGCGGCACCATATCCAGATGGGCCTGGATGATGACGCCCTTGAGGTGCTCCAGACCGGCGCTGGCGGGCTTGCGGATCACCAGGTTGCCGACGCCATCGATAACGGTTTCCAGCCCCTTGTTCTCGGCCCACTGCTGGATATGGTCACGCAGGGCGATTTCACGCTTGGAGGGATGGGGGATGGAGCAGATGGTTTCAAACCAGGTCCAGAGGCCCTGGGGGGATAGGGTGCTCAGTGCAGACACAGCACTCTCCTTATCGTTATTCGTTCGGGGGGATTGAAAACCGGGCCAGTGTATCACAGTGGCGCGAAAGCGTGACGCCAGTGGCATATTGGCCGCTGGCCCTGATATGGTGTGGCCCAGAATGACTCGGCCAGGATAAGGAAAAAGGACCATGAGCAAGCTGTTGATTGTCAATGCCGACCACGCCGATGCCCTGTTTGGTGAAGGGGGCTGGGATGCGGTGGTGGTGGTGGGTGAGCCGGAACGTCTGGAGGCGCACCCGGAGATCCGTCAATTGGTGTCTCACGCCGCCCATGTGGACGCCCGCATCGGTCGGGAGCCGCTGATGCTGCTGGCGCCGGGACTGGCGGGAGGCCGTCTGGTGCTGGCCCCGACCGGCGATCTGACTGCAGAGTATGAAGATGTGCGCCGTTTTGCCGAAGCGGCTCAGGCCGGCGTCGGCATCGCCCTGCGCGCCGGTGCCCGCAAGCCGCTGCTGGTGGTGGCGGAGCATGACGACCTGCGTTACAGCAACGCCCTCGAGGTGGCACTGCTGGGGGCGGGCCACGAGATCTATCAGCCTTTCGATGTGGCTGGTCCGGATGTGACCCTTGGGGTTCTGGGTCTGGACGATATGGCCCGGGCCAATGCCCTGGAGAATGGTCGCATCGCTGCCCGGGATCTGTGCGGGGGGGACCCGGAGCAGATGGCCCCGCCGGCCTTTGCCGATTACTGCGTGGAGCTGTTCGCCGACAGCCCGGTCAGCGTCAGTGTGATTGATGATCCCGAGACTCTGGTGCGCGACTACCCGCTGCTCAGTGCCGTGGCGCGGGCCTCCTTTGCCGTCCCTCGCCATGCGCCGCGGGTGGTGCGACTGGAGTACGTCGGTGAAGGGGTCATCAGCCGCAACTGGTTCCTGGCGGGAAAAGGCGTCACCTTCGATACCGGCGGGGCCGACCTGAAGATCGGTGGTGCCATGGCGGGGATGAGCCGCGACAAGGGTGGCGCCGCTGCGGTGGCGGGCCTGATGGCGACGCTGGCCCAGTTGCAGCCCAAGGGCGTGCGCGTGGTGGCCGAATTGGGCCTGGTGCGCAACAGCATCGGTTCCGAGGCGTTTGTCCCGGATGAGATTATTGAGAGTCATGCGGGCGTAAAGGTGCGCATCGGCAACACCGATGCGGAAGGCCGACTGGTGCTGGCGGATGTGCTCAGCCACCTGCGTCTGGCCGCTGCCGAAAGCGACGACCCGGTGATGATGTCACTGGCCACCCTGACCGGCCATGTGGGTCGGGCTTACGGGCCCTACAGTGCGGTGATTGAAAATGGCGTGGCCCGGGGCCAGGCCATGGGTGGCCAACTGCAGATGGTGTCGGAGCTGTGGGGCGAGCCCTTTGAACTGTCCCGCCTGCGCCGTGAGGACTATGCCCAGGTGGCCGCCCGTTCGCCGTCAGAGCGCCTGTTGTCCTCCAACAATGGGGCCTCGGTGAACATCGCCCGTGGGCACCAGTTCCCGATGGCGTTTTTGGTTCAGGCGTCCGGTCTCGACCAGCACGGTCTGGGCAGTGATCACCCCATCGCCTATATGCATCTGGACATTGCCGCTTCGGCGGTAGAGAAACGTGATCCGCTGTATGGTCAACCAACGGCGGCCCCGGTGGCGACCTTGTTGGCTAACTTGCTGGATCACTGAGACTTTCTCACCAGCTGAGCCTCACCAGGGTTTCGCATTAAAATCCCTCATTCGGTAATTAAATTACATCCTGAGCCGAATGGGGGTTTTTTTATGGCTTGAGGTTGTAATAAAACTACATCTTGATATGATGCTTGCCATCGGGAGCTGACGAATCCCGAACACGTTTGGCTAGGACAGCCCGCGTTCTCCAAGGAACCGAGTGACGATGACACCACGGCAATGCCGTGATCCTGTCGTTTATTGTCATTTGTTTATTTTTACGGAGTTCGGTATGCAATACCCATTTTCCTATGACGTGACCCTCTACAACACTTGGTTCTCCCGTTCTTGGACTACCGGTGCCTTGTTCCCCTTGGGTCGCTGATTGTCGTCACTTTGCTTCATCAACCTGTAATTCGGGCGATCTGGTGAACGGCTAGGCAGGCTGTTTTGGATTTCCCCAGTAGGGTTTCTCTTCCCTTTGGCGCCTTTATGGCGCCATTTTTTTTGCCTCTCTCCCAACTTTCGCCCTTTTTATTGGCACCTTCACAACAAAACAGGGATAATCCCGCGCCAAATTTGCTGACGTTTCAAGCGACAGCGAGTTTGCCTCTCTGTGCACTACAAAACACACAATAATTAAGGTCCGACAATGCTCGAGTCTCTGTTCAAGCTCAGTGCGAACCGTACTACGGTTCGTCAGGAAGTGGTTGCTGGTATCACCACCTTCCTCACCATGGCCTACATCATCTTCGTAAACCCTGCCATGCTGGCGGACGCCGGAATGGATCACGGCGCCGTGTTCGTTGCCACCTGTGTGGCCGCAGCCGTTGGCTGTCTGGTGATGGGTCTGTTGGCCAACTACCCCATCGCGCTGGCCCCGGGTATGGGTCTCAACGCCTTCTTTACCTACACCGTCGTTCTGGAGATGGGCCACAGCTGGGAAACCGCGCTGGGTGCCGTATTCCTCTCCGGTATGCTGTTCCTGCTGCTCTCGGTACTGAAAGTCCGTGAGTGGATCGTCAACGCCATCCCGATGTCCCTGCGACTGGGCATTGCCGCTGGTATTGGCCTGTTCCTGGCCCTGATTGGCCTGAAAAATGCTGGCATCGTGGTCTCCAACCCCGCCACCATCGTGGGTCTGGGTGATGTGACCAGCTTCCCGGTGGTGATGGCCGCGCTGGGCTTTGCCCTGATCATCGCGCTGGTGCACTTCGGCCTGAAAGCCGCCGTGATGATCTCCATCCTGGTGATCACCGCTCTGGGCCTGATGTTTGGTGACGTGCAGTACCACGGTCTGGTCTCCATGCCGCCGTCCGTTGCCCCCACTCTGGCTGCTCTGGACATCGCCGGTGCGCTGGAAGTTGGCATGCTGTCCGTGGTGTTCGCTTTCCTGTTCGTTGACCTGTTCGACACCTCCGGCACCCTGGTGGCCGTTGCCCAACGTGGTGGCATGCTGGACGATAAAGGACGTCTGCCGCGCGCGAACCGCGCGATGATGGCGGACTCCTCTGCCACCATTGCTGGCGCCTTCCTGGGCACCTCCACCACCACCAGCTACATCGAGAGCACTGCGGGCGTATCCGCCGGTGGCCGTACCGGCCTGACTGCGGTGGTTGTTGGCCTGCTGTTCCTGGGCTGTCTGTTCATCTCTCCGCTGGCGGGCATGGTTCCGGCCTACGCCACCACTGGCGCGCTGGTCTACGTGGCCATCCTGATGATGTCCGGCCTGGTGCACCTGGAGTGGGACGACCTGACTGAAGCCGCTCCGGTGGTGGTGACTGCCATCATGATGCCGCTGACCTTCTCCATCGCCCACGGCATCGCCATCGGCTTTATCACCTACGCCGTGATCAAGCTGCTGAGCCGTCGTTTCCAGGACGTCAGCCCGGCGGTTGGTATCCTGGCGGTACTGTTCATTCTGAAGTTCATGTACCTGTAAAACGCCCCGCTTTTTGGGTCTTACACCGCCTCCCGAATGGGGGGCGGTGTCGTTTCTGTGCAGCAAACCTGCTGTGCGAACGACGCTTTTTCGGTATAACTACTCCTTCTGTCTTTTTTCGAGCCTTTACCTGAGTGAATCCGCTACGTTATCGCCGGATTGTGGTCAAACTGGGCACCAGTGTCCTGACCTCCGGCAGCCCCAAGCTGAACCGTGCCCATATGGTGGAACTGGTCCGTCAGATGGCGCGCCTGCGCCAGGCCGGTTGTGAAATCATCCTGGTGACCTCCGGCGCCATCGCCGCAGGCCGTGAGCACCTGGGTTACCCAACCCTGCCGGATTCGCTGGCCAGCAAGCAGATGCTGGCGGCGGTAGGGCAGAGTCAGCTGATCCGCACCTGGGAGCAGCTGTTCAACCTCTATAACCTGAACGTGGGCCAGATCCTGCTGACCCGCGCCGATCTGGATGACCGCGAGCGTTACCTCAATGCCCGGGACACCCTGAACGCGCTGCTGGACCACGGCATCATCCCGGTGATCAACGAGAACGACGCGGTGGCGATTGCCGAGATCAAGGTCGGGGACAACGACAACCTGTCGGCGCTGGCGGCACTGCTGGCAGAAGCCGAGTTGTTGATGCTGCTGACTGACCAGCCCGGCCTGTTCGATGCGGACCCGCGCAGCAACCCGGACGCAAAGCTGATCCCGGAAGTGCAGCACATCGACGACAGCCTGCGCCGCCTCGCTGGCGGCAGTGGCACCAACCTGGGCACCGGTGGCATGGCCACCAAGCTGCAGGCGGCCGATGTGGCCCGCCGCGCCGGGGTGGAAGTGGTGATTGCGGCCGGTCATGCCGAAGGGGTGATTGAAGGGCTGACCCGCGGCGAAGCCATTGGCACCCGTTTCCCGGCGCTGGCCTGTCCGCTGGATGGCCGCAAGCGCTGGATCCTGGCTGGGCCGCCGCCGGCAGGTACCCTGCATCTGGACAGTGGTGCGGTCAGAGCGCTGGTGGAGAAGGGCTCAAGCCTGCTGCCGAAAGGGATCACGGCGGTTGAGGGGGACTTCTCCCGAGGCTGCACCCTGCTGCTGAAAGATCCGGAAGGCCACCTGATTGGCCGCGGGATCACCCGATACGGGGCCACCGACTTGCGTCGTCTGGCTGGCCAACACTCTAACGCGATCGAAACGCTGCTGGGCTACAGCTACGGCACCGTGGCGATCCACCGAAACGATCTGGTGGTGCTATGACAACCAACCCGCTTTTGCCGATGGGCGAGAAAGCCCGCGCGGCCAGCTACGCCCTGCTGGGGCTGGGCGCCGCAGAGAAGAACGCGCTGCTGGCCACCATCTCTGCTCAGCTGCATGCGCATCAGGAGGCGATCCTGGCCGCCAACGCCGAGGATATGATCCTGGCTGAGCAGTCCGGCCTGTCCGGTGCCATGCTGGACCGCCTGCTGCTCACTCCTGAGCGGCTGGCCGCCATCCGCGCAGACATCGATACCGTGATCGGCCTGGCCGATCCGGTGGGCATCGACATCGACAGCCGTCTGCTGGAAAACGGCATGCGCCTGGCGCGTCGTCGCATTCCACTGGGTGTGGTCGGAGTGATCTACGAGGCCCGTCCCAACGTCACCGTCGACGTGGCTGTGTTGGCGCTGAAAACCGGTAACGCCGCCATTATGCGCGGTGGCAAAGAGACCGTGCGCTCCAATCAGGCGCTGATGGTGGCGATCCACGCCGCTCTGGCGGAGCGTGGCCTGCCTAAAGAAGCGGTGCAGCTGATCGACAACCCGGACCGCGCCCTGGTGACCGCGCTGCTGAACCTGGACAGCCATGTGGACATGGTGATCCCCCGGGGTGGCGCCGGTCTGCACCAGCTCTGCAAAGAGCAGGCGCGGATGCCGGTGATCACCGGCGGCATCGGCATCTGCCATATGTTTATCGACCGCGCCGCCGATCTGAAGCGCGCCCTGGCGCTGGTGGAGAACGCCAAGGTGCAGCGTCCCACCGTCTGCAACGCCCTGGATACCCTGCTGGTGCACCAACAGGTGGCGGCCGAGTTTCTGCCCCAGGTGGCAGCGATGCTCAAGCCTCAGGGCGTGACCCTGAAGGCCTGCCCCAAGGCGCTGGCGCTGCTGTCCGGTGAAGCCGAAGCGGCGGGCGAGGGGGACTTTGACACCGAGTGGTTGTCACTGGTGCTGGGGGTGAAGGTGGTGGCCGACGTGAATGAGGCGATCGCCCACATCCGTGCCCACTCCTCCGAACACTCCGAAAGCGTCATCACCGAAGATCGTCGGGTGGCAGACCAGTTTGTGGCGGCCATCAACTCCGCCGCGGTGTACGTCAATGCCAGCACCCGCTTCACCGACGGCAGCCAGTTTGGCCTGGGGGCCGAGGTGGCGGTCAGTACCCAGAAGCTGCACGCCCGTGGGCCGATGGGGCTGGAAGCGCTGACCACCTACAAGTGGGTGGGTACCGGCGATTACCACGCTCGTCAGTAAACGCTTTGGCAAAAACAAAAGGGACGCATCGGCGTCCCTTTTTTGTGCCTGTGCACGGCGTAGGCGAAAGGGTCGCTTACGCGGCTTAACGGATTGTAAATGCGGGGAATAAGTGATTGAATGCGGCGCCCGGCAGCGCCTGCGCCGGCGATTGATTAAGGATAGTACTGCTGATGAGAGCCCTTCGCAGTGCGGTGATCACGGCGACAATGATGTCGCTGGCAGCCTGCACCTCAGCCCCCCCGAAAGCCTACGTGGCGCCGACCATCTCCACCACGGTCTCCGCACCGGGTAATGCCGACCTCAGCGAGGCCAATGCGACGCTGCAGCGTGCCTTGAACGAACGCCATCTCTATCTGACCGTGGACGGTGATGTGGCCCCCTATCCGGATTCCAGCTGTCGTAACGGTTTGCTGAAGCGGGTCAGCTCACCCGCTGAGATTGGTGCCGCTCAGGATCCCCTCTATGCCGGGTATCTGTTGCCGGTCCGGCTGCAGGCCAGTGGCGTGCGTTATCGGGACAGCATTGGGCAGTGGCAGCCGCTGACCTCCCTGCCTGCTACCGCCATGACGGTTTATCTCGATCTCAGTGATGATGCCCGGACGCCGCTGGCGGCGCCGGCCCTGTCGGCCCTCTCCGGCCAGCCGGTGTCTCTGGTGCTCAGCGACGCGCAATACCAGCAGTGGCAAAAGGCGGGCAGTGCATTGGGACAAGAACGGGTCTGGGTGAAGCGCGCGCCCCCGCTGCGTCGGCCAGAACCGGCTGGTGCCAGGATTGAGCACCTGTTTCAGGCGCATTCCGGCGCGGCGCTTCTGGCCCTGGACGGCAACCCGCTGGCCGCCTGCCAAAGCCAGCAGGATTCGGTATTTATCGCCAGCGCCACGGTGCCTTTTCAGCCGGGCCGCGGTTACCGGCTGTCGGATCTGGTGGCGATGCTGCCCCAGGACGCAGACTTCAACCAGCTGTTTCGCCAGGCGGCGCTGGTGGCCAAAGGTCGCTATCTGACCTTCTGGGGCAAGCTGGCGGTGCTGCAGGATCGCTGCAAAAGCGGTGAGCTGGGCGCCGACGTGTGCGGCAAAGGCCGGGCCACCAGCCAGCGGGATGATCAGGGGCTGATTGTGGTGATCGGCGGAGAGAGCAGCAATGACTAAGCGTGGCTCCACATTGCTGACGGTGCTGGCGCTGCTGCTGGCCCTGTGTGGCCTGGGGCTCTACCTCGGCGCAGAGGTGATCCTGAATGTCAGTCTGGTCAGCCTCTATTCCACTGACCTTGGGGCGCTGGTGGAGCACCACCACGGCCTGGTGGAGCAGGTGGAGCTGGTGGGTCGCCTGATCAGCGGGTTTGGCCTGGCGCTGGGTATCGCCTCCTGGCTGCCCAATCGATTCCTGGCCCGTTTGCCGCGGGGCCGGGGTGCAGCCCGAGCCGTGCTCTTTGTACTGTTGTGGCTGGTCAGTGTGCCCAGCCTAAAACTGGCGGTGGAGCAGCTGGTGGTCAGTACCACGCCGCAGCAGAAGCTGGCCTCGGTGCGCTCCCTGCTGTTCCGTGAAGCGCTGGATCGCCAGCTGCTGAAGTTTGACGGCGCCGAGAGCCTGAACCGCATTGTGGCCGATGAGGCCCAGCGGGATCTGCTGGTGGCGATGCTGCCCTCGCTGGCGTTGGTGTCCAGCGCCGTGGACAGCACCATTGAGGCCCAGACCGAAGCGATGGTGGTGGCGATGATGGAGCGCGACCAGCGTGGCCACTTCCGCGACCAGATCTTCCCCACCTACCAACGCGCCTGGCAGCGCTACGACGCAGAATGGGCCCGCTACAGCGATGCCAAGGCCAAGGCCAGAGCGCTGCGCCAGCAACTGACGGCGCCTGGGGTGATGGAGCAAACCTTTGCCCGGTTGCAAAAGGGCATTGACCAGCAGCTGGCCTCCGAGTGGCTGCTGTACCAGACCGCCTTTGATGAGGTGGATGAGTTCAGCAAACCGCTGACCGCGGCCTTCCTGCCCTATTTCCGCGAGCGCACGCCCCAGTTCAAATCGAGCCGGTGCGACCGACAGTGTAAGGCGCAGATCAACGCCGACTGGCACCAGTTTATGTTGCAGGCCCGGGCTCAGGGCTTCCAGGGCATGGATGAGATCGATCTGGCGGAAGACGAGAAGTGGTTTGTCACCACCTACGTATTCGGCCGCGAAATCCACTTGCAGGTGAAGTTCCAGCAGGCCCGCGAGCGCTATCTGGAGCAGCGCTTCCCCTTCGATGACGATCTGGAACAGGCGGAGTTTGTCGCTGAACCAGCGATGCAGAAACGGGTGGTTGAGTATGTGCGGTCGCAGGGGTTTGCGGTGCCGGACAGCTGGCAGCGCACCGATTTCCAGGCGATTAAGCGTGCACTACAGGCTCGTGCTCAGCAGCAGATCGACCAAGTCTGGCTGGCGTACCAGCAGCAGAGTGAGTTTAAGTTTGTTGACCGCACCATGGATAAGGCTGAATACGCCCGCGCCCGGGAAGTGGATGCGATGCACCGGCAGCTGCTGGGCGAGCACTACTTCAGTGGTTACCGCCGCAGCCTGAGCTTTGACGCCCTGTATGACCGTTGGTCTGACAACCAGGACAACGCCAACTTTGTCCGCATGCTGACCGATGCAGCGGCGGAAGCGGCGTTCTCGCCCGGCGGTATCCTCTACGACCTCGGGGTCGACGCGGTGCGTCTCTCCTACATCCCGCCGGTGGCCATTGTGGCCTCCTTCAGCGCCATGCTGCTGTTGCTGGGGCGTTTTGGCAGCGTGTTGCACCGACGGTCCCGTTACCTGGGCATGGGCTATGCCGTGGTGTTGGTGGCGCTGGCCGGACTGGGCATTGTGCGGGTCGCCACCAGCCCCAACAGCTATGCCAACGCCATGAAGGAGTTTGGCCAGCAGACGGTGGCGCTTGCACCGACGGATCTGGCGGTGGCCACCCTGTTGGGGGGCATCATCGATGCCGAGCGCGGCTTGTTTAACCTGATGGGCCGACCGGATCTGGCGCAGGTCGGCAGACTGTTCAGCGAAGCGGGGATGCCACCGGCACTGTGGCAGGGCTATCAGGCCATCGATCGGTTCGATGAACTGGCCTATCAGGGACTGAGCCAGCTGTTGCTGCTGAAGCGGGATATGGAGCGCGGTGCCGAGGCCCCGTATGACTTCAATCTGGCGGTGGTGAAAGCGGATGAGCGCATCGGTTTTTACGCCGGTCTTAATTACGACGATGAGGGCCGGTTGAGCCAGGTCAGCATCCCTAATGTGCTGGCGTCAAAGGAGATCGGTTTCCTGTTCGACCAGCGCTGGATCTACCGTCCGGACCCGTTGCGCGACGCCTACCTGGTGATCAACAGCTTCCAGAGCCCTGAGGGGTGGCTGGATCTTCGCGACATCGGCAAAACCTCGCTGCGCGAAGCGCTGGAGCGGCGCACCCTGCAGGTGATGCAAACCAGCAACAGTCCGCAGCTTAAGCGGGTTCACAAGGCCTATGCCAATGGGCACAACAACCTGATTCTGGTGCAGCGCAACCGCGGCGACCTGTATGACTGTTACCAGTTGCCCAAGCTGGGGATGGCCAACATCGCCCAGCTCACTACCGGCCAGGCGATCGCTGGCCAGAACAAGTTTGAATGTCGAGGAGCGTTGTTTTGACCCAGACCCCAACCGCCTCACGCTGGCAATCGGTGCGTGGCGCGATGGCGCCGCTGCTGCTTAAGGTCGTGGTGGCTGCCCTGGTGATTGGTGCGGTGAGCTACCTGACCGCGCAGCAGGACCAGGCCGCTCATGCGGTGTATCAGCAGGCGGAACGCATTAAATTAAAACTTCAGATGACAGGACTGAGATGATGGCAGAACAACACAAAATGCGCTGGTTTTCGGTCAGCGACCTGACCACTCTGGTGGCCGGTCTGGCGGTGATCTACACCGTCTGGGCCCAGCATAACGAGAGCATGGCGAACCTGCGCCAGACCCAGGCGATGCTGAGCAAATACGAAGCCCAGTTGGACCTTGCCATCGCCAACGATGGCAATGTGCTGAAAACCTACCAGAACAATCTGCGTGCCATCAGCAAAGCGATGAGCAAAGAGGAGCGGGCCCTGCTGGAGCAACTGCTGGCGGTGGATGCCAGCGTGGCACGCCAGTAAGGCGGACTGGCCGTCTTATCGAAAAGGGGAGCTTAGGCTCCCCTTTTATTTTTCCCGCCTGAGCGCGGTTATCGGTTTGTCCCGATGGCTCAGCCGAAGGTGCGACCCAGCTCGCTGATCCCTTCCACCTCGCTTTTGACCTGCTCGGCGGTGTGCTCTACCTGTTCCGATTGCTGCAGGACCTGCTGAGTCAGCTGATGGATCGACTCCAGGTTTTCCGCAATCTCGGTGGCGGCCATACGCTGCTGAGACGCGGCGGTTGCGGTTTCTGCGGCCATCTGTTCCACCTGCTGCACCTGTTGGTTGATGGTGTCCACCTGCGCTGCACTGTCTCGGGCGTGGGCGGCGCAATCGTCCGCCTGGGCGCGGTTTTGTTCCATCTGTTCAACCCATTGGGCCAGCACTTGGTTCATCTCCTGCACGCTGGTCTGGATGGCGGTGGTGGCTTGCTGGGTGCGGCTGGACAGCGCCCGTACCTCGTCGGCCACGACGGCAAAGCCACGTCCCTGCTCACCGGCACGGGCGGCTTCGATGGCGGCATTAAGGGCCAGCAGGTTGGTCTGCTCGGCGATGCCGTCGATCTCCTGCATGGCGGCGGATACCTTCTCCGCCTCTCCGTGCAGGGTGCCGGCGCGATTGGCGGCCTGGTCCACGCTGCGGGCCAGATCATCAATGCGCTCAGAGCTGGTCAGCATGGCGCTGCGGGTCTTCTGGCATATCTGGTGCGTCTGCGACACCTGTTGGGAGTTGGCTTCGGCGTGGTTGGCGATCTCGCCAATGGTGACGTTCATCTCCTCCACCGCGGTGGCGATTTGGGCCAGGCGCTGGCGTTCATCGTCGATGCCGGCACGGGCCTGGTGGGCGATGGTCACCAGCTCTTGGGCGGAGCCATCCAGTCGACGTCCGGCGTCTGCGGTGCGGCCCAGTACCCCCTGCATCTTGGCCTTGGCCATCCCCAGCTGGAAGCGGGCTACGGCACTGCTGCCGGTGCCCTCGTAGACCCAGCGACTGACGCTGTCGTACTCCTTCTGCAGGTCTGCCAGCAGGCTGGGCACTGTCACCGCTTCGTCCCAGAACAGCCACACCAACAGCGCGAAGCTGATGGCTGCGGGCAGCAGCACCATAGGGCCAAACTGCCAGGCAGTCAGGACCGCCATCGCCCCGGCCAGCAGGGCGGCAACCCCCTGCTTACGGCGCAGTGGCCACTCCCGGGGCAGGGCTTTGTTGCTGTTGAGGCGATGGTAGAGTCGACTGGCCCGTTGCACCATCTCGGCGCTGGGCTGGCGCCGTACCGACTGGTAACCGACGATGGCGCCGCGTTCAAAAATGGGGGTGACGAAGGCATCCACCCAGTAGTAGCGGCCATCTTTGCAACGGTTCTTAACGACCCCGCGCCAGCTATTGCCCGCTTTCAGGTGTTGCCACAGATCCGCAAAGGCTGCGGCAGGCATATCCGGGTGCCGAACCAGGTTGTGGTTATGGCCAATCAGCTCCGCCTCATCAAAGCCGCTGATGCGGATAAAGTCGGCGTTGGCGTAGGTGATGATCCCTCGGGTATCGGTGGTGGACACTAATTCATCGTCGGCACCAATGGCCACTTCCTGGTCAAGACAATGACGGCTCCGTGTCATGTGATTTACATCCTGTAACGGCGGGAATTGTGAGATTTATCCATTTTAACGGAAGATTATGTGAAAATCTTGAGCCGAAAATTGTAAGTGTCTGAAATTTATTCTGCTTTACTCAGCAAGGAGCGCTACTGATGGTTATCTTTCGCCCCCTGGCGGCGGCCTGCGCCGTGGTGTTGGCCCTGGCGGGTTGCGGCTCGACTGATGCGACCCCACCGGCGGATCGCACCGAGTCCGCCAAACTCTTTACCCTCGACTACCGCCAGTTGACCCTGGATAACGGCCTCAAAGTGGTGCTGGTGCCCACCGATTACCCGGATGTGGTGGCGATGGAGATGACCGTTGGCACCGGGTCCCGTAACGAAGTGGAGCCGGGCAAAACCGGTTTTGCCCATTTCTTCGAGCACATGATGTTCAAGGGCACCGAAACCCACCCACAGGCGGTGTACCAGTCGATGCTGAAGGAGCGTGGTGTGGATAACCGCGCCTACACCACCGACGACTACACCAACTACCATCAGGTGTTTGCCAAAGACCATCTGGAAACCATGCTGCGTCTGGAAGCGGACCGCTTCCAGAACCTCCAGTACGACGAAACCACCTTCCGCACCGAGGCACTGACGGTAAAGGGCGAATACCTGAAAAACTTCGCCAGCCCTGTGAATAAGCTGTTTGCCGGACTGCGTGAGCGGGCTTATACCACCCACACCTACCGTCACAGCACCATGGGCTTTTTCGAAGACATCGAGAAGATGCCGGAGCAGCTCGACTACGCCAGCCTGTTCTTTGCTCGTTACTACAAGCCGGAGTACGTCACCCTGACCCTGGTGGGCGACTTTGACCCCGCCGACGCTGAGCGTTGGGTGCAGCAGTACTGGGGCGACTGGGCCCGTGGCGACTTCAGCGTGGAGGTGCCGGCGGAGCCGCGTCAGACGGTGGCCAAATACGACCACCTGAACGAATCCGCAGGTGGACAGAGCTGGTACGCCATCGGCTTTCATGGCCCGGCGTTCAGTGACAGCAATAAGGATTTTGCTGCGGCGCAGCTGCTGGGAGAGCACTTCTTTGGTGCCAACTCCAGTCTGTATCAGCAACTGGTGGTGAATGAGCAGCTGGCCAACCAGATGTTCCACTACTTCCCGCCCCGCAAAGACCCTAGCCAGCTGATGCTGTTCTTCCGCTCCGCCGATGGCGAAGCGCTGCTGGCGGTGCGTGAGGCGCTGATGGACACCCTGGCGCAGATCCGCACTGAACCGATGTCCGAACGTGACCTGGCCCAACTGAAAAGCCACCTGAAATACCGCTTTGCCAGTGGTCTCGACAGCTCTAAGAGCATTGCTGATGTGCTGGCCACCTTCCTGCACTTTGACCGTGACGTGGAAACCCTCAACCGCTACTACGCCCAGCTGGATCAGGTGACTCCTGCGGACATTCAGGCGGTGGCCAACCGTTACTTTGTGGAATCCGGCAGCACCGGGCTGACCCTGGCAGAGGGGGACGCCGTCGCCGGTTTTGACACCCCACTGGGGCTTGAGCAGCGGGTGGCGGCCCTGACGGCCCCGACTGAGCCGCAGTTCGCGCTGGTGGACCAACGTTCCGCTTCGCCGCTGATCGACCTGAACCTGTTGTTTAACACCGGCGCCGCCTGGGACCCGGCTGACGCCAAAGGGCTGGCTCAGTTCACCGCCCAGATGCTGGTGAACGCCGGTTCAAGCCAGCGCAGCTACCGCGATCTGGAGCAGGCCAATTACCCGCTGGGGGCCAGCCTCAGTGTGCAGGTGGACAAGGAGATGGTCAGCATCCGGGGGCGGGTGCATAAGGACAACTTCGACGCCTGGTATCCGCTGTTTATCGAGCGGGTTCTGAGCCCCGGCTGGCGCGAAGAGGACGTGAGTCGTCTGCGCACCGAACTGGTCAACAGCATCGAGTCCGGGCTGAAGGCCGCTAACGATGAGGAGCTGGGCAAAGAGGCGCTGTATCAGCAGATCTACCAGAACCACCCCTACCAGAGCCTCAATCTGGGCCGGGTCAGCCACGTCGAAGCGATCACCGTACCGCAGCTGCAGGCGTTCTACCGCAACCACTTCACCCAGCAGAACCTGACACTGGGGGTGGCCGGTGATCTGTCCGACGGCCAGTTGGCGCGACTGCAGGCAGACCTGTCCGCATTGCCGGCGAGCGGAGTCGCACAACCGGCCATTGCCGAGCCGACCCTGCCAGCCGGCCGCCATGCGCTGGTGATCAATAAGCCGCAGACCAAGGCGACCGCCGTCAGCTTTGGTTTCCCCATCAGCCTGAATCGGGCGGACCCGGACTGGGTGGCGCTCTACCTGGTGCGCAGCTACCTGGGTGAGCACCGTTCCGCCAACAGCTTCCTGTATCAGCGTATCCGCGAACTGCGGGGGATGAACTACGGCGACTACGCTTACATTGAGTACTTCCCCCGGGGCATGTACCAGACCAAGCCGGACGCCAACCTGGGCCGGTCCAGCCAGATCTTCCAGGTGTGGTTGCGCCCGCTGCGGGATAATCAGGATGCCCACTTTGCCACTCGGGTCGCGATGTACGAGCTGGAGCAGCTGGTGGAGAACGGCATGAGCGACAGCGCTTTTGAAGCCACCCGCAACTTCCTGACCAATGCCGTGCCGCAGTTGGTGGCGAGCCAGGACCGCCTGCTGGGCTACGGCCTCGACAGCGCGTTCTACGGCACTGACACCTTTGTCAGCGAGGTGCGCAAGGGTCTGGAGGCGCTGACTCTGGAGCAGGTGAACCGGGTGATCCGCGAGCAACTGAAGCTGGCGGACATGCAGTTTGTGTTTGTCAGCCCACAAGCGGAAGAGATGGCACAACGCCTGCGTCAGGAGCAACCTTCCCCGATGCGTTATAACGCCGAGATGGCGCCTGAAGTGCTGGCGGAGGATGCCCGTATCGAGGCGCTGCCGCTGAAACTGAAGCAGGTGGAAGTGGTGACGCTGGAGAGCCGATTCCAATGATCCACTGAGAGCCGGATCGGAGAACGAAAAACGCAGCCATTGGCTGCGTTTTTTCCTTCGGCAGATTCGAGTATGCTGGGGCGGTGTCATCGACAAAAGCGAAACAACCTCCTATGCCTGCCAACGACGGACAAACCCTTGAACGCCTTGCCAACCGCTTGGGTTCCATGGGTGTACTGATGCTGGTCCTGCCGTCTCTGCTGGCCTCTCTGTTGTATGAGGGGGAGGCGGGCGAACCCTTCAATTTCCTTAACCACTCGCTGTCGGAGCTGGGCCGTTATGAGTCCTCACCGCTGGCGCTGTTGGTCAATGGCGGGCTGTTCTTTGGTGGCCTGTTCCTGGTGGTCAGTTTTATCTCCCGGGGCTGGCTGCGCCGCCGGCGTCCCATCAAGCTGTCACTCAATCTCTCCGGGGTACTGATGTCGCTGAGCGTGGCGGCCTGTGGCCTGTTCCCGGTGAACGTCGGCATGGTGCACGCCTGGGCGATGACCGCCTTCTACGTGATGACGCCGATCTGTGCGGTGCTCTACTGCTTTGCCATCCTGACCGAAATCCCACCCCGCTGGGGGGTGATCCCGGCACTGGCCGCGGCGGGGTGCGCCATAGCGTTGCTGACCCGGGATGACCGCCTTCTGGCGCTGATGGACCGCTACCCCTACGGCCTGTTCGGCGCTGACCGACCCCTGATCTGGTGGCCAGCGCTGTTGGGCTGGATGTTGCTGGGCTTTGTGGCCCTGTGGCTGCTGTACGCGCTGGTGCTGGTGACCCGCCGCAACCGCTGAGACGGCGTTACTCGTTGGAGAGCGCCACCGTGGTGTGTTGGCGCTGCCAGAACTGACGCATCCCCACCACCGGCGGGTCGAACCGATCCGCCCCCTCCCGCAGTGCCACCGCAAGGTCGGCTGCCCAGTGCCAATCCAGTGTCGGACCCGGGTCCAGGCGCAACCAATCCAGTTTCAGTTCACGCAGAATGGCCAGGCTGTCGAGCAGGTCGATGGGGCGGTCACCGTGCACCTGCACGCCGTTCAGCAGCAGCATCGGATCCCCCTCAAGAGAGTCGGCCCGTTGCGCGCCGCGCTCCTGACACACGGTGTCACAGCGCTTGCGGTTACGTCCGGCCACCCGCGCCGTGGCGCAGCGCGCTGAAACCGACAGCGGCGGCTGGCCGTAGCCGAGCAGTTCCAGCTCAAACCGGGCCCGGCTGCCGCTGGCTTCGGCTTGGGCCATCAGGGTGCTGAGCACCGGCTGAGCCATCTCCAGCGGGGGCTGGTAGCCGGTCATGCCCAGGCTCAGCAGCCAGTCCAGACTGGCCAGGTTATAGATGTTCAGGCCCTGGCCCGCCACAAACGGCAGACCCGCCTCGTGGGCGGCGCCCACCGCCCCCATCTCGTTGGCCTCAATGGCAAACTGGTGTTGCTGGCACAGCTTCTCCAGCAGCGCCAGATCCCGCTCGCTGCCCAGCAGGGTGAGGCTGGTCAGCACCACCTCTTTGCCGGCTTGCTGCAGCTGTTCGGCGAGGGTCAGCAGGGTGCGCGGGGCCAGTCGGTCACGCAGGCTGCAGACGCTCTCGCCCAAATAGATGCGCTCAAAGGGGCTGTCCAGCAGGCTGTCGAGATAAGCGTGCTGCTCGGCACGGGCCATCGGCCACCAGTTCGGCGCCAGACTGAGGCGCGGGGTATGAATCATTGCCATGGGTTCAGGTAGGGTCCGGTGGTCAGCTGCTGGCCTTCCGCCAGGGCACGCAGGGTGGCCTGGGCGGCGGGGTCGGTACGGTAGTGCTGGGGGTCGGCCCGGTACGCGTCGATCGCCCGACGCCAGACCGCGGTGATCTGGGCGCTGTAGTGGGCGCTGCGTTGCCGTCCCTCCAGCTTCAGTGCCGCCACACCGGCCTTGGCCAATCGCGGCAGCAGCGGCAGGGTGGAGAGCGAACAGGGGCTGGAGATGGGGTGCATGGTGCGTCCCTCCACCTGGTAACGGCCCTTACACACGGTGGGGTAGCCACCGGGTTGGTTGGGCGGCACCCGGTCCAGCAGGCGGCCATTGAGGCGGGCCTCACGCCCCTGTGGGGTTTCCACCCAGCTGACCAGCGAGGCCGGTGAACAGGCCCCGCCGGAGTTGGGGGAGTGACCACTGACCCAGGTGGAGAGCTGACACCGTCCTTCCGCCATCACGCACAGCGAGCCGGAGGCAAAGACTTCCAGCTCAACCGGGGAATCTTCGGCAATCCGTTCAATCTGCTCAATGTCCAGCACCCGGGGCAGCACCGCCCGGGTGATGCCGAATTGTTGGTGAAACAGCTTCAACGCTGGCAGGTTGGCGGCACTGGCCTGCACCGACAGGTGGCGCTCCAGGTCGGGGTGACGGTCGGCGGCGTAGGCCAGCAGGCCCGGGTCGGCCATGATGACGGCGCTGATCCCGGCTTCGGCAGCACGGTCCACCGCCTGGTGCCAGCGTTGTTCCTGGCCCGGCTGGGGAAAGGTGTTGATGGCCACGTACAGCTTGCGACCAGCCTGGCGGCACTGTTCTGCGGCCTGGGCCAGTTCGTCCGGGGTAAAGTTGAGGCCGGCAAAACGACGGGCGTTGGTGTCGTCCTTCAGGCCGACGTACACGGCGTCGGCCCCCTGTGCCAGGGCGGGGGCCAAACCTGCCAGGTTGCCCACCGGGGCGAGCAGTTCCATTAATAGGGCTCCATTGCGGATAAGAAAACTACGGCGTCTAACTTAGCAATGGGATCGCGATCATTTATTGATGTAAAACAGGAACAAGATCCAATTGCGGCGTTATCATCCAGCGGTTTATCTCTGTTTTGGTCAAAAAAATGCTACCGCGCCCCCCTTTGGGTCCCATCCGGGCCTTGCTTCTGCCCCTGCTTAACCAACGTCTGGCTGCACCGCTGCGTGACGGCGAGCTCGATTTTCTCGAGGGCCGCAGCGTCAGCATCGCGGTGCGGGAGTTGCCGTTGCCCATCAAGTTGGGCCTGAGCGAAGGTCGCTTATGGCTGGACTGGGCCGATGCCAGCGTGGATGCCCGCCTGTCCGGTGATGCCCGGGCGTTGTTGCAGATGGCGCTGGGCAGTGCCGATGGCGATGCCCTGTTTTTCCAGCGCCGGCTGGCGATGGAGGGGGACACCGAGCTGGCGATGGAACTGAAGTCGCTGCTGGGCCGTTATCCGCTGTTGCCAGCGCCGCCGTTCTCCCTGCCGGGGTTAGGAACGGTGTAAACGCTTCGGCCATAAAAAAGGGCGCTCATTCGAGCGCCCTTTCTGTTTTCTGCCCGCTTATTTCAGCCGGTGCAGTTTGTCGACTCCGGCACTTTGCCCTTCACCGTGGCAGGTGGCGCAGGTCTCGCTGCCGCTCTGGTAGATAGGGCCGTTAATGGCATCCGGGTTGACCACGGCCCCAAAGGCGATGGCGTGGTTTTGCCAGCTGGCCAGGTTGAGGTGGCAGGCGGCGCAGGTGGCGGTAACGGGGGAGATCTCTACGACCTCACCGCGACCGGCCGGGTCTGCCCCTGATTTGGCCACAATCAACGACGGTTGCCCACTCAGTCCGGCCAGAGTGAGCTGACCCGGCGCATGGCAGGCGCGACAGTCGCTGGCGGCACGGGTGTAATCCACCGGTTCACGTTCGCCACCGGTATAGCCGCTGACGGTGCGGGTATTGGCGTGCAGGCTGTGAACCAACTCGGCGTAGGCCAGACTGTTGTTCAGGGTACGGTACCCCTTCACCGTGGCCGGGCCGGTGCCGTGTTTCAGCGTGGCGTTCATGTAGGTCACCATGTCGCCGGTGTGGCAGGCAACGCAGCTGCCGTCGGTCAGGCTGGTGGCTACAGAGGGCGCATGGCAGGCACCACAACCGCCGCTGGACGGCGTATTGTTGCGACTGTGGGCGTCCGCCACCCGCACCATGAACTGATTGTCATGGCAGGCGATGCAGCGCGACTCATCCGCTTTGGCAGTCCGCACCATCAGCGCGTCGCTGTCAGCGGCAAACGCCTGGGGCGGGGCAGACAACTCCACCACCACCTTATCCGGGCTGTCACAGGCGATGGCCATGCCGGTGGCCGGGTCCGCGCAGATCTGCGCTTTCAGCCACAGGCTGCCTCTCTGTTGCGGCCCCCAGTCGGCAGGGTTGATGCCGCTGATGGTGACCGACAGCCGCGGCCCGGCGCGACTCAGCAGGATGTCATCACTGGCGCTGGCCAGGTCCCACACCTTGCGATTCTGGTAGTTGGCCACGTCGTTGTGATAGCTCTCGTCGAGATGGCCCGCCGCGGTCAACCACAGGCGCTGAATCGCCACGTCCTCGGTGGGCAGCTGAGTCAGGCTGGCAAAGTCGATCTCCACCTTTAGGGTGCCGTTGGCACTGGCGAGCACACCAGGCTGCAGGGTGGCGTCGTACAGGGTGGCCAGATCGTGCTCCAGCTGGGCCCGGGCGTTATGGAACACGCCTGCCCCTTGTGGGTTGCTGCTGTCGGGGTGACAGCCGGCACAGCCCATTGCCCACGCCTTTGGATAACGCTCCCGCTGGTGGAACAGGCCCACCGCCGTGCCATCCCACTCGGCGTTGGCATCGCCCTCGTGACAGCTCAGGCACGCTTCCTGACGGGGCCAGAAGTAGGCGCTGGCCTGAGGCGTGGCCGCCTCGCCCTGCTCCACGTGACATTGACGACACTGCGTCATGTCACCGGGGTAGGTGAGGGCACTGTAATCGATGGCGTGGCCACCCCAGCCAATCATCAGGTAATCCCCCTGATGCAGGCGATGCACCATGGCACCCAGATCGAGGGTGGCGCCGGTTTCCGGGTCGCCGCTGTAGGTGGTGTGGCACATCACGCAGCCTTCCAGGGCAAAGCGTTTGTTGCCGTGCATCACCAGAGCGCCGTTATCCAGATCGGTACCGTGGCAGCGTTGGCACTGGCTGGCGGCCATCAGCTCACGGCCCTGGTCCGGCTCAATGGCGCGGGATTCCGCGGGCAGGAAGTCGTAGACCGTATTCACCAGTTTGTCGTTCATCGCCTGGCCGGAAGCGAGGCTCAGTTCGAGGTAAACCCGGTGCACCAGATCCGGCTGGTATTGGGTGTCGATGCCTGCCACAACCGGGTAGTCATCCAGCGGCTGGGTAAAGGTGTAGCGGTACAGGCCGTTGCCCACCACTTCGATGCAGTCGAGTCCGCACTGGGACTCGATGCCCGCCTGGATCTGCGGTGACTGGTGTTTATCCCAGCCCTCCGGCAGCGAATCCGGGTCTTGCACCGTGCCGGGTTCCACCACCCGGTTGAGGTAGCTGACCCACTGCGGCTGCAGCTCGATCGTCATCATCGGGGTGGCGTCTGCCAGGGCCGATTGGTGGCCGGGAAGGGGTCGGTCGCGGCGCTGCAACTCGGAGAGTTTGGCGATGCCCATCCCCAGGCCGTGGACGGCATCGAGTGCCTCCAGGCCGGAGAGCGCTACGCCACGCTCGTCGTGCAGGAAGAAGTCGACGGAGACCTTAAGGGACTCGTCGATATGAACCGATTCGATCTGGGCACGAACAGCCTGCGCTTCGCCGATGGGGATGTGGATCCCGCCGGGGGCGCCATCGTCGCCGTCGCTGCCATCATTGCCATCACTGAAACAGCCAGCGAGTGCCATAACGGGCAACAGCGCCGTGACCAGCCTGCGGCCAGTCAGGACGTTAATGTTTTTCATAATTGCGTTCCAAATTGAACAACGTTATTCGGAGCGGCTTCGGTGTGTGCGATTCAGAGCATAGGGGAATTAAATAAATAAATGGATTCGATGGGATCACAGAAAAACATCGTTCAAGTGAAATATTAATTAATTGCTTCTATCGGAATTCTTTAAGGAAAAATATCAAAAAGGGAAGCGTGACCGACTGCTACGGTTCCGATTTAAAAAGGTAAATAACCTTCTTTTGTGATCCTGACGGGTTTTTGTTTTTTATTTCTCAAAGAAACTGGCAGTGCGGACAAGGTGAGTGTGCAAAACCGTCTGTGAGCTAACCCAAGGGATACTAACAATGATTACCCGTAGGAAAGTGTTGAAAAATGGTACCGCGCTAACTGTCGGTGCCGTTTATAGCGGATCGTTAATCAGCGTGCTGACCGGCTGTTCAAGCAGTTCCGACAGTAATGATGAGGTGGAAGTCTTGGCCGGTGGTTTGATGGTGGTGAGACCCTCTCTCTGTGTCGGTTGTCGCCGCTGTGAAATTGGTTGTTGCTGGAATCATGGTGACAGCAGTCAAGGGCCTGAGCTTTCCAGGGTTAAAGTGGAAAGAAATATGAATTTCGGTCCTCATGGCGTCCAGTTTAATTATCACGATCAGCATGGTCAGGTGGGGAATAGGAATATTGTTCCACAAACTTGTCGCCAATGTGACGTGTGTATGACGGTGTGCCCGCAACAGGCCATCAGCGTCAATGAAACCACCGGTGCCCGGGTGGTGGATGAATCCCTCTGTGTGGGGTGTGGCTATTGCGCCGACCACTGTCCGCAGCAGGTGATCACCATCGACAAGCGCCGCCGCACCGCGCAGAAGTGCGACCTGTGTGAGGGTGAACCGGCCTGCGCCCAGATGTGCCCGACCGGTGCCATGCGCTTCTACAGCTGGGCCGATGCCGAAGCGGCGATCGAGCACCACGACATCTATTTGCGTCTGATTTGATTTTGCGGATAAAGGATTGCAGTTATGACTGAGCAATTAGGCGGTTGGGCAGGTAAAGTCCTGCGCGTAAACCTCACCACGGGCGTGATTCATGTTGAACCCACCAGTCAGTACCACCCCTATATCGGGGGGATGGGCATCGGCTACAAGGTGCTGTGGGATGGCCATGTGGATGACATCCTGGCCACTGACGAAGAGAACAAACTGGTGATCTCCGCCGGTCCGCTGACCGGCTCCGGTGCCATCTGTACCGGGCGCACCACGATCACCTCCCGCTCCCCGGTGATTCGGGGTGATTTGATCACCGACGGCCACTTCGGCGGCCACTTCTCACCGGCCCTGAAGTTTGCCGGTTACGATGCGGTGGTGTTTGAAGGCAAGGCGGCGGAGCCGGTTTGGCTGCGCATTGAGGACGATGAGGTCCGGCTGGAGTCCGCCGCGGCGATCTGGGGCAAGGGGATGCACGACACCTTTGCCTGGGTGGCCAAGACCATGGGCCAGTCAGCCCAGGTGGCGGCGATTGGCCCGGCCGGTGAGCATCTGGTGGCCCAATCCACCATCCAGACTCAGGGCGGCCACTCCGCCGGTGGTCACGGTGCGGTGCTGGGCTCCAAAAACCTGAAGGCGATCGGCGTTATCGGCACCGGCGGTGTCGGCGTGGCGGCGGGCAACGAGGCCCTGCGCCAGCTGGACGATCATGTACTGGGCATCATCGGTGCCAACAACCAGGGTGTGGTGCCTAATCAGCCCCAGTCCTGGGCCGAGTACAGCTCCTCCGGCAGCCGCTGGCGCGGTGGCCCGGGGGTTCAATGGGGCGCCGCCGATGAGCCGGTGGACATCGGGGAAACCCCGTGGGATGACAAGGCCAAGGTGGGGATGCGTACCTCCATGGCGGAGATGTACTTCGGCCGTGAAGAGGCCAACAAGCACTTCCGTCGTGCCGGCGGCTGTCATGCCTGCCCCATCCGCTGCTTCTGCGAGATGAAAAACCCCAAGATGAAGAGCAAGTACGGCCTGCCCACCGAGCACGTGACCAACGTTTGCCTCGGCTTCCTCGACCCCTGGTACGCCATGGGCAAACCGGGCCACTCGCCGAAGCGCACTGACATCCAGACCGTGGGCGGTTACCTGATGGACGATCTGGGGGTCTGGAGTGCCTATGGTCAGATGAGCCACGTATTCCGCGAGTTCCATAAGCGCGACTTCTGGCGTGAGATTCTGCCGGTGGCCGAGTTCGAGGCGATTGCCTGGCAGCAGGTGAACGATCAGGACGCGCACTTTATGGAGTTCTTCTACACCACTCTGGCCCACGGCAATGGGGTGCTGGGCAAGTTCCTCGGTTGTGGTCTCTACCAGGTTGTGGACTTCTGGCATGGCCCTGAGCCGGTCAGTGAGGCGGACTACCGGCTCGATCTGGGGCAGGATCTGGCCTTTATGGTCGTGCTGCACCAAAAGCTCAATGCCCTGACCTTTGCCCTCGACAACGACCTGGCCGACCTCAAGGGGCAACCCTACTCACTGTTCAAGGACAAGGCCTGCAACATCTTCAACCAGTCGATGGTTGGAGGGCTGCACCACGCCAGCGAGACTGCTGCCCAGGTCGGCGCTTTGATCAACACCACGTTCAACCGCGATGCCCAGTGCCACTCACACATCAACCTAGTCAATTGCGGTCTGCCACAGGGGATGATCGAAACCATCGCGGCCGAACTCTGGGGCGAGGGGGCGTTCGATAAGGTGAAGCACTACACCCCGATCAACGCGGCCAAGATCGCCTTTGCCAAGTGGTCGCTGGTGAAAAACGTGCTGCACGACTCGCTGACCCTGTGCAACTGGATGTTCCCGCTGGTGGTGTCGCCGGACAAGAACCGCGATTACCGCGGTGACAGCACCATTGAGGCGCAGATGTTCACTCTGGTCACCGGTCGCCAGACCAGTGAAGCGGAGCTCGACCACATGGCCGAGCGGGTGCTGCACCTGCACCGGGCCCTGACCGTGTTGCAGATGAAGCAGATGGACCAGCGCAACCACCACGACGTGCTGACTCCCTGGGTCTACGACATGGACCCGGACAAGGCGTTTGGCGACGAGGGCACCATCAAGATGGATCGCGACGACATGCAGAAGTCCCTGGACCTGTTCTATGCCGCGTTTGGCTGGGATGTGGCTACCGGGGCACCGACCCGGGCCACCCTGGAGCGGTTCGAACTGGGCTTCGTTGCGGACACCCTTGAGGCCCGCGGCCTGCTGCCGGCTTAAACCATGGACAGCCCGTTGCTCCCCCTGGTGGGGTTCATCCGGCTGCTGAGTCAGCGTGGCCGTCTGGCCACGCTGGACCAGCTGCTGCCGCTGTCTGGACTGGAACTGGAGGTCGAGGACGTGCCAGCCGCCTGGCAAACGCTGGTGGCCGACCCGGCCTATCGCGATGTCCGCCTGCTCAGTGAGGGGGAAAACCACTACCTCTACTCCAACGCGTCGATGGTGGATGCCTACGCGGAACGCTATGTGGCGATACAGTCGGGCCGGTTGGCGCAGACTGTGGCAGAGCACATCCGCCACTACAGCGCGCTGGGGGAGGTGTTTCCCCAGAGCACGCTGAACCATCCGCCCTATCAGTTGGATGAGACAGCTCAGGTGGCATTGCGGGCCCAGCTTCAGGCCGATGACCAGACCCGTGACATCGACTGGGGGGAGGGCAGGGATGGCCCCTATGGTTTCTCCCGTCTTCACCTGAGCCGGGATTACGCGGCGGTACTGGCCAATCAGGACCCGTTCGAGTTCTGCTGCTGAACGCCCCCTATACTGGGGGGAGACAAAAGCGGAGGGACGGCCATGCCATTGGTGCTCTGGTGTTTGGTGGTGCTGCTGTTGATCCCCTATGTGCTGGCGGCACTGGGGGGCTACTACAAACTGCGCCACCTCGGTGGCCTGGATCTGCACCATCCCCGAGCCCAGGACGCGGGTCTGACCGGCATCGGTAATCGCATCAGGGCCTCCCAGAGTAATGCCTGGGAGGCCCTGATTTTTTTCATCGGTTGTCTGCTGGTGGCCTCCCTGCGCGGTGCACCATTGGACGCCCTGTCCCTGCCCGCATTGCTGTTTACTGCCACCCGCCTGGCCCACCCCTTATTGTATGTGGGCGACCTGCCGCCTCTGCGCTCTGCGATGGTGCTGGTGGGGCTGATCAGTGGCCTCTATCTGGCGTTGTGGGCCGGTTGATTTCAGTTTTGCCGAATCTCGGTCGCATTAGCCCACGTAAGTGGGCTTTTTTGGGCCTGGGCAAACACGAATGAGGGATTTGGGATGGCCGTAGCCAAGATGAAATTTGCCATTGATGATGGTTCCACCAACGTCAAGATCAGCTGGATCGAAGGGGGCCAGATGCGCAGCATCATCTCCCCCAACTCGTTCCGCAAAGATTGGAAGAGCGCCGCGCTGCTGAGCGACAAGAAGGTGTACAACTACCAGGTGGGCACCACCAAGTACACCTTTGACGCCACCTCTGACAAAGCGTTGGCCACCACCCACGTGGCTTACCAGTACGATGACCTCAACCTGCTGTCTGTGCATCACGCGTTGCTGCAGACCGGGGTTACCCCCTGCCCGGTGAGCATCATGGTGACCCTGCCCATCACCGAGTACTACAACGCCGATGATTGCCAGAAGAACGAGGTGAACATCGCCCGCAAGCGCGCCAACCTGATGCGCGAGATCAGCCTGAACAAGGGTGAGCTGTTCGAAATCGTGGACGTGGAGGTGCTGCCGGAAAGCCTGCCAGCCGTGCTGACCACCCTGATGGATTCCGGCGTCAACGAATACACCAAATCTCTGGTGATCGACTGCGGTGGCACCACCCTGGATATGGGGGTGATCGTGGGTGAGTTTGAGGACGTGTCGGCGGTGTACGGTAATGCCGAGATTGGCGTGTCCATGGTGACTGATGCTGCCCGCAAGGCGCTGGCTGCTGCGGACAGTGACGCCAGCTATCTGGTGGCCAACGAACTGATCAAGCGCCGCCATGACCGCGAGTTCGTTGAACAGGTGATCAACGACCTGACCAAAGTGGATTGGGTGCTGAGCCGCATCGACGACAAGATCGCCGAGTTGGGCGCAGCGGTGGCCCACGAAGCCAAGATCTTCGCCCGCAACCCCAACCGCATCTACCTGGTGGGCGGTGGCGCACACCTGGTGGCCCCGGCCATCGAATCCGCCTACCCCAGCCTGGGTGAGAAGATCACCGTGGTGCCGGAGCCCCAGTCCGCCCTGGCCCGTGAGATCTGCTGCTACCACGCCGCGGACCAGGCTCAGGCCAGCTAAGGAGTCGTGATGCGTGTGAGTTGCAGCTTTTCCCTCACGCCGGAGGGGTCGGAAGCCGACGCCCGTGCGGTTCAGTTACTGAAAACCTGGCAGCAGGCGGAGCAGGAGCGGGCCGAGAGCTCCGAGGTTCAGCGCCAGAGACGGGGCGACTTCCATCGCCAGATCTACCTGTCTGGCCTGTTTCTGCATCAGTTGGCACCGCGCCTGCCGGCGTTGCTGGCCCAGGCTCTGGACGGCGATGCCGGTGCTGAGCAACTGGTGGCGCTGGCGGCCGGGGCGGGGGTGGAGCTGCGGCCGGAGCCGGGCTTGTCCGCGGCCCAGTGGCAGAAACTCAGCACCCTGATGGCCACCGCACCCACCCTGGACCCCAGCCCCATTGTCGAGGCGTTGTTGCGCCAGCAGGGCAGTGGTGCTGAGGCGCCGGACAATGACGCATTGCTGGGAGGGCTGGCGGCGCTGCAGGCGGGTCAGGCCCGCACTCTGGCGGCCCTGACCGCGCTGTCGGAACAGATGGCAGGCATGGCCCCGGTCGGGGTGCCGGAAGTGGCCCCGGAGCCCGGACTGGAAGCGCAGCTGGAGAAGGCCCGAAAGGTGAAGCAGAAAGGGCTGTGGTAAGGCATGAAAAAAGGCAGCCAATTGGCTGCCTTTTTGTTGTCAGGCTTTCCCGGTCAGGATCAGGTACTTGGCCATCAGGGTGTCCGGGTCTTCAACGTGTTCCGGGTCCACCTCGATGCAGTCGATGGGGCAGACACTGATGCAGGTCGGCTTATCGTAGTGGCCGACGCACTCGGTGCAGCGGTCCGGATCGATCTCGTAGATCTCCTCGCCCATGGTGATGGCGGCGTTGGGGCACTCCGGCTCACACATGTCGCAGTTGATGCAGCTGTCGAGGATCACCAGCGCCATATCAGACTTCCTTCGCCAGCGGGTTACGGGTGGTCTGGCCCTCGTCCAGATTGCGCATCAGGATGGCGTGGGACAGGTCCAGTTCCTGGGGCAGCGGCAGGTACATGGTGTGGCCATTACCCGGCGCCACATCCACCGACTCACCTTTGCGGGACTCGATGTGGCCCAGGGTCAGGTTGAGGTTGCCCTGCGGGGTCATCAGTTCCACGTGGTTGCCCACTTCGAAACGGTTTTTCACCAGCACTTCGGCCAGGCCCTGGGCATTGCGTTCGCCGGTAAACTCACCCACAAACTGCTGCTTGTCGGACACGGAATAGCCGTAGTCGTAGTTCTGGTAGGTGTCGTGGGTGTGACGGCGCAGGAAGCCTTCGGTGTAGCCACGATGAGCCAGAGACTCCAGGCTGTGCATCAGGCTCGGGTCGAACGGCTTGCCCGCCGCGGCATCGTCAATCGCCTTGCGGTAGAGCTGGGCGGTACGGGCCACGTAGTAGAAGCTCTTGGTACGACCCTCAATCTTCAGGGAGTGCACGCCCATCTTGGCCAGGCGCTCCACGTGCTGGATGGCACGCAGGTCCTTGGAGTTCATGATGTAGGTGCCGTGCTCATCCTCAAACGCCGGCATGTATTCGCCCGGACGGTTCTCCTCCTGCAGCAGGAAGATGCGGTCGGTGGCCGGGCCCTCGCCCAGGGTCGGCTGCTGGATCTGCACCTCGGGCTGCACGGCAACCACATCACCGGACTCGTCCTCTTTGGCTTCGTGGACGTCGTACTTCCAGCGACAGGCGTTGGTGCAGGTGCCCTGGTTGGGGTCACGCTTGTTGATGTAACCGGACAGCAGGCAACGGCCGGAGTAGGCCATGCACAGGGCGCCGTGGACAAACACTTCCAGCTCCATCTCCGGCACCTGCATGCGGATCTCTTCGATCTCGTCCAGGGACAGCTCCCGCGACAGGATCACCCGCTCAATGCCCTGTTTCTGCCAGAACTTCACCGACGCCCAGTTGATGGCGTTGGCCTGCACAGAGAGGTGGATCGGCACGTCCGGCCATTTGTCCTTCACCATCATGATCAGGCCCGGGTCGGACATGATCAGGGCGTCAGGATTCATTTCCACAACGGGTGTTAAATCTTTGATAAAGGTTTTAAGCTTTGCGTTGTGAGGGGCGATATTAGAGACCACGTACAGCTTTTTGCCGAGAGCATGGGCTTCCTGGATACCCGTCGCCAGGTTCTCCAGATTGAAGTCGTTATTGCGCACCCGCAGGCTATAGCGGGGCTGGCCGGCGTATACGGCGTCGGCGCCGTACGCGAAGGCGTAGCGCATGTTTTTCAAGGTCCCGGCAGGGGAAAGCAGTTCGGGTTTAAACATGGTGGCCTCAAAGGGGTTCATAGCGGGCGGCAATTCTACTGCCGGCCCTGCCCTGTTGCAAATGTAGACAAGGTGGAAGAGGGTGCGGTTCCCAGCCACGCCCATACCGGAGCACTACGCTCAAGGAACGAGTACAAGAGAAGGCTATGTCAACGGATCATGCGCTGCTGGTGCAGCTACTAGGGAAAGTGAAAAGCGGTGAGCTGGTGTTGCCCAGCCTGCCTGAAGTCGCCATCGGCGTCCGGGAGATGGCCCGTCAGCCCGATTGCTCATTGTCGGAGCTCTCCGCTGAGATCAGTAAAGACCCGGCCCTGGCGGCGCGCATCGTCAGCCTCTCCAACAGTGCCGCCTTTGGTGGTGTCAGCAAGTCTACCAGCGTGATTGCTGCGGTCACCCGACTGGGGTTGCATCGCACCCGCGATCTGGCGGTGGCGGCGGCCATGCAGCAACTGTTTCGCACCTCCCGCAGCATGACCTGGGACCTGATGGACGAGATCTGGCGCTTCAATGTTGAAGTGGCCTCCTGCGCCAGTGCCATTCTGGCCTGTCAGCATGAACTCGGAAACCTGCGCGCGCTCTCAGCCGATACCCTGCTGCTGGCGTCGCTGATCCACAATATCGGCGCGCTGCCCGTGCTGGAGCAGGCAGAACTGAAGCCTGAGCTGTTTGCAGAACGTGAACAGTTGCGCCGCATCACTCAGCTGCTCAAAGCGCCGATTGGCCGCTCAGTGCTGCTGGAGTGGGGTTTCGATCAGGAGCTGATTGAGGTGGTGCACCGCTGGGCGGATTTCAGCTTCCAGACCCAGGAGGTTGGTTATCTGGACCTGGTGCGACTGGCGGCCATCTACAGCCGGGAAGTGGTGTTGGCGGATCCCTTCCCTTCGGTGCTGGAGATGTTTGTCAGCAAAGGGGTGATCCCGAGCCTCGACCTGTTCGGCATGGAAACCTACTTCCTCACCTACAACGAGATCAAAGCCAGCTTCGACAGTGGGCCGGGCTACCGGCGCACTGGCTGAAAAAAAGGGCACCGCAAGGTGCCCTTTTTGTTTACTGGCGTGCCAGCCGGACGTTGTCCGGCAGCGCTTCAAAATCGGAGCGGAACGGATTGATGTCGAGGCCGCCGCGGCGGGTATAACGGGCGTAGACCGTCAGCTGCTGGCAGAAACAGAAGCGTTTGAGGTCCATAAAGATGCGTTCAACGCACTGTTCATGGAACTCGTTGTGGCGACGGAAGCTGATCAGGTAGCGCAGCAGGGCTTCGTGGTTGATCTTCGGGCCGCGATAACGGATCTGCACACTGCCCCAGTCCGGCTGGGAGGTGATCAGGCAGTTGGATTTCAGCAGGTCAGAACGCAGGGTCTCCTCCACCACCTCACCGTCGGCGTCGGCCGCCCCGGCCAGATGCTCAGGCTCAAAGCTGTAATCGGCGATCTCGATGTCGAGGTCATCAATCAGCTCACCCTCCAGCTCGGCCAGCGGCTGGTGACGGAACTCGCTGGGCAGCACCAGGCTGACCTGCACGTCGCCCTCGGCGCAAGCGGACAGGTCAGCGGCCAGGGTTTGCTGGAGCTGTTCCACGGAGTCGATGCGGGTTTGGTTAAAGCTGTTGAGGTAGAGCTTAAAGCTCTTGGATTCGACCAGGTTGGCACTGGTGGCGGGCAGCACAAACTGAGCAATGGCCACCATCGGTTTGCCTTTGGCATTGAGCCAGGACAGCTCGTAGCCGGTCCAGATGTCGGCGCCGCTGAAGGGCAGGGCATCGGTCAGGCCGATGGCGTCGCGGTTGAGCGAACGCGGTACCGGTTGCAGCAGGCTGGGATCGTACTGATCCTGGTATTCGGTTTTCTGGCCCAGGGTCAGGCCTTTGAGCGCATCCGCGCCAGCGTAAGGGTCGTGATGTGACATGATACTCGGGTTTTCTGGCACACTATGGCCCTATTGTACCCCAACTGAGCGCACGCACATGTCTGTTGAGGCCCTGGACGCCTTTCATCAACGTTATTTCACCAGCTGGCAGCAGGCCCTGGGTCAACATCCGGTCAGTGATAAGCCGGAAAGCGGCCCGGCAGAAACCGGCCGCGACGCAGAGGGCCGTGCCCTGTGGCAGGCCCGCCGTCGGGAAACGGTGGCCGGTTTCGATAACGTAGCGCAGGCCCTGGAGCTGACCCTGCATCCCGCCCTGACCGACCTGTATGGCCATTTCTATGCCGGCAACCTCTATTTTGAGGCGCCCTTTGGCCGTGGTGAACTGTTGCAGGTGTGGTGCGATGAGGATTTCCAGTTTCTGCAGGAGAACCTGATTGGCCATCTGCTGATGAAGCAGAAGCTGAAGCAGGCGCCGACGCTGTTTATTGGTGTGGTGGAGGAGCGGATGCTGGTGCTCAACAACGACGATGGCAGTGTCTGGCTGGAGTTGCCTGGCGAAGCGCCGTCTGAACAGGTGGCCGACTCGCTGGCGGCGTTGCTGGCGATGATGGCGCCGGTCACCCAGTTGCCGGAGCCCCCCGCCGCAGCCCCGGCCCCCACTCCCTCATTTGGCGAGCGGGTAAAGACCATGTTGGGCCACCTTTGGCCGGGCGGACGTCGCTGAACGAGTAAAAAACGGGAGCCGAAGGGCTCCCATTTTGCTTAGAACCTTGTCGCTAAGAGTGTATTGTTGATGAATGGCACACCAGAGGTGCCAACCTGAGCTACAGCTTCTGTACTCTACCGGATGCTCTTAAGTCGTTATGGATATTTCACCCTGAACTATATGGTCATGACTCTCAACATTCAAGTCTAGTTTAAGTTGTTAATCAAAATCTTAAATAAACATCATCAAACTTAATCGGTATTAATTCGTAATCAATATCATGTGATGTTAGGTTCCTAATTGCGCCTAAAATATGGCGTAAAATAAATGGAGAGATTTGATATGAACGTTAACAAATTAAAGGAAATGACTAGTGATGAATTAGTGATGGTAGCTGGCGGGAATCCTGTGGTTGGAGGGATCATTGGAGGTATCATTGGAAACTATATATATGACGCTATCGGTGGGGCGGAGGGAATAAACTCATTCTTTAATTCATGGGGCGGTGCCGCACATAGAGCAGCACAACGACAAATGTATATGAGATATTAATGCACTTGATAATAAAGACATCCGCGTTCGCATTGCTAGGGTCTATAATTTATCAGATGTTTATATCTGAAGGTGAATTAGACTTTGTTAGAGCCTTTTTTGTGGGAGTATTTTCCGGGGTTGCAACAAGGGTATATGTTGAATTAAGGTGTTGGTTTTCAAATGATAAAACAGTATGAATTTATTCGTACTGTTTTTCTTTCTGCTGAATAATAATTATATGCAGCATTAATGACCAGGCGATTGTTTTTAGTCAAACACTGCCGATAAGTGGCAATGTACCTCAGTATTGTGTTCTTATGCAGTTGCTAGGAGCCGGATATCATTGCCATTGCCTCAGCATGAGAATGAATTGTACTGATTCTCTAAACGAATTCAGCGTACCTTCACGGCAGTTACCTCACTCCCTCATTTGGCGAGCGGGTAAAGACCATGTTGGGCCACCTTTGGCCGGGCGGACGTCGCTGAACGAGTAAAAAACGGGAGCCGAAGGGCTCCCGTTTTGCTTGGGTCAGAAGAACCCGAGGGGGTTGGGGTCGTAGCTGATCAGCAGGTTTTTGGTCTGCTGGTAGTTGGACAGGGCCATCTTGTGGGTCTCCCGGCCGATGCCGGAGCGCTTATAGCCACCGAAGGCGGCGTGGGCGGGGTAGAGGTGATAGCAGTTCACCCACACCCGTCCGGCTTCAATGCCCCGGGCCATGCGGTAGGCACGGTTCTGGTCCATGGTCCAGACTCCGGCGCCCAGGCCGTAGCTGGTGTCGTTGGCGATGGCCAGCGCCTCCGCCTCGTCACGGAAGGTGGTGATGCCCAGAGTCGGGCCGAAGATCTCCTCCTGGAACACCCGCATGTCGTTGGTGCCTTTCAGCAGGGTGGGCTGGACGTAGAAGCCGCCGGCCAGATCGGCACTCAGTTGGGCGGCCTGGCCGCCGAGCAGGAACTCGGCCCCTTCCGCTTTGGCGATCTCCATATAGGAGAGAATGCGGTCGAACTGCTCCTGGGACACCTGCGCCCCCACCTGGGTGTCGGTATCCAGCGGATTGCCCTGGCGGATGGTCTTGGCCCGGGCCAGCAGCTTCTCCATAAACTCGGGGTAGATCGACTCATGCACCAGCGCCCGGGACGGGCAGGTGCACACCTCACCCTGGTTAAAGAAGCCCAGCAACAGCCCCTCCAGACACTTGTCGAGGTAGGCGTCCCCCTGGTTCATGATGTCTTCAAAGTAGATGTTGGGGGATTTGCCCCCCAGCTCCAGGGTGACCGGGATCAGCGAGTCGGCACCGCAGCGCATGATGTGACGCCCCACCTCGGTGGAACCGGTAAAGGCCAGCTTGGCGATGCGGTCGGAGCTGGCCAGCGCTTGTCCCGCCTCCTCGCCCATGCCGTTGACCACATTAACCACCCCCGGTGGCAGCAGGTCACCGACCAGCTCCATCAGAACCAGGATCGATACCGGTGTTTGCTCCGCGGGCTTCAGTACCACCGAGCAGCCTGCGGCCAGGGCCGGGGCCAGTTTCCAGGCCGCCATCAGCAGCGGGAAGTTCCACGGGATGATCTGCCCCACCACGCCGATGGGCTCATGGAAGTGGTAGGCGGCGGTATTGGCGTCCAGGTCAGCAGCGGTGCCCTCCTGGGCGCGAATGGCACCGGCGAAATAGCGGAAGTGGTCGATACAGAGGGGCAGGTCAGCGTTCAGGGTTTCCCGGATCGCTTTGCCGTTGTCCCAGGTTTCCACGTAGGCCAGGGTTTCCGTGTGCTGTTCGATGCGGTCGGCGATCTTGAGCAGCAGGTTAGCGCGTTCAGTGACGGAGGTTTTGCCCCAGCTGGCCTGAGCGGCGTGGGCGGCGTCCAACGCCAGGTTGATGTCGTCACCATCGGAGCGGGCCACCTCGGCGATGACGGAGCCGTCCACCGGACTGATGGCGTTGAAGTAGCGGCCTGACTTCGGTGGCTGCCATTGGCCACCGATGTAGTTGTGATAGCGGGACTGGAACTGGAACGGGGCACCCTCGGTACCCGGCTTGGCGTAGATCATGGCGCGTCCTTGTACGTGGTTGAGAGTGTCTCAACCTGCGCGCAAAAAATCGCCAGTGTAAGTCGACTTTGGTCGAAGCCTCAGTGCAGGTCCCAGGACAGGTTTGAGACGATGCGGCAGGCGTCGCACTTGAAGTAGAACAGGTCGTGCAGCGGTTCATCCAGTGCCCACTCCGGATTACCGCAGCGGGGGCAGGGACGGGCCCGTTCGGCTTCGAGGCTTTCGCCGCCAACCCGGTACAGGTAGTAGTAAGTCGGCACGCCGGTGAGGTACTCAATGCGACCGCGCAGATCCCAGCCCCGACGGAACAGGGTGCTTTGCGGGTCGGCAATCTCTGCCAGAGCGGCAAACTCCACCTGGCCACTGCCGGCCATCTGCAGTTCATCGCAGGCCTGCCACTCGGTTTGCCACTTCACCACCGCCTTATGGTCACCGTTAAAAGTGGCGGGCAGGCGGTACAGTGGAACCGGCATCATGGTGTTGCCGTCACGCAGGGGCGAGCAGCTGTGAACATAGGTGGTGTACAGCACCTGCCAGTCGGTAGGCACCGCGTCGGCACTGGCTTCGGAGTTGATGTCACGACCCAGCATCTTGACCCGGGGTTGCAACAGCTTGGCATCGGTCAGGGCCGCCAGGGCTTCGCGGGCCCAGTCGGAATGAAAACGGCTGTGCAGGCTGTCGCTCTCCGGGCACATCGCCCGGAGCCGGAACTCCGCCTCGTTCTGCACCAGCGGGAACTCCCTGCCCAGCAGTTGACCGTTATGGCGCCACGCCTCCATCAGGCCATTAATGGCCCGCTCCACCGCACTCAGGGTGGTGTCAGCAAAGCATTCAAAACGGATCTCAACCAGGTACATCAGGGCACTCCTCATTGTGGGGGCGCCAGTATAGCGGTGCCCCGGGATTCCGCCAAACCGGCCTGCTCCCGCGCCGCTGCCGGGGCCTGCCCTTGCCATTTTCCGTGATCCCGGTATGGTTTGTATAAAATATAAAAAGGAAAAGGTTTCACGGATGAATGCAGAAAATCCGACGCTGGATCACGGTCGTCGACTGGGGATCTGGGCGGCACTGGCCAGCCTGGGTTACGTCTTTTGGGTGGTCGGCGGCATGGAGCTGGTTGAGCGCCTGGCTTACTACGGGGTGAAAACCACGGCACCGATCTACGCCACCGATGCGGTGTCCGATGGGGGGCTGGGGCTGACCATGACCCAGTTCGGTCATGTGCTGCTGGCCTGGGCCCTGTTCCAGTCCTTTGTGCCGGTGTTCTTCGGCGGTCTGGCGGATCGCCTGGGCTACAAGGAAACCATCGCTCTGGCCACGGTGTTCAAGGCGTTTGCCTACCTGGTGATGGCGTGGTTCCCCTCGTTCTGGGGATTTCTGGTGGGGGCGGCCCTGCTGGCCTTCGGCACCGGCATCTTCAAACCCGGCATCCAGGGCACTCTGGTGAAATGCAGTCGTCCCGATAACTCCGCCATGGCCTGGGGCGTGTTCTACCAGATGGTGAATATTGGTGGCTGGATCGGCCCGTTGCTGGCGGCGCAGCTGCGGATCCTCTCCTGGGACAAGCTGTTCTACTGCTGCGCGGCCATCATCCTGCTCAACTTTATCCTGTTGCTGACCTACAAGGAGCCGGGCAAAGAGGAGCGCCTTCGCCAGCCCCGTCAGCAGGGGAGCCTGTGGCGCGATGCCTGGCGGGAGATCCAGCAGCCCTACCTGATCCGCTATGTGCTGGTGTTCTCCGGCTTCTGGTTTATGTTTATGGCCCTGTTTGACGTGCTGCCGGTGTACGTGCGCGACTGGGTGGATACCACGGCCATTGTCACCACCCTGTTTGGTGATGGCAGCCCCAGCGCGCTGTGGCGAGGTTTGTTGGCGATGGACCCGGAAGGCACCAGAGTACTGCCGGAAGGGATCATGAACGTCAACTTCGGCCTGATTATGCTGGTGTGTTTTCTCTACGCCGGGCTGGCGGGCCGTCTTGGCACGGTGCCATCACTGATCTTCGGTACTGGTCTGTGCGCCATGGGGCTGCTGTTACTGGGCGCTTCCCACCTGGCCTGGCTGGTGGTGCTGGCGGTGGTGATTTTCAGCTCCGGCGAAATGCTGGCCAGCCCCACCAGCAGCAAATTCATCGGCAATATCGCACCGCCGGACAAAAAGGCGATGTACCTGGGCTTCAAAGAGCTGCCTTATGGCATCGGCTGGGTGGCGGAAACCCTGGTGGGGCCCCGCCTCTATGATGCGACCGGCTCTCGCGAGACCCTGGCGCGGGAAGCGCTGGCCCAGGAGCACGGTGTGGGCGCGGCGCGACTGGCAGAGATCCCGGCTGGTGAAGCCTTCGCCCACCTCGTTCACCTCAGTGGCCAGTCTGAGGCGGTGGTGCGGGAGGCCCTGTACCAGGCGAACGCCGTTGGCACGGTATGGTACGTGATGGGGGGCGTGGGATTAGTCAGCACCCTGGGCCTGGTGGTATTTGGCCGCTGGCTGAAGCGCCAGGGCGCGGATCTTAACGCGGCTTAAGAGCAGCCAGCTGATCGCGAAGTTCTGCCACTTGTTGGCGCAGGTCATCAATCTGCTGCTGAAGTTCAGCGTTGCTGGGCGCTCCGGCAACCCTGGCCTGCGGCTCCGGCGCCACCTCCTCATGCAGGGGTTGTGGCGCCACCTTCCATTGCTGTAACGCCTGGATCAGCACAGGCATGGGGTAGCGCTGAGCGCCCACCCTGGCTTTTAGCTGGGCCAGGGTGGCGGTTTTGCCGGACTCCGTCAGCAGAGTCAGGGCACGGCGAAGCGTGTCGTCCATCGAGATCTCAAAGGGTGGTCGGATTTACTAAAAGTTTGCCTTATCGCCCACGCTTGCGCCAGCATATAACATTAAGTCACTGAAAAGTAAGGTTAATAAAATGTGGCATGATGGCTGCTTTGTTAACGGCGTCCCATCAAAGAGCAATAAGGAAATCGAAATGAACAAGAAGGTGACTTTGGCGGCCATTCTGGCGGTAACCCTGGCTGGCCCTTTGAGCGGTTGTGTCATTGCTGTCGGTGATAAGGGGTGGGACGCTCAGTCCAGCGCCGATTGGGAGAAAAAGCAGGACAGCAATCGTCGCAAGCTGGAACAGATTGAGTTGGGCATGGCGCTGAGCGACGTGCGCAGCATTATGGGCACCGCAGACTTCAACGAGCTGTATCAGCAGCAAGAAGACCAGGTTCAGGTGCTGTATTACCGCACTCACCGGACCCGTGGGGACAGCAAAACCACCAAAGACGAGTGCACCCCGATTGTGCTGACCAACGGGGCCGTGACCGGTTGGGGCAATACTGCCCTGGAAAATGCCGTCCGCCTGTAACCTAGTTTCGCAGTAAGGTGTCCAGGACGTCGATGGTCTCACTCCATTCGGCGTCCCTGGCCCGCTCCTCCCTCAAAAAGGCCCGCTGACTCTCGTTCCAGAAGGGCGCTTCCTCCAACCGTTCGTGGCGGCCGAGTTTATGCTGGCGGATAAAGGCATCGACCCGTTCCGGTTGACCATCCAGGCCCAATTGGGCAAACAGGTGGCTTAAATCATGGGGAGTGGTGTCCATAGGTTCGCTCCGAGCTTGCTTTTTGACTAGTGTTTGTTCGATGTTTAGCCAGGTCAAGCTCACCGCAAAGGAGTCGCCATGGAATTGGCCAATGAATCCTGCTCTTCACCCAAGATGGCGTTTCTGCAGACGGAAGACCTGCGGGTGGCCGCGTCGGTGTTGTTGAACGCCTATAAAGACGATCCCTTCTTTCGCTCCACGTTACCCGCCAGTGACTATGAACAGCGCCTGCGGGCTGCTATTCGTGAGGAGTTGCAGGCGCTATGGCAACAGAATCAGAAATTGGTTGGGCTGTTTATTGGCGACACTCTGGTGGGCATTGCTGCGCTGCTCGACCACAGCTACCCCAAAGGGCAGACCCGTTTTTGGAACTGGCGCCTTAAGATGGCGTTGGGGGCGGGATGGGGTTCAGCCCGGCAGTGGATGGCGCGGGAAGAAGCGTTGGTGGACCTGACGCCAGCCAGCCCCTTTTCGCTGCTGCAGTTTATTGCCATTGCGCCCAACTATCAGCAGCGGGGCTATGGACGCCTGTTGTTACAGGCCATAGTGAACCTGGCCAATGAGCACCATGAAAACCTCGCTGCCTACGTCTATCAGCCTGAACATGGCACCCTATTTGAATCTCAGGGCTTTGAATCCACTGGTGAAATTAACTCGAATGGGGTTTTGGGCAGGCTCTATTTTAAGCGCGATACGGCAGCCTGAATCGAGCGTGATGCGGACAAAGGCCCGGTATCTTGTAAGAGATATCTCACACGGGTGTGAGATATCCATGTTGAGCAAAGCAGGGATAGACTGCGCATAAATGTTAAATAACATATTAATCAACAGCTTGAATCAATGTGATCTCCGTTGGGATTTTGCGGGAATTGTGGGGTTTGTAGGATGAGCCTTGTTCCGAATCGGACTCGGGATACAATGTGCCTGTGTCGAGGGAAAGGCGCCCAGCTGAAATCCAGGTACTGACAGGGAGTCGGAACCAATCGGAATAAGCGGGGAGCGAAGGAACCTTTCTGACAGGGAGTCGGAATGGAAGATCTCGCTCAACCGGTCAGGATGACAATTGCCAGGGACGACATTGGACACCTCCAGGATGGAAGGCGATCGGCAACAGGACGTTGTCGTCATACGGAGATGAGTAACTTCGGTTACAGGGAAGCCCAGGGACGAGGCCAGGGAAGACGCCAGGAACGGCAAACAGTACGCAGGGACGGGCCAGGGAGTGGCACGAATTTAGGCGGGATTGCTTAGCGTAGAAACAAGGGGCGCAACTTAGGTTGCGCCCCGTCCTATTTTGGGCCCGGAGAAATTCAGCGTATCCGGTTATGATCCTCTCTTCATCGGGTTTGAACCGATTTCCCTCTCTGCGTTTTCCCGCGGCTTTCCACCTTTCCATTGGCTTTGTAAGCCTTCTCTCACAGCACTGTGCGACTACACCACTTCACGTTGTCCTACCCCGCCAGAAGATAAATCGATATTCACATTTAAAACAATAGCTTAAGAAAAACCATTCCAGCAGTAAGGGATTGGGCCGGGTACTCTGGTTCAGGAGCCCACCTTGAGAGAGTAGAACCTTGTTCTACAATTACTTTCGTATCGACACGGAATGTTCTGAACCGGAATGGTCACGCAGGATGCGGATCGGATTCCGGGGATGTCAGTCAATGACAGGAAGTCACCAGGCTGACCGGATTTTCAGGGACGATGCAGGAGATCTCCAGGATGGAGAGTGTTCGACCATAGGAAGTGGTCGTGCTAAGGAAGCCAGTACTTCGGTACAGGGAAGCTGACGGAACAGCTCAGGGAAGATGCCAGGAAGGCAACGTACGCATGGATGACTAGGGAAGACAATCTGCAACGGATAGCAGCGTAATGGTAGTACCCGAACCGCAACAGTTTACTGTTGCGGTTCTTTTTTTGCCCAGAGAAACGTCTGGAGCGGGCAATAAAAAACGCCCCGGCTTGGGGCGTTTGCGGTGATCAGCGGCAGCTGCCGCTGCTGCAGTTGCTCTTGGGGCCGCAGCTGCTGGCACCGCCCCCACACCCTCCCATGCCGATGCGGCCGCGGGCGGTTGGGGCTTGTTGCCACTCGGGTTCAGGATAGAGCGGCATATGGATCCCTTTCAGGCGTTGACCCAGCATTTCGATTCGGGCGGTTAACTGGTTCATGCCGTCGGTGCTGAATTCGCACTGGTACTCACACACCCAGCCGATGCCCCCACCGGGTATGCGACCCAACTTGGCCTTGGAGCGGGCGACATTGAGCAGCTGAAGCCGACGTTGCTGGCAGGCGCGCTGGGCATGAAACTGGGCCAGCTCAGAGATGCGTCGAAGCTGCCAGAAAAAGGCACCGATGCCGGCAAGGGCCATCAGAATAACGATGTCGTACAGGTCAATCACGGCGTGCTCCTTTTACGCTTTGCACCAGCTGGGCGATGGCCTGGTTCAGAGACTCAGAGCGAGCCGGATCACGCAGGGTCATCAGTACCCAGGCGCGTTGGCCGGGGATGGCCACCAGATCGCTGTAGATCTGGTTAAACAGTGGGCCTGGATAGTGGGCCAGGTGCTCAAGATATCGGGGCATTCTTGTCTGGTCCAGCGATTCCCACAGTCGGGCGGCCAGCACAATCAGGCTGTCCTCATCCAGCTGTGGTTGGGACAGCAGGGCATCAACGGCCTGATCACGCCAGCGGGGGGCACCAGCAAGAGCACGCAGGCAAAGCAGGGACTCGTGGCGATCGGCACTGGCTTGCCAGCGTTGGAACCAGGCCTGGCCGATGGCATCGTCCAGCTCGGTGTGTTCCTGTACGGTGGCGAGTGCGCTGAGGGGGTCAAACGGCATCGCGTCCACCGCCTGGGCCAGCTGTTCCACCGGCACACTGCCGGGACGTGCCATCAGGTCGGCAAACCCCTGCAAGCCGAGGGAGTGCCACTGCTGCCAATCCTGCTGTCCACTCAGGTATTGCTGAACCGGTTCAAAGTAGACCGACGCAGGCTGAGCCAGGTGTTTGCGAACCAGAGCGTTGAACAGGGCCATCTTTTCCTGGCCCGGCGTGAAGGTGAAGGGGTTGTTGGCCAACCGCTCCTCCTGCTCTTCGGACAATGCCGCCGCCGGATCTTGCCCCAGAGCCTCCATCACCATCTGCAAAAACTGGTTGCGGGCAGCCGGGTTCAGCAGGCCGCGCTCATCCAGCGGCAACTTCAGAAACCAGACGTAGTGCTGTTTGGATGCCTGGGCGTTCCAGAACAACACGCCCATCCAGGCGTATCCACCACGCGGGGTGGGGTAGGGCAGGGTGCCCGCTTCCAGTTGGGCAAACAGGATGGGGTCCAGTGGGCGCACGCGACGGCTCAGGTCGTAAACCTGGAACTGGGTGCCAGCCTGGGTCAGAAATTGGCTCAGTGTGGTGATCGCTTCCATAACGGCTCGGTCCGGATTTTTGCGGCCATTATAGGGGGAGGGCGGGGCAGATGGTATGATTCCGCGCCCAGCCCATCCTCAGGAGAGATCCATGCCTCATTCGGCCCCGATAAGCGTGACCCTGGACGCCATCGAACACGCCATGAAGGTCGCCGGTTTATGGCAAACCGTGCCGCCGTCGCCCGAGGCCCTGGCCAGCAGCCAGCCCTTTTGCTGCGACACGCTGACGTTTGAACAGTGGTGTCAGTGGATCCTGCTGCCCCGTTTACGCGCCTTGCTGGACGCTGGCATGCCGTTGCCGGGAAATGCTGCGATGGCGCCGATGGGGGAGGAGATGTGGCGTGGCCGGCCCGAGTGTGAACCGGTGCTTGAACAACTGCGCCTTCTGGATAATCAACTGAGCGGTACCCCTGAATGATCGAGATCCTCTACCAAGATGACCACCTGGTCGCGGTGCATAAACCGTCTGGTTTGCTGGTGCACCGCAGTTGGCTGGATCGCCATGAAACCCAGTTTGCCATGCAGATGACCCGCGATGCCGTGGGATGCCATGTGTTCCCGGTGCATCGGTTGGATCGCCCCACCTCCGGCGTCCTGCTCTTTACCAAGAGTGCTGAAACCGCGCGCATCATGTCAGAGAAGATGGCGGCCCACGATATCGACAAGCACTACCTCGCGTTGGTGCGCGGCTATGTGCATGAGGCGGGGGAGCTGGATTACGCCCTGAAAGTCGAGCTGGATGACATCGCGGATAAGATGGCGGATAAGGATAAGGCGCCTCAGGAAGCGGTGACCCGATACCGTCCGCTGGCTCAGGTTGAGCTGCCCTTTGCGGTGGGTCGCTACCCCACCAGCCGCTACAGCCTGATGGCATTGGAGCCGCTGACCGGTCGTAAGCACCAGCTGCGCCGCCATATGGCGCACCTGCGCCACCCGATTGTGGGTGACACCACCCATGGGGATGGTCGACACAATAAGTTCTACCGCGACCACTTTGGGGTGCAGCGTTTGTGGTTGATTGCCAAAGGGCTGGGATTTGCTCACCCGGTGTCCGGTGAACCGCTGTGGATCGAGGCACCGCTGGAGCAGGAGTGGCTGACGCTGTTCGAGACCTTTGGTTGGTCAACCGCGCAGCAGGATTACCTTATCCGGTCTTAGGTTTGCCGTTCCAAAGTGGGGCTGGCGCCTTATGTTCCGTCATAAAGTAGAGGGTGCGACGGATCTGCCGGCGGTGGTTAACTTTGCGGTGTGCCTGGCGGCGGCGGAGACTGCGCTGCTGCATGTTGGGCCTTCCCTGAGACCGGTTGCGCCAAAGTGCCCCTTACAGTAAGTTGGAAACCTCTGGGTTTCAAGTGGATCACTCAATGGCAGCATTTCATCTGGCGGTCGGCAGCGTATACGGTGCCGCAGAACACGTGGCAGAACAGTTGACCGAGAAGCTGAGCGAACAGGGGCACCAGGTGCACCTGATTGAAAGCGACGACCCTCAGGTCATCATCGATGCCAGCAAAGACGTGCTGTTGGTGATCACCTCTACCACCGGCAGCGGTGACCTGCCGGACAACCTGGCCCCCCTGTTTTTTGCCCTGAAAGACCGTTTCCCGCTTCTGCCCGATCTCCGTTATGGCGTCATTGCGCTGGGCGACAGCAGCTACGGCGAAACCTACTGTGGCGCCGGCCGCCAGTTTGACGAACTGCTGGAGGAGCTGGGAGCCCGGCGGGTGGGTGAGCGTCTGCAGATCGATGCCTGTGAGACCTTCGCTCCGGAGGAGGAGGCACTCAAGTGGCTGCCGGACTGGCTGGCTCAGTTGGAGCAGCAAACCGCCAACACCGCCTGAGCCAATGAAAAGCGGCTGGTTCCACCGCCTGCAGAGGGTCGGCAAGGCCCTGATGGTGCCGGTCGCGGTGTTGCCGGTGGCGGGCCTGCTGGTCGGCCTCGGCACCAGTCCTATCCCCTTTATTCCTGACCTGCTTGGCGACCTGCTGCTCTACTGCGGCGCCGCCGTCTTCTCCCTGTTGCCCCTGATGTTTGCCATTGCGGTGGCGCTGACGTTCAGCCATCAGGATGGCACTGCGGCGCTGGCCGCGACCACCGGTTACGCGTCGATGCTGGCGGCCATGGCGGTGCTGGCGATGCACTTTGGCTGGCCGACCCGTGATGTTCTGGGATTTGAAACCCTGGACACCGGTGTGCTCGGTGGCGTCCTGATGGGGTTGGTGACCGGTGCGGTTTACCGTCGCTTTCATCAGGTCCGGTTGCCGGAGTTTCTGGCCTTTTTCTCCGGGCGCCGGCTGGTGCCGCTGGTTAACGTGTTGGCCGGGATGGTGCTGGCGGTGTTGCTGGCGTCTCTGTGGCCATTGCTGGCACTGGGACTGGACCGGTTCTCCGAGTGGGCCATCTACCAACAACCGATACTGGCCTGGGGTCTTTATGGCGCGGTCGAGCGGCTGTTGATCCCGTTAGGGTTGCACCACATCTGGAACCTGACGTTCTTTTATGAGTTGGGCAGCTACTCTACCGCCGGCGGTTATCTGGTGCAGGGCGAGGTGGGGCGTTTTCTGGCGGGGGATCCCAATGCCGGTCATCTGGCCGGGGGCTACCTGATTAAGATGTTTGGCCTGCCAGCGGCTGCACTGGCCATCTGGCGTTGCGCCGAGCCCGCTCAGCGTGCGCAAACCGGTGGCATTATGCTGTCGGCAGCGGTGACCAGTGCGCTCACCGGGGTGACCGAGCCCATCGAGTTCGCCTTCCTGTTTATCGCCCCGGGCCTGTTTTTGCTGCACGCCCTGTTGACTGGCCTGGCCTACATGATAGCGGTGCAGCTGGCGGTCCATCACGGCATGGTGTTTTCGCAGGGCCTGATCGACTTTTCCCTCTACTTCCACCTGGCTGACAACCTGGTTCAGCTGGTGTGGCTGGGGCCCCTGTTTGCCGGCTTGTATTACCTGGTATTCACCCTGGCCATCCGCCACTTCAATCTGCCTACGCCGGGGCGTCACCGTCACCGGGCCCGCCGGGTTCGCCAGCGCACAGCGCCCGCGTTGCTGGCGGCACTGGGTGGGGCGGAAAACCTGAATGATCTGGATGCCTGCCTGACCCGGCTTCGGTTGTCGGTCTATGACCCGGACAAAGTGGATGAAGCGGCGCTGAAACGGCTGGGGGCGAAAGCGGTGATTCGTCATGGCCTGGGGGTACAGGTGGTTGTAGGCCCCCAGGCGGAAGGGTTGAAGTCAGCGCTGCAACAAGCGCTGGGTCACTGACCGTTACGGTGCCATATCAAACCACACCTCAACCGGTGCATTCATTGACAGATCCTGGATGGAGACGGTACCTGGCAGGTAACGCTCGATCCGTGCGGCCGTGCGGTCATTGCCCCGACTCAGGGCAAAGGTGTGGATGTCTTCCCCGTTACAGACCAGCTTGGGCAGAACCCGGTGGCCGTTGATGCGGTAAGTTTTCATGGTCTGGTTAAAGGTGACGGGTTGGTTGGTCAGGCTGGCTTTGCATACCGCAACCAGAGACTGTTCCATCCATCCGGTAAAGGCCGCCTGGGCGGTGGCACTGGCCATTAACCCTGTAGCCAGGGTGGCTGCGATGGCGTAACGCGTTTTCATAACCGAGCTCCTGCTGAGGTGCACAACGCTCAATAAAGATGGTGTGATGGCCGCGTTCGCGCCTGTTTCACTGTGTTGCCGAGGATTGCTGAGGGCGACTGCGTCGCAAGAAACGCGGGAAGTGGCGGAGATTGAACCCGCTTTGTTGTCATTGCTGCTTACAAATCAAGCCCCAAAACGGCCCAAATGGTCCCTGTCCCGGCGCAATATTCGGTGAGTGTGTGTAAACGTGAAAAAGGGTGTCTGTGGACACAACTCTGCCCATTCAGACACCCTTTTTACGTTTTCTTACCCTTGTTACCGGCCCTTACAAATTGATGCCGGCAATCGGGGGAGAATCACTTATTCAGCGGCGCGCAGCAGCTCATTGATGCCCACTTTGCCACGGGTCTTGGCGTCCACCTTCTTAACGATGATGGCGGCGTACAGGTCACAGGTGCCGCACTTGGACGGCAGGGTGCCGGACACGACCACCGAGCCTGCCGGTACGCGACCGTAGTGGATCTCACCGGTCTCGCGGTCGTAGATGCGGGTGCTCTGGCCGATGTACACGCCCATGGAGATCACGGAACCTTCCTCGACGATCACGCCTTCCACCACTTCAGAGCGAGCGCCGATAAAGCAGTTGTCTTCGATGATGGTCGGGCTGGCTTGCAGCGGCTCCAGTACGCCACCGATGCCGACGCCACCGGAGAGGTGTACGTTCTTACCAATTTGGGCACAGGAGCCCACAGTGGCCCAGGTGTCGACCATGGTGCCTTCGTCGACGTAGGCACCGATGTTGACGTAGGAGGGCATCAGCACGGTGTTCTTGGCGATAAAGGCGCCCTGGCGAACCGCTGCCGGCGGCACAACGCGCATCCCTTCAGCACGGAAGCGAGCTTCGTCGTAGTCGGCAAACTTCATCGGTACCTTGTCGTAGAAGCGGGTTTCCGCGCCTTCCATAACCTGGTTGTCGAACAGTCGGAACGACAACAGCACCGCCTTTTTCAGCCACTCATTCACGACCCATTTGCCGTCCTGTTTTTCGGCAACGCGGGCAGCGCCGCTGTCCAGCATGGCCAGAACGGATTTAACGTCGGCCACCAGGCTGGCGTCGGCGTTGGCGGGGGTGATGTTGGCGCGGTCTTCAAAAGCCGCTTCGATGCGTTGTTGCAGTTCGGTCATTCCGTACTCCTAGGGTTGGTCTTGCTCCAGCGCGCCCACCAGGGCGCGGCTCAGAGTATCCTGCTCGGCCGGGCTTAACGCCTGGCCTTCGGGGTTGCAAAGCATAAAGAAATCTTCCGCCTTTTCCCCCACGGTGGTGATTTTAGCGGCCTGAATGGACAGTTCGCAGCGATCAAACACCTGGGCGATCTGGGCCAGCAGGCCCGGCCGATCCAGCGTTACCAGCTCCATCATGGTGCAGTTTTTGCGCTGGCTGGAAAGAAATTGCACCCGGGTGGGGACCCGGAAAGAGCGCAATTTTCGAGACAGCGGACGCAGAGGGCGAGCGGTTAAGGTGCCCTTGGTCAGTGCGGTATTGAGACTGTGGCGAAGCCGGTTGATCCGCGAGGGATCCTGAATCGGATGGCCATCATGCTCAAGGATGACGAAGCTGTCCAGTGCGTAGCCGTCGCGAGTGGTGAAGATCTGGGCGTCATGCACCGAAACCCGCTTGGCGTCGAGCTGGGCCATCACCATGGCAAACAGCCCGGGTCGGTCCGGCCCGTACACCAGCAGCTCAGTGCCGCCCCGGGTGACGTGGGTGGAGAGGTGCACCTGGTAGGCTTCCAGATCCCGCCCCAGCAGCATCTCTGAGTGCCACTGGATCTGGGCCGGGCTGAAGCGCAGGAAGTAGTCCGCCGACAGGCGCTGCCACAACGCGTCGATCTGCTCCGGCATAAAACCCTGCCGAACCAGCTGGTTGTGAGCCTTGCCCTTGTGTTCACGGATGCGGGCGCGGCTGTCCACCGGCTTGGCCATGCCGGCATTCAGGCGGTCGCGGGCGGCGTGATACAGCTCCCGCAGCAGTGACCCTTTCCAGTTGTTCCACAGCTTGTCGTTGGTGGCGCAGATGTCCGCCACGGTCAGGCAGTAGAGGTAGGAGAGGCGGTCGGCATCCTGAACCTGATCGGCGAAGGTTTCGATCACCTCCGGATCGGTGATGTCCCGGCGCTGGGCGGTGACCGACATCAGCAGGTGGTGCTCCACCAGCCACGCCACCAGGCGCCCATCGTGCACGTTCATATTGTGCTGCTGGCAGAACTGGCGCGCTTCCTCGGCGCCAATTTCGCTGTGGTCGCCACCCCGCCCCTTGCCGATGTCATGGAACAGCGCGGCCAGCACCAGCAGGCCCTTTTTCGGCAGTTGGTCGATCAGCACACTGCCAAGGGGGAAAATGTCCTTGTGCTCCGGGTCGGCAAAACGCTCGATAAACTGGAGCAGACGGTGGGTGTGTTCATCCACGGTAAAGGCGTGGAAGAGATCAAACTGCATCTGGCCGACGATGCGCTGCCACGGTTTCAGGTAGGTGGCCAGGATGCCATGACGGTGCATCAGCGAGAGCGCCTTGATGCCGTCCGGGTGGCGCAGAATGGCCATAAAGTGGGCCCGGCACTCAGGCAGCTCAGAGAGCGGCTGCTTCTGTTTACGACGGGCCTTACGCAACAGCCGCAGGGTGGCGGCGGACACCGTGTCCACCTCGCGCTGGCGGGCGGCCTGAACAAACAGTGCCAGGATTTGGCTTGGGTCGTCGAACACCTGATCGTGGGCCGCTTCGATCAGGCGGCCCCGGCGGATAAAGGGGCCTTCCAATGCCACCGGATCGGGCAGGGCCCGCTGCCGCAGCGTGGAACGGAACAGCCACAGCAGCATCTGGTTCAACTCCCGTACCGCCCGGACCGTGCGGTAGTAGCGCTTCATCATCTGCTCCACCGCCAACTGGGTGTCGTCGCGGTAGCCCATCAGACTGGCTACGGCCCGTTGGTGGTCGAACAGCAGACGGTCTTCCGCCCGGCCAGCAACACAGTGCAGGGCAAAGCGAAGACGCCACAGGTGGTCGCGGCAGGTGTTGAGCTCTTCCAACTCCTCCGGCGCGAGGAAGTCGTGGCTGACCAGCTCGGCCAGGCAGGAGGCATTAAAGTGACGCATCGCGACCCAGCTGATGGTCTGGATGTCGCGCAGACCGCCCGGGCAGGATTTGAGGTTGGGTTCGAGGTCGAAGGCGCTGGCTTTGTTGTGGCGGGCCTGTTGCTCGGTGAGCTTGGCTTCGAAGAAGGGCGCGCTGGGCCAGAAATCGTCCTGGCTGATCGCCTCCTGAAGTTCGGCATAGAGGCTGGTGTCGCCGGTTAAGGGGCGGGACTCCAGCAGGTTGGTGGCGATGGTGATGTCGGCACTGGCCTGGGCCAGGGTTTCTGCCACCGAGCGGACCGAGTGGCCCACTTCCAGCCGGGCATCCCACAACGCTTGCAGCAGGGTAGTGAGCTTGGCTTCCAAAGCCGCGCTGGGCTCCGGGCCGGTCAGGATCAGCAGGTCGACGTCGGAGTGGGGGTGCAGTTCGCAGCGGCCATAACCGCCGACGGCCACCAGGGTGGCCGCCTCACCGTCCAGGCCGAAATGGTGCCAGAGGCGGACCAGGTTCTGGTCCATCTCATAAGCCCGTTCGGCCAACAGGACGCCGATCGCCTCGCCGTCGATGAATTTCTGCCGGGCCGACTCGGCCTGGGCGCGTAAATTATCCCGGCATTGGGAGATGGCGTCCTTGTCCGTCATGCTGTCTCTCAGGCGTGTTCAATCACGCGGGGCAGAATGCCCTCTTCGTCGGCGCGCAGGGTCAGCACTTCACAGCCGTTTTCGGTCACCAGCAGGGTGTGCTCGTACTGGGCAGAGGGTTGGCCGTCTTTGGTGGTGGCGGTCCAGCCATCTTTCTTGCTGACTTTGCAGCGGTAGTCACCGGCGTTGATCATCGGCTCGATGGTGAAGCACATGCCGGCTTTGATCTCGAGCTTGCCGCGGTTGCGGTAGTGCACGATCTGCGGCTCTTCGTGGAAGGTGGCACCAATGCCGTGACCGCAGAAGTCGCGTACCACGGAGAAGCCCGCTTTTTCGGCGATGGGCTGAATCACCGCGCCGATGTCGCTGATGCAGGCGCCGGGCTTGATGACCTTGATGGATTCATACAGGGCTTCTTGAGTCACTTCGCACAGCTTGCGGTTACGCGGCGAGGTGTTGCCGACGATGAACATGCGTGAGGTGTCACCGTGGTAGCCGTCTTTGATCACGGTGATGTCGATATTAACGATGTCGCCGTCTTTCAGTTTCTTGTGGCTGGGGATGCCGTGACAGACCACTTCGTTGATGGAGATGCAGGTGGACTTGGGGAAGCCGTGGTAGTTGAGCGGCGCCGGGATCGCTTGCTGCTCGTTGACGATAAAGTCGTGGCAGATCTGGTTCAGCTCATCGGTGGTGACACCCGCTTTGACATGGGGCTCAATCATCTCCAGAACCTGGGCAGCCAGCCGGCCGGCCACACGCATTTTCTCGATCTCTTCAGGGGTCTTGATGACGATGGTCATTAGTCTACTCTTTAGTCGGTTTTTGCCTGCAAAAAACGCCCGCCGAATTTGAGCCTGAGGGCGCGTTATGGTATAAAGCGCGCCGACTCTGGCGAGTCTGTGGCGGGAGGGGCCCTATGGGCAACTGCAGTTCGGGCTCAATGGACGTCATTATATCTGTAAAGTGACTTTATAAACCACACACGTACCGGCACATGCTCCGGGGTGCCCGAAAGGGTCGGAACATGGGGTGCGTGGAGGCTTAACCCCAACTTAATTTTTGAGGAATATCATGGCTACTGTATCCATGCGCGACATGCTGAAGGCCGGTGTGCACTTCGGTCACCAAACCCGTTACTGGAACCCCAAGATGAAGCCGTTCATCTTCGGTGCTCGTAACAAGGTTCACATCATCAACCTGGAACACACTGTTCCGATGATGAACGAAGCCCTGGCCTACCTGGGTGGCGTTGCTTCCAAGAACGGTAAAGTTCTGTTCGTTGGTACCAAGCGCGCTGCAGGTCAAGCTGTCCGCGAAGCAGCTCAAAGCTGTGACCAGTTCTACGTCGACAACCGCTGGCTGGGCGGTATGCTGACCAACTGGAAGACCGTACGTCAGTCCATCAAGCGCCTGAAAGACCTGGAAGCTCAAGCTCAAGACGGCACCTTCGAAAAGCTGACCAAGAAAGAAGCGCTGATGCGTTCTCGTGAAATGGCCAAGCTGGAGAAGTCTCTGGGTGGTATCAAAGACATGGGCGGTCTGCCGGACGCTCTGTTCGTGATCGACGCTGAGCACGAGCACATTGCTATCAAAGAAGCCAACAACCTGGGTATCCCGGTAGTGGCTATCGTTGATACCAACACCAACCCGGATGGCGTTGACTACATCGTACCGGGTAACGACGATGCGATCCGCGCCATTCAGCTGTACACCGGCGCTGTTGCTCAAGCCGTTAAAGAAGGCCGTTCTCAGGATCTGGCTGTTCAGGCTGAGCAAGACGGTTTCGTTGAAGCCGAGTAATAGGGCGGATTGCTTGCAATCTCCCAAAGACCAAGCTGAATGATTGGTTTAACGGGGGCCCTATGGCCCCTGTTTTTTAAATCCGACGATTCTCGAGAGGAATAGGACAATGGCAGTTACTGCTTCCCTGGTAAAAGAGCTGCGCGAGCGCACCGGCGCTGGCATGATGGATTGTAAGAAAGCCCTGGTAGAAACCAACGGCGATATCGAGCTGGCCATCGAGAACATGCGTAAGTCCGGTCTGGCTAAAGCCGCTAAGAAAGCCGGTCGTGTTGCCGCCGAAGGTACCATCGTAATCAAGCAAGAGAGCGGTGTTGCTGCAATGGTTGAAGTCAACTGCGAAACCGACTTCGTTGCCATGGACAAGTCTTTCCAGGCTCTGGCCAACGGCGTTGCTGACATCGCTCTGGCTGGCAAAATCACCGACATCGAAGCCCTGCGTGCGGCTCCGATGAACGATTCCGACGTTGAAACCGTTCGTGCTGAACTGGTTGCCAAGATCGGCGAAAACATGGCTGTTCGTCGTGTAGAAATCGTTGAAGGTTCCAACCTGGGTGCTTACATCCACGGCCGTAAGATCGGTGTTATCGCCGTTCTGGAAGGTGGTGATGAAGAGCTGGCCAAAGACGTTGCTATGCACGTTGCCGCTTGCAGCCCGCAGTTCGTAACCCCGGAAGACGTGTCCGAAGAAGTGGTTGCCAAAGAGCGTGAGATCCAGGTTGAACTGGCCATGAACTCTGGCAAGCCGAAAGAGATCGCTGAGAAGATGGTTGAAGGCCGTATGCGCAAGTTCACCGGCGAAGTATCTCTGACCGGTCAGCCGTTCGTTAAGGACCCGTCCATCACCGTTGGCAAACTGCTCGAGCAGCACGGCGCCAAGGTTGTTAACTTCGTTCGCCTGGAAGTGGGTGAAGGTATCGAGCGAGAAGAAGTAGACTTCGCTGCTGAAGTAGCTGCTCAAGTCGCCGCTGCCAAGGCCTAAGGCCACGCTTCTCAATCAAGATCAGACCGCAGCATCCGCTGCGGTCTTTTAGCATCAGGAAATCAGTCAATGAGCACCAATCCAAAACCTGCATACCGTCGTATTCTGCTGAAACTCAGCGGGGAAGCCCTGATGGGCGAGGAAGGGTTCGGCATCGATCCCAAGGTACTGGACCGTATGGCCCAGGAGATCAAAGAGCTGGTTGAGCTCGGCGTGCAAGTGGGTTTGGTGATCGGGGGCGGTAACCTGTTCCGCGGTGAAGGTCTGGCGAGTGCTGGCATGAACCGCGTGGTGGGCGATCACATGGGTATGTTGGCCACCGTGATGAACGGTCTGGCGATGCGCGATGCCCTGCACCGTGCTTATGTGAATGCCCGTCTGATGTCCGCCATTCCGCTCAACGGCGTGTGCGACAACTACAGCTGGGCCGAGGCGATCAGCCTGCTGAAGTCTGGCCGCGTGGTGATTTTCAGTGCCGGTACCGGCAACCCCTTCTTCACCACCGACTCCGCAGCCTGTCTGCGTGGCATCGAGATTGAAGCCGACGTTGTGCTCAAGGGCACCAAGGTTGACGGCGTGTACACCGACGACCCGGTCAAAAACCCCGATGCGACAAAATATGATAAGCTCAGCTACCAGGAAGTTCTGGAAAAAGAGTTAAAAGTGATGGACCTGTCTGCCTTTACTCTGGCCCGGGATCACCATCTTCCGATCATGGTGTTCAATATGAATGAGCCTGGCGCCCTGCGTCGCGTTGTAATGGGCGACAGCATCGGCACCGTGATCTGCGATCTGGATTAATCTGCTTCTAATAGGACGTACAACGTGATTAACGACATCAAGAAAGACGCCAAAGACCGCATGGTTAAGAGCGTAGAAGCCACCCAAACTCAGATGAGCAAGGTGCGTACCGGTCGCGCCCATCCCAGCCTGCTGGACAGCATCATGGTGTCCTACTACGGCGTTGATACCCCCCTGAAGCAGGTGGGTAACGTTACCACCGAAGATTCCCGCACCCTGGCGGTTACCGTATTCGACAAGAGCATGATCCAAGCGGTTGAGAAGGCGATCATGGCCTCTGACCTGGGTCTGAACCCGAACTCTGCTGGCACCATGATCCGCATCCCGCTGCCGCCGCTGACTGAAGAGCGTCGTCGCGATCTGGTTAAAGTGGTACGCGCGGAAGCCGAGCACGGCCGCGTTGCAGTACGTAACATCCGTCGTGATGCCAACAGCGACATCAAGGCGCTGGAAAAGGAAAAAGAGATCAGCGAGGACGATGCCCGTCGCGGTGAAGACGACATCCAGAAGCTGACCGATCAGTACGTGAAGCAGATCGACGCTATCCTGGCTGACAAAGAAAAAGAGTTGATGGAAGTCTAAGCTGACCCCATCTCCCTAGAGTTGAAACGCCGTGTAGGGGTATACTACGCGGCGTTTGTGTTTTTAACCCTATCAGGAAGTTCCACTGAATGACCCAACCGGATCCGCAACCGATTTCCGTTTCCACGCCCCGCCACATTGCCATCATCATGGATGGTAACGGCCGTTGGGCGGAAGCGCAGGGTCAACCGCGCGTCATGGGCCACCGGGCTGGCGTGAAGTCAGTGCGCAATGTGGTCGCCCTGTGTCGGGAACGTCAGGTGGAATCCCTGACCCTGTTTGCCTTCTCCAGTGAGAACTGGCACCGCCCTGAGCGCGAAGTCAAACTGCTGATGCGCCTGTTTACCACGGTGCTGCGCCGGGAAGTGAAGCTGCTTAAGAAAAACGATGTGCGGCTGAAGATCATCGGCGATGTCAGCGGTTTTGATGAGAAGCTGCAGGCGCGCATCCTCCAGGCCGAGGCGGATACCGCTGAGTGCACTGGCATGGTGCTGAATATCGCGGCCAACTATGGGGGTCGCTGGGACGTGGTTAACGCGGCCCGAAAATTGACGGAACTGGCGCTGCAAGGGGAGATTGCCGTCAGTGACATCGACGAAGCGCTGCTCGATCGCTTCACCTCATTGAGTGATCAGGCCGAAGTGGATCTGCTGATCCGCACAGGTGGTGAGCAACGCATCAGCAACTTTGTGTTGTGGCAGTGCGCCTACAGCGAACTGTTTTTTTCCGACACTCTGTGGCCCGACTTTGGCGAAGCCGCCTTGCAGGAGGCGCTCGACGCCTTCGCTTGCCGACAGCGGCGATTCGGTTTGACCAGCGCCCAGGTGGCGCCCGTCGCGTAAAGGGATGCTGCGCCCTCTACACTTCGCTCAGGCTATGACTAAAAAGAGAATAAGAGGTTTTTTTGCTTAAGCAACGTGTCCTGACCGCCCTGTGTCTGCTGCCTTTGGCCCTGGCCGGGATCTTCATGCTGCCCTTGCCCACCTTTGCGTTGGCGGTTGCGGCGATTATCGTTCTTGCCGCACGGGAATGGGGCGCCCTGATCCGCCCCGGTGACCAGCTGATCAAAGGCGCTTATGCGGTGGCTGTTGCGCTGCTGCTGGGGGCCCTGATGGTGCTGGTGCCCGAGCCCTTGCTGTGGGTCGACCAACAGCTCCACCCGCTGGCCCACGGTGTCTTGCTGGCCGGTGGCTTGTGGTGGGTGGCCAGCTTGCTGCTGGTCCTGAGTTACCCCAAAAGTGCCCGCTGGTGGCACCGCTCCCCCTGGCTGAAATCTCTGTTTGGCCAACTGACCCTGCTGCCCTGTTTCGTTGCCCTGGTGGTGCTGAAAAGCTGGCCGGGCCTGGACAACCTCGATGGCGCTTATCTGGTACTGGCGGTTCTGCTGCTGGTGTGGGGCGCGGATACCGGCGCGTACTTTGTCGGTAAAGCCATCGGTAAAAACAAGCTGATCCCCCGTGTCAGCCCCGGCAAGACCCGCGAAGGGCTGTTCGGTGGCATGGCGGTATGCGCTCTGCTGGGCTTGCTGGGCGCCTATCTGGTGCCTAACCTCAGCGTGGTGGAGGCTCTGGCACTGGCTCTGATCACCGGCCTGGCCTCGGCGCTGGGCGATCTCACTGAAAGCATGTTCAAACGCGCCGCCGACATCAAAGACAGCGGCCGCCTGCTGCCGGGTCACGGTGGCATACTCGACCGCATCGATAGCGTCACCGCCGCCATGCCGGTGTTCGCGCTTCTCTATCTCTACTTCGGGATCTGATCTCATGCAAAACCTGGCGGTAATGGGTGCCACTGGTTCCATTGGAACCAGCACCCTGGACGTTGTCCGTCGTCACCCCGACCTGTACCGGGCCTACGCCCTGTGCGCCCACAGCAGCGCTGAGGCGATGGCTGAGCTGTGTCGGGAGTTTCGCCCTGCGTATGCGGTAATGGTCGACAGCGATGCGGCATTGCTGCTGGAGCGCGCTCTGGCCGGACAGGTGCCCACCAGGGTACTGGCCGGTGAGCAGGCGCTGATCGAAGTGGCGGGTCTGGCTGAGGTGGATACCGTGATGGCGGCCATCGTCGGCGCCGCCGGTCTGCACTCTACCCTGAAAGCGGTGGAGCAGGGCAAACGGGTACTGCTGGCCAACAAAGAGGCGCTGGTGGTATCCGGTCGCCTGTTTATGGATGCCGTCGCGCAAAGCGGTGCCACTCTGCTGCCGGTGGATTCTGAGCACAACGCCATCTTCCAGAGCCTGCCGCAGGCGGTGCAAGCCAACCTCGGTCACTGCGACCTGGCTGGCCACGGCATCTCTCATCTGCTGCTGACCGGTTCCGGTGGCCCCTTCCGCACCCGCGATCTGACCACTTTCGATGCCATCTCTCCGGCCGAAGCCTGCGCTCACCCGAACTGGAGCATGGGGCGCAAGATCTCGGTGGACTCCGCTACCATGATGAACAAGGGGCTGGAGTACGTGGAAGCGCGCTGGTTGTTTAACGCCAGTGCGGAACAGATCCAGGTGGTGATTCACCCGCAGAGCGTTATCCACTCGATGGTGCAGTACAAGGATGGCTCGGTCCTGGCTCAGATGGGCCAGCCGGATATGCGGACGCCCATCGCCCACAGCCTGGCCTACCCGGAGCGGATCCAGGCCGGTGTGGAACCATTGGACTTTTTCCGGGTCGGACAATTGACCTTCGAGCAACCGGACTTCGCTCGTTACCCCTGCCTGAAGTTGGCCATTGAGGCCTGCAATCACGGTCAGGAAGCGACCACGGTGATCAACGCCGCGAACGAAGTAGCGGTGGCGGCGTTTCTTGATGGACGCATTCGCTTTAGTGACATTGCCCGGGTAAATGGGTACTGTCTGGAGCAGGCTGAGCTGGCCCCCCTGGGCACATTGGAAGGCTTGGCACAATTGGATATCCAGGCCCGCGCCCTGGCGCAGGACTGGTTGAGCAGAGGACACTGATGCTGGCATTTGTATGGAACCTGGGCGCGTTTATCGTTGCGCTGGGGATCCTCGTTACCGTTCACGAGTTTGGCCACTTCTGGGTGGCACGCCGTTGTGGCGTCAAAGTGGAGCGCTTCTCCATCGGATTTGGTAAAGCGATCTGGCGTCGTACCGGCGCCGATGGCACTGAATACGTGGTGGCGATGATCCCGCTCGGCGGTTACGTCAAGATGCTGGATGGCCGGGTCGATGACCTGGCGCCGGAGATGGCTTCCCAGGCGTTTGACCGCAAGCCGGTCTGGCAACGCATCGCGGTGGTGTCCGCTGGTCCTCTGGCCAACTTCGCCTTTGCCCTGGTTGCCCTCTATGCGATGTACCTGGTGGGCGTGCCCGCGGTGCGTCCGGTGCTGGACAACCCGGCTCCTCAATCCATTGCAGAACAAGCCGGTCTTGAGCCGAAAAGCCTGATCACCTCAGTGGCGGGTCAGGAGGTACTGGATTGGGAAGCGGTGAACCTGGCGTTGCTGGGCCAACTGGGCCAGGAGCACATCGCCCTGACCGTGGAAACCCCCGGTGGTGGTCTGCGTGATGTGTCGCTGAATACCGCCAGTTGGAAGGTGAATCCGGAAACCCAATCCATTCTGGCCAGCCTGGGCCTGGTGCCTTGGTCGCCGAAGGCCACCGATACCCTGGCCTTTGTCGATGAGTCCGGTGCAGCGTATGCCGCCGGAGTGCGCCAGGGCGACCGCCTGCTCGCGTTGGGCGACCAGCCCTATCAGGACTGGGATGAGCTGGTGGCGATGGTGCAGGCGCATGCCGACAAACCTCTGGCCATTGAGGTTGAGCGTGCGGGTGAGCGCTTCAGTTACACCATGGTGCCCAAAGGCGAGCTTGAGAATGGTCAGCTGGTCGGCAAAATTGGCGTGGCGCCGGGTCGCGAAGACTGGCCCGAAGCCTACCGAATCGATTTGAAGTACGGCGCGTTTGACGCGCTGGTAAAAGGCGCCGAGCGGACTTGGGAGCTGACGGCGCTTACCCTGAAGATGATTGGCAACCTGTTTACCGGCGAAGTGTCGGTGAAGAGCCTCAGCGGCCCCATTTCCATCGCTCAGGGAGCGGGTGCCACAGCAGGTTTTGGTCTGGTCTACTTCCTCGGATTCCTGGCACTGATCAGTGTCAACCTCGGAATCATCAACCTGCTGCCTCTGCCTGTGCTTGATGGTGGCCACTTACTTTATTACTTTATTGAACTTTTAACGGGTCGTCCGGTGCCGGAGCGGGTACAGGAGATCGGTTTCCGAATCGGCTCGGCGCTACTTCTGTTGTTGATGTCCATTGCCATTGTCAACGATGTCGCCCGACTTTAGGGACTAAGGGAATAACAAGAAACGCGTCTATGAGACTGAATAAAATCATGGCGTCGATGCTGCTGGTCGGGGCGACCTATGCGGGTCATGCCCAGGCAGTCGGTTTCGAGCCGTTTGTCGTTGACGACATTAAAGTTGAAGGATTGCAGCGTGTTGCCCTTGGGGCGGCACTGCTTAACTTGCCGGTGAAGGTGGGCGACGAACTGGACCCACTGCTGCTGCAGCAATCCATCCGTGCCCTCTATGCCTCGTCCAATTTCGAAGACGTTCAGGTTTCCCGTGATGGCAATACCCTGGTGGTGAAGGTGACCGAGCGTCCCACCATCTCCAGCATCGTGCTTGACGGCAACAAAGACCTTAAAGATGAACAGCTGCAGGAGAGCCTCGACAGCTCCGGCGTGAAAGTGGGTGAACCGCTGGACCGCACCATCCTGTCCGAGATTGAGAAGGGCCTGCAGGACTTCTATTTCAGCGTTGGTAAGTACAACGCCCGGGTGGAAGCGCAGGTGGTTAACCTGCCCCGTAACCGGGTTGAACTGAAGTTTCAGTTTAAAGAGGGTGATGCCGCCGAGATCCACCAGATCAACGTGGTCGGCAATACCATCTTTGCCGACGATGAGCTGATCAGCCAGCTGGAACTGACCGACTACGTAGCCTGGTGGGACTTCTTTGGCGACCGCCGCTACCAGAAGCAGAAGCTGGAAGGGGACCTCGAAACCCTGACCTCCTACTATCAGGACCGCGGCTACATCCGTTTCCGTGTTGACTCCACCCAGGTGGCGATGACCCCCAACAAAATGGGTCTCTACGTCACCATCAACGTGGATGAAGGTGAGCAGTACTCGGTTAAGGAAGTGAACCTGACCGGCGAACTGCTCGGCAAGCGCGAGCTGATGGAGAAGCTGGTTCCGCTGGAACCCGGCAGCACCTACAACGGCGCCGAAGTGACCTTCACCGAGGAGATGCTCAGCAAGTTCCTCGGCCGCTATGGCTACGCCTACCCGGAAGTGACCACTTACCCCGAAATTGACGATGAAACCAAAGAGGTGACCCTCAACATCAACGTCAATCCGGGCAAGCGCGTGTACGTGCGCAACGTGGAGTTCACCGGTAACCAGGTGACCAAAGACGAAGTGCTGCGCCGCGAGATGCGTCAGATGGAAGGCGCGTGGCTCAACAGCCGTAACGTTGAGCTCTCCAAAGAGCGTCTGAACCGTCTGGGCTTCTTTGAAACCGTTGAATCCACCACCACCCCGGTGCCCGGCTCCGATGATCTGGTGGACGTGGCCTACAACGTGAAAGAGCAGCCGTCCGGCTCCTTCACCTTCGGTGTGGGCTACGGCACAGAGAGTAAGCTGAGCTTGCAGCTGGGTCTGTCCCAGAGCAACTTTATGGGCTCTGGTAACAGCGTTGGCATCAACGTGAACACCAACAGCTACTCCAAGAGCGTCAACCTCTCCTATCGTGATCCTTACTTCACCAAGGATGGCGTGAGCGCCGGCGGTAACGTCTACTGGTCCGCCTTTGACGCCGACCAGTTCTACCTCGAGTCCTATAAGAACGACTCCTACGGTGTCGCGTTTGACCTGTCCTGGCCGGTCAACGAATACAACCGACTGGGTGTTGGTGTGGGCTACCGCCACAACGAACTGTCCGAAGTGTCGCCGTACCAGCAGGTGCTCAAGTTCTACAACATCTACGCCGATGTGAACAACCCGACCACCACGCTGGCCTTCGACAACTACGAGTTGAACGCCAACTGGACGCGCAGCACCCTGAACCGGGGCATGTTCCCGACCGCGGGTAACAACCAGCGCCTGTCCGGTAAGATGACCGTGCCCGGCAGTGACAACCAGTACTTTAAGCTGAACTTTGATACCAGCTTCTACTACCCGCTGAACCGGACCCACGAGTGGGTGTTCCTGACCCGTGGCCGTCTCGGTTACGGTAACGGTTACGGCACCTTCGACAACGGTGGTGTTGAGCACGACCAGATCCTGCCGTTCTGGGAGAACTTCTACGCCGGTGGTAGCACCATCCTGCGTGGTTTCGAGACCAACTCCGTCGGTCCTCGTGCGTTCTACCTGACCGGCGACGGTACCCCCTGTATCCCTGACCCGTCCGGCTTCCCGGGCTGTGGTCTGCCGGGTGATCCGGACACCATTACCGTAGAGAATGGCCGTTCCGTGGGGGGTAACGCCATCGCGACCCTGAGTGCTGAGCTGATCGTCCCCACCCCGTTCCTGGACGAAGCGTACCGCAACACCGTGCGTACCTCGCTGTTCGTCGATGCCGGTAACGTGTGGGACACCGAGTTCGAGTACGACAGTTACCGCTTCCTGCCGCAGTCAGAGTTTGATAAGTTGCAGGATTTCTCCGACCCAAGCCGCATCCGTGCTTCTTACGGTTTGTCCGTGCAGTGGGTTTCCCCGATGGGGCCGATGGTGTTCAGCCTGGCCTGGCCCATCAAGGAGTACGAGGGAGACAGAACGGAAGTCTTCTCGTTTAACATTGGCCGCACGTTCTAAGCCGACGTGGGTTTGAGATTCTTTTTGAAGGAGTGAGTGTTTTGAAAAAAGTGATTGCTACTGCCGCCCTGATGCTGGCGACCCTGGCTCCGGCCGCAATGGCGGAACAGAAGATCGCCATCGTGGACATGGGCGCAGTTGTGGCTCAGCACCCGCAGCGTGAAGCCATCGGTCAGCAGATGGAAAAAGACTTCGGCGAGCGTATGGCCGAAGTGCGCAAACTGCAGGAAGAGCTGCGTGGTCTGGCTGAGAAGAGCCAGCGCGACGGCGCCCTGATGAGCGCAGACCAGAAGACCGAGCTGGAGCGTCAGGCTCAGGCCCTGCAATCTGACCTGCAACTGAAAGGCAAAGCCCTGGAAGAGGACATGCAGAAGCGTCAGAACCAGGAGCAGCAGAAGATCCTGATGGACGTAAAACGCGCCATCGACTCTGTTGCTGCGGCTGAAGGCTATGACATTGTTCTGGAAGCCCGTGCCGCCCTGTTCGCCACTGACCAGGTGGACATCTCTGCTAAGGTTGTGGAAACCATCTCCAAAGGCAACTGATCCATGACGACGATGACCCTGGCGCAGTTGGCGAGCGCCTTAGAGGCTCGTCTGCAGGGTAATGGCGACACCCTCATTGAGGGTGTCGCTACGTTGGGCAATGCCAACGCCTCGCAGATCGCCTTCCTGGCCAACAGTAAGTACCGCAGTCATTTGGACAGCACCGCCGCCGGGGCGGTGATTTTGTCTGAAGCGGATGCGGAACATTTCTCCGGCAATGCGCTGATCATGGCGAACCCCTACCTGGGTTACGCTCAGGTGGCGCAGCTGCTTGATACCACTCCGGATTGTGCCGAAGGCGTCCATCCCACCGCGGTGGTGCACCCGGAAGCCACTCTGGGCGACAATGTCAGCCTCGGAGCCAACGTGGTGATCGAAGCCGGCGCCATTATCGGTGATAATGTGCAGATCGGCCCCGGTTGCGTCATTGGCCGTGGTGCCCAGCTGGGTGCTGGCACCAAACTGTGGGCCAACGTGACCGTGTACCACAACGTGATTGTGGGCCAGGACTGCCTGGTGCACAGCGGCGCGGTAATCGGTTCCGACGGTTTTGGCTACGCCAACGAAAAGGGCCAGTGGGTGAAGATCCCGCAGCTGGGCTCGGTTCGTATCGGCGACCGGGTTGAGATCGGGGCCAACACCTGTATCGACCGCGGTGCGCTGGATGACACCATCATCGAAGAGGGCGTCATCTTGGATAACCTGGTGCAGATTGCCCACAACGATGTGATTGGCGCCCATACCGCCATCGCCGGTGCCACCGTTCTGGCGGGCAGCACCACCATCGGCAAGTACTGCATCATCGGTGGCAACAGTGCCATCGCCGGTCACCTGACCATCGCTGACGGCACCCACATCTCCGGTATGACTGGGGTAACCGGAAGCATCAAGGAAAAAGGGCTGTACGCCTCACCCCCGCCGCTGCAGGAAGCAAAACAATGGCGAAAAAATAGCGTGCGCATGCGACAGCTGGACGAGATGTACCGCCGCCTGCGTGAACTGGAAAAGCAGATGGCCAACCTGGCCACTGACGACGACTAATTTTCTGTTGAGGACAGTGCTTTGTCAGAGCAACTGAACACCATGGACATCCAGGAGATCCTGGATTACCTGCCCCACCGCCACCCTTTCGTCCTGGTGGATCGCGTGCTGGAGATCGTCCCGGGCGAGCGCCTGGTGGCGCGCAAGAACGTCACCTTTAACGAGCCCTTTTTCCCGGGTCACTTCCCCAATATGGCCATCATGCCGGGGGTACTGATTCTGGAAGCGCTGGCTCAGGCCTCCGCCATCCTGGCGTTCAAAACCCATGGTAAACAGGACAACGCGCTGTACCTGTTCGCCGGCATCGACAACGCCCGCTTTAAGCAGCCGGTCGTGCCGGGCGACAGCCTGACCCTGGAAGTGGAAGCCATCAAAGAACGTCGTGGCATCGGCTTCTACAGCGCCCGTGCGCTGGTTGATGGCAAGGTGGTGTGCAGCGCCGACCTGATGTGTGCCAAACGCGAGATTTAAGCCGTGATTGATGCTACTGCCGTCGTTCATCCGGACGCGAAAATCGGAAATAACGTCACCATCGGAGCCTTCTGCTACATCGGCGCCGACGTGACCATTGGCGACGACACCTGGCTGAGCAGCCACGTGGTGATTAAGGGCCCGACCACCATTGGTAAGGGCAACAAGTTCTTCCAGTTCTGCTCCATCGGTGAAGAGTGCCAGGACAAGAAGTACGCGGGTGAAGCCACCCGCCTGGAGATTGGTGACAACAACGTATTCCGCGAGTGTTGCACCGTTCACCGTGGCACCATCCAGGATGAAGGGCTGACCAAGATCGGTTCTGACAACCTGTTTATGGCTTATACCCACGTGGCGCACGACTGTGTTGTGGGCAACCACGTGATTCTGGCCAACAACGCTTCCATCGCCGGCCACGTAAAAGTGGACGACTGGGCGATCCTCGGTGGCATGACCGGTGTACACCAGTTTGTGCACATCGGTGCCCACGCCTTCACCGCCGGCTGCTCGCTGGTGCTGCAGGACGTGCCGCCCTACGTGATGGTGTCCGGCCAGAGTGCGGCACCTCGCGCCACCAACAGCGAAGGTCTGAAGCGCCGCAACTTCTCCAAAGAAGCGGTACTGGCCATCCGTCGTGCGTACAAACTGCTGTACCGCAGCGGCCTGACCACCGCCGAAGCCCTGCCGCAGATCCGTGAGCTGGCTGAGGAACATCCGGAAGTGGCCATCATGGCTGACTTCGTGGAGAGCTCCAGCCGCGGCATTGTGCGCTGAACGATGAGGAGAGACGCTTGCGTCCATTAACCATCGGAATCGTCGCCGGAGAACTCTCCGGCGATATTTTAGGTGCTGGCCTGATCCAGGCGATTCGCGCGCGTCATCCTGACGCGCGCTTTGTTGGTATTGGCGGCCCGCGCATGATTGAGCTGGGCATGGAGAGCCTCTTCCCGATGGAAGACCTCGCCGTGATGGGCCTGGTTGAGGTGCTGGGCAGCTTGCCCCGCCTGCTGCGCATCAAGCGCGAACTGGTGGCGCACCTCAGCGAGCTCAACCCCGACGTCTTTGTCGGCATCGATGCCCCCGATTTCAACCTGCGCATTGAGAAGATCCTGAAGCAGCGTGGTATCCCCACGGTGCATTACGTCAGCCCCTCGGTCTGGGCCTGGCGCCCCAAACGCATCTTTAAAATCGACGCCGCCACCGATCAGGTGCTGGCGTTGTTGCCGTTTGAAAAGGCGTTCTACGACCAGTACCAGGTAAGCTGTGAGTTTGTCGGCCACACCCTGGCCGATGAGATCCCGCTGGTCAGCGCGCAGGCACCGGCCCGGGCCGAGCTCGGCCTGCCGGAGCAGGGGCAGGTGCTGGCTCTGCTGCCGGGCAGCCGGGGCGGAGAGATGAGCCGGCTCGGCCCGGACTTTATCCAGGCCGCCGCGGTGCTGAAGCAGCGCCATCCGGCGCTCACCATCGTGGTGCCGCTGGCCAACGAGCATCGCCGCGCCCAGTTTGAGCAGCTTCTGGCCAACTGCCCGGAGCCGCCGGAGCTGACTTTGGTGGACGGCCACTCGCGCAGTGTGATGGCTGCCAGTGACGTCATTCTGCTGGCCTCAGGCACCGCCACGCTGGAAGCGATGCTGGTCAAACGCCCTATGGTGGTGGCCTACAAGGTGGCGCCGCTCTCCTATCAGTTGGCCAAGCGACTGATGCTGATTGACCGCTTCAGTCTGCCCAACCTGCTGTCGGGCGAGAAAGACCTGGTGCCGGAGCTGATCCAGCACGACTGCACCGTCGACAACCTGGTGGCGGAAGTGGAGGCCAAGCTGGCGATGGACCCGGCCCCGCTTTTGGCGCGCTTTACCGAACTGCACCAACAGATCCGGCTGGACGCCTCAGAGCGTGCCGCCGATGCGGTATTGGCGCTGGTGCCTGAGCGGCCGCAACCGGAACCTGCCAACAGGGAGCAAACCGCATGAGCCGCCTGATTGCCGGTGTCGACGAGGTGGGTCGCGGCCCACTGGTTGGGGACGTGGTCACCGCTGCGGTGATCCTTGATCCCAACAACCCCATTGAGGGGCTGCGAGACTCCAAGAAACTCAGTGAAAAGCGCCGGGAGGCGCTTTACCATGAGATCCGGGAAAAGGCCCTGGCCTGGTGCGTGGCCCGTGCCAGCGTGGCTGAGATCGACCAGCTGAACATCCTGCACGCCACCATGCTGGCGATGCAGCGCGCCGTTGCCGGATTGCCGGTTCAGCCGGATTTTGTCAGGGTTGACGGCAATCGCTGCCCGGACTTTGGCGGCATTGGCGCCGAAGCGTTGGTGAAGGGGGACGACAAAGAGCCCGCCATCAGTGCCGCGTCCATCCTGGCCAAGGTCACCCGGGATGAGGAGATGAAAGCGCTGGATCAGCGCCATCCCCAGTACGGTTTTGCCAACCACAAAGGCTACCCGACCGCAGCCCACCTTGCTGCGTTGGCGGAGCATGGTGCTCTGCCGGAACATCGCACCAGTTTTAAACCGGTCCGGCGCGCGCTGGGCCTGGAGTAACGACACACGCCATGAGCGAACCCAAATTTATCCACTTGCGGGTCCATTCCGACTTCTCCATGGTCGATGGCCTGGCCAAAGTCGGCCCCCTGCTGAAGCGGGTGGCCGAGTTGGGCATGCCCGCCGTGGCCCTGACCGATCAGACCAACCTGTGTGGCCTGGTGAAGTTCTACAGTGGTGCCCACGGCAGCGGCATCAAGCCGATCATTGGCGCCGACTTCTGGATGCTGAGCCCCCTGCAGGGCGACGAACAGTCGCGCCTGGTGGTGCTGGCGATGAACAACACCGGCTACGCCAACCTGACCGAGCTGATCTCCCGCGCCTACCTGCGCGGCCACGTTGATCACCGTCCGGTGATCGATCGGGAGTGGCTGGAGGAGCTGGGTGAAGGGCTGATCCTGCTGTCCGGCGCCAAGGACGGGGAATTGGGTAAGGCCCTGGTTAAGGGCAACCTGGCCATGGCCCGTGAGATCGCGTCGTTCTACCAGACCCACTTCCCGGACCGCTACTACGTCGAGCTGCACCGCACCGGCCGCGCCGACGATGAGAGCTACCTGCACAGCGCGGTGGATTTTGCCGATGAGATGGGGCTGCCGCTGGTGGCCACCAACGAAGTGGTGTTCCTGCAGAAGGAGGATTTTGAGTTTCACGAGATCCGGGTCTGTATCCACGATGGCTACCCGCTGGATGATGCCCGTCGCCCGCGACTCTACTCTGAGCAGCAGTACCTGCGCAGTGAGGAGGAGATGTGTGAGCTGTTTGCCGACATCCCCGAGGCACTGCAAAACAGTGTGGAGATCGCCAAGCGCTGTAATGTCACCGTGCGACTGGGCGAGTACTTCCTGCCCGACTTCCCCACCGGCGACCTCAAGATTGAGGACTTCCTGGTTAAGGTCTCGGAAGAGGGGCTGGAGGAGCGTCTTGAGTTCCTGTTCCCGGACCCGGAAGAGCGCGCGGCCAAGCGACCGGCATACGATGAGCGCCTCAAGATCGAGCTTGAGGTGATCAACAACATGGGCTTCCCGGGTTACTTCCTCATCGTGATGGAGTTTATCCAGTGGTCCAAGGACAACAACATCCCCGTGGGGCCGGGGCGGGGCTCCGGTGCCGGCTCTCTGGTGGCCTACGCGCTCAAGATTACCGACCTCGACCCGCTGGAATTTGACCTGCTGTTCGAACGTTTCCTTAACCCGGAACGGGTCTCCATGCCCGATTTCGACGTCGACTTCTGTATGGATCGACGGGACGAGGTGATCGAGCACACTGCGGAGCTGTATGGCCGTGACGCGGTATCCCAGATCATCACCTTCGGCACCATGGCGGCCAAGGCGGTGGTGCGGGATGTGGGTCGGGTGCTGGGCCACCCGTTCGGCTTTGTTGACCGGATCTCCAAGCTGATCCCCGGCGACCCGGGCATGACCCTGGCCAAAGCCTTTGAGGTGGAGCCACAGCTGCAGGAGGTGTACGACGGGGATGAAGAGGTTCGTACCCTGATCGACATCGCCCGCAAGCTGGAGGGCACCACCCGAAACGCCGGTAAACACGCCGGGGGCGTGGTTATCGCGCCGACCAAGATCACTGATTTCGCGCCGCTCTACTGCGACGACGAAGGTAAGCATCCTGTTACCCAGTTCGACAAGAACGACGTGGAAACCGCCGGTCTGGTTAAGTTCGACTTTCTGGGTCTGCGCACCCTGACCATCATCCAGTGGGCACTGGATATGCTCAACCCGGCGCTGGAGGCCAAAGGCAAAGCGCCGGTGCGGATCGAGTCGATTCCGCTGGATGACCCCAGAAGCTTCGAGTTGCTGCAACGCTCTGAAACCACTGCGGTATTCCAGCTCGAATCCCGCGGTATGAAGGAGCTGATCAGCCGCCTTAAGCCGGACTGCTTCGAAGATATGATCGCACTGGTGGCCCTGTTCCGTCCGGGGCCGCTGCAGTCGGGCATGGTGGACAACTTTATCGACCGTAAGCACGGTCGTGAGGCGATCTCCTACCCGGATGAAACCTGGCAGCACGAGAGCCTGAAACCGATCCTGGAGCCGACCTACGGCATCATTCTCTACCAGGAACAGGTGATGCAGATCGCCCAGGTGCTGTCCGGCTACACCCTGGGTGGCGCGGACATGTTGCGCCGTGCGATGGGTAAGAAGAAACCCGAGGAGATGGCCAAGCAGCGGGCCACCTTCGAAGAGGGCGCCATCGCCAACGGCGTGGATGGCGAACTGGCGATGAAGATCTTCGACCTTGTGGAGAAGTTCGCCGGTTACGGCTTCAACAAATCGCACTCCGCCGCCTACGCTCTGGTGTCTTACCAGACCCTGTGGATGAAGACCCACTTCCCGTCCTACTTTATGGCGGCGGTGATGTCGGCGGATATGGACAACACCGATAAGGTGGTGACCCTGGTGGACGAGTGCAACCGCATGGGTCTGCCGGTGCTGCCGCCGGACGTGAACCAGGGTCTGTACAAGTTCAACGTTAACGAGAAAGAGGAGATCGTCTACGGCATCGGCGCCATTAAGGGCGTGGGTGAAGGCCCGGTGGACGAGATTCTGGCGGCCCGTGAGCGCGGCGGAAAATTCCTCGACCTGTTTGATTTCTGCAACCGGGTGGACCTGAAGAAGGTCAACCGGCGCACCATTGAAAAACTGATCCTGGCGGGCGCCATGGACAACCTCGGCCCGCGTTTGCCCGACGGTGCCCCGCACCGTGCCAGCCTGATGGCGACGCTGGAAGAGGCGATGAAGTCCGCTGCCCAGAACGCCCGCAACCTGGCTCAGGGCATGGATGACCTGTTTGGTACCCTGACCCCGGAACCGGAGCAGGCGCACCACTCCTTTGTCAAAGTGGCGCCCTGGTCTGATAAAGAGTGGCTGGATGGTGAGCGGGAAACCCTCGGGTTGTACCTCACCGGCCACCCGATCAACCAGTATCTGAAAGAGCTTAAAAAGTTCACCGCGGGACGACTCAAGGATGTGTCTCCCACCGGCCGGGGCAAGACCACCCGGGCGGCGGGTCTGGTGATCGCCTCGCGCATCATGATCACCAAACGCGGCAGCAAGATGGGGATCTTTACCCTCGACGACAAATCCGGTCGCCTTGAGGTGATGCTGTTTGCCGAAGGGGTTGAGAAGTATCAGGATCTGCTCACCACCGACCGGGTATTGGTGGTTGAGGGAGAGGTCAGCTTTGATCAGTTCAGCGGTGGCAATAAACTGTCTGCCAAAGAAGTCTTGGATATTGGCCAGGCCCGCGAACGTTACGCGCGGGCATTGATCCTGACCCTGGACCAACAGCAAAGCGATGCGGCCCGACTGGATTCCCTCAAGGCGCTGTTGAAGGAACATGGCGCCGGCGGTTGTCCGGTGCAGATCCAGTACCAGCGACCGGACGCCCACGGGGTGTTTGAGTTGGGCGACCCCTACCGGGTGGTGCCCACCGATGAGTTGCTGAGCGGGCTGAAAAAGCTGTTTGGGTCGGACAAGGTAACTGTGGCATTTTAACGGGTGGGGCGGCGGCCCCCCGAAAAGAGTATTGGTATGAGCCTGGAATTTCTGGAATTTGAACACCCGATCGCGGAACTGCAAGCCAAGATCGATGAGCTGAAAAACGTCTCCCAAAATGGCGATCTGGACCTGGATCTGCAAAAGGAGATCTCCCAGCTGGAGGAGAAGCGCGAAGGTCTGACCCGCAAAATCTTCGCCTCCCTGGAGCCGTGGCAGGTGGCCCAAATGGCCCGTCACCCGCTGCGCCCCTACACACAGGATTACGTTGACGCCCTGTTCACCGATTTCGATGAACTGTGCGGTGACCGCGCCTTCGCCAACGACGAAGCGATCATCGGTGGTACCGCCCGCTTTAATGGCCAACCGGTGATGGTGATTGGCCACCAGAAGGGGCGTGACACCAAAGAGAAGATCCGCCGTAACTTTGGTATGCCGCGTCCGGAAGGTTACCGCAAGGCGCTGCGCCTGATGGAGATGGCCGAACGGTTCCGCATGCCGATCATCACCTTTATCGACACTCCCGGTGCCTATCCGGGCGTGGGTGCGGAAGAGCGCGGCCAGTCCGAAGCGATCGCCCGCAACCTGAAAGTGATGGCGGGCCTGAAAGTGCCGACCATCTGCACCGTAGTGGGTGAAGGCGGTTCCGGTGGCGCGCTGGCCATTGGCGTGGGGGACCGGGTTAACATGCTGCAGTACTCCACCTACTCCGTGATCTCCCCGGAAGGCTGTGCCTCCATCCTGTGGAAGGATGCCGGTAAGGCGGCGCTGGCGGCCGAAGCGATGGGCATTACCGCTGAGCGTCTGCACGAGCTGGGCCTGGTGGACAACGTGATCCGCGAGCCGATGGGCGGCGCGCATCGCGATATCCCCGCCATGGCCGAACAGCTGCGTGTCCGTCTGGAAGAGGACCTGGCCGTGCTGCAGGGGTTGGACCTGGATACCCTGCTGGCTCAGCGTTATGAGCGCCTGATGGGGTACGGTTATTGTCGCTGACGGCCCCTCTGGCGCGGCTTGAGGCCGCGCTGGCCGAGGCCCTCAAGCCCCACCTCGCCACCACTGGCCGCATCCTGCTGGCCTACAGTGGCGGGGTCGATTCTGAACTGCTCGCCGTTTGCCTGGCCCGATGGGCCGGGCAGTGTGCGTCTCCCCCCGTCTCCCTGATCCATATCCATCACGGCCTGTCGGCCTATGCCGACCAGTGGGCCGGGCATTGTGCTGCCCGGGCCAAAGCGCTGGATCTGCCCATCGAGGTGGTGGCGGTGCAGCTGCAACGCGGTCCTCGCATCAGCATTGAAGCCAGTGCCCGCCAGGCCCGTTATGACGCGTTCCGGGCCCGCCTTGGGCCCAACGACCTGCTGCTGACGGCACATCACCTGGATGACCAGGCCGAGTCGCTGTTGCTGGCCCTCAAGCGTGGCAGCGGTCCGCGCGGGCTGTCTGCCATGGCGGCGCAACAGGCGCTGGGGCAGGGCAGGATGGTCCGGCCCTGGCTGGGGCTGCGACGGGCGGAGATCGAGGCCGCGGCGGCTCAGCTGGGTGTGGAACACATCGAAGACGACAGCAACGCCGACACCCGCTTTGACCGTAACTTTCTGCGACATCAGGTGCTGCCACAGCTGAACCAGCGTTGGCCCGGTTTCAGTCAGGCGGTGGTGCGCAGTGCCGCACTGTGCGCTGAACAGCAGCAGCTGTGTGATGAACTGGCAGAGGCCGACCTGCTTACCCACCAACGGGATGATGGTGCCCTGTCAGTCACGGCGCTGGCCGCCCTGTCGGCGCCACGGCGCAACAACCTGCTGCGCTTCTGGCTCCGTCAGCAGGGGGCCCTGATGCCATCGCAGCTGCAGATGGCGGCGATGGCGCCCCTGTGGCAGGCGCGCGAGGATGCTCAGCCGCAACTGGATTGGGGTGAACATTCGCTGCGCCGGTTTCGCGATGGCCTTTATCTGGCGACTCCCCAGCCCGCGCTGAGCGTGGCGCAAGAGTCGCTCTCTCTGTCTGCCCCGACCCAACTGGCTAACGGTCAGTGCTGGCGCTTTATTGAAAGCGCTCAGGGGCCAAGGTTGCGGTCACCGGCCCCCGGTCAGCAAGTGTCGGTGCGCTATGGTTTATCCGGTACCGTCAGATTAAAACCGGCAGGCCGCAGCGGTTCACGCCCGCTGAAGAAGTTGTGGCAGGAGCAGGGTGTGCCGCCCTGGCTGCGCGGGCGGGTTGCCATGCTTTGTTATGATGACGAGGTGGTCGCCGCGCTGGGTTACTGGCTCGAAGCCGCTGCACTGTGCGAGGATGGAACCGGCTGGGTGCCCCAGCTGGCACACGAATAACAGACGGACAAGGAGATGGGCTAGGGATGGATCACGGCTGGCTTGAAGTGGGATTGGCAATGGCCGCGATGGCGGTCCTGGCCTTGTGGTTGTGCCGCCGATTGGGATTGCCGGTGATTCTGGCCTGGTTGGGCCTGGGGCTGTTGGCCGGGCCACAGGGGCTGGATTGGCTGGCCACGGAGCAGATCCACCTGGTGGCGGAACTGGGCATCGTGTTCCTGATGTTCTCGCTGGGTCTGGAGTTCTCTTTGCCCCGACTCTGGGCCATGCGCAGCCGGGTGTTTGGTCTGGGTTCCGCTCAGGTGTTGATCACCGGCGGACTGGGGTGGCTGATTTCACTGGCGCTGGGCATTGAGCTGCGCTCGGCGCTGGTGGTGGGGGCCGCGATTGCCCTCTCCTCTACCGCTATTGTCCTGAAACAACTGGATGAGCTGGGCTGGCTGAACCGCCGCCACGGCGAACTGTCCGTCAGTATCCTGCTGTTCCAGGACCTCGCCGTTATCCCCCTGTTGATCGTCATCCCTATGCTGGGCTCCGACAGCGCCGGTACCGCCCTGATGGCGGAGCTGGGGTGGGCGCTGCTCAAGGGGTTGGCGTCCTTTGCCATCCTGTTGTGGGCCGGGGGATACCTGTTGCCACGGCTGTTTGATGAGGTGGCGCGCTCCCGCTCCGACGAACTCTTTGTGCTGACCACCCTGGTGGTGGCGCTGGCCACCGGCTTTATCACCCTGTGGCTGGGGCTGTCGATGGCACTGGGGGCGTTCCTGGCCGGTATGCTGCTGGGGGAAAGCCAGTATCGTCAGCAGCTGGAAGCGGACATTCGCCCATTCCGGGATCTGTTGATGGGATTGTTCTTTGTCTCGGTCGGCATGCTGCTGGATCTGACGCTGGTGGTCGACCACGCGCCGCTGCTGTTGGCACTGGTGGTTTCCGTGATCATCGGTAAGACCGCCGTGATCATGGCACTGGGGGTAATCAGCGGTGAGAAATATAAGGACGCCCTGGCCACCGGGCTGTGTTTGGCCCAGATCGGCGAATTCAGCTTTGTATTGATTGGCCTGGCGCTGACCTGGCAGGTGCTGGACCCGACGCTGGCCAACCTGCTGGTGGTCACTGGGGTGATCTCGATGGCGTTGGCCCCGAGTCTGATTAACCGCTGCCTTGACCTGGCCAAGCGCCTGATTGGGCAGGGGCATCAGTGGACCACGGATCCGGAAGAGGATCTCTCGTTACCGCGGGAAGACCACGTTGTGCTGCTCGGCTACGGTCGGGTGGGGCAGACCATCGCCCGCTTTTTGCGTCGTGAAAGCATCCCCTATACCGCCCTCGACCTCGACCCCATCCGGGTTCGCGAAGCCCGCCTGGGGGGCGAACCGGTGATGTTTGGTGATGGCAGCCGGGCGGACATCCTGAAGGAAACGGGCATTACCCGGGCCAAGCTGGCGGTGATCACCTTCGATAATCGCCGGGGCATCTTTAATCTGCTGGACTGCATTCGCGACCTGGCACCGGATTGCCGCATCCTGGTGCGAACCCGGGATGACGACACCTTGATGGCGCTGGAGCAGGCCGGTGCCGATCAGGTGATCCCCGAAAGCCTCGAGGGCAGCCTGATGCTGGTGTCTCAGGTGCTGTACCAGCTGGGCGTGCCGTTGCCGGTGATCCTGAAACGGCTGGAGCGGGAACGGCGACGTCACTACCGCACTCTGCACGGGTTCTTCTCCGGTGAAGAGGGGGTCACGGAGCAGCTGCACGGGGTGACTCTGCCAGAAGGTGCCTGGGCAGTGGGACGATCGCTCTCCAAGGTGTCACTGACCCACTGGCAGGTCAGCATTGAGGGGGTGCAACGGGAGCGGGAGCGACTGGAAGCGCGCGAGGACCTGGTGCTGGCTCCGGGCGATACCCTGCTGTTGATGGGCGCCTCCAGCAAACTGGAGCGGGCGGAGCGGCGGCTGCTGGACGGCTACTGAAGCACTACAGGTCGAAGAAGTACTTGAGCTCGCCCTTGCGGGCGAGCGCGTCGTGGTAGCCCAACTCAATCAGTTCACAGCAGTAGGGCGCCTCAAACATCAGGTAGCTCAACAGGCTCGAATCACTGTCCTTCTGAACGCCGATGGTGCGCAGCAGCAGCCGTACCGGCGTCGGCAGCGTCCGGTAGTGACGCCGGGCGATCTCATCCAGGTCCCGCGAGGGCTTAATCACCAGAGTTTCAATCGGCTTGAGCGGCTGGCTCTGTCGCTGGTCCGGTGGGATCAGCGACAGCGACCGGTTGATCCGTTCCAGACGCTCCAGGTCGGAGTTGAGGGTATCGGAGAACACGGTATCCAACAGATGCCCGGCAATCTCACTGGTGGCCGGGGCCCGGTGGCGTTGAGCCATGGTCTGGCGTCCGTGTGGGCTGTCGAGGTTGACCACCAGCAGGCGGCTGGCGCCAAGGTGAATCGGGGGGCTCAGCGGCGAGAGCTGCAATACCGAACCATCGCCGTAGTGGTCATCCCCCAGGCGCACCGAGGGAAAGATCAGGGGGATGGCGCTGGAGGCCATCAGGTGATCAATGCTGAGCTGGGTGGGCTCGCCGCGCCGGCGAAAGCGTTGCCAGGGCAGCAGGCTGGGGTCGCCCTGATAGAAGTTCACCGAGCAGGGGTCGTGGTAGCGGCTGACGGATAGGGTGATGGCCCGCAGATAGCCACCCTGAATGTGCCGGTCCAGCCGCTCCAGCGGCAGGACGCGTTCCAGCAGGGCGCGCAGCGGCCGGTTATCAAACAGGCTCGGAGGGCGTCCGGCCAGGCGCCGGCCCAGGGCGAGGTGACCAAAGTGTTTGGCCATGCCGAGGCTGTCAGCGCGGTAGACCTGGTGGGTGGAGAAGTTTTCCCAGACCCACTCCAGCTTACGCACCCCAAGGTGGAAGCAGCTGGCAAAGCAGGCCAGGGTGGCGGCATTGATGGCCCCGGCAGAGGTGCCGCACAGAATCGGAAAGGGCAGGCCATGGTTGCGGGGATAGAAACTGGCGATCGCCTTAAGCACCCCAACCTGATAGGCCGCACGGCCACCGCCACCGCTCAGTTGTAACCCGTACTGGTTGTGCTTTGATGCCATCGTTTCCCGCTAACTCACTCCCTGATAACGAAATTCTAGGCGTTTTTTTGGCCAGGTGGAACGGCATAAAAAAAACCAGGGCCGAAGCCCTGGTCAGTCGTTAGCGGGGGAAACGCGCCGTTCAGGCGAATTTGCCCTTGAAGAACTCCACCACCTGGTCGATGGCCAGTTCGGATTTCTCGCCGGTCTTGCGGACCTTGTATTCCACGTTGCCGTCGTCGATGCCACGGTCGCCAATCACGATGGTGTGCGGGATGCCGATCAGTTCGTGGTCGGCAAACATCACGCCGGGGCGCTCTTTACGGTCATCGAACAGCACTTCAATGCCCGCTGCGGTCAGTTCGGCGTACAGCTTCTCAGCCAGCTCGGCCACGCGGTGGGACTTGTGCATGTTCATCGGCAGGATGGCCACCTGGTAGGGGGCGATGGCGTCCGGCCAGATGATGCCGCGATCGTCGTGGTTCTGCTCAATGGCAGCGGCCACGATGCGGGACACGCCCACGCCGTAGCAACCCATGATCAGCGGGGTGGCTTTGCCGTTCGGGTCCAGTACGGTGGCGTTCATGGACTCGGAGTACTTGGTGCCCAGCTGGAAGATGTGGCCCACTTCGATGCCACGGGCGATCTTCAGGGTGCCATTGCCACAGGGGCTCAGGTCACCTTCCACCACGTTACGCAGGTCGGCCACTTCCGGCAGCGCCACGTCGCGCTCCCAGTTGATGCCAAAGTAGTGCTTACCGTCGATGTTGGCGCCGGCGCCAAAGTCGTTCAGGGTGGCGACAGAGCGGTCAACGATAACCGGGATCGGCAGGTTAACCGGACCCAGGGAGCCCGGGCCAGCGCCGATGGCGGCACGGATCTCTTCTTCGCTGGCGAAGGTCAGCGGGGCAGCCACCAGCGGCAGTTTCTCCGCTTTGACTTCGTTCAGCTCGTGGTCACCGCGCACCATCAGGGCCACCAGCTCGTGCTCAGCGCCTTCGACGGCTTTAACGATCAGGGTCTTAACGGTCTTCTCGATGGCCAGGTCAAACTGCGCCACCAGCTCAGCGATGGTTTTGGCGTTCGGGGTGTCCACCAGAGTCATCTCCTGGGTGGCTTCACCGCGCTCACCCAGAGCCAGCGCTTCCGCTTTTTCGATGTTGGCGGCGTAGTCGCTTTCGGTGCTGTAAGCGATGGCGTCTTCACCGCTCTGAGCCAGTACCTGGAACTCGTGGCTGTGGCTGCCGCCGATGGCGCCGGTGTCGGCCAGTACCGGACGGTAGGCCAGGCCCATGCGCTCGAGGATGCGACAGTAGGCGTCGTACATCGCCTGGTAGGTCTCATCCATGGTTTCCTGATCCAGATGGAAGGAGTAGGCGTCCTTCATCAGGAACTCACGGGCACGCATGACACCAAAGCGCGGACGACGCTCGTCGCGGAACTTGGTCTGGATCTGGTACAGATTGATCGGCAGCTGCTTGTAGGATTTGATCTCGTTGCGAACCAGATCGGTGATCACCTCTTCGTGGGTCGGGCCCAGAACGAAGTCGCGGTCGTGACGGTCTTTCAGGCGCGCCATTTCGGCACCCATGTCGTCCCAGCGGCCGGTTTCCTGCCACAGGTCAGCCGGCTGAACCACCGGCATCAGGGTTTCTACGGCACCGGCCCGGTTCATCTCTTCGCGAACGATATTTTCCACTTTGCGCAGCACGCGCAGACCGCTTGGCAGCCAGGTGTACAGACCGGCAGCAAGTTTACGGATCATACCGGCGCGCATCATCAGCTGATGGCTGACGATTTCCGCGTCGGAGGGGGTCTCCTTCATGGTGGAGATCAGGGTTTGGCTGGTACGCATTGTTGTGGGATCCAACTGCAGAAAAGTAGCCGAGTATTTTATCAATTCAATGGGACAAGTCTATCGCCCTGAATCACCTATCGGGGCCGACAGTATGGCGTTCTGCAACGCCGTCTCCTACTCTGAGACCCATGACATGGATGTTCCAAGGCTAAGGATAGTTGTGCACCGTTCTGTCTCCCTGTTGATCATCGCCGCGCTCGGCTGCGCCCTTTCGTTCTGGGCGGCGCACCGCATCGCCCAATCGGAACAGTCGCTGCTGGAGGAGGAGTTCCGCCACAGCGCTGACAATCAGGCGCAGATGCTGCGCTGGCACCTCAGCTCCCTGTACGACACCCTGAACCAACTCGGGGTGTTGTTTGAGGGCTCAGAAAACGTCAGTCCGGAAGAGTTTGCCCGGGTGGCTGAGGGGATGCTGTCGCGCCATCGCGAGATTCAGGCGCTGGAGTGGGTGCCTGCGGTGCCCCAGTCCCAACGCGCCGGGATGGAGGCGATGTGGCGTAAACGTTACCCGGGCTTCAGCTTCAGTGAACGGCAGCACGGTGTGATGGTCGAGGCCCGTCCCAGGCTGATGTATTACCCGGTGTACTATGTCGAGCCATTTTCCGGCAATGAGCGCGTCTTTGGTTTTGACCTTGGCTCAGAACCGATTCGCCTGAAGACGCTGATGGCCGCACGAGACCGCGGGCGGTTACTGGCGTCGGAGCCCATCCATCGGGTTCAGGGTGGCCAGGAGCGCACTGCCACTCTGGTGATGCTGCCGGTATACCGTGGCTTGCCCGGCACCCTGGCCAATCGGCGGGCGAATCTGATGGGGTTTGTGCTGGGGGTGTTTCAGATAGAGAAACTGGTGCAGGCGGTGTTTTTTAACCGGGCCCACAGTCGCATCGATTTTCGTTTGTTTGATGACACTGCCGATGGTGCGGCGCTGGCGACGGTGGGGGGCTTTGATGACAGTATGGCCGACTGGAGTTATGACCAGCCCCTGCCCGATGTTGCGGGACGCCAGTGGCGTCTTCAGGCCCGTCCCCAACCCACATTTTTCCGTGACCAGCGCTCGTTGTTGCCTTGGATGGTGGGATTGGGTGGCCCAATCCTTATCCTGATTCTGACCAGCATGGTGTACCAGATGCGTCAGCGTAACCTGGCCATTGCCGCCTTGGTGGAGCGTCGCACCGAGGAGTTGGACGAAGCCAATCGCAAACTGATTCAACTGACCCTGACCGACAGCCTGACCGAGGTGGGCAACCGCCGCCAGTTCGACCAGTGGCTCAGTTCGGAGTGGGACGCCGGCCGGCGCAGTGGACGGCCATTAACCCTGATGCTGGTGGACGTGGATTACTTTAAGTCCTTCAACGACAACTATGGCCATCGTGCCGGGGATAAAGCGTTGCGGTGCATCGCTGCCACCCTGCGGGAGCGTTTACACCGGCCCCGGGATCTGGTGGCGCGATATGGGGGGGAGGAGTTTGCCATCCTGCTGCCCGAGACGTCAGACAATGTGCCCTTACTGGCTCAGGCACTGTGTGATGCGGTGGCGGAGCTGGGGATTCGCCATGAATGTGGTGGCGAGACCGGGGTGGTGACCGTCAGCATCGGTGTGGCGACGCTGGTGCCTGCGGTAGAGCAGCAGGCGGAGCATCTGGTGGAGCTGGCGGATCAGGCGTTGTACCGGGCCAAGGCCGAGGGACGAAACCGGGTGATCAGCTATGGCGGCCAGGTGCACCTGCAACTGGCCCCCGGCAGCCCGGCTTAATCGTCGCGGCGGTCGCCAATAATCCGCGCTGGACTGCCCGCCACCTTGGCGTAGGCCGGAACATCCCGGGTGACCACGGCTCCCATGCCGATAATGGCGTGATCGCCGATGCTGACCCCATCCACAATGCCCGCCCGGGCACCAATCCACACATCCTTACCGATGGTCACCCCTTTGGAGCTCACCGCCTGTTGGTACAGCGGCTTATCCAGTGCCATGCCGTGGTTAAAGGCGTAGATGGTGACGCCATGGGCGATGCGGGTCTGCTCGCCGATGCGGATGCCGGCGCGGCCCCCGTCCAGGCTGCAACCGTGGTTGATGCTGACCTCACCCTCGATATGGATGGGGCCGTGGAGAAAGCAGCCTGCGGCGATCATGGTCTGCCGACCGATGTAGACCGGCCGGCCCGGTTCGGCGAACAGGGCCAGATCCGGCGCGATAAAGCAGTCCGGCTCAATGGTGACGGTTTCCAGTGCCGCCAATCGGGCCTGAATCTCCGCCTGCCAGGGCTCCGCCCAGGCCCGGTGCTTGGGTTTGAGCCGGTAATAGAGCCAGGGCATCCAGGCCAGGCGGCGCTGGTGCTGGGCCCGGTAATCCTCAGGAGCTAATGCCATCACAACCGCACCACGGCACAGACGCTGTTCACCTCATCCTTAACCTGCCAGCGCAGGTCCCAGTCATACAGTTGCACGCCGTAGACCCGTTCCGGTTCCGCCTGCTGGTAGGCAGGGCGCGGGTCCTGGGCCAATACCTGCCGGGCCAGCTCGGTAAAGCCGGGTTGCTGACGCTCCGCTTCCGCCAACTGCGCTTCCGCCTGGGGCTGCACCGTCATGGTCATCTGCGCCGGGGGCTCCTGAGCGTAACCGCCCTGGGCGTCCGGGTGGGCGTCGGAGTAGGGGATATAGGGCTTGATGTCGTAGATGGGCGTGCCATCCAGCAGGTCGATGCCGGACACCTCGAGATAGTGTTGTTTGCCCTGCTGGCCGATACCGTGCAGTCGCACCACCGAGAGCCCCAGACCGTTGGGGCGGAAGGTGGCGCGGGTGGCGAAGACGCCCAGTCGGGTATTGCCGCCCAGCCGGGGCGGCCGCACCATCGGTTTCCAGCCCTGGGCCTGGTTTTCATGGAAGCCCCAGATCAGCCACAGGTGGGAGAACTGCTCCAGCCCTTTGAGGATCTCCGCCCGGTTGCACTCCCCCTGCAACAGCAGGCGACCGATGGCCGCCGGCACCAGGTTAGGCTGGCGCGGAATGGCAAATTTTTGGCGATAGGGGGATTGGCAGAGCGCCACCGGGCTCAGCAGGTGACCCTCACTCATCGACATTGCCCTGCTTGATGGCCTGGCCATAACAGGCCCGGGCGGCAACACAGCCGGGTTGCTCCTCCAGCGCCAGGCACTGGTGCAGGCGAACCGCATCGGCCCCAAGCTTGCCCGCTTGCAGACGCATATCGGTGCGGGCGTCGGCGTCATTGGCCGGCACATCGCGGTTGTCGCTTTGGCAGCTTATCCCCTCCACCAGGCCCAATACGGTGGCATTGCCGATGGGGGTGTCGGCACTGAGCAGGGCCACCTGGCTGGGGGCAAAATACTGCTCAAAATTGTCGCGACTGAGGTTGGAGTTGATGGCGTAATCGCCAGCGCAGCCGGTTAACAGCAGGGCAGTAACCGAAAGGGAGAGGAGATAACGGGGCATAGGCTCAGTTGAGTGACCAAGGTATGCCCCGATTGTATCAAGCTTTTGTTAGCGTTGACGGTACTTTTGGTAGAGGCGCTGGTGGCGGTTGTCGAGGTCGACGGCGCGCCCCTCCAGGTAGAGGCCGGTGACGTTGCCCTGGCCCATATCGAGCAGGTCGCCGTCACTGATCACCAGGCTGGCACGCTGGCCCACCGCCAGGGTGCCCATCCCTTCCACCCCAAGCAGGCGGGCCGGCACCTCGGTGATGGCACTGAGCGCCACCTCGGCGGGCAGGCCGTAGGCCACCGCCTGTCCGGCGGCAAAGGCCAGGTTGCGGCTGTCCCAGCTGCCGGTCCAGGCCAGCGCCAGGGTGATGCCCTTATCGTGCATCAGGCCCGGCAGGGCGAAGGCGTGGTCGTAGGGTTCGTCGATACGACGGGGCAGGCCGTTGGCGTGGGTGTAGATCACCGGCACCTCCATGGCCACCAGTCGCTCGGCAACGTGCACGGCGTCGTAGCCCCCCACGATAACCGCCGGGAATCCATATTGCTCAACCAGATCCAGTGCCTGCTCAATCTGGCGGGCGTCATTGGCGTGGATAAACAGGGTCAGCTGGCCTTCGAACAGGGGACGCATCGCTTCCCAGCGGGTGTCCACTGGCAGGCTGCCATCCTGGGCCTGGTGGTAGCGTTGGGCGGCTTCAACGCTTTGGTAGAGCTCATCCAGTCGCGCCTCGCGCTGCTGCTGAGTGGCTTTGCGCTCTTCGACATCCCCCTGGGGCAGGTCGGCACGGGGCCAGTACAGATGCAGGCCGGTGTCCTGCTGTACCAGGCTGTCATGCAGGTTCCAGCCATCCAGTGCCACCAGCGCGGAGCGACCGGCCAGCAGGTCACCTTCCGGCACCAACTGGGCGTAGCCGATGCCATTGCGGCGGACCGTCGGGATCACCTCGGAGTCCGGGTTGAAGGCCACACTGGCACGCAGTTGCGGGTTGTGATCACCCACTTCGTAGGTGTCCACGGTGCTGCGGACCATGCCGATCTCGCGCAGACCGAGCTGGCTGTCCAGTGCGATCAGGGCGGGGTAGAGATGGTGGCCCGAAAGGTCAATCACTTCGGCATCGGCCGGGGCGTCCAGAGTGGGGCCCACCGCCTGGATAACGCCGTCGGCGATCAGCAGGTCGCCCTGGGGCAGCACACCCTGGCTGACGGTGTGCAGAGTGGCGCCCTTAAACAGCACCACACCGCTCTCCTTGGCCGGGATCAGGTCGTGGGCCTGGGCCGGGATAAGGCTGGCCAGCAGGGCCAGCGATAGGGTCAGAAATCGCATGTTGCGGGCTCCTTAGTGGTGATGCATGACCAGGCGGCCATTAACAAAGTGGCTGACGGAGTCGCAGTGCCACTCCGGTGTCTCCTCCGGGGTGACATCGAGGTCACCGCTGCCGGCGGGCGCATCGTCGGCCAGCAGCTTCTGCAGCAGGGCCTGGCGCTCGTCACTGAGGCGTCGGCGCTCGGCCAGGTCGCGCTGGCGGTCGAAGTAGGGCTTGCCGGCAATCCAGGTGGTTTCGGCGCGGGCATAGACCGACAGCGGATTTCCACTCCACAGCACCAGATCCGCCTGCTTGCCTTCGGCGATGGAGCCGACTAGGTGATCAATCTTGAGCTGTTGGGCTGGGTTGATGGTGATCATCTTCCACGCTTCCTCCGGGCTCATATCGCAGTACATCACCGATTTGGCGGCTTCCTGATTCAGTTTGCGGATCAGGTCGCGGCTGTCGGAGTTGATGCTGGTGTTCACCCCCTGTTCGGTCATGATGCAGGCGTTTTGCGGAATGGCGTCGTACACCTCGAACTTGTACGCCCACCAGTCGGAGAAGGTGGATGCGGTGGTGCCGGCGGCCGCCATCTCCCGTGCCACTTTGTAGCCTTCGAGGATGTGGGTGAAGGTCTGCACCTTGAAGTCCATCTCTTTGGCCAGATCGAGCAGGGCGATGATTTCGGACTGCACGTAGGAGTGGACGTGGATATGGCGGTTCTCCTCCAGAATCTCCGCCAGGGCATCCAGACGATAATCCGGGCGCGGCGCCAGGGTGCGGCGTTGGGCACTGCGGCTCAGGTCGTCATAACGCTGCTGGGCAGCGCGATACTCGCGGGCGGCCTGGAAGGCGTCGCGATACAGCGCCTCCACCCCCATCCGGGATTGCGGGTAGCGGGTGACGTAGTCATCGCCCCAGTTGGACTGCTTGACGTTCTCCCCCAGTGCGAACTTGATGCTGGGCGGTGCAGCGTCGAACTTCAGCCCTTCGGCATTCTCGCCCCAACGCAATTGAATGGTCTGGGCTTGCCCGCCAATGGGGTTGGCGCTGCCGTGCAGCAGCTGGGCGGTGGTCACGCCGCCGGCCAGGGCACGGTAGATGTGGATGTCGCTGGGGTCGAGGATGTCGCCGATGCGCACCTCGGAGGTGATGGCGTCGGACCCCTCGTTGGTGCCCCCATACAGGGCGATGTGGGAGTGCTCGTCGATGATGCCAGCGGTCAGATGTTTGCCGGTGCCGTCGATGACCCGGTAACCGCGGGGCGTCTCCAGGTTTTTCCCCACTTCACGAATGCGGCCATCGCGCACCAGCACATCGGTGTCGGTGAGGATGCCACGCTCGTCACTGGTCCAGACCGTGGCGTTTTGAATATGAAGGTTTTCAGCCTGGGGCAGGGCATCCAGACCATAGGCCCGGTTGGGCAGGGTGACGCGACTGACGTACTCCGGACGGTCGGATTCGGGATCCGCTTGTGCGGTACTCTCTGCTTTGCTCTGGCTGGTCAGGGCCAGAGCCTGGCGCTGGCCATCCGGCAGCAACAGGGTGCCATTCAGCCCGCCGCTGGACGGCGAGAGGCTGAGCACACTGATGCCGGGGTAGCCCAGGGCATCCAGTCGAACCTTACCATTGAGCTGGTATGGGTTGACGTTAACGTCAAACAGCTCAAGGCTGGCTTCGCCACTGGAGAGGGAAGCGCTCAGCTCGTCCTGATTCTCCACCAGCAGGCTCAGTTCATTGTCGTCCAGCGTCAGGGCAAACTGGCCGAGATAGGGCGGAGTGTGGTCCACCTCAAGCGGATGATATTGCCCCTGCAGATAGAGCGCCTGCAATTGGCCATCGGCAAACAGATCGCCTTTGGCCACTACCAGATCGGCGCGGTAACCCGGCGCGATTTTGCCAGCCTGGTCGGCAATGCCGGTGATTCGGGCCGGCACCGTGGTCAGGGCGGCCAGTGCATCGTCAGCGCTGAGGCCATGCTCGATGGCGGTTTTCAGGCGCGGCCAGAACTGGTCCGCTTCAATGCCGTATTGGGTCAGCGCAAAGGGCAGGCCAGCTTCGGCAACGGCGGCCGGGTTGCCCGGGGTGCGTTCCCAGTGGCGCAACTGACGCAGACTGATGTCCAGCGCATCACCGCTGCTGTCGAGACTGGGTTTGGCGGCCTGTTTAAGAGGCAGAATCAGGGTGGCATTCCAGCGGCTCAGATCAGCCAGGCGTTCAAACTCCAGACCGGTGCCCAGCAGCGCAGGCTTGACCTCGAACTCACCCAGCAGGCGCAGGGCGCGGAGGGTGTCATCGGGATGGTAACTGGTGAACACCACCTGCTGCTCAGGCAGGTTGGCCAGTGGCGCGAGGCTTTGCTGGGGTTCCAGTTCGGTGATGAGTCCCTTTTCTGATTGGGCCTGATACCAGCGGGCATCGGAAAGCGTCTGTCGAATCAGCGCCATTGAGCCCATGATGGAGGCCGGGTACTCCTGATAGCCGCTGCCCCGGTCAAAACTGATCTGGTGGGCGCCGTCGCTGCGATAGATCAGCGGGTGGTTCTCTTTATCGGCCAGAGAAACGGTGACGGCCTGGCCGCGGAACACCCCATCCTGAATGCTGCTTTGTACCGCAGTGAACCCATTATTACGCCATTGCCCGGCGCTGTCGTCGGGCTGAAAGTGTTCGGCCCAGCGCATCTCACTGTGAACGGAACTGTTGTAATGACGGGCACCAATGGGTTCGATTTGATATATCGGGCCGTCATCCGGTGCGCCGGGGTATTCCCAATCAAGACCATAATCCGCGTAGGGATCAATAAAGCCCGGATACAGGGTATAGCCGGTCATATCGACTTGATAGGCACCATCGGGGATGGATACGCGTCGGGAAACGGCGCGGATAATGCCGTCTTCAATCAGGATTGTGGCGTTATCCAATACCTTGCCAGGTTCGGTAACAATTCGAGCGTGGGTCAGTGCGGTAAGGCTGGGGGTTTTATCCCGTATCCCTAATTCAGGCTGGGTTTGATTGGCATATCCGGAGAAACTGATAACACTCAGTCCCGTCAGGACACCCAATACCCAATGTCGTTCCACAACCATGTGGTACTCCCAGTTCTAATTATTGGTTAGGTAAGGGGAGGCATTATCTGGTGTGGGCTGTAAGCTTGGCAACCGTTACGTTACAAACGAGCCATATAAAATGTAACGTTGGGTAAAACGAAAAACGGCCGCCGAGGCGACCGTTTTAACTCAGGGCAGCAATCAGCCCTTGATCAGGAACTCTTCCAGAGAGTGGCCGGCGTCCAGCTTCTCTTTGATGGCCTTGGGGGTGCGGCCCTGGCCGGTCCAGGTGATGTGCTCACCGTCTACGGTGATTTCATACTTGGGCGGACGCGGCGCGCGCTTTTTACGCGGCGCAGCTTCGGTCAGCACATTCAATTCTTCCAGGCTGATACCATCTTCAGCCAGTTGCTTACGGATCGCTTCAATTTTAGCAATGCGCTCGGCATTGGCGGCATTTTCAGCGGCCAGCTCTTCTTCACGCTCTTCTGCAATCTTCTGCATCTTGGCGATGACTTCCTGCAGTTCGTCCAGGGTCAGACCCTTTAATTGCGCTTTCAGACGACGACCGTGGGTCAGGATCTCAAGAAACTCTGCCATATTGCTTAAACCTTTTCGATGAACACAGGGAGGGTCAATTAATACTACCTGATTATAATAGTGTCATTTAGAAAAGAAAGGGCATTTTTTTACTGAGTTTTTCATTACTGTGCTGCAAATAAGTTTCCAAATTAATACTCCCGGTCTTATTCAGGCCCGGTTCAAAATTCAACAGGCGGCAATAGGGGGGTAATTTGACCCCGATATATATTGAGTTGCAGCCGGATAAGGCCGATAAAGCAAGGGTTGCAGCGCCATGTTGACGTTTACGTTAACAGAAAGTAGAGTGGCCCGAGGATTGCGGCACTGTGCCGGTACGCAATAAGGACTGACAATGAAGATTCTCGTTCCCGTTAAGCGGGTGGTCGACGCTAATGTAAAAGTTCGCGTCAAAGCGGATGAATCCGCTGTGGAGCTGGCCAACCTGAAGATGGCCCTCAACCCCTTCTGTGAGATCGCGGTAGAAGAAGCGGTTCGACTGAAGGAGCAAGGCAAAGCCAGCGAAGTGGTGGTGGTTTGCATCGGCCCGAAAGCGGCTCAGGAGCAGTTGCGTACCGCGATGGCACTGGGTGCTGACCGGGCGATTCAGGTGGAAACCGATCAGGAGCTGGTTCCATTGTCTGTGGCCAAGCTGCTGAATGCCATCGTGCAGAAGGAGCAGCCGGAGCTGGTGCTGCTGGGTAAGCAGTCCATCGACGGTGACAACAATCAGACCGGCCAGATGCTGGCGGCGCTGATGGGTGCGGGCCAAGCCACTTTCGCCTCCGAAGTGAGTGTTGTCGATGGTGGCGTTCAGGTGGTGCGTGAAATTGATGGCGGCCTGCAAACCGTCAGCCTGAAGCTGCCGGCGGTGATCACCGCTGACCTGCGCCTCAATGAGCCGCGCTACGCCTCCCTGCCGAATATCATGAAAGCCAAGCGCAAACCGCTTGAGGTGGTCAGCGTTGATGACCTGGGTGTGGCGCTGGGCGAGCACCAGAAGGTGCTGAAAGTGGCGGCCCCGAGTGAGCGTCAGGCCGGTGTGATGGTGGGCTCAGTGGAAGAGCTCGTGGACAAGCTGAAAAACGAAGCGAAGGTGGTGTAATGGCGATTCTGGTAATTGCAGAGCTGGATGGCCAGCTCAAGGCGGACACCGCCAAGGTGGTTCATGCGGCTCAGGCCATCGGCGGTGATGTGCACCTGCTGGTGGCGGGTCATCAGGTTGCGGATGCGGCTCAGGCCGGTGCAGCGCTGGCTGGGGTTACCCAGGTGCTGGTGGCGGACGATGCCCGTTTCGAACACGGTCTGGCGGAAAACCTGGCGGACCTGATCGTCAGCCTGGGTCGTGACTACAGCCACATCCTGGCCGCCGCGTCGGCTCAGGGTAAGGATGCGCTGCCCCGCGCGGCTGCGCTGCTGGACGTGTCGATGTTGTCCGACGTAGTGGCGGTGGAGTCTGCGGACACCTTTATCCGTCCCATCTACGCGGGTAACGCGATGGCCACCGTACAGTCGCTGGATGCCATCAAGGTGATGACCATCCGTACCGCCGCGTTTGATGCGGTGGGCGAGCAGGCGGCTGCACCGGTTGTGGCGGCCAGCGGCGGTGCCGATACCGGTCTGACTCAGTTTGTGGGTCTGGAGCGCATTGAATCCGAGCGTCCGGAGCTGGGTGCCGCCCGCGTGGTGGTTTCCGGTGGTCGTGGCGTTGGCAGTGGCGAGAACTTCGCTCTGATCGAAGCGCTGGCGGACACCCTGGGTGGCGCTGTGGGCGCATCCCGCGCCGCTGTGGATGCGGGCTTTGTGCCGAACGATTACCAGGTGGGTCAAACCGGTAAGATCGTTGCGCCGGAGCTGTATGTGGCAGTGGGGATCTCTGGTGCCATTCAGCACCTGGCCGGGATGAAGGACTCCAAGGTGATCGTCGCGATCAACAAGGACCCGGAAGCCCCGATCTTCCAGGTGGCCGATTACGGTCTCGAGGCGGACCTGTTTGAGGTTCTGCCGCAGCTGACCGCACAGCTGGCCTAAGCGAACACGCCGGCCCACTCTGTGAGCTGGATCACAATCTGGTGGCATTCTCTGGCGCGACGGTATGCCGTTGTGGTTAGAATGCCGCCGTTGTGTTGCTCATTCGGGCAATGCAACTGCCTAAGTAAGGTAGAGGCGCACCGCCTATCAGTCCTCCGGAGTAGGGTGATTCCCGTTTATCCCGGACAAAAGGAGTCGGTGCCGAAGTGCGAAGGGCGTCATCCCGTCGTGCTGGGGTCGTATCGAATAGGTCCGACACTGCCATAGTAATCTCTGTCAGGACGACAGCAGTGGGTTTACTATGGAGCGCTACTGAAAGGACGGTGGATCACTTCTCATATCCCCCCGCGGTATCTATTGCCGTGTCAGTTGCCTCCATCTCATAACGACGACAATAAAGATGGTTTCCATGCAATTCGCCAATACGGCGTTCGCGCTGCTGCCGCCGGTAGTGGCCATTCTGATGGCGGTAATCACCCGCCGGGTTCTGCTTTCACTGGGTGTGGGTATCCTGCTGGGTGCCCTGATGTACAACGGCTTCGCGCCGATGGCGACCCTCTCTGATATCGCCGACCGGGCCATTGGCCTGGTGATCGACGATGGCGCTCTGGAATCCTGGAACGTCCCGCTGATCGGCTTCCTGTTCGTACTGGGTATGACCATCGCCGTGATCAACGTGACCGGCGCTGCCAAAGCCTTTGCCCGCTGGGCCCGTCAACGGGTGAAAACCCGCCGTGATGCCCGCCTGATGACCATGATGCTGGGCTTCATCATCTTTATCGATGACTACTTCAACACCCTGGCCGTGGGCTCCGTGGCCAAGCCGGTGGCGGATGACCACAAGATCTCCCGCGAAGAGCTGGCCTACGGGGTGGACTCCACCGCTGCGCCGGTGTGCGTGATGGCGCCGATCTCCTCCTGGGGTGCCTACATCGTTGGTTTGATTGGTACCGTGTTTGCTGCCCGCGAAATCACCGAATTCAGCGCCCTGAACGCGTTCCTGCAGATGATCCCGATGAACCTGTACGCCCTTACCGCTCTGGCATTGCTGGCGTGCGTTATCGTGTTCAACCTGCAGATCGGGCCGATGGCCAAGGCCGCGCAGCGCGCCACCGAAACCGGTGAGCTGTGGGATGACAGCAAGGGCCTGCCGCCGGGCGCCGATCTGGACCTGCCGGAAGCGGATAACGGTTCCATTTGGGGCCTGCTGCTGCCGATCCTGGCACTGGTCGCGTCCTCCGTTTACTTTATGCTGGCCACCGGCGCTGCCAACCTGGGCGATGAGCCGTTCACCGTAATGGCGGCTCTGGAAAATACCGACACCACCATTGCGCTGTTCTACGCCGCGCTGGTGAGCCTGGTGGTGGCTTTGGCCACCGCGTTCTACCAGAAGCTGACTCCGGCCATGATCAGCAAGGCGCTGATCAGCGGCGCCAAGTCGATGCTGCCGGCGGTATACATCCTGCTGTTCGCCTGGACCATCGCGGGCGTGATCCGCGATCTGGGTACCGGCACCTACCTGGCCTCCCTGGTGCAAACCACCATGCCAATGTGGTGTCTGCCGGTGCTGATCTTCCTGCTCTCCGGGGTGACCGCCTTTGCCACCGGTACCAGCTGGGGCACCTTCGCCATCATGCTGCCCATCGCCGCAGATATCGCCATCGCCTCCGAGATGGCCATGCTGCTGCCGCTGATGGCCGCGGTACTGGCGGGTGCGGTGTTCGGTGACCACTGCTCGCCGATCTCCGACACCACCGTACTGTCTGGCACCGGGGCGGGTTGTCACCATATCGACCACGTGTCGACCCAGTTGCCCTACGCGGTGTCTGCCGCACTGATTGCCGGCCTGGGTTACCTGGCCATTGGCATCACCCACTCCGCCATCGCCGGCTTCCTGGTGAGTGCAGTGGCCCTGACGGTCTGGGTACTGGTGATGCGCAGCTACTGTGACCGCACCATCGCGATGCCGAGCGCGTCACAGGCCTAAGCGTTCAGCCCAACCGGCGGTGGTTCTCACCGCCGGTTTTTTATAAACTGGCGCGAACGTTTTTCGGGGGTCTTCACTTGGCACAGCTCTATTTCTACTACTCGGCGATGAACGCCGGTAAATCCACCTCTTTGCTGCAATCCGCGTACAACTATCGTGAACGCGGCATGGTGCCGTTGGTGCTGACTGCCGGCTTGGATGACCGCTATGGCGTGGGCAAGATCACCTCCCGCATTGGCCTGGAGTCAGAAGCGCTGATCTACCGCAGTGAAGACAACCTGATTGAGCTGATCAAAACCGAAGTGGCCAAAGGAGCGGTGCACTGCATCCTGGTGGATGAGAGCCAGTTCCTGACCAAACTGCAGGTGCAGCAATTGACCCATGTGGTCGACAACCTCGACATTCCGGTGCTCTGCTACGGTCTGCGTACCGACTTCCAGGGCGAACTGTTTGAGGGTGCCCAGTATCTGCTGGCCTGGGCCGACAAGCTGGTGGAGCTGAAGACCATCTGCCACTGCGGTCGCAAAGCCAATATGGTGGTGCGGATGGACGCCGAGGGTAACCCGGTGCGTGATGGTGATCAGGTGCAGATTGGCGGTAACGACAGTTATGTGTCGATGTGCCGTACCCACTTCCGTGAGTTGGTCTGGGACTGAGATTGAACTCAAACAGAAAACCGCCCATTGAGGCGGTTTTTTTATGCTCATGTTTCCATCAGTAGCGGAAGTCCACCACCATGTTGAGAAAGGTTTCGCTGTGGTTTTGCGTGGATTGGTGGGGCAAGTGGCCGTCAAACCGGGTGTTGGCGTAAACCAGTTCCAGGGTAAAGCCAAGACTCGCCTGAAATCGGTATTCCGTTGCCAGGTTGGCGCCCCAGATTTGCCCGTCGGCCTCCATCGTTTGGCTCAATGTCGGGGCCTCCGGGTAGCCTTGCCATAATCCCCGGGCCTCACCAAACCGGTAGTAGGGGCCACCATAGACTAACCTGCCAGCGCGGGGGCGGTAGCCGATGATCCAGGCCAGATCATAGAGCGCCAGTTTGGCGCGCCAGAGGTCGGATTCGCCGTCACTGCAAAAGGCGCAGTACGTTGACTCATCACTGTCAAACCGCTCCGTGGCCAGACTGATGGCCTGAGACCAGTTGCCGACGTCGGAGAACTCCGCATATTGCCCGGCAAACTGGTATTTGAGGCTGTATCGGGTTGCCTGGCCGGCGGCGGCGACCCCGAACTCGATACCATGGCCCAGGCTCAACCCGATTCGGCCCAGGAGGTCGCTTTCCCGCTCCTTGAGCACCACCTCGTTCTGCAGCGGCACCTCCCGCTGGTTGACCTGGCCGAGGCCGATATTGGGGCGTAACGGGCGGGCGTCCACTTCGGGGCGATCCATGCGGAAGTGCTGAGGGGTAAATGAGACGGTGGTGGCACATCCGGTCAGCATCAGGCCGCATACCATCATCCATCCAAATCGCCACATCATTCTCTCCTTGCTGAGCGATGCTGGCACCGATATGGCACCCGGTTTGGTCTAGAGAAAAAGGGCGACCAGAAAAAGCCAAAACCGTTAGGGATGGAACCGTTTTCGGGCAGACCGGGGAGAAAAGAGGGGCAGGCATTGCTGTTCGACTGATTCCGCCTGGATAAATGGGCAGACGCGTGAGGGCCGGCCGTTTCAGGCGCCGCCTTACGCCAAGCTGTGATGACACTTCTCTATGGAGAAAGGAAATGAGCGGTACGTGGTGGTGTTGATGAATGGGGCTCGGCATACTCAGGCGACACATTGAAATGGTTGAGCTAAGGATGGCGAGAATGTGTAAAAAGCTCGGATTAATCGGTGTATTGATGCTGTTGTTGAACGCCTGCACCACGGTGGTGACCGTCACCCCACAGCACTACCGTATGGATCGTCCGGAAGTGGATAGCCGGTCATTTCGTCCCAACCTGGCGCTGGGGATAGCCGCCAGCGAGACGATGGCGCTGGAGGAAAATCGGGATTCTGGAGGCAATAGCCTTTATCCGTTGGGGCGGGTCGGCCTGAGTCTGGGGCATGGCGCCGAGTTCAGTGTCGCGATGGTGGATAATGCCATGCGCTACGCCGCCAAGTGGCAGTTTCGCGGCCAGCGCGCCGAGCAATCGGAAGCGGGTAACTGGTCACAAGCGCTGAGTCTGGCGGTGGAGCTGTCCGACAGCGAAGATGCGGTCAGTTGTCACTACTGGTGTGGGCTTCCGAGAGAGACCGCCTGGAATGCGGATCTGGCACTCTATGACCTGGCCTGGATCTTCGGCTACCGTCCAGAGCGGGGCTGGTTGCTCTATGGCGGTCCCTACTATCGTGTGGGGAAGGTGGATGGCCACTGGCATCATAAAGAGGGCGATGTCGTGACGGAGCGGCGCATCCGCAGTGATGGCGAGATCTACGGAGCCAACCTGGCACTGGAGTACCGTTTCGGATTTGGACTGGGGCTGACGGTGGAGGGGATCTACGCCACCACGCGCTTTGACAGCTTCCGGGCAGGTGAACCCCGGCAAAGCCAGTCCGATGCCTTTCTCAATTTCTTAGTGGATTACCGTTTTTAACCGGCAATAACGACATTGGGCCCCGCACTGCGGGGCCCAATGGTTTGGTGTATCAGCCGTAACGCTGTGCCGTCAGCTGGCACAAGCGGACAATCACCTTCACCGCCTTTTCCATCCCCTCCAGCGTGATGTACTCATGCTTGCCGTGGAAGTTATCACCGCCGGTAAAGATATTGGGGCAGGGCAGGCCCTTGTGGGACAGCACGGCGCCGTCGGTGCCGCCGCGGATCGGCTTGATGATGGGCTGCACATCGCAATCCACCATCGCCTCACGGGCCAGCTCGATAATGTGCGCGTGGGGCTCCACCTGAGTTTTCATATTGCGGTAACCCGCCTCCCACTCCAGTCGGCAGGGATGACCCTGGGCTTCCAGCTTCGCCACCAGCTGTTCCAGCAACTGGCGACGCCCGGCCAGACCGGCCTCTTCAAAATCGCGGACGATGTAGTGCAGGCTGGCCTCAGCGGTGCCGCCGTTGATCGCCACCAGATGGAAGAAGCCCTGATAGCCCTCGGTGGTTTCCGGAGTCTGGTCGGTGGGCATCTGGGCGTGGAACTGAGTCGCCAGCGTCAGCGCGTTAACCAGTTTGCCCTTGGCGCTGCCCGGGTGGACCGAATTGCCGGTGATGATGATGCGGGCGCTCGCGGCGTTGAAGTTTTCATACTCCAGCTCGCCCACCGGGCCGCCGTCGACGGTGTAGGCCCATTGGGCATCGAAACGGTCCAGATCAAAGTGATCAGCCCCCCGACCAATCTCCTCATCCGGGGTAAAACCGATGCGGATGGGGCCATGTTCAATCTCCGGGTTGGCCTGCAGGGTGGCGATGGCGGTCAGGATCTCGGCCACCCCCGCCTTATTGTCTGCACCCAGCAGGGTGCGGCCATCGGTGGTGATCAGGGTTTGTCCCTGCAGCGCCTTGAGAGCCGGGTACTGCTCCGGGTCCAGGCGATCGCCCTGGCTGCCCAATACCACGGCGTGACCATCGTAGTTGGGGATCACCTGGGGACGCACATCCCGACCGCTGGCGTCCGGGGCGGTATCCAGATGGGCAATAAAGCCGATGGCCGGCACCGGCTTATCGGTATTGGCGGGCAGGGTGGCCATCAGGTAGCCGCGCTTATCGAGGTGGACGTCGCTCAGCTCCATGGCGGTCAGCTCCTCATAGAGGGCTTTGGCCAGCACCATCTGACTCGGGGTGCTGGGGCAATCCTGGCTGTTGGCGTCGGACTGGGTATCGAAGGTGACGTAACGCAGAAAGCGGTCGAGCAAGCGGTTCATGATGGCCTCAAAACAACAGGGGGAACCGACCATTATGGGGAGCCGGGCGCGCTGCGAGCGCGCGCGGGATCACAAAATTGCGAGGCGCGCTGCATCAGGGAGAGGCGGAGGCCGACGGGGGTTCGTGGGCTATGTCGAGCCCGAAGTGCTGTTTCAGAAAGGGCTCAGCCGCCCGCTGTACCTTGATCAAGGGCCCTAAGGCGAGCTCGAGATGGTGCAGACCGGACAGCACCCGCTCGTTGCTCGCCGGTTCAGCCGGGGCGGGGGCCAGGGGGTCACGGTCGCTGTAGAGGGCAAAATAGGGAGCGGGGCTGCGGTGTAACCACGTTTGCCCATTGATTCCGCTGTGCCCACTCTGCTCCGCCAGATTTTGTGCCGCCTCGCGAAGCGAAGCGGTGGGCACCAGGTGGGCATACCAGGGCACCGGAACGTACCCCACGCTGCTGGCGGTGGCCGTGGCAAAGTCACCCATGGGGGCGATGGCCAGCAATCGGGTGGGGCGGTCACTGTGACGAATCAGCTCTACCGCCGGGATCACCCCCATTGAGATACTGACCACCAGGGTTGGCTGTTCTGTCGCCGGTTGAGACGCCAGCCACTGTGCCGCCAACCGGGCATTCGTCAGGCCAAAATCAAAAGGGTCGGACTGGCTGGGGCCCGCCAGCGCGGTGCAGTCAAATCCTAACGAAGTCAGCCACATGGCGTAGAAGCCTGATGCCATCAGGTCGGTGCTATGGCCGCCAATCAGCAGCGCTTTGGGGGCGTCGGCACGAGGCTCCGGCATCGACAGAATCTGTGATGCTCCGTTCAGGCTCATGGTGATTTGGGGCAGTCGTTCGCCATCGCTGAGCAGCATCGGCCAGTGCAACAGGGGCAGGCACTGTGTCTCCTGGCACCACTGTTCAACCCGGAAAAAGGAATCGGTGCTGGATTTGAACTCGATATAATCGCCCAGGACCGGGACGGGCTTGCTCAAATGCTGCTCCACCAGGGCGGTGCAGCCGCTCAGCAGCAGTAACAGGGCTGGGATAAGGGCACGTAACATTCGGTTAAATTAGCGGTTTTGATGCCAGGGGGAAATGGCGGGGGGACGCATTGGAGTGAGCCGGAATTTGCAATGGCACCCGAAGGTGCCATTGCTGTGGGGGTCAGCCGTTGGTGAACTGCATCTCTGGCACGTGCTCCGGTACCACCAGTTCGCCACCGGTTTTGGCGACGATCTCCTCGACGCTGACACCGGGGGCGCGCTCCACCAGGTGGAACCGGCCGTCACGGATCTCGATGTAGGCAAGGTCGGTCACCACCTTGTTGATGCAGCCGGCGCCGGTCAGCGGCAGGGTGCATTGGGGCAGCAGCTTGGAATTACCGTGTTTGTCGGCGTGGGTCATGGTGACAATGATGTTGTCGGCTCCGGCCACCAGGTCCATGGCGCCACCCATTCCCTTTACCAGTTTGCCCGGGATCATCCAGGAGGCGATGTTGCCGTGCACATCCACCTCGAAAGCGCCCAGTACGGTCAGGTCAACGTGACCGCCGCGGATCATGGCGAAGGATTCCGCTGAGTTGAAGATGGACGCGCCGGTGATGGCGGTGACGGTCTGCTTGCCAGCGTTGATCATGTCGGCGTCCACCGCGTCCTCGGTGGGGAAGGGGCCCATGCCCAGCAAGCCGTTTTCCGATTGCAGCATCACCTCCATGCCCTCGGGCACGTAGTTGGCCACTAAAGTGGGGATGCCGATGCCAAGGTTGACGTAGTAACCGTCCTGCAGCTCCTGCGCCACCCGCATGGCCAGCTGTTCTCGACTGAGTGCCATGTTGCTCTCCTTATTCGTTACGCCGGGCGCACTGTGCGCTGTTCAATCCGTTTTTCAAATTGGCCCTGGATCACCCGATTCACGTAGATGCCAGGGGTGTGGATCTGGCTGGGGTCCAGCTCGCCGGGTTCGACAATCTCTTCCACCTCCACCACGGTGATCTTGCCCGCAGTGGCGGCCATCGGGTTGAAGTTCTGGGCGGTGTGGCGGTAGATGACGTTGCCATAGCGGTCCGCTTTCCAGCCCTTAACGATGGCAAAGTCACCGGTGATGGAGCGCTCCAGAATGTAGGGCCGGCCATCAAACTCGCGCACCTCTTTGCCCTCGCCGACCGGGGTGCCGTAACCGGTGGCGGTAAAGAACGCCGGGATACCGGCGCCGCCGGCGCGCATCTTCTCCGCCAGGGTGCCCTGAGGGGTCAGTTCCACCTCCAGTTCACCGGACAGCAGCTGCTGTTCAAACAGCGCGTTCTCGCCCACGTAGGAGGCGATCATCTTCTTGATCTGGCGGTCTTCCAGCAGCAGCCCGAGACCGAAGCCGTCCACCCCGGCGTTGTTGGACACCACGGTCAAACCGCGGGTGCCCATCTTCTTAATCTGGCCAATCAACCCTTCGGGAATGCCGCACAGGCCAAAGCCGCCGGCAATGATGGTCATGCCATCGCTCAGTTCGGCCAGCGCTTCTTCGTAGCTGCCGACCACTTTATCGAATCCAGACATCCTTACTCTCCGCTTGCTGATTGGGTCTGACACCGGCCGGTGAGGGCCTGTGCCACTTTGGAGCCATTGGGGCGGCCCAGCCGTTGGCTGATCTGATTGCCCGCCAACACCAGGGCGTCAAGCTCCACGCCGTGGCGGATCCCGAGGCCATTGAGCAGGTAAACCAGATCCTCCGTGGCCAGGTTGCCACTGGCGCCCGCCGCATAGGGGCAACCGCCGAGACCGGCCACTGCGCTGTCGATGGTGCTGACGCCCAGCTCCAGGCAGGCCGCCACATTGGCCAGCGCCTGACCATAGGTATCGTGAAAATGCAGGGCCAGGGCGTTCATCGGCACCCGCGCCGCCACCGCTTCCAGCATCGCCACCGCCTTATCCGGGGTGCCGATGCCGATGGTGTCGCCCAGGGAGATCTCGTGACAGCCCATGGCGTACAGCGCGTGTGCCACCTCCGCCACCTTGGCCGGTGCCACGGCCCCTTCGTAGGGGCAGCCCAGGACGCAGGAGACGTAGCCGCGCACCCGGATATCGGCCTCTTCCGCGGCCACCATCACCGGCTCAAACCGGGCCAGGGATTCGGCCACTGAGCAGTTGATGTTCTTCTGGCTGAACGCTTCGGAGGCCGCACCGAACACCGCCACCTCCTGAGCCCCCGCCGCCTCGGCGGCTTCAAAGCCGCGCAGGTTGGGGGTCAGGGCGGAGTAGGTTACGCCGGGGCGGCGTTCAATGCGCTCAAACAGCGTGTCGGAACCGGCCATCTGCGGCACCCACTTGGGGGAGACAAAGCTGCCCGCCTCAATCTGTTTCAGGCCAGTGGCGGAGAGCGCGTTAACCAGCGCAATCCGATCCTCCAGGGTCACTGCCGCTTCGTTCTGCAGGCCGTCACGGGGGCCCACTTCGACGATTTTGACTTCCCGTGGCCTCATGCTTCAGCCTCCAGGGCCACCAGCGCCGTACCATCGGCCACCTGAGCGCCTTCGGCAAAGGGCAGGGCGGTGACGGTGCCGTCAAACGGCGCGCTGATGGTGTACTCCATCTTCATCGCTTCCATCACCACCAGGGCCTGACCGGCGCTGACCGCATCCCCCACGTTGACCAGATTGGCCACCAGGGTGCCGTTCATCGGTGCTTGCAGGGCTTGATCGGCATCGCCCTGGCTCTGTTCACCCTGATGGGTGACCTGGGCGAAGCGCAGCGGGCCGCCGGGCAGCAATACGGTGATTCCCTGCTCGTCACGGTGGCAGGGCCAGGATTTCAGGTGGCCGTTAAGTTCCAGGCGCAGGCGGTTGCGGCAGGGCACCTGAGCCAGCTGCACGGTGTCGCCGTTGTGCTCGGTGGTCCAGCCATGGTCGGCGGCGGTCAGCAGGATGGGGTAGTGTTCGCCGTGTTCATCTTCGAGCAGCAGCTGGGCCCGGGCCGGGGCGTTGAGGCGCCAACCCAGCGGCACATCGCCGCTATCACCCTGCTGCAGCAGCGCCAAAGCCACGGCCCAGGCGGCAGGCCAGGCGTCCTGGCTCGGTGCCAGCAGGGCGTCGCTGTGTTGTTCGATAAAGCCGGTGTGCAGATCCGCCGCAGCAAAGGCCGGGTGGTCGGTGATGCGGTGCAGGAACGGCAGGTTGGTGGTGATGCCCGCCAGCTCACATTGGCCGAGGGCCTGAACCATGCGGCGGATCGCCATCAGGCGGTCATCGCCAAAGCTGATCAGCTTGGCGATCATCGGGTCGTAGTAGGCGGTAATCGCGTCGCCCTCGATCACCCCGGTGTCGACCCGCACCCCATCCCCTTCGGGCCAGCGTAGGCGTGCCAGGGTGCCGGTGGCCGGCAGGAAGTCCCGCTGGGGATCTTCCGCGTAGAGGCGCACTTCGACCGCGTGGCCCTGCACTTTGATCTGCTCCTGACGCAGCGGCAGCGGTTCACCGGCAGCTACCGCCAACTGCCAGGCCACCAGGTCCTGGCCGGTCACCAGCTCAGTCACCGGGTGCTCCACCTGCAGGCGGGTGTTCATCTCCATAAAGTAGAAACGGCCCTGCTCATCCAGCAGGTATTCGACGGTGCCCGCACCCAGGTAGTTGATGGCCTGAGCGGCTTTGACCGAGGCTTCCCCCATCTCCGCCCGCAGGGCATCAGAGAGGCCCGGTGCCGGCGCTTCTTCCACCACCTTCTGGTGGCGACGCTGGATGGAGCAATCCCGGTCGGACAGGTACACCACATTGCCGTGGTCGTCCGCAAACACCTGCACCTCAACGTGGCGTGGCGCGGTCAGGTAGCGCTCCAGCAGCAGTTGGTCATTGCCAAAGGCGCTTTGGGCTTCCCGTCGGGCGGTGGCCAGGGCAGCGCCCAGTTGCTCCGCTTTCTCGACGATGCGCATCCCTTTACCACCGCCACCGAAGGCGGCTTTCACCAGCAGCGGGTAGCCAATCTTGTTGGCTTCTTCGGTCAGCCTTTGGTCGCTCTGGTCGTCGCCGTGGTAGCCTGGCAGCATTGGTACGCCCGCTTTGGCCATGATCGCCTTGGCGGCGCTTTTGGAACCCATCTTGGCGATGGCGTCGGCGCGGGGACCGATAAAGGCGATGCCCGCGTCGGCGCAGGCCTGGGCAAAGTCGGGGTTTTCCGACAGAAAGCCGTAACCCGGGTGAATGGCGTCGGTGGCGCTGGCTTTGGCCACCGCCAGCAGGCGCTCGGTATCCAGATAGGAGAGGCGGGCTTCTGCCGGGCCAAGGCGAAACGCCTCATCCGCCAGGGCCACATGGCGGGCGTGACGGTCGGCGTCGGAGTACACCGCTACAGTGGCGATGCCCAGGCGACGACACGTGTCGATGACCCGGCAGGCGATCTCGCCTCGGTTGGCGATCAGCACTTTCTTAATGTTCATTCGGCCTCCTGCCATTGGGGGGAGCGTTTGTCGAAGAAGGCCTGCAGGCCCTCCTGGCCCTCCGGGCTGACCCGTACTTCCGCGATGCGGCGGGCGGTCTCTTCGCTCAGGGTGTCATCGATGGGGGCGTCGGCCACATGGGCCAGCAGCGATTTGCAGGCACGCAGCGCCTGGGGGCCATTGCTGAGCAGGGCGTCAATCAACGGCTGGGCGGCATCGGCGGGGGTGTCCGCCAGTTCGTGCACCAGCCCCAGTGCGTGGGCGCGCTGGCCATCAAAGCGCTCTGCGGTCAGGGCATAACGGCGCATCTGGCGCAGGCCGATGGCGCGGCTGACGTAGGGGCTGATGGCGGAGGGGATCAAACCCAGTTTCACCTCGGAGAGGCAGAACAGGCTGTTGGGCTGTGCCACCACGATGTCGGCGCAGGCGATCAGGCCCAGTGCCCCGCCAAAGGCGGCGCCCTGTACCAGTGCCACCACCGGAATCGGCAGTTGATCGAGCCGCTGCATCAACAGCGCCAGCTGGCGGGCATCGGCCAGGTTGGCGTCGGCGTTCATGGCGGCCTGGGCCTGCATCCAGCCCAGATCAGCACCGGCGCAGAAGTGTTTGCCGTTGGCGTCCAGTACCAGCAGGCTCAGCGCGTCGTCAGCGGCGACGCTGGCCAGGGCATCCAGCAGCTCGGCGATGGTCTCGGCGTTAAAGGCGTTGTGCTTATCCGGCCGGTTCAGGGTCAGCCGGGCCAGGCGGCCCTGCTGAGTCAGTTCAATGTATTGGTAGGCCATGGTTTACATCCTGAACACGCCAAAGCGGGTGGGGGTGGCCGGGGCGTTCATCGCCGCTGACAGAGCCAGGCCCACCACATCGCGGGTTTGGGCCGGGTCGATAATGCCGTCATCCCAGAGTCGGGCGCTGGCGTAATAGGGGTGACCCTGGCGCTCATACTGCTCGACGATGGGGGCTTTAAAGGCGTCCTGTTCGGCCTGCGGCCACTCAATCCCCTTCTTGGCTAGCTGGTCGGCTTTGACCTGGGCCAGCACGTTCCCGGCCTGCTCGCCCCCCATCACCGAGATGCGGGTGTTGGGCCAGCTCCACATCATGGTGGGGTCAAACGCGCGGCCACACATGCCGTAGTTACCGGCACCGTAACTGCCGCCAATCACTACCGTGAACTTTGGCACCGTGGCACAGGAGACGGCGGTCACCAGCTTGGCGCCGTGTTTGGCGATCCCTTCATGTTCGTACTTCTGCCCCACCATAAAACCGGTGATGTTCTGCAGGAACAGCAGCGGAATGCCGCGCTGGCAGCACAGCTCGATAAAGTGGGCGCCCTTCTGGGCGGACTCGGAGAACAGGATGCCGTTGTTGGCCAGGATGCCGATGGGGTAACCGTGCAGGCGGGCAAAGCCGCACACCAGGGTGCTGCCGAAGCGGGCCTTAAACTCATCAAAATCGGAGTCGTCCACCAGGCGGGCGATCACTTCCCGCACCTCGAAGGGCTGCTTCAGGTTGGTGCCGACGATGCCGTACAGCTCGCGGGCATCGAAGCGTGGTGCTTTCACCTCGGCCCGGGCCACCGGGTTGGCTTTCTGGTGATTCAGGCGGGTGACGGCCTGACGGGCCAGTTGCAGGGCGTGCTGGTCGTTGTCTGCGAGGTGGTCAGCCACCCCGGAGATCTCGGTGTGAACCCGGCCGCCGCCAAGGTCTTCGGCGCTGATCTCTTCGCCGGTGGCGGCTTTGACCAGCGGCGGGCCAGCCAGGAAGATGCTGGCCTGCTCCTTGACCATGATGGACTCATCGGCCATGGCGGGCACGTAGGCGCCCCCGGCGGTGCAGAGGCCCATCACCACGGCGATCTGCGGGATCCCTTCGGCGGACATCTGGGCCTGGTTAAAGAAGATGCGACCAAAGTGGTCCCGGTCCGGGAACACCTCATCCTGACGCGGCAGGAAGGCGCCGCCGGAATCCACCAGGTAGATGCAGGGCAGGTGACAACGACGGGCGATCTCCTGGGCCCGCAGGTGCTTTTTCACCGTCAGCGGGTAGTAGGTGCCGCCCTTCACGGTGGCGTCATTGGCGATGATCATGCACTCAACGCCGCTGACCCGGCCAATGCCGGCAATCACCCCGGCGGCGGGCACGTCGTCTTCGTAGCATTCGAACGCGGCCATCTGGCCGATCTCGAGGAAGGGGGCGCCCACATCGAGCAGCTGCTCAACCCGCTCACGGGGCAGCAGTTTGCCCCGGCTGGTGTGGCGTGTCCGGGCGGTTTCACTGCCGCCGGGCAGAATGGCATCGAGCTTGGTCTTGAGGTCTGCGACCAGCTCGGCCATGGCGTCATGGCGCAGCCGGAAGGCACCGTCATGAACATTGATGGTGGAGTGCAGTTGGGTCACGGTCTGGTTCCCTGTCTTAAACGACTGGCAGGGCCGGCCTGAGACCGGCCCGGTACGGATCAGCGGATCTCGTTCATCAGTTCCCGGCCGATCAGCCAGCGGCGGATCTCCGAGGTCCCGGCGCCGATCTCATACAGCTTGGCGTCACGCAGCAGGCGTCCGGTGGGGTACTCGTTGATGTAGCCGTTGCCGCCCAGAAGCTGGATGGCATCGAGGCTGATCTGGGTGGCCAGCTCGGCACTGTAAAGAATCGCACCCGCGGCATCCTTGCGGGTGGTTTCACCACGGTCGCAGGCGGCGGCCACGGTGTAGACGTAACTGCGTGCGGCGTTGGCGCGGGTGTACATGTCCGCCATCTTGCCCTGCACCAGCTGGAAGTTGCCGATGGCCTGGCCGAACTGCTCGCGCTGGCCAACGTAATCCATCACCGCATCCATGGCGGCGGCCATGATGCCAAGAGGGCCGCCGGACAGTACCACGCGTTCGTAGTCGAGGCCGCTCATCAGCACCTTCACGCCGTTGCCTTCGCCGCCAAGAATGTTCTCGGCGGGGACTTCGCAGTCTTCAAACACCAGCTCGCAGGTGTTGGAACCGCGCATGCCCAGCTTGTCGAGTTTCTGGGCCTGGCTAAAGCCGGGGAAATCGCGCTCGACGATAAAGGCGGTGATGCCTTTGGAGCCCGCGTCTGGGTCGGTTTTGGCGTAGATGACATAGGTGTGGGCATCCGGACCGTTGGTGATCCACATCTTGTTGCCGTTGAGGATGTACTTGTCGCCCTGTTTGCGGGCGGTCAGTTTCATCGACACCACGTCAGAACCGGCGCCAGGCTCGCTCATGGCAAGGGCACCAATGTGCTGGCCGCTGACCAGCTTGGGCAGGTAGCGGGCTCTCTGGTCATCGTTGCCGTTTTTGACGATCTGGTTGACGCAGAGGTTGGAGTGGGCGCCATAGGAGAGCCCGACTGAGGCGCTGGCGCGGGAGATCTCCTCCATCGCCACTACGTGGGCCAGGTAGCCCATGTCGGCGCCGCCGTACTGCTCCGGCGCGGTGATGCCCAGCAGGCCCATCTCGCCCAGTTGCGGCCACAGTTCGTTGGGAAAGGCGTTTTCCCGGTCGATGTCAGCGGCCCGTGGGGCGATCTCGCCCTGAGCAAACTCCCTCACTGCATCGCGTAGCATGTCCACGGTCTCACCGAGACCGAAGTTGAATCGTCCTAGATACATTCGCTTCTCCCCTTGTGCGAATCGGCCCGCCTGGCCTTTGAGCGATGATTATTATTTTTGGATCGCTTCCAGGGCCTGGCGGCATTGGTTTTCTGCGGAGGTGAGTTCCATCATGATCACCTTGATGTCATCCATCTGCATCTGCAGGTCCCGCTTCTTCTCCTCGATCAGGTCCAGCATGGTGTGCAGCTGGGTCTGACTGGAGCGGTCGGCGTCGTACAGCTCAAACAAGCGGCCGGTTTCCGCCAGCGAAAAGCCCAGGCGTTTGCCACGCAGAATCAACTTAAGGCGAACCCGGTCCTGCAGGCTGTAGATCCGGGTCTGACCCCGGCGCTTCGGCTTGAGCAGGCCCTGATCCTCGTAGAAGCGGATGCTGCGGGTGGTGATATCAAACTCCCGCGCCAGCTCACTGATGGAGTAGGTGGCTTGTGAACCTTTGGTCATGGTGTTCCTATACGGATGACATTTTTTGTCACCATATATGAAGTTTACGTAAAGGTAAAGTTGGGCCCCTGGGGCGTGGGGCAAAGGGCGGGCTGGCGCGGCCTGCGTGGCCGCGCAGTGAGGCTCAGTTGACCTGCAGGTTGCCGTACAGGGTCTGGTAGAGGCCTTCGTGCCGGATCAGTTCGCTGTGGTGACCGGACTGGGTCACCTTGCCGTCCTCCAGCACGTAGATGAGGTCCGCCTGTTTTACCGCGGACAGGCGGTGCGCCACGATAAGGGTGGTGCGACCGGCCAGTGCCTGATTCAGCGCTTGGTGCAGCGCCGCCTCGGTTTGTGGGTCAAGTGCTGAGGTGGCTTCGTCCAGGATCACCAGATCCGGATCGGTCAGCACCATGCGGGCGATGGCCAGGCGTTGGCGCTGACCGCCGGAGAGCCGCACGCCGTTTTTGCCCAATGGCGAGTCCAACCCGTCGGGCAGCGCGGCAATCACCTCCCTGAGCTGGGCGACGGTCAGAGCCTGCCACAGCTGCTCGTCACTGAAGCGGGGGTCGCCTAACGTCAGGTTCTGGCGCAGGGTGTCGTTAAACAGCGCCGGGTGCTGCAACACCACCGACATCCGCTCCCGCAACGCTTCGTAGCCCACCGCCTCGATCGGGGCACCGTTAATCAGGATATCGCCGGAGGATTTCTGGTAGATCCCCATCAGCAGCTGGATAAGGGTGGACTTGCCGCCACCGGACGCGCCCACCAGGGCCACCCGCTTACCGGCCGGAATGGTCAGGCTGAGTTTCTGCAGCACCTGCTGTTCGTCGTTGTAGGCAAAGCACAGGTCGCGAATGGTGACCTCCACTTTGCGGTCTGGGGTAAAGGGGTTGATGGTGGCGCGGGGACGGTTCTCCTCTTCCAGCTGCAACAGGCTGTTGAGGCGGCTGATGGCGGCGGAAGCGCCGTACCAGGCGTACTGGATCCCCAGCAGCTCCTGCACCGGGGTGAGCATAAACCAGAGGTAGCCGAACACCGCCAGGATCTGGCCAATGGTGAGGTCACTGAACAGTACCATCACCAGGGCGGCGGCCCGGAACACCTCAAACCCCAGCAGGAACATCAGGAAGGAGGTGCGGCTGGCGGCTTCTGAGCGCCAGGCAAAGCGGTCAGCGTCGTGGCGGATCCCTTCGGCGTCCTGCTTCAGGGTGTCGAGATAGGCCCGTTCGCGGTTGGCGGCGCGGAGCTGGTACAGGCCGTCGAGGGTTTCCACCAGACGCTGCTGGAAGCGCTCAAAGGTCTGGTTCTCCTTACTCTTCAGTTGGCCCACATGCTGGCCGAGCTTTTGGGACAGGTAGATGATCACCGGGTTAAGCAGCAGGATAAACAGCCCCAGACGCCAGTCCAGCCACAGCAGCACAATGGCGATCCCCACCACGGTCAGTACGCCGACGATCAATCGGCTCAGGGTTTCACCGACAAAGCGGTCGATGGTTTCGATGTCGGTGACCAGCAGGGAAGCGACGCCGCCGCTGCCGCGAGCCTCGTACTGACTCATGCTGATGCGGCCCAGTTTGTCCAGCATCGCCTGGCGGATCCGGCAGGTCAGGGATTTGGCCACCAGGGTGAACTGCCGGCTCTGCAGGATATTGAGCGCCTGGCTGCTGCAGCGCATCAGGATCACCAGCACCAGCACAATGCCGATGTAGGTGACCGGCTGCTGCCAGCTGGCGGGCAACACCTCATTCATGGCGTGCAGCAGGGTGCCGGGCTGGTTCAGCAACACCTCATCCACCAACAGGGGCAGCATCAGGGGAATGGGCACGCTGATCACCGTGGCGACGATGGCGATCAGGTTAGCGGCCAGCAACCGCTTTTTGTGTGTCATCGCCTGCTGGACAATCCAGCGTGGCGTCAATGAGGTCAGGGTTGGGTGTGGCAAATAATCCTCCTGATGAACGCGGTCGTGCCCGGTTCCGGGGCGCGACGCCATATTAAGATTGGCTCTGTTAAGCCTAGGCGGCCTGGTGTTCAGAACGCAGGGTAATCACGCTGCGGATCAGGTTTTGGGCCAGGGTGACCGACCAGAACTGGCCCGCCAGAGTCAGCACCAGGTAGTCCGGCTCCAGGGTCACCAGCCCGTTGTCCTGCCAGGCCCGGAACAGAGGTAACAAAGTCGGGTACAGGTCGTCACCGGCCACCCGCTCAAGGGCACGGCGGGACAATACGCCATGATCAAATGCCGCTTTGATGTGACCCTGCAATGCCTGACCGGCGGGGGCTCGCAGCAGCATCGGTACCGGGTAGCGTTCGGCGTGAATCGCGTCGAGGTAATCCTCCATCTTGCGCGTCTGCATCATCTGCAGGCCAGCCACGTTGCCACCGCCCCCGGCGCCCAGCGGCAGGATCTCGGCGGTGGTTTTGGCGAGGCTGTTGTAGAGGCTGCGCTCGCGGTTATCCCGGGCCCAGTGATTGATGCTGAGGCGCCGTTGGTGATGGATGGCCATAAAGCGCACACCCTGTTCAAACATCGTGGCTTTGGTGGCGGTATCCGCGGGCGGTGGCAGCTTGCCCTGCTCAACCTGTCGGTGCATCGGCAGTCCCTGCATGTCGATAAGCTGGTAGAGGTCAACGCCGTGGGCCCCGCTCTCCAGGTAGTCCGCCAGATCCTGCTGCCAGACCTCCAGGCTTTGATGTGGCAGCCCGTAAAGCAGGTCAATCACGATGGGGGCACTGTTGTAGGCCACTATCTCCTGGATCCGGCGCATCACCACATCACCATCGTCGAGCCGCCTGGCAGCCCGCCGTACCTGGCTGTTGAAACTCTGCACGCCAAAGGAGAAACGGTTAAAACCGCCGGCGAGAGCGGACTCAAATTTGGCCCGGTCGAAGCCATTGACGCGCCCCTCCAGAGTGATTTCGCAATCCGGCGCCAGTGGGAAGTGCTGGCGCAGCATCTGCCCCAGCTGCTGTAACTGAGTGGCGCTCAGATCGGTGGGGGTACCACCACCGATGTAGACCGCCTGAAAGGGAGCCGCCTGACTCCAGGGCTGCGCGGCCTTGTGCCGGATCTCCCGACACAGCGCATCGAAATACTGGTCTATCAGCGACTGGCTGGAGGCGTACTGGAAGAAGTTGCAGTAACTGCAGCGCACGCGACAGAAGGGGATATGAACGTACAGGCAGCGTGTGTCCCCCGGCTGTCCGGCGCCATCCAGTGCTTGTTGCAGGGCGGTTTGAACCTGGGAACCGGGTACGACCTCGCTGTCGCTGCCAGCGTGGGCGCCGTGTTTGCGGGCAAAGGCGTATCTCAGAGGGTCGGGGGTGGATTGACCGACCAGTTGGGGGTCGTTCAGGTCGAGCATGCTGGCTCCCTATTGCCGATGAACCGATTGGGTAGGCGCACTCTACCAAAAGAGAATCGTAGTGCAAATGAGAATTAATTGCGTTAGTTGATCTGGCGCAGGCTGAGCACAACCCGCAAGCGGCATCAGTAGCCTTAGGTCTAATGGGGCTTTGCCATTACCCCTGCTAAAAAAACCGGGACAGGCACAGCGTCGTGTCGAAAGGAGGCAAAGATGACGTCTATCCGGGCATTGCAGCAACGCGCCAAGATCGAACCCCAAGAATTCTGGGCCGAAGCCGCCGAAGGCATCCACTGGGACCAACCCTGGCAGCAGGTGCTGGATGACCGTGCGGCGCCGCTCTATCGCTGGTTCGACGGGGCCATGATCAACACCTGCTATAACGCCGTTGACCGCCACGTTGAGGCGGGCTTTGGTGATCAGGTGGCGATCCACTACGACAGCCCGGTGACCGATACCGCCTACGCCATCACCTATGCCGAGTTGCAGGCTCAGGTGGCGCGGCTGGCGGGGGCGCTGCGGGCCCAGGGGGTGGAGAAGAGCGACCGCGTCGTCATCTACATGCCGATGGTGCCGGAAACCGTATACGCCATGTTGGCCTGTGCCCGCCTCGGTGCCATCCACTCCGTGGTGTTTGGCGGCTTTGCCGCCGCGGAGTTGGCGACCCGAATTGACGACGCTTGCCCGAAGCTGGTGCTGTCCGCCTCCTGCGGCATTGAACCCTCCGGTGTGGTGCCCTACAAGCCGCTGCTGGATAACGCCCTGGAGCTGGCTCAGCATCCGGTTGAGCGCTGCCTGATCCTGCAACGTCCGCAATGCAGTGCGGTCCTGCATGAGGGGCGGGATCTGGACTGGCACCAGGCCCAACATGGGGTGGAACCGGCCGACTGTGTGCCGGTCGCCGCCACGGATCCGCTCTATATCCTCTACACCTCCGGCACCACCGGTACCCCCAAAGGGGTGGTGCGGGACAATGGCGGCCATGCGGTGGCGCTGCACTGGTCGATGAAAGCGATCTACGACATCGACCCGGGGGACACCTTCTGGGCGGCGTCCGATGTGGGCTGGGTGGTGGGTCACTCCTACATCGTTTATGGCCCGCTGCTGGCCCGCGCCACCACCGTGCTTTATGAAGGCAAGCCGGTGGGCACGCCGGACCCCGGCGCGTTCTGGCGGGTGATTGAGCAGTATCAGGTCAAAAGCTTCTTTACCGCCCCCACCGCCATCCGCGCCATCAAGCGGGAAGACCCCAATACCGAGTACCTGCAGCGGTACGACATCAGCACCCTCAAAGCACTCTATCTGGCCGGTGAGCGTTGTGATCCGGACACCCTGAACTGGGCGATGGACACCCTTAAGGTGCCGGTGGTGGATCACTGGTGGCAAACCGAAACCGGCTGGGCCATCTGCGCCAATCCGCTGGGTATTGAACCGTTGCCCATTAAGGCCGGCTCTCCGTCCCTGGCGGTGCCGGGTTACCAGGTGGAGGTGCTGGATGAGGAGGGCAACCCGATGGCCGCCGGGCAGAGTGGGGCGATCGCCATCCGCCTGCCGTTGCCACCGGGCACCCTGCCTACGCTGTGGGGCAATGATCAGCGTTACATCGACAGCTACCTGAGCCGCTATCCCGGCTACTACCTGACCGGCGATGCCGGCTATCAGGATGAGGAGGGCTACCTCTACATCATGAGCCGCATCGACGACATCATTAACGTGGCAGGCCACCGCCTCTCCACCGGTCGCTTCGAGGAGGTGCTGGCGCAGCATCCGGCAGTGGCGGAAGTGGCGGTGATCGGCGTTGCTGACAAGCTCAAAGGGCAGGTGCCGCTGGGCCTGGTGGTGCTCAAATCCGGCGTTGAGCTTGGCGAGGATGAGCTGTATCAGCAGCTGATTGCGCTGGTGCGTAAGGAGATTGGCCCGGTGGCGGCGTTTAAGCTGGTCAGCGTGATCAACAAACTGCCGAAAACCCGCTCCGGCAAGATCCTCCGTGGCACCATGCGCAAGATGGCAGACAATCAGGACTACGTTGTGCCCGCCACCATCGAAGACCCGGCGGCGCTGGACCTGGTGCACAACACCCTGGTGCGACTGGGCTACGGCAAGGGACGGGTGACCGGATAACCGGCGATGACAAACAAAAAACGCCGCTCATTTGGGCGGCGTTTTTGCGTTTAGCGCGAATGGGCTCAGGCCATCCAGCGGGCCAGGATCAGGCCCAGGCTGCACAGCAGGCTGTATACCAGAGTCAGCTGGGCGGTACGGCCCAGCAGCGGGTTCAGGGCTGCGCCTTCGGTTTGCTCAAACGCACTGGCCAGCTTCACGGCCATAGGCGCGGCGATGGCCGCCAACAGCACGGTCTGTCCCGGCAGGGCACCCAGCAACCAGGCTACGGTGATCATCAGGAAAGGCAGCAGCACCAGCGCACGGTACAGCATTCGGGCACTGTGCTGGCCGATGCGCACGGCCAGGGTGCGTTTGCCCGCTTCGGTGTCGGTGGCGATATCGCGGGTGTTGTTCACCAGCATGATGGCCGCGTTATACAGACCCAGGGCGGAAGCCAGCAGCCACGCTGGCAGGTCGGTGTGACCGGTCTGGATAAAGTACACCCCCACCACGGCCACCAGACCGAAGTAAACAAAGGCCGCCACCTCACCCAGCCCCAGTGACGCGATGGGGTAGGGGCCGCCGGAGTAGCCCAGCGCCCCGGCCACCGCCAGCGCCGCCAGCACCGCGATGGGCCAGCCGCCGACGTAGATCAGATAGAGGCCGACCGCCACCGCCAGTACCAGGCTCAGTGCCATGGCATTGCGCACGGCCGTAGGGGCCAGCAGGCCCGCCTGAGTCACCCGGGTCGGGCCCAGGCGCGCTTCGGTGTCGACGCCGCTTTTAAAGTCGAAGTAGTCGTTGGCCAGGTTGACGCCAATCTGCAGCAACACGCCGCACAGCATGGCACAGCCCGCCACCAGCCAGGAGAACTGGCCTTGATACCAGGCCAGCACATTACCGAGCAACAGAGGGCTGATCGCCGCGGGCAAAGTTCGGGGGCGGATCGCCATGAGCCAATATTGGAATTGCATTGATAACGCAGTTGAAAAAAAACAGGTACGCGAAGTGTACCTTGTCGGCACACAAAAGACTCCGATCACCCTCACGGAGGTTTCCAAGCAGCAGTAATACCCTTTGCACGGAGGATCACAGAAATTTCTCCCACCATGAGCCACAGTGACCGGACAATCACTCAAGGAAAGGCATCTAAACGTGATTCAATTTGTCGACCAGGTGATTCTGGTTACTGGCGCGGCCCGGGGATTGGGTCGTGCTTATACGCTGGCGCTGGCGGAGCGCGGTGCCCATGTGGTGGCGCTGGACTCCGGTTGCGATACCGATGGCGAGGGACGTGATCCGGCCTTTCTCGAGGACGTGATCGAGCTTGCCCACGATATGGGGGCCGAGGTGATTGGCCACTGTGTCGATGTGCGCGACCCGGAAGCCCTGCAGCAGGTGGTACAGGATACCCTCAAGCGTTTTGGCCGGATTGACGGCCTGGTTTGCAACGCCGGGGTGCTGATCTGCCAGGAAGAGCTGGGCACCGACCTGGGCCTGTACCGCCGCCATATGGATGGCAACTACTTCACCACGCTGGCCAGCATTCAGGCGGTCTGGCCGGTGATGCAGGCGCAGGGCTACGGTCGCATTATGGTGACCTCCGGCTTCTCCGCCCTGTACGGCGATGACCGCATGGCCGGTTACGCCGCCTCCAACGCGGCCAATCTGGCACTGGTGCGTAGCCTTCACGTCAAAGCCAACGAAGCGGGGATCCGCATCAACGCCCTGTGTCCGGCCTGCTACAGCCGCCTTTCCAAACGCTGGGTCCTGCCGGAGCAAGCGGATGAGATGACGCCGGATACCGTGGTGCCAGCGATGTTGTGGCTGATGTCGCGACGGGCCCCCAACGGCGAGGTGATCACCGCTGGCGGTGGCCACTACGCATTGGCGGGCGTGCAGGAGGGGGTGGGATTGCGGCTGGAGCCGGCGGAGCGTCGTCCGGAAACCCTGGCGAGCCTGTGGCCCAACCTGAAGTCCAGCCCGAAAACCCAGAGTTACGACAGTTTCGCCCAGCGCCTGGCCCGCACCATGCGCAGTGTCATCGAGGGGCGCTAGAAATTCGGCGGATTTGCCAGTAGCGTATTGCCTCTTGTGCTCACTGAAGTGGAATACGCGATGTCAGATACGCTTAATCGCCTGCTCGGGATCCTGTCCCTGGAGCAACTGGAAGATGGCCTGTTCCGTGGCCAGACCCTGGACCTGGGCTTTGGTCACCTGTTTGGTGGCCAGGTGCTGGGCCAGGCCCTCAGCGCCGCCAAGGAGACCGTGGCGGCAGAACGCTCGGTTCACTCTTTCCACTCCTACTTCCTTCGCCCCGGCGACCTGTCCCGTCCGGTTCTCTACGAGGTGGAGAGCCTGCGCGACGGCGGCAGTTTCAGCGCCCGCCGGGTCAGTGCCATTCAGCACGGCCGCCCGATCTTCTACATGACCGCCTCCTTTCAGGGAGAGGAGCCCGGGTTTGAACACCAGGATCCGATGCCCCAGGTGCCCGGCCCCGAGGGGTTGCCCAATCAGCATGACCTGGCCAAAGTGCTGGCGGACAAACTGCCCAAAAGCCTGATGGAGCGCTACCTGGATAACGCCGCCATCGAGATGCGCCTGGTGGAGCAGATCGACCCGTTCCGGCCCAAGGCCAGCGAGCCGCGCCGTTACGTCTGGATGCGCACCCAGGGCAAGCTGCCGGATGACCCGCGCCTGCACCGCTACCTCCTGGCCTACGCCTCTGACTTCAATTTCCTGGTCACTGCGCTGCAGCCTCATGGCCTGTCCTGGCTCGACCCGCGCCTGAAGGTTGCCACCATCGACCACGCCATGTGGTACCACCGCCCGTTCCGCTTTGACGAATGGGTGCTATACGCCATCGACAGCCCCAATGCCACCAACAGCCGTGGCCTGGTGCGGGGCCAGTTCTTCAATCAGAAGGGGGAGCTGATCGCCAGTGCGGTGCAGGAGGGTTTGATGCGCCAGCAGAAGAAAATCCCCAAAGTGTGAAACACATCACCACCGTGCCCCATTGCGGCACGGCGGTTTTTTGTTACATTGCCTCTCCCCGCCTTTCACAAGCGGGGAACTCGGATGAAGGTATCAGGAGAGTGGTGGCCCAGCCGCCCGCCGAAGAAGTAAATCTTTCAGGCGTCGGGAGTTCCCGATGAGGACTGTTACTGGACGAGCCTCTGGAGAGATCCATTGATTTGGACGCCGAAGGCGCAAGCGGCTATGCCGTGAAACGCTCAGGCAAAAGGACAGAGGTGCTGAATACCGCCATCGATCTCTCGATGGCGGCCTGCACTGCCGCTGTATCTCGGGCATTGGTCCCGGTCCATCATGGTTTCTCCTCTTTGTGTAGTGAGTCGTCACACAGGAGGAAAAACACCCATGAACTCACTCGAAAACGCACTAGCCACACTGTCATCCTGGGTTTGGGGTCCGCCGTTGCTGATCCTGCTGCTGGGAACCGGTCTGTACTTCACCATCAATCTGGGCATGCTGCAGCTGCGCGGTCTGCCTCTGTCGTTCAAGCTGATGTTCCAGAAAAGCGGCAGCACCGGTGATGTCAGCCGCTTCAGCGCCCTGTGCACCGCCCTCGCGGCCACCATCGGTACCGGTAACATTGTCGGTGTGGCCACCGCGGTGAAGCTGGGCGGCCCTGGGGCCCTGTTCTGGATGTGGCTGGCGGGTTTGCTGGGTATGGCCACCAAGTACGCCGAGTGCATGCTGGCGGTGAAATACCGCCGCACCGATGACCGCGGCGAGCAGGTCGGTGGTCCGATGTACTACATCGCCCACGGCACCGGCCTGAACTGGCTGGCTAAGCTGTTTGCCCTGTTTACCCTGCTGGTGGCGTTTTTCGGTATCGGAACCTTCCCCCAGGTGAACGCCATTGTGGACGGCGCCAATATCGCCTTTGCCATCCCCAATACCCTGACCATGGTGGCACTGACCGTGCTGGTCGCGGCTGTGGTTCTGGGGGGCATTAAGCGCATTGCCACCGTCGCCACAGCGTTGGTGCCGACCATGGCGATCGGTTACGTGCTGGCCTGTAGTGCACTGTTGCTGCTGAACTGGCAAGCGGTGCCCGGCGCCTTTGCCCTGATTTTTGAGTCGGCCTTCAACCCGGTTGCGGCCGGAGGCGGTTTTGCCGGCGCCACCGTGATGATGGCGATCCAGTTCGGTATTGCCCGCGGCGTGTTCTCCAATGAAGCGGGCCTGGGCAGCGCGCCGATGGCCGCTGCTGCCGCCAAGACCGATTCTCCAGTGGAGCAGGGCCTAGTGTCGATGGCGGGACCGATGCTGGATACCCTGATCATCTGCACCCTGACCGGTCTGGCGCTGGTGCTCAGTGGCGCCTGGCAGGGCGACACCGCCGGTGCGGCCATGACCTCTGAGGCGTTCAATACCGCACTCTCCTCCTTTATCGGCACCAAGATCATCACCGTGGCGCTGCTGTTCTTCGCCTTCACCACCATCCTGGGCTGGTGTTACTACGGTGAACGGGCGGTGCTGTTCCTGGTGGGTGAACGCGGCCGCTTCCCCTACCGCGTGGTGTTTGTGGCGCTGGTGGCGGTCGGCGGCCTGCTGCAACTGGAGCTGATCTGGCTGCTGGCGGACGTGGTGAACGGCCTGATGGCGGTGCCGAATCTGATCGCGCTGCTGCTGTTGCGCAAGGAGATCCTGGCGGATACCCGTGCCTATCTGGCCGCTCGCGCACAGGCCGCGTCGGATCCACAACCGGCCTGACTTGAGGCAGGCAGAGCCGTTGATTACACTGGGTTGCATGCCCATTACGGAGCCATCTGGCCAATGATTAAACGACTGCTTTGCCTGCTTTTTGTTGTCACCCTGAGCGGTTGCGTGACCGTCACGCCAACGGAACCGGACTACGTTCGCGTCAGCGGCGTGATCACCTATAAGGAAGCCACGCTTCTGCCGGATGGGTCCCGCGTGGTGGTGGCGATCATTGACGCCAAAACACCGGGCGTGATCCTGACTCAGAAAGAGTTTGATGTGGGTAAGCTGCCGGTGCCGTTCTACTTCTCGGTGCCGGAAGACATTCTCGATAAGAAGGCGGAATACGTGGTGTGGGCAGCGGTGCGTGTGAATGGCCGCCCCATCCTGCAAACCTTCGATCTCTACCCGGTGATCAACAACAAGGAGTTCAGTGCCGAAGTGATGCTGGAACCGATCCAGTCCTGATGGCCTGAGCCAAACAAAACGCCCCGCATCGCGGGGCGTTTTTTGTTATGCCGTCAGACGGGGCTTAATCACTGCGGGCGGCGGCACTCAAAGCCGTCAATCAGCCAGCGACGGTAGCGGCAGTTGTAGCAACTGACCAGCTCACTGTCGGTGTGTTCATCTTCGTCGTCGGGGCCAAATTGCGGGCATTGGCTGGCCAGCAGACGCACTTCGGTGTAGGCGCTAAAACCTTTGTGCAGCGTCATCAGTACTCCTTCAGGTGGGGTTTCTGGGCATTGATCCAGCGGTCGCCATCGGCCACCACCAGCAGGGTATTGCGGTGATCCCACCACACGGTTTTGACCTTATCCAGCAGGGTGATCATCGTATCCGGAGCCAGCACTTCACCGGCCGGTGTGGTCACCGCGTCGATCTCCGGGTGGGCCAGCAGTTGGGCCACCGTCAGTTGTTCTGCCTCGACTTTTAACCGCCCTTTGCAACGACCATCGCGGCCACTCAGGCGCAGGCCAACCCCGGCCAGCGCCCCAATCACACCGTCGCCGCGGCCACCGTGTTCACTGAGGTGGACGCCCAGCTCAAACGCCAGTTGGTAGGCCTCTGCGCGGGTCAGGACTTCGCGCTTTGCAGCCTGGCCAAAGGCGATGATGCGGGCCGCGTCGAGGGATTCGGCCGGGGCGATGCAGAGGCCCGGGTCGGAGCCAGCGGCAGATTGGGTCAGCAGGAACTGCTGCGCCATGCCGCTCAGGGTGCCGTAGTGGCGCGCTTCGGTCAGAACTTCGAAGCACATGGCGCTGTTGTGCGAGGTGTAGGGGATGTCCGGGTGCACATACAACTGGTGACGGGTAATGGCGGAACACTGGCCCAATGATTGTTGGTGAATGGCGTCGATCAGCTCCTGGGCCAGTTCACCGGTGCCCTTGGTGCCAATTTCGTCGGTGTCATCAATGCAGATAAAGAGTTTCATCAGCAGGCCTCCTGGGCCGGTTGCAGCTTAGCGGGTTGGCGGTTGGCCGGGATCAGTTGATGGTGGGCCAGGTGGCGCAGCAGGGTGGGCACCAGCAGGCAGGCTAAAGTGGCAAACACGCAGCCGCCAAACAGTTTCCAGCCCGCCTGCACCAGCATCACCTCGTAGGTGGCGCCGGCCAGGGCCAGCTCCAGAACGCCTTTGGCGGTCCAGGCGGCCACCCCAATAAAGGCCACCACCATCGCCTGCAGGCGATACCAGGGGGCGAACGGCAGCAGCCACAGCGCCAGTTCGACCGCCACCGCCGGCATCATAAATTTGAGCAGCACCAGCGGCCCGCCTTTGCCCACCCCCAGCACCATGGCGAGCAGACCGGCGATCAGGCCACAGTAAAATACCGAACCTTTGACCGGCACCAGACCACGGGCCAGCAGCAGGGTGGTCATCAGGAAAAACATGGAGTGGCCGGTCAGGCCCAGCTTAAAGCGGAACACGGACTTCACCGCCACAAACAGCAGCGCCAGGGTGCCCAGCAACAGGGCATCGTTCAGAGAGCGCGCGTTCATAAGATCTCCTTAAATCGGGTCAGGGGTTGGTCTTCCTGGTAACCCCGGCTGCGCAAGGCCAGGGCTTGTTGTTCGGAAAAGCGCATCATCTGCACCAGCAGCGGCAGCAGCACGGTTTGCCCTAGCTCGGCGTAACCCCGGGGACGCAGAAAGTCGCGGGCGGACAGGTGCGCGCCGCGCAATTTGGCGAGCTGAAACAGCAGTCGGGCTTCATTGACCATGGTCGGCAGCAAGGCCAGTGCGGCCTGCAGCACGGTGGCGTTGCGTCGCGACAGCCAGGGATCCAGCGCCCGGATCAGGGTTTGCCCCGGGGTCGACAGGTAGAACCACAGCCCCGGCAGGATCCCCAGCAGGATACGAACGCTGATAAGGCCAGCCATCGGCAGGCCGTCTGCCCCAAACTTGAAGGCGTAGACGGCGCTGATCAGCAGCCAGTTGGGCAGCATAAACAGCAGGGTACGCCGCAGTTGGCGTGGCCCTTTCGGCAGGGGCAGCAACACCGCCAGCCAGGCCAGCATAAGCGGCGCCAACAGCCAGTTTGGTCCGGACAGGCCCAGCAGGGTCAGCAACGGTACGGCCAGTAGTTTGGCCTGGGTCAGACGCACCGGATCAGGCCGCCACATGTACACCTCCGTTATCGATATGCCAGGCCAACCCGGTATCGGGTAGGGCACGATGGCTGGCGATGACAATGGCCATCCCCCGCTGGCACTGGGTGATCAACAGTTCCCACAGCCGGGTTTGCGCGTTGGCATCGAGTCCGGCCAGTGGGTCATCCAGCAACAGCAGATCCGGCTTGGCGGCCAGTTGGGCCAGCAGCGCCAGTTGATGCTGTTGGCCGTAGGAGAGGTGCAGGGGCGAACGCTGGGCCAGATGACCGAGCCCCAGTGTGTCGAGCCAGTGCGACACCTCGTTTAGGCTCTGGCCGGAGCGACGCAGGCTGAAGCCGATCTCCTCCGCCACAGTGGCGGCAAACAGTTGGCGGTCGGGTCGTTGCAGCAGGCAGCCAATACGGCCTGCGGCGCCTCTTTTGCCGCGTTGTCCGGGACGACGTCCCAGCACTGAAACCTCGCCCTCAAGGCGATGCTCCAATCCGGCCAGAGCCTGCAACAGAGAACTTTTCCCACTGCCATTGGCGCCACTGAGGGTGACGCATTCACCCGCCCGCAGCGCCAGCCTCGGCAGCACCAGCAGTGCGGTATCGTCGGTGCGCAGCAGCGCATCCTCCAGGGCCAGAACGTTGTGGCCGCGGGGCAGTTGTGGCCATCGGACGAGGGTAACCGGCTCGGTATGGCCGAGCGGATAGTGGCGCGGATTGAGGCGGGCAAACGCCTCCGCGTGGTGTTCGGCAATCACCATGCTGACGCCTTTCTGGCGCAGGCTGTCGAGGGTGTCCAACACCACCGCCAGTGCCTCCGGGTCCAGCTGGGCCCAGGGTTCGTCAAGCAGCAGCAGGTTCGGTTCGGCCACCAGTTGTGCGGCCAGCAGCAGGCGGTATTTCTGTCCCTGCGACAGCTGGGCCACCGGGGTGTCCAGCGGCAGCTTCAGCCCTACCTGGGCCAGCGCGGTTTCGATACGGGGACGCATCTGTGCCGGTGGCACAGCGAGGTGTTCGAGCCACAGTGCCACTTCCGGGCCGATGCGTTCGCGCATCAGCTGCAGCGCCGGGTCCTGCATCACCAGGCCGATACGGGGGGGACGGGTGATCTGGCCGGAGGGGCTCTCCAGCAGATCGGCAATCTGCAAAAGCAGGGTGCTTTTGCCGGAGCCCGTGGGCCCGCTGAGGATCATCACCTCACCGGGCGCCAGGGTGAATGAGATCGACAGAGCCGGGTTACCCCGGCTCAACGTCAACTGGTCAAGTTGCAGCACGACTTACCATTGGCCCTTCAGCTGCAGCAGCCATTGCCGACCCGGTTGGGGCAGGGCGCGGCTGGTTTCATACAGCTCATCGAACAGGTTGGTCACGGTGAACTGCCAGCTCAGGCCGTCAACCGGCAGCGGCTGACTGAAGCTGATGTCCACCAGCACGTAGTCGTCCAGTTCCTGCTGCTCGCCGCTCTTGTAGAAGACCTGGTCCATCACGTACTGACTGTCCAGACGAGCGGTCAGTTGCCACGGCAGGTAAGCGGTGACATTGGCCTTCACGGTGTGCTTGGGACGGTACTGCAGGGTGGTGCGATTCTGGTCGTCCTCACCACGGTTCTCGGCGTCGAGGTAGCTGTATCCCAGCATCCAGTGCACCGACTCGAAGGTCTGGTTCTGCCAGCTGGTGTCCACACCGGTAAAGCGGTAATGGGCGTAGTTGCGCAGAACGTCGTTGTCGTCCTTCTCGATGTAGTTGGCCACATCGCTGTAGTAAGCACTCAGTTCGATGCGGTTGGTCTGGCCCAGGTATTGGGTCAGGCCCAGCTCGTAGTGCTCGGTGGTTTCCGGCTCAAGTTCCACATCGGCTGCCGCCTCGTACTGGTTTTCCAGAGTCGGGTAGCGGATCTTACGAGCGGCACTGGCGCTCAGCTTGGTGCTGTCAGTCACGTAGTAGTAACCGGAGCCCAGCAGGCTGTGGCGCAGGGTGTCGTCCATGTCGTTGTCGTGCAGACCGCCACTCAGGGTCAGGCCGCCAGACTGGCTGGGCTGCCACTGGTATTCCGCCACGATGGACTGGGTACGTTGGTCGCGCTGCTGCATCGGGTCGCCACTGCCGCCACCGGAGCCGTCGCCACCGCCAGTGCCACCACCGGAACCGTCGCCCCCGCCAGTGCCGCCACCGGAACCATCGCCACCGCCAGTGCCACCACCGGAACCGTCGCCACCGCCAGTACCACCACCGGAACCACTGCCGTCACCAGAGCCACCGCCAGTACCGCCGCCGGTACCGCCGCCAGAGCCTGTGCCGCCGGCAAAGGTGCTGGCAGAGAGGTCATCCAGCTCGGAGCGCCAGCGCTGCTGTTCCAGCATGTAAGCGGTGGTCAGCAGGTGAGCGTCCTGCTTCCAGACCCATTGCAGGTTGATGCCCTGATTGGCCAGGTGCACGTCGGTACGGTCCAGCGCCTTGGCCAGGGTGTCATCGGCGTAGGTACGGCGCTCTTCGTCCTGCTCGTGGTAGTAGACGTAGCCGCGCAGCTGATGCTGCTCGGTCAGGTTGTGGCTGGCGCGGGCCTGGATGCCAAAGCGGTCCTGATTTTCGATGCGCTCCACTTCGCTCTTCTTGCTGTCCACCTGGATGGGGTTGCCCTTCTCCAGGGTGCCCCAGTTGGCGGTCAGTCCGAGTTCGGTGTCTTCGCTCAGCTGCCAGTCGTATTCGCCCAGCAGGCTGTGTTGTTCGTAGTCGCTGTTGTTGCGGGTGCCGCCATCTTCCTGGGCCTGGGCGTCGAAGTCGGAGGGCAGGCGGAAGCCGTCGCGGCCATAGCCCTGGTACTGCAGCAGGCCAGAGTGGGTCTGGTCGCCCAGTGCCACACCGGCGCCCGCTTGCCAGGCACCGTCGTTGCCGCCACCGGCATTGGCGCTGAAGCTGTGACCGTCGAAGGATTTGCGGGTGATGATGTTGATAACACCGCCTGCACCACCCGGGCCGTACAGCAGGGAGCCGCCGCCGGTGACCACTTCAACCCGCTCGATCAGGTTAACCGGCAGGGTGGCCGGGTCGAACTCACCGTCGCTGCCGTTGTTGTACGGCACGCCGTTGATCAGGAAGGTCAGGTGGCGGGTTTTAAAGCCGCGGGCTTCAATGCGGGCCGGGCCTTTATTGGCGTTGCGGATGTGCAGGCCGGGGACCTCCTGCAGCACCTGCTCCAGGCTCTGGGCACCGGACAGCTCAATGTCGGAACGGCTGACGGTGTACTGGGTCGCGGCTTCGCGCTGGGCTGTGGGCTGGTCAGCATGAACCACCACCACTTCATCAATCCCCCCGGCAGAGACCGCCAGGGCCGGAAGCGGCATCAGCATGGCGACCAGAATGGGGTTGAGTCCAAATTTCAACATTCTGAAAATCCTCGAAATAATCGGCCGTATTTTGGTGAAGCCGATTACCCCCGGGCAACGCCACGGGGAAGAAATTCAGAGATGGATCAACCAGAAATAACCTGATCTGACTACAGGGGTGAAAAGTCCGAATTGCGCTGGACAGAATGTCTCGCCTGAGGGCCATTGTGACCCGGGTTCAGGACAGTTTGGCTCAGGGCACATTGTGGCCGGTTGAGGCCACCCAGATGCGGAACCACTGCTCCCGGGTGAGGTTCAGGCGCTCTGCCGCCACCGCTTGCTGAAGTCGTTCAATCTTGCCGCTGCCCAGAATCGGCAGCGGGTTGCTGGGCAGCGCCAGCAGCCAGGCCAACGCCACCTGATCCACGCCCTCGGCGCCCACCTCTTCCGCCACTTTTGACAGCTCCAGGCGGACGCTGCGGGCCTGTGGGTCTGCGGGGCTGAACAGGCGACCGCCCCCCAGGCAGGACCAGGCCATGGGGCGGATGCGGTGTTGCTGCAGGTGGTCCAGCGTACCGTCGTGCAGGGCGGTCAGTTGCAGCGGGGAGATCTCCACCTGATTGGTGACCAGCGGCTGATCAAGCCGGGATTGCAGCAGGTCAAACTGACTGGGGGTGAAGTTGGAGACGCCGAAATGACGCACCTTCCCGGCCTGCTGCAGCTGGTTGAACGCTTCGGCCACTTCGTCCGCCTGCATCAGCGGGTCGGGACGGTGGATCAGCAGCAGGTCGAGGTAGTCGGTGCCAAAGTGGCGCAGGCTCTGCTCCACCTGGTGCTGGATATGGCCAGCGCTGGTGTTGTAGTGGGGCAGGTCATAGCCCTTGCTGCCGGGCAGGCAGATGCCGCACTTGGTGACCAGTTGGATCCGCTCGCGCAGGCCGGGGTTCAGTGCCAGTGCTTCACCAAACGCGGCTTCACACTGGTAATCGCCATAGATGTCCGCGTGGTCACAACTGCTGATGCCCAGATCGAGATGAGCTTGCAGGAAACCTAATCGTTGCTGCGGCGTCATCTGCCAGTCGAGCAGTCGCCAGTAGCCGGCAATAAAGCGGGAAAGAACCGGGCCTTGCGGATGTGTCGGGGCGTGCAGCATAGGAACGTCCTGTCATAAAAAGAGATGATTTCGTGATGCTGATCACGATGGGATGGTGCTGTTTCCTAATTGTTTCAGAGAGGTTGAGCGAGATCAAAGTTGCTGTTGGGAAAGCTCGCTAGGGTTGGCGCCATAAGGTTACGGGAACCAACCCTTTCTCACCTCATGGAGTGAACAAGATGAAAACCAAACTGCTGTCTCTGGCGATTCTCACTGCCCTCTCTGCTCCGGCCTTTTCTCACGAAGCGGGCGATTTTATCGTTCGTGTTGGTGCTGCCACCGTAGCGCCGAATGAAAGCTCAGGGCAAGTAGCCACTTTTGGTGAGTTTGCGGTTGATGACAACACTCAGCTGGGCCTGAACTTCACCTACATGGTGACTAACAACTTTGGTGTGGAACTGCTGGCCGCTACCCCATTCAGCCACGAAGTGACCCTGCCGGAAGCTGGTGTCAACGATCTGGCTAAGCTGAAGCACCTGCCGCCGACCCTGATGGCCCAGTACTACTTCGGTTCCGGTAACCTGCGTCCCTATATCGGTGCCGGTGTGAACATGACCGTTTTCTTCGACGAGAAGTTCACCAATGACCTCGACGGCGCACTGAGCGATCTGGACGTGGACACCTCCTTTGGCCTGGCGGGCCAGGTGGGCATCGATTACAAATTTAACGACAACTGGCTGGTGAACGCGTCCGTTTGGTATATCGATATCGGCACCGACGTGAACTTCAATCTGGGCGAAGACCGGGTATCCATTAAGACCGACATCGACCCCTGGGTTTACATGCTTTCCGTGGGTTACACCTTCTAAAGCGAAACCCGGTCACAAAGACAGACGCAAAAAAGCCACCCGCTTGGGTGGCTTTTTGCTGTGCGGGCCTCAGCCCTTGTATTTGCGCTTGTTGTAGATGTACTCCGGCAACAGCGCAGTCAGCCAGCTGATTACGCGCCAGCGGCGGGTAACGTACACAGTGTGTTTGGCTTTTTTCATTGCTTTGACGCACTGCTGGGCGATCACCGGCAGCGGCGCGCTCCACAGCTTGCTGCCGCGGCCCTGCATCTTGTCGAGGTAGCCCATGCGCAGGTCGGTGATGGTAACCGGCAGCTTCAGGCGCTGGGCATGCAGGCGCAGGCCCTGCAGGTAGTTCTGCTGGAACGCTTTGGAGGCGTGGAAGGCCACCTGCGGACCACCGCGCTCACCGGCGATGGAGGTCAGGGCTGCCAGTTGGCCATACTTTTGCTCCACCATGCGGGCAAAGGCGGCGTTGGCCAGGGCGGTAAAGCCGGTGACGTTGATGTCGATGACGGTTTTGTCCAGTGCCCAGGGCAGGTCCAGGTCCAGGCCACCGGCGGCGGTGTTGATCACCACCAGGGCGGCGCCGTCCAGCTTCTGCCACAGGGCCTCGAACGCCTCCCGACAGGCTTCCGGGTTCTGGATGTCGATGGCCACCATCTCGGTCTGCGGGCCCAGCTTTTCAGCCAATGGGGCCAGCGCGTCGGTATCCGCGGCCATCAGGCCGAGGCGCACGTTGTCTTTGGCCAGTTCCAGCGCCAGGGCCTGGGAGAGGCCGGAGTTTGCGCCGATCAGGATGGCACTTAATTGACTCATAAAAATGGAAACTCTTGCGGGGTATGGGCCGATTCTAGAGAGGCTGAAGGGGCCTCACAAGGTCATAACCGACACTTTCACAAAAGCTGTCCGGACTTGTGGACGTCCAGATGTCCTGTTATAACGGTCGAGTTACTTAAGGAGAAGCGATATGCCGGTCAAGGTGCCTGACAGTCTGCCCGCGTCCGCAATACTGCGGGGCGAGAACATCTTTGTGATGTCTGAAACCCGGGCTGAGGCCCAGAACATCCGGCCCCTGAAGCTGCTTATCCTTAATCTGATGCCCAATAAGATTGAAACCGAAACCCAGCTGTTACGGTTACTGGGCAACAGCCCCCTGCAGGTGGATGTGGAGCTGCTGCGTATCCACAACCGTCCCTCAAAGCACACCCCCTGTGACCATATGAACGCGTTTTATCGTGACTTCGAACAGGTGCGTGGCAACAACTACGATGGGCTGATCATCACCGGTGCGCCTCTGGGTGATCTGGAGTTTGAAGAGGTGGCCTATTGGGATGAGATCCGCGCCATCATCGACTGGTCACAGCAGCACGCCACCTCGGTGTTGTTCCTGTGCTGGGCGGCTCACGCGGCGTTCTACCATCTCTACGGCATCAAGCGTTACCTGCGGGAGGAGAAGATCTCCGGGGTGTTCCAGCACCGTCGGGTGCATGAGCATGTGCCGCTGCTGCGGGGCTTTGATGATGAGTTCTGGGTACCGCACTCCCGTTATGCCCAGGTGTCGCTGGACCAGCTCAAGGCCCATGGCGACCTGAAGGTGCTGGCGGAATCCGATGTGGCGGGCGCCTATCTGGTGGTGGATCAGAACAACCGCAATCTGTTTGTGACCGGCCATCCTGAATACACCCGCACTACCTTGCAGGATGAATACCGCCGTGACCTGGCCGCCGGGCTGACGCCGCAGGTGCCGAACCACTACTATCCCGAGGATGACCCCACCCGGCCGCCCCGGGCCAGTTGGCACGCTCACGGGGCCTTGCTGTTCAGTAATTGGCTCAACTACTACGTCTACCAGCAGACCCCGTTCGATCTGAACGACATGGCGGGCATGACCCCCTGGGAGTGACTCAGAACGGCATCTTTGTGGCGCCCTGGGGCAGGTGCCAGAAGCGTTTGTCGGCGAAGGCGTACTGCCACACCGGATACATCAGGATCAGCACCACCACGAAGTGCATCAGCAGCGGGAACAGGTGCATCGGGTCCGGTTGGTCGAGCCACACCATAAAGCCCATCACCAGGGTGAACTGACAGGTCACAAACAGCAGGCTGGCGCAGGCGATGGCAAACCAGCGCGGCACAATGGGATAGTGGTAGGCAAAGCCAAAAGCGGGCAGCAGCAGCAAACCACCGCACCAGACCACCAGCCACTGCAGCATGGTCAGCCCTCCGGTAAACAGCCAGGTCAGCAGTTGGGTGCCCATCAGGGCCGCCACCATGGCAATCATTACGCGCCAGAACAGCATCGTCGTCTCCCCAAAAGTGCGTATGCCATGCCGTTGTACCAAGGGGAATTTTCCCATTCAACTCAACTCGTTGGGTTACTTAACGCAGATCATGGTGAACAAAAAAAGCGCGGCCTGGGCCGCACTTTTTGGGGGGGGAGGGGGATGATCACTCAGAAGTCGTAACTCAATCTCAGGTAATAGAATCCGCCGTTAATGCCAACCGGTGCGGTGGCGGGATAGCGAGCCCCCGCAATGCCCTGCCAGGGATGCTCATCAGCACGTTGATCCAACAGGTTCTGGGCACCGATGGCAGCCGACACGCCATCTGCCATGTGGTAACGAAGCTCGGCATCCACGGTCCAGGCGGCCTCACCCTCAATGGGGAAGATCTCGGAATCCAGGTGGTCCTCAAAGTATTCGCCAAAGTAGTTGAGCCTGAGCAGGCCATCATAGTCGCCGATGCGGTGGTTGGCGGACAGGTTGCCTTTGTGGCGCGGCAGGTTTTGCTCCAGCAGTCGCACTTTGGTGTCACTGATGTTGGCCGGGTTGAAGTCGGTGACTTCGGTTTGGTTCCAGTTGTAGGCCAGGGCAAAGCTGGTGTCGCCCCAACCGCTGCTCAGGCGGTAGTTCGCCACCAGGTCGACCCCCTGAGTGGTGGTATCGAAGTCATTGGTAAAGTAACGCACGCTGCTGAAGCTGCTGGCGTCCAGAATACCCTGATTGAGCAGTGCCTGGATCTCATCGTCCGTCAGCGTCAACGGTGAGGTCTGACTGATTCGGTCCTGCACCTCGATATGGTAGTAATCGAAGGTAACGTACAGGTCACCCAGGGTGGCAACGGCGCCGAGGGTGTAACTGAAGGACTCCTCAGGTTCCAGCGGCTTGCCCCCTTTCTGCATTGCGATGGGGTTGGTCGGCGGCAGGGTGGCCTGGTCCTGCAGGCCGGTGGCGGAGAATTGGGTGGTCACGTTACGGACATTTTCCTGGCCAACGGTGGGTGCCCGGAAACCGGTATTGACGCTGCCCCGCAGCTTGAAGCGTTCGGACAGATCCCACAGTGCGGAGAGTTTGCCATTGATGGTGTCACCAAAGCTCTGGTAGTCCTCGTAGCGCAGCGCGGCGGCGAGAAGCAGAGTGTCGTCAACGCTTTTCTCAATATCGGTGTAGAGGGCGATGTTTTCCCGGCTGTGGGAGCCCTGGTCGCGGGGCTGAAAGCCCGGGAAGCCGTTGGAACCGATACTGAACCCCTGAGAGGCCAGAGGGCCGATGGTCCATGAGGCCGGGTCGCCGGCGTAGATCTCAAAGGTTTCTTTGCGGTATTCGCCGCCGAATGAGAACACCCAGGTGTCCATGGGGTAGGAGAAGTCGGCGTTAACACCGTTCTCTATCTGCACATAACGGCCGGGCTTAAAACGGGTCGGAGAGTTCGGGCCCATCGAGGCGTTTACCGTATTTTCGATAAAGAAATCGACTTCGTTGCGACCGGCTCCGGCGCTGAAATCGTAATACAGCCCGTTGGCCCACTCCCCCTTCACCCCTGCGGTCAGGGAGAGGTCCAGCATGTCGCCGCCGAAGCTGGGCGTGAAGCCGCCGGGGAAGCGTTGGTAAAAGGTGAAACAGTCCGGGTTGGCGGCCACCTGAGCGAGGGCGTCCGGGTCGGGGATCTGATCCACGATGGGCACGACGGGGCAGTTGCCGTTCATCCCATCGCTGAGGTCACCCACCAGCAGGGTATCGCCGCCATCGCCGGAGAATACGCCTCCGCGGGTATTGGGGTTGCGGAAGTAAAAGCCGCCGGTGGCAGTGCGCTCTGCCCAGTTGCCGAACAGGTAGGCATCGCTGTTTTCGCTCAGGGCGAGGCCGGCATTCACAAACAGTTTGATGTCTCTATCGATGGCCGGAGAACCCCACACCTGCGCCGGGTTGGCGACGGCGCTGTTGCCAGCGTTGATGAGATCGGCGGCATCGTCACGTTGAATCGAGCGGCTGGTGGCGTCGGCGGTTTTGTACTCGGCGCTGAGGTTGATAAAGCCCTGCTCGGACAGGGGGAGGCCCAGGTTGGCCGCCAGATTCAGGGTATCGCCGTCGCCTTCGTAATATTGGCCATATCGGGCTTCTATCCGGCCACCGGAATCGGCGTCCTTGAGCACAAAGTTGATCACGCCGGCGATGGCATCGGAGCCGTACTGCGCGGCCGCACCATCCCGCAGCACTTCCACCTGTTTCAGGGCAATGGCGGGGATCACCGACACATCCGTGGCCTGGGCCCCATCGGAGATGCCACCGCCGAGAAAGGTGATGACTGCGGCACGATGGCGCCGTTTGCCGTTGACCAACACCAGGGTGCTGTCCGGCGACAGGCCTCGCAGATTGGCGGGGCGCACCAGGGTGGCGCCGTCAGAGATGGGTTGGGCATTGACGTTATAGGAGGGCACCACCGTGGTCAGCATGGCGTCCATATCGGTGCTGCCCTGGCGCTCAAACTCCTCGGCATCGATGATGTCGATGGGCACCGGGGAGTCATCAACCGAACGGGGCAGGGCACGGGTGCCGACAACGGCGATGCGCTCAGTCTGAGCGGTGGACTCATTGGCCAGAGAGGCCGGTATCGAGTGGAAGCTGGTGACGATCAGGGTCAACGCGATGCTCCCGGAAGACAATGGGTTGCTCATGGGCGTTCCTTGAGACTGAAGGGGGCTCTGAGCTGAACCGGGTACCGCGGGTTCAACAAATTGATTTCACAGGTGATTGCACCTGCGAAATCAACCTAAGTGGGGAGAGGGGGTGGGCACAATGGTGTGCCCGGGGAGATTGGTAAGCGGGTTGTAATGGCGGCTCAACGCACCATTCCGGCCAGCGCGGCCATCTGCCGCTGAACCAATTGGACAAGATGGGGGTCTTTCAACTGGCCCTGACCGTCAAAAGCGGTATCGGCGGCACTGAGCATCACCTCTGGCCGGTTCAGTACCCAGGCGTTGAGAAACACCATCACCTGACGTAGATGGTATTGGCAGCGGGCGGTGCCCAGACGTCCCGGGCTGGCGCCCATAATGGCCAGTGGCTTGTTGTCGAACCCCTGATGGTCAAACCGCGACAGCCAATCGATGGCGTTCTTCAGTGGGGCGGGGATGGAGTAGTTGTATTCCGGGGTGACGATAAGCACCGCATCGCTGGCCCGCAACTGCTGATGCAGGTTGATGGCGGCCTGGGGAAATCCGGCATCCTGCAGATCGGCGTTATAGAGCGGCAGGCTGCCGATCTCGCCGATGCGAAAATCCACATTGGACGGGGCCAGACTGATGGCGCACTGCATCAATTGGCGGTTCAGTGAGTCCCGGCGCAGGCTGCCGCACAGCGCCATGATTGAGATGGGTTCCACAGCGATTCCCCCTCGTTACCACCCTAACTCCCGATGATGCTTCCAGTTTAGGCCCCCGGTGGGCGCTTGTCGGGGGACGACGGCAATTGATCGGCAAGCGGTACCGGCAGGCCATGGTCGTCGATCACCATCGCGTGCAGTGGCGACAACTGGTGCGGCCCCTTGACCCCACAGGAGTGGGCGATAACGCCCACCTCATACATCAGGTTGGTGGCGTATTGGGCCACCCGGTCACTTTTATCGCTGACCACCAGCCCCTTTTGCAGCTTAGGATCGTGGGTGGTAATGCCGGTGGGACAACGGTTCTTATTGCACTGCAACGCCTGGATGCAGCCCAGCGCGAACATAAAACCGCGGGCGGAGGTCACCACATCGGCGCCCACGCAGAGTGCCCAGGCCACGTCGGAGGGGTTGATCAGCTTGCCGGAAGCGATGATGCGAATGCGCTGCTCCAGACCAAAACGTTGGCGCCATGCCACCAGCAACGGCAGGCTGCGGCGGATAGGCAGGCCCATGTAGTCCATCAGTGACTGCGGTGCCGCACCGGTGCCGCCGTCGGCGGAATCCAGCGTGATAAAGTCCGGTGCGCTGCCGTTACCCCGCTGATGGATGAGCTGGCCCAGCTCGTCCAGCCAGGCGGTGCCACCGAGCACCGCTTTAAACCCCACTGGCTTGCCGGTGACGTCGCGGATGTGCTCAATCATATCCAGCAGGTCGTCCACCGACCGGATCTCCGGGTGGCCATTGGGGCTGATGGAGTCCTTTCCCTCGGGAATGCCCCGGATGGCGGCGATCTCGGCGGTGACTTTCTCCCCGGGCAGGATCCCCCCTTTGCCCGGTTTGGCGCCCTGGCTGAGCTTCAGCTCAAACATCTTCACCTCCTGATGGGCAGCAACCGCCCGCAGACGCTCGTCGCTGAGCCGTCCCTCGGCGTCACGGACACCGTATTTGGCGGTGCCGATCTGGAACACGATGTCGCCGCCGCCTTCGAGGTGGTAAGGGGAGAGTCCACCCTCACCGGTATTCATCCAGATCCCGGCCTTGGCCGCCCCCAGCGACAGGGCCCGCACAGCGGGCACAGAAAGGGAGCCAAAACTCATGCCGGAGATGTTGAAGAAACTGGAGGTGGTGTAGGGCTGACGGCAAACCCGTTGGCCAAAATGGATCGGTTCTGGTGGTACGGCGTCCTCTTTAAGGGTAGGCAGCAGGCAGTTGAGAAAGATGATGTCGCCAGGTTGGTTAAGGGGACGGGTGGAACCAAAGGCGACGGTGGAGTCGAGGTTTTTGGCTGCCCGATACACCCAACTGCGCTGGGCCCGGTTAAAGGGCATCTCCTCACGGTCCAGTGCGAAGAAGTACTGGCGGAAAAACTCCCCCATATGTTCAAACCAATAGCGAAACCGGCCCAATACCGGGTAATTGCGGCGAATGGCCTGCTGAGTCTGGGTGATGTCACGCAGGTACAGCACCAGCACGATCAGCACCAGGCTCCCCAACAGGAAGATAAACAGGGCCGCGCTGAACTCCAGTGCCCGAAAGGCCCAACTGGTCATGTTTTCCATATCGTCTCCTCCGCCTTGGCTTAAGCATAGGAGGGGGGATTCAGGGGGCGAATTTCAGCCAATCAAGATAGCGCCATTGGCGATGGTTATAACCCCGGGGCAGCCGCTTGAGAAATCGTCACTTTGCCACTTTATTCAATAGGGCTGTTTTCCCCGGTGAGCGGGTCTGACCGGAGCAGATCGATCTGGTAGGAGCAGTGGCACACTGCCACGGCTTTGTCATTTGGCGATAGGAAAGTGGCACAAGTGGGCCCGCCAAGTCCGCTCCCAGGGGCATTGGTGCGGTTTTCCCACACTCGGGTTCAGCGGTTTTAACCCAGACGAACGGCCCGAAACTTTACGTTGCCGTAAACGTCAAAACTACAGTAACCTTTGTAACAGTCGCATGACATTGGAGAGTAACTATGGCTAAGGAACAGGCGATCGTGATTGCCGCTGCCACCCGAACCCCGATGGGGGGCTTTCAGGGCAGCCTGAGCAGCGTCCCGGCATCCGATCTGGCAGCAACCGCCATCAAGGCCGCGCTGGCTAAGGCGGGCCTCGCAGGTGAGCAGGTCGACGAGGTACTGATGGGGTGCGTTCTGCCCGCAGGCCAGGGCCAGGCCCCGGCTCGTCAGGCTACCCTCAAGGCCGAACTGCCGCTGGCGGTGGGCGCCACCACCGTCAACAAGGTGTGCGGTTCCGGCATGAAGACCGTAATGATGGCCCACGACCTGATTAAGGCCGACAGCGCCGAAGTGGTGCTGGCTGGCGGCATGGAAAGCATGTCCCTGGCGCCTTATCTGCTGGATAAGGCCCGCGGCGGTTACCGTATGGGTCACGGCAAGGTGATGGACCACATGTTCCTCGATGGTCTGGAAGACGCCTACACCGGCAAAGCGATGGGCACCTTCGCCCAGGCCACCGCCGACAACTACGGCCTGACCCGCGAACAGATGGACGCCTACGCGCTGGAAAGCCTGTCCCGCGCCAATGCCGCCATTGAATCCGGCGCCTTTGAAGCGGAGATCACCCCGGTGGTGATGCAGACCCGCAAAGGTGACGTTACCGTAAGCGTCGACGAGCAGCCCGGCAACGCTCGCCCGGATAAGATCCCGGCCCTGCGTCCCGCGTTTGCCAAAGACGGCACCATTACCGCTGCCAATGCCAGCTCCATCTCTGATGGCGCCGCCGCTCTGGTGGTGACCTCCGAAGCCTACGCCGAAGCCAATGGCCTGCCGGTTCTGGCCCGCATCGTCGGCCACAGCACCCACGCCCAGGAGCCCGGTGAATTCACCATTGCGCCGATTGGCGCCATCACCAAGCTGCTGAACAAGCTGGAGTGGACCAGCAACGACGTCGACCTGTGGGAGATCAATGAGGCGTTTGCCATGGTCACCATGCTGGCGATCTCCGAGCTGGGCCTGGACCACGGCAAGGTCAACGTGAATGGCGGCGCTTGCGCACTGGGCCACCCCATCGGCTGCTCCGGTGCCCGGGTGATTGTTACCTTGATCCACGCCCTTAAGGCGCGCGGTCTGAAGCGTGGCGTTGCCAGTCTTTGTATCGGTGGCGGGGAAGCCACCGCTCTGGCAGTGGAACTGCCCTAACCAACGGACACGCCGCCGACCGAATAACAACAACAGCGGTCGGCGGTTTGGTTTTCTCTGGGAGAACACAAACGATGACAGTACAAGTCCATCACTTGATCGGCGGTGAATACGTTGCCGGTCAGGGTCAACACACCATTTCCGTCACTAACCCCGCCAACAACCAGCCGATTGCCCAGCTGAACGCGGCCACTGAGGCCGAGGTCAATCAGGCGGTGGCAGCGGCCAAAGCGGCCCAGCAAGAGTGGAAAGAGGTGGCCGTTTCCGAACGTGCCCGGGTCATGCTGCGTTACCAGCACCTGCTGAAAACCCACCACGATGAGCTGGCCACCATCCTGGCCAAAGAAACCGGCAAAACCTTTGAAGATGCCAAAGGCGATGTCTGGCGTGGCATCGAGGTGGTGGAACAGGCCGCCAATATCGCCAGCATGATGATGGGCGAAACCGTGGAAAACGTTGCCCGTGGCATCGACAGCTACAGCTACATCCAGCCTCTGGGTGTGTGCGTGGGCATCACTCCCTTTAACTTCCCGGCGATGATCCCGCTGTGGATGTTCCCGATGGCCATCGCCTGCGGCAACGGTTTTGTACTGAAGCCGTCCGAACAGGACCCGATGACCCCGATGCGTCTGGCCGAACTGTTTGAAGAGGCGGGCGCGCCGAAAGGGCTGCTCAACGTGGTGCACGGCACCAAGGATGCGGTCGACCAGCTGCTGACCCACCAGGACGTTAAGGCGATCTCCTTTGTCGGTTCTGTGCCGGTGGGCCAGTACATCTACAAGACCGGTACCGAGAACATGAAGCGGGTGCAGGCGTTTGCCGGTGCCAAGAACCACATGGTGATCATGCCGGATGCGGATAAGCAGACCGTGATCAACCAGCTGGTGGGGGCCTCCGTGGGCGCCGCCGGTCAGCGCTGCATGGCGATCTCCGTGGCGGTCTTTGTGGGTAACACCAAAGAATGGATCCCGGAAGTGGCCGAAGCCGTGGCCAAAGTCCGTCCCGGCCTGTGGGACGATCCGGAAGCCGGTTACGGCCCGCTGATCAATCCGGCCGCCAAAGCGCGGGTGCTGGAGCTGATCCAGTCCGGCAAGGATGAGGGCGCCAACTGCCTGGTGGATGGCTCTGACTTCACCGTAACGGGCCATGAGTCCGGCAACTGGGTCGGCCCCACCGTGTTCTCCGGCGTGACCCCTGAGATGCGCATCTATCAGGAGGAGATCTTCGGCCCGGTGCTCTCCTGCACCGAAGTGGACACGCTGGCCGATGCCATCGCCCTGGTGAACGCCAACCCGTTCGGTAACGGCACCTCCATCTTCACCAACTCCGGTGCGGCCGCCCGTAAGTACCAGCACGAGATTGAAGTGGGCCAGGTGGGCATCAACATCCCGATCCCGGTGCCGCTGCCGTTCTTCTCCTTTACCGGTTGGAAGAACTCCTTCTACGGCGACCTGCACGCCTACGGCAAGCAGGCGGTGCGCTTCTACACCGAAACCAAGACCGTTACTGCCCGCTGGCCTGAGTCCGGCATCGTTGAAGGGCAGAACCTGACCATCGCGCTGAAGTAAGGGGTGCGCCATGAACTTTAACCTGACCGAAGACCAGCAGGCCTTTGTGGACGCCGCCCGTCAGTTTGCGGAAGCGGAGCTGGCCCCTCATGCCGCCGAGTGGGATGAGAAACACCACTTTCCCAAGGACGTGATCCAGCGTGCTGGAGAGCTGGGCTTTTGCAGCCTCTACACCCCGGAAGAAGCCGGTGGCCTGGGTCTGCCCCGTCTCGACAGCGCACTGATCTTTGAGGAACTGTCCAAGGGCTGTACCGCCACCACCGCGATGATCACCATCCACAATATGGCCACCTGGATGGTGGCCTCCTGGGGCACCGAAACGCTGAAAGACCAGTGGTGTCCCTCTTTGGTGACCGGCGAGAAGCTGGCCTCCTACTGTCTGACGGAGCCGGGGGCCGGTTCCGATGCGGCCAGCCTGCGCACCAAGGCGGAGCGCGATGGCGACCACTACGTTATCAACGGCAGCAAGATGTTTATCTCCGGCGCCGGCGCCACTGAACTGCTGGTGGTGATGTGTCGCACCGGCGAGGACGGACCGAAAGGGATCTCCGCCATTGCCGTACCGGCGGATGCCGAGGGCATCAGCTACGGCAAAGCCGAAGACAAGATGGGCTGGAACGCCCAGCCGACCCGACTGGTGACCTTTGAGAACGTGCGGGTGCCGGTGGCCAACCTGCTGGGCGAGGAGGGGCAGGGCTTCACCTTTGCCATGAAGGGCCTGGATGGCGGCCGCATCAATATTGCCGCCTGCTCTCTGGGTACCGCTCAGGCGGCGCTGGAACGGGCTCAGCAGTACATGACGGAGCGTAAGCAGTTCGGCAAGCCGCTGGCGGCGTTCCAGGCCCTGCAGTTCAAACTGGCGGACATGGCCACCGAACTGGTGGCGGCCCGTCAGATGGTGCGTCTGGCGGCGTTTAAGCTGGACAGCAATGACCCGGAAAAAACCGCCTACTGTGCCATGGCCAAACGGTTTGCCACCGATGTGGGCTTTACCGTCTGCAACGAAGCGCTGCAGATCCACGGGGGTTACGGTTACATCCGTGAGTACCCGCTGGAGCGCCACGTCCGTGATGTGCGGGTGCACCAGATCCTCGAAGGCACCAATGAGATCATGCGACTGATTGTTGCCCGCCGCCTGCTGGACGAGCACGCCGGCGACATCCTCTGAGGCCGAAACGGGGGCGGTTGCCGCCCCCGACTGACCACAACAGGAAATGACTGAGATGGAATTTATCAAGCTGGAGCAGCGTGGCCACACCGCGCTGGTCACCATCAGCAACCCCCCTGCCAATACCTGGACCGAACAGAGCCTGGGTGAACTGAAAACCCTGGTGGAAGAACTCAACGGCAACCGCAGTGTGTATGCGCTGGTGCTGACCGGTGAGGGCGACAAGTTCTTCTCCGCCGGTGCTGACCTTAAACTGTTTGCCAGTGGTGACAAGGCCGTGGCCGTCACCATGGCGCGCCGATTTGGCGAAGCCTTTGAAGCGTTGTCGGCGTTCCGGGGCGTCTCCATTGCCGCCATCAACGGCTACGCCATGGGCGGGGGCCTTGAGGTGGCGCTGGCCTGTGACCTGCGCATCGCCGAAAGCCAGGCCCAGATGGCACTGCCGGAAGCCACCGTGGGGCTGTTGCCCTGCGCTGGCGGCACCCAGAACCTGACTGCCCTGGTGGGCGAGGGCTGGGCCAAGCGGATGATCCTCTGCGGTGAGCGCATCGGTGCTGAACAGGCACAAACCATCGGCCTGGTGGAGCAGGTGGTGGACACCGGCACGGCCGTCGAAGCCGCCCTGGCACTGGCCGAAAAAGTGGGTCGCCAAAGCCCGGTGGCCGTCAGCGCCTGCAAGCGCCTGGTTCAGGCCGGCCGCAGCATGCCGCGCCAGCAGGCGCTGGTGCTGGAGCGCGAGTACTTTGTTGACCTGTTCGACAGCGAAGACCAGAAAGAAGGGGTGCAGGCGTTCCTTGAGAAGCGCCGGGCCGAGTGGAAGAACCAGTAAGAGGATGACCAAGATGACTGCCCCCGTGCTTTTCTCCACCCGAACGGCCGCCAATGGCCGCCAGATTGGGGTGGCGACTCTGAACAGCGAAAAGTCGCTGAATGCCCTCTCTCTGGAGATGGTGGATGCGCTTCATGCCCAGCTTCTGTCCTGGCAGGCGGATGACAATGTGGTGTGCGTGTGGCTGCAGGGCGCTGGTGAAAAAGCGTTTTGTGCCGGTGGCGACATTCGCGCCATGCACCAGGCCGCCGCGGACCATCCCGGCGAACAAACCCCGGAAGTGGAAGCCTTCTTTACCCGTGAATATCGGCTGGATTACCTGATCCACCGCTATGGTAAGCCGATCGTGGTGTGGGGCAGTGGCATCGTGATGGGGGGCGGCCTTGGCCTGATGGCCGGAGCCAGCCACCGTCTGGTGACAGAAACCTCCCGCATCGCCATGCCGGAGATCACCATCGGTCTGTATCCGGACGTGGGCGGCACCTGGTTCCTCAACCGGATGCCGGGGCATTGTGGCCGCTTTTTGGGCCTGACCGGCTACAGCATGAACGGCGCCGATGTGCGTTACGTTGGGCTGGCGGATCACCTGGTGGCCAGCGAGCGTCGCGACAGCCTGCAAGAAGCGCTGCTGACTCTGGGTTGGCAGGCGGACGCCCGGGCCAACCATGACCTGCTCAGTGGCTATCTGCGCGGCATCGAAGAGCAGGACCTGCCCACCATGCCACACAGTACGCTGCATGAAGCGCAGGCCCAGATCGATGAGCTGATGGCGGGCAGCAGCCTGGAGCTGATCGCTGAGCGTGTCGCTGCGCTGGAAACCGACCAGAAATGGCTGGCCCGGGCGCAGAAGAGCTTTCTGGCGGGCAGCCCGATCACCGCACACCTGGTTTGGCACCAGCTGACCTGCTGCGGTGAGTTGTCGCTGGAAACCGTGTTTCAGCGTGAGCTGATCTGGTCAGTGCGATGCGCTGAACTGGGGGATTTCGTGGAGGGCGTGCGCGCCCTGTTGATCGACAAGGATGGGCAACCGCGCTGGCGCTATCCCGACATCGCGTCGGTACCGGCTTCGCTGATGGCCCAAATGTTAACCAGCCCGTGGCAGGAACACCCGCTGGCTGATCTGAAGGAGACCGTCGTATGAGCACCATCGCATTTATTGGACTGGGCAACATGGGTGGGCCGATGGCCCGCAACCTGGTCAAAGCGTGCCGCACCGTACGGGTGTTTGACCTCAACGAACAGGCGGTGCAGTCGCTGGCCGAGGCCGGTGCCTTCGCCTGCAACAGCGTCTGTGGTGCGGTGGCGGGCGCCGATGTGGTGATCACCATGCTGCCTGCGGGCAAGCACGTTCGCGCGCTGTACCTCGGCGGGGAAGGGATCATCCAGACGGTGGCCAGTGACACCCTGCTGATCGACTGCTCCACCATCGACGCCGGCAGTGCGGTTGCGGTGGCTGAAGCCGCGGCCGAGCGTGGCCTTGAGTTTGTTGATGCCCCGGTATCCGGCGGCACCGCAGGCGCGGCCGCGGGCACCCTGACCTTTATCTGTGGTGGCAGCAACGCGGGCTTTGATGCTGCCCGTCCGGTGTTGGAACTGATGGGGGCCAACATCTTCCATGCTGGCGGCCATGGCGCCGGCCAGGTCGCCAAGATCTGCAACAACATGCTGTTGTCGGTGCTGATGGTCGGCACCAGTGAGGCACTGCAACTGGGTCGTCATCACGGGCTCGACCCCAAGGTGTTGTCCGAGATCATGAAGGTCAGCTCCGGCGGCAACTGGACCCTGGAAAAGTACAACCCGTGCCCCGGCGTGATGGAAGCCGCACCAGCCAGCAACGGCTACCAGGGCGGCTTTATGGTCGACCTGATGGCCAAGGACCTGGGGCTGGCGATGGAAACCGCTGGCCAGAGTGGCAGCGCCACCCCAATGGGCGCGTTGGCAGCCAGTCTGTACCGCATGCACGCCGCAGCAGGCAACGGCGGCCGGGATTTCTCCAGCATCTTTGAACAGTTTGAAAAGGACGCCTGAGTCCGGATAAGGAAAGGATATGGATCTCAATAACAAGATCGTTGCCATTACGGGCGGGGCGCGTGGCCTCGGTCTGGCCATGGCACAGCGACTGGGACGTCAGGGTGCCCGACTGGCCCTGCTCGACATCAATGGTGACCAGCTGGAAAGCGCCGTTGCGACTCTGGCCGCTGAGGGCATTGAAGCACGCTGCTACACCCTGGACATCACCAATGAAGCTCAGGTAGAGGGCGCTTTCGATGCCATTCGTCGGGATTTTGGCGCGCTGAACGTGCTGGTTAACAACGCCGGTCTGCTGCGGGACGGTCTGCTGATTAAGGCCAAAGAGGGCAAGGTCAGCGACAAGATGTCCCTCAGCCAGTTCCAGTCCGTGATTGACGTGAACCTGACCGGCACCTTTCTGTGTGGGCGGGAAGCCGCCGCTTTGATGATTGAGTCCGGCAGTGAGGGCGTGATCATCAACATCTCCTCGCTGGCCCGCTCCGGCAATATGGGTCAGACCAACTACTCTGCCTCCAAGGCGGGTGTGGTGGCAATGACCGTCTCCTGGGCTAAGGAGCTTGCCCGCTTTGGCATCCGTACCGGGGCGGTGGCGCCCGGGGTGATCGCCACGGACATGACCGCCGCGATGAAACCAGAGGCCTTGGAGCGCCTGGAGAAGATGGTCCCGGTGGGGCGTCTGGGGCAGCCCGATGAGGTGGCCCATGCCGTCGAGTTTATTCTGGCCAACGATTACTTCAGTGGCCGGGTGGTTGAAGTGGATGGCGGCATCCGTTTGTAGAAGGTGTCGCGCATGTTAAAGCCAGTGCATTTGCACTGGCTTTTTTGTGTCAAATTGGTTGCTTCTGGATCAAATAAAATGCTTTTAGATCAGCGCATTGTTAAAAAGATCAAAAAAGCGTTAAAGCAAAGTTCGGCTGGGGCGATAAACAGGTTGAGTGTTTGATATGGCCGGCACCGAACGAGGGAAGGCCGAACAAAGAGAAAGAGGACCTTAAGTTATGGCCATCACCGTAAATACCAACGTCACTTCCATGACGGCTCAACGTAACCTGAACACCTCCAATGCCAACCTGCAGCAGTCTATGGAGCGACTCTCTTCAGGTCTGCGTATTAACTCCGCCAAGGACGATGCGGCCGGCCTGCAGATCTCCAACCGTCTGACCTCTCAGGTTCGTGGTTTGGATGTGGCCATGCGTAACGCCAACGATGGCATCTCCATCGCCCAGACCGCAGAAGGCGCGATGCAGGAATCCACCAACATCCTGCAGCGTATGCGTGACCTCTCCCTGCAGTCCGCCAACGGCTCCAACTCCGCCGAAGACCGCACTGCGATGCAGAAAGAGATCTCTGCGCTGCAGACCGAGCTGACCCGCATCGCCGAAACCACCGCGTTTGGTGGCCAGCAGTTGCTGGATGGCAGCTTCGGCAGTCAGAGCTTCCAGGTGGGCTCCAACGCCAACGAAACCATCGGCGTTAGCTTGTCCAACGTTTCTGCCGGCTCCCTCGGTTACCAGCAAATCGACAGTGCGGGCAGTGCCGCCGGTGCCGCCATCGCCAACAACGGCAATGGTTCCTTTGGCCTGGGTGCCACCGCTGGTGACATCACCGTAGCGGGCCGCGATGGCAAGGTGGATATCACTCTGGCGGCAACCACCACTTCTCAGGACATTGCGGATGCGGTCAATAACGCCGACATTGGTATCGAAGCGAAAACCGAAGTAACCGCCACCATCAGTGGTCTGGCCGCCGGTGACCAGGGCTCTCTTGAAGTGGGTGACAAAACCTACGACCTGTCCGAATTTGCAATGAACAAAGAGGGTCTGGTTGATAAGCTCAATGAGGATGGCTTCAAAGCGGAGCTGACCGACAGCGGTGACATCAGCCTGACTGCCGAAAATGTCGCGGGTGTGGCGATTACCGGTGGTGCTTCTACCAACACGGTAACCCTGAACGGTAACGCGGCGGACGACAGCAACAACCCCGCAGTCACTTCCAAGATCGTACTGACCTCCGAGAACAGCTTCGGTGTCGCCGACGACAACACCGCTGACATCTCTGAAGTGTTCGGTGTGACCGGTTCCAGCATCAACAGCGTTGACGCCATCGACATCACCAGCGCGGAAGGTGCTCAGGACGCCATCTCTGTGATTGATGCGGCCATTGCTGGCATCGATTCCCAGCGTGCTGACCTGGGTGCGGTACAGAACCGTCTGGGCCACACCATCAACAACCTGGGTAACATCCAGACCAACGTGGCCGACGCCCGCAGCCGTATCCAGGATGTGGACTTCGCCAAAGAGACCGCTGAGATGACCAAGCAGCAGGTTCTGCAGCAGTCCGGTTCTGCCATGCTGGCGCAGGCCAACCAGATCCCGCAGCTGGCCCTGTCCCTGCTGTAAACGGATTGGGGGCGCGGCCCCCTCTCTCCTCAGACAGAGCGCACCGCTTTCCCTTACAGCTGGCCGTGTGAACTGGGTGAGATGTCGACTTCGGTCGATGCCAAAAACGGAAGGCGATTGCCTTCCGTTTTTCTGTTGCGTGTTGGTAAAAGTGGTGACGTTGAATATGGTTTGGTTTTTATGGGGTTTGCGGTCTGTTAAGTGGTGGTAAAAGTGGCGGTTTTTTAAGGTTTTTTCCTTAAGGGGGGATACCTCGGGCCGAAACAGCGTGTGTAAGGGAAAGCGGTGCTGCAAAGCACTGATAGTCGATGAGTTACATCGTTGAATCTGTACTGAGGAAGACCGCCCATGGCAATCACAGTAAACACTAACGTCACTTCCATGACGGCACAGCGCAACCTGAACGGTGCCAGTGCCAGCATGCAAACCTCCATGGAGCGCCTCTCCTCCGGTTTGCGCATCAACTCCGCCAAAGACGACGCAGCTGGCCTGCAGATCTCCAACCGTCTGACCTCTCAGGTTCGTGGTCTGGACGTGGCGATGCGCAACGCCAACGATGGTATCTCCATCGCTCAAACCGCTGAAGGTGCCATGCAGGAGTCCACCAACATTCTGCAGCGTATGCGTGACCTGTCCCTGCAGTCCGCTAACGGCTCCAACTCCGGCGAAGACCGCACCGCAATGCAGAAAGAGATCTCTGCCCTGCAAACCGAGCTGAACCGTATCGCAGAAACCACCTCTTTCGGTGGCCAGACTCTGCTGGACGGCTCCTACGGCAGCCAGAGCTTCCAGGTGGGTTCCAACTCCAATGAAACCATCAACATCGCCCTGCGCAGCACCGATTCCGGCTCCATCGGTTCCAGCCAGATTGGTCAAACTGTTGGTACCGTAGCCGGTGTAATCGGTGCAGATACCGTAGCTTATACCGCTGGTGACTTTACTATTACCAACGCCGTGAGCGGCAAAGCGGAAACCATCACCACCACCGTTGACGATGATGCGTCCACCCTGGCCAAGAAAATCAATGACGTCAGTGGTTCTACCGGCGTAACTGCCACCGCGTCCAACACCATTGAATTGAGTGATATCGACTTCGACAGCGGTTCTCTGGATTGGGAGATCGGCGGTGCCACCATCACCGGTGCACAGTCTGAACAGGACATGATCGACCAGATCAACTCCCAGTCCTCCACCACCGGCGTGTCCGCCGCCATGGTTGAGGGTAAGGTGCGCATCACCCAGGAGTCCGGCGCTGACATGGCATTTGATGCTGCCGTAGCTGGCGGTGGTGGTAGCAATACTCCTGTTATCAAAATGCAGTCAGTTGTTGGGGATACTCTGGGTGCCGAATTCACTGCCGCAGACGGCAGCAATGCCAACGGCGTTCTGAGCTTCAGCTCCAACTCCGCCTTTACCATCGGTGGAACTAATGCAGGGCAACTGACTTCCGGTACTCAGTCCACTCTGAGCACCGTAGCGTCCATCGATATCTCCTCTGCCGACGGCGCCCAATCCGCCATCGACATCATCGACGGCGCGATCTCCATGATCGACAACCAGCGCGCTGACCTGGGTGCGGTACAGAACCGTCTGAGCCACACCATCAACAACCTGGGCAACATCCAGACCAACGTGGCCGACGCCCGCAGCCGTATTCAGGATGTGGACTTCGCCAAGGAGACCGCCGAGATGACCAAGCAGCAGGTGCTGCAGCAGTCCGGCTCCGCCATGCTGGCCCAGGCCAACCAGATCCCGCAGCTGGCTCTGTCCCTGCTCTAAAGGATCGCGATTGACGGCCGATAACAACGGTAGGGGCTTGCCCCTGCCGTTTTTTTATACCCAAAAGAGACGGGTAGCGACGGCCGGAATGGGACGTTCGGCACATCACAAGGAGTCCATAAAAGATGAATGGCATCGATTCGCTGGGTCTTTCTGGTACGGATCCTGCTTTTAAAACCACAACGGCGGCATCCGGCACAGCAAACGCGGACATCAGCAGTGTCGCTCAGCCGGTCTCTGCGGCGCTACCCGGCGCCGTCAGCGCGACGGCCCAAAGCACCTCAGCGGCGGACGCCGGTATGGACAGAGACCAGCTCAGCCGCATCGCCGAAGAGCTGGAGCACTTTATTGGTGGCAACCAGCGCGGTCTCTCTTTCCATGTGGATGAGGACACCGGTCGCGACGTGGTGGTGGTCAAAGACATCGCCACCGATGAAGTGATCCGGCAAATTCCTGCCGAAGAGGTGCTGGAACTTGCCGCCCGTTTGTCGGATCTCACCGGCATGTTGGTTGAAACCGAGGCCTGAGCGGGCCAGAGGCGTATGCGCCTAAGGATGTTGTTATGGGCTTAACGGCCGCAGGTATTGGTTCCGGACTGGACATCAACGGCATTGTGTCGGCGTTGGTGGATGCCAGTTTTGTGCCGCGCCAGGTGACGCTGGATCAGCGGGAGGCGGCGGTACAGACTGAGGTGTCGGCTATCGGCACCCTCAAATCCGCCATGAGTGAATTCCAGGACAAGCTGGAGTCGCTGCAGAAGCTCGACACCTTTGACAAGCGCAAAGCCACCACCAACATCAGTGATTACCTGACCGCCAGCGCAGAGTCTGACGCGACTCCGGGCACCTACAACGTGGTGGTCAAGTCGCTGGCGGAGAGCCACAAGATCGGTTCAGCGGCCGTCGCCGATGCGGATTCGCCGGTGGGGGAGGGGCAGTTAACCCTCACTGCGGGCGTGGACGACGAGGGCAACCCCACCTCGATGACCCTCAATGTTGAGGCGGACGACACCCTCGCCGACATCGCCGCCAAGATCAACAGCGCCGAAGACAATCCGGGCATCACCGCCACCATCATTACCGGTGACAACGGGCCGCGACTGGTGATGACCTCGGACAAAACCGGTACCGATCATCAGATCACCGTGACCGCCACTGACACCAACGGCACCGGCCTGACCGACACCTTCGGCGCGATGGAAGAGCTGGTGGCGGCAGAAAACGCCAGCCTGACCATTGATGGCATGGACGTTACCTCCCAGAGCAACAGCGTTAAAGACGCCATTCAGGGGGTGACGCTGAACCTGAAAGATGCGGATCTCAGCAAGACCACCAAGGTCACCATTGCCAAAGACACCGGCAGCGCTAAGACCGTTATCAAAGAGTTCGTTGACGCCTATAACGGACTGCAGGAGCAGATCGACAGCCTCAGTGCCTACGATGCGGAGACCGAAACCGCCGGGCCGCTGCAGGGCGACAGCCTGCCCCGTTCCATCACCAGCCAGCTGCGCAATGTGATGAGCAGCGCCTATGACCTCGGTAACGGTGAAACCGGCTCACTGGCCCAGTTTGGCCTCAGCTTTGACCGTTACGGTAAGCTCAATATCGATGACGATCAGCTGAACGACGCCCTGAAGGACGATGCGGCCAGCATTGCCCAGCTGTTTGCCGCCGAGGACACCGGTCTGGCTTACCGGCTGGACAGCACCGTTGACGTCTACACCCAGACCGGCGGACTGCTCTCCAGCCGGGATGACACTCTGAAAAGCCAGCTCGACCGCATCGAGTCAGACCGGGATCAGCTGAACCGCCAGATGGCCGCCTACGAGGCCCGCCTGTTTAAGCAGTTCAACGCGATGGATTCGGTGGTGTATCAACTGAATGCCCAGGCGGCGATGTTGACTGAGCGCCTCTCCAGCCTGCCGGGTCTGGTAAGAAGTAGCTGATGGTCACTGAACAGACACTGACTGAACTGAATCAGCGCATCGAGTCGGCCCTTAAGGGGCTGGTGGATGCCGACGACGAGGCCCGGGAGCTGCTGCTGGCGCAGCTGCTCGACCAGCTGGAGTTGCGTCAGCAAACCCTGACGGCACTGCTGCAAACCCCGCTGGGCGAAGATGGCCAGTGGTTGCAGGCTCAGCTCAGCCAAACCCAACAACTGGCCAGCGAGGCCAATCAACACCTGTCTGCCCAGCGCATGCGGCTGGGCGGCTACCGCAAGGGCCGCAAACAGGTCCGAACTTATCAGCAAATTGAAGCAGGAAGAGGCTAATGCGAGGCTCACTGAAGGCATACAACAAGGTCAACATCAGCAGTCAGGCGGCGGAAGCCAGTCCGCACAAAGTGGTACAACTTTTATTGGGCGGCAGCATCGATAAGTTGCTGCAGGCCAAATTGGCCATTGAACAGAACGCCACCGCCAAGAAAGGCGAGCTGATTGGCCGCACGGTTGAGATCGTGGCGCATCTCCAGGCGGCACTGGACTTTGAGCAGGGTGGCGAGATCGCTCAGAACCTCTCCGCCATGTACGACTACATGGTGCGACGTCTGGTGGATGCCAACCAAAACAACGACGTCGATGCGTTGATGGAAGTGATTGATCTGCTTCGCACCGTGAAGTCCGGCTGGGACGCCATCCCGGTTGAGCACCACCATCTTAAGAAACCCGCATAATCATTGTGGAAACAGATGGTTAGATGACCGGCAGAGGCCGGTCATTTTGTTCTCTGATTTCAGGTTCGGTGGATCTTCGTCGCATTGGGCCTGAAAGGCCCCGTTTTTCCGTGGGTTGAAAAGTAATCGGCAGCGATCGAGTGGCTTGCTAAGACCATTTGGCTCGCTACAATGAGCCAAGCTAACTCGCATTCGAAGGCGGGAGAAACCCGTCCGACACCCACTCATCAATAATAAGAGACATGACCTGGGCGAAAGGACTTAACCCCGGTAAGCGTAACCATGCAGATTGATCAGCGCATATTGCTTGTAGACAGCGACGACGCACGCCGCCAAAAGCTCAGCTATTTGCTTGAGTTTCTTGGGGAACCGGTGGAGCATGCCGACTTTTCGGCTCTGGGCGATCGTCTGGTCACCGAGCGCTTTCGGTCCGTGATTATCGGTGGTGATGCTCACCCTGATCTCGACTCTCTTCTGAAGCGCAACTCTCGCCAACCTTTTCTTACCCTGGGCAATCTTGCCCCGGTTCAGCCCAACCTTGTTGGGCAACTTGATGAACCCTTTGCTTACGCGCAAATCACCGAACTGCTGCACTACTGCCAGGTGTACCAGCGGGTGCGCTACGAAGTGGCCCCGACCAGCCCCAACCAAACCAAGCTGTTCCGCTCGCTGGTTGGGCGCAGTGAAGCGATCTCACAGGTTCGTCATCTGCTGGCGCAGGTGGCGGAAACCGATGCCAGCGTGCTGGTGACCGGTGAGTCCGGCACCGGCAAAGAGGTGGTGGCGCGTAACATCCACTACCTCTCCAGCCATCGTGATGGCCCCTTTATCCCGGTCAACTGCGGTGCCATTCCGCCAGACCTGCTGGAGAGCGAACTGTTTGGCCATGAGAAGGGCGCTTTCACCGGTGCCGTGGCCACCCGCAAAGGCCGCTTTGAGCTGGCCGATGGCGGCACCCTGTTCCTCGACGAGATTGGTGACATGCCGCCGCACATGCAGGTGAAGATCCTGCGGGTGCTGCAGGAACGCTGCTTTGAACGGGTCGGTGGCAACAAATCGATTCAGGCCAATGTCCGCATCGTGGCGGCCACCCACCGTGATCTGGAGAAGATGATCGACGAGGGCGAGTTCCGCGAAGATCTCTATTACCGTCTTAACGTTTTCCCCATTGAGATGCCGTCGCTGCGTGACCGTGCCGAGGACATCCCGCTGCTGCTGAATGAACTGGTCAGCCGCATCGAAGGGGAGGGCAAGGGCACCGTACGCTTTACCAAGCGGGCCATAGACTCTCTGGTGGAGCACCCCTGGTCCGGCAATGTGCGCGAGCTGTCCAATCTGGTGGAGCGGATGGTGATCCTGTTCCCCGGTGGCCTGGTGGACGTCAACGACCTCCCCAGCAAATACCGCCACGTGGAAGTGCCGGAGTTTACGCCCGAGTACCCGGAAGAGATGCAGGAGCGCGATGCTTTGGCGGCACTGTTCAGCGGTGAAGAGCCGGTGGAGTTGCCTGAGCAGCGTTTCAACAACGAACTGCCGGAAGATGGTGTGAACCTCAAAGATATGCTGGCCGAGCTGGAGGTGGATATGATCCGCCAGGCCCTCGACCAGGGTAACGGCGTGGTCGCCCGTGCAGCCGAACTGCTGGGGATGCGTCGCACCACCCTGGTGGAGAAGATGCGCAAATACGGTCTTTCCAAAGAGGGGTGAGCCGTCCGGCTTGCCCCCCGCTCTCCTTTTTCCCTTCTGGTACAAAAGCTGCATCACCTTGCAGAACCAATGGAATAACAGCGTTTTTTTGACGGACGGTCTGCATGTCGCAAGCCCTTGCGGAGCCACAACTTGATGATGCCCAGCGCGCAGCCAGCCGCTTAAACCACCTGATGCAACTGCTGCCAGCCGGTCTGGTGGTGTTGGACGATGGCGGGGTGGTGGTGGAAGCCAACCCCCAGGCCATTGAGCTGCTGGGTGAGCCCCTGCTGGGGCAACCCTGGCGCTCGGTGATTGGCCGTGCGTTTGCCCCCCAGGCCGATGATGGTCACGAGATCTCCCTGCGCAATGGTCGCCGGGTCCGTCTCGCCACCCGGGCGCTGGACCCGGAACCGGGCCAACTGCTGATGCTGACCGACCTGACCGAAACCCGCCAACTGCAGCAAAACCTGTCCCATATGCAGCGCCTGTCGGCTTTGGGCCGCATGGCGGCCTCACTGGCACACCAGATCCGCACGCCGCTCTCTGCCGCTTTGTTGTACGCCGCCAACCTGGGCAATCGTAATCTCGACGAAGCGGGCCGGGCGCGCTTTCAGGACAAACTGATGGCCCGGCTGGGAGAGCTGGAGCAGCGGGTGAACGACTTGCTGCTGTTTGCCCGTGGCGGCCACACCCAGGCCCAACAGAAGGTCAGTGCCGAGGCTTTGTGCCAGCAACTGGCCACCAGCTGTGAAGCGGCTCTGGAGCGACGTCAGGCCCGTTTTGACTGGCAGTGTGATGAAGCGCTCCAGCTGCAGGCCAATCCGGATGCGCTGGTCAGCGGCCTGCAAAATCTGGTCAATAACGCGCTCGAGGCCGGCGCCACTGCGCTGCGCCTGCACGCCCGTCCCCAGGGCGAATTCCTGGCGCTGACCCTGATGGACAACGGCAAGGGCATGAGTGCCGAACAACAAGCCCAGGTGATGACCCCTTTCTTTACCACCAAGGCCAATGGTACGGGCCTTGGACTGGCCGTGGTGCAATCGGTATGCCGGGCCCACGGTGGCCGGCTGGAACTGCAATCGGTGCCCGAGCAGGGCAGCGCCTTTACCCTGATTCTGCCGCGTCTGCATGATAAGGACATGAGCGATGACTAAACCCCTCATTCTGGTGGTCGAAGACGACCTGGGCCTGCGCGAAGCGCTGGTGGATACCTTGTTGCTGGGCGGCTACCGCTGTGTGGAAGCGGGCAATGGTGACGAAGCCCTGGTGCAGCTGAACCAGCATCCGGTGGCGCTGATGATCTCCGACGTGCAGATGGCCGGCATGGATGGTATGACCCTGCTGAAAACCGTGCGTGCCCAGAACAGCCGCCTGCCGATCCTGCTGATGACCGCCTACGGCAGCATTGATGCTGCGGTGGAAGCGATGCGCTATGGCGCCAACGATTATCTGGCCAAGCCCTTCGCCCCTCAGGTGCTGCTCGATCAGATCAGCCGTTACCTGCAGGCTGAGCCGCCCTCCGGCGATGATCCGGTGGTGGGCGATGTGCAAAGCCAACAGATGCTCGACCTGGCCGCCCGGGTGGCGCAGTCCGATGCCTCGGTGATGGTGCTGGGCCCCAGTGGCTCAGGCAAAGAGGTGCTGGCCCGCTTTATCCACGCCCGCTCGGCCCGCCGGGGCAAACCCTTTATCGCCCTGAACTGCGCCGCCATTCCGGAGAACATGCTGGAAGCGACCCTGTTCGGCTATGAGAAGGGCGCCTTTACCGGCGCGGTACAGGCGTGTCCCGGTAAGTTTGAACAAGCGCAGGGCGGCACCATTCTGCTGGATGAGATCACTGAGATGGATCTCAACCTGCAGGCCAAACTGCTGCGGGTCTTGCAGGAGCGCGAAGTGGAACGTCTGGGCGGGCGCAAAACCCTGTCTCTGGATGTTCGGGTGCTGGCGACCTCCAACCGGGATCTGAGACTGGCGGTGGAGGAAGGACGTTTCCGCGAAGACCTCTACTACCGGCTCAACGTCTTCCCCCTGACCTGGCTGCCGCTGGCACAACGGCCCGGCGATATCCTGCCTCTGGCGGAACATCTGCTGGCTCGTCACGCCAGCCGCGCCGGACGGGCGGTACCGGTACTCAGCGCGGATGCCCGCAGTAAACTGCTGGCGCACCCCTGGCCCGGTAACGTGCGGGAGTTGGACAACGTGATTCAGCGCGCCCTGATCCTGTGTCAGGGCGACAGCCTGTCGGAGATGGACCTGTTTCTCGACGGGCAGGCCGGGGTGCCGACGGTCAGCGTCGCCGTGAGCACACCGAAAGCACCGCAGGCGGTGGCGGAAGACCTGGGCAGCGAGCTGAAGCATCAGGAGTTCCAAATCATTCTGGATGCGCTGGCGGCGTGCCAGGGCAGCCGTAAAGCGGTGGCCGAGCGACTGGGCCTGAGCCCGCGAACCCTGCGATATAAGTTGGCGAAGATGCGGGAAGCGGGCATTGCCCTGCCCTAAGTCACGGGTTTGCCAGTAAATGTGCTGAACTGGCAAGTGCCTTGCATTACAATGCGGGGCACTCGCGCTCGTCAATGGTTTGACTGACACAAGGAAACGGTAATGGAGATCGGAAATAATCCCCTGCTGGTGGAGATGCACAGCCTGGCCCGAGAGGCCGGCAGCAGCGCCGAACTGGCGCCGGTCAAGCCGCAACAGGATTTCTCATCTTTCCTGAGCAACGCCATTGATCACGTCAATGGTTTGCAGATGAACGCCAGTGATATGGCCACCCGGCTTGAGCTGGGCGACAGCCGGGTGTCGCTGTCGGACACCATGATCGCCAAAGAGAAGGCGGGGGTCGCGTTTGAAGCGACCGTGCAGGTACGCAACAAGTTGGTCGAAGCGTACAAGGAAATCATGAATATGCCGGTGTAACCGGCTTTTGAGGTAATGCGGTGGCTGAGGCGAACACGTCAACCGAACTGATGCTCAACGACGGCGGCAATACCATGCCGGCCACCGTCGCGGGCGGTGCCAGTGGAAACACCGGTGGCGAGATCGAGGAGAACAAGGTTAGCCCGCTGTCCTCTTTCGGCAATATCGATGTGCTGCGTCAAATCAGCCTGATCCTGGCGCTGGCCATCAGCCTCGCCATAGCGGTATTCCTGATCATCTGGGCGCAGGAGCCCTCCTATCGCCCACTGGGCCAGATGGAAACCCAGGAGTTGATCGACACCCTGGATTTTCTGGACCAGCAGAAGCTGCCTTATCAGCTGAACGGCAACACCATCTCCGTGCCGGAAGATCGTTTTGCCGATATCCGCCTGATGCTCACCCGAAATGGTTTGGGCCCCGCCCGTCCCCAGCAGGATTTCCTGACTCAGGACAGCGGCTTTGGGGTTAGCCAGCGGATGGAGCAGGCCCGTCTTAAGCACAGCCAGGAGCAGACCCTGGCGTCCGCGGTTGAAGAGCTGCGCAGTGTGCAGCGCGCCCGGGTGATTCTGGCGCTGCCGCAGCAGAACGTGTTTGCCCGTCAACAACGCGAGCCCTCCGCCACGGTGGTGGTTACCCTCAATCGCGGTACCGAACTGCGCCAGTCCGAAGTGGATGCGGTGGTGGACATTGTGGCCTCCGCTGTACACGGTCTGAAACCGGCCCGGGTTACGGTGACTGACCAACATGGCCGGCTGCTGAATTCCGGCAGCCAGGACGGCATCTCCGCCCAGGCCCGCCGCGAGCTGGAACTGCGCATTCAGCAGGAGCAGCTCTACCGTGAGAAGATCGACAGCATCCTGATCCCGGTACTGGGCATTGGTCGCTACAGCGCCCAGGTGGACGTCACCATGGACTTCTCCGCGGTGGAAGAAACCTCACGTCGCTACAACCCGGATATGCCTGCGGTGCGCAGCGAAATGCTGATCGAGGATAACCAGTCCGGCTCCGGTCCGGTCGGTATCCCCGGCGCACTGACCAACCAGCCCCCCATCGCCTCTGAGATCCCGCAGCAGGTGGAGGGCGCGGGTCAGGACGAGCGTCTGGCCTCCGGCCGCAACCGCAGCGAAGTGACCCGAAACTTTGAGCTGGACTCCACCATCAGTCACACCCGCCAACAGGTGGGTACCGTGCGTCGCGTCACCCTGTCGGTGGCGGTGGACCATAAGCCGGTGGCGGGCGCGGATGGCGCAACCACCATGGCACCGCTGTCTGAAACCGAGCTGGCCAGCATTCGCCGCCTGTTGATGGGCAGCGTCGGCTTTAACGCCGCCCGGGGTGACGTGCTGGAAGTGGTGTCGGTGCCGTTTGCTGATGATCTGGCGCTGGAGCCGCTCAATATCCCGATTTACGAGCAGGGCTGGTTCTGGCGCGCCGTGAAATGGTCGCTGGGGGCACTGGGCCTGCTGGTGCTGTTCCTGGTGGTGGTGCGTCCGATGGTGAAGCGCCTGCTCAATCCGAATGAAGGCAAGGCCACCGAGGGTGCCACCGGACCTGGTGGCGATCTGGCGGAGCTGGAAGACCAGTACGCCGCCGATACCCTGGGCCTGTTGAATACCGGCGACAGCGATTACTCCTATGCCGAAGATGGCTCCATACTGCTGCCGGATCTGCATAAAGACGATGACATGCTGCGTGCCATTCGTGCCCTGGTGGCCAATGAGCCGGATCTCTCCACCCAAGTGATTAAGAGTTGGTTGAACGAAGATGGCTGAGCAAGCACTGGCGAAAGCCCCGGCCCAGGCCAAAGCCTTTGATGTGGCCAAACTCAATGGCATTGAGAAGACCGCGATTCTGCTGCTCTCCCTGAGCGAGTCCGATGCGGCCCAGATCCTGAAAAACCTCGAGCCCAAGCAGGTGCAGAAGGTGGGGATGGCGATGGCGGGTATGCGCGATTTCAGCCAGGAGAAGGTGTCGGCGGTACACCGCCTGTTTCTGGAGCAGATCAAGCAGTTCTCCTCCATCGGTCTGAACAGCGAAGATTTCGTCCGTAAAGCCCTGACCCATGCGCTGGGTGAGGATAAGGCCGGCAACCTGATTGAACAGATTGTGATGGGCCACGGCGCCAAAGGCCTCGACTCCCTCAAGTGGATGGACGCCCGTCAGGTGGCCAACATCATCCGCAACGAACACCCACAGATTCAAACCATCGTGTTGTCCTATCTGGAGCCGGATCAGGCGGCCCAGATCCTCAGCCAGTTTACCGAGCGGGTCCGCCTCGACCTGATGCTGCGCATCGCCAACCTGGAAGAGGTGCAACCGGCGGCGCTGCAGGAGCTGAACGACATCATGGAGAAGCAGTTCGCCGGCCAGTCGGGTGCTCAGGCGGCCAAGATGGGCGGCCTGAAAGCGGCGGCCAACATCATGAACTACATGGACACCGGCGTGGAAAGCATGCTGATGGAGTCCATCCGCGAAACCGACGAAGAGCTGGGCCAGCAGATTCAGGACCTGATGTTCGTGTTCGAAAACCTGGCCGATGTCGACGACCGTGGCATCCAGGTGATTCTGCGCGAAGTGCAGCAGGATGTGCTTATCCGCGCCCTCAAAGGGGCCGACGATGCCCTGCGCGACAAGATTCTGGGCAACATGTCCAAGCGTCAGGCCGAACTGGTCCGCGACGACCTCGAAGCGATGGGCCCCATCCGCCTTTCGGAAGTGGAAGCGGCTCAGAAAGAGATCCTGGCCATCGCCCGCAAACTGGCCGATGCCGGCGAAGTGATGCTGGGCGGTGGTGGCGGCGAAGAGTTCCTGTAATCGATGAGCGACTCTTTGCGTCCCCGCATTCTGCGTGCCGGCCTGGTGGAGAGCCAGGACTGGTCACTGCCTGACGTGGCTGAGCCCGATGCGGCTCCGGCTGATACCGCACTGCACCGGCCGGTGCGTGCGCCTGAACTGGAGCCGGAGGAGGAAGCGCCTCCGCCACCCCCAACACTGGAAGAGATAGAGCGGATCCATGAAGAGGCCTACCAGGACGGCTTTGCTGAGGGCAAAGCGGCCGGGGAAGCCAAGGGGCTGGAGGAGGGCCGCCTGAAAGGCGCCGAGCAGGGGCATGCTGAGGGTTACCAACAGGGGCTGGAGCAGGGGCTGGAAGCGGGGCAGGCGGAAATTGCCGCCCGTTCAGCCCAGTGGGACCAGCTGCTGGGTGAGCTGATCGCCCCGCTGGAAGCGGTGGACGAGCAGGTGGAACGCGAACTGGTGACCCTGGCGATGCGGTTGGCTCAGGCGGTGGTTCAGGTGGAGCTGAAAACCTCCCCCGATGCGGTGCTCGAAGCGCTGCGCCAGGGCATTCAGGCCCTGCCATCCCAGCGTCAGCAGGTGTCGATCCAGGCCAACGAAAGTGACCGCGAGTTGATCGCCAACACCTTTGGTGAAGAGGCGATGAGCCAGCGCCAGTGGGAACTGGTGCTGGAACCCACCCTGTCGCCCGGCTCTCTGATACTGAATACCGAGCGAAGTGAAGTGCCGATGCTGGCGGATGACCGCTTGCGTAAGGTGCTGGAGAACTTCGCCCAACGCCCCCGTGATCCGGTGGACGAACCGGGCTATCCCCGTCCCACCCCTGCCGCCCCACAAGCCGAGGCGGCCCCCGAGGCGGAAGCGGCCCCTGAGGCGGCTCCCGCCACCGATGCCGAGGCCAACGATGAGCCTGCGCAGTGAACGATTGCGCCGACGGGTACAGGCCTGGCACAACAATGTGCAAAGCCTGGCCCCGGTGGCGTCCGGCCAGTTGTTGCGCGTCGTCGGGCTGACCCTGGAAGCGGTGGGTTGCCGTGCCCCGGTCGGCTCCCTTTGTCAGATTGAAACCCTCAATGGTCAGCTCACTGCGGAAGTGGTGGGCTTTGACGATCAGGTGCTCTACCTGATGCCGGTGGAGGAGCTTAAGGGCGTGCTGCCCGGCGCCCGGGTGACCCCGATGGGTCAGCGTCAGGGGCTGCCGGTTGGCCCGGAGTTGCTGGGCCGGGTGCTCGATGGCAATGGTGAGCCGCTCGATGGCCTGGGGCCGTTGGCCACCCGCGAACGGGCACCGCACCATGCCACCTTGTTGAACCCCATGGCCCGCCGTCCCATTCATCAGCCTATTGATGTGGGTGTCCGCACCATCAACGCCATGCTGACCGTGGGTGAAGGCCAGCGTATGGGCCTGTTTGCCGGCTCCGGCGTGGGCAAATCCGTTTTGCTGGGGATGATGACCCGGGGCACCAATGCCGACGTCATCGTGGTGGGCCTGGTGGGGGAGCGGGGCCGTGAGGTTAAAGAGTTTATCGAGGAGATCCTCGGTCCCGAGGGGCGGGCTCGCTCCGTGGTGGTGGCGGCGCCCGCCGACACCAGCCCCCTGATGCGACTGCGCGCCTGCGAAACCGCAACCCGCATCGCCGAACACTTCCGCGACCAGGGCCGTAACGTCCTGCTGTTGATGGATTCCCTGACCCGCTACGCTCAGGCTCAGCGCGAGATCGCCCTGGCCATTGGCGAACCGCCGGCCACCAAGGGGTATCCGCCATCGGTATTTGCCCGTTTGCCCCAATTGGTTGAGCGCGCCGGTAATGGTGGCGTTGGCCAGGGCAGCATCACCGCGTTCTACACCGTACTCACTGAAGGGGATGACCAGCAGGATCCCATCGCCGATGCGGCGCGGGCCATTCTCGATGGCCATATCGTGCTGTCCCGGGCGCTGGCGGAAAGCGGCCACTACCCGGCCATCGACATCGAAGCGTCCATCAGCCGGGTGATGCCGATGGTGACCGAGCCGCTGCATCTCGAAGCGGCGCAGCTGATCAAGCAGCTCTGGTCCGCCTACCGCCAGAACCAGGATCTGATCGCCATCGGCGCCTACAGCGCCGGTTCTGATCCTCAGGTGGACAAAGCCATCGCCATGCAGCCGGCGTTTAATGCCTTCCTGCGCCAGGCGATGAAGACGCCGGTGGATTACGAACAGAGCCTGACCCAACTGGCCCGTCTGGCGGCTCAGTGCCGCAATTAGGTAACGACCAATGAGTGACCCCAAACAGCTGGCCCAGGTGCTGAGCATGGCCGATAAAGCGCTGGAGAAAGCGGCGCTGGACCTGCGCAGCGCCCACTCGGCGGTCCAGGCGCTGAAACAACAACTGACTCAGCTGCAGAACTACCGCTGGGACTACGTTAAGCAGGCTCAGCAACAGGCGGGCACCACCCTGCAGGCGTCCCACTACCAGCAGTACCACCACTTTATCGCCAAGCTGGATGCGGCCATCACCCAGCACATTGCACGCGTACGCCAGGCTGAGGCCGCGGCACAGCAGCGCCAAACCCTGTGGCAGCAAGCCCACCAGCGCCAACAGGCGATCGCCCTGTTGCTGGAGAAAAACCGCACCCGCGCCGCCGCTCTGGCGGAAAAGCGCAGCCAGCGCGAACTGGACGAGTTTGCCCTGCAGCAGTTCGTCCGTCGTCAGCGCTGAACCGAGACACTCAATCCTCTGCCACCCCTCTCTGCTCACCACTCTCAGCTCACAGCCCACAACGTTGGGCCTCACTACACTGGCCTGATTATTGCTTCGAAAGCCGCTATACGGATTTTTTGCGTCAGGATCTTCAGCCATGTCCCATGTTCTCGCCGCGCCGGTGCTGACCAGCTCAGTCACCAAAGCGTCCCCGGCTTCACCCGCTTCAGCTGACTCTGCCGAGGGGGCAGAGGGGTTTGCTGCGTTGGTTGCCGATGCGGAGCAGGGGCAGGCTCAGCGCGACGGCCGCGGCACAGAGGCGTCCGCCAAAACGGATGGTGGCAAGGCCGAACCCTCCTTAGCCGGGCAGGTGGCCGCTGCCGAAAAGCCGGTGGCAGAAGGGGATACCACCGAGCTGGAGGGTGCCGAAGTGACGGTGCCGGCCAGCGAATCCAGCGACTCGGAGACGCAGGATGGCGACCAAAGCTTGCCAGCTCAATCCGCTGAGCGGCAATGGTTTGCCACCGAAGGCAATGCGTCGGAGTTGCCGAAGGCCGAAGCCGAGGCGCAAGCGTTGCTCCCCTCCGGAGAGCATCCGGACACCGTTGCGGCGGACAGCGATGGGCTGTTGGCGCAACTGGCCGCGTTGGACAAGGCCAAGCGTCAAATGGATGGCGCTGAGCCTGTGCCGCCGTCAGAGGGTGTCGACACTCCGGCGGCCACTCCGCTTCAGGGGGCGGGACTGGCGGGGCAATTCGCTAGCGCTGAGAACAAGTCGGATTCCGCGCTGATTACCGATCCCAAAGCCTTGCTGACACCGGGAATGAAACCCGCCCCGGCACCGTTGCCGGGACACCAGCCTGAGCCGGGAGCCGCCACACCGGGTGGGCAAACCGGGGCACCCGCGGTGCCTGGCCTGGTGGCGACGCAACCCGACGGCGAGGCCCAGCTGGATGTGGTGCCGGGCTCGCGACTGGATTGGCGGCTGGGCAGTGCTGATACCACCCAGCCGGTTGAGCGCGACGGCACACTGCTGAACGCGTCGGTGGCCAACAGCGCCAACACTCCTTCAGCGGCCCTGACGGCCAGCACCAACGCGATGGCGATGGCAGCGCCGGTGGACGCGCTGGATCCGGCACTGGGCGGAGAGGCGGGCGAGGCGCTGGATCTTGACCCCGCACGCCAACTGCATACCGATACGGTGCATCGCCAGCAGGCTCGCTCAGCGGCGCTGGCCGATCCCGCCTTGTTGCGCCAGCCTGTGGCGGCGGAACGGCTGGCACCGGAGCTGCGGGAGCGGCTGGCGGTGATGATCAATACCGACAGGATGACCGCCGAGCTGCGCCTGGACCCGCCAGAGCTGGGCGCCCTGCAGGTGCGCATTCAGATGAACGGTGATCAGGCTCAGGTTCAGATCCAGACTCAGCATGCCCAGGCCCGTGACCTCCTTGAACAAGCGTTGCCGCGTTTGCGGGAGATGTTGCAGGGGCAGGGCATCCAGTTGGCCGACGCCAACGTGTCGCACCAGCAGCATTCCGAAGGGCAGGCTGATGGCGGTTCCGGCTTTGGCGGCCAGGGTGGCCAGGGTGGCGTTGACGGTGGCGCAGAAGACGCGGTTGCCCACCAGATAAGCAACCGCAATGCCGAGGGCGGCATTGATTTCTACGCCTGACGGGCGCTGTGCTAACCTAGCGGCCGATTTGACAGTAACTCGCGTATTTTTGGGCAAAATATGGCAGATGACAGCCTGCAAGTGGACGTAGAATCCGTGCGCAAGAAGCGCCGGCTTCATTGGATGGCCGCCATTGGCGGTGGCGTAGTGTTGCTGATTGCCGTGGTGTTCGGCGTGATGTCGATGATCGGTGGCGGCGATGATCCGCAGCCGACGGCTGCCGGTGGCGACAGTCAGCCCCTGCGAGCGGGACTGGCTCAGGACGGTGCACTGTATGTGCCGATGCCGCGCCCCTTCCTGTTTAACCTGCCGGGGCCGGACCGCACCTACCTGGTTCAGATTAAGGTGCAGTTGCAGGTTCGCGGCACGGACGCTCAGAACGCCGCCCGCAAACACATTCCATTGATTGAGGACACCCTGCTGACCACCTTCAGTGCCGCAGAAGCGGACCAGATCCGTCGCAAGGAGGGCAAGGACGAGTTGCGCACCCAAGCCCTGTTGAATGTCCAGAACGCGCTGCAATCCATTACCGGCCAGCACCAGGTAGAGCGGGTGCTGTTTACCGGTTTCGTGATGCAATAAGGGAGAAGCAATGAGCGATCTGCTGAGTCAGGACGAGATCGACGCGCTGCTTCATGGCGTTGATGAGGTCGAGGAGGACGATCAGTTCTCCGGTGGCGAAGGGGCCACCATCTACGACTTCACCTCGCAGGACCGCATTGTCCGGGGTCGGATGCCGACTCTGGAACTGGTTAACGAGCGCTTTGCCCGTCACCTCCGTATCAGCCTGTTCAACATGATGCGCCGCAACGCGGAAGTGTCGATCAACGGCGTGCAGATGGTGAAGTTTGGCGAGTACGTCCACACCCTGTTTGTACCCACCAGCCTGAATATGGTGCGTTTCCGTCCCCTGAAGGGCACCGGACTGATCACCATGGAAGCGCGGTTGGTGTTTATCCTGGTGGACAACTTCTTTGGCGGCGACGGCCGCTTCCAGGCCAAGATCGAAGGCCGTGAATTTACCCCCACTGAGCGTCGCATTATTCAGTTGCTGCTGAAGACCGTGTTCGAGGATTACAAAGAGTCCTGGGCCCCGGTGATGGACGTTGAGTTTGAATACCTGGATTCGGAAGTGAATCCGGCCATGGCCAACATCGTCAGTCCCACTGAAGTGGTGGTGGTGTCCTCCTTCCACATCGAACTGGATGGGGGCGGCGGGGATTTCCACATCACCTTGCCCTACTCAATGATTGAGCCGATCCGGGAGTTGCTGGATGCCGGTGTGCAGAGCGATAAGCAGGACACCGACATGCGTTGGGCCAAGGCGCTGCAGGACGAGATCATGGATGTGCCGGTGGACCTCTCCACCATGCTGCTGGAGCAGGAACTGACCCTGCGCGACATCATGGAGATGAAGGCCGGTGACATCATCCCGGTGGAGATGCCGGAGCACCTGTTGGTGCGGATTGAGGACCTGCCGACCTTCCGCGGCAAGCTGGGCCGCAAGGGTGACAATGTGGCGGTGCGGATTGAAGAGCGCATCCCCCGGCCCAAGTCCTACAAAAACGAATTGCAATTGATCAACCGTCACGGCGGCATCGCGCTGGACGCGGACGTCACCATCGACGGCTTGGACGATAACTCACTACAAGAAGGTGAACGATGATCGACGATCAGGACCCCAAGGACCAGGACCTGCTGGCAGACGACTGGGCTGCAGCACTGGAGGAGCAGGCTGAAACCGTCGAGCTCGAGCAGTTTGATGCCCCCATGGGCGGCGATAGTGAACAGCAGCGCAAGCTGGACGCCATTCTCGACATTCCGGTCACCATCTCCATGGAGGTGGGACGCAGCCAGATCAGCATCCGTAACCTGCTGCAGCTCAACCAGGGCTCCGTCGTGGAACTTGACCGCGTTGCGGGTGAGCCGCTGGACGTGATGGTCAATGGCACCCTGGTGGCCCACGGTGAAGTGGTGGTGGTGAACGACAAGTTCGGCATCCGTCTGACCGACGTAATCAGCCAGACCGAACGCATTAAGAAGCTGCGATGAGTGCCCGTGTTGTAATGGGGGCCGCGCTGGCCCTGCTGTCGTCAGCTGTCGTGGCGGCTGAGCCGGTCTCCGCCGGCGCCAATGACCAGATGGCCACCATGGTGGCCAGCCTGGTGGGTGTGGTTGGCCTGATCATCGTGCTGGCGGTGCTGGCGCGCCGCTTCAACCTGCCTAACAGCGTGGGTGGCCCGATGAAAACCGTGGCCATGCTGCCGGTCGGCACCAAAGAGCGGGTGGCGGTGATTCAGGTGGGCGACCAGCAATATCTGGTCGGCATCACCGGCCAGAACGTCACTCTGCTGGACAAACTGGAGCAGCCGCTGGAGACCGCTGCGGCGCCGCAGTTTGCCTCGGTGCTGGCCAAGTTCAACAAGAAGCGGGAGTCCTGACGTGAAACGTCTGCTGCTGCCGTTTTTGGGTCTGCTGATGGGGCTGGTGCCGTCATTGGCACTGGCTGACCCCGGCATCCCCGCCATTACCCTGACCACCGGCCCCGATGGCACCCAGCAGTACAGCGTCAGTCTGCAGATTCTGGGGTTGATGACCCTGCTGACCTTCCTGCCGGCGATGGTCATCCTGATGACCAGCTTTACCCGCATCATCGTGGTGCTGGCGATTCTGCGTCAGGCGCTGGGCCTGCAGCAGACGCCCTCCAACCAGGTGTTGCTGGGGATGGCGCTGTTTCTGTCGCTGTTTATCATGACCCCGGTGCTGGACCGGGTCTACGAGGACGCGCTGGTGCCCTACATGGGCGAGCAGATTGGTGCACTGGAAGCGATGGAGCGGGCCAAGGCGCCGGTCAAAGACTTTATGCTGTCGCAAACCCGCATCACCGACATCAACACCTTCGTTGAGATCAGTGGCCGGACCGACATCGCCTCGGTGGATGAGGTGCCGATGACGGTGCTGATCCCCGCGTTTGTCACCTCTGAGCTGAAAACCGCCTTCCAGATTGGCTTTATGCTGTTTGTGCCGTTTCTGGTGATTGACCTGGTGGTGGCCTCGGTACTGATGGCGATGGGTATGATGATGCTGTCGCCGATGATCGTCTCGCTGCCCTTTAAGATCATGCTGTTTGTGCTGGTGGATGGCTGGAACCTGGTGATGGGCACGCTGGCCACCAGCTTCGGACTGGGGGGCCCATGACCCCCGAGGCTTTTGTCGACATCTTTCGCCATGCCCTGCAGGTGATTGTGATGATGGTCAGCGCCATCATCGTCCCTGGCCTGGTGGTCGGCTTGATTGTGGCGGTGTTTCAGGCCGCCACCTCCATCAACGAACAAACCCTCTCTTTCCTGCCCCGATTGCTGGTGACGCTGGTCACCATGATGTTCCTGGGCCACTGGCTGGTGCGCACCCTGATGGAACTGATGTATGAGATGGTGGCGCTGATCCCCCAGATGGTGGGGTAGGGCGGCGCGATGGAGTACCCACTCCCCATCGTCTTCGACTGGCTGCGCAGCGTGTTGTGGCCGCTGTTCCGCATCAGCGCCATGATCATGGTGATGGTGACCATCGGAGGCAGTTCGGTGCCCGCCCGGGTGCGCCTGCTGCTGTCGGTGATGATCACCGCCGCCGTTGCCCCCATTCTGCCCGCCCCGCCGCCGGTGGAGCTGCTCAGTGCCGAAGGCTTCCTGATCTCCGCCCAGCAGGTGGTGATTGGCATCGCCATTGGCTTTGTCTCGGTGCTGGTGCTGAACACCTTTGTGTTGGCCGGTCAGATCATTGGTATGCAGACCTCACTGGGTTTTGCCTCGATGGTGGACCCCAGTAACGGTCAGCAGGTGCCGCTGGTGGGCCAGTTCTACCTGCTGCTCAGTACCCTGCTGTTTTTTGGGGTGGATGGTCATCTGCTGATGATCCGGATGCTGGTGGCCAGCTTTGAAACCCTGCCCATCGGCGAGGGCCTCAGCCCCTCCGGCCTGGACGCCATCGTCAAGTTCGGTGGCCTGATGTTTGCCAGCGCCCTGACGCTGTCGCTGTCGGCCGCCACCGCGCTGCTGCTGATCAACTTCTCCTTCGGGGTGATGACCCGTGCCGCCCCGCAGCTCAATATCTTCGCCATCGGTTTCCCCATCACCATGTTGTCGGGGCTGCTGATTCTGTGGCTCACCCTGGGGGGCGTGTTGTCCCACTTCTACAGCGTCTGGGACGCTGGCCAGGTGTTGATCTGTGACCTGTTGCGACTGGACTGCGAGGCGCCCTGATGGCGGAAAACGACAGCAGTCAGGAACGCACAGAGGAGGCGACACCCCGAAGGCGTGAACAGGCCAGGGAGAAGGGCCAGGTTCCCCGCTCCAAAGAGCTCGGCACGGCCGCGGTGCTGGTTGCCGCCGCGGCGGGCATGCTGATGATGGGCGGACAGATTGGTGAAGCGATGCTGACGGTGGCCAAGAGTCAGTTTGAGCTGACCCGCGCCGAGGTGTTTGACCTGGGTGAGATCTCCGAGTTGTTCAGCCGCATTCTGTCGGAGCTGATGGTGCCGGTACTGGGCTTTGTGCTGGTGCTGTTTATCGCGGGTTTCCTTGGCAATATCGGCCTGGGTGGCATGAGTTTCAGCTGGCAGGCAGCGGCGCCGAAAGCCTCCAAGATGAGTCCCCTGGCGGGCTTTAAGCGGATGTTCGGCCTGCAGGCGCTGGTGGAGCTGGTGAAGTCCATCGCCAAGTTCGCGGTGATTGCGCTGGTGGCCTGGGCCCTGCTGTCGGTCAATTTTGACCAGATCCTGCAACTCTCCAGCGGCAACCCCGAAGGCGCCGTGCGTGACGCGCTGGCGCTGTTGCTGAAGCTGTTTGTGCTGCTCTGTTCCTCCCTGCTCATCATCGTCATCATCGACGCGCCCTATCAGCTGTGGAACCACAACAAGCAGCTGAAGATGACCAAGCAGGAAGTGAAGGACGAGTACAAGCAGACCGAGGGCAAGCCGGAGGTGAAGGGCAAGATCCGCCAGTTGCAGCGGGAGATGGCCCAGCGCCGGATGATGGCGGAGGTGCCCAAGGCCGATGTGGTGGTGGTCAACCCGACCCACTACTCGGTGGCGCTGCGCTACGACAAATCCATCAATAATGCCCCGCTGGTGGTGGCCAAAGGCACCGATGAGATCGCCCTGAAGATCCGGGAAATCGCCCGAGAACATGAGGTGCCGGTGGTGTCCTCCCCGGCACTGGCGCGAGCGGTGTACTACTCCACCAAACTGGATTCACCGATTCCGGAAGGGTTGTTTACCGCCGTGGCGCAGATCCTGGCCTACGTCTACCAGCTGAAACAGTTCCAGAGCGGCCGTGGTCGTCGCCCGATTGCCCTTCCGACGGAACTGCCAATCCCGGACGATTTGAAGGCGGGCAGTGAGCGTGATGAGGACGATCACGCCGAGATTTGACGCAGCCGACATTCGAAAGGAACATCAGTGCTTTAAGGCAGCGCCACATCTAGGTACACTCGTGCTTCGCGTGGCCTCACCTCCCCCGGAAGCCGTGCAATGACGGCATTTCGTTATGGCACAGTGAATCGGTGTAAGGCCCCCTAACGGTTCGTCGGCATGGTGCGCTGTGAGCGATGCCCTGTCGACCCAATGATTCGGCAACTTCTCTTCATGGCGCAGTAATTGCAGACCCGCTCGAGACGTCAATCAACAGTCGCAGCATGGATCTGAAAGCACTCTTCCAATCGATACCCAAACGTCATCTTCTGCACCTGCAGGGGATCGGCACGCCGTTGCTGGTGATGGCCGCACTGGCGATGGTGATTTTGCCGATGCCGGCGCTGGTGTTGGACATGTTGTTCACCTTCAACATCGCCCTGGCGCTGGTGGTGTTGCTGGTGGCGATCTACACCCTGCGCCCCCTCGACTTTGCCGCTTTCCCCACCGTACTGCTGGTGGCCACCCTGTTGCGCCTGGCGCTGAACGTGGCGTCCACCCGAGTCGTGCTGCTGGAGGGCCATAACGGCCCGGACGCGGCGGGGAAGGTAATTGAAGCCTTTGGCTCGGTGGTGATTGGCGGCAACTACGCGGTGGGTCTGGTGGTGTTCCTGATTCTGGTGATCATCAACTTTGTGGTGGTGACCAAAGGCGCAGGACGTATCTCAGAAGTGAGTGCCCGCTTTACCCTCGACGCCATGCCCGGCAAGCAGATGGCCATCGACGCCGACCTGAACGCCGGCATCCTTAACCAGGAACAGGCCCGTGACCGCCGCGCCGAAGTGGCCAAAGAGGCGGACTTCTACGGCTCTATGGACGGTGCGTCCAAATTCGTCAAAGGGGATGCCATCGCCGGCATCCTGATCCTGTTCATCAACATCATCGGTGGCTTCCTGATCGGCATGGCCCAGCACGGGCTGAGTTTCTCCGAAGCGATCGAGATCTACACCCTGCTCACCATCGGTGACGGCCTGGTGGCTCAGATCCCCGGCCTGCTGCTCTCCATCGGTGCCGCCATCATCATTACCCGTCAGAACGAATCCCAGCAGATGGGCGACGAGGTGGTGCGTCAGATGTTTGACAACCCGCGGGTGCTGGTGATCTGCGCCGGGGTGCTGATCATCATGGGCCTGGTGCCCGGCATGCCCCATATGGCGTTTCTGTCTCTGGGCCTGTCACTGGCGGGGTTGACCTGGTATCTCAAACGTAAGCGCGACAGAGTCCAGGCCGAGGCCGAAGAGGAAGCCGCCAAGAGCAACACCGAGCGGCTGGAAAGCGAACCGAAAGAGCTGGGCTGGGATGACGTGAACCACGTCGACATCATCGGCCTGGAGGTGGGCTACCGCCTGATCCCGCTGGTCGACAAGGCCCAGAACGGCGAGCTGCTGTCGCGCATCAAGGGCGTGCGCAAAAAGCTGTCCCAGGAGTTTGGTTTCCTGATCCCGCCGGTTCACATCCGCGACAACCTCGACCTGCCGCCTAACCACTATCGCATCAGCCTGATGGGCGTGGTGGTTGGCGAGGCGGAGATCCGCCACGACGGCGAACTGGCCATCAACCCCGGCCAGGTGTTCGGCAAGCTGGAAGGGCACGCCACCAAAGACCCGGCCTTCGGGCTGGAAGCGGTGTGGGTGAACCCGGACCAGCGCGACTACGCCCAGACCCTGGGCTACACCGTGGTGGACGCCTCCACCGTGGTGGCCACCCACCTGTCGCAACTGCTTAGCAACAACGCGGCGCAGTTGCTGGGTTACGACGAAGTGCAGCAGTTGCTGGAGCTGCTGGGCAAGCAGTCGCCCAAGCTCACCGAAGGGCTGGTGCCGGAGATCCTCAGCCTCGGCGTGATCGTCAAGGTGATGCAGAACCTGCTCAACGAAGGGGTGCCCATTCGCGACACCCGAACCCTGATACAAACCTTGGTGGAGTACGGCCCCAAGAGTCAGGACCCCGACGTGCTGACCGCCGCCTGCCGCATCGCCATGAAGCGTCTGATTGTTCAGGAGATCAACGGGCCGGAGCGGGAGATCCCGGTGGTGACACTCTCCCCGGAGCTGGAACAGATATTGCATCAGTCGTTGCAGGCCAGCAACGGCGAGAACAGTGGCCTCGAGCCTGGATTGGCAGAGCGGTTGCAGCGTTCGCTCAGCGAAGCGGCGCAGAAGCAGGAGATGGTGGGCGAACCGGCAGTATTGCTGACCTCCGGCCTGTTGCGCACCACCCTGTCGCGCTTTGTTAAGCACACCATCCCGGCATTGCGGGTACTGTCGTACCAGGAAATCCCGGACGACAAACAGATTAAGATTGTTCAATCCGTCGGCCAGTAGCCGGAAGTGAAAGGATAGAGCCTTGAAGATAAAACGGTTTTTTGCCAAGGATATGCGAGCCGCGCTGGCTGAGGTCAAGGAGACTCTGGGCCCGGACGCGGTGATCATGTCCAACAAACGGGTAACCGGTGGCGTCGAGATCGTGGCGGCGGTGGACTTTGAACAGCGAAATGCGAGCCCAAGCGCCGAAAATCCGGCGCCCGCAGAGGCCGATGCCTTCAGCGCACTGGCCGGCCGGTCGCTCAATGATGACAGAGTCAGCCTGTCCGCTGGCAGCAGCAATCCCGCTTCGCCCGCCGTGGCGCCGCGTCCGAATGCCATGCCATCCACCCCCACTTCAGCCCCGGCGGCCGATGCCGATAACCTGAGGGCGTTGCTCGAGCGTCAGCAGGAGCGACGCCAACAGAAAGAGGCGCGCGCCATGCTCTCCAAGCAGGAGCAGGCCCTGCCGAAATGGGCTCAACGCGCCTTCGACACCCCCAAGCCGGAAGCTGCGGCGGCGCGCCCTGCCACACCGTCCCAGCCGCAACCGACCCGTCGTGCCCCGACGGCAAGCAGCGACGAGCTCAATGCCATGAAGGCGGAGATGGCCTCGATTCGGCAACTGTTGCAGCACCAGGTGTCCAGCCTGATGCAGCAGGACCGCGCCCGCACCGAGCCGGTTCGCGCCATGCTGACCGAGCAACTGCGTGAGCTGGGCTTCCACAAGGAGATGGCCGAGCACTTCTCCCAGTTGGTGCCCGACGAAGCCGAGATCCACGATGCCATCGAGTATCTGCCCGAGCTGGTGGCCCGTTCACTGGTGACCGGTAACGAGAGCATGCTGAACGACGGCGGCGTCATTGCACTGGTGGGGCCGACCGGGGTGGGCAAAACCACCACCATCGCCAAATTGGCGGCGCGCTTTGTGGCGCGTTATGGCATCAACCAAGTGGCGTTGGTGACCACCGACAACTACCGCATCGGTGCCCAGGAACAGCTGGCCACCTTTGGCAAGATCATGGGGTGCCCGGTGCGCAGCGCCGCCAGTGTGGAAGAGCTGGAAAGCGTCATCTACCAACTGCGCAGCCGCCGGTTGATCCTGATTGACACCGCGGGCATGGGCCAGCGGGATATGCGCCTGGTGGAGCAGCTGGACCAGCTGACTCGCTCCACCCGGCTACCGATTAAACCCTACCTGGTGCTGTCGGCAACCGCCCAGTACCGGGTATTGAAAGAGACTGTGGAGCGCTTCCGCCAGATCGACCTGGCCGGATGCATCCTGACCAAACTGGATGAAGCTCATAACATCGGAGAGGCATTGAGCGTGCTGATCCAAAACCGACTGCCGGTGTGTTACCTCACCGATGGCCAACGGGTGCCGGAAGACCTCCGCACCGCCGACCCGCGCTATCTGGCGCAGCGGGCGTTGGCCGAAGAGGGTGGTGTGCAGACCAGCTCAGCCTCGATGCAACAGCAAAACGTGGCAGGTCTGTATGAGTAAGTGGTTTCTCCAGGATCAAGCGAGTGGGCTGAGAAAAATGGCACAAAAGAAAGACAGAATGGTGAAGGTGATTGCGGTCACCGGCGGCAAAGGGGGCGTGGGCAAAACCAACGTATCCATCAACACCGCCACCGCCCTGGCCGCCCAGGGACAAAAGGTGCTGGTGCTGGATGCGGATCTGGGCCTGGCGAACGTGGACGTCCTGCTGGGACTTCGGGTGCAGCGTAACCTGTCCCACGTCCTGGCCGGTGAGTGCACCCTCGAAGAGGTGCTGGTGGAAGGCCCGCAGGGGATCTTTATCGTCCCCGCCGCGTCCGGCACTCAGAACATGGTGGAACTGAGCGCGTCTCAGCACGCCGCCCTGATCCAGTCCTTCTCCGCATTGGAAGAGCAGTTTGACGTCCTGATCGTGGACACCGCAGCGGGCATCTCCGACATGGTACTGAGCTTCGCCCGTGCGTCTCAGGAAGTGCTGGTGGTGGTGTGCGACGAGCCCACCTCCATCACTGACGCTTACGCTCTGATCAAGCTGCTGTCCCGCGAGCACGGCGTGTTCCGCTTCCGCATCGTGGCGAACATGGTGCGCAGCCTGCGTGAAGGGATGGAGCTGTACGCCAAGCTCTCCAAAGTGACTGACCGCTTCCTCGATGTGGCACTGGAGCTGGTGGCCACCATTCCCTACGACGAAAACGTCCGTAAGGCGGTTCGTCAGCAGAAGGTGGTGGTGGAAGCGTTCCCGCGCACTCCGGCCGCCATCGCTTACCAGGGCCTGGCCAACAAGATTCAGACCTGGCCGACCCCGCAAAACCCCAGCGGCCACCTGGAGTTCTTCGTAGAGCGCCTGGTCCGTCGCAACATGTACGCCGAGGCGGCGGGTGAATAAGGCGGCTGCCTACGCCCAGTTCGATAACCGGGCAGCGCTGGTGGAGCGGCACACGCCGCTGGTGAAGCGCATCGCGCATCACCTGCTGGCGCGGCTGCCTGCCAGCGTTCAGCTGGATGACCTGCTGCAATCGGGCATGGTGGGGTTGTTGGAAGCGGCCCGCAACTTTGATGGCAGTAAGGGCGCCAGCTTCGAAACCTTTGCGGGCATCCGCATCCGTGGCGCCATGCTGGACGAGATCCGCCGTGGCGACTGGACCCCCCGTTCCGTGCACCGGAACAGCCGTCGGGTAACCGACGCCATGGAGCAGCTGGAACGGCAGCTCGGCCGGGACCCAACTGGCACGGAAGTGGCTGATTATCTTGAACTCTCTGTGGATGAGTATCATCATATTCTGCACGATGTCAGCGCCGGAAAACTGGTCGGGCTGGACGATCTCGGGGTGTCCGAAGACGCCATCGGTCCCGGCGAAGAGAGCAGCGAACATTTTGACCACCTTGCCGATGGTCGCTTTCAGTCGGCTCTGGTGGAGGCGATCAAAACCCTGCCCGAAAGAGAGGCACTGGTTTTGTCGCTTTACTACGACGAAGAATTGAACCTAAAAGAGATCGGCCAGGTGCTCGGTGTCAGTGAATCTCGCGTCAGCCAGATCCACAGCCAGTCCATGGTCCGACTGAAAACCAAATTGCGCGCCTGGCGGGAGTGACCTGCCCATCCGCACAAACCTTGCCGGAGGAACACTTGGACAAGAACATGAAGATTCTCATCGTTGATGACTTTTCAACGATGCGACGCATCATCAAAAACCTGCTCAGAGACCTGGGGTTTAACAACACCCAGGAAGCGGATGACGGTTCTACCGCTCTGCCCATGCTGCAGAACGGTGATTTCGACTTCGTGGTGACCGACTGGAACATGCCGGGCATGCAGGGCATCGACCTGCTGCGTGCCATCCGCTCTGACGACAATCTGAAGCACCTGCCAGTGTTGATGGTGACCGCCGAAGCCAAGCGTGAGCAGATCGTGACCGCCGCCCAGGCCGGCGTAAATGGCTACATCGTTAAGCCGTTTACTGCGGCGACCCTGAAAGAGAAGCTGGAAAAGATCTTCGAGCGTCTGAACTAACATCACAAGGATGTGATCATGAGCGAAGAACATGCGCTGATCTCTCTGGAGCAGGCCAAAGAGCTGGTTTTGCTGCTGGAGCAGGGAGCGGTGAGTCAGGCCAACCAACTGGTGCGTCAGTTTAGCGCCCCCCTGACCCAACAACTGTTTGATGAAGTTGGAAAATTGACCCGGCAACTGCACGATGCGTTGAGTGACTTCCACGTCGACGACCGCATCAGCGAGCTGGCCAATCAAGAGATCCCCGACGCTAAAGAGCGTCTCAACTACGTTATCGGCATGACCGAACAGGCCGCCAACCGCACCATGGATGCGGTGGAAGAGAGCCTGCCGCTGGCCGACGCCCTCAAAGACAAACTCGCTGAAGTGCAGCCGCGCTGGGAACAGCTGATGCGCCGTGAACTGGCCCTGGATGAATTCAAGGTGCTGTGTCATGACGTTGAAGGGCTGCTGCACCACACCGGCAACGATGTCGAGCGCCTGCGTGACCTGCTGAATCAGATCCTGATGGCGCAGGACTACCAGGACCTGACCGGCCAGGTGATCCGCAAAGTGATTGAGCTGGTGCAAGAGGTGGAGCTGAGCCTGGTTGAGATGCTGACCGTGTTTGGCGAGCGCCCCTACGAAAGCAAAGAACGCGACCTGTTGGAAGCGGAAGGCCCGGCGATGAACGCTGAGCAACGCGACGATGTGGTCAGCGGCCAGGACGAGGTCGATGACCTGCTGTCCAGTCTCGGTTTCTAGGAGTTAACCGATGGGATTCGACCTCGACGACGACATTCTTCAGGACTTTCTGATTGAAGCTGGCGAGATCCTCGAGCAGCTGCAGGCGCAGCTGGTGGATCTGGAGCAAAACCCGACGGATCGGGAGTTGCTGAATGCCATCTTCCGTGGCTTCCACACCGTCAAGGGCGGCGCAGGCTTCCTGTCGCTGAACGCCATGGTGGATGTCTGCCACGGCGCAGAGAACGTCTTTGACCTGCTGCGCAACGACAAGCTGAGCGTCAGCGCCAGTCTGATGGACGTGGTGCTCAATGCGCTGGATACCGTTAACGCCATGTTTGTCGAAGTGCAAAATGGCGAAACGCTGACCCCGGCGGAACCCGCCCTGTTGGCGCAGCTGGAACGTCTCTGCAATGGTGAGCCCGAACCGGAGCCGAGCGCGGCCCAAAGCGTTGCCCAGGCGGACCCGGTGCCGCTGGATGCGCTGGTGCCTGAGTTGCCGGCAGATGAACCCGAGCCAGCCCCGGCCAGCGGCGCCAGCATTGATGATCTGACCGACACCGAGTACCAGAACTACCTGAACCAACTCGGTGGCCGTGACGACGTGGCCAGCGACGGCGCCGATGATGAGATCAGCGACGACGAGTTTGAATCCCTGCTCGACCAATTGCACGGCAAAGGCCAGTTTGGCGCCGATGCCACACCGGCTGAGCCCGAGTCCGCTGACGAGATCAGCGACGACGAGTTCGAAGCGCTGCTGGACCAGCTGCACGGCAAGGGCAGTTTTAATACCGCGTCGGCGGCACCGACTGAGCCGCCCGCTGAAGCGGCCCCGGCGGAAGCTGAAGCGCTGATCAACGACGACGAGTTTGAGCGTCTGCTGGACGAATTGCACGGCAAAGGCGGGGCGCCGGGTAAGGCCGAAGAGGCCCAGGCCCCGGCACCGCAAAGCGCCGTGAGCCCCCCGGCGGAACCCGCCGCACCTCAGCAGGAACCGCGCAAACCCGAAGCGCCGGCCGCCAAAAAAGTGGCCGCCCAGCCCCAGGGTGACACCACCGTGCGGGTGGATACCCGCCGTCTTGACGACATCATGAACATGGTGGGCGAACTGGTGCTGGTGCGTAACCGTCTGGTCACCCTGGGTCTCGACCGGGATGACGAGGAGATGGCCAAGGCACTGGCGAGTCTGGATATCGTCACTTCCGACCTGCAGGGCGGGGTGATGAAAACCCGCATGCAGCCCATCAAGAAGGTGTTTGGCCGCTTCCCGCGCGTGGTGCGTGACCTGGCCCGGACGCTGAACAAAGAGATCCAGCTGCAGCTGATTGGTGAAGACACCGACCTGGACAAAAACCTGGTGGAAGCGCTGGCTGATCCGCTGGTGCACCTGGTGCGCAACTCCGTTGACCACGGCATTGAGATGCCCGATCAGCGTGAAGCGGCCGGCAAGTCCCGTCAGGGCACCATCGTGCTGAGCGCCGCTCAGGAAGGGGACCACATCCAGCTGGAGATCCGCGACGACGGCGGCGGCATGAACGCCGAGAAGCTGAAGCAGATCGCCATCTCCCGTGGGGTGATCGACGCCGATGCCGCCACCCGGATGTCCGACGTCGATGCCTACAACCTGATTTTTGCGCCGGGATTCTCCACCAAAACCGAGATCTCCGACATCTCCGGCCGTGGGGTGGGGATGGACGTGGTGAAAACCCGCATTGCCCAACTGAATGGCTCAGTCAGCATTGACTCCAGCCCCGGTGAAGGGACCACTATCCAGATTAAAGTGCCGCTGACCCTGGCCATCATGCCCACCCTGATGGTGGAGGTGGCCGGTCAGGTGTTTGCCCTGCCGTTGGCCTGTGTTAACGAGATCTTCCACATGGATCTGGCTCAGACCAACGTGGTGGATGGCCAGCTCTCCATCACCATCCGTGAGCGCGCCATTCCGCTATTCTATCTCGACAAATGGCTGGTCAAAGGCGCCGGTCGCTCCGAGCGAGAAGGCCAGGGCCATGTGGTGATTGTGCACATCGGCAATACCGTGGTGGGCTTTGTGGTGGACGCATTGATTGGCCAGGAAGAGGTGGTGATCAAACCTCTGGGCTCCATGCTCCACGGCACCCCGGGCGTGGCTGGCGCCACCATCACCTCCAACGGCGGCATTGCGCTGATCCTGGACGTGCCCGGCATGCTCAAACATTACGCCCGTCGCCGCTGATACGGCGACGCGGAACTGACAAAAGGAACAACATGACCATAAAGGTGTTGGTGGTAGATGACTCCAGCTTTTTCCGCCGTCGGGTGGCCGAGATCCTCGGCGCTGACCCGGAGCTGGAAGTGATCGACACCGCAATCAATGGCCAGGACGCGGTGGACAAAGTGCGCCGCCTGCGTCCGGACGTGGTCACCATGGATATTGAGATGCCGGTGATGGATGGCATCAGTGCGGTGCGCGCCCTGATGCGGGAGCGACCGCTGCCGGTGCTGATGTTCTCATCACTCACCTACGACGGCGCCCGGGCCACGCTGGAAGCGCTGGATGCCGGGGCCGCCGATTTCCTGCCGAAGCGGTTTGAGGAGATCGCCAACGACCGCCAGGAAGCCAGCCGTCTGCTGCAACAGCGGGTGAAAGCGATCGCCAATAAGCGGGTTCGCCCCGCGGCTCCTGCCACCCCTGCTGCACCGGGCCGCCCCCTGAGCAGCCGCGTCGGTGCGCCGGTAGGCAGCGCAGCGGCACCGGTGCGCAGCAGCGCCAAACCGGCACTGGGCGAAGCGAACCTGCCCGGACGCGCCAGCGGCAAGCGCTACCGCGCGTTGCTGATCGGCACCTCCACCGGTGGGCCGGTGGCCCTGCAAACCATCCTGACTCAGTTCCCGGCGGATTACCCCTATCCAATCCTGCTGGTGCAGCACATGCCGGCGGCGTTTACCCCGGCGTTTGCCCAGCGTCTCGACAGCCTGTGCAAAATCACCGTCAAGGAAGCCCAGCACGGCGACCGGCTGCAGCCCGGCACCGCCTATCTGGCTCCGGGCGGTAAGCAGATGCTGGTGGATGGCAGTGGCGCGAACAGCCGCATCGTTATCCGCGAGGGCGACGACCAGATCAACTACAAGCCATCGGTGGACATCACCTTTGGCAGCGCCACCCGGGCGTTCGGCGGTGACGTGTTGGGCGTGATCCTGACCGGCATGGGCGCGGACGGCCGCGAAGGCTCACGCATGCTGAAGAAACTGGGCGCAACCATCTGGGCTCAGGATGCTGCCAGCTGCGTGGTGTATGGCATGCCTCAGGCGGTGGCCGCCGAGGGGATTGCCAGCCACTCCATTCCACTGAACCAGATGGCCGAGGCGATTCTGCGTGAAACACACCGCCACTGATTGGACCCTGCGTATCTACATGGCGCTGGCGTTTGCCAGCAGCCTGTGTGCGGTGGTCAGCCTGGTTTGGGCTGTGGACAAGCACCTCTATGCCAAAGAGCTGCACCAGCAGCTGGCGGAGGTGCACACCCAGGCCAGCCAGGAGCATCAGAAGATGGCTGAACTGATGGCCCAAAACCGGGAACTGAACAGCCGCCTGGCGGAATATCAGCGCCGGGAAGCGGTGCGTCAGAACGCGGCACAAACCGGTCAGGCACAACTGCTTGAGGTTCAGCCTAACGGCGTCAAAGTGATGCAGGAACCCCATGGTGGGGTGCGTTACACCGGGCGATAGGAGGCGGGGTGCAAGTCTGGACCATCGTCAACCAAAAAGGCGGCGTCGGTAAAACCACCACGGTGGTGTCGCTGGCGGGCCTGCTGGTGCAGCGCGGCCAGCGGGTGCTGATGGTGGACACCGATCCCCACGCCTCGCTGGGCTACTACCTGGGACTCGACCCGGAAGAGATGCCCGGCTCGCTGTTTGACCTGTTCTACCATCATCAAAACCTGACTCAGGACCAGATTGAAGCGGTGATCGTGCCCACCAATGTGGCGGGTCTGGAGCTGCTGCCAGCGGCGACCGCACTGGCCACCCTTGACCGCACCCTGGGCAATCAGGCCGGGATGGGCTTGATCCTCAAGTCCATTCTGCAGCGGCTGAGTCACCGTTACGACGCGGTGCTGATCGACTGCCCGCCGGTATTGGGGGTGTTGATGGTGAACGCGCTGGCGGCCTGTGAACAGATCATCGTGCCGGTGCAGACCGAATTCTTGGCGCTCAAAGGGCTGGACCGGATGATCCAGACCCTGCAGCGGCTGGGCCAGGGCGGACGGCCAGTGCCGCCGCACATCATCGTGCCCACCCTGTTTGACCGCCGTACCCGGGCGTCGCTGTTGGCGTTGTCCGAACTGGTGCGCACCCATCCGGACCATTTGTGGCACTCGGTGATCCCGGTGGACACCCGTTTTCGTGATGCCAGTCTCGCTCACTTACCGGCGCCCCAGTATGCGGGTGAATGCCGTGGCGTGAAGGCATACAATGACCTGCTTGATGAGCTGCTTAGCCGGGGAGGGCAAGATGTCACGCGTCGCGCAGCAAGCGGTCACTGATTATTTTGATGTCCTGCTGACCGAGCCGGACCCGGTCCAAAATGCGGGCCTGCAGGCGCTGCTGGACCGCTCCCACGCGGCGGCAGAAGCGCCCCAGCCTGAGCCGCAAGCGGTGGTGGAGGTCGCCCCCGTTGAAGTCGCCGAGGTGCCCGAGGTGGCCATCTCAGCGCCCAAGCCACAGCCGGAGCCGGTTACCGCGTCTCTGGCGACGGAGCCGGACTGGCGGGACAGCCTGGAAGCGCGCTTTCAGTGTCTCTTCTTTAAGGTGGCGGGCCTGACGGTGGCGGTGCCGCTGCAACTGCTCGGCGGCATCAAACGGGTGGGGCAACTGAGTCAGCTGCCCGGTTCCGCCCCTTGGCTTATGGGCGTTCAGGTGGAGCAGGGCCGCAGTCTGCAAGTGGTGGACAGCGCCCGCTGGCTGATGCCAGAAAAAGCCAAAGCGGCGTCAAATTATCGATATATGGTGCAACTCGGCGGCAGTAACTGGGCCCTGGCCTGCGACACCCTGGTCAATGCCGAGCCGCTGGAGCAAACCCAAGTTAAATGGCGACAACCTGATACCGGTACACAACGTTACCTCGCCGGCATTGTCCGCGAGAGAATGTGTGTGGTATTGGATGTCCCGGCAACCATTTCCCTGCTGGAAGCGGGCAAGGATATCAGCGTAAAGGAGTCCTGAGGGATGAACATGCAACAAAATGCGGCAGACGCGCTTGAGCGCAGCGACGAGGTACTGCAGTGGGTGACGTTCCACCTGGAGCAGGAAACCTACGGCATCAACGTGATGCAGGTACGCGAAGTGCTGCGTTACTCCGACATCGCCCCGGTACCCGGTGCCCCGAGCTACGTGCTGGGCATCATCAACCTGCGTGGCAACGTGGTGACGGTGATCGACACCCGCGCCCGTTTCGGTCTGCCGGAAGCCGCCATTACCGACAACACCCGCATCGTGATCATCGAAGCGGAAGATCAGGTGGTGGGCATTCTGGTCGACAGCGTGGCGGAGGTGGTGTACCTCAACAGCTCCGAAGTGGACTCCGCCCCGAATGTGGGTAACGAAGAGAGTGCCAAGTTTATCCAGGGCGTGTGCCACCGCGACGACAAACTGCTGATCCTGGTGGATCTGGAGAAGCTGCTCAGCGACCAGGAGTGGCAGGAGCTGTCAGCACTGTGAGCGTATTGGACTGGGCATGGCTGATCGCGTTGTTGGCGCTGGTGCTCGGTAACCTGGCGCTGTTTAACTGGGCGCGCAAACGCATCGCTGGCCTGGAGCGCAAAGATGAGGCGCTCAAGACCCTGCATAAAGCCGCGCAGAAGCAGAACGATCTGCTCAAGCGCGAACTGGCGGAACTGCGCACCGGTGCCATGGGCGTGGGGAAGCGGGTTAAGGAGCTGGAGCAATCCATCTCGCTGCTGCAGGCGCGTCAGGACGAGGTGGTGCAGCAGGACCCGGAAGCGCGCCTCTACAGCCGGGCCATGAAGATGGTGGAGCTGGGTGCTGACGTGGACGAGATCATGCGCGAGTGTGAACTGCCACGGGCTGAGGCTCAGCTGCTGGTGACCCTGCACCAACGCGGCGAGTAAACGCACGCAATGACGTTAACGCCCCGGCTCAGTCCGGGGCGTTTTGCGTTGTGGGGTCAGGCTTTGGCGTCGATGCGCCGGTGGATGTTGTTCCACTGTTCGGGAAAGCGGCCCTCCACCAGATAGGCGTAGGCGATCAGCTCCGCGATCACCACGTAGAGGGCGGGGGGAATGCTCTGGCCCAGCTCCAGCTGGCTCAGCAGGTGGGCCAGTTGGGCGTCCTGATGCACCAGCACACCGGCCTCTTCCGCGGCCTGCCGGATCTGTCGGGCCAACTCACCCTCGCCGCTGGCCACCACCTTCGGGGCGTCTTTGCCGTCGTAGCCGAGGGCGACCGCTTTGTCGGTTGCGTTGCCATGTTCAGGCCCGGGCATAGGGGGTGCCTCCGTAGGTCAGTGCGGCGCTGTTGACGCCAAGTTGGCGAGGCACGTCACCCTGCCGACAGCGCAGTCCACCCACCTCCAGCCCGGCCTCAATCAGACGACATCGCAGCGCCTCAAACTGACCGGTGACGGCGTCACTCAATGCCAACGTGCTGGCGGTGGCATCCAGAGACAGAGTGGCACTGTGGTAACGCGCTTTGAGCATCAGGTCACCGTTACTCAGTTCGAACCGCAGGGTCAGCAACCAACCCGGTTCACTCGCTTCATCGCCACCGGGATAGCGTTGCAGTGCGAGCTGCAGTTGTCGCTGTTCACGCTCCTGGCCATAGGGCAGCGCCAGATAGAGCAGGGGATTGTCCGGGTCAGACTGGCTTTGCTGCTGGAACTGGGCCAGGTCATCCACCATGGGGGTGAGGGCCGCCAGCGCCTGTTGCCGCTGAGCGTCACTGAGCGCCTCTGTGGCGCGTCCGAGCTCAGAACGCTCGCCTCGGCCCCGCGGCAGCAGCAAACGCTGCCACAGCGTCGCCAGAGGCCCCAGAGGTGGTGCCATACGGCTGCCATAGGGAAACTGTCCCACCTGACTGAACAACGCCGCCAACAGCGCCGGATGGGCAAGCTGAGCCAGGCTGGGCAGCGGCAGCTGGCTCAGCTGACTCTGACCAAACTGTTGACCCAGGGCTTGCATCAGTTGCTGCCAGCCCGGCGTGCCCGGGCTTTCGAAGGGGCGCGGTTGGGTGCCGGAAGGGGTGACGGGCAGGGCAGGGGTGGGTGTGTCCTGCGGAGCGGCTTGCAGCGGCTGGCCTGCACCGGGGCGCACCAACTGCCACTGCCGGTTGTCGGTGATCCGCAACCACCAATCGTTTCCCGGTGGCAGCGGCAGAGGCAACGCTTGCGGGCCATTGGCCAGCATCACCACGGTTTGGCCACCCGCCTGGCGCAGCGGCAGCAGCAGTTGGCCGGTGGGCCCTGGTTGCGGCAGTGTCTGCTGAATGTTGGCCGGTATCGGCTGAGGTGAACTTTGGCTCAGCAGTGGCCGTAGTACCCAACTGCCGCCCAGTGACTGCAGTGCTATCGCTCCCTGGGGTGGGTTGGCGGGCATCTGAAAGGACAGGGTGCGCTGTCCGGTCTGCACCTTGAGCAGGCCGGAGCTCTGTACCACTTTTGCGGCGACCAGCGTCGGTGCCAACTGGGGATTGTTGGCAGAAAGTTGCACCGAAGCTGAACCAGAGATCGGAATCATGATGGTCTGTCTACACTATGTTGCAACAGGGCTTTTCTCGCTTCATGCAGATGATAAGCTTGTAAATTCTTTCGAGTGAAGCGGTTGATCCATTGGTGCTTAGTCCCCATATCGACCGAATACACGGAATTCTTGAGGACGTTTGGGTGAATAAACGGATGTTGCCGGTCAGTTGCCTGCTGGCCTCTTTGTTGGCGCTGCCACTGATGGCCAGCGCCGAAGAGGCGGTGGAACTGGAGGTCAGCTACAAGGACCCGAGAGATCCCATTGAGCCCTTTAACCGCTTGATGTGGGACTTCAACTACCTGTTTCTTGACCGTTACCTGTTCCGGCCGGTGGTTCACGCTTACGCCGATTATGTCCCGACGCCTGCACGCGATGGCGTTGAAAACGTGGTGCGTAACCTTGATGAGCCCTTCAGTGCCGTCAACAACCTGCTGCAGGCCAAGCCGTACTGGGCAGCGAACGCCACCGCCCGTTTTCTGATCAACAGCACGTTTGGTGTCGTCGGTATCTTTGATGTGGCAGGCCATATGGGCCTGCCGCGAAAACAGGATGAATTTGGTGAAGTGCTCGGTTACTGGGGCGTGCCCAACGGCCCCTATCTGATGTTGCCGGTGCTCGGCCCCAGTTCGGTCCGCGACGAAGTGGGGGATTACGTCGATAAACTATACTTCCCCCACAGTTTGTTTAATTTCTGGCAGCGTGCCGGTGTCTGGGCTCTGGATGGGCTTTCGGTACGCAGCAAACTGATCGATCAGGAGGCGCTGCTGGATAACGCGTTGGATCCTTACGTATTTACCAAGGAAGCGTATTTCCAGTACATCGAGTACCAGCTGTATGACGGCAATCTTCCGGAACAGGAAGAAGAGGACGATCTGCTGGAAGACTATCTCGACGAGATCGATTGACCTTCATAACGATAACAACGTGAATTGAGGCGGTTAAGCGATGCAGCTGGATGGGCTTAAGGTGCTTGTGGTCGAGGACGACCCGGTGTTCCGTCAATTGGTCAGCGACTACTGTTCGCAGATAGGGCTGACCGTTTCGGGGGCAGAAGATGGCCAGGAGGCACTGGAGCGTTTCCACGACGTTCAGCCTGATCTGGTTTTGGTGGACCTGTGCATGCCGCGCATGGGCGGGTTGGAGTTGCTGAAAGTGATCTCGCGGATGGCACCGGAGATCCCCAGCATCGTCATCACCGGCAATAAGGCAATGTCCGACGTGGTTGAGGCGCTGCGCCTTGGCGCCTGGGACTACCTGATGAAGCCGCTGGCTGATCTGGCCGTGCTCAAGCAGGCGATCATCGACTGCCTGCGGGAAACCGGTGATGTGCCCGCGGCCGAACAGCCCAGCATCCCCGGCTGGGAAGACCCCGGCCAATCCATCGAGATGGCTGACAACTTTGAAGCCATCAAGCACGATACCCAAACCGCCTCCCTGATCCAGGCCCAACTCTTCCCCGCCTCACGCCAATCCCGCAAGGGGTATGACTTTGGCTACAACCTGTTTAAGAGTGAGCCGGTCAGTGACCGCCTGTGCGACGGTTTTGAGTGTGGCGAGCACTACTACTGCGCCTATCTGGCCCGGGTGCATCCCGGAGGCAACCTGGGCGCGTTTGTCAGCGTGATCATCCGCAGTTTCTTCAATCAGAAACTGAAGCGATACCGCCAGGGGGGCAGCGAAGCGATTCTGGAACCCTATGCCATGCTGGGCTATCTCAACGAGCAGCTGGTGAAGTCCGGCCTCGGTTGCACCCTCGACATCGCCTATCTGGTGTTTGACCAGCGTACCCGCCGGGTGGCCATTGGCCGCGCCGGCAACCAGATTAAGGTGTACCTGCGTTCCGATGACCTGCTGTCGCCGCTGGCACTGCCACAGAGCCCGCCCATTGGCCAAAGCAGTTGGGGCCAGCCGAACTGCCACTACCGTGATCTGGGCGCTGGTCAGGCCCTTGTCTTGCTGGAAGGGGCAAACATCGCCCGTGACAGCCTGATGGCGGAACAGTTCTCCGGCCTGCAGGATGATCTGCACGCGGGCGCCTGTCTGCAGCTGAAAAGCTCCGCCTGATTGTCCCTTCTCCCTTCTCCCTTGTCCGTAGCGTGGGCTTTCAGCCCGCGGCTTAGGTGAATTGAACTTCCCACAACCCGTGGGCTATAAGCCCACGCTACGGTTTAACGACGCCGCTTCGTAGCGTGGGCTTCCAGCCCACGGCTCAGGTTCACTGAACTTCCAACAACCCTTGCGCTATGAGCTTACGCTACGGTTGAACGACGCCGCTTCGTAGCGTGGGCTTTCAGCCCGCGGCTTAGGTGCACTGAACTTCCGACAACCCTTGCGCTATGAGCTTACGCTACGGTTGAGCGATTCCGCTTCGTAGCGTGGGCTTATAGCCCACGGCTTAGGTGGCCTGAGCTCTCGATGGCCTGCTTCGTAGCCTGGGCTATAAGCCCTTGAAAGTTAGCCGCCCATTCCCCCGTTTGGTCACGCTCTCTTGGTACTTCCCATGAACCCGGTTAACTCTGGGCTTGGAGGTGAGTGTATGAGCTATCGGCGAGTTCGAATTGCCGGTGCCACCTATTTCCTGACCATCGCTTTACGTGATCGGGATTCGGCATTATTGCTAGAGAATGTTGTGGTCTTGCGCCGAACCTTGCGACAGGTAAAGCACCGTTATCCGTTTCATATCGATGCCATGGTGGTGCTTCCTGACCATATTCATGCAATCTGGACAATGCCGAAGGGGGATGTGGATTATTCGAAGCGGGTCGGAATGATGAAAGCGCAGTTCTCGAGAGCACTCCCGCAGTCAGAATATCGTCGTGCAAGCCATAAGCAAAAAAGAGAGAAGGGCATTTGGCAAAGGCGGTTTTGGGAGCATTGGGTCCGAGGTGAGGCGGATTTCAGGGCGCATGTCGATTACATCCACATCAATCCCGTAAAGCATGGCTTGGTATTGCGCGCCTGTGACTGGCCATACAGCAGCATCCATCGATACATCCGGGACGGTTTTTTGCCGGAAGGTTGGGCAACCGACATGCCCTTAAAGGACGAAGACCGATGACGCTTAGGTAATTGGATTCGTGGTTTTGCTTCGTAGCGTGGGCTTTTAGCCCACGGCTTGGGGGCGCTGAACTCATTACGGCCCGTGGGCTATAAGCCCACGCTACGGCTGAATGGCCAGTAACCAAACACAAAAAAGCCCGGGCAATGGCCCGGGCTTTTTCTGTGCGTTCGATTAGGAGCGCGGCATGGCTTCGTGATCAGCGGTCACGGCCACTTCCTCTTCCAGCACTTTGTCTTCGGACTTCTGCTGCGGGCCTTCGGCGCCGTGCATCCAGTCAACCAGCTTGTCTGCCATGAAGTACAGAATCACACCGGAGATGGCCGCGGTAATCGCGATGCCACCGAAGATGGAGAGGGCGTTGGCCAGCTGCTCTTCCTTCTCGCCACTGTGGCCGATGAAGGAACCCACGATGCCAGCAATCTTGTTGGCGGCAGCGATAAACAGGAACCAGGCACCCATCATCAGGGAGGCGATGCGCAGCGGAGCCAGCTTGGTCACCATGGACAGGCCAATCGGAGACAGACACAGCTCACCCATGGTGTGGAAGAAGTACGCGCCTACCAGCCACCACATGGAGGACTTGGCAGTCGGGTCACCACCCATCTCAACCACAGCACCGATCATAAATACGAAGCCAACGGCCAGCAGGAACAGACCCATGGCGAATTTCACCGGGGAGTTTGGCTCTTTGTCACCCATGCGCACCCACAGGGAGGCAATCACCGGGGCGAATACCACGATGAAGATGGCGTTCAGAGACTGGAACCAGGTGGTCGGGACTTCCCAGGTGCCGATGGTACGGTCGGTGAACTCGTTGGTGAACAGGTTCATCAGACCACCGGCCTGCTCGAAGCCGGCCCAGAAGATGATGGTGAACAGACCCATCACCATGATCACCTTGATGCGGTCACGCTCTTTGGCGGTCAGCGGCTCTTTCTTGGCGCTCTTCTTGTTGGCAAGGTCTTGCTTGGCGGCGGGCACATTACCGATGTCACCCAGCAGGCGCTGAGCCCAAACGGCCTGGATGATCAGGGAGATCACCATACCGATACCGGCCAGGATAAAGCCTGCCTGCCAGTCGTTAACGAACACTTCGGCACCGTCGATAACCTGAGTGCTACCAAAGGCCTTGTAAGCCCAGGCAACCAGGAAGCCAGACAGGGCGGCACCGACGTTGATGCCCATGTAGAAGATGGTGAAAGCACCGTCACGGCGGTGATCGCCTTCGTGGTACAGGTCACCCACCATGGTGGAGATGTTCGGCTTGAACAGACCGTTACCCAGGATCAGGACACCCAGGCCCAGATAGAACACCTGGGTTTCCATACCAGGAATCCAGGTGTGCGGGGTACCCAGCAGGAATTGACCGATGGCCATCATCGCGCCACCAATCATGATGGCTTTGCGCTGGCCCAGAACGTTATCGGCCAACCAACCACCGATCAGCGGAGTCAGGTATACCAGGCCGGTGAAGGTGCCATACAAAGAGAGGGCATCAGCTTGGGTCCAACCCAGGCCACCGCCCCCTTCAGTACTTACACGGTCTACCAGATACAGCACCAGGATGGCGCGCATGGCGTAGTAACTAAAACGTTCCCAGAGTTCAGTTGTGAACAGCAGGAACAGCCCTTTGGGGTGACCAAGAAAGGTCCCGGCGTCTGGCTTGCTTGCGCTCATGAATGTTGATTACCTTGCGTCGTTATTATGGCCCTCTGCCGTTTTTTCCATTGACGGTAATGACTTGGCAAGGCAGTTGGGACTGTAGTGCGCAGGCCAACTGCATTGCCACCACCAGTGAAATCAAAGCTCGGCAGGGGAATGTGAACCCACAAGTTCTATCCCGATGTGGATCCGATGTCAATTTCACCGCAACGATGTTCATAAAATCGACGTAAAGCTAGATTGCTTCGGCGTTTGTAAGCGATCTCTCACAACGGCGTACCATTCCTGTACGGTTGAACGTACATTTCATTCAAATCCCGTCGGAATCTGGCCATTCATTCAGGCGTTCGCTTGCGGCAAACTTTGAGCTTGGTATCATTCAGCGTCGGTTAAGATGACTGAAATTTGTTGGTGCTTAAGTTCTGAACAAGGTGGGCCTTTATGCTGGGTTGGTACTTGCTTTACTGCAAAGGAAAGAAAGAAGCCACTGCCCGGGCCTATCTGGAACAACGCAATCTCAGCTGCTTCCTGCCGGAAGCCGAGGTGGAGTGCATCAAGCGAGGCAAGCGCACACTGGTGACTGCGCCGCTGTTCCCCAACTACCTTTTCGTTCGGTTCGATCCCTTTCAAACGCCCATCACGACCGTGATGTCCGCACCCGGCGTGGCGTCGGTAGTGCGCACTGACGGCAAGATCGCCCCTATTGAAACCGCCATTGTGGTGGCCATTCGTGAGCGCCTGAAACGCGCTGCTGTCAGTTTGATGGATGCGCCAACGGCAGGGGATACGGTGGAGATCCTAGACGGGCCTTTCGCCAACCTGCAGGGGATATTCCGGGAACCGGACGGAGATAAGCGCAGCTTATTGCTGCTGGAGATCCTGGGGCAACAGAAGCCCATCTCCATGGAAAACCAAATGTTTCGTCGTCTTTGACGGCGGCAATCGTTATATTCGAAGAGCCGTAAATAAGTGCGCGAAGTGGTCAAACTCTGCTGATATTTCGTCGCTTATTGATGAGTTCTTTCAAACAAAATCGGTTTTGCGCGCATTGGGAGCGACACCCACGGGCGGAGCTGTATCTGACCGTCACCCCAAGCTATAGAAAATCGTAATACAATTATTACTTTATGGGTAAGTGTGCACTAACATCAATGGTTGGTACGCCTGCTCCTTTTGGTTTTACACTCACCTGGAACACCATGAAACGACACTTCAAACGCTGGATTTGGCCATTGATGGCCGCGCTGCCACTGATGGCATCGGTTTCCGCTCAGGCGGTATCGATCTCCCCGCAAATGATTGAGCAGTTCAAACGCCTGCCGGCTGCTGAGCAGCAACGTCTGGCCCGCCAATACGGCATTGACCCGGCTATGCTGGGCGGTGCCGCTTCAGGCAGCGCCGGTAACTTCCAAGAGCCGAATCAGCCTCTGGTGAACCCACGTGGCAATCAGCAGGTTCAGGAAGGTCAGTTCCCTGAAGAGGAACCGGTGAAGGTTGAAGAGGGCCTGAAGCCCTACGGTTATGACCTGTTTGCTGGTGAACCCACCACTTACGCGCCGGTCAGCGATGTCCCGGTACCGGCCGACTATGTGCTGGGCCCGGGCGATCAACTGCAGGTACAGCTGTTTGGTAAGGAGTCCTCCTCCCACACTCTTATCGTCAATCGTAACGGCGCGGTAGCGTTTCCGGATCTCGGCCCCATCCAGGTGGCGGGCCTGAGCTTCGCGGAAGCCAAAGCGTTGCTGATGACTCAGGTGAGCGAGCAGATCATCGGTGTGCAGGCGAGTGTCACCATGGGTGAACTGCGCTCCATTCGCGTGATCATCGCCGGTGATGCCTATCGCCCCGGCAGCTACACCGTCAGCGCACTCTCTACCGTTACTCATGCGCTGACCATGGCGGGTGGTCTGAAAGAGATCGGTTCCTTGCGTGATATCCAGGTGAAACGCAATGGTAAGCTGGTTGGTCGCTTCGATGTGTATGACCTGCTGATGCGTGGCGATGCCTCTGGTGATGTACGCCTGCAGTCCGGTGACGTGGTGTTTGTGCCTTCCGTCAAAGCGACGGTTGCCGTCGACGGTGACGTACGTCGTCCGGCCATCTATGAGCTGGCTGGCGGCGAGGATATGGCCGATGTGCTGGCGATGGCTGGTGGTGCCCTGCCGGGTGCCTACCCCGCTGCCTCTGTGGTTGAGCGTTACAATCAGAGTCACCAGCGCTCCATCGTCAATGTTGACCTGACCTCTGAGGCCGGCCTCAACATGCACGCCAAAGATGGCGACCGCCTGATGGTCCGTGCCACCACCAATGAACTGGATGGCGCCATTACCCTGGTGGGTCAGGTTGCCCGTCCAGGCCACTATCAGTGGCAGGACGGCATGCGCTTCTCCAACGTGATTCGCTCACTGTCCGCCGATCTGACCTGGAACAGCGATGCCAGCTATGCGTTGGTGATTCGCGAGATGAACCTGCGCGGTGACATCAGTGTGTTGGGTGTGGACCTGGCGGCCGCCGTGCGTCAGCCGCGCTCTGAAGCCGACATTCTGTTGATGCCCCGCGATAAGGTCATCGTCTTTGCCGAACGCGATGCCGCGCTGGACCGTCGTGATCTGGGCGCCCTGTTTATCGAGCTGGCCTCGGATGAGACCCTGCAGGCGATGACCCAGATGGAAGCCGACGAGCTGGATGCCGGTCTTGGCAGTCTGGAGCTGGCCCGACGGGATGAGCCCCAGCAGCCGAAGCCGACCCCGACGACGACTCAGCAGCAGACGGCTAATCAGCCGATCCAGCCTAACCCCAATAATGTGGTGGCGGGTGTCGTGATTCAGGAAGATCAGCGCAGCGACCAGCAGGCCCAGCTGCAACTGGCCAACAAGCTGAAATCGACCGTTCTGTTGGCGCTGTTCCAACACGACGAGCTGATTGCGCTGAGCCCCCAGCTGACCCGCAAAGAACTGCTGTTCCCGGTACTGGCCAAATTGGCCAACCAGGCACGCTACAACCAGATTGTTCAGGTCGTGGCGATTGAAGGTGAAGTCTCTCACCCCGGCCTCTACCCGCTGGTGGAGCAGGGCACCGTATCTCAGCTGGTGAGCCTGGCTGGCGGCCTGAAAGAGAGCGCCTACCTGACCCACGCCGAGCTGTCCCGCTCTCAGGTCAGCGACGCCCGCGGTTTCCGTATTGAGCATATGGACGTCAACCTGGCCGATGTGGTGTACGGCGACACTGCCGCCGACATTCGCCTTCAGGGCCGTGACCGTCTGAACGTGTTCGCCAAGCCGGACTGGCAGGATACCCCGACCGTTGAACTGCGCGGCGAGGTTCGTTTCCCTGGCATCTATGCCATCCAGCGTGGTGAAACCCTGGCGGACGTGATTGAGCGTGCCGGTGGCTTTACCGAATACGCCTACCCCTATGGCGGCGTATTTACCCGTGAGTCCATCCGCAAGCAGGAGCAGCTGGAGATTGCGCGCGTAGTGACGGGTCTGCGTAAGGAGCTGGCCAACCGTACCCTGTCTGAGCAAGGTAATTACGCCACGGTGGCCGACACCAACGCGATGCTGGCACAGCTTGAGCAGATTCAGGCGACCGGCCGTATGGTGCTGAACTTCGAAAAAGTGGTTGAGCGCGACCCGAAAAATAACCTGCTGGCAGAGCGTGGTGACCTGGTTTACATCCCTCCGATGCGCCAGACCATCGCGGTAATGGGGGAAGTTCAGCACGCGACATCCCACCGATTTGATGAGCGCCTGACCGTCAAGGACTACCTCAAGCTGTCCGGTGGCGCCAGTCAGCGCGCTGATGAAGATCGTCTCTATGTGATTCGTGCTGACGGTTCGGTGATGATCCCCAAGTCCAGCTTCTGGTTTGGCGGTGAACAGACATTGCGTCCTGGCGACACCATCATTATGCCGCTGGATACCAATTACAAAGATAACCTGACGTTGTGGAGCCAGATCACCGGCATCATCTACAACACTGCAGTGGCAATCTCGGCACTGAACATCATCTAATGGACTTAACCAACGCCGGTTCTTGAGTGACCGGCGTTTCTTATTCAAGTGAAGAATATGTCTGAACATCCCTCCAATTATCATCGTGATGCCCAGTTTGATGAACGTCTGTTACCTAATGATGAAATTGAGCTGCGGGAGTTGTTCTCTGCCATCTGGGCAGGAAAATGGCTGGTCATCGCGATTACCTCTGTATTCGTGGTGGCCTCTGTTGCGTTAGCACTTTACCTTCCAAATATTTACAAGTCTGAGGCATTGCTAGCCCCTGCCAGTAGTGAACAAGCGGGAGGATTGGCCGGATTGGCTGGTCAGTTTGGTGGACTGGCTTCGCTAGCTGGTATCAATCTAGGAGGCGGAGGTGGCGTTGATAAAACCACCATGGCGATGGAAGTGATGAAATCCCGCGAATTCATTAGCCACTTTGTGCAAAAGTACGAATTGTTGGCGCCCTTGATGGCCGCAAAGGATTGGGACGCCAATACGAATGAACTGGTGTGGGACAGCGATATCTACGATTCTTCAGCAAAGCAGTGGGTTCGAGCTCCCAAACCACCTCGTGGTGTCGAGCCCTCTTTACAGGAAGCTTATGAAGTATTCAGTGAAGTACTCCAGGTAAGTCAGGATAAACAAACCAGCCTGGTTAAGGTGTCTGTGGAGCACTACTCACCATACATCGCTAAGCAGTGGGTTGAGTGGCTGGTCGAATCAATTAATCAGGAGATGAAGGCCCGCGATCTACAGGAAGCCCAGCGTAGCATCGCTTACCTGGAAAATCAGTTGGCTCAAACACGAGTCGCTGAGATGCAAACGGTGCTCTACCAACTGATTGAAGAGCAGAGCAAAACCATGATGTTCGCAGAGGTGCGGGATGAATATGTTTTCAAAACCGTTGATCCTGCGATTGTGCCAGAACTGAAAGCTAAGCCCAGTCGAGCGCTAATCTGTGTATTAGGTACCATGCTGGGAGGTATGTTGGCAGTTTTCGTGGTGTTGATTCGTCACTTCGCGCGAAAGTAAGGAGGCTGATGTGGGTGATGTAACAACTGCAATTTCCAATATGGTATTCCCTGTTGTGTTTGCCTTTGCGGCCAGTTACGGCCTGATTCGGCTAGGAAAGCCGCTGGCAATTCACTTCGGCTTGGTCGACTTGCCAGGAGGAAGAAAAGAGCATAAGGGCGCGATACCGCTTATTGGTGGTATCGCTATTTTCTTGTCTGTACTTACCTCTTCACTGCTGTTCTTTCCCGCCAGTGAAACGCTCAGGATGTACTTGCTGTCCGCCATACTGATGCTGTTTATCGGTGTGTTAGACGATAAGTACGACTTGAAAGTGTCATACCGTTTGTTTGCCCAGGCATTTGCTGCTTCACTGATGATTTTTGGCGCAGGCGAATATTTAAAAGACTTTGGCAATCTTTTAGGTTTTGGTGTTATTGACCTGGGTTGGTTTGGCCCGGTAATCACATTGATTGCTGTTATCGGAGCCATTAATGCTTTTAATATGGTAGACGGTATAGATGGTTTGGCGGGAATGCTAAGTATAATCAGTTTTTCCGCGATTGCTGTGTTGATGGCGATGGCTAATAACCCGTGGTTTATGTTGCCACTGCTCTATATCGCTGCTATTGGTGCCTACCTGATGTTCAATTTGGGCTGGCCCAAGGGAAAGCTACGCAAGATCTTTATGGGTGATGCCGGTTCCATGGTGATTGGCCTCACCATTGTGTGGCTGCTGGTATTGGGCAGTCAGGGGGAAAGCCGCGCATTTTCTCCAGTGATTGCACTCTGGGTGATTGCCATTCCATTAATGGATATGGCTGCGATCATGTATCGCCGAAAGAAGAAGGGCCAAAGTCCGTTTAAGCCAGACCGTGATCACCTCCATCATATCTGTATGCGTGCTGGCCTTACACCACGAGGTGCACTGGGTTGGATTAGTGGTATCGCTATCTCGGTAGCTTCAATTGGTGTATGTGCTTATTTGATTAACGTGCCCGATTTCTTGCTTCTTCTCATATTTGTAATGATGTTCTTAGGATATAGCTACGCTATCCAGAACATCTGGAAGCTGGTTACCTGGGTTAGATCCTCGAAAACTCAATAAGCAGAAACTCTATTACATCAATGATCAAATCTAATTAAGCGCCTATATTGGTACGGTACAGCAATCAATATGTATTATATTAGCGTGTTTAATATTGATTCGGATTCTAATGTAAGAAAAACCAAAGACCGTTGCTAAAGTCTATAATGCCAAATTGAACCTGATGCGATTTATTATATCTTTTCTCGTACGATCTTGTGGATTGGGCGCAGGGTTTATCCTTAGCATACTTCTGGCGAGAACATATGATAAGGAAGTGGTTGGTGGATTCTTCCTATTTGTTCAATTAGTTACGCTTTGTGCAATGGTAATGCGGTACGGAAGCGATAACTCCCTACTAAAGTTATCTCAATACTTTAGTAGGGAAGATAAGGTCAGCGTATTAAAATTATCATCTCAGTATGCATTAAGAATAATAATACCGTTTTTAGTGTTTTTGCCATTAATCAATTACTTCTGGTTTGGCAACAATATTGAGTTTGTGCTGTTGATAATAGCATGTCTATTACCCTATTCATTTATTCAGTTCTCTGGTGAGTACCTGAAAGGAATTGGCAATCAAAACAACGGGATAATCCTACAAGTCGTATTAATACCAGTATTAATGTTGTTTTTGGTTTCCTTTTTTCCAAACCGGCCGGAAATTCTATACACGATATGTGTATTAATCTGCTTTATTGCTTCTGCTCTTGGTTGGAGAAATTATAAAGAACCAAAAGTCTTTACTCGTGGTAATTTACTAGAAGAGTATCAAAAAGGCTTATCTGCCTACTTTTATGTCAGCGTCTTGAATGTAGTTATTGCGACAATGGATACTATTATGATTGCCATTGTCTCTACAGCTGATTCAGTAGCAGAGTATAATATAGCGAATAAGGTGGCATTAATATCCTCGGTTGTTTTAGTTGTTGTAAACGGATTGATTGGACCGATATTTTCATCATTGTGGAATGAAGGAAAACAAGAAGAGCTGGTCAAAAAGTTCACGTCGATAACCGGGTACATGATGCTAATAGCCGTAGCCATATTTACGCTTGCAGTTGGCTTTGGGCGAGAGTTTCTTATTGCTTTTTTCGGTAGTGACTACGAATCTAGCTATACACTCCTGGTTGTACTCTCCTTTGCACAGGCGGTTGTATTGGCCACTGGGCCTGTCGCATTCCTATTGATGATGACTGGGCATACTCAGTACCATAGACGATCATTAAATATAGCCATTGCATGTAATGTAACGCTCAATCTTATATTAATTCCGCTCTATGGTGCGATTGGCGCTGCGTGGGCAACATCAATATCATTGATTCTAAAAAATATATATAGCCTTGCTATGGCCAACCGGATTTTTAAAATGACTGATTTAATTTTTGGAAAAGTAAGATAATGAGCAAAGAATTAAATTTGGTAATTGTTTGGGAACATGGAAGAACAGCTCAAGAAGAGATCATTGAGGACCTAAACAAAGATTTTAAAATTTGTGAAGTGCTAGAGGTGAGCTGGAGTAAAGAAAAGTTCGCCAATAATCTGACCAGATTTTATGGACAAAAGTTACCAAGTGGCTCTCATAAAGAAAAGCATTGTGGCAATGGCAGCTTTATTCTTATTACTTTCATAGATGAAAATCCAGTCTATCATAACCGAGATACATCCAGGGGCCCTGAGTTAGTCAATACTAATGTTTTTGATAAGAAAACACTGTATCGACAGTGGACTGGTGGTGGACATAAAATTCATACCACGAATGGCAAACATGAGACCGCACATGATCTAATGCTTCTTTTAGGTCAGGAAGTTGATGCATACATCGAAAAATTTTCGCTGGATAGCCCTGCTGAATTATCCCCGAATGCAATTGAGCGTGACTTAGAGGGGGCATCAGGCTGGAATAGCTTTTCTCATTTATTTAGAACAGCTAATGCCTGTTCCAACTATGTGGTGATGAGAAACTTTGAAAATCTTCCAGATAGTTACTTAATCAATGATCATGGTGATATCGATTTTCTGGCCCAGAACGCAGTAGACTTTGCTTATATTTTGAATGCTAAAAAGAGCGTTAGACCATTTAGGCCGAATGCATATGTATTTTTCGTCAATGGGCAGGAAGTTCCATGCGATATACGAGAGGTTGGTGATGGCTACTACGATCGCAGCTGGCAAGAGAGTATTCTCTTTAATGCTACACGCTACAATGGCTTCTGCATTCCGAGTGATGATGACTATAAACCGATGCTAGCTTATCATGCATTGGTTCACAAAGTGAAAGTCTCCAAGGATTACGAGCATAAGTTAGATTTAGATCTAGAAGGTATGTTCAAGTTAGTGTCTAAGTTTCTTTCGGAACATAATTATAGTGTGACACTACCAAAAGATATTAGTGTTTATTTCCATTTTTCTAATTCAAGGGCTATTTCAAAATCAATATCAAGAGTTACAAAATATAATATAGCTGTTGTTAGAATTATTCGTCAGATCTTACTCGTCGATATAAGAGTTAAGCTTTCCAAGTTGATTAGATGAAATGTATCGAATTTATTATATATTCAGGGGTTTGGTAGGTTTTCTATTCTTATCAATAAATTTAAGAAAGAAAGGCTATTGTAAGGTTAGGCTTTTTAGAGTCTCATCATGGCATCATGGCGTAAATTATTATACTTGTCAGTCAAGAAATGGTGAGAAGTTTTTTATAAAATCCTCTGGAATATACTCGGCAGCAGAGCGAGAGTATCTCTGTTTGAAGAGAATAAGCTACATTACAAATAATCTTACGCCAGCCGTTTACCACTATATTGAGAGTGCTGTTGGTAGCTATGTAGTGATGCAATATCTAGAGGGTGAATCAGTTAGTCAGCTGAACGTAAGCAAAGAAAATTTCTTAAATTTTTCTGTGAAAGTGGTAGAAACTTTAGAAAAAGCAAAAATCATACATCGTGATATTCGACCAGATAATTTAATTGTATGTGATGAGCGGGTCATTCTGATTGATTTTGGGTGGTCAGTAATTGGTGATAATAACTTCGATGACAGTCGCCACCTTGAAAGCCTAAAAACGCTTGGGGGGAACTATAAGCCTGGCTTGTTAAAATGGAACGATGCCTATTCACTGTCAATAATTCAAAAAGAAATATATGGCTACAGCTTTGATTTGCAAAGTGACTTTGAATATTGCGTAAAGCACCATGGTGTTACAAATTGAAGTCGTTAAGTAAGACTGGTGATGGGATTCCAGCCGAACGGTTTTCTTTTATAAAGATCTTTATCTTCATTTTGATCTTTGAAGTCGTTGTCGGCGGAGGCGGAAGGTTGTTAGACATTGGCGCCGTTTCACCGCGGATGCTATTATTTTCATTGTCGCTTCTTTTGTCATTTCTATTGATTTTGATTAAGCTTAAAATCAATAGAAACTCTGTAATTATAACTTCGATATACTTTTTTTATATCGCATATTCATCTCTTGTTGGCGTCGCAAGGATGAATGATATAAATTTGATAGTCCAAGACGTAAAGCCATTATTGTATTTTCTTTTATTTCCATTTGTTTACTATTTCAAAGAAATATTCTTTAACCTGATATTTAGCGCGATAAAAATTGGTGCTCCTATTATGGGGGCGTGTTATCTAGTTGCCTTTTATTTACTTAATTCTGGTTTGGTTCCTTTCTCTGCCATTTATGTCATTAATGAAAGTGGAGAGTTTTTCTTTAGAGGAGAGTCTGCATTCGTTTATAAGGGATTTATCTATCTTATAATTGGATGCTTTCTTTATCTAATTGGTGACTCAAAATTACAAAAACTAATAGGATTGTGCCTTTTGGTTCCTATTTATCTTTTGTATACAAGGGGCTTTCTTATTTCCTTGGCGTTCGGTATTTTCTTTTTTTACTGGATTAGGAACCAAAGCCTAGATCGTATCAAGTTGTTTTTTGCGGCGCTGATAATGCCGATGCTTGTTATGTTATATATATCAGGTATCGAAAGAGGCGAGGGTGACTCTAAACGAATTAACGATTTAATATTTTTGTGGGATAGCTTTTCTGATGTTTCTACAATTATAGTTGGTAACGGATTTGGCAGTCTTATTTCTGGCAACTTAAAGATTGAAGTGGCGTTACTTGAAGTACTTTATAAGTCTGGACTAGTTGGTCTGGCTTTCTGGATGATTCTGATTTTCATCCAATTAATATGGTATCAACTAATTAAAGTTAAATGTATAGACGATCATGCTATGATTTCTATCGTTGTTATTCTCTATGTTCAGAGCTTATTCAACCCATATATAAATAACTCTATCGGAATGCTTTTCTTAATGGTTTCATTTTGTTATTTCGATCATAGGAAGAGTCAAACCGATGATAAATAAAGCTATATGTGTAGTTCTATATAATATTAACGCTAGCCAATCAAATACCATTACTTCATTAATTAAGAATGCTAGTGGGCTTAAAGAGTATCAGGTTTTCATCTACACGAATGGAAACTGCTTAATTGATGTTTCGTTTTCTTCTGATATAAGCGTGACGATCAAGAATAATTTTAATAATCTATACTTGGCCGAAAACTATCGAGATGCCTTATCCAAATGTGTTGATTTAAGTCTGGATTGGATAGTATTTCTTGATCATGATACTTCACTCACTTCTCAATTTTTTGAATCGTTAAACAATCAAATTCTTGAAAATAATGGAGAAGTCGCAATATATCCTAAGATATATTGCAAGGGCCAACAATTTTCGCCAAAAGAACTCCGTTTTGGCTTCCCGTTTAAGAATATTGATGCTGGTGAGCACTACCTGAAAGACTATGTGGCAATAAATTCAGGTTCTGCTTATCGAGTTGACTTCCTTCATAACTCAGAAGCTATTGATTCTAGATTCCCACTAGACTATTTAGACTATGTTATATGTAGTCATGTCACGCGATCTAGTAATTATAAAGTTTCAGTTTTAAATACTATAATCGATCACGATCTCTCCGTCAGTCATAATGAGAGAATTTCAGAATTTAGGGCAAATAGTATTTTGAATTCTGAAAGAGAGTTTTTCACTCATTTTAGAAGCCGTTTTGAAATACTACTATATAAGCTTGCCCTAGTAAAAAGGCTAATGAGATCTATCTTTGACAATAACTATCTATATTCTTCTTCAGATATAATTAAGTATATATTAAAGTGAAAATATCAGTATGTCTTGCAAGCTATAATGGTGAGAGATATATAGCCGAGCAAATTAATAGTATTCTTGGGTGTTTACGAGATCAGGATGAGCTAATTGTTTCTGATGATGGGTCTAGTGATTCAACATGGAATATTGTTAGTTCAATAAAGGATGTTAGAATTAGGCTTGTAGCTAGTAACTCTAGATCTGTTGTTGGTAACTTTAAAAATGCGGTTAGCGAAGCTAGTGGTGATATCATAATACTATGTGACCAAGATGATGTTTGGAAATCAGACCGTGTAAGTTCGATTCTAGAGCATCATCAAAATCATGGAGTAGTGGTTTGTAATGCGGAGTTTTGTGATAAGGAATTATCTCCGAAAGGTTATACCATATTTGATGTTTATAGGCCGACAAATAGTTTAATAAAGATATTCTATTCCAATATTTTTGTTGGATGCACCATGTCTTTCGATTGTAAATATAAAACCGTTTTTGAATACATGCCTAATAATACGCCAATGCATGATTGGTTATTAGGATTGATCGGCATGTATAAGAATGACGTCTTTTATGAGACGAGGCCTCTTTTTCTATTTAGAAGGCATGACCTTAATGCTTCGACGACTGGAAGTTTATCTGCACAAAAACTGTTCAAAAGAGTAAAGGACAGATTTGGGTTATTGTTAGGATTCATGAGAATCGTGACTTTACATCGCATTGATTAAAGAGAAACGTAATGAGAAAAGGTATTATTTTAGCAGGTGGTAGTGGAACCCGGTTATATCCGTTGACTAAGGTTGTTAGCAAACAGTTGATGCCTATCTACGACAAGCCGATGATCTACTACCCGATTGCTACTTTGATGGTGTCCGGCATTAAAGAGATTCTGATCATTGCGACTCCCGAAGAGTTACCTCGCTTTGAGGCCCTGTTGGGTGACGGCTCCGAGTGGGGGGTGCGCTTTGAATACGTTGCGCAACCGTCACCGGATGGCTTGGCTCAGGCTTTCTTACTGGGCGAATCCTTTATTGGTGATGATAATGTCGCGCTGGTTCTCGGTGACAACCTCTTTTATGGCCATGACTTATCTACCTCCTTGCGTCGTGCAGCCAACAAGGCTGAGGGAGCTACGGTATTTGGCTACCATGTAGCGGATCCGAAAGCTTACGGTGTGGTCGAGTTTGATGAAAATCGCAAAGCGATCTCCATCGAAGAAAAACCAGCGGTACCGAAATCTAACTACGCCGTGCCTGGGCTCTACTTCTTCGACCGCCGTGTTGTTGACTTTGCTAAGCAGGTGAAGCCCTCTGCTCGTGGGGAACTTGAGATTACCGATGTCATTGACGCCTACCTCTCACGTAATGAATTGGAAGTTGAGGTAATGGGGCGTGGTACCGCCTGGTTGGACACCGGCACCCACGATAGTCTGTTGCAAGCCGCTTCGTTTATCGAAACCATTGAGAAACGTCAGGGCCTCAAGGTGTGTTGTCCTGAAGAGGTGGCATTCCGGATGGGCTATATCGATGACGCGCAACTGCGAAAGTTGGCCATGCCTCTGCAAAAGAGTGGCTACGGCAAGTACCTGCTCGATGTGCTGGAAAGTACAGTTTTTTAACATTCGGATTCTGAGTGGACTATGAAGTTTATTAAAACCCATATTGCGGATGTCGTGATCATCGAACCGAAGGTTTTTGGTGATGACCGCGGCTTTTTTATGGAAACCTTCCGAACTGAAGAGTTTAACAAGCATTGCGCTGTCCGTGAGTTTGTTCAGGAAAACCACAGTAAGTCTGCTAAGGGCGTGCTGCGGGGTTTGCACTACCAGACTGAAAATACTCAGGGAAAACTGGTACGTGTTGTCAGCGGTGCCGTTTTTGATGTGGCCGTTGACATGCGCGAGTCGTCGCCGACGTTCGGACAATGGGTTGGTGTTGAACTGTCTGCAGAGAATAAACGCCAACTTTGGGTGCCTGAAGGCTTTGCTCATGGTTTCTACGTGATGACCGACGAAGCCGAGTTCGTTTATAAGTGCACCGATGTTTATAACCCCAACGCGGAAGTTTCTCTGCGCTGGGACGACCCGGCCCTGAATATTGAGTGGCCGATTACCGTGGAACAACAACCTTCGTTGTCTGGAAAAGATACCGAAGGGCTTCTGTTCAAAGATGCCCCGAAGTTTTAAGAGGGAGGGCACATGAAAGTTTTGGTTACTGGTAAGGGTGGACAGCTGGCCTACGAACTGTCTCAAACCCTGCCTGAAGGTGTTGAGCTGGTTAGTTTCTCTGCGCAGGAGTTGGACATCACAGACCGTGAAGCCGTCATTGCCCGGTTTGAAGAAGTGCAGCCGGATGTGGTGATCAATGCGGCTGCCTACACTGCGGTCGATAAAGCGGAATCTGATCAAAAGATGGCGTATGCCGTGAACGAGTCAGGAGCTGAAAATCTCGCACTCGCTTGTCGTCAGTGGTCTGCCAAATTGGTACACATCAGCACCGATTTCGTTTTTGACGGCCGCAGTACCACCCCTTATCAGCCTGAAGATGCGCCCAATCCGCTGAACGTATACGGGGCATCTAAACTTGCAGGTGACAATAAGGTCTCTGAAGTACTGGGTCAGAATGCGGTAATTGTTCGTACTGCCTGGGTGTATTCATGCTTTGGCAATAACTTTGTTAAGACCATGATTCGCCTGATGGCAGAGAAAGAACAATTGGGCATTATCTATGACCAGGTAGGAACACCGACCTGGGCGAAAGGGTTGGCTCAACTGAGCTGGCGTTTGGCTGAGCAGTTGGCCAGCGGAAACCTGCCAAGAGAAGAGGTGCCGGAACATCAGGCGCTGATGTTGCATTGGACCGATGCTGGTGTGGCATCTTGGTTTGATTTCGCGGTAGCCATTCAAGAGTTGGCGCTTGAGAAAGGACTGCTCGATAAATCTATTCCGGTACGGCCAATTCCTGCTTCGGCGTATCCAACTCCAGCTAAGCGCCCTGCATTCAGCGTGATCGATAAGTCACTGACCGAAACCACCACAGGAAAATGCACGATCCATTGGCGTGCTCAACTCTCTAACATGCTCGATGAGTTAAAAGCTCTGAGCTTGTAAGCCAGTCAAAGATAGAATTTGCACTCATGAAAAATAATACACTCTTGGTTACCGGTGGCGCTGGATTTATTGGCGCTAACTTCGTTCTTTACTGGCTGGAGCAGCATAAATCGGATCGCGTTATTGTTTTGGACGCGCTGACCTACGCCGGTAATCGCGCGAATCTGGAAGCGGTTGAAGGCAACCCGAATTTCCGTTTTGTCCATGGCGACATTTGCGATACGGCACTGGTGGAAAGTTTGCTTCGGGATGAAGGTGTGAACACGCTGGTGCATTTTGCGGCCGAGTCCCACGTTGATCGCTCCATCACTGGGCCGGATGCCTTTATTGAAACCAACATTATCGGCACTTACAGCCTGCTCAAGGCCAGTAAGAAGGTTTGGATTGATGAACCCAAGGCTGCCGGGCAGGTGCCTGTAGAGCACCGATTCCATCATGTTTCTACCGATGAGGTATACGGCACGCTGGAGAAGGACGAAGCGCCGTTCAAGGAAACCAACCAATACCAGCCGAATTCTCCGTACTCAGCAAGTAAAGCTGCTTCAGATCATCTGGTACGGGCCTACCATCATACGTATGGATTGGAGGTCACCACCTCTAACTGTTCCAACAACTACGGGCCATTCCACTTTCCAGAGAAGCTGATTCCGTTGGTTGTGACCAACATTCTTCACGATAAGCCGCTGCCAATTTATGGTGATGGCCAACAAATTCGGGATTGGCTGTATGTAGAAGACCATGCGCGTGGTATCGAGTTGGTTCTCAATCAAGGTCAGGTTGGTGAAAACTACAATATCGGTGGCCACAATGAGTGGGCAAACATCGATATTGTTAAACTCATTTGCATGCAAATGAACCAAGCGTTCAAGTCAAATCCTAAACTTATCGAAAAGTTCCCATTGGCAACCAATGCGGCAAAAGGATCGTCTGAAGAACTGATTGTTTATGTCACTGACCGTGCTGGTCATGACCGTCGTTACGCGATTGACGCCACTAAAACACAGAATGAGCTTGGCTACGAGCCGGTAGAGAGTTTCGAAACCGGTTTTTCTAAGACATTGCAATGGTATCTAGATAACGCACCTTGGTGGCAAGCTATCATCGATGGCACCTATAGAAAATAAAAGAATTTATTATGATATACGTGTCAACCGTGTCTCACGGACATGGCAAGTTGATATCCGATCTTCAATGTCTTTGTTCATTAAATAAATCCGATTCTATTCGGGTTGTCATTGTCGACAATGTTGGAGAGTCTGAGCTGAAAGAGTATTGTCAGTTGAATCAAATTGACTATATTTGTAATGACTCAGCAAAGGGGTTCGGAGAGAACAATAATCTTGCATTCGACTACGTTTCTAGTAAATACAACCCTGAAAGGAATGACAAGTTTCTTGTTCTTAATCCTGATGTGTGTGTTGAGGATGGCGTAATAATTGACTTGTCTAAGCAAATGGATGAGCTCAAGTCAGAAGTCGCAACGATTAATTTATTTAAGGATGATAGATATTCGGTCCCTGATAATTCTGTTAGGAAGTTTCCGACCCTATTAGACCTTTCTCGTTCTTTTGTTGGGTTGAAAAACAACACGATAATCGATAAGTCTAAGTTAAAGACTCCATCGGTTGTCGATTGGGCTGCAGGTTCATTTTTAATGTTTTCTTGTGAGCATTATCGGAGTCTTCAAGGATTCGATAGCATGTACTTTATGTACTGTGAAGATGTCGATATATGCTATAGATCTACTCGGGCTGGTATGCCTGTAACGATTTTCCCTGAACTGAAGGGCTTGCACCTGGCAAGTCATGCTAATAGAAATGTTTTTTCAAAGCATTTTTACTGGCATGTTTCTAGCGCCTTAAAGTTTCTCATGAGAAAAAATGGCATAGCGTTTTAGCTTTATGTCGGACAGCATGACTTGTTATTGGTCATGCTGTCCAGAGTTAACGCTATCGAATTATCCTTAAGTCGCAAGTTGACCCAGACTTTATCTCTATGTGACCAAGATCTGGAGTCGATTTTTCATCTGTGAGAGCTATAAACTCAACGTTGCCGACAGTAGCTTTTGTAATACCAGTATCTAATAATGCTTTAGTTTCTGATGTCCCTTCAAAACAGGAGTTTAGTGTGAATCTGGTTTGTTCAACGCCGGTCTCATATGTCAAGACTTCAGCGCTATAAGAGATAGAGTTCATGAAGCTTTCTGAGTTTAGGCTTTGAAAGTCTAGCGTTGAGTTTTTATAGTAGACATTGTTGAACGACGCCAAGCTTTCTCCAGAAGCGTTGTTCCCTATCTGGTTGAGAGCAAAGGTGTTATTACTTATGTTTAGGTACTCTGATATTGAACCGGTGTTGAGATCTGGAATTGTATTTTCAGAGTCTTTTGTGGATATTCCATTGTATCCGTTGGATAAGAAAAGGTTACGCCTAACTAAGATAGAGCGATTTGTTTTTAATTCGTAATCAATCAGCTGGATCCCATCACTACCGTTGGCCGATATAATGTTGTTCCTGATGTCAATAATAATTTCTTCATCATTGTCAGTAGGGTGAAGGCGTATTTCAATTCCATCATCTTTTGATCTTGATATGAAGTTGTTGTTGATGAGGGCGTTTGTGCTTTGATCTAGGTCGATGGCATCATCAAAGTTATCGTAGAAATTACTGTTTGATAACGTTAAGCTACCACCCTCCATGTCGATTCCATCAACAGTGTGGTGTATGATTACATCAGATATAAATAACTCCGAGTTTGAAGTTATTCCATCATCTGCATTTGTAACTGAAAGGTGAGAAATGGATATGTTCTCACTGTCGTAAATTGAAAACCCATAGTCTTCACCAGTGCTAATCACTACACTTTCACTGCTTTCTCCAATTATAGACAGGTCCGCTTTATTGTTAATGACAATGCTATCACTGTAAGTGCCAGAAGCAATTTTGATTTCATCACCTTGCGCTGAAGCATCAATAGCCTCTTGTATTGTCCGATAGTCCTGTGGAACTAACAACACTCTAGAGCCGTTGGCATGATCCTCACCTTGATCACAGCCAAGTAACAAAGGGAGTATGGCTAAGTATAATGCGTTTTTTGCGCTGCTCATCGTATTCTCCTTGGTTCACTATTATTTTAGTCCGTCGAAATGAAATAATATTGCTTTAGTATATTCAATATGTCTAGCGTTAGTGTATGAGTAATGGATGTTTTGGGAGTTTATTTTCTACTATAAACTCTCCTTAGAACGGCATGCGCATGAAAGCACAGGTATGCAATTAGTTATAGAATGCATCGAGTCGTTATCCAGAGTCGACTCCGGAGCATCTCCATTGGAATCATTTGAAGTAGCGCGGATAGATAGTGCCGTGCTGTGTGGCTTATTGTTTTTATGGTTAAGCTTTTGAAAACAAAACTAGTTTTAGGTTTTTTTGCACTAGTAGGGACATCAGCCCCCTGTTTGGCAGTATCTCCCTATATTTCATTGCAAGATGACTATCTGAATGGGCGGATTGACCAGTTGGTGGTAGTGGCCAATCTGCCCACCATGCGCAAGCCCTACAATGTGCAGCAGGTGCGGCATCATCTTGAGCAGATCAAGGACACCATTCCAGGTCTGTATATGGAGATTGATCGCCAACTCTATCGCTATGAGCGCGATCTTGCGGTGACTTATGCCGAAGTGGGGTTGGCCGGGGCCGATAACCCGGATAACGGCAAAGTGATGCCGAACGCCCGTGGCGAACGGCTCGACTCCAATTACCGCGCAGCCTTTACCGCTCAGTACCGATATGACGACTGGTTTATCGCCTCAGTGGGTGGTTTGGCACTGGACTCTGCTGCAGGGCAAACTCAGGCGGATACCGACAGTGACATCATTCCGGTGGGCTCTTATATCTCCATGGGCTGGGACAGCTTCCAGGTGGATGTGGGCTATCGTGAGCACTGGTTGTCGCCCTTCAGTCAGTCAGCAATGCTGGTGTCCACCAACGCGCGTCCTTCGTTCTCTGTCGGCATCAGTAACCCCATGCCGTTTGAAGGTCTGTTGAATCTGCACTATGAGGTCTACGTTTCCCGCCTCGAATACACCGACAGCATTGTCTACGGTGATGAGCTGGAGGATGGTCGCCCGGCGCTGCTCGGCTTTCAGATGAGTATTGAGCCTATTGAGGGCTGGACGTTGGCCGCAAACCGCACCATGCAGTTCGGCGGCGGCTCCCGCGAAGTGAACCTGAAAACCATCTGGGATGCATTCTGGGATCCGGTCAGCAGCGACAACTCCGGTGAGATTGATTGCGAAGGGCCCTCTAACACCTGTGAGTTTGGCAACCAGATTGCGTCCATCAGCAGCCGCATGAATTTCGGTGGCGAAGTGCCCTTTGCCATCCTGATGGAGTACGCCGGTGAAGACACCGCAGGTCACTCCAATCTTCGACTTGGCAACCTTGCCATGTCCGCAGGGTTGCACATCCCGTTTCTGCCTGAATGGGCCGGTGGCCCGGACTGGTCCTTTATCTATGAATTCAACGAATGGCAGAACGCCTGGTATATCCATCATATCTACCTGAATGGCTACACCAATGACGGCATCGGTATGGGCCACTGGGGCGCCAATGATCGCGTCTTTGGCGATGGCGTTGGTGGCCGCGCTCAGGTCGTTAAACTCGGCTGGCAGCGTGGTGCAGGCACTCGTTATGAATTTACCTACCGCCAGATCGAAAACGAAGATTATGGCCAGATGGATTACGCCACAGGGCGGGAACTGGACATGCGCTACTACGGCACCGCCTGGGGCCAGCGCTGGGGTTACCGACTCTATGGTGGCAAAAATGTGTATGACGAAGGCTTTTTCCGGGGTGAAGTGATATGGCAATGGTAAGTCGGTTAGCAGCGGGTCTGCTGGCTTGTGTGGTGGCGGCTCCGGCGATGGCGGATGACGCCTGGTACTGGAATCTGGGCGTGGGCGGCAGTGTGTTCTATCAGTCCAACTCCGGCGGCAGTGCGTCACCCGAGTTCACCGATACCAGCTTCCGTCCTAATGTGCAGCTGGGTGTGATGCGTCCCATCAATGAGCGCTGGAGCCTGGGCACAGGTGTGGAGCTGTTGGTGGAGGATTTCACTGATTGGGGTAACTCCGGCAACCTGTTGATGTGGCGCATCGGTGAGTTTGGCTATCAGTTATCTGACAACTGGGCGCTGACCTTCTACGGCGGTGCTGCACGGTACTACCGTGAAACCTCGGCCTACGGCTATGGTTTTGGAGCCGGTGCGCTCTATCAACTGAGCCCAAGCTGGGCGCTTAGCTTCGAAATCAACTACGTTGGCACCGACACAAGTATCAACAGTGCAGACCCCTTCAAGCGAGATAAGTTTGGTTGGGGCTCCACCGTACTGCGCTATAAGTTCTGAGCAGACAAAAAAACCACCTCAACAGGAGGTGGTTTTAACGTTCTGTGGCTAAATCGATTAGCTGGCTGTCCATGCCTCGCACCTCGACACTGTGATATTCGTCCATGGAGTGGCTCAGTCCCAACTGCTGTGGGTCCGGGCCAAGCGGATGATGACTGGAGCAATGATTGCCGCCATAACTAGCGCGACGCTGATCCATTCACTCATGCTTTACCCTCCATTTCATGCTGACTAACGCCAACTGTTATTGTGGTAGGCAGAGTGCCTGTCTTTCACTTCTGGGTGGGACAGCACTGAAATTAACGTTAACGAAACATCTGAGGTAGTGCAACCAGATGATGATGTGGTGGGTCACAGTTTGGCCAATTGCCCACAGCGCGGATTGGGCCAATTGCCTGATTTGTATGTGCTAATTTCTATCGTTGTATCAGGGCCTTGGGGGAGGGTGTCTCTTCCTTGATTTGGCCGGGGGCAGTGGGAAGTCGGTTTCGCTGACCATCACATCTGAAATTGAAACCGATTTTGGATAGTCTAACGACTGCGGCTTCTCCTCGATTTGACCTGCGCCGCCCTCGATACAACAGAGTTTGACTCAACAGGTAAACCATTTCATGAGCTTAAAGAAAGTCGTTATCCCTGTCGCCGGTTTGGGCACCCGTATGCTGCCAGCGACTAAGGCCATTCCCAAAGAGATGCTGCCGTTGGTGGATAAGCCGTTGATTCAGTACATTGTTAACGAATGCGTCGCGGCGGGCTTTAAAGAGATCATCCTGGTGACGCACGCCTCCAAAAACGCCATCGAAAACCACTTCGATACCAGTTTTGAGCTGGAAGCGACCCTGGAGAAGCGGGTCAAGCGTCAGTTGCTGGACGCAGTGCAAAGCATCTGTCCTAAAGACGTCACCATCATGCACGTACGCCAGGGCATCGCTAAGGGCCTGGGGCACGCCATTCTCTGTGCTCAGCCGCTGGTGGGCGATAGCCCATTTGCCGTGGTGCTGCCGGATGTGATCCTGGATGAGTACACTGCTGATCAGGCTTGCGAGAATCTGGCGGCGATGAAGGCCCGTTTTGAAGCCACCCGTCACAGCCAGGTGATGGTGGAGCCGGTGCCGATGTCCGAAGTCAGCAAATACGGTGTTGCCGATTGCAAAGGCGCCGAGCTGAAGCCCGGTGAGTCCACCGCCATGACACAGGTAGTGGAGAAGCCGCCGGTGGAGGAAGCGCCTTCCAACCTGGCCGTGGTGGGGCGGTATATTCTGTCTGAGCAGATTTGGTCATTGCTGGCCCGCACCCCGGCCGGTGCCGGTGATGAGATCCAGCTGACCGATGCCATCGCCATGCTAATGGAGAAAGAGAAGGTGGAAGCGTTCCATATGACCGGTAAGTCCCACGACTGTGGCGACAAGCTGGGTTATATGAAGGCCAACGTGGAATACGCACTTCGTCACCCTGAGCTTGGCACGGCTATGAAAACTCACCTGCAGACTCTGGTGTAAGCTGTCGACAGGTTTCAAATAAGCGCCCTTCGGGGCGCTTTTCGATCCTGCTCTCGGGTAACCGTTCAAGGATGGTCAAACAGTGAGCATGGAAGAGCCAGGGTCTGTGCGCTTGGTGCCAGCATTGCTAATATGTCTGGCACTGTTCAGCGGCCGCGCTTACGTCGGCCGTATCGATTGAAGTTGGAATACCTAAGATGAAGATTGCGATTGCCGGAACCGGCTATGTGGGACTGTCCAATGCCGTGCTGCTGGCACAGCACCACGAAGTGGTAGCCCTCGACATCATTGAAGCCAAGGTAGAAGCGATCAACGCCGGTCAGTCACCGATTGCCGATGCCGAGATTGAGGATTTTCTGGCTAACCGCACCCTCAATCTGCGTGCCACCATCGACAAGCAGGAAGCCTATGAAGGCGCCCAGTTTGTTGTGATTGCGACCCCTACTGACTACGACCCACAAACCAACTACTTCAACACCAAGTCCGTTGAAGCGGTGATTCAGGATGTGATGGCCATTAATCCGGATGCGGTGATGGTGATCAAATCCACCGTGCCGGTGGGTTACACCCAGTCAGTCAAAGCCAAGTTTGGTTGTGACAACATCCTGTTCTCGCCTGAGTTCCTGCGCGAAGGCCGTGCTCTGTATGACAACCTGCACCCGTCACGCATCATCGTTGGCGAGCGCTCCGAGCGGGCCGAGACCTTTGCCAACCTGTTGGTGGAAGGCGCTGAGAAGCAGGACATCCCGGTGTTGTTTACCGATTCCACCGAAGCGGAAGCGGTCAAGCTGTTCTCCAACACCTACCTGGCGCTGCGTGTGGCTTACTTTAATGAACTGGACTCCTACGCCGAGACCCACGGCCTGAACAGCCGCCAGATAATCGAAGGCGTGGGTCTGGACCCGCGCATCGGCAATCATTACAACAACCCCAGCTTCGGTTACGGCGGTTACTGCCTGCCGAAAGACACCAAGCAACTGCGCGCCAACTACGAGAATGTGCCGAACAACATCATCTCGGCCATCGTGGACGCCAACCGCACCCGCAAAGACTTTGTTGCCGATGCCATTATCGCCAAGCAGCCGAAAGTGGTGGGCGTACACCGCCTGATCATGAAAGCCGGCTCCGATAACTTCCGCGCCTCCTCGATTCAGGGCGTAATGAAGCGCATCAAGGCCAAGGGCATTGAAGTGGTGGTGTATGAGCCGGTACTGGAAGAGGAAGAGTTCTTTAACTCCCGCGTGATCCGCGATCTCGAGGAGTTTAAGCGCATCTCTGACGTGATTGTGGCCAACCGCCTGACCGACGACATTCAGGATGTGGCTGACAAGGTCTACACCCGTGACCTGTTCGGCAGCGATTAATATTTCGCGCTTTTTTGCAGTAGTTTTGGAATCATAATGGTTTGTAAATCTTCAAGGACAGAACAGTAATGGCAGTTTTGGTTACTGGTGGGGCCGGCTATATCGGTTCGCACACCTTGGTCGAGTTGCTTGAACAAGGCGACGATGTGGTGGTTGTGGACAATTTTAGCAATAGCTCAAAGGAGTCTTTGAACCGCATCAAATCGATTACTGGTCGCGATGTGGTTTTCTACCGTGGCGACATTTGCGATCACGCCCTGCTCACCACCATCTTCCAGAATCATGATATCGATGCGGTGGTGCACTTCGCTGGCCTGAAGGCGGTAGGGGAGTCGGTGTCTCAGCCGCTGCGCTACTACGAGAACAACGTCTACGGCACCATGGTATTGTGTCAGGCCATGGCTGAGGCTGGGGTGTTTAACCTGGTGTTCTCCTCTTCCGCCACGGTATACGGTGACCCGGCTTCACTGCCCCTGCGGGAGGACGCGCCGGTGGGTGGTACCACCAACCCCTACGGCACCTCCAAGTACATGGTGGAGCGCGTGCTGTTTGACCTTCAGGTGTCCGACCCACGCTGGAACATCGCCATTCTGCGCTACTTTAACCCGGTTGGGGCGCACCACAGCGGCCTGATTGGGGAAGACCCCAACGGCCCACCCAATAACCTGATGCCCTTCATCAGTCAGGTGGCCGTGGGCAAACGTGAGCAGCTGGCGGTGTTTGGCGATGATTACGATACCCCAGACGGCACGGGCGTCCGTGACTATATCCATGTGGTGGATCTGGCCAAAGGCCACCTGAAGGCACTGCTTAAGTTGCAGCACAACCCCGGTGTGGTGGTGTACAACCTCGGCACCGGCAACGGCTACTCGGTACTGGAGATGGTGAAAGCCTTTGAGCAGGCCAGCGGACAACCCGTGCCCTACGTTATCGCCCCCCGCCGCAGCGGCGATGTTGCCGCCTGTTACGCCGATGCCAATAAAGCCAAAGCAGAGCTGGACTGGCAGGCAGAGCTTGGCTTGCAGCGGATGGTGGAAGACAGCTGGCGCTGGCAGAGTCGTAACCCGGACGGCTATCAGAGCTGAGTGCCCAATCACGCAAAAGCGCCCTTCGGGGCGCTTTTTTGTTTTGGGTAATTCTTCGTGGCGTGGACTTTTCGCGGCCCAGGGCAGTCAATGCATCGACGTCGATGTACGGTAGCGTCGAGAAAATCAATACGACTTTCGTTAGGGGTCAGGTCAATAAATTAATTAAAATCAATGGTTTGGTGTTTTGTTGCCAGCGTGGTGCCGACTCTTTTTAACATGAGAGTGATTCAGATCAATAAGTGCCACAAGTTGTGATTGAGATCACGAAGGGGCTCTTTTAGGCTCGCCGCTTTGTGACACCAGTTAATGTACTCAGCGGACGATTCGCCAGGGAACGGCATCCTGTTTGAGACGCGCGCATTCACTAAAGCGACGTGGTCTTCCTGTTCAACCCCAGCCCTCTACTTCCCTCGTCTATCTCTCCCGAGCCCACGTTCACTGGTTTCCTGTGGATGCATCGATGCTCAAGGAGAGAACAATGAAAAATCGCATCGCCCTGTTTTTGGCACTACTCCCCTCCCTTGCTTATGCCCACCCGGGCCATGGCGGGCTGGGTCAGTTTCATCACGCCTGGGATCTGCTTCTGATGCTGCTGGTTGTGGCAGCACTGGTGTTTGGCTGGCAGCGATTCAAGCGTCGCTGAGTGCCCACTGACGCACATCAAGGAGGATGCCATGTCCGATTATCGAGCGTTGATGGCGCGGTGCGAGTCGCGTCTTGAGAGCCTGGCCAAACAGGCTGCGGTAAAGAAAACACCGTTGAACGAAAAGCTGGATGCCGCCGGTGTCAGCCGCCGTGATTTTATGAAATGGTCCGCCATTACCGCCAGCACGCTGGCGCTGCCGATGCAGTTTGCCCCGATGGTGGCCAAAGCCGCCGAAGTGGCGGACCGTGTGCCGCTTATCTGGCTGCATATGGCCGAGTGCACCGGCTGTTCAGAGTCACTGATCCGGGGCGATACCCCAACGGTGGATACCCTGATCTTCGATTACATCTCGCTGGAGTACCACGAAACCCTGATGGCCGGTTCCGGTTGGCAGGCGGAGGCGCGGTTGAGTGAGGCCAAACAACAGTATGCCGGCCAGTACCTGCTGGCGGTAGAGGGGGCCATTCCCACCGCCAACGGCGGCCACTTCCTGACCATTGGTCCCCACGGCCACACCGGTTTGGACATGGTCCATGAGACGGCGGAAAACGCCGCTGCCATTGTGGCTGTCGGCACCTGCGCCTCTTTTGGCGGCGTGCAGGCTGCAGCACCAAACCCGACCGGTGCCAAGGGCGTCGACAAGGTGATTCATCAGCCAGTGGTTAATCTGGCGGGATGCCCCCCCAGCGAGAAGAACATCGTGGGCACGCTGATGTACTTCATCATGTTCGGCAAACTGCCCCCGCTGGATATGTTCAACCGTCCGAAGTGGGCGTATGGCGCCCGGGTACACGACAACTGCGAACGTCGCGGCCACTTTGATGCCGGTGAGTTTGTGGAGACTTTCGGGGATGAAGGGGCAGAGGACGGTTACTGCCTCTACAAGATGGGCTGCAAAGGCCCCTACACCTACAACAACTGCCCCACTGAGCGGTTTAACCACCACACCAGCTGGCCGGTATTGGCCGGTCATGGCTGCATCGGCTGCTCTGAACCCAACTTCTGGGACACCATGGCGGACTTTGAAAAGCCCCTGGGGCGCCGGGAGTTACACAGTCTGGATAAAACCGTGGATTTCGTCGGGGGCACCCTATTGGGGCTGACCGTTGCGGGCATCGGCGCCCATGCTGTTGCCAGCGTATTTGCCAAGGAAGAGAAGGAGTCGGGCGATGAGTAAGCGTGTTGTTGTCGACCCCATTACCCGCATTGAGGGACACCTGCGGGTTGAGGTCGAGGTGGATGAGAATAATGTGATCACTCAGGCCTGGTCCTCCTCCACGTTGTGGCGGGGCATCGAGGTGATCATGAAAGGGCGCAGCCCGATGGACGCCGGGCTGTTGGTCCAGCGGATTTGTGGGGTCTGTACCTCCTCTCATTATCGCTGCGGTACCGAAGCGGTGGAGAACGCGTTGGGCGTGAAGATCCCGGCCAATGCCCAGTACGTTCGTACCCTGATCCAGGTGGCGCTGTTCCTGCACGATCATCTGGTGCACTTCTACCACCTGCATGCTCTGGATTGGGTGGACATCGTGTCGGCGCTGTCGGCGGACCCGGAAGCGGCTGCCGCGGAGGCGCTGCGCTGGACTGACAAGCCGATTGCGGCCGGGGCAGGGGATTTGCGTGCAGTGCAGGAGCGGGTGACCAAATTGGTGGAAACCGGCAAGCTGGGGCCGTTTGCCAATGGCTACTGGGGCAACCCCACCTACAAATTGACGCCGGAACAAAACCTGATTGCGGTTTCCCACTACCTGAAAGCGCTGGAGATCCAGCGGGTGGCAGCAGAGATGATGGCGATCTTTGGCGGCAAGTCACCGCACCCTCAGTCCATTGTGGTCGGTGGGGTGACCTCGGTACGTGACCTGCTCAACCCCGCGCGTCTGCAGGAGTGGAAAACCAAACACGCCCAGGTGCATGACTTTATCGAGCGTGCCTATCTGCCGGACATCCGGATGGCGGCAGACGCCTATCGGGAGGAACCGACGGTACTGGGCGGCGTGGGCGTGACCAGTTTCCTGACCTGCCGTGACTTTCCGCTGGGCAACGGCGAGTACCTGTTCAACGATGGCGTGATTCTCAACGGTGATCTGGCCAATGTTCAGCCGCTGGACCCCAGCCTGATCAAAGAGGACGTCACCCACTCCTGGTATCAGGACGGTCCGGCTCTGCACCCCTATGAGGGGCGGACTGAGCCTGACTACACCGGTTTCAAAACCGGACAAACCCTGCACGGCGAACTGCCGACTCTGGACGTCAACGGCAAATACTCCTGGGTGAAGTCGCCCCGCTACAACGGTGAACCGATCGAAGTGGGGCCGCTGGCCTGCCTGCTGGTGAACTACGCCCAGGGTAACCCCCGTGTGGTGGAGGCGGTGGACGGCTTCCTGAACGACACCGGTCTTCCGGTTGAAGCGCTGTTTACCACGCTGGGACGTACGGCGGGCCGATTGATTCAGAATATGCTGATCTCCAAAGCCGGTATGGAAACCTTTGAGGCGCTGGTCAGCAATCTGGCGGTGGATAAGAGCACCTTTACGCCGCCGGAGATGGACCCGGACAAGGAGTACCAGGGCCATGCCATCATTGAGGCGCCCCGGGGCACTCTGAGCCACTGGGTTCGAATCAAGGGCGGTAAAGTGGAGAACTATCAGGCGGTGGTGCCGACCACCTGGAACGCTGGCCCGGTGGACGCCAATGGCAAAATCGGGCCGTTTGAGGCTTCATTGATTGGCCTCAAGCTGGATGACCCCACCAAACCGCTGGAGGTGATTCGGGTGATCCACTCCTTTGACCCCTGCATGGCCTGTTCCGTACACGTTATGGACTTCAAAGGGGCGGATTTGGGTCAGTTTCAGGTGGGGCCGAAAGGCGCCTGAGGAGGGGCTATGACAACCAAGACGCTGTATACCCGCGACCCTGTATTCACTCCGGCGATTCGGATCATGCACTGGTTGCGGGCACTGTCCATCGTGGCTTTGGTGATCACCGGGTTTTACATCGCCTGGCCTTTCCTCACCCCATACGGTGGCACGGACAACCTCCAGCAGGGTTGGGTGCGGGCGGGCCATCTGCTGTTCGGCTTTGTGCTGGTCGGTATTACGCTGGCCCGGGCGTATCTGTACTTCTTCAGCCGCAGCGACGTTGAGCGACGCTCGTTTCGTGATGTGGTCAGTCTGGACAGCTGGAAACGCCAGCTCCGCTCCTACTTATGGAAGGGAAAGCTGGATAAGGCGGGCGTATACGGCCCCCTGCAGTACGTGACCTACCTGGGTCTGACGCTGGTGATGGTGTTTATGTGCCTGTCCGGTCTGGCGATGCACGCCCACGTTTACCACGACGGATTCGGCGGCGCGCTGTACCCGTTTGCCGAATGGTTTGTCGGCATCATGGGCGGCATGGCGCCGGTGAGGGAGTGGCACCATATCCTGACCTGGGCCTTTATGATCTTTGTGGTCATTCACGTCTACATGGCAGTGTGGAGCGGCATCCGCTTCAAGCAGAACTCGGTCGATGCCATCGTATCGGGCTGCAATATCCACCCCTCCAAGGATTAACAAGCAAACGCAGCGCCAACCATGAGGTTGGCGCTTTGAACAGAACGGGGCAGTGCTTCCTGCTGGGAAGTCGGGGCTTCCGGTGCGTCTGTGGGCTGGCCATTGGTCAGCCCGCAGCGCTTTTCTCTGCGGTCATTGAAAAGTGTGAGGCGGCTCACCCTGTGCGCGACAAATGGCAATTTCCTGTCACATACCTGTACGCAATCTGATGTTCGTGACGGTTTTAGCAGCCTTGCCGGAACCGTCCACGTAAGCTGGGGCTCCATCGAGTTGAGGTCACCAAAGACGGCGGCCCGAATCGAACCGCCCTACGGGGCAAACCTAAAGGAGTCTGAATGTTCAAGCTTCTGCAAACGGCCCTGGTGCTCTTTATGGTCAGCCGGGCCCCCGGCGCCTTTGCCGCACCACAGACCGGCGTGGTCACCAATCTCAGTACCAGCGCGTATGTCCAGGCCAACAGCCAGCGCTTCTACCGGGACCTGAAAGACCTCTACGCCATCGCGCCCAAACGGGATAAGCGTGCCCTTCAGCCCCATACCGATTTCGATACCCTGTACCGCCAGGCCAATGCCGCCCAATTTGAGCTGGTACAGCTGACCCGTCACGTCGCCACCCTGACGGAAACCGAAGCCCTGTTGCCGGGCATCAAGAGTCGTCAGCGCGCCGAAGCCAAACTGCACGGTGAACTGGATGGCGATGTCACCCGAATGACCGACCTGGCACGCACCAGCCTGGTTGCCAATGACATTGGCTCTCTGGTGGCGGCCTATGAACAACTGGATGCCCGCGTTGAGGTGGTGGGTGTTAAGAACCGCTTTAAACAGCCGAAAGCGAACGGCTACCGTGACCTGAACCTGCTGGTGCGCCTGCCCAAGAGCGACATGGTGGCCGAGGTTCAGATCCACCTGTCTCCGATCGCCGAGATTAAAAACGGCCCGGAGCATGAGATCTACAAACAGGTGCAGCGGCTGGAGCGTCAGGCCCAGCAACAGCCCCTGTCCGAGCTGGAGCAGGCCCGCATGGCGCGCTTGACCCAGCAATCCACTGACCTCTACATCGGTGCCTGGCACCAGATCCTCAGCAGCGTTCGCCAGACTGCTTAACGTTTTACGCTTCCCTAACCATCTTCACCCCGCTTCGAGCGGGGTGTTTTTTATGTGGGGCTCAGAAATGATTGCGCACTTCCACCCGCCACTCCCAGCGATTAACCTCCGGGTCATCGTTAATCGGGCGGGCAAAGTCGAGGTGCACCACATTGCGGCTGCCCGCACGGGAGAGGTAGAAGCGCAGGCCTGCCCCCACGCTTTGCAACGCGCCCTCGGGGTTGTCGGGGTAGGGGCTGCCGCCATAGCTGCGGCCCACATCGTAAAACATCGCCGCGCCCACTTCCGCCAGCTGGAACAGCGTGATGCTCGGGTAGTAGCGGGCTTCGGCGCTGGCTAACCAGTGCCAGTCGCCATGCTGGTACTGCAACGGGTAGCCGCGCATTCCGGTGTCGCCCCCCAGGGTAACGGGCTGGTCGATATAGGCGTTGTCGGAACCGGTCAGAACCGTCTTGGCGTAAAACCGCACCGGCTCGCTGAAACGATAAAACAGCTCCTGGCGCCATTGGCCATAGAGTCGGGTTTTGCCGTCCTCGCGCTCCTCCACTTCGCCGGCGAGTTTGGTCAGCCACAGCAGATTGGGGTGAAGGTCGAGGCCAAAGGCCAGCTGGGCATCGCCCTGGGGGTTGCTGTTGCGGGTATCCCAGCCCACCCTGAGGCCGATATCCAGGCCCAGGTTGATGTCCTCGTAGCTGTTGATCAGGAACACATTGGTGCGTTCGGTAAAGCGGTCCTGCTGGTAGTGACTGCGAAACCAGGCCACAACCTGATCGCGGTCGGCCGGCAGCAGCGCGGTTTCCTCAATGGCACCGAAGGTCATCTTGTCCCGGCTGAGGCCCACCTGATAGCGCCAGACGGCATCGTTTTGCTCCCCCGGTGACCAGCCGTACCAGCCCCGGTACTGCAGCGCGGCCCGGGCGTACTCATTCACCTGGCCATTGCCCTGACGAATGCTGTCCTCCCGTTTCTCATCGTTCATCGATACGGCCCAGGCGTAGCGCGTGTCTTTGGCGACAAAGGGACGGATCAGGGAAAAAGCCGCCTGGCGGCCATCGTCGGTGTCCGCCAGAGTCAGTGCCAGTCTCAGGTTTTGCTTGAGAAACAACGGGGTTTTCAGGTCAAGCAGGTAACCGGTGCGTTCGTAATTGCTGAAGTAGAGCAATTCCGTATCAATGCCCAGGCCCAGAAAGTTACTGTCCTTGATGCCGAAGGAGCCGGAGTTCTCTCCGCCTTCACGGGAGAAGCTGATGGTGGGCAGCAGCGACCAGGTGTCCCAGGTCTGCACTTCGATAAGGCGCTCGCCATCGCTGCGGGTGTGTTCCTGCACCTGGGCATCCCTCAGATAGGGGCGGGCCCGCAGGTAACGCTCCAGCTCATAGAGGTCGTCGACGTCCTCTTCACAGGGGGTGAAGCCTGCCACTTCGTTTTCCAGCGTGACTGGGCGGGTGGTGATGTGCAGCTGGTTGGCAAAACGGTGCACCCAGGTGTAGCCGGGCAGGGTGGGGTCAAACACATTGTGGCTGATGAACTGGTACTGGGGATCCGGCCCACAGGTTTCAATCAGCGGGGCGTCCTCTGGTGATTCGGCCATGACCACCGGGGCAAGCAGGGCCAGCAGTGTGACGTTCCACAAGCGATGATTCACTCGGTTCCCTCAAGGCAGTGTGGCGGCTTTATGCGGGCGCGCCATTGCGCTAAGCATAGGAAAATCGGCGGGCGAGGGGAATAAAACGACCAAAAGGCAGAGGGTTGTGGCGCAACAAAGAAAAACGGGCCCGCCGAAGCGGGCCCCGAATTGGCTTACGCCAGGCGGGCAAAGAAAACCCCGTACGCCGGGAAGGCGAGCACGTTGCCTTCGCATTGCGCACCACGGAGGCCGTGGTCCGACAGTACGGTTTGAGCCGGACCGAGTGGCTCAAAATCGAGGGAGATGGGCTCGGCACCCAGGTTAAAACCGCACAGCATCCGTTCACCGTTGTGCTCGCGCACAAACAGCAGCACCGGCTCTGGCGCATCCAGAAAGTCGATGCTGCCGACGTTCAGGGCGGGGTGTTGCTGGCGCCATTTCAGGAAACGGCGGAAGCTGTGCAGTACCGAGTTGGGGTCGGCGTCCTGCTGGTCAACGCTGCGGGCACGATGTGAATCCGGTACCGGCAGCCACGGCGTGGCGTCTGAGAAGCCGGCGTTGGGGACATCGGCCTGCCACGGCATCGGGGTACGGCAGCCGTCCCGGCCCTTAAAGTTGGGCCAGAAGGCGATGCCGTAGGGGTCCTGCAGCTGCTCGAAGGGGATATCCGCCTCCTCCAGTGCCAGCTCTTCCCCCTGATAGAGGCAGACGCTGCCGCGCAGGCTGCACACCATGGCGGTCAGCATCTTGCACTGTTCGTCACTGGCTTGGCCCTGAGCCCAGCGGGTGGCCACCCGCACCACGTCATGATTGCTGACGGACCAGCAGGGCCAGCCGTTGGCCACCCGGCTCTCCAGCGTCTCCACGGTCTGACGCACGTAGCCCGCGCTGTAGTCGTTGGTCAGCAGTTCGAAGCTGTAACCCATATGCAGGCGACCCGCTTCGGTGTACTCCGCCATGGTGGCAAGGGAGTCTTCCGAAGAGATTTCGCCCAGCGCGGCGGTGCCCGGGTAGCGGTCCATCAGGGCGCGCAGGCGCTCAAGAAACGCCAGGTTCTCCGGCTGGGTGTTGTTGTAGTAGTGGTACTGGAACGCGTAAGGGTTGTCCTCGGAGAATCCCCGGCCCTGGCGCGCCTCCACCGGCTTGGCCGGGTTGTCGCGCAGCTGGGCGTCATGGAAACAGAAATTGATGGCATCCAGACGCAGGCCATCCACGCCCTTGGCCAGCCAGAACTCGACGTTATCCAGCACCGCCTGCTGAACCTCCGGGTTGTGGAAGTTCAGGTCCGGCTGACTGGCCAGGAAGTTGTGCAGGTAGTACTGCTGGCGGCGGGGTTCCCACTGCCAGGCGCCGCCACCAAAAATGGAGAGCCAGTTGTTGGGCGGGGTGCCATCGGGGTTGGCGTCGGCCCAGACGTACCAGTCGGCTTTGTCGTTATCGCGGCTCTCGCGACTGTCCAGAAACCATTGGTGCTGGGCCGAGGTGTGGCTCAGCACCTGATCGATCATCACCTTCAGCCCCAGTTCGTGGGCCCGGGCCAACAGGTGGTCAAAGTCTTCGAGGTTGCCGAACAGCGGGTCAACATCGCGGTAGTCACTGATGTCGTAGCCAAAGTCGTCCATGGGTGACTTAAAGAACGGCGAGATCCAGATGGCGTCGACCCCCAGACTGGCGATGTAGTCCAGTTTGGCAATGATGCCCGGCAGATCCCCCACGCCATCGCCATTGGTGTCAGCGTAGCTGCGCGGGTACACCTGGTAGATTACCGCGCCCCGCCACCATTCGTTCCTTGTCATTGCCATACCTCTTTATTGCCGGTTGCCACAGGGTGGCGCTCGCTGTTCTTTGGGCCATCGGGGCCGGAGCGAGTCCTACTTATCGTTGTGAAGGCATACGTTAAATCCTTGTTTGTTTGGAGTCATCCTGCATACGTATGCATAACAAATGAGCTTGGCGGGAGGCGCTTCGGAGGATCCGACTGCGGCGGGTGACTGACTGCCCGGTGAGGAGAGAAAGCGCAGAGTCAGTCGGTGGTGCGCCGGCTCAGACCCTCGCCCAATGTAAAATCGATGTCAATTGAACTGGTCGCTGTTTTTGTGCGCCATTGGGAAACAACTTTCGCACCAAAATAAGGCAGAATCGGATTCATGCCACAGTGTGGAAGGGCTCGATAATGGTTCGGGCCCTCAGCCAGCCCTGTTGTACCAGCCCCATTGGGGCGGGATTTGGCTGCCCTTTTATGGGGCGAAGGCGGTGTCAGTTTGATGACGAAAAATCTATGAATACGTATGCATAAGATTGTTTGCCAATTAACCCCCTGATTACCATCTGCCAACAACAAGTCACAGCTGGCTTGCCTGAGGCGACAGCGCCAAAGCAGTAGACGACGCGGTCTCGCTGACGACAAACCAAGGACGAAAATAAAACACCTCAAGGGGGAGAGAACATGTCACCGTTTAAGCCAAGTGTGCTGACGCTGGCTCTGGTTGCTGCAGGTATGAGTGCTGTTGCCTATGCGGCGGAAGAGAACGCGCCGCAGCAGGATGAAGCCCAGACTGTTGAAGTCATTGAAGTCCGCGGCATCCGCCGCTCTCTGGCCGCTGCCCAGGCCGAAAAGATGGATAACACCTCCATCGTTGAAGCCATCTCGGCGGAAGACATCGGCAAACTGCCTGACAACAGCATCGCCGAATCCCTGGCCCGCCTGCCGGGCCTGACCACCCAGCGACTGAACGGTCGTGCCAACGTGGTTTCCATCCGTGGTCTCGCCCCCGATTTCACCACCGCCACCCTCAACGGCCGTGAGCAGGTGACCGTGAATGAGAACCGCGGCGTCGAATTCGACCAGTATCCCTCCGAACTCATCAACTCTGCCGTGGTGTACAAAACCCCGGACGCCAGCGTGATGGCCCAGGCCATCGGTGGCACCGTGGACCTGCAAACCGTCCGCCCGCTGGCGCACGGTGAGCGCACCATCGTGGTTAACGGCCGTTACGAAGAGAACGACATGGACCAGCTGAACCCGGATGTGGACAACACCGGTTACCGCTTCAGCTTCTCCTACATCGACCAGTTTATGGACGACACCCTGGGCGTGGCCCTGGGTCTCTCCTCCATGTCCAGCCCCAGCCAGTTTGAGCGTACCCACATCTGGGGTTACCCGGAAACCGGCGCTGCCGAAGGCAACCCGCTGGTGATGGGCGGTTACAAGCCTTACGTCCAGTCCTCTGAGCTGGAGCGTGACGGCCTGATGGCGGTGATTGAGTTTGCCCCGAACGACCGCCTGCACTCCGTACTGGACGTGTTCTACACCGACTTCCAGGACAACTACAGCCTGCGTGGTGCTGAGATCCCGCTGGCGTGGAGTGCCGCCCAGCTTGACCCCAACAGCGTCGTCGTTGAAGACGGCCTGGTGACCGAAGGCACCTTTAACGGCGTCAAGCCGCTGATCCGTAACGATTACGAAGATCGCGACGCCGACCTGGCCGCAGTGGGCTGGAACATCAGCTACATCCTCAGCGACCTGTGGAGCGCCGAGGCCGACCTGTCCTACTCCAAAGCCAACAGCCAGACCTTCTCACTGGAGAGCTACTCCGGCATCGGTCGTGGTTACGACGAAGGACTGCAGGACACCTTCGACTTCGTGATGACCAACGAAGGCGCCATCTTCAACACCAACACCAACTACGCCGACCCGGCGCTGGTGCAGCTGGGCAACCCGCAGGGCTGGGGCTTTGCCAACGGCATCCAGGATGGCTTTATCAATGACATCGAGCTGGAAGACGAACTGGCGGCCTTCCGCCTGAGCGCCGCCCGCATCATTGAGTCCGGTGCCATCTCCCAGGTGGAGTTCGGGGTGAACTACACCAACCGGGAAAAAACCAAGGATTACCAAGCCGCTTACCTGCAGCTGAAGGACAACGCCGCCACGCCGGTGCCGTCCGAGTACCTGCTGCCCTCCGTTGACCTGGGCTTTATCGGCATCGGTGACCTGCTCAGCTTCGACTCCCGCGCTCTGTACAACAGCGGCAACTTCTACAACGAGTTCGACGCACTGCAACTGGATGCCTGGCGCCAGACCAAGTCCTGGAGCGTCAAGGAAGAGGTGATGACCCCGTACGTCAAAGCCGACATCCTGACCGAGCTGTGGGACCTGCCGCTGAAAGGTAATGTGGGCGTGCAGGGGGTTTACACCGACCAAAGCTCCGACGGCTACGGCACCTACGTGGATGAGAACGGTGGCATCCAGGTGGTTCCGCTGTCCGGTGGCAGCGATTACTGGGAGATCCTGCCCAGCCTGAACCTGAGCCTGGAAGTGGCCGACAGCCAGTACGTGCGTCTGGGCATCGCCCGCACCCTGGCCCGTGCCCGCATGGACCAGATGAACGCCAGCCTGGAGCTGTCCTACAACGCCGATAAGGTGGATTCCACCGACATCGAAGACTCCCCGTGGGGCGGCAGCGGCGGCAACCCGGAGCTTGAGCCGTGGATGGCCTGGCAGTATGACCTGAGCTACGAGAACTACTTCTCTGACACCAGCTACTTCGCCGCCGCGATCTACTACAAAGACCTGGAAAACTACATCTTCCAGCAGCAGACCATCGGCGACTTCACCGGCATTCCGGTGGCGGGCGAAGAACCGGCGCTGCGCGAAGGTTACGTCAGCATCTGGCAGAACGGCCAGGGCGGTTACATCTGGGGTGGTGAGCTGACCCTCTCCGTCACCGGTGACCTGCTGCACGATGCCCTGTCCGGCTTCGGCGCGTCCGTGAACTACTCCTACACCGACAGTGAAGTGAAGGAGACCAGCGACAGCGAGCCGCTGGAGCTGCCGGGCCTGTCTGAAGACGTGATCAACTCCAGCGTCTACTACGAAGACTACGGCTTCCAGGTTCGGGTCAGCGCCCGTTACCGCTCCGAGTTCCTCGGTGAAGTCAGCGGCCTCAGCCTGGCCCGCGACAAGCGTTACGTCGACGCGGAAACCCTGGTGGATGCCCAGATCGGTTACGACTTCTCCTACTCCGGCATCGCCGCACTGGAAGGTCTGACCCTGCTTATCCAGGGCCTGAACCTGACCGATGAACCGTTCAAAACCTACGAGAATGACGACAAGCGCCTGGTGCGTGACTACCAGAGCTACGGTCGTACCATCCTGGTTGGCGGCAGCTACACCTTCTAATCCGGTGTTAACTGCCTGAGAAAGGGCCCCTGTAATGTGTGTTGCAGGGGCCTTTTTTGCCCTTTGGCGAGTCCGTTTCCACAGCGGCTTCGCCACAGGGTAAAACCCGTCTTACCCACCGGCCATCCATAGCCAGTGACAACGACCTCCCAATGATGGGGCCCTGCAGCAAGGAGTGGGCAATGCAGCGACAACAGGTGGTGATCCTCGGCGGCGGCAGCGCCGGCTGGATGACGGCAGCGATGCTGGCCAGAGTGCTGGGGAGCGCGGTTTCACTCACGCTGGTGGAGTCGGAGCAGATCGGTACCGTCGGGGTCGGTGAAGCCTCCATCCCGCCACTGGCGCTGTTTAACCAGGCGCTGGGCATCGACGAAGCCGAATTTATGGCCGCCACCGCTGCCACCTTCAAGCTGGGCATTCAGTTTGAGCACTGGGGCCAGCAGGGTGACCGCTACCTCCATGCTTTTGGTGCCATCGGCCGCGACCTTGGCCTGACCCCGTTTCACCATCTTTGGCTGCAGCAGCAACCCGATGAGGTAGCCGATCTGTGGCAATACTCTCTCAACGCCCAGGCCGCCGAGCAACACCGTTTTGCCCGGCTGGACCGCATCGACGGCACCCCGCTGGCAGGGCTGACCCACGCCTACCACTTCGACGCGGGTCGCTACGCCGCCTATCTGCGCCAGTACGCCGAGCAGCGCGGCGTGGTGCGTATCGAAGGGCGGGTGGAACAGGTGGAGCAGGCAGCCAATGGCGACATTCAGGCGCTGCGGCTGGCGGATGGCCGCCGGATTGAGGGTCAGCTGTTTATCGACTGCTCCGGCCTGGCGGCACGGCTGATTGAGCAGACTTTGGGCAGTGGCTTTGAGGACTGGTCACACTGGCTGCCCTGTGACCGCGCCTGGGCCGTGCCCAGCGCCAATACGGACACCCTGCGCCCCTACACCCGTGCCATCGCCCGTGAGGCGGGCTGGCAGTGGCAGATCCCGCTGCAACACCGCACCGGCAACGGTCTGGTGTTTGCCAGCCGTTTTCTGGATGAGGAGAACGCCCGGCAACAGTTGCTGGCCAACCTCGACAGCGAGCCTCTGGCCGAACCGCGCCTGATCCGCTTCCGGGTCGGCCGTCGCCGTCAGCAGTGGCATCGCAACTGCATCGCCATCGGCCTCTCCAGCGGCTTCCTTGAGCCGCTGGAATCCACCAGCATCCACCTGATACAGAGCGCCATCATGCGACTGGTGAAGCTGTTTCCCTCAGCACAGGGGGAGATGGACGCTCTGCGCGACAGCTTTAATCGTGAATCGCAGCGGGAGTTTGAGCAGGTTCGCGACTTTATCATTCTCCACTACCACCTGAACCAGCGCGGCGATGCCCCGCTGTGGCGTCACACCCGCACCATGGCGCTGCCAGAGTCGCTGGCCGCCAAACTTGCGCTGTTTGGTGAAAGTGGCCGTTTACTGCGACAGCAGGATGAGCTCTTCACCGAAGTGGCTTGGATGCAGGTGATGCTGGGGCAGGGGCTGGTGCCAAAAAGCGTTCATCCGCTGGCGCAGTCACTCAGCCCCGCGCAGTTGCAGGAGTTCCTGCTCAATCTGCGCACCATCATCGGTCATACCGCCGGACGGTTGCCGTCCCACCAGGATTTCCTGGCCCGCTATTGCCCGATGCCGAACACCCCCTGATAACATGGCCCTGGCAACGGCAGGGCTGAGAACCACCGATAACAACAACGAGAAGATGCACCATGAAACGATTCCCCCTTCGTCCCCTGGCCGCCGCGCTCGCCGCTGCACTGGTTTCTGCTGTGGGCCTCACTGCCTGCAGTCAGACCCCGGAGCCGCAAGCCACCGTGGCCGAACCGGCCAGCAAAGCGGTGGTGTACCAGATGTTCACCCGCCTGTTTGGCAACACCGAAACCGCCAACCTGCCCTGGGGCACTCTGGAGCAGAATGGCGTCGGCAAATTTAACGACATCACCGACCAGGCGCTGGAAGGGATCAAAGAGCTGGGTGTCAGCCACGTCTGGTATACCGGCGTGCTGCACCATGCCGTGGTGGGGGATTACAGCCAATATGGCATCAGCAACGACGACCCGGACGTCATCAAGGGCCGCGCCGGTTCCCCCTATGCGGTGAAGGACTACTACAGCGTCAATCCGGACCTGGCCGAGAACCCGGCAGAGCGGATGGCGGAGTTCAAGGCACTGGTGGCGCGCAGCCATCGCCACGGACTCAAGGTGATCATCGACATCGTGCCCAACCACATCGCCCGGGATTACCAATCGCTGGGTAAGCCGGACGGGGTGGAGGACTTTGGTGCCAACGACGACACCAGCGTGGAATACGCCCGCGACAACAACTTCTATTACGTGGTGGGGCAGCCGTTTCAGGTACCGCAGTGGCTGGACGGCTACGAGCCGCTTGGGGGCGAACCCCATCCGCTGGCGGACGGCCAGTTTGCCGAAAATCCGGCCAAGTGGACCGGCAACGGCGCCCGGGCGGCCCAGCCCCACTTCCATGACTGGTACGAAACCGTCAAGGTGAATTACGGCGTGCGGCCTGATGGCAGCCACGACTTCCCGGCACTGCCGGCGGAGTACGCCCAAATGGATGTGACCGGGCACTATCAGTTCTGGCAGGGCAAGGACGTGCCGGATTCGTGGGAGAAGTTCCGCGACATCGTGCTGTTCTGGACCGAGTTCGGCATCGACGGCTTCCGCTACGACATGGCCGAAATGGTGCCGGTGGCGTTCTGGAGCTACCTCAACAGCCACATCAAGCAGGTGAACCCGGACGCCTTCCTACTGGCGGAGGTGTACCAGCCGGACCTCTACCGCGACTACCTGCATTTGGGCAAGATGGACTACCTGTATGACAAGGTGGACCTGTACGACACCCTGAAAGCGATCATCCAGGGGCGGGAGAGCACCGACGCCATCGTGCCGATCCAGGCCGCCAAGGCGGACATCGAGCACCATATGCTGCACTTCCTTGAGAACCACGACGAGCAACGCATCGCCAGCCCGGATTTCGCCGGTAAGGCGGAGAATGCGCTGCCCGCCATGGTGCTGTCCGCCACCCTCAGTACCTCACCCACCATGCTCTATTTTGGTCAGGATGTGGGGGAGCCCGGTGACGGCGATGCTGGTTTTGGCAAAGCCACCCGCACCACCATCTTTGACTACTGGGGTGTGCCGGCGCACCAGCGCTGGATGAACGATGGCGCCTTTGATGGCGGCGCGCTCACCGAACAGGAGCAGGCCCTGCGGGACTACTACGTTCGGCTGATGCAGTTTGTGGCCGACAGCCCGGCCCTGATGGGCCAGTATGCCGAGATCCACAGCGCCAACCGTGATACCACTGGCTACAACGACCGCCACTACAGCTTCCTGCGCTGGAACGATCAGCAGCAACTGCTGGTGGTGAGCAACTTTGACCAAGCCAAAGGCAGCGAGATGGCACTCAGGGTGCCCGCTGAGCAGATCGCCCAGTGGCAACTTGCGGACGGGGAATATGCCCTGAACGATGCCCTCAGCGGTGAATCTCTGAGCCTGACCGTGCGTGACGGTGAGGGCCTCGTTGCCCTGACTCTGGCACCGCTGCAATCCCGCATTCTGGTGCGCCAGTAACCCATTGCCCATAACAATCCTAAGAGGCATGCAATGAAACGGATTCTGACTCCACTGGCCGCAAGTCTGGCGCTGGCACTCTGCGCGCCGGGGCTGGCGGCCACCCTGACCGGCCACCATTTTGACGGCCGTGATCTGGTGCTGACCACCGATGAAGGCACGGTGACCCTGACCGGTTATGGCGAAGGCGCGCTGGCGGTGCACTACCAGCAGCCGGGGGTAAAACAGCTGCCCAGCTTTGCCATTGATGAGCAGGCGCCCCGGGTGGCGGGCAAGCTGGTGCGCGATGGGGCGCAGTGGCAGTACCAACTGCCGGAGCTGACCGCGCTGATCGACACGGCGCCGTTTAAGCTCAGCTTTGTGCATCACGGTGAGGTGGTGCTGGCGGAAGAGCACGGCCTGTTTGTCCACGATAACCTGCGCGGATTCCGCTTTGCCCTGGAACCTCAGGAGAAGCTGGTGGGTGGCGGCCAGCGGGTGTTGGGGATGGACCGCCGTGGCCACCGTCTGCCGCTCTACAACAAGGCGTCCTACGGTTACACCACCCACGCCGAGCAGATGTACTACGGCCTGCCCGCGGTGCTCTCCTCCAATCAGTACGCGCTGGTGTTCGACAACAGCGCCACCGGCTGGATCGATCTGGGCAAAACCGAAAGCGACGTGTTGCAGTTTGAAGCCCAGGGGGGGCGCACCGCCTATCTGGTGGCCGCGGGCTCCGATTACCCCGAGGTGATTGAGAACCTGACCGCCGCCACCGGCCGTCAACCGTTGCCGCCACGCTGGGCGCTGGGCAACTACGCCTCTCGCTTTGGTTACCACACCGAGCAGGAAGCCCGCGATACCGTGGCCAAATTCCGCGATGAGGACTACCCGCTGGACGCCATCGTGCTGGACCTCTACTGGTTCGGCAAAGACGTGCAGGGCCATATGGGCAACCTGGCCTGGGACTACGAGGCCTGGCCAACACCGGAGCAGATGATCGCCGACTTTCAGGCGGACGGGGTGAACACCATCCTCATCACCGAGCCCTTTGTGCTGACCACCTCCAAGCGTTGGCAGGAGGCGGTGGATGCAGATGCGCTGGCGCAGGACCTGGCGGGCAAGCCCAAAACCTTCGACTTCTACTTTGGCAACACTGGCCTTATCGACGTGTTTGCTGAGTCCGGTCAGCAGTGGTTCTGGAACATCTATCAGGGCCTGATGGAGCAGGGCGTGGCGGGCTGGTGGGGCGACCTCGGTGAGCCGGAAGTGCACCCCCATGACACCATCCACGCCATCGGCACCGCCGACGAGGTGCATAACGCTTATGGTCACCAGTGGGCGCGGATGGTTTACGAAGGGTTGCGTCAGGCCCAGCCGGACCAGCGCCCGATGATCATGATGCGCTCCGGCTTTGTCGGTTCACAGCGCTACGGCATGATCCCCTGGACCGGCGACGTCAGCCGCAGTTGGGGCGGATTGCAGCCGCAGGTGGAGCTGTCTTTGCAGATGGGCTTGCTGGGGCTGGGTTACACCCACTCCGACCTCGGCGGTTTTGCCGGTGGTGAGCAGTTCGACGCCGAGATGTACACCCGCTGGATGCAGTACGGCGTGTTCCAGCCGGTGTACCGCCCCCACGCGCAGGAGAACATTGCGCCGGAGCCGGTATTCCACGACAAGGCCACCCGCGACATTCTGCGTGACTGGGTCAAGCTGCGATATCGCATGCTGCCCTACAACTACACCCTGGCTTACCAGAACAGCACCACCGGCATGCCGCTGATGCGCCCGCTGATGTTTGAAGCCGAGAGTGACCTGAGCTGGTTTGATAACAAGGATGCTTACCTGTGGGGCGATGCCTTCCTGGTGGCCCCGGTGGTGCAGCCGGGCGTGACTGAGGTGGCGGTGGCCCTGCCGGAGGGGGTCTGGTTTAACTACTTCAGCGGCCAGCGTCATGAAGGGGGCAGAACCGTCTCGGTACCGGTCACGCTGGAAACCCTGCCGGTACTGGTGCGGGCCGGCAGCTTTGTGCCGATGGTGGCGCCGATGCGCTCCACCGCGGACTATTCCAGTGCCGAGTTGACCCTGCACTACTACCACGATGACAGCGTGACGCAGGCCAGCGGCGAGATGTACGAAGACGATGGCCGCAACCCGGATGCGCTGGTTAAGGGGGAGTACCAGTTGCTGACTTTCAGTGCGGAAGCGGAGGCACAGGGGCTCACTATCAACCTGCAGCGTCGGGGTGATTACCCCGGTGCACCACAGCAACGGACGCTGGATCTGCAGCTTCACCACCTCGTTTCAGCGCCACAGTCGGTGACGGTGGACGGCACGGCTGTCCCGTTCCAATGGCAGGATGGGGTGCTGTCAGTGCCGGTACGGTGGCAGCAGGCCCGCCATCAGGTGGTGGTGCGTTAACCTCGCCACCACCACAAAAAACGCCGCCCCAGAGGGCGGCGTTCTGTTTTGGCCGGATGCGATTCAGAATGTGAACGTGGCGCCGATGGTGTACATCCAGGTCTCGTCCAGAATATCCAGGTACTCGATCTCGCCGCGGATGGCGAAGCTGCCCAGTTCAAACTCCAGCCCCAAACCGGCGGCAAAGTCGAAACCGTCATCGCTGCTCTTTTGACCCTCATACTTGGTGTCGGAATCCCAGTAGATGCCACCCAGCTTACCGAAACCACGGAGTGGGCCGAGCGGGATGCCACCAACGGCAAACACGTCGATGCCGTAGGGGTCTACCTTGGCGTTGCCGGCGGTGGGCGCACCCAAATCCCGGTAGCCACCTTCAACCGCAAATACCGGGTTGAACTGGTAGCCCGCGAAGATTTTCCAGGCAAAATCGCTCTCATCAAACTCGGGGAAGTCGATGTCTTCAAAGTCGGCATTGTCTTGCTGAATGCTTGCGCCACCAATGGCGGCACCGACGTAGAAGCCTTCATCTTTAGCCAGGGCAGGGGCACTGGCCAACGCCAGCAGGACGCTGAGCGCCAGAGTATTGCGTAACATCATCATCATCTCCTTTATGCAGCTTCCATGGCCGACCTTTGTGGCCGGTCCACCCCGTATCACTGCGTCACCTCAGGCAGCACAACGGTTCGGGGCGATCTGAGCCTAGTTCAGAATGGGATTACGGCAAGTTTTCCCCGGTTCGCCCAAAAAACCAGAACCCCTGGCATGTGGCGGTTTGAGCGGTGACTCTCCCCCGGATCAGACGTTTGCCAACGGGCAGGCAGGGCGGATCGCGCCGGGCCCGAATTGTGACCGGACGTGTCCGCCGCGATCCCCGCTTGGCTCAGAATCTTAAAAATGGTTATTTTGTATACAGTATCCACCCTGCTAGGTTGAATCAGGTTCCGGGGGCAGCAGCAACGCCCGCTGTCCGGGCATGGACCCTAACCCAAGCAAGGATGAAAACGATGCTCCCGAAACCGACCCCTAACTCCGGCCGACTCCGACTCGGCTGGTTGGCCCCGCTGCTGCTGAGCAGTGGCATGGCCAGCGCCAGTTCAGTACACGACCACGATCATGGCCTGCCGCCCCAACTGGCCCAGCGCGCCGCCCTGACCAGCCTGGAGGATGCCCCGAAACCCAGCCAGCAGGCCCCGGCCACGCTGGACTCTGACAGCCCGCAGCTGATGATGGCGCAGCCGATGGCGGTGGCGGCCTGTGCCGACCTGCTGCCGCTGAGCGGCCAGATCCTGGTGGACGCGGTGCTGGCCAGTGACGCCGATTGCCTGAATGACCTGTTCGACCTGACCGGCGCTGATGCCGGCACCGCCTTTGCCGAAGCCCGGATGATCACTCTGGCGCAGGCGCTGGAGCAGAGCGCCCGCAGCTACAACGGCAGCAACGACAGCGGCATTCTTAACCTGATTCTGTACCTGCGCGCCGGCTACTTTGTGCAGTGGTATCACCGAGACGACGTGGGGGAGTACGGTAGTGCCCTCTCTGACGCCAGTCTGGCGGCGCTCAATCAGTTCTTTGCCAGCCCCCATCTGGGGGACATCAACAACGCGCACGGCGAAGTGTTGTCGGAAGCGGTGATCCTGATCGACAGTGCCGGCCACAATGCCCCGCTGCTGTGGGTGGTGAAGCGATTGCTCAGTGATTTCGATGATCGCTACCTCGACCACTGGTACCTGCGCAGCGCCATCAATGGCACCTTTACCGTGCTGTTCCGCGGTCAATGGGCAGCGGGCTACGCCGAGGCCGTCGCGGCAGACGCCGAGCTGGTGTCGGTACTGGCGGCCCTTATCGACAACAATCCGAACCTGATTGGCAGCGACAACGAGTACCTGATCAACAACGCCACCCGGGAACTTGGACGTTTGCTGCTGTTCGGTGAGCCGGTCAAAAGCCGGGTCAAACCGCACCTGCAATCTCTGCTTGAGCGCTACAGCATGACCGGCCACGGCAGCGGCGTCTGGTTGGCGGCGGCTGAGATGGCGGACTACTACGACGACTGCGCCGACTACGGTGTGTGTGGTTATCAGGCCGAGCTGGAAGCTCAGGTGCTGGCCATTGAGTACAGCTGCAGCAGCACCCTGAGGATCCGCGCTCAGGCGATGACACAGGCGCAGCTGAGCCAGAGTTGTGCTGAGATGGCGGAGCAGGAAACCACCTTCCACCAGATGCTGGAAACCGGTTATGAGCCGGTGGCCGATGACAACAACACCGCCCTGGAGGTGGTGATCTTCGACGATTACGACAACTACGCCCGCTATGCCGGCACTTTCTTCGGCATCAGCACCAACAACGGGGGCATGTACCTGGAGGGGAACCCGGCTACCGAAGGCAATCAGGCCCGCTTTATCGCCTACGAGGCCGACTGGCTGCCGGAGTTTGAGGTGTGGAACTTGCGCCATGAGTATGTGCATTACCTCGACGGCCGCTACAACCTCTACGGCGATTTTGGCGATTCCATCAGTGAGGCCACCATCTGGTGGATTGAGGGGCTGGCGGAGTACATCTCAAAACTCGATGACAACGCTGATGCCTTCTCTGTCGGGCTGAACAACCAGTATCTGCTGAGTGACCTGTTCGGCAACGATTACAACAGTGGCCAGGATGCCATCTACCGCGGCGGCTACCTGGCAGTGCGCTTTATGTTTGAGCGCCATCGCAGCCAGGTGGATGCCCTGTTGGCGGAGCTGCGGGTGGGGGATTACGCCGGTTATGCCAGCCAGATGTCGGCCATTGGCAGCAGCCACGACAGCGAGTTCAGCGAGTGGATGAACGACCCGGGCAGCGTAACGCCCTGTACCGACTGTAACCCGCCGGCCTGCAGTGAGGACGCCTGTGACCCCAACCAGCAAACCATGACGGCCGGGATCAGCAAGGTCGGCGTGAGCGGCAATGGCGCGGCCTACTACAGCATCTGGATTCCGGAGGGCACCAGCGCCCTGACCATAACCAGCAGTGGCGGCACCGGCGATGCCGATCTCTATGTGCGCTTTGGCCAGTGGCCCAACCGCAGCGATTTTGATGGTGCGTCAACTCAGGTTGGCAATCAGGAGCAGGTGGTGATCACCGCCCCCTCAACAGGCGGCTACTACTACATTGCGCTGTACAGCGATAGGGCGTTTGAGGGGATCACTCTCAACGCGGAGTTTGCCGCGGCACCGCAGGCTCCCGATGGTGCCACCGACCCGGACAACGGCACCCTCCACAACGGCTACACCAAGCAGGGGCTGGCCAGCGACAGCCAGCTTTACTATGCACTGTTTGTGCCGGAGGGCGCGCAGGACCTGAGCTTTGAGCTGAGCGGTGGCAGCGGCGATGCCGACCTCTACATCCGTGCCGGTAACTGGCCCACGGAAAGCGATTGGGATTACCGTCCCTATATCGGTGGCAATGAGGAGCGGGTGACCATCGCGACGCCACAACCGGGCACCTGGTACTACGTCATGGTGAAGGCGTACCAACCCTTTGCCGATGTGAACCTGACGGCGCGCTTTACACCGTAATCGGGCACTCACCCACGAAAACGCCGGCTCAAAGCCGGCGTTTTTTGTTGGGTCGCTCAATCCACGTTATAGACAAAGATCAGGCTGGCGCCTTTCAGCGCGGAACCGTAATTGACCAGCAGGCCGACGCCCACATCATCCAGCAGGGGGACTTTGCCCCGGGTGTTCAGCAGCCACTCGGCGCTGAACTCATAGTAATAGTGGGTATCGAAGGGCCGCACGGTATCGCCGTTGATGTCGATGCGGCTCAGGCTCAGGCGGTAATCCTGGTCTGGCAGTCCGGCAGGGAAGGGGCGACGCATCGACACCCCGTTCAACCAGCGCCACGACTCCGGGTCGGCCGACACCAGGGGGCCGGGCTCGTCAAAGGTTCGCCCCCAGGTGTAGGCAAACGCAGAGCGGTAGTGCCAGTAGGCCCGTCCCCGTTCAAACCGGTAGTCCACCCGCAGTTCCGGCTGCACCATCCAGGCGTTGACTTCAATGTTGGTCAGCCGGTTGTCCAGCTGCGGTTGCAGCTGGCGGGATACGCTGTTGCGGAAGCTGAAGTCATTGTCGTAGCGCATCAGGTAACCGCCCAGCCCAAACTGCAGCTGCCAGTGTTTGCTCAGGGGATAGCGATAGGTGGGCTGAACAAACAGGGTGTAGATGGTGTCGTCGTTCAGGTCGACGGTGGCGTCTTCCAGCGGAAACAACGACAGCTCCTGTTTGGAGCGGACATAGGAGAGGCGTGCGGTCAGGCCCAGGTCGCCGCCCTGAAACCCGGTCAGGTGCCAGCTCCAGGGCAGGGTGTAGACGGTCAGCTCGTTGCGCAGCTCCACTGAGTTTTCGTCGCCAAAGTCCGGGTCATCGATGGGCAGAAACTCGTTGGGGTCGAAGTTCACAAACCCCAGGGTGATCGCCTCGGTGTTGCTGAGCAGCGCCGCGGTGCTGAACACCTCGTTGAGCTGTTGCCGCACCGCCTGCTCCAATCCGGGCAGCGTATTGGCCTGCAACGGCGAGCTGCCCAGCAGCAGGGCAAGGGGCAGGGCATGGCGTAAGCGGTGGCGCATTAAACGTCCTGTTGATGTGGTGATAGTCGCCACTATAGCCGGGTCCGTAAGCGCCCGGCCAGCCTGGATTTCTGCGCACCTTATCGGCGCACGCCACTGCACCAGCTCGGGGCAGTAACGGCATGAATACGTATGCAAAACATTGTTGCCAGCCGGGGCCACTGATTACCATCGGTGAACATGCCGGTAACACGGCGCTGCGGCGTTTTTACGTTGTGGTTCGAACTTGTCTCGAAGTTGGCTAGGATAAGCCCGGCAGGTAAGCCCAAGATAACAATAAGAGGAACCTGGGATGGTGAAGGAAAAACCCGATCTGAGCTTTTGGCAGATCTGGAACATGTGCTTCGGCTTTCTCGGTATTCAGTTCGGTTTTGCCCTTCAGAACGCGAACGTCAGCCGTATTTTTCAAACCCTCGGCGCCGAGATGGACACCATTCCACTGCTGTGGATTGCCGGTCCGGTCACTGGGCTTATCGTGCAGCCCATCGTGGGCCATTTCAGCGACAAGACCTGGACCCGATTGGGCCGTCGTCGCCCCTACTTCCTCTACGGTGCCCTGGCCACCAGTCTGGCGCTGGTGGTGATGCCCAACGCCAGCGTATTGTGGATGGCGGCCGGTATGCTGTGGATCATGGACGCGGCCATCAACGTGTCGATGGAACCCTTCCGCGCCTTTGTCGGTGACAACCTGCCCAAGCGCCAGCAGGCCAAGGGCTACGCCATGCAAAGCTTCTTTATCGGCATTGGCGCCGTGGTGGCGTCGATGCTGCCGTGGATCCTGGCGCAGTTCGGGGTCAGCAATCAGGCGCCGGAAGGCACCATTCCCGATACCGTCCGCTACGCCTTCTACGCCGGTGCCGTGGTGCTGTTTGCCGCCGTCGCCTGGACTGTGTTCCGCAGCCGCGAATACTCCCCTGAGCAACTGGCGGAGTTTGAAGCTGCCGAGCCTGCCAGTGAGCGCCACCACAGCGAGCGTCGGGACGCGGCCGCCTACCGCCGCAGCGCCCTGGCCTGGCTCAGCCCCGGCTTGTTGGCCACCTTTGCCATCTGGCTGTGGGATTGGCATCCGCAGCTCTATATTCTCAGCGTCGCCCTGATGGTGTTTGGCCTGCTGCAACTCTGGGTGGCTCAGAGCCGTGCCCGTGGGAGCGCCGACAATGGCATGGCCACGGTAATGGATGACCTGTTCTCCATGCCTACCGCCATGAAGCAGCTGGCGGTGGTGCAGTTCTTTTCCTGGTTCGCCCTGTTCGCCATGTGGATCTACACCACGGCGGCGGTAACCGGCGTCCACTTCGGTTCCAGTGACCCCAGCTCCGCCGCGTATAACGAGGGCGCCAACTGGGTGGGGGTGTTGTTCGCCGCCTATAACGGCTTCTCCGCGCTGGCGGCAGTGGTGATCCCGGTGATGGTGCGCCACTTCGGACTGCGCCGCGCCCACCTGCTCAACTTGCTGCTGGGGGCCGCCGGTCTGGCTTCCTTCCTGGTGGTGTCGGACCCGACCCTGCTGCTGGTGGCGATGGTGGGGGTGGGCTTTGCCTGGGCCTCCATCCTGTCACTGCCCTACGCCATGCTGGCGGGGTGTCTGCCCGCCGCGAAGATGGGCGTCTATATGGGGATCTTCAACTTCTTTATCGTGATTCCTCAGCTGCTGGCAGCCAGCGTACTGGGGCTAATCCTGCGCCTCGGCTTTGATAACCAGCCGATCTACGCGCTGGCCATCGGCGCCGTCAGCCTGGTGATTGCCGGGGTGGCCACCCTGCGGGTCAGCCAGAATGGCGCGGCCCTCAGCCAAAGCCCCAGCGTGTCCTGAGGAGGTGACGATGATGACGGTACGTCCCCTTGCCCTGGTGATGGCCGCTCTGCTGAGCGGCTGTGCCAACAGCGGTGCCGGTTCGGCGCCCCAAAGCCTTGCTAAAAGTCAGCCAGAGTACTTTGGCACCGCCCACCCCTTTGCCAGTGAAGCGATCTACTTCCTGATCACCGACCGCTTTGTCGACGGTGACCCGGACAACAACTACCCGGAGGATTCCGGCTGGGACCGGCCCCTGCGCTGGGACAATGGCGATGTGGCCAATGTCGGCTTTCAGGGCGGGGATTTTCGCGGCGTGCTGGACAATGCGGATTACATTACCGAGATGGGGTTTACCGCCGTCTGGATGACCCCCATTGTTGCCAACCCGGCGGACGCCTTTAATGGCGGCGACCCGATCCGCCGCCAGGGTTTTGCCATGGACCGCGGCAAAGCGGGCTATCACGGCTACTGGGGGGTGAACTTCTACCAGCTGGATAAACACCTGCCGTCGCCGGGGCTGGACTACGCCGCGTTTACCGGGGCGATGTCGGATAAGGGCCTGAAAACCGTGCTGGACGTGGTGATCAACCACGGCTCACCGGCGTACACCATGCCGGAGCCGCTGCCGGGCTATGGCCAGCTCTATGACGAGCAGGGCCGACTGGTGGCCGATCACCAGAATCGGCCACCGCAGCAACTCGACCCGGCCAATCAGCCCCTGCACCGCTTCTTCAATACCGAGCCTGACCTGGCCCAGCTGGCGGACATGAACGTCGAGCAAGCCGAGGTGATGGACTACTTTGTCGGTGCCTACCTGAAGTGGCTGGAGCAGGGCGCGGCGGCGTTCCGAATCGACACCGTTAAGCACGTGCCGGCGTCCGCCTGGGCCGAGTTCAGCCGCCGCATCCGCGCCGAATACCCGGACCTGTTTATGTTTGGTGAGGTGTACGACTTCGATGCCGGGGTGATTGGCCAGTACACCTTCCCGGACAAGGGCGGTATGAGCGTGCTGGATTTCCCGATGAAAGCGGCGCTGGGGCAGATATTTGAGCAGGACGCCGGTTTTGAAGTGCTGGCCTCCACCCTGCACCTGAGTGGGGACACTTACGCCAACCCCTACGAGCTCACCACCTTCTACGATAACCACGACATGCCGCGGATCAACGCCAGCGACGAGGGCTTTATCGACGCCCACAACTGGCTGTTTACCGCCCGGGGGATCCCGGTCATCTACTACGGTTCCGAGATGGGATTTGAGCGCGGCAAGGCGGAGCACGCCGGTAACCGCAACTACTTTGGTGTGGACAATCTGGAGGCCGCCCGGTCGCATCCCATCCGTCAGCAGTTGAGTCGCATCGCCAAGGTGCGCCAGCAGTCGGTGGCACTGCAGCGGGGCCTGCAACTGACCCTGACTCTGGAGGGGGACAGCGCCATCTTCTATCGCGTTTATCAGCGTGGTGATGAGGCTCAGACCGCGCTGGTGCTGCTGAATAAGGGCGATACGCCGATGCCGGTGGCGGAACAGCGGATGATGCAGTCGGGTCAGTGGCGGGATGCCTTCAGCGGTGAGGTGGTCACGCTGGCCGAGGGCGAGGCTCTGGTGGCCGAGGTGCCGGCCCACGGTGTGCGGGTGTTTCTGCGCGAAGGCCAGATTGAAGGGGCCGAGCTGAACTCGGCCCTGGCGGCACTGCAATCCCGTTGAGCGTCAGGCTTCGCCGCAACTCTTGCGGGGGACCAGTTGAGTGGGGATGGTGACGGAGCGCACCGGCTCGCCCCGGATCTGCCGCACCAAACTCTCCACCAGCTGTTCTCCGGCCCGTTTGGTGTCCTGGCGAACGGTGGTGAGCGGCGGCGAGGCAAAACGTGCCACCGGAATGTCGTCAAAGCCGACCACGGCCACGTCGTCCGGCACCCGCAGGCCCCGGGCCTGCAACGCCTGCATGGCACCGACCGCGATCAGGTCGCTGGCGGCGAAGATGGCATCGAAGTCGGTGCCACGGTCCAGCAGAGTGGTGACCGCATCGAAACCGGCCTGTTCGGTGGTGATGGCATCCTGTTGCAGGGCGGGTTCAATGCTGAGTCCTGCCTCCAGCAGGGCCCGGACGTAGCCCTGATAACGGGCAAAGAACTCCGGATAGTGGTGCGAGGCGTTACCGATAAAGGCGATGCGGCGACGACCCAGTGCAATCAGGTGCTGACTGGCGTCCTGGCCGCCCTGACGATTGTCGCAGCCCACCGACAGGCCGCGCCCTTCCGACAGCGGGCCCCAGCGCACGTAGCGGGTGCCTTGCTGGTCGAGCTGTTTCAGCTTGGGCTGGTAGTCGACGTCATCACCGTAGCCGAGCAGGATGATGCCATCGGCTTTGTGGCTGTCCTCATAGTCGGCATGCCAGTCATCCGACAGCTGCTGGAACGACACCAGCAGGTCAAAGCCCTGTCGGGCGCAGGCCCGGGTAATGGAGCCCAGCATCGACAGGAAAAAGGGGTTGATCAGGGAGTCATCCGTGGTTGGATCCTCAAACAGCAGCAGTGCCAGAGTGGCGCTCTGTTGGGAACGCAAGCTGCTGGCGTGCTTATCCACTTTGTAGTTGAGTTCACGGGCGATGCGCTGAACCTTTTCAATGGTCTCCGCTTTAACCAGCGGACTGTTGCGCAACGCACGGGACACGGTGGATTGAGACACCCCAGCCAGGTGGGCGATGTCGAAGGAGGTCGCTTTGCCTTTCATGACGTTTTTTATGGTTATCCAAGCGAAGACCGAACACGAGCCACTATACCCCAAGCGAACCGGGGATAACATTGCCGGAAAACCGGCACAATCAGCTGAGAACGAACCATGCAAAAGAACGAACTGACCCTGCTGGTGGCCGATATTGGTGGCACAAACGCCCGGTTTGCCCTGGCCCATTGCACCGGGGCCGGCATTGAGGTCAGCCAGGCGCGCCACTTCCCCAGTGCCGATTTCGCCTCACTGGAAGCGGTGGCTCGGCACTACCTCGACACGCTGGAATCGGCTCCGGCACTGGATGGTGGTTGTCTGGCAGTCGCTGGGCCGGTGGCGGGGGAGCGCATCGCCCTGACCAACCTGAACTGGTACGCCAACGTCAGCGAGTTGCAGCGTCAGCTGGGGTTGCCGCGATTGGCGGTGATCAACGATTTTGTCGCTTACGCCTACTCCATTCCGCAACTGCCGGACAGCCAGCGCCAGGTGGTGAAGCCCGGTGAGCCGATGGCCGGTGCTCCGCGGGTAGTGCTCGGGCCGGGAACCGGCTTCGGAGTGGCCTCGCTGGTGCCCACCGAGCGGGGCTGGCTGGCGATCCCATGTGAAGGGGGCCACATCAGTCTGGCCGCCACCAATGAACGTCAGGCGGCGCTGGTGGAGATCCTGCGGCGTCGCTTCCCCCATGTGTCGGTGGAAACCGTGCTGTGCGGGCGCGGGCTGGTGAACCTGTATCAGGCGATGGGGCAGCTGCTCAACCTGCCGGCACCCCTGACCACACCGGCGGAGATCACCTCCGCCGCGCAGGGCGGCCAGGACCTGCTGGCGCGGGAAACGCTGGCGGAGTTCTGCCGGTGGCTGGGCAGCGTCACGGCGGACCTGGTGCTGGCCCAGGGCGCCCGGGGCGGCGCCTGCCTCGGCGGCGGTATCCTGCCACGCATCGCCGAGTTCCTGCAGCACAGCGACTTTACCCAGGCCTTTGGCCACAAGGGGCTGATGACCGGCTATCTGGAACCGGTGCCGGTGGAGTTGGCACTGAAAAGCGATACCGCCCTGATGGGGGCGGCGGCCTGGTTCCGCGACCACGGTTGATGCCCCGGCGGCGCCTGTGCAGGCGCCGCTGTCACCTTTTGCTACCACATTCGCGGCGGTTCGCTGCCAGCTTCCCCTGTTTTCCCCCTTTGTCGATGTGTTTCAATAGTGTGACCGGCCGGATGCCGGTTGTGGGTAAGGCGCAATCTACGATATTTCCTTTTGGAATAAATGGGCTTGTTTTTATAAGCAATAATACGGACGTGTTGGCCGGTTCGCTGGCTTAGATAAACCCATTCAAGGAGCAGGGAAGATGGACAAACAACGCATGACTCACTTGAAGCAGTTGGAGGCCGAGAGCATCCACATCTTCCGTGAGGTTGTGGCCGAGTTTGATAACCCGGTGATGCTGTATTCCATTGGTAAGGACTCCTCCGTATTGCTGCACCTGGCCCGCAAAGCCTTCTACCCCGGCAAGCTGCCGTTTCCTCTGTTGCACGTCGATACCGACTGGAAATTCCGTGAAATGATCGCGTTTCGCGATCGCCTGGCCAAAGAGTATGAGCTGGACCTGATTGTCCATAAGAACCCCCGTGGTCTTGCCCTGGGCATCAACCCCTTTGACCACGGCAGCGCCACCCACACCGACGTGATGAAAACCGAAGCGCTGAAGCAGGCGCTGGACCAGCACCGCTTCGATGCGGCCTTCGGCGGCGCCCGCCGGGACGAGGAGAAGTCCCGTGCCAAGGAGCGGGTGTACTCCTTCCGGGACCAACACCATCGCTGGGACCCGAAGAATCAGCGCCCGGAGCTGTGGAACCTCTACAACGGCAAAGTGAACCCCGGCGAAAGCATCCGCGTCTTCCCCCTGTCCAACTGGACCGAACTGGATATCTGGCAATACATCTACCTGGAGAACATCGAGATCGTACCGCTGTACCTGGCCGCACCGCGTCCGGTGGTGGAGCGCGACGGCAGCCTGATCATGGTGGACGATGAGCGTATGCCGCTGGCCCCTGGAGAGGCGCCGGAGCAGCGCATGGTGCGGTTCCGTACCCTCGGTTGCTACCCCCTGACCGGCGCGGTGGAGTCCGAAGCCGACTCGCTGGAGGGGATCATCCAGGAGATGCTGCTGACCAAAACGTCAGAGCGGCAGGGCAGGGTGATCGACCACGACAGCAGTGGCTCGATGGAGAAGAAGAAAGTGGAAGGCTATTTCTGAGCCCGGCTCAGTCAAGGAGAGGTTATGAGTCACAGTTCCCAACTGATTGAGCAGGACATTCAGGCGTACCTGAAGCAGCACGAACAGAAAGCGCTGCTGCGCTTTATCACCTGCGGCAGCGTCGATGACGGCAAAAGCACTTTGATTGGGCGCCTGCTGCACGACGCCAAGATGATTTTTGAAGACCAGCTGGCGGCCATTGAGTCCGACAGCAAAAAGGTGGGCACCACCGGCGAGAAGGTGGACCTCGCCCTGTTGGTGGATGGCCTGCAGTCTGAGCGCGAGCAGGGCATCACCATTGACGTGGCCTATCGCTATTTTTCCACCGATAAGCGCAAGTTCATCATTGCCGACACCCCGGGACACGAACAGTACACCCGCAATATGGCGACCGGCGCGTCCACCGCTGACCTGGCGATCATCCTGATTGATGCCCGCTATGGCGTGCAGGTGCAGACCCGTCGTCACTCCTACCTGGTGTCACTGCTGGGCATCAGGCAGGTGGTGGTGGCGATCAACAAAATGGACCTGGTGGCGTTTGATCAGGACCGTTTTGACGCCATCGTCGCCGATTACCAGTCGCTGGCTGAGCAGCTGGGGCTGAGTCAGATCCACTATGTGCCGATGTCGGCGCTGGAGGGGGATAACGTGGTCAGCGCCAGTGAGCGCACCCCCTGGTACCAGGGCGAACCCCTGATGACCCTGCTGGAAAATGTCCCCCTGACCGGCAGCGATGCCGGCCAGTCACTGCGCTTCCCGGTGCAGTACGTGAACCGCCCCAACCTCGACTTCCGGGGTTACGCCGGTACGCTGGCGGCGGGCACCGTTGCCGTGGGCGACCCGGTGGTGGCACTGCCCTCCGGCCGCACCAGCACGGTCAAATCCATCGTCACCTTTGATGGCGAGCTGGCGCAGGCCCACGCGGGGCAGGCGGTGACCCTGACCCTTACTGACGAGATCGACGTCAGTCGCGGCGAGATGCTGGTGGCACCCGATTCGCAGCCCCATCACAGCAGCCGTTTGAGCGCGCACCTAGTGTGGATGAGTGACACCGCGCTGGTGCCGGGACAGGAGTACCTGATCAAGCTGGGCACCAAAACCACCACCGGTCGGGTAGACCGGGTGGAGGAGCGGGTGGACATCAATACCCTGAAACCGGAAGCGGCAGAGACCCTGGCGCTGAACGAGATTGGGCTGGTGGCGCTCACCCTCAGCGAAGCGGCGCTGTTTGACCGCTATCAGGACAACCGCCAGACCGGTGCCTTTATCGTGATTGACCGCCTGACTAACGTGACGGTCGGTGCCGGGTTGGTGCAGGCACCGCTGGAGCCGTCTCTGTCCCGGGTCAGCCGCGCCCGCTACAGCGATTTTGAGCTGGAGCTGAATGCCCTGATCCGCAAGCAGTATCCGCACTGGCAGGTTCGTGATATCCGCCTGGATCTGGATGACGAGGACGGCCAGTGAGCCTGACTCTGGCGCAATGGTCGGTGGTGGCACTGGCGGTGGGCCTGGTGGTCGCGCTGGTGCTGTCCCGGGCCCGTCCGGTGATGCTGTTCGCCGCCGTGGGCCTGGGCACCGTGCTGCTGGGGGTCATTGAGCCGCCGCGCCTGCTGGTGCTGGCGGCCAACCCGGCGGTGATCACCCTGCTGCTGCTGTTGCTGGTGTCTGCGGCGCTGGAGAAAACCGGGCTGCTGAGCCTGGTGGGACGTTACCTGTTCCGGCCCGGCTACCGCACCACGCTGGCGCGGATGGGCACCGGCACCATGGTCAGTTCGGCGTTTCTCAATAATACCGCCGTGGTGGCGGCGATGGCGGGCGCGGTCAGTCGCCAGCCCGACCACCTGCCGTCGCGTCTGCTGCTGCCCCTCTCTTACGCTGCCATTCTGGGCGGCACCCTCACCCTGGTGGGCACCTCCACCCATCTGGTGGTGAATTCGGTGTTGATGGAACAGGGGGAAACCCCGCTGGCGCTGTTCGATTTTCTCCCGGTTGGCTTGGCGGTGGCGGTGGCCGGGCTGGGCCTGTTGCTGCTGTTGGCCGGCATGCTGCCGCGTCATCCCAAGGCGCCGGAGGCGGACAATCCCTACTTTATTGATGCCGAAGTGCTGGCGGACAGTCCGCTGGTGGGGCGCAGCGTGCAGCAGAACGGACTGCGCGCCCTGCAGGGCCTCTATCTGGCGGAGATTGTCCGGGATGGCCAGTTGTTGGCGCCGGTGACGCCGGAGCTGGTGCTGCAGCGCGGGGATAAACTGGTGTTTTGCGGGGACGTCAACCAGCTGGGCGAGCTGCAACGCTTTAAAGGACTGTCGCTGTTTGCCGGCAGCAACGGTTTGCTGAAACAGAACCTGGTGGAGGTGCTGGTCAGCCCCACCTCACCCATTGTCGGCAAAACCCTTAAGGAGTCGGATTTCCGCGCCCGTTTCGATGCTGCTGTGGTGGCGATGCGTCGCCGTGGCACCCGCTTGTCGGGCAAACTTGGCACCATTCCGCTGCAAGGCGGCGATATCCTGGTGCTGGCGGTAGGGGAGCGCTTTATCAAGCGGCCCCAGCTGAGCCGCCACTTCTACCCCATCGGCGGCACCGAGCTGAGCCGGCCCCTGGCCCGCTGGCAGGAGCTGCTGGCGGTGGGCGGTTTTGCCGTCACGCTGCTGGCCAACCTGTTGTGGTCGGTGCCCCTGTATGTGGGTCTGGCGGTGTTGCTGATGGCGCTGCTGGGCAGCGGGGTGCTGAACAGCAACGATGTGCGCCAGCGGTTTCCCTTTGAGCTTTGGGTGATCATCACCGGCGCTCTGGCGTTGGCCGAGGGGTTCAGCCAGAGTGGACTGGCGGGGTTGATCGCCGATGCGCTGCAGCAACGCCTCAGTGACGGCGGTGTGATGATGGCTTTTATCGGGGTGTACCTGGCGGCTCTGGTAACCACCGAACTGATGACCAACAACGCGGCAGCCGCTTTGGTGCTGCCCTTGGCACTGAGCCTGGCCCATGCCTTTGGGGTCAGCGCCATGCCCTTTATTATGGCGGTGGCCTACGGCGCCAGCGCCAGCTTTATCAGCCCGTTCAGCTACCAGACCCACATGATGGTGATGAACCTGGGCGATTATCGTAAGCGGGATTACGCGCGCCTCGGGGTGCCCCTGTCGCTGCTGTACAGTGGCCTGGTGCTGTGGCTGATCCCGCACCTGTTTCCTTTCTGATACCGAGACTGGCCGATGACGGAAAATCTCACCTGGCACCCACACCAGATCACCCCGGATGAACGCCGGGCAAACAAAGGCCACGGCGCTGCGGTGCTGTGGTTCACCGGCCTGTCCGGTTCGGGCAAATCCACCATCGCCAACGCGCTGGAACAGAAGCTGCACCAGGCCGGAGTACACAGCTACCTGCTGGATGGTGACAACGTCCGCCACGGGCTGAACCGGGATCTCGGTTTCAGCGACGACGACCGGGTAGAGAACCTGCGCCGGGTCAGTGAAGTGGCGGCATTGATGGCGGACGCCGGACTGGTGGTGCTGACCGCCTTTATCTCACCATTCCGCTCTGAGCGCGACGCGGTGCGCCAGCGCCTGCCGGAGGGGCAGTTTATCGAGGTGTTTATCGATACTCCGTTGGCGGAGTGCGAGCGACGTGACCCCAAGGGGCTTTACCAGAAAGCCCGGGCCGGGACGATCCGCCAGTTCACTGGCATCGACTCCAAATACCAGGCCCCGGAGCAACCGGATGTGCATCTGCGGGCGGACCAGCTCACGCCCGAGCAGTGTGCCGAACGGTTGCTGGCCGCCCTGCGTGAGCGTGGGGTGATTGGGTGAGCCGCTACGACGTTTTTAATGGCGATGCCGACGGCATCTTTGCCCTGCTGCAGCTGCGTCGGGTACACCCCTGTGACGCGATCCTGGTGACCGACATCAAGCGGGAGGTGGCGCTGCTGTCGCGCCTGCCTGCGGTGGCGGGCGACCAAGTCACCGTGCTGGACCTGTCGATGGCCAGCAATCGCGATGACCTCGAGCGTCTGCTGGCGGCTGGGGTCGACGTGGAGTATGTCGACCATCATCACGCCGGCGAGCCGCTGCAGCACCCGCGGCTGCAGGCCACCATCGACCTCTCCCCCCACACCTGCACCAGTCTGTTGGTGGACAGGATGCTGTCCGGCCGTGAACGTATTTGGGCGCTGGCCGGGGCCTACGGCGATAATCTGCTGGCGGAAGCGGACGCGCTGGCGCAACAGATGGGGCTGACAGAGGCGGAGCGCGATGCCGCATATCAACTGGGCACCCTGGTTAACTACAACGGTTATGGTCGCCATCTGGACGACCTGCACCTCCATCCCGCCGAACTCTATCGCGCCCTGCAATCGTACGATACGCCGCTGCAGGCGTTATCCGATCCGCACTCCCCGGTAGCTCAGCTGCAACAGGGCTATCAGGCCGACCTGAACCAAGCGGAGGCGCTTGAGCCGGAGCGGCAAACCCCCGGTGGCCGGGTTTATCGATTGCCGGATGCTGCCTGGGTGCACCGCATCAGCGGTGTATTTGCCAATGCCCTGGCCAATGCACACCCAGAGCAGGCGATCGCCCTGATGACCCCGCTCCGTGATGGCCATTGGCGGGTGTCGGTGCGCGCACCTCTGGCCTGCCCCCAGGGGGCGGATCTGCTGTGCCGACAGTTTGTCAGCGGAGGCGGTCGTGCCCGGGCGGCAGGCATCAACCGGCTTGAGGAGCATTCAGTGGCCGACTTTATTGCGGCCTTTGAACAACAGTACTCAGGCATAAAGTGAGTTTTCGCTTACAGGCGCTCGGCGTGATTCCATGCCATTGTTTTGTCTTGCCCCGAAAAGTGGCAAAATGTGCGGCACTGGAGCCCCGGGTGGGCTGAATTCACACCGTTACTGGACGTAAGCCACCTTGGCTTGCCGAACGCTTTATGTCTCGAAAATATTTTGGTACCGACGGGGTGCGTGGCCTGGTGGGTCAGTACCCCATTACCCCCGATTTTGCACTGAAGCTGGGTTACGCAGCAGGCCAGGTGATGGCCGCTGAAGGCACCCGCGAAGTGATCATCGGTAAAGACACGCGCATCTCTGGTTACCTGCTGGAATCGGCCATGGAGTCCGGCCTGATTGCCGCTGGCGTTAATGTGGCCCTGACCGGACCGCTGCCGACCCCGGCCATTGCCTATCTGGCGCAAACCTTCCGCGCCGATGCTGGTGTGGTGATCAGCGCCTCGCACAACCCCTATCACGATAACGGCATCAAGTTCTTCTCGAACAACGGCACCAAACTGACCGACGCCAATGAGCTGGCCATCGAAGCGGCTCTGGACCAGCCGATGGGCTGCGTTGACTCGGCCAATCTCGGTAAAGTGCGTCGTATCCACGATGCTGCTGGTCGTTACATCGAATTCTGTAAGAGCACCTTTGACCATGGCGCCAGCCTGGAAGGGCTCAATATCGTGCTGGATTGCGCCCACGGTGCCACCTATCACATCGCGCCGGCGGTGTTCCGTGAACTGGGCGCCGAGATCACCGTTATCGGTGACAAGCCCAACGGCACCAACATCAATGACCATTGCGGCGCCACCCATCTGGATGCGCTGGTCGACAAGGTGCTGACCATCGGTGCGGACATGGGCATCGCCTTCGATGGCGATGGTGACCGGGTGATGATGGTGGACCACACCGGTGCGGTGGTGGATGGTGATGAGATCCTCTACATCATCGCCCGTCATTGGCAGGCGACCGGCCAGATGGAAGGCGGTGTGGTGGGTACCCTGATGGCCAACCTGGGCCTGGAGTTGGCGCTCAAAGCACTGGATATCCCGTTTGCCCGCTCCAAAGTGGGTGACCGTTACGTGGTTGAGATGCTTAATGAGAAGGGCTGGATGCTGGGCGGTGAGAACTCCGGCCACATCCTCAGCCTCAAGCACCACAGTACCGGTGACGGCATCATCGCCGCCCTGCAGGTGCTCAATGCGCTGCGCTACCTCGACCAGAGCCTGGCGGACGCCCGCTCCGGCATGACCAAGCTGCCGCAGGTGCTGATCAATGTCCGTTTCAGCGGCAACAGTGCCCCGCTGGAGCACGAGACCGTATTGGCCGAAGTGGCCGCCGTGGAAGCGGAGATGGGCGACAAGGGCCGTGTGCTGCTGCGCAAATCCGGCACCGAGCCGCTGATCCGGGTGATGGTGGAAGGCGACAACAGTCTGGATGTGCGTGGCCTGGCCCAGCGCATTGCCGATGCGGTACAGGCGGTCGACGCCGGATAATTGCTGCCACATAATGGTAAGGCCCGCCTGGAGCGGGCCTTTTGCCGTTTGTTGGCGGGCTTAGCCGCTATGGCGTCACCGAATTTCATGGAAGCTTCGCAATGACGGACATCTCGCTGCCCCCGCTGCGCCTCGGCGTCGACCTCGGCGGCACCAAGATTGAATTGATTGCACTGGACCCAAGCGGGACGGTGCGCTGGCAGGAGAGGGTGGCCACCCCGGCCGGGAATTACCACGACACGCTGGACGCCATCACCGATCTGGTTTTGCGCTGCGAACAGCAGCTGGGCCAGTCCGGCACGGTGGGCATCGGCATCCCCGGTGTGGTGTCCCGCCACACCGGTCTGGTTAAGGGTGCCAACTCGGTTTGCCTTAATGGCCAGCCGTTGGAGCAGGACCTCGGACAGCGGCTGCAACGCCCGATCCGCAGTGCCAATGACGCCAACTGTTTTGCCATATCGGAAGCCACCGATGGCGCGGCCGTCGGGTATCGCACCGTGTTTGGCGTAATCCTGGGAACCGGCTGCGGCGCCGGGATTGCGGTGGATGGCCGGGTTCATGAAGGGCCCAACGGCGTCGCCGGTGAGTGGGGGCATAACCCACTGCCGTGGATGACGGCTCAGGAGTTTCCCGGCCCGGCCTGTTTCTGTGGCCGCCATGGCTGCATTGAAACCTTTATCTCCGGCACCAACCTGGCCCGTCAGTATCGGGAGCACACCGGAGCGGGCCTGGCCGGACCGGAGATCCTGGCGCGGGTCGCGCAGGGGGAGACGGCGGCGGAGCAGGTGTTCTGCGCCTACCTGGATCAGGTGGCCCGGGCGCTGTCCCACGTAGTGAACCTGCTCGACCCCGACTGCATCGTGTTGGGGGGCGGCCTCTCCAACGTGGAACGCCTGTATCAGGAACTGCCCCAGCGACTGCCCGCTTATGTGGTGGGCGGTGAATGCCGGACACCGGTGCTGAAGCACTGTCACGGTGACGCCTCCGGCGTGCGCGGTGCGGCCTGGTTGTGGGGACGCTGATGGGGTTCTGGCTGAAGAAGGCGATTACCGCCCTGATCCTGCCGATACCGCTAGCCTGCGCCCTGATTCTGGCGGGCCTGCTGCTGCGTCGGCGGGCGCCAAAGCTGGCGTTGACGCTGTTGCTGGCGGGGCCGGTCTACCTGCTGGCCCTGTCGTTTTCCCCCATCAGTACGGCGCTGGCCAATTCACTGGAGTCTCACTACACCAGCTGGCAACCCGGCGCTGAGGTGGCCTATGTGCTGGTGCTGGGCAGCAGCCACAGCAGTCACCCGGACCGGGCCGCCACGGCCCAGTTGTCGGCCACGGCGCTGGGTCGTCTGATGGAGGGGATTCGGGTCTGGCGCGCCAATCCCGACGCGACTTTGGTGCTGTCCGGTTTTGCCGGCAGTGACCCTACCCCCCATGCCGAGCTGATGAAGTGCGCAGCCATCGAGCAGGGGGTGCCGGAAAGCCATATCCACACCTTCCCACAAGCTCGGGATACCGAGCAGGAAGCCCGGCTGACGGCGCCTTTGGTTGGGGCGGCGCCCGCGGTGCTGGTGACCTCGGCCAGTCATATGGATCGGGCGTTGTCGCTGTATCAGGCCCAGGGCCTGTCGGTCACCCCGGCGGCCACCGACTTTATCGCACAACCCACCCGGGCCTGGTATTTCAGCGCCCGTAACCTGTGGACCAGCCAACGGGTAATCCACGAGTATCTGGGCCAGCTCTGGCTGGCCATTAAGTCCTGAGAAACTGCTATGCCACTGTTGTGGATCGTGACCCTGATCTGGGCCTTCTCCTTCTCCCTGATTGACGTATATATCGCCGGCAAAGTGGACGCGTACTTTGCCGTCTGGTCGAGGATGCTGCTGGCCACCCTGTTGTTCGCCCCGTTGTTGTCCCGCCGGGTCGGTATGACTCTGGCCGGTAAGTTGATGCTGATTGGGGCGGTGCAGCTGGGCCTGATGTTCACGCTGCTGTACCACGCGTTTGCCTTTCTGTCGGTGCCGGAGGTGCTGCTGTTTACCATCATGACGCCAATCTGGGTGATGGTACTGGACGATGCCCGGGTAGGGCGGTTCCGACCCAGAGCGTTGTGGCCGGCCCTGGCGGCGGTGGTGGGGGCGGCGTTGATCCGCTATCAGCCACTGGAACCGGGCCTGTGGTTTGGCTTTGCCCTGGTGCAGGGGGCCAACCTCTGTTTCGCCTTTGGTCAGGTGGCTTATCGTTCGCTGCCCCACACGGTGCCGCGCCATCAGGCGTTTGGCTGGTTCTTTGTGGGTGCCTTGGCGCTTGCCAGCGTCGCTCTGATGCTGTTCGGCAATCTGGAGCGCCTGCCGCAGAGTTCGCTGCAGTGGGGTGTGCTGCTGTGGCTGGGCCTGGGGGCGTCGGGCCTGGGCTATTTCCTGTGGAATCTGGGAGCGACCCGGGTCTCTACCGCGCAGCTGGCGGTGATGAACAACGTGCTTATCCCCGCGGGCATTCTCGTCAACCTGTTACTGTGGCAGCGCGACGCTGACCTGTTCCGGCTTGCGCTGGGGGGCGGCATCATTCTGTTGTCGTTGTGGTGGAGCCCGCCGAAGGCGACTGAGACTGGGTGCGATAGTCGCGGATCAGGGCGATAAACTCGTCCGGTGAGCGGTCAAGGCAGCTGTGGTGCAGGTAGAGGTCGTAACCCAGCTGCTGACGCAACGCCATCTGGTGCACCGCATAGGCGGCACGGACGCCGGTCAGGTTGGGCTCGGGAAGGGTGTCGATGTCGGGCAACAGGCTGGCGCATTGCCCATCGCGACAGTTGGGTTCCGCCAACAGGGTGAGAGGGCGCTGTTCCCGAATCAATGCCAGCGCCAGTCGCGGTGAGATGCTGTGGTAAAACCGGGCGGGATCACGCAGGCGGATGCCAACGTAATCGAGGGGCTGGTCGGGTCTGGATGGGGCGGTGGGACGGTCAATGCGCAATAGCTGCTGCCAGTCCACCTGGTAGTTGCCGCGGCGGTGGTGGTAACGCAACCCTTCCGGGCCAATACGAAGCGTGATGGCGGGTTCAATGCGCTTGCCGATGGCCAGTACGGCGCAGAACACCGTCAGCAGGGCCAGAGGCAATAACCAGAGCAGTGACAGCCCGTTGGAGAGGGCGATCAGAAAGACCAACGCCAGCAAGCCGGACAGCAGGGAAAGGGTCAGGCGGTTGCGACGTGAGAGTGGGGCAATATTGATCACATCCATGTGATCAGAGTAGCCGAATCAGGCGCTTTTGACTTCGCTCAGCTGCGGTTCTTCGCCTTTGGGCTTGTCCAGGCGCAGTACCTCTTCCTTCAGACGGGTACCGATAAACTGGCCGCCTTCGAAGATCTCAATCTTCTCGGAAAGTACTTCGCCGTCCACCATGCCATTGGCGGTAATGGAGAGCTTGCTGCACTTCAGCTTGCCTTTGAAGTGACCGGAAACGCGAACTTCGGTGGCTTCCAGCTCACCCTCGACCCGGCCCTGTTGCTCAATGATAACGCTGCCTTTGGCGGTCACAGTGCCTTCAATGGCACCATCGACCATGCAGTCGCTTTCCAGCACCAGATCACCCTTGAGGCGGCAGTCTGCGGAGATGTAGGTCAGGCCGGAGCCGCTTGTTTTCGTTTTTTTTCCGAACATAGTGGTCAGTCTGTGTAGTCAGTCGATGAATGGGCCGGTGCCCGGCATGATGAAAGGCTATCAATGCCGATAAAGGGCGACCGAAAAGTCACTCAACTTTACTGCATTTTTCAGCGGGATCCGAACGCTAATCGCGAATCGGATCCGCTTTTTCTGACAAACGGGATTCAGCGCAACAGTCGCTGCAGGTGTGCTTTCAGCGGAGCGCCCAGCTCGGCGTGACGCAGAGCGTATTCGACGTTGGCGGACAGGTAGCCGAGCTTACAGCCGCAATCGTGACTGCGCCCCTGCATGGCAAACGCGTGAACCGGGTTCTCCAGCAGCAGTTGCTCAATGGCGTCGGTCAGTTGGATCTCACCACCGGCACCGGGCGGAGTATGCTCCAGCAGGGGCCAGATCGCTTCGCTGAGGATATAGCGGCCCACCACGGCAAGGTTGGAGGGGGCTTCGGACGGGGCGGGCTTTTCCACCATGGCCTGAATGGGCGCGCTGTCGCCGGGACCGATGGCGTGGCCGTTGATGTCCACCACCCCGTAGCTGGCGATGCGCTCCATCGGTACCGGTTCCACCATAATCTGGCTGGCGTTGGTGCGTTCATACTGCTGCACCATGGCCGCCAGATTATCGCGGCTCAGGTCGCAGCTGGCTTCATCCAGCAGCACATCCGGTAACACCACGGCAAAGGGGGCATCCCCAACCAGAGGACGGGCGCACAGAATGGCATGCCCTAACCCCTTGGCCTCCGGCTGGCGGACGCTCATCACCGTGACATCCGGGGGACAGATGGATTGCACCTCGGCCAGCAGTTGGCGTTTCACCCGCTTTTCCAGCGTGGCTTCCAGCTCAAAGGAGGTGTCAAAGTGGTTTTCGATGGAGTTTTTACTGGCGTGGGTGACCAGCACGATCTCTTTAATGCCAGCGGCGATGGTTTCGTTGACGACGTACTGGATGAGCGGTTTGTCGACCACCGGCAGCATCTCTTTGGGAATCGCTTTGGTGGCGGGGAGCATACGTGTGCCGAGTCCGGCAACGGGGATGACGGCTTTTTGAACCAGAGGCTTCATTCCAATCTCCTGCGCGAGGACGCTACTCGCTGTAGGGGTTGATGTTTTCCCTAAAAACTCGATGCCCTCCTGGCGCAGGGTGGGCAGTGTGCCCACCCCATGGGATTGCTACAGCTGAATGCGCTCCCGGTTTTTACTGAGCAGTTCCGGGCCGATACCTCTGACCTGAAGCAGCTCCTCCTTACTGCTGAAGGGGCCATGTTGCTCACGGTGGGTGATGATGGCTTGCGCTTTCTTGGCGCCGACCCCCACCAGACCATTTGCCAGCGTTTCTGCATCGGCGGTGTTGATGTTCACCTGAGCGGTCTGAACCGCTTCACTGGGTTCCTCAACAGCCAGTGTGGCAACCGGAGCCATCAAAACCGCGATGGCCAAAATTAACGCTTTCCACATACGACCTCCTTATTGTTGTTGTCGATGTTGTGGCTTTCCTTGCGATACGGCCCGAAGACCGTGACTCAATCCTAGTGCAAATTCAGCGTTTTGGTGACCAGAGCCCCGTTGTCCATTAGCCCAAAGTCTAGGTGCTCAGTAGTTATACACCTGAATTTTGTGTGGTCTAATGTCGCGGTTCGGCCAAAGCAGTCGAGCAGGTAAAAAGGACTATTAAAGAATCATTTAGAGGGAAGTGACGATGCAGAAACCCAGTACGCCGACTCTCGGTGCCGGCAGCGGTTTGGGAGTCACAAAACGGGATACAAAAGCGATACTGTTGATTGCCGATATCCTGCTGTTTATCGCCATGATTCAGCTTCTTCCATTTGAACCGGCGGTCAATCAGGGTCTGGCCCTGTTGGTGTTTATTGCCATCCTTTGGCTGACTCAGGCCATCCATATCACCATTACTGCCATTTTGGTGCCGGTTATGGCGGTGATGATGGGCCTCACGGACACCACCAAGGCCCTGTCCAACTTTGCCAACCCCATTATCTTCCTGTTCTTTGGTGGCTTTGCCCTCGCGGCTGCGCTCCACGTTCAGGGCATCGATAAGCGGCTTGCAGCCAAGGTGGTGAATCTCTCCGGCGGTAAGTTGGCCAACGCATCCCTGCTGCTGTTTGGGGTGACCGGTCTGCTGTCGATGTGGATCAGCAACACCGCCACCGCCGCGATGATGCTGCCTCTGGCGCTGGGGATGCTGAGCCAGCTCGATCCCAAAGAGCATCGACGCACCTATGTCTACGTGTTGTTGGGCTGTGCTTACAGCGCCAATATTGGTGGTATCGGCACCCTGGTGGGCAGCCCGCCGAACGCCATTGCCGCTGCTCAGGTGGGTCTCGATTTCGCGGGCTGGATGGAGTTTGGCCTGGTGGCGATGGCGATCCTCTGGCCACTGGTGATTGGCGCCATGCACATCATGATTAAGCCGGACCTGTCCCACCGTTTCGAGTTCCGGGCCGAGCAGGGCACCATGACCAACAGCGCCAAACTGACGTTGGCGGTGTTTCTGGTGACCGTGGCCTGCTGGATCTTCTCTAAACCGCTCTCTGCGGCACTGGGAGGCATCGCCAAGTTCGACACCGTGGTGGCACTGAGTGCGGTGGTGGCGCTGGGCGTACTGCGACTGGTGAAGTGGAGCCAGGTAGAGCGTCAAACTGATTGGGGTGTTCTGCTGCTGTTCGGCGGCGGCCTGACCCTCTCGGGTGTGCTGAAAACCACCGGCACCAGCGTGTTTCTGGCCAACCAGATCTACGCCATCTTTGGCAGCACCCATATGGCCTTGCTGACCCTGGTGATCATCCTGTTTGTGGTGCTGCTGACCGAGTTCGCCAGTAACACTGCCAGTGCCGCCTTGCTGGTGCCGGTATTTGCCTCCATTGCCGAAGTGCTGGGCGTATCCCCGGTGATTCTTGCGGTGCTGATCGGCATCTCCGCCTCCTGCGCCTTTATGCTGCCGGTGGCGACCCCGCCCAACGCCATCATGTACGGTTCCGGCCACATCAAGCAGTCCGATATGATGCGCACCGGGGCAGTGGTGAACCTGATCTGCGTTGTGGTGCTGTTTGGCCTCAGCCAGTTACTGTGGTGATCGCGCACAAAGTGTGCGAATAGTCACTGAAGGCCGCCTTTATGGCGGCCTTCCCTTGCATGCACCCCATCCTATGGGGATAATGCCCCTGCGTTTTCGGACGCACCTGTCTATGGTGCCCCGGTCCTCTCGCAATGCTAAATCGTTGACCTGGTCAGGCCCGGAAGGGAGCAGCCAAGGCGGTGGACGCATGTGCCGGGATGCGGCTGGGGTGCCACCCAACTCCCCATGTAACTCCCTGAAATTCAAAGCAACGCTGTGTCGAGACCGCTGGTGGTACATCAGGTGGTACACTTTGCGTGCGTTAAATCCTTCAAAATCTTCAGAACTTCCCTACCTGTTTCAGTCGAGACATGGCATCTGGTATGCCCGTGTGGTCGTCCCGCTTGAGTTGCGCGAGGCGTTAGGTCGTCGTGAGTTCCGGCAGTCGCTGAAGACACGGTGTCGGCGAGAGGCTGTCCAGAGGTCATGGACGGTACTGGACCGACTCAGCCAAGCAGCCCAAGGGGCGACTCTCATAGAGCCGAACTGCAAGGCAGAGCCTCAGGACAGTGCAGTAGTAACACCCAGACCTGCCCCAAGACTGACCCCAAGACCAACTCCTAAGCCCCGCTCTAAGACCACGCCGTTGCTCAGTGAGGTGATGGAGAGCTTCATCCGTGAGAAGACCCTAGCGGGTGCATGGAAGCCCAAGGAGGTCAGCATCAACCGTACTGTCTTTGCTGAACTAAAGGGCGTCGTGGGCGACCTCCCCGTTACTCAGTTCCGCTTCGAGGAAGCCTTGGCGTACAAGCAGCACTTCCTTGAGGAGGGGCGGCTCAGTGCCTCGACCATCAACAAGAAACTCAGCAAGGTTGGTCACCTGATGCAGTGGGCATCGGTTCACTATGGCGCGGTAAACCCCATGGAGGGGCTGGCTATCCGCAATGCCAGGGTTGCCCCAAGGGACCAGAGGAAAGCGGTTAGTGAACGTCAGGTGCGCCAGATGCTGCGCCTTGCGGCAGAGCAGGATAAGTCCTTCAAGCGTTGGCTTCCGTTGCTGGGAGCCTACACAGGAGCGCGTATCGGAGAGCTGTCTCAGCTGTACCTTGATGACTTCGTTGTGGTCGAAGGGTACCCCTGTATCCACATCCGACAAGCCAAGCCCGACCAGACCCTCAAGACGGCTAGTAGTGAGCGAGTTATCCCGATCCACAGCCAGCTTATCAAGGCAGGTCTACTTCAGTTCGTTGAACGTCAGCTGGCGGCAGGGCATAAGCGGCTGTTCCCTGAGCTTCGGTACTCCGAGGTGAATGGCTACGGCCACGCATCGTCGATGTGGTTTACCAAGTTCAGAGCCAAGATGGGGTGGGGTGAAGGGGAGACCTTCCATAGCCTCAGACACACGCTGGTGACACAGCTTAAGCGCAAGGGCTTTGGGGCGGATATTGTAGGAGGGCTGGTCGGACACTCCACTGGCTCGATTACCTTTGACCGCTACGGGAAAGCGTTCTTGGTGTCTGACCTGTTGCCAGTGGTGGAGGCTGTGGAGTATTGACGAGAGGATGCTTAGGCAGCTTGGAGTACTTCCTGCTCAAGGCTCGGGTCATTCGTTGGCGTTGTTTCGATTCTTTGCTGTTGCTGCTTCCACAGCTGGTGACTCAGGCCCTGAGAAGCGCACCTGAGAATCGCAGCGTAGTACTGGACCATCCTCAGGGTATAGGGCTCCTCGTCTAGTGCCCGGCGTTTACGGTTGATCGTGGCAGCGATGGTGTCGACGTTCAACGAAGATAGGGATGCTAACAGATGAGCAACGTAGCGGTGGGAAATGCGCTTTGTTCCTCGGCACTGGCCACATGCTCCGTAGATGATGTCTCGATAGCTGGTCGGTAGCTCGTCCCATGAGTTGTAGTTGAGGAGTTCCTGCTGGACAGAGCGGTTGTCGACAGTACGTTTGGTGTATTTTTTTCGGGCGGGTTGCATGAGGTTGATGATTCCAAAAAACGAAACAATAAAAGATATCCAGAGACCACCCGACACAACGGTCCTGCGGTAACCCTTTGGTCGAGTAGAGACGGGAGGTGGAGTACTAACCCAAACAGACTTGGTCAATCAGTGGTGCTGAGGGGCGCACAAAAAGCCCGACTCCTGTTGATGGGTCGGGCGTAGTAGTAAGCAGAGGTGCAGATTGTTTGTGACAATCATCTGATATGGCTGCCAATTGCGGTTGTCCACAGGGGTAAAATGTGGTATTGAAGCCCACCCCCTAGGGACCTTAAGACATCCGCAAGGTTTCACTCTAGAGACTAGGCTAATTCGCTGCTTCCGCTGCTCTTCCTTACTGAGAGGAGGTGCTGGATAGGACTACTTAGGGACTGGGGACTACTCTGGTCTAGGGACAGACTCTAAGACAACCTCAGGTAGGCGGGGAGTCGAGACTCTCTGCTCATTACTCTGGGATTAACGAGGGTCGTTCATCTCAGGTCATCACAGCGTTCCTTCCTTCCACCTATAGTCCCCACCTAAGCGTGTTCTCCATGTTCAGTAGAGGAGCGGGAGCGATAACCAGAGCCTCTCAGTGGCCTCCTGTGCCTCACCCCAGTCATCCCTGGTACGGTTCCTTCGACTCCTCAGACATCTCGCCAGTCGCTACCTTCTCCTCGCCCATGACGTAGGCACCGTCTTTGCGGATGGCAGGGAGTACGGTCTTGCAGACCCAGTCTTGGAAGTCTTGGGCTGAAGGGAGGTTGGAGCGCATGACCAGACGGTAGAGGTCGGACTCAGGGATGAGGGCGATGCGGTACTGCCCGATGCCTTGGAAAAGTGACGCACTGAGTTCTTGGTATCTTGGCCCTGATTCAAGGCTAAGGTCCCGTTTGGTCACGACCACTGCATCTGTTGTGTGGCATTTCAAGGCGTTGCTAGGGCGGTCGAACCCCAGCGCCTCCGCTACGTCCTTTGCGACGAAGTACGGTTGACCATCCTTGAAGTCAGGGATGACACGGATGGAGGCGGTGTTGAAGTTGAAGAGCTGCTCCAGAGCCTTGCGCATGGCGAAGCCACCCTTGGCACCCATGGCGTACAGTTCCTTGGCGCGTTCGGTGTGGACACAGGTCACTGAGGTGACATGCTCGATGGCTTCCTCGACCTCGCCATTAGCCAGAGCGGTGAAGGCAGAGACCACAGCGGCGTAGAACTCAACGTCACACCACATGTCGTAGGCGTAGAGGGCGTCTTGGGTTGCCCATGAACCTCCGTAACGCCCCACCTTATTCCGCAATTTTCCGGAATTAGAGAAGTGCTTGGAGACAGCGTTGTTCCACTCGCTAGGACGCTTTTTCTCAGGCAGACCAAAGGCGCGGTGGATGTCGTTGAGGTCGAACATGCCGTCCTCATTGGAGGTGATGGTGGCGGTGAAACACCTATCGGAACTTTACTGTCGATCAAGTACTGAACGGTCGTCATCAGTTCTCGTGATTGTCTGCACAAAATTTAGTCTACTCAGGTAGACCATCGAGACGCAGCGCCTGTCACTGGCTATCTTTCGCCGCCGTAGTAAAACCTGAGGAGCCAACAGCAATGCTTATCGACGTACTGAACCCAATCCCCACCACCTACCAAGCACAGATTGACAACGAGTGTGACGCCCTCGCCATGGTCATGTGCGATGAGGTCTTTAATGTGACGCCCGAGGAGGCGCTACGTACACAATGGACTCTCCATGAGACACCTCATGCTGCAGAGAGCTGTGTTGCTGGCGGATGTCCTTGCATCATCAGTCAGACACTGGGGGTCTACGCGACAGCCTGAGGCAAGGAGAGAAGGAGCGAGAGCGACAAATACAGGAGGTCGCAGACAAACGATCATTATCGTCCACCAGCGATCTCCTGATGCCATCCTGAGGCGGAGCCTATGCAACCCCACACGCTCGTTTCAGAGTGGCTCTGAGGGCGTCTCAGGATCGTTCTGAGGCCTCCTTCAATACCTTGTAGACGTACTGTCGGGAGCAGCCAAACTGCTTGGCGATGGCACTAGCTCCTGTACCCTCTGCGTGGGCTTGCTTGATGCCCTCGTGGTCTACCTTCACCTTCGGGCCGAACTTGACGCCCTTCGCTTTGGCCTCCTCTCGACCTTCGTTGGTGCGCTCCATGATTCGCTCCCGCTCCGCCTGAGCAACAGCAGCTAGGATAGTGACGACCATCTTCCCCATGGCACCTTCGGTACTGATGCCGTCATCAAGGAAGCGGACAGCGACCCCTCTACCATGGAGGTCTTCGATGATGCTAATCATGTCAGCGGTGGAGCGTCCAAGGCGGTCTAGCTTCGTGCAAACAATGGTGTCTCCCTTCTCAGCGCGGACCAACAGACGTTGAAGTCCTTCACGGCTCTCAGCCTCCTTCCCGCTTGCTTTGTCTGTGAAGATGCGGTCCTCGCGTACACCAGCGGCTAGTAGTGCCTTGGTCTGGATGTCGAGCTTCTGCTGGCTGGTGGATACACGGGCATAGCCTAGGAGAGTTGTCATCGGTGTATGTCGCCTAAATCGGATGGTTTACAAGGTGTGTCAACTATCTGCGCGATGTCGACTTGGGCGACACGATAATCAGGCGATAGAGTGGTGTCAACTAACTTATGATTTGGGCGACAACTCTGGAGGCCCGACAGTACCTAGGGAACAGACAGTGATAGCGAGCCACGCCTTTACATGCGTACGGGGTGTGCTAGGTTCAATGAGGGAAAGCAAGCTGCTGCTTGTGGCCCTGTAGTGCATTCTCATATGACAACCCTTGACCGCCGCATGCCTCCTTCTTGCGGTGGTTTTTTTTGTCCTCACCTTGGCCTAGGCATTCTCGCGCCGACGCTAATCCACCCTGACGAAGGGAGGGGGTACGGGGGGAATTGTCCTGCAGCTTCTATATTGAATGTCCACACAGATTTTTCGGCCATTTTTCATCCGACTCTCGCGACGCTACGTGAAATCTGGACGGTTTGCAGGGGAGTAGTCCCGAAGCATGCACGTAGCGACGCGCTGACAGCCGTCAAGACAGTTGAGGTGGGCTTAGCTAGGTTCATTGAGAGAACTTTATGGGCCTACCTGCATCGCCCTGTAGTGGTCTAATGGTCCCGGACACCGCTTTAGGCGGTGCTATTACTTGCGCACACTGTCGATGAACTTGACCTTGAGCCGATAGTCGCAGCTGGTTTTGTCGCCGTCGTCATGTACGCGAGACTGAAGTTTGAAAGACCACGTTTGACCAGGGCCTAGCCTTGTGGTCTTGGTTTGTTTCCCCCAGTCCATGGTGAAGTCCGACAGTGGCGACTCCAACACGAACTGTGTGGTCATCTTGGCGCTGTACGTCGAGTATCTGCTGATGTTACGCAGCAAGCCGGAATGAATGGTGTAGCGCCCCTTGTTCGTGCAGCTAGAGCGTTCAACGACGATAGCGTCACTTGCGCTCATGGTTACCGTGCCCTGCTGTTGGCGAGGTTGTGGGTAACGCCTGAGGGACGGATTATTGTCTGGAATGACGGATGGGGGCTCTAGGTCGATGGTCTTCGACTCTGCGCCAACCGGACAGGGGTCATCCGAATAGATGATGTTGCCGTCGATGGTACACTTATAGACTTCTGCCTCGGCTACTGCCGACACTGCCAAAAGCAGTAAAGCAGGCACTAAATTCCATTGCATTCCGGTTGCTCCCTGGTACTTGGGCTTTCGACAACACCGTCCTTGTGTTGAATGGGTAACTTACCACGAGCTCCTGACTGAAGGGAGGGGTACGGGGGGTATTTCCTTAACTCGGTTTACTAAATGTTCACACAAAATTTTGAGCCATTTTTCGTCGGGCCCTCGACCGTTTGGCGGCGACAAAAACGCCTGCATCTCTATCGCAGCAGGCCTAGAAGACGTATATGAACCCGATGCCGACTTCGGCCTCATAGTCACTTCGGGTGATTGGACTGTCCTGAATGTCGCTGCTGTAATGCTCGTAAACCACCTCGCCAAAAATTTGCCACTTCTCAGCAATATACTGGCGATAGTTGTAGTTGAGACCTATCGAGCGAAACCCTCCACCAAGATTGGTCTCATCCAGACCTGATGCCGCCGACTGCTCTGCATTGATACCAAAATCTGTATTGGCATAATCGCTGTCATGAAATACCACCGCGATTGCAATTTCGTGGCCTGTCCCGTCAGTCTGGTCGCCGAATCGACGCCCTACAGCCAAGAGGCCCAGAGTCCCATTTTCACCGGCTACAACGCGACCATCCAGCCAATACCGCCAATCGGCATCAAATGCACGACGTGCTTGCAGAACGAACTCAACGCCTTCGTCACCATCACCCAGGCCATCTAGATGACCGTCATCGGAATCACTTTCTTCACGACCCTCATCGAAGCCCACAGCGGCGTCAAGCAACCAAATTTCAGAACGAAGACCCCGCCACCCGAGCGTTTCACCGGCCCAGTAGAAGATATTGTCACCCCTTCGCCATTGAACAGCACCAGCGAGATCGACTTCGAAGTCGTACTCATCCGACCCCTCGTACGCGGCCTCGTATTCAACACTCAAGCCCAGCCCGAGGGCCCAACCATTTTCTCCTCTGGTGAAATCGTCAACAGAAGGTAGGGGGACTAAGGCGGCTTTTCGGTCTTGGGCTTTAGCAGAGTCCACGAGGGCGCTGTGCATGAGCATGACTAACAATATACCCGTGATGGTCTTCATCTGATGTCCGTACTTGAAATGTTGGGGCTAAATGCTGCCACAGGGTTAGCCGGTACAACTTTGAGTATATGTAAGGATGGTAGCAACGCGATAAAACAGGGCTGGGCATCTACCTGACCGCGGCGTAAGCGCATAACCTCAAAAGGCTTGCACAGAGCCGGTCTCTGGTAGTCGTCGAGGCTGGAAGCCGTCAACCGTAGACCCAGTTAGCGACTTCCCCCGTCGATCTTGAGGGTGGTACACTCGCTGCGACAATTCGGACTAATCAGGTCTCCACGGCAACATGTCGGTCGGTGTGACCTCCGGTCCTCTCGCAATGCTAAATCGTTGACCTGGTCAGGCCCGGAAGGGAGCAGCCAAGGCGGTGGACGCATGTGCCGGGATGCGGCTGGGGTGCCACCCAAATCCCCATGTAACGCCCTGAAATTCAAAGTAACGCTGTGACGAGACCGCTGGTGGTACATCAGGTGGGTCACTTTGCGTGCGTCAAACCCTCTCTAAAACCTCTTAATCCTTTCTATTCCTTCTCCTGTTCCTTCGAGTGCCAAACGTTGGTCGTAACATCCATTTCTCGACCCTGACACCCGCTGTGTGATGCCTGAAATCTCCCGGTAGTTCAGTGGTATTCGGTTTTGCCCATTTCTCTGGTGGCGTCTAGGGTTTGTTCGACCAGTACTCTATTGCGACTTGGGAGAAGCCCATGGCTCAGCCGATAAGGATGATACGGTTTCTGACACTGATTTTGGGCCTGCTGCTTTGTGGGCCTGCTGCCGCCAGTCTGGAGGCAAAGCGCTGGCCGGCATCCGATAAAGCCAAAGCCTTTGTTAAAGAGACCATTGTGCTGGGCATGATGGCCAGCCCCTATGGTACCGGCTGGACAGAGAATTCACAGTTGCTGGAGTACTACCGGGAATCCCGTGCAGCGGGCATTACCGGGCATGAGATCACCCGGACTGCAGCGTCCCAGAACTGGGATGAACTGATGCGTCAGCACAAGGCGTTTCGCAGCGCCATGGCTCAAGAGCCTCAGAACTATGTGTTTGTCCGGGCCATCCGCGATATTGAAGCCGCCCACATCAACGGCCAAACCGCGGTGCTGTGGAACTCGCAGACCGCCACCATCCTTGAGGAAGATCTGGGCCGCATGGCCGCCATCCGCGAGATGGGTATCATCAGCATGATTCTCACCTACAACGACCGCTTCCGGGCGGGTTCCGGTTCCCTGGCCGCCTATAACGGCATGGACGATGGCCTGACCGACTGGGGCAGGGCGGTGATCGATGAGATGGTGCGTTACGGCGTCATTTTGGATCTGAGCCATACCGGTAAACAAACCGCCATGGATGCCATGGACCATATGGACAAGCATCACTCTGGCGTGCCTTATGTCTTTACCCACTCTATCCCGGCGGGACTTTACAAGAGTGAGCCGGACGCCACGCCCAAGGGCTGCTACCGCAATATCAGTGACGAGGAAGCGCTGCGGGTGGTGAAATCCGGGGGCTACGTTTCGCCTACATTCACCGAATGGATGATGGATGGCATCTGGCCCGACAACATCAGTCCATCTCAGGCCGCAGACATGATCGACTACTACGTCAAACTGCTGGGCGAGGACCATGTGGGCCTGGCGACAGACGACATGTTTGACGTTTCGCTGGTGGTCGAATTCGCCAAGAAGAACGCCACCATGTACAACGACGGCGGCTACATGATTGAGGCCTTTGAGCGTGGGGCTGATGACTCCGCCATGCTGGCCCGTATTCTGCCAGCCATCACCGATGAGCTGTGGAAGCGTGGCTATACCGATGCTCAGCTGACCAAAATCTATGGCGGCAACAAGATGCGGGTGTATCAGCAGATTTGGGAAGGCGCCGAGAAGGGGCAGTGGGATAAGGAGTACGAGGAGCGTATCCAGCTGCGCAAAGCCTTTATGGAACGCTACGGTACCCGATAGGCCGAAATCGTGAGGGAGCACAGGATGAAACTTGCCACCATCGGTTTTGTTATTGCTCTGGCACCGCTGTGGGTTCAGGCCGCCCGTTTTGGCGGTCCGAACGCCGTGGATAATCAGCTTAAAGAGGACCAGAAGCAGCACGAGGTATCCGCGCGGGAGCGCTGGGCTGAATTTGGACTGAACCTTGGCGTGGATTACTTTTTAGTGGGGTTCTGGGCCAGTGATGCGTTACCTAAAAGTGATGACAACGCCTTCTCCGGCGTTGGCCGTTTCTATGGCAGCTGGGCGTTGCTGAACCGGGAGGGGGCCAATACGGGCTCACTGGTCTGGAAGCTGGAGCATCGATACAGTTTCACTGACACTGCGGTAAAAAACCTGGAGTTTGCCGCCGGAGGGCTGGGCCTGGTACTGCCCCCCTTCAGTGATGAGCGACTGCGGCTGACCAACCTCTACTGGAAACAGACTTTGTCCGGGGGCAGTGCCACGGTGGTGGCGGGCTTTTTGGATGTGACCGATTTCTTCGATGTTTACGCCCTGGCCAGCCCCTGGACCGGGTTTATGAACTTCGCCTTCAGTACCGGGACGACCACGGTGGCCCTGCCCGGCGATGCGACATTGGGTGTGGCGGGGGCCACCATGCTGGGCGACAACTGGTTTGTGATTGGCGGCCTGACCGATATGGAGTCGGACCCCACCGAGCCCTGGAAGGGGTTTGACACCTTCTTTTCTGATAACCGCTACTTTAAAAGCCTCGAGCTGGGCTGGACCTCGGATCAGGAGCAGATCTACCTTAACAACGCCCACATCACTGTCTGGCATGCCGACCGCAGTGAGCGGCAGGGCACCAATGAGGGGCAGGGGGTCAACGTTTCTGTGTCAGCGCAGATGGGTGCCTGGTTGCCCTTTGTCCGTGCTGGCTGGAGTGAGGATGCCGGCACCCTGACGGAGAAGTCGGTCAGTCTGGGTACCGGCTACTATGGTCTGGCTGAGGGCAGTACCTTAGGTGCGGCCGTCAACTGGGCGGAGGTGCCCGGAGCCGACGACCAATGGACCTGGGAGTTATTCTATCTGTTTAAGCCGTTGCCCTATCTGGAGCTGACCCCGGACCTCCAGTGGGTACGCAATCCCGCCCTGAATCCGGCACAAGACAATCTGTTGATGTATGGGATCCGGGGACGGATCTTCTATTAAGACGGTTGCCCATTCCCTGACAGGAATGGCTCAGTGAAACAATGGGTTGAACTGGCCATTTGTTGTGACGGGCATCACGGATATTCCATGCACTGGTGAACCCATTATTGATCCAAATCAAATGCGCCTTTAGGCTTGCTTTAAACATGCAAAAAAAATGCAACTAAAGGAGTTTGCTATGTTGGATCGGCACACCATCGACACCGTGAAAAGCACCCTGCCTTTGCTGGCGGAAGCGGGCCCGGCCCTGACTGCCCATTTTTACCAGCGGATGTTCCATCACAATCCTGAGCTCAAAGAGGTATTTAACCTCAGCCACCAACACTCCGGACGCCAGCCCGCGGCCCTGTTCGACGCCATCGCCGCCTACGGCACTCATCTGGAAGACCTGTCGGTACTCACCGCAGCAGTAGAGCGTATCGCCCATAAACACACCGGCTTCCTGATTGAACCGGCCCAGTATGCGATTGTTGGTGAGCATCTGTTGGCGACCCTGCGTGAGCTGGGTGGCGAGGCGGTCACCGATGAGGTGATTGAAGCCTGGGGCAAGGCCTATGGTGTGTTGGCCCAAATCTTTATCGACCGCGAAGCGGCGCTGTACCAGCAAGCCGCAGAGCAAAGCGGGGGCTGGCAGGGCACCCGCCCATTCCGCATCCAGGCCAAGATTGCCGAATCGGCACTGATCACCAGCTTCGAACTGGTGCCGGTGGATGGTGGTGCGGTACCGAACTATCAGCCTGGCCAATACCTCAGCCTGAAACTGACTCACCCCAGCCTGCCTCATACCGAGTACCGTCAGTACTCGCTTTCCGAGCAGTCCAACGGCGAGCGCCTGCGAATTACCGTCAAGCGTGACGGCCAGGTGTCCAGCCTGCTGCATGACCAGTTCCAGCCCGGTGACGTGCTGGAGGTGATCCCACCCGCCGGTGACTTTGTTCTGGCCACTGACGCGGACAAGCCGGTTACCCTGATCTCTGCTGGCGTTGGTATCACGCCGATGTGGGCGATGCTGGAAACCCGCCTGGGCCAGAGCGCGGCGCCGACCCACTGGCTGCACGCCTGCGACAACGGTGAACACCACGCCCTGAAAGCCGCCCTGCAGGGCAAGCTGGCGCAGTCTCCGATGCTGCAATCGGTGGTGTGGTATCGCCAGCCTAACGCGGATGACCGTTTGGGCCTGGATTACCACTTTACTGGCTTGATGCAGGTGGGCGATGTGGCGGATGCGTTGCCGCTGGAGGGCGATTTCTACCTCTGTGGTCCCCAGCCCTTTATGGCAACAGTGGTGGAGCAACTGCGTCAACTGGGCGTGGCGGACAGCCGGATCCATTACGAGCTGTTTGGCCCCCACCAGGCACTGTAATGTCCCCAATAAAAAAGCCGGCGATTGCCGGCTTTTTTGGTATTTAGTATGCCGCCAGAGCGCGCTCCAGTGGCGCCAGCTGGGTTTCAAAGTTTCGCCATTGCTCCAGGCCGGAGCGGTACAGCGGCTGCCGCACCTGCTCGGAGCTGGCGGTACGCACTGAGCGCTGGGTTTTGTGGAACGCGAGGCAGCGTTCATCAAAAGGCAGTTCCAGATAGTCGAGAATGCGGCTGACCTGCTGCTCCAGATCGGCCACCACGTCTTCATATTGCACCCGCAGGATCTGGCCGGGAAACACCTGGTCAAAGTGGGCCATCAGGCGCTCATAACCGCGATAGTAAGCGGCCATATTGTCGAGGCTGTAACTGAACTCCTGCCCCTCGGCGAACAGCTGCTTGAAGTTGCTGAAACAGCAGGCCATCGGGTCGCGACGGGCGTCGATGATCTTGGCATTCGGCAGGATCAGTTTGATCAGGCCGATATGGCGGAAGTTGTTGGGCATCTTATCGATAAAGCGCGGCGCGCCCTGTCGATGAATGCGGGTCTGGTCCAGATACTGTTGTCCCATCTGGCGCAGAGTGTCGCCATCCAGGTCCACCAGGTTGGCCGGATAGGCGGGCGCCTCATCCACCCGACGACGGCCATTGAGGCGATGGGCCATGGCGGCGATGTCCGGCAGCTCCATGGTGCCATCCACCTGGGGATGAGAGGCGATGATCTGCTCCAGCAGGGTTGAGCCAGCCCGGGGCATGCCGACGATAAAGATGGGGTCCGGAGCGGTGCAGCCCAGGCCCGCTTTGCTGGCGACGAGATCCGCGTTGATGTGCTGAGCTTGCAGCTTCAGATCGCGGGCCATGCTTTCGGGACGGTAGCGCGACTGACTCTGTTTGAGCTGATTGCCGCGGGCGTAATAGTCGAAGGCCTGCTCAAACTGGCCACGGTCTTCCAGCGCTTTACCGAGGGCAAAGCAGAGGTGGAAGCGGTCCTCAACGCTGCGGCCGGGGGCCGCTTCATCCTGCTGCATGCGGCTCAGTTCTGCGTCACTGAAACGGTAGGTTTTCAGGTTGGCCAGGCTCCAGCAGGCGTCTCCGTATCCGGGGCGATGGCGGTAGCTGGCCTGATAGGCTTCGATGGCCTCCGGCTGCCGTCCCAGGGTTTTCAGGGCGTGCCCCTTCACCAGGTGCAGGTTGGCGTTGTCCGGCAGCTTAGCGAGCACCTGATCGTACAGGGCCAGCGCTTCGTCAAATCGACCTACGGCCACCAACTGGTTGGCGTAGGCGGTATCAAAACTGGGGTTGCCGGGCTCGCTGTCTCGCAGGGTTTCAGCCTGGAGCAGGGATTCGGCGTATTTTTGGCGTCGGTGCAGCACCTGTACCAGGTCAAAGCGCACCTGACGATTGCCGGGCTCTAACTGCAGCGCGCTGTCCAACAGCACTTCGGCATCATCCAGTACGTTGAGCTTGGCCGCCAGTTGGGCCAGCAGCCGCATCGCTTCGATATGGCTGGGGTGCTGTTGCAGGAAGCTCCGACACAGCTGTTCCGCTTTTAACAGTTTCCCTTCATGCAGCAGACTGTTGACCGTCACCAGCGTGGGCGGGAGCGCCTTAAAATGCTGATGATGGGCCAGCGCCCGCTGAGCCAACTCGCCATCCCCCGCGTGCTGTGCCAGTCGCGCCAATGCGGCCCAACTGGCCACCAGCGCCGGGTTTTGGCTGACGGCATGGCGGTAGGCGTCGGCTGCCGGTTGCAGCTTGCCCTGGGCCAGCAGGGTGTGGCCCTGCTCCTGATGAGCACGGCCATAGTGCGGGTCCAGCTGCAGCAGGCGGGTCAGATGCCGTTCGGCGGGTTTCCACTGCTTGAGATAGCGGTGGCAGACGGCCGCCAGATAAAGGCCCTGGCGATGCTCTGGTGCCTCGCTGAGCACCTGCTGGGTGTGAGTCAGGGCGGTGGGGATGTCGCCCCCTTTGAGGGCGGCTTCGGCCTGTTGGATCAGGCCATCGATTGGCTGTGTCATGGGCGCTCCGTTGCCGGTACTGCTGAAAGCGGGCCATAAAGGCCCGCTCTGCGCTTGCGATCAGTAGTAGTACGACAGGGCCATACCGAAGGTACGGGGTCGGTTGGTACTGATTCGACGGGTGTCATCCTGATTGTTAATAAACAGCTCAGCACGCTCGTCGGTCAAGTTATCGATGTAGAACTTCAGGCCCCACTCGTCCTTATCGATGCCAACGGATGCGTTCACCAGGGTGTAGCTGTCCTGACGTTCGCGCTCTTCGGCGACGATGGAGCTCCAGGATTTGCCAGCGTACTGAACGCCCACCTGCCAGTTGGCCAGGTACTCACCCAGCTCCCAGTCGTAACGGGCACGCACATTGCCCTGGAACTCCGGGGTCAGCGGCAGCTCGCTGCCAATCGGTGCCAGCTCAATGGCCTCGCCGGTGATGGCGGTCAGCTCGGTGTCGTTGTAGGACACCGCCGCATACAGGGTGAGGTTGTCGGTGGCGTTCCACACCACGTCGGTTTCCAGACCGAGGATCTCAGAATCGGCGGCGTTTTCGATAAAGGTCAGGATGGAGACGTTGACCGGATCGAAACGGGACACCTGCATGTCGTTCCACTCGATAAAGTAGAGGTTACCGTTCCAGCGCAGGGTGCGGCCGAACAGCATGCTCTTCCAGCCGGCTTCGTAGTTGATCACCTCATCGGTGCCGTAGGTCACGCCAACGTCCGGGAACTCCGGGTTATTGGAGGGGATACCGCCGCCACGGTTAAAGCCACCGGGACGGAACCCTTCGGAGTAGGTGGTGTACAGCAGCACGTCGTCGGTGGCCTGGTAGCTCAGGTTGACCTTCGGGATCCAGTCGCTTTCACTGAGCGGCTCGGTGCTGTGTCCACCAGAGCTGTCGTAATCCCGGCCGCGGTCGCTGTCGACGGAGCCCTGGAAGATGCCGTTGGCGAAGTTGGAGGAGCCGGTGAAGTCGGATTCGATGTCGTACCAACGCAGACCCACGGTGGCGGTCAGGCGCTCGGTGAAGTCCACTGACAGCTCACCGAACAGGGCGATCTGCTCCTCGGTACGGGTGATGTCGTTAAAGAACGCGACGCCCGGTGGGCGGGTGCTGTTATTGATGTTGTTGGCACCGGAGATCGGCGCATTGGGGGCAAAGCCCAGCTCCGGCGTGGCCAGGTAGAGGAAGTCGTCCTGGGTTTCGATCTCGTAGTCGTCGTAGAACACACCGGCGGTGACGCGCCAGGGCTGATTGATGTCGGTAGTGACCCGGAATTCGTGGGTCATCCGGGTGTGTTCCTGGAAGCCCTTAAAGCCCTTGGTGGGGTCTTTACACTCACGCACGTCGGTGATCACGTCCGGCGAGATGCCGTAGTTGATGATGTAATCCGGGTTGTCGTAAGTGCAGGTGTAGTAGGCGATAAAGGCGCCGGCGTTGTTGTAGCCGGTGTAGTCGATGGACTGCTCCACTTCACGGTCGAGGAACGCGCCGGTGTAGATCATCTCGAGGGTGCCGAGCCGCCCCTCCAGAGTCCAGGAGGTTTGGCCAAAGGCGTCGCGCAGTTTGTCAGGGAAGTAGCGCTGCACTTGCAGATCACCCACCTCGGGGTCGTAGTCGAATACGCCGTCCGCGCCCACTTCCTGGGCCATGTGCTGCACCAGCAGTTCCCAGTCATCGTTAAAGCGGTACTTCAGACCCAGACGGTAGCCCTTGTAGAAGCTGTCGTTAAAGTCGTCTTCCACCAGCGGCGTGTTGTAGGCGGTTTCGTAGGTGGTGTCCTCCGGCAGCCAGGCTACCGCGGAATCCGGGTTGATACTGGGGTCGAGGGTGAACTCACCGTAAACGTTATCGATGTAGCCGCCACGGTGGACGTTATACAGGGTGGCACGCACCGCCAGGTTTTCGGTCAGGGGCAGGTTGAGGAAGCCCTCCATGGCGTTGCTCATCTCGCCATTTTCGGTGTGCTCAACGGAACCGCTGAAGCCGGCAGTGAAGGCATCCAGACGCGGCTTGTTGGTGATGTAGCGGATGGTGCCGGCCTGAGAGCTGGCACCAAACAGGGTGCCCTGCGGGCCCGGAAGCACCTCAATGCGCTCCAGATCAGCGGCGTAGACATCCAGGTTACGGCCGGGTGCCGTGACCGGTTGTTCGTCCAGATAGAGGGCCACGTTGGGCATGGTGCCCTGGGCGCCGGAGAGCATCACGGAGATCGGCTGGATCGCCATGCCTCGAATGAACACGTCAGATTGGCCGGGTCCGCGACCACCCAGGCTGACGTTGGGCATGTAGCGAACAAAGTCGTCGAAGTTACCGATGTTCTGGTCTCGCAGGTCACTCTCGCTCATCGCCTGCACGGCGACCGGTGTGGCCTGGATATTCTGACGGCGTTTGGTGGCCGTAATGGTGATGGTTTCAACCTCTTTCAGCTTGGCCTCGGTGGTTTCCTCATCGGTCTGAGCGAAAGCAGGGCTGCTGAGCAGGGCAAGAATGACGGCTTGGCTGACGGGTGTTCGATTAAGCATAACGAGTGGTGTTTCTTTCCTTATTGTGAGTGGAATGTGCCGACATAGGCCCTCGACCCGAAGTCGGGAGCGCGACACACAGAGAAGTGGCAGGGGGATTCGTCAGTGCAGTTTTTGGATCCGCGTGAGCAGCGGAAACCAGAAGGGCAGTGCAACTGCCAATTGGGGGATCAGGAACAGGTAGAGCAGAGCGATGGAGAGGGGGGCAGGCTGGGCAATGGTGTTCTGACAACATCGCTCAGGAGCGGCTGGTTCAGCCCGACTGTTGGTAAGCAACCCTTCCATGGTGGCACCCTGTCCGTGTAAGTAAAATGCTGCAAATACCCCTAAAAACGCAGCAATTTTCACATATCGGACATCTAATCGCAACGCCGGTACTGGCCTTGGGGCCTGACAGTGCGTGGTCTGGCTGAGCGTTGACGGGGGAGTGGCAGGGGAAAGCACTGTGGCCAACATGAGTTGGCCACAATTCTATTGATTTGGATAGCTGACCCAGAATAAGCCGCGCCATTGGCCCAGTTCATACCCGGTGGCGTGATCGTCGGGGTAGGCCTCGTTCAGAGCCTGTTGGACCTGGGGCGTAAGCTGGCTGCCGTGGCAGGTCAGGCAGGGCGGTCCAACCATAATCGGCTCGGCATAGCCTTCGGTATTGGCATCCAGGGCGACAGTGACCGGTGTCAGGTCGCCGGACTGAAACTGCGTCAGGATGGGCACCACCCAATCCGGTGCGGTGTTGGCGGGGTTACGCAGTTTGTCGCTGGTGCGTCCCATCTCGACCCCATCGACGGAGAAGCGTTGGGCCAGCGCCGGGGCTTGCTGCTGGCAGACCTCAACCGCCGTCTCCGGGCTTTGTTGCAGGCCCGCCATCAGGGCTTGCTTCAACTCCTGTTTAAAAGGTTTGAGCAAGGTGGTGGCGGTGTCATTACTGAACGCGGTGCTGCTGAACAGCACCAGCAGGATGGATAGGGCACGCATTGGCAGACTCCTTTTAGCCAGAGTCCTCAACATAGCGCAAACGACCAGTAAATCAAATTCTACTAATGTAGAGAGTTCTACTTAATCGATCGGCTCGGCGGTGCTGCTGGTGTCCAGCATCAGCAGTTTCATGACCGCTTCCACTGAGCCGGTGAACTGGATACCCAGCCCCATGCCACTGTCCAGCATCCGTTGATTTCGAATGATGGCGGGGATCTTCAGTACGTCTTTGCCCTGACGCAGGAAGGGGAATACCACGTTGACCTTGGAGCCAGAGACTTGCTTCAGGGTGTCGCTTTGACTGGGCAGGAATTGGCAGCCGCTGGCGGAGATATCGAGGATCAACCCTTCGGCACTGTTGTTAGCCAGTTCAAGCTGGGCAAACAGACGGGTGGCGTAACGCACGTGCTGACGCAGGCGCAGGTTGGTGACCTGTTCCGGGTAGTAGCAGAAGATCAGTTTTTCCGGGTTGCCGGTGGTGGTCAGGATCCGGGTTTTAAACGCGTAGATCTGCCCCTCCACCAGATAGCGCAGGATGACGTAGCTTTGAGCGGAGAACAGATGGAACTGGCTGTCGCTGGGTCGCAGCACCAGGTACTTGTCTTTACGCCAACCCACCAGCGTGGTACGGCAGCGCAGCTGTGGTTTGATCTGGGACTCGATCTCGACGTCCACACTGAGGCCCGGGTTCAGTGCAGCGGTAGAGAAGGGCTCGGTAACGGGGTCCGTTCCGTCCTTGATATAGGCCTGCTCAACCATGAGTCAGTACGCCTCCATCCATGTCGGTACTTCGGGGGAATCGGAGGATTATACTGTCGAAAATCCCTTGTCGAATACCTACTTATCCTCGGAATTGCTGAAGAAATGCGCAGTTGATTTGCACCGGGCAGTGAAAGAGATTCGCCCGCGCAAAGCACGGGCGAACGGGGGACAATAACTCACCAGGGAGAATGAGTCAGAGCAGGTCTCGCATGCGGTACCAGGCCATCGCCAGAACCAGAGCGGGGGTGCGGAACAGCCGGCCGCCGGGGAAATCCATATGGGGGATTTGTGCCACCAGGTCAAAGCGCTCTGCGGTGCCGGCAACGGCTTCGGCCATCAGGGTGCCGGCCATGCCGGTCAGGGCGATGCCGTGGCCGGAGAAGCCCTGGGCAAAAAAGATGTTGTCGGCCAGGCGGCCAAAGTGGGGGGCGCGGTTGGCGGTAATGCCGACATAGCCACCCCAGGTGTAATCCTGCTTTACCCCCTTAAGCTGCGGAAACACGTCGTGCATCCGGGCGGCCATGGAGCCGGCAAGATTGATCGGGTCGAGTTTGGAGTAGCTGACGCGGCCGCCAAACAGCATCCGGTGGTCGCCGGACAGGCGGAAGTAGTCCAGCACAAAATTGATGTCCGCCACCGCCATATTGTTGCGGATCAGCTCGCGGGCCCGCTCTTCACCCAAAGGCTCGGTGGCGGTGATGTAGGTGCCCACCGGCATCACTTTGGATTCAATCTTTGGTGCCAGCCCTTCCATATAAGCGTTGCAGCACATGACGACAAATTTGGCGCGCACCTGGCCATTATCGGTATGCAGGGTGACGGTATCCCCCTGCTCAATCCGGATCACCGGGCTCTGCTCATAGAAGGTGGCCCCCGCCTCTGCGGCGGCCCGGGCCAGGCCCAGGGTGTAGTTCAGCGGGTGCAGATGGCCGGAGTTGGCGTCAAACAGGCCGCCCAGGTAGTTGTCACTGGCCATCTGGCTCTCAACCTGCGCCTTATCCCACATCTGAACACTGCGGTAGCCGTATTCATCCACCAGTTCGTCATACCAGCCTTTGAGCTCATCCATATGGCGGGGCTTAATGGCGGCGTGCAGGTGGCCGGGGGCCAGGTCGCAGTCGATATTGTGGTCAGCAATGCGCTGGCGGGTCAGGGAGACCGCCTGGTCAGCAATGTCCCACAGCTTATGGGCGTCGTCGCGTCCTACCAGCTTGGCCAGTTTGGCCTGCTCGGCGGCGTAACCGAAGATCATCTGGCCACCACTTCGGCCCGAGGCGCCCCAGCCCACTTTGGCGCCCTCCAGCACCACCACGTTGTAGCCGCGATTGGCCAACTCCAGTGCGGCAGAGGCACCGGTGATGCCGCTACCAACCACGCAGACGTCGGCCTCCACCAGTCCGTTGAGGCGCGGATGTTCAGGCCGCTGGTTGGCGCTGGCGGCGTAATAGGAATCGGTATGTTGTCGAGTCATGGGGCGTCCTAGATGGTGTCCTGATACCACTGCATCTCCAGCGGGGTTATCTGTTGTTCGAAGCGCTGGATCTCTGCCGCTTTTACACTGGCATAGATATCACAGAAGGTGTCTCCGAGGGCAGCACGCAGGGCGGAAGGGGCCTGAAAGGTTGCCAGCGCATCAGCCCAGCGGTACGGCAGTGAAGGCAGATCCAGTGCATTGGCATCGCCCTCCACCGGGTCACCCGGTTGGCACTGCTGAGCAATGCCGTGGCGGGCACCGGCCAGGATGGCGGCGGTCACCAGGTAGGGGTTGGCGTCGGCACCGGCCACCCGGTGTTCAATGCGGGTATCGCTTTCCGGGCCGTTGGGGATGCGCAGTGCGACAGTGCGGTTGTCATAACCCCAGGTGGGGGCCATGGGCACAAACATGTCCGGTTGCAGGCGGCGGTAGCTGTTGGCGTGTGGGGCGAACAGCAACTGACTGGCCGGCATCATCTCCAGCAGGCCACCCACAGCGTGCTTCAACAGCTGGTGATCGGCCGCAAATCGGTTTTTACCCTGGTTGTCCAGCAGGCTGAGATGAATGTGCATGCCGGAGCCACATTGGGTCTGGTGCGGCTTAGCCATAAAGGTGGCTTTATGACCGTGTTTCTGGGCCACGCCGCGAATCACCCGCTTTAACAGCATCGCCTGATCGCAGGCGGCGATCGGGTCGGGCAGATGATTCAGGTTGATTTCGAACTGGCCCGGTGCGTACTCCGCCACAGCATTACTGGCGGGAATGCGTTGCACCCGACAGACCGCGTTGACCTCATCCAGGAACTCGCTGTAGTGGTCCAGATCATCCACGGAGTAACACTGTGTAGCGGTGACCCGGTGCTCACCATCGGGACTCATCGGCGCCTGGGCCATGCCATCCTGATCGTGCTTCGGGTCAACCAGATAGAACTCCAGCTCTACTGCTACGCAGGCGGTCAGGCCCAGTTCGGCCAAAGCGGCCACCTGTTGACTCAGCACATTGCGGGGCTCTGCCGGAAAGGGTTCGCCGTCGTCGTCGAGCATGGTGATCATCGCCTGAGCCATGGGTTTGGCTTGCCAGGGAGCTAAGGCCAGAGTGTGGGGCAACAGGGCGCAGCGGCGGTCCTGATCACCACTGGTAAAACCCAGTCCGGTCTCTTCCGAGGTCTCGCCGGTGATGTCCAATCCAAAGACAGACGCCGGCAGGCAAACCCCATCTTGAAGCACCTTATCCAGCTGCTCTGGTTGCATACGCTTGCCGCGGAATACGCCATTAATGTCTGGCAGCAGCAGGTCAATCGACGCCAATTCCGGATTGGCCTTAATAAATTGTGCTGGTGTCAGGCCCGTTTCCTGTTCGGAAACCAGGTTGAGATGTTTACCCATATGCTACGGATCCTTCCTGGAAATCGCGCTCGTGCGGTGTTCGAAAAGTAGACCACGGTGTTTAGCAATATGCAACACTGCGGTGGCTGGGTTCGCAAAAATGGCGGCTATCGCTATGCTTTGTGGGATTTTAATAAACGCCTTGTTGTTGACATCCCATTTGGGGCGTGCAAAGAATGGCAATCGCTGGTGTGGTTCATTCACACCTTGCTCATTTAAAAAAATAAACGTTCAGCGAATAACAACAGGGAGCCCGGGCCGCACCGGGACTGAGGTGAGTATGGAAAGGATCCGCGCCTGGATGGGCGAGAACAGGATCACCGAGGTGGAGTGTCTTATCCCCGATTTCACAGGCAACGCTCGTGGGAAGATCCTCCCCGCTGAAAAATTCTTACGTGACCGGGGCATGCGCCTGCCGGAAAACATCTTTATTCAGACCGTCACCGGCGACTGGCCGGAAGACGATGAGATGGTCGACCCCATCGAACGGGACATGGTGTTGGTGCCCGACGTCAACACGCTGCGGTTTGTCCCCTGGGGTGCGGAGCCGACCGGCCAGGTAATCCACGATTGCTACAACCCGGATGGCTCATTGGTGGACATTGCCCCGCGCAGTGTTCTGCGTCGTGTCCTTAATCTTTATAAAGAGCAGGGCTGGACGCCGGTAGTGGCGCCGGAGCTGGAGTTCTTCCTGGTTCAGAAGAACGTTGACTGGGATTATCCGCTGGAGCCGCCGGTGGGCCGTAATGGCCGTCCGGAAACGGCGCGACAGTCTTTCTCTATCGACGCCGTCAACGAATTCGACCCCATCTTTGAAGAGATGTACGACTTCTGCGAAGCGCAGGGGCTGGAGGTTGATACCCTGGTGCATGAGCAGGGCGCGGCCCAGATGGAGCTCAACTTCCTGCATGGCGACGCCATGGATCTGGCCGACCAGGTGTTCCTGTTTAAGCGCACCATGCGCGAAGCGGCTCTGCGTCATGACATTTACGCCACCTTTATGGCAAAGCCGATGGAGGAGGAGCCCGGCAGCTCCATGCACATTCACCAGAGCGTGCTGGACCGTGAGGGCAACAACATCTTCGCCGGCCAGAACGGTGGCTTCAGCACCGCCTTCCACCGTTACATCGGTGGCATCCAGAAGCACACTAAGGCCGCACTGGCGTTCCAGGCACCGAATGTGAACTCCTACCGCCGTTTGGCGTTTGGTGACAGCGCACCCACCTCCATGCACTGGGGCGTTGATAACCGCACTGTCGGTCTGCGCGTGCCGCACTGTGATGCCCCCAACACCCGGGTGGAGAACCGATTTGCCGGCGCCGACGCCAACCCCTATCTGGCGATGGCGGTCACTCTGGCCTGCGGTTACCTCGGCATGATGAAAGGCTACGAGTGTTCCGATCCGCTCACCACCTCCGCCTACGACCAACCCTTCAGCCTGACCCGCACTCTGGAAGAGAGCCTGCAGGCGCTGGAGCAGGATTCGGATCTGGCCGAGGTACTGGGTGAGCGATTTGTGCGCGCTTACGTCGCGGTGAAACGCAAGGAGTATGAAACCTACTCCAAGGTGATCAGCTCCTGGGAACGTGAGTTCCTGTTGCTGAACGTGTAATGCCAGCCATGACCAAGGATATCGACATGACTCAGAACCCCAATGCACAGACGCAAGCCTGGCAGCAGCTGGATGCGGCACATCATCTTCATCCGTTTACCGATAACGGTGCCCTGAACGCCAAAGGCAGCCGGGTCATCAGCCACGCAGACGGCGTCTACATCCATACTCCGGAAGGCGATGCCATTCTGGACGGCATGGCCGGGCTGTGGTGCGTCAATATGGGCTATGGCCGCACGGAGTTGGTGCAGGCTGCGACCGAACAGCTCAACACGCTGCCTTACTACAACCTGTTTTTCCAGTGCACCCATCCGCCGGCGACGGAGCTGGCGGCGCAGCTGACCTCACTGCTGCCCGATCACCTTAATCGTGTGTTCTTTACCGGCTCAGGCTCTGAGTGTAATGACACCGTGGTGCGCATGGTTCGTCACTACTGGGCCAGCCAGGGCCAGCCCAAGCGCAAGGCGATCATCAGTCGCCACAACGCCTATCACGGCTCCACCATGGCTGGTGCCAGCCTCGGCGGCATGAAGCCGATGCACGCACAGGGTGGATTGCCGATCCCGGACATTCACCACATCGATCAGCCCTACCATTTTGGTGAGGGGCAGGGGATGGACGCTAACGAGTTCGGCCTCGAGCGTGCGCGTCAGCTGGAAGCGAAGATTCTTGAGCTGGGCCCGGAAAACGTAGCGGCCTTTATCGGTGAGCCGGTACAGGGCGCCGGTGGCGTGATCATCCCGCCGGAAACCTACTGGCCTGAGGTCCAGCGCATCTGCCGCCAATACGACATTCTGCTGATCAGCGATGAAGTGATCTGTGGCTTCGGTCGACTGGGCCACTGGCTCGGTTGTGAGCATTTCGGTGTGAAGCCGGACCTGGTCTGTATGGCCAAAGGCATCACCTCCGGTTACGTGCCGTTGGGTGCCGTGGCGGTGGGCGATCGGGTGGCACAAGGTTTGCTTGATAACGGCGGCGATTTTAACCACGGCTTTACCTATTCCGGCCACCCGGTGGCCTGTGCTGTGGCCAGTGCCAACCTCAAGCTGATGGCTGATGAAAAGGTGCTGGAGCGCATCAATGAGCACACCGCGCCTTACCTGCAGCGACGTTGGGCTGAGCTGGCGGATCACCCGCTGGTGGGCGAAGCCCGGGGTCTTGGCATGGTGGCAGCACTGGAACTGGTGGCGGATAAAGCCAGTGGTAAACGCTTTGATGAAAACGTAGGGGCAGGCACCGTGTGCCGTGACTTCTGCATTGAATCCGGCCTGGTGATGCGGGCGGTGGGAGACACCATGATCATCTCTCCGCCGCTGATCATTACTGAGGCCGAAATTGACGAGCTGATCGCTCGGGCAAGGCGCAGTCTCGACCTGACCTGGCAAAAGCTGGTGGGTTGAGCCTTGTGGAAATGACCACAACTAGGAGAGAGACGATGAACCAAACCCTGCGCCTGCTCGCCAGCGCGACCGTAGCGGCCACCATGAGCGCCTCAGTTGTTGCAGCGGACAAGAAACTGCACGTGTACAACTGGTCGGATTATATTGCCGAGGACACCATCGCCAACTTCGAGAAGGAGACCGGCATTGAAGTGGTGTATGACGTGTTTGATTCCAACGAGGTGTTGGAAGCCAAACTGCTGACCGGCAACAGTGGTTTCGACCTGGTGGTACCGTCCAGTGACTTCCTGGGTCGCCAGGCACAGGCTGGCGCGTTCCAGGCTCTGGATCGCAGCAAGCTGAGCAACTACAGCAACCTTGATCCCAAACTGATGCAGATCCTGCAGGACAAGGACCCGGGCAACCAGTTTGCCGTGCCCTACCTGTGGGGGACCACCGGCCTGGGTTACAACGTTGAAGCGATGGCCCGCATCTTTGGCGAGGACTTCGAAGTCAACAGCTGGGACCTGGTGTTCAAGCCGGAGATGATCTCCAAGATCGACTGCGGCGTGGCCTTCCTGAATGCGCCGTCGGAGATCATCCCCGCTGCGATGCATTACCTGGGAATGGACCCCAACTCCACCAACCCCAAGGACGTCGAGCCGGCTGAAGAGCTGCTGCTGAAGGTGCGCCCGTACATCACCTATTTCCACTCATCGCAGTTTATTAATGATCTGGCTAATGGTGATATCTGTCTGGCCGTAGGTTGGTCTGGCGACATCCTGCAGGCGGCGGATCGCGCCGATGAAGCTGACAACGGCATCACCATTGAGTACGTGATCCCGCAGGAAGGCACCCTGGTATGGTTTGACCTGATGGCGATTCCCCGCGATGCCCGCAACGTGGACGCCGCGCACCAGTTCATCGATTACCTGATGCGTCCGGAAGTGATGGCGGAGATCTCCAACTACGTCTGGTACGCCAACGCCATCCCGTCCTCCAAGGCCACCATCGATGAAGAGGTGACCGGCCACCCGGGTATCTACCCGCCGGCAGAGGTACAGGAGAAGCTGTGGGGCGCCAAGATCACCCCGCCGAAGATGAACCGGGCGATGACCTCATCGTGGAACCGCATTAAGAAGGGGCTGTAAAGCCTGGATAACAAAGGAATGGTAGTAAGGGAAGTGTAGTAGGGCAGCGGGTCAGCGTATTAGGACCTGGGGGGGTTAGTTTGCCCCGCTGCCCGCCCTCCAAAACGGGGAAAAATCCCCGGGGTGAGCACCCTGCAGCGGTCGGGCCTTCAGGCCCGTCAGGGTGCGGACCTTCTCTTACAAAATAACAATAACAGGGAGTTACACCATGGCCGCGTTGGAACAGGCTGCATCGACAGCAGCCGCCTCAATCTCACCACCCAAACCACTTCTGCAAATCAAAGGGATCAGCAAGTCATTCGACGGCATCAATGCGGTTGATGACGTGAGCCTGACCATCTACGAAGGCGAGATCTTCGCCCTGCTGGGTGCCTCCGGCTGCGGCAAGTCCACCTTGCTGAGAATGCTGGCGGGTTTTGAATCGCCCAGTGCCGGGCAGATCCTGCTCGACGGTGAAGACCTGGCTGCGGTGCCGCCTTATGAGCGCCCGGTCAATATGATGTTCCAATCTTATGCCCTGTTCCCCCATATGTCGGTCTGGGACAACATTGCGTTTGGCCTGAAGCAGGACAAACTGCCGAAAGACGAGATCAACCAGCGCGTTAAAGAGATGCTGGAGATCGTGCATATGACGGAGTATGCGCGACGCAAACCCCATCAACTGTCCGGTGGTCAGCGCCAGCGTGTGGCTCTGGCCCGCAGCCTGGCAAAACGCCCCAAGTTGTTGCTGCTGGATGAGCCCATGGGCGCGCTGGACAAAAAGCTGCGTGAACAGATGCAGCTTGAGGTGGTGGACATTCTGGAGCGGGTCGGCGTGACCTGCGTCATGGTGACACACGACCAGGAAGAGGCGATGACCATGGCCTGGCGCCTGGCCATTATGGACCGGGGCCGTCTGGTTCAGGTGGGCAAGCCCAAAGAGATTTATGAATCTCCCAACTGCCGCATGAGCGCCGAGTTTATTGGTTCGGTCAACATCTTCGAAGGGAAGCTGCTGGAGAAAGAGGGCAATCGCATCGACTGTGCGGCGTTGCCGGCGCCCATCGAAGTGGACCACCCGGTGTCCGCCGGTGAAGGGATGCCGATGATGGTGGCCGTAAGGCCCGAGAAGATTGCCCTGACCCGACAGCCGCCACAGGGCGCGGACAACGCCTGTCAGGGGGTGGTGGAAGACATCGCTTATCTCGGCGGCCAGTCCATCTACCATGTGCGCCTGCCGTCCGGCATTAAGGTGATCGCCACCAAGCCCAACGTCGACCGCCTGCGCAATGGGCAGCCGGTGTGGGAAGAGTCCGTCTGGTTGAGCTGGCAGGCCGATGCCGGCGTGGTGCTGACGGTATGAGCGGGCTCAGCAAACTGAAGGCCTCCTGGCGGAAACGCCGGTTTGGCCGCTCGCTGGTGATCAGCCTGCCTTACGGCTGGCTGGCACTGTTTTTCCTGGTGCCCTTTGCCATTGTGTTCAAGATCTCGCTGTCGGAGGCGCAGATCGCCATTCCGCCCTACAGCGACCTGGTGACCTTTGTCGACGACAAGCTGCAGATGGTGCTGAACATCAGCAACTACTACTACCTGCTTGAGGATGACCTCTACGTCGACAGCTATCTGCAATCGGTCAAGATTGCCGCCCACTCCACGCTGTTCTGCCTGTTGATGGGCCTGCCCATCGCCTGGGCCATTGTCCACTCCTCTCCGGCCAGCCGGAACCTCTGGCTGATGCTGATCATCCTGCCCAGCTGGACCTCGTTCCTGATCCGCATCTACGCCTGGATTGGCATCCTCAAGAACAACGGCCTGATGAACAATCTGTTGCTGTGGCTGGGGGTCATCGACCAACCGTTACAGATCCTCCACACCCCGTGGGCGGTTTACATCGGTATCGTGTACGCCTACCTGCCCTTTATGATTCTGCCGCTGTACTCCGCGCTGATGCGACTGGATTACTCACTGGTGGAAGCGGCGCAGGATCTGGGGGCCCGCCAGGTCACCGTGTTCTTCCAGGTGATTCTTCCGGCCATTAAGGGCGGCGTGATCGCCGGTGCCATGCTGGTGTTTATCCCGGCGGTAGGGGAGTTTGTGATCCCGGAACTGCTAGGGGGCCCGGATTCCCTGCTGATTGGCCGGGTGTTGTGGCAGGAGTTCTTTAACAACCGCGACTGGCCGGTGGCCTCGGCGGTGGCGATGGTGATGTTGCTGCTGTTGATGGTGCCGATTCTGTGGTTCCACCGTTACCAGACCAAAGAGCTGGAGGGCCGCGCATGAGTACCCCAATTCCGGTAAGTCGTTCGCCGATGCGCACTCTGGTGCTGAGCCTGGCGATGCTGTTTCTGTATGGCCCGATCCTGATTCTGGTGATCTACTCCTTCAACAGTTCGCGCCTGGTAACGGTGTGGGCCGGTTTCTCCACCAAGTGGTACGGCGAGCTGTTTCAGGACTCGCTGATGATGAATGGGGTGATCTTAAGTCTCTCCATCGCCTTTATGGCGGCCTGCGCTGCGGTGGTGCTGGGCACCATTGCCGCCTTTGTCATGACCCGGATGGGCCGGTTCCGGGGGGAGACCCCCTTCGCCTTTATGATCACCGCCCCACTGGTGATGCCGGAGGTGATTACCGGGCTGTCACTGCTGCTGCTGTTTGTGGCCATGGCACAGTCTTTTGGCTGGCCGACCCAGCGCGGGTTTCTGACCATCTGGATCGCCCATACCACCTTCTGCTCTGCCTATGTGGCGGTGGTGGTGGCGGCGCGACTGCGCGAGCTGGATCGGTCGGTGGAGGAAGCGGCGATGGATCTTGGTGCACCGCCACTTAAGGTGTTCTTCCTGGTGACCCTGCCCTCCATCGTGCCGGCGCTGCTGGCGGGCTGGCTGTTGGCCTTTACCCTGTCGCTGGATGACCTGGTGATTGCCAGCTTTGTTTCCGGCCCCAGCGCTTCAACCCTGCCGATGGTGGTGTTCTCCTCAGTACGCCTGGGGGTCAGCCCGAAAGTGAACGCGTTGGCCACTCTGATCATCGCGGTGGTGGGGCTGGCGGCCTTTATAGGCTGGTGGCTGATGGCGCGTCAGGAGAAACGCCGTCAGGCCGAGTTAAGGCTTCAGGCGGAAGCCTGAGTCTGACTCAGGTGCTGCACAAAGGCCTGATTGGCGCGGCTGAGTGGCCGGCGAGACAGCCAGGCCAATGACAGTGAGAACGGGGTCTCCTCCAACAGGGAGACCCCTTTTATTCCCGGCTCCTGAGTGGCCATCGAGGCCAATCCCACCCCCAGTCCCACCCCCTCTCGAACCATTCGGGCGATCAAAGGCAGAAAGTTGGTTTCCAGCTTGATGTCCGGACTGACCTGATGGCTGCGGCACAGTCGCTCCAGACGCTGACGCAGATGATACTCCCGCTGATACACCACCATGGCTTGGCCGTGAAGCGCGTTAACGGATACCGCGGATTGCCGGGCAAGTGGGTGCTGCTCCGGAACCAGCAGCACCATATCGGTATGCAGCAGAGTCAGGCTGTCCCACTCCGGCGTTGGCGGCCCACTGATAACGCCTAACTCGATCTCTCCGCTGTTCAGGCCCTCTGCAATGGCGCCGGTTCCCGCCTGCTGCACCGAAGCGGTCAGGCCCGGATGCGCGGCCAGAAAGGGCGTCAGCAGCTCCGGCAACACGTAGTTGGCCAGCATGGCGGGGCAGGTCAGGGTCAGGGTGCCGGTCATCAGCGCCTTGGCCTGGCTCATCAGGTGGTTGAACTGGCCCATCTCCGCCAGTACCCGCTCCGCTTGGGCCAGGGCGAGCTGCCCTTCGCCGGTCAGGCGTACCCCTTTGCGATCCCGGTAGAGCAGGGTACAGCCCAGTTGGTGCTCCAGCTTCTGGATGGCGATGGAGACCGCCGGTTGCGCCATATGCAATTGGCGGGATGCCGCCGTGATGCTGCCAAGGTGGGCGACGGCGGCAAAGATCTCAAGCTTCCTGATGTCCATATGCAAACAATATGAAAAAGATAATTAACATATGTTTTATATATCAATCTGCCCTCACTAAGCTAGAACCCAATATCGACCCAATAAGAGAGCGGCTATGGCCTGGAGCAAAATGGTGTGGCAGGACCCCTTCCTGCTGGAGCAGCAGTTAACGGATGAACAGCGTCTGATCCGCGATACGGCACGGGCCTACGCCCAGGAGCAGCTGGCGCCGCGGGTTCGCCAGGCGTATCGGGATGAGCATACGGATCCGGCCATCTTTCGGGAGATGGGGGCGTTGGGCCTGCTGGGGGCCACGTTGCCGGATTACGGCGCCGGGGTGGATTACACCAGTTACGGGCTGGTCGCCCGGGAGATCGAACGTGTGGATTCCGGGTTCCGCTCGATGATGAGCGTGCAGTCCTCTCTGGTGATGTACCCCATCTACGCCTTCGGCAGTGAGCAGCAGAAAGCCCGCTACCTGCCGGGCCTGGCCAGTGGGGAGCAGATCGGCGCTTTCGGCCTGACCGAACCGGACCACGGCTCTGACCCCGGCGGCATGGCGACCCGGGCGCGTCGCGACGGCCGGGGTTACCGCCTGAGCGGCAGCAAAACCTGGATCACCAACAGCCCGTTGGCAGACGTGTTTGTGGTCTGGGCCAAAACCGACGACGACCAGATCCGGGGATTTATTCTTGAGCGCGGCATGGCGGGCCTGAGCACCCCCAAGATCGATGGAAAGCTGGCACTGCGCACCTCGGTCACCGGTGAGATCGTGCTGGAGGACCTGTGGCTGGATGAGGCGCAGATGCTGCCGGGTGTGAGTGGCCTGAAGGGGCCCTTCAGCTGCCTGAACAACGCCCGCTATGGCATCGCCTGGGGCGCGATGGGGGCGGCAGAAGCCTGCTGGCATACCGCGCGGGATTACACCCTGGACCGTACCCAGTTTGGCCGCCCGCTGGCCGCTACCCAGTTGGTGCAAACCAAGCTGGCCAATATGCAGACCGAGATCGCCCTGGCACTGCAGGGGGCACTGCGAGCGGGCGAGATGATGACGGCGGGGTCGATCTCGCCGGATCTGATCTCACTGATAAAGCGCAACAACTGTGGCAAGGCGCTGGATATCGCCCGTACTGCCCGGGACATGCTCGGCGGCAATGGCATCTCGGATGAGTATCCGGTGATGCGCCACCTGTGCAACCTTGAGGTGGTGAACACCTACGAGGGCACCTACGACATCCATGGCCTGATCCTGGGCCGGGCTCAAACCGGCATCGCTGCATTCTGAGGGAGGCTTTATGGGGGCATTGCAGGGGATTCGGGTGCTCGACCTGTCACGGGTGCTGGCGGGACCATGGGCGGGTCAGTTGTTGGCGGATTTGGGGGCTGAGGTCATCAAAGTGGAGCGACCGGGCCGGGGTGACGACACCCGCCACTGGGGCCCTCCGTTTCTGGAAGGGCCGGATGGGCCACCGGAATCCGCTTATTTCCTCTGTGCCAACCGGGGAAAGCGCTCGGTGTGCCTGGATCTGGCCAGCGCACAGGGGCAGCAGCGGTGTCGCCAACTGGCGCAGCAGTGCGATGTGGTGATTGAGAACTTCAAGGTGGGGGATGCCGCCCGGATGGGACTGGATTACCCCAACCTGTCCGCTGACAACCCCGGTCTGATCTACTGCAGCATCACCGGCTTTGGCCAGACCGGCCCCTACCGTCACCGCCCCGGCTATGACCTGCTGGTGCAGGCGATGGGGGGACTGATGAGCATCACCGGTGCCCCCGAGGGCGAGCCGCAAAAAGTAGGGGTAGCGCTGACCGACATCATGACCGGCCTGTATGCCACGGTGGGGATACTGGCGGCGGTGAATGAGCGCCAACACTCCGGCCTCGGTCAGCATATTGATCTGGCGCTGCTGGATGTCACTGCGGCGACGCTGGCCAATCAGGCCACCAATGCCTTGATTGGCGGCATCGAGCCGGGTCGTCTGGGCAATGCCCACCCCAGCATTGTGCCTTACCAGAGTTTTGTCTGTGCCGATGGAGAACTGGTACTGGCGGTGGGCAACGACGCCCAGTTTGCCAGGCTCTGCGCCGCGTTGGGGGAGCCACAGTGGGCCAGTGACCGTCGCTTTGCCACGAATGCTGCCCGGGTAACCCATCGTGACCAGTTGGTGCCGATGCTGACCCGAATATTCCTGACCTCGCCGCGACAGCACTGGTTGGCGGTGCTGGAGTTGGCCGGTGTCCCTTGTGGTCCTATCAATTCGGTGGGTGAGGTGTTTGCTGATCCACAGATCCAGGCGCGGCAGATGGTGGTGAGCATGACTCATGGCAACGGCGCTGAGCTCAAACTGCCGGGTAACCCCATCAAGTTGTCACGTACGCCGGTGCGCTATGGTCAGCCGCCACCCCAGCTGGGGGCGGATCAGGCGTGGTGCGAATAGGCAAAAAAAGCCCGCCGAAAGGCGGGCTAATACCACTAGGGCCGTGACGAACCGGGTGTTACAGCTGGATCCAGGTGCTTTTCAGCTCGGTGTATTTCTCCATGGCATGCAGCGATTTGTCGCGGCCGTTACCGGACTGCTTGTAACCACCGAAGGGCATGGTCATGTCGCCGCCGTCCCAGTTATTGACGAACACGGTACCGGCACGCAGGGCGCGACTGCCCTGAATGGCGTTGCTGATGCTGCTGGTCCAGAGACCGGCAGCGAGGCCGTAGTCACTGTCATTGGCGATGGCGATCGCTTCGTCCAGACCATCAAAGCCGATAACCGACAGCACCGGCCCGAAGATCTCCTCCCGGGCCAATCGATGATCGGGGGCCAAATCGGAGAAGATGGTGGGCGGGATAAACAGACCCGGACCCGCACGCTCCGGCAGGCCTCCGGCCAGCAGGGTAGAGCCTTCGCCCTGGCCCTGCTCGATAAACTGGCACACCCGGTCGTACTGCGCCTGGTCTACCATGGCGCCCATGCTGGTGTTCGGGTCCAGCGGGTCGCCGGGCTGCCACTGGGGCAGTTGGGCCACCAGTTTTTCCAGGAATTCGGCCTTAATGGCGTTGTCCACCAGCAGGCGGGAGCCGGCGGTGCACACTTCGCCCTGGTTGTAGCAGATGGCCGCTGCCGCGGTGGCGGCGGCTTTGTCGAGATCGTCGCAGTCGGCGCAAACGATGTGGGCGCTCTTGCCGCCACACTCCATAAAGGCCCGCTTCATGTTGCTCTTACCGGCGCACTCCAGCAGGTGTTTTCCTACGGCGGTGGAGCCGGTGAACGTGATGCAGTCGATGTCCATGTGCATCGCCAGCGCTTCGCCGACGGTGTGGCCATAACCGGGAAGCACATTGAATACGCCATCGGGAAGGCCCGCCTGTCGGCCCAGTTCCGCCAGTTTCAGCGCGGACAGAGGCGATTTCTCTGAAGGTTTGAGAATGACGGAGTTGCCGGTGGCCAGAGCGGGGCCCAGTTTCCAGGCAGCCATCACCAACGGGAAGTTCCAGGGGACAATGGCCGCCACTACGCCCAGAGGTTCACGGGTGATCAGGGCCAGCGCTTCGTCGCCCACGGGGGCCACTTCATCGTACAGCTTGTCGATCGCTTCGGCGTGCCAGGAGATGGCCCGGGCGGTGGCTGGGGCGTCATAGCCCAGGGCGTCGGAGATGGGCTTGCCCATATCGAGTGATTCGAGCAGTGCCAGTTCATCGCGATGTTCGGCGATCAGCTCGGCAAAACGCAACAGAACCGCTTTGCGTTGGGCGGGGGACTGGCCAGCCCAGCGGCGGTCATTAAAGGCGGCGCGCGCAGCGGCGACGGCGTTGTCGGCGTCGGCTTTATCGCAACTGGCAACCTGCGCCAGCCGCTCACCAGTAGCGGGGTTGTAGGTATCAAACCGGTCGCCACTGGCCGCGTCGACGAACTGGCCGTTAATAAACGCCTGGGTGTTAAGGGAAAGAGACTGGGCACGCTGGTGCCAGTGGTGGACGTCCGTCATTGTCAGGGGCTCCATGCCGAAGGTTCGAAAGTTTAAACATATTAAACATCGAGCCCCTAATCAACGTTTGTGAATATTAAAATAAACGGTTTAGAAGCTGGCCGGGGTATTGGCGGACACCAGAACCACCGGCTCATCACCCAGAACCCGGAAACGGTGGGGGCGCTGGCTGGAGAAGTAGTAACCGTCACCGGGGCCCAACTCGTTGACTTCATCGCCCACGGTCAGCTCCAGTTGGCCGGCGATCACCACACCGCACTCTTCACCATCGTGGGTCAGCATCTCTTTGCCGGTATCGCTGCCGGCAGGCATGGTTTCGTGCAGCATGCCAATGGCGCGGTCACGGACCGCGTGGCCAACCAGTTTGTAGCGAATGGGTCCGGAGCCGATATTGGGCATCTCGTCAGCCCGGAACACCACCTGTGCGGGCTGGCGTTCTTCACTGTCGAAGAAGTTGGTCAGAGAGATCGGTAGGCCATCCAGGATCTTTTTCAGTGAAGCAACCGAGGGGCTGACGCTGTTTTTCTCAACCTGGGAGATAAACCCGTTGGTGACCCCGGTGCGTTTGGCCAGCTCACGTTGAGACAGGCCCGCTTGAGTGCGTAATTGGCGTAACCGATTTCCGATGTCCATCGTCAGTGTGTTGCCTCCTGGTTAAAATTCGCCCTTGGCAGACGAAAGTGTTTAGTATTATCCTGCGATTTGTTAAGTATCATATAACGAGCGGCCAATAATGAAAACCGCTCAGGCCAGGACGCAGGATGCGTCTTTTTGTTGGCCTAAGGTGTTTAGTATTTTGATAAACAGTGTCGCTAAGCTAAACGACTCAGGAGGAGCCATGGCGCAGAATACCGATCACATCGCGACAGAGGGGGCGATGGCGCCATTCTGGATGCCCTTTACCGCCAACAAGCAGTTTAAGGCCAGCCCGAGGTTGCTGAAGTCAGCCGAGGGGATGTACTACCAGAGTGTTGATGACCGTCCCATCCTCGATGGCACCGCCGGACTGTGGTGTTGTAATGCCGGTCACGGCCGCCGCCAGATCACCGAAGCGGTGCAGCGCCAGATTGCTGAGCTGGACTTCGCGCCCACCTTTCAGATGGGCCACCCCCTGCCCTTTGAGTTTGCCCAGCGTCTGGCGGAACTGGCGCCTCCGGGGCTGGACCGGGTGTTCTTCACCAACTCCGGTTCGGAATCGGCCGACACCGCGCTGAAGATCGCGCTGCAATATCATCGCCTGCGTGGCGAGGGGCAGCGTACCCGTTTTATTGGCCGTGAAAAGGGCTATCACGGCGTCGGATTCGGTGGCATCTCGGTGGGCGGGCTGGGCAACAACCGCAAAGGATTTGGCCCCTTGCTGACCGGTGTTGACCATCTGCCGCACACCCTGAACATCGAGCGCAACGCCTTTACCAAGGGGCTGCCCGAGCCGGATATGAGTCTGGCCGACCGACTCGAAGAGCTGGTGGCACTGCACGGTGCTGACACCATTGCTGCGGTGATCGTCGAGCCGATGGCGGGCAGCGCCGGGGTGATCCTGCCGCCCAAGGGCTACCTCAAGCGACTGCGTGAAATCTGTACCCGCCACGGCATCCTGCTGATTTTTGATGAAGTGATCACCGGGTTTGGCCGCCTGGGCAGCCCGTTCGCGTCCCAGGAGTTTGATGTGATTCCGGACATCCTTACCAGCGCCAAGGGCCTGACCAATGGGGCCATCCCCATGGGCGCGGTGTTTGTTCAGAACGCCATCTACAACCAGTTTATGGACGCCGATGGCCCGGCCATTGAGCTGTTCCACGGTTACACCTATTCCGGCCACCCGGTGGCGGCGGCAGCCGGCCTGGCGACGCTTGAGGTGTACCAGTCCGAGGGGCTGCTGACCCGCGCGGCAGACCTGGCGGAATATTGGGAGTCGGCGCTGCACAGCCTGAGGGACCTGCCCAACGTCATCGACATCCGTAACTACGGCCTGGTGGGTGCGATTGAGCTGAGCGCCCGGGATGGCGCACCGGGTGCCCGTGCCTACGACGTGTTTACCAAAGCCTTTGAGCTTGGGGCACTGATCCGGGTGACCGGCGATGTCATTGCGCTGTCACCGCCGCTCATTATCGAGCGTGACCAGATTGACCAACTGATGAGCATCATCACCGATGCCATCCGTGCTACCCGCTAACAGGAGTTTAAGCGTGCAAAGGATCGACAATTTTGTGGCTGGCCAGCTGAGCCCCAGCCAGAGCAACCGGTTTGCTTCCGTCTGTAACCCCGCCAATGGGGAAGCGATTGCCCAGGTGGGGCTGTCTACTGCGGCGGAAACCGCCGAAGTCGTGGCCGTGGCCAAGGCCGCTCAAGTAGATTGGGCGGCGATCACCCCGCTGAACCGGGCGCGGGTGCTGTTTCGCTTTAAGGCGTTGATGGAAGCGCACAAGGATGAGTTGGCGGCGCTGATCACCACCGAGCATGGCAAGGTGTATTCCGATGCGCATGGCGAGCTGGTACGGGGCCTGGAGGTGGTGGAGTTTGCCTGCGGCATTCCCCATCTGCTCAAGGGGGAGCACAGTCAGAACCTGGGCACCGCCGTCGACAGCTTTTCCGTGATGCAGCCGGTTGGGGTGTGTGCGGGCATTACGCCGTTTAACTTCCCCGCCATGGTGGCGCTGTGGATGTTCCCCATCGCGCTGGCTTGTGGCAACAGCTTCGTGCTGAAGCCGTCAGAGAAAGACCCGAGCCTCGCCAATAAGATGGCAGAGTTGCTGAAAGAGGCCGGGCTGCCGGATGGCGTCTTTAACGTGGTGCATGGTGATAAGGAGTCCGTGGATGCCCTGATCACCCACCCGGATGTGGCGGCGGTCAGCTTTGTTGGCTCCACCCCGATTGCCGAGTACATCTACAGCACTGCCAGTGCCCACGGTAAGCGGGTGCAGGCTTTGGGTGGCGCTAAAAACCACATGTTGGTGATGCCGGATGCGGATCTGGATGGTGTGACCGGTGCCCTGATGGGGGCAGCTTACGGCGCAGCAGGTGAACGTTGCATGGCCATCTCCGTCGCCGTTGTGGTCGGTGACGAAGCCGCAGACCGCCTGGTGGCGGCCCTGAAACCGAAGGTTGCCGCACTGCGGGTGGGCCCGGGCCTGTCTGCACTGCAGGGGGATGGTCCTGAAAACGAGATGGGACCGGTGATCAGTGCCGCCCACCGTGACAGCATCATCGGCTACATCGACAGCGGTGTCAGCGAAGGTGCGGAGCTGGTGGTGGATGGACGGCCGCTGGCGCAACAGGGTCCTGGCTTCTTCCTGGGTGGCTCGCTGTTTGACCGGGTAACGCCGGAGATGCGCATCTACCGCGAAGAGATCTTTGGTCCGGTGCTGGCGGTGGTGCGGGTGCCGGATTATGAAACCGGCTTGAAGCTCATCAATGACCATGAGTATGGTAACGGCACGGCCATCTTCACCCAAAGCGGCGAAGTGGCCCGTGATTTTGGCCACCGGGTTCAGGTGGGCATGGTTGGGGTGAATGTGCCGATCCCGGTACCGATGGCGTTCCACAGCTTTGGCGGCTGGAAACGTTCGGTGTTCGGGCCTCTGAATATGCACGGCCCTGACGGTGTGCGCTTCTACACGCGGATGAAAACCATCACCGCACGTTGGCCAAAAACCGAAGGGGCGGAGTTTGTGATGCCCACCATGAAGTAAGGAAGGGAGTGATGGTGATAGGGATCCTCGACTGTGACAAGGTAGACCCCGCACTGGCGGTGGACTTTGGCCAGTATGGTGAGATGTTTGAAGCGGGTTTTAACCGGGTTCGTCCCGGTACCGAGTGCCGCATTTACGATGCGCAAGCCGACTCCCTGCCTGATGTGCTGGCCTGCGACAGTTGGGTGATCACAGGCAGTCGCCACAGCGCCTACGAAACTCTGCCCTGGATCCAGCGCCTATCCGGTTGGATCCGCCAGGCTTACCAGGCCGATCGGCCGGTGGCGGGCATCTGTTTTGGCCATCAGTTGGTGGCACAGGCGCTGGGCGGGGAGGTTCGCAAGGCGGATCAGGGTTGGGGCATGGGCCCCTATGACACCGAGATCCGGGTACAGGCACCGTGGATGGTCGGTGCGGAGTCGCGTTTGCGTCTGCTGTCGTCGCACCAGGACCAGGTGGTTACCCTGCCACCCAATGCCATTGTGCTGGCCACCAGTGCCTTCTGCCCCAATTACAGCTTTGCCATCGACAGCCGGGTGTTCACCGTCCAGGGACATCCGGAGTTTTTGCCGGAATACAACCGCGCGCTGGCAGAGAAGCGACGTGAGCAGATTGGTGAGGCGGTCTACCAGCAAGCGATTGAGGGGCTGGCTCATCCGGTGGATTCGGACCGCTTTATGGGCTGGATCCTGAACTTTCTTGAGCGGCGCACTTAATGGGAGCCCGCAAACCAAAAACGCCCCGCTGGGGCGTTTTTTTTATGGCCGGGGCAGGGGGTCCGCTACCGGCGCAAACACCGCTTTGCAGTGATGACTCTTAAACAGGTAGAGGCCCACCCAGAAGCTCAGCATCAGGGTCAGCGCCGGTGCCCAGTGAAACTGACCATGGCTGAGTGTCAGCGCTTTTAACTGCAGCGCCATCTGGGCACTCCAGGTTGCCAGCAGCAGCGGCCGGCCCCAGTGCCAGAGGTGCTTGGCCACGTTAAGGTTATGGCGTTGGCTCTGGGCCCAGAGCAGCACCAGTGCCGGCAGCCCCAGTGCCAGTCCCAGGTAGAAATCCTGGCGGTCGGGATAGAACAGCCCCATCAGTTCGGCACCGTGTTGACGGCTGGCGGCGCTGAGCACAAACAGCAGCCAGGTTTTGGCGCAAAACAGCATCACCAGCAGCAGCCAGGGGCCGGGCTTAAGCTGACCGTGGCGGTCAAAATGATCAAAGGTGTACTGACCCATGGCTCTTCAGAAAACGGGGAGTGATGTTTACCAGATGGGGCGGGCCAGCGCGGTTTTCAACCCTTGGTCTGATAGCGCCTAATCTCCACCGTCAGCCAGTGCACCCCAAGGCGGCTGGATTCCAGTTTGACCAGCAGGTTATCCAGCTGTGGGGCAAACCAGAAGGTGGCGACCCGGGCTTCATTGGGGTGGTCCTGTTCAAACTTATGGGTCAACAGTGGGCCAAGCTCAGTCTCCAGGGTCTCGGTGCCGAGATAGTCGAACCGGTACTCACGGGTTTCATCGCCCCAGGTGTAGGAGAGGGTGATGTCATCGCGGGCCTGGCCCAGCAGTCGCAGCATTTGCGCCGGCTCCCACTGTGCCCGGGGAAAGGCCTCGCTGTCGGGCAGGGTTTCACCATTTTGTACCACCACGTAGCGGCCCTCGTCATTGAGGCTGCCATTCAGTGTCCGGTGGGTAAACCAGCCGTCGAACTCGGTGTGGTAACTGCCTGGCTTGAGTTCGCCCTCGACCTGCTGGAACTGACTGAGGTGATCAATGTGCTGGCCAATCACGCAGATCTTGCCACTGGCCTGATACTGGTATTCGCCGTTTTCCTGCTGCTCCAGGCTGAATTGACCTTTGCCGCAAGGCAACCCGGTGGTGTAGGCACGGTAGTGCGCCTCAAACGGCACGGGCGTGGCATGCAGCAGGGGCGAGAACAGGCAAAGTAACAGGAAACGACGCGACATCTTAGGGCTCCGATTGCGGGGCCCTAAGACTACTGTCCGAGTGGGCACTCGCCAAGCACTAATCTTGGCGTGGATGCAGTTTCAGGTGAGTCAGTGCGACATCGATGGCGTTACGCGCATCGGTAATCATGCTCTCCAGCTCCGTGCTGGAGGTGTAGCCGGCCAGGTCGACCGGATAGCGAATGTAGCGCGCGGGCAGTTTGTTCAGGGCCAGGCAGGTCAGATCGGTCAATTGGTCTTCGTTCAACTCCAGGTGCAGCCCTTGCTCCAGCACCACCTGACGCACCAGCGTTTCGTTGTAGTTGCGGATATCCAGTTCCATTGCTCCCTCCCGATGTGCCGTTGGGCCCTCAATCAGCACCTAGGATAAACCAGGGCTGTTAAACCTCGCCACCCAGAGTTTTCATGAGTTAATCGTCTTTCCCTTAACGTTTGAATAAAAAATACTCAATAGGTGGTGGCAGGAAAATAAAATTTCGACGTAAAGATTGCGTTGCAGGCGCGGTAATTGATTGGCGGATGAAGTCGGTTGTATGGGGAAGTATTGGGTCTTCGTAAGCGGAGGTCATTTGTTTAAATATTCAGCGCTGGTGCGTGCTGTGAGGAAGTTTTAACCGTCGGCAAGGTGATGTCGGGTCGAGGATGGCGGGAGTGACTGAATTATAGGGGAAAGGTCAGGAAGACGGTTCATTGGCATATCGGCGTTTAATTAATGTTAATAATGTGTCCTAAATGTATTGAAGGTGTGGATGTTCTGCGGGTAGAGTGAATCGTGCACGGAGTGTGCTATTTCATGCTATTAGGAGAGAACAGATGCTGACCATCAAGAAGTCGGTGCTGTGTTTGGCCATCGGATCGGTAATGACGACTGCACCTGTAGCGGTAGCTGCAGAGGAAGACAATTCTGAAGTCGAACGCATTGAAGTTACCGGAAGCCGCATTTTCCGTGAGGGGGCTATTGCGCCTTCTCCGGTAACGGTCATTACAGCAGAAACCCTTTTGTCGACCGGCGCCACCAACATTGGTGATGCGCTTAACGAGTTGCCAGCCCTGGCAACCACCTTCTCTCTTGCCAGCTCCGGCGGCAGCAGCATTGGTACCGCAGGTCTTAACCTGCTGGACCTGCGTGGTATGGGCACCGCCCGTACCCTGGTGCTGGTGAATGGCAAGCGTCACGTAGGTGGTTTCGCGGGTGTGGCTTCCGTTGACGTTAACACCATCCCCACCGAGTGGGTTGAGAGCGTTGAGATCGTGACCGGCGGTGCGTCCGCGGTATACGGTGCCGACGCGGTTACCGGCGTTGTGAACTTCCGCCTGAAGGAAGACATCGTGGGTCTCAACGTTAATGGCCAGTACGGTATGGCCGATGACAGCGATTTCGAAAACTATCGTGTTGCTCTGAGCTACGGTGCGGACTTCGCTGATGGCCGTGGTAACGCCGCCATCTCCATCGAGTACGCTGAGCAGAACGAGCTGAACGCGCTGGACCGCGACCAGACCGCCATCTCCCGCCGTCACCTGACCAACCCTGACGATGCCGCGACTGTCCGTACCTGGTACGACAATGCCGGTATCTGGGCCATCAACAACGCAGGTGTTGTCGGTTTCTACGGTGGTGTTCCGGGCTTCTACAGCTTTAACCCGGATGGCACCCCGGTGCCCCAGGGTACGGGTACCATCACCGACGGCATCTCCTGTGCCGGTGAAAACTGTGACTTCGTTAACCTCAACGAGTGGGTTAGCCTGCAGCCGGAGTTTGACCGCACCACCGTCAACTTCAAAACCAACTACGACGTCACCGACAACCTGAACGCTTACTTTGAAGCGAAGTGGTCCCAGACCAACTCGCTGAACAACTTCCAGCCGGCGTTCTTCTTCTTTGATCCGGAAAACACCCTGATCACCCGTGACAACGCCTACATCACCCCGGAGCTGGGTGAGCTGATGGATCAGACTGGCGCAGGTTATGTGGTGGTTAACCGCTTTATGAACGACCTGGGTCCGCGTCTTGAAGACAACAAGCGTGAGATGCAGCGCTATGTGCTGGGTCTTCAGGGCATTGTGATGGACGACTGGGATCTGGATGCGTACGCCATCTACGGCGAAACCAAGCAGACCCGTAAGAACCTGAACAACCTGATCTTCTCCAAGTTCCGCCAGTCCATCGATGCCGTATTCGATGACGCCGGTAACATTGTGTGTCGCGATGCCGAGGCTCAGGCTGCTGGCTGTGTGCCCTCCAGCCTGTTTGGCGAAGGCGGCGTTTCTCCGGAAGCGGCAGCCTGGTTCAGCACCACCACTGTGGCTGACTCTAAGGTCTCTCAGTACGTAGCAGGTGCCTCTTTGGCCAACGCTGCACTGTTTGAGCTGCCGGCTGGCGCCGTTGGTGTGGCCACCGGTATCGAGTACCGCAAAGAGAAGAGTGAGTCCAACGAAGACCCGTTTGCCGCCACCGGCGACACCTTCTTTAACGCCCTGCAGCCGGAATCCGGCAGCTTTGACGTTTCCGAAATCTACGGTGAGATCTCCGTGCCGCTGCTGGCTGACATCCCGCTGATCGACAGCCTGGTAGTGGACGGTGCGGTACGTTACGCCGACTACGAGACCGTAGGCGGTGTGACCAGCTGGAAGGTGGGCCTGGACTGGACCGTGTACCAGGACCTGCGCGTTCGTTCCACCGTGTCTACTGCACTGCGTGCACCGAACATCGGTGAGTTCTACGGCGCCAAGTCTCAGAACTTCTTCAACGTTGACGACAGCTGTAAGTCCAGCGAGCTGGCAGCGCTGGAGCCGGAAACCCGTGCCATCCGTGCCGCCAACTGTGCGGCTCTGGGCATCCCGGCTGACTTCGATTCCGACTACGACAGCGCCTCCATCGAGGGTGTGTCTGGTGGTAACGATGAGCTGAAAGAGGAGAAGTCTGACAGCTTCACCGTGGGCTTCGCTTACCAGCCGAGCTACGTCGAAGGCATGTCCTTGACCGTGGACTACTGGCAGATCGAGATCGAAGATGCCATCGCCAGCGTTGGCGCTCAGGACATCATCGACCGCTGTGTGGATTCCACCACCGGCATCGATAACCAGTGGTGTGCGCTGATCACCCGTGACGCGGACAACTACGAAATCACCAACCTCGAGCAGATCGTTCAGAACGTGGCCAAGCAGGAAGCCTCTGGTGTGGACATCGAGCTGGCGTACGACTTCGCGTTGTTCTCCGGTGACATGCGCACCAACCTGATCGCCACCTACCTGATCGACCGTGACGAGTTCCCGTTCCAGGATGAACCGGACCAGAAAGAGGAGTATGCCGGCACCATTGGTGAAGCCAATTGGCAGGCTCAGCTGAATCTGGCTTACGACATCAACAACTGGAACATCAACTGGAAGACTCGCTACATCGAAGAAGTGGATGTGTACACTCCGCAGTTCGCTGGCCAGTTTGACAAGCCTTACTCCGACATCATGACCTGGGGCACCTACTTCGTCAGCGACGCGCTGGTGCAGTACTCCTTTGCCAATGGTCTGAGCGTGGGTGTGGGTATCGACAACCTGTTTGACCGCGACCTGCCCCGTACCACCAGTGGTACCGGCACCGGCAGTGCCAGCTACGACAACATCGGTCGTTTCTACTACCTGACTGCCCGTTTCGAGATGTAATCGACAAACGCAAAAGTACAAAGCCCCGCCATCTGGCGGGGCTTTTTTATGGGGGAACGTCAGCGCTGGCTCAGCAGGTCACGGGCGGCAAAGAACAGCTGGCTATGGCGGGGCACCAGATCGGCATGGTCTTTGGCGTAGCCACCACCTATCACCGCAGCCACCGGAATACCTCGTTGCTGGCAGGCTGACAAGACCGCATGGTCGCGCTGGTACAGGCCATGATCCGACAACGACAGATAGCCCAGGGCGTCGTCCTGATGGACGTCTACTCCGGCGTCGTAAATCACCAGGTCGGGTTGATAGAGGTTGAGCAGCCAGGGCAACACGGTGTCGAGGGTGGCCAGGTAGGCGGCGTCATCCAGATCGTTCTCCAGCGGCACGTCCACATGGGAGCGCGCCTTGCGGGCCGGGAAGTTGCGCTCACAGTGCAAAGAGCAGGTGATGATGTCCGGGTCGTCCTGGCACAGCGCCGCGCTGCCATCCCCCTGGTGGACATCGCAGTCAAAGATCAGCACCCGGCTGACGGCCTGACGCTGCAACAGCAGGCGGGCTGCCAACACCAGATCGTTAAACACACAGAAGCCGCTGCCAAAGTCGCGGTGGGCGTGGTGATAGCCACCGGAAAGATGGCAGGCGATGCCGTGCTCCAGCGCCAGCTCGGCGGCACGCAGTGTGCCGCCACAGGCGGTCAGGGTTCGCGCCACCAGAGGCGGGCTCCAGGGGAAGCCGAGACGGCGCTGAGCCTTACGGTCCAGCGTGCCTTGCGCAAAACGTTGCACGTAGTCGGGGCAGTGTACCTGCGTCACCTGATCCAGCGACAGGGGGACGGGTTGATGCAGTCGCTCAGGTTGCAACACCCCCTGCGCCAGCAGAGCGTCATGCAGCAGGCGGTATTTGTGGATAGGAAAGCGATGATTGGCGGGCAGAGGCAGCGCCGAATAGATGGGGTGATAGACCGCGTTCAGCATAAAAAAAACGGGCTGCCCGAAGGCAGCCCGACCACAATTACAGTTGCTGTACCGCCCAGCTCATAAAGGCTTTGCGGGTGGCGTCGTCGGCTTGTTCCCACCAGTACTTCAGCATCTCCTCTGCACGGGCATCGGTCGGGGCGCTCGGCGCTGCGGGCTTGGCACTCTCTTGACTGGCGTTGCTGGCGGCGACAGCCGCGGTGCCGCTGGCGGTGGCGGCCAGAGCGGCGTCTTCGGCGCTCGGGGCAGTGGGCTGGTCACCCAGCAGCTTGTCAACAAAGCTGGACTCGTCAGACTGGGTTTGCTGCAGCGAGAACGTCGCGGCCGCACCGTTGCTGGCGGTGATCACCACCTGCGGCGCTTCGGCGTAAGCCTCAGCGGTTTTGACGTCGAGAATGCGGCGGTCGGCGGCCAACTGGTAATCCACGCCCGGCTCAACGTTCAGGGTAATCACGAACGGCGAAGAGGATACCCGGCGGTGACCGTCACCGACGCTTTCCGGCACCAGATCTTTGTACTGCAGGGCGATCTTGCGCTGGCCCGGGGTCAGCTCCAGCTCATCCTTATGGCTGAACAGGGAGGAGCTGACCTTGGTGCCATCAAGGGCCACAAACTCAAACTCCATCGGGATGGTGAGGCTTTCCGCCCAGGACAGGGGGGACGCCAGCAGGGCGAGGCTCAGAGCCATGGCCTTTTTCATTCGGTTCTCCTTTAGAACGATCCGCGTCCGGGCTTCTCCAGGTGCGCGATGCGCTGCTCGATAAAGGTCATTGCCTGGCGACAACGACCTAATCGCTTGTGGGTGGCCAGGATTTCATTTTGCAGTGTGATTTTGTCCGCGCCCTGATGCAAGTCCAAGCGCTGCTCAAGTTCACGGATTTTCTGTTCCAGACGGTCTGCCCAGTTCTGATGTTTGCGCAGCTCATCGTAGAGTTGGTGGCTGGAGCGCATGACTGAGCGGGCGATCCAGTGGTATTCGTTGTTGGTTTTCTTGGCGTTACGGCGGGCACCAGCCAGAGCACTGGTTTGGTGACCACGACGCATCACCGCCGTATTGGCCAACGCCTGGGCGACGGCACTGAAGCGGTTGGCGAAGCGGTGGCATACCAATTCCACCGCATCTGGACGGGCGCCAAGCTGCTCCAGCTGCTGGATCTGCTTGAGGTCCTGTCTCAGTACCTGCAGGCAGCTGCTCAGGCTGGCACCCTGGTGGTCGAACAATTGGTCGTGAAAGGCACTTTGGTTGGCCAGCCACTTTTTGTCGGCCGGGGTCAGCTGAGCGTCGTGCTCCCGCACCTGCTCCTCCAACCGGGCCAGCTGGGTTTCCAACCGTTGCAGCATCGGACTGCTCATAGCCACGCCTTCCAGGCCAGGTTGGCGGCGATGATCATCACCATGGTAATAAACACCGGACGGATAAAGCGACCGCCAAAGCGGATGGCGGAGTGGGCGCCAATCCAGGCACCGGCCATCAGCGACAGGCCCATGGCGATGCCGATACTGAACTGGACATGGCCCAGAGCAATAAAGAAACCGAGCGAGGTGGCGTTGCTGACAAAATTCATGCTTCGGGCCAGGCCGGATGACAACAGGATATTCATCTTGTACAGCATCATCGACGAGGCGGTCCAGAAGGCGCCGGTACCCGGGCCGGCAAAGCCGTCGTAGAAGCCGATGGCCAGACCCTGTCCCCACTGGCGGCGGTGCACCGACTTGGTCGCTTCGGGCAGTTGGTGCTGTTCCTCCTGCGGGGGCTTGCTGACCAGTGAATGCACGGCAATGGCCAAAATCAGCAGGGGCAGGGCACGCTCCAGCCAGTCCACGCTGAGCGCGTCGACCGCAAGGGTGCCAATGGCGGCACCGAGCAAGGTGCCCCAGAAGGCGCGCTGCCAGAAGCGCGGATCAAACAACTTCTTGCGATAGAAGGTGTAGCTGGCGGTGGCCGAGCCAAAGGTGGCGGCCAACTTATTGGTGCCCAGCGCCAGATGGGGCGGTAAACCGGCAGTCAGCAGGGCGGGGATGGTCAGCAGACCACCACCACCCGCGATGGCATCGACAAAGCCGGCCACGAAGGCGACAGCGGCCAGCATAGCCATCAGGTTGAAATCCAGAGCCAGCTCCAAAGGGGGTTCTCCTTAGCTCCGCCGCTCAATATTCAATGTGGCGGCGGTAGGGGGGCAGCGAGTTGAGCAGGGCGGTGCCGTACTGCTTGCTGACGAGACGTCGGTCGAGGATGGTAATCCTGCCATAATCCTGTTCGTTGCGCAGCAGACGGCCGCACGCTTGCACCAGCTTTTTGGCGGCGTCGGGCACCGCCAATTGAAGGAAGGGGTTGCCGCCTTTCGCCTTGATGTACTCAGCGTGGGCCTGATCCACCGGAGAGGTCGGTACCGCAAACGGCACCCGGGTGATGATCAGGTTGGTCAGGTAGTCGCCGGGCAGGTCGAGACCCTCGGAGAAGCTGCCGGTGCCGAACAGGATAGAGGGCTTGCCGGCATCGATGCGAGCCTTGTGCTCTCGGATCAGCTCCTGCCGGGGCGATTCTCCCTGCACCAGTACCGGCAGACGTTTAAAACGACGCAGCGATTCCGCCACGGACTCCATCTGCCGGTAGGAGGTAAACAGCACCAGGCTGGCGGACTCCTCTTCCAGCAGGGCCGGTATCATCGTGTTGAGGACGTCGGAGAAGCGATCATCATTGGGCTCCACCTCAACCTTGGGCAGGAACAGCGTGGCGTTGTCCTGATAATTAAAGGGGGAGGGCAGGTTGAGGTAGCGGGTGCCGTCATCGGCACGCAGCCCCACCTGATGGCGGTAATGATCAAAGTTGCCCAGCGCCATCAGGGTGGCGGAGAGCAATGCCACCCCGGCGGCCTTACTCCACAACATCTCCTCCAGCATAAAGCCGATCTCGATGGGCGAGGCGCTGACCAGGTAGTCATCCCGGTTGCCATCCAGTTTGTCGATCCAGCGGGCTTGCGGGGCACTCTTCTCCGGCACCGGCTTGGCCAGCATCTGCCAGAGGTTGTCCTGGTTCTCCAGCCGCTGCATGGCAAAACCGAGGTCCGCCACCAGAGGCTCGGCCTTGTGGCCTTTGATCTCGCCATCCTTGATCGCTTCCATCAACATCTGTTGCAGCTTGCCAAGCCGCTTCAGTGCGCCACGGCTGGCGCCGCCCAGGCTTTCAACCAGGGTGACCAGTACCGGCGGCAGCACGCCTCCGGCAAAGCGGTGGCGTCGGTCCGGGTTATCAAACAGGAAGGGGTTGTTGTCGCAGAACGCCTGCAACTGGCCCATCTGCTCGGTCAGCGAATCGACATCTTCGGACAGTTCAGAGGCGGTGATGGCGGCTTTGTCACTGGCCAGCTCCCGGGCCAGTTTGTGGGCCAGCTTTTCCAGTTTGCCCAGCGCATCGATGGAGCCTTTTACGGTGGCACTGGCGGCGGAGAAGTCACGGGCTACCTGGGGCAGGTGATGGGCCTCGTCCAGCACGTAATACATGCTGTCGGGATCGGGCAGGATCTTGCCACCGCCCAGCTCCAGATCAGCCAGCAGCAGGCTGTGGTTGATGATCAGCACATCCCAGCTGTCCATCTTCTCCCGGCTTTTGTGGAACGGACAGTCGCGGTGGGCCGCCAACTGGCGGTTGCAGCTGTGTTTATCGGAGGCGATCTGGGACCACAGGTGATCCGGCACCGGCTCGGGCACCGAGTCCACTTCGCCGTCCCATTTACCGTCGTGGTACGCCTGATGCAGGCGCTTCAGCAGGGCCACGTCGCCATCGGCGGGTTTGGTTTCCCATAGCGCTCCCTGGTTGTCCGGCACTTCACCGGCCAGCAGTTCGAGCTTGGACAAACAGACGTAGCGTTGTCGCCCCTTGGCCAGGCCAAAGCGGAACTGCAAACCGCTGTGTCGCTGCAACAGGGGTAAGTCCTTATTAACCAGCTGCTCCTGCAGGGCCACGGTGGCGGTGGAGATGCAGAGTTTCTTACCCTGCGCTAAAGCCAGCGGCAGGGCGCCCAAAGCGTAGGCCAGGGATTTACCGGTACCGGTGCCCGCTTGTACCACGATAATGCGACGGTCTTTCTGGTAGGCGCCAGCCAGGGTTTTGGCGATCTCCGCCACCAGGTAATTCTGCTCTTTGCGTCGGACAAAATTGGGGATCGCGTCGGCCAGATTGTTGTAGGCCGTGCGCGTGGATTTTTTCACTTTGTCGCTGAGCATGAGGCGGCGGGATCCCTAACAGGTAAAAAACGGCTGTATAGAATACCAGTGTCTTGGCGACAATGCTCTGGGAAAGTGGTGGTCCATGCTGCACCGTCAATCGGCCATTGTGTCTTTCGAGCCTGTACATATACCCAGTATCTGGCCGACAATGGGGGCATGGGATCTGAAACGATAGAGTCCGGCTGGCTGCTCAGCCGGGAAACCCGCCCGACGGCAACCGGGGCGGAACTGGTGTATTGGCTGTCAACCGTCGACGGGCCGCGCTGTCTGGTGGTGCCGGGGCAACCCTACACCGGGTTGATACGCCAATCGGATACTGACGCCTGGCGGCAATGGCTGGGCCAGCGCACTGGCTGGCGGCTGAGCGCCACCGAAGCCCGGGATTTCGAGCTGGCACCGGTTGACGCACTCTATGTGTCTGACCCCGCGCTCTGGCGAGCCATTCGTCAATATGCCGAAACCTCGGGGTTGCGTCTGTATGAAGCGGACATACGCCCTTGCGACCGTTACCTGATGGAGCGGTTTATCTGCGGTGCCATGGCTGCACGGGTTGCCAATAACGCCATTGTGGCGGCCAGACCGGCCACACCCAGTCATCAGCCCAGTATGGTGTCACTGGATATTGAGTGCAGCCGCCATGGCGAACTGTACTCCATTGGCTTTTATGCCGAAGGCCATCAATGTGTGCTGATGGTGGGGCCGGAGCAGGGGGGGCCAGATTACCTTCACTACGTGGAAGATGAGGCGGCGTTGCTGCGAGCGATGCTGGACTGGTTTGAGCAACACGACCCGGACATCATCATTGGCTGGTCGGTGATCGGCTTCGATCTGGCGCTGCTGCAGAAACGGGCTCAGCATCATGGACTGAGGCTCAGCCTGGGACGGGATGGCAGTGAACCGCGCTGGCGTGAGCAGGCGGGCCCGGGCCGGGAGTGTGGCATTGCGGGTCGGGCGGTGTTGGATGGCATCGACTGGCTGAAAGCCGCGTTCTACCACTTTGAAAGTTATGCCCTGGATGCGGTGGCGCAGTCTCTGCTGGGGGAGGGCAAAGCCTGCGACGATGTGCGTGGCCGCCTTAACGAGATTGAGCACAATTTCCGCCATAACAAGCCAGCACTGGCCCACTACAACCTGAAAGACTGCGAGTTGGTGTGGCGCATCTTTGAACACACTCAGCTGCTGGACTTTGCCCTGGCCCGGAGTCAGATGACGGGTCTCGAGTTGGATCGCACCGGTGGCTCGGTGGCGGCGTTTACCCATCGCTATTTGCCTCTGTTGCATCGGGCCGGATTTGTGGCCCCCAATCTGGACAGTCACGATATCCCCCCGAGTCCGGGTGGCTACGTGATGGATTCCATACCGGGCAAATACCGCAATGTCCTGGTGCTGGATTTTAAGAGTCTCTATCCCTCTATCATTCGCTCGTTTCTGATCGACCCGATGGGGATGGTGGCGGGCCTGGCGGAGCCCGACCCGGCACTGACCGTTGAGGGCTATCGTGGCGCCCGGTTCCACCGGACTCAGCATCGACTGCCCGCCATCATTGCGGAGCTGGCGCAGCAGCGGGAGCAGGCCAAGTTGGCCCGCAATGGGCCGTTGTCCCAGGCCATCAAGATCCTGATGAACTCCTTCTATGGGGTTTTGGGCGCGGCGGGTTGTCGCTTTCATGACCCCCGTCTGGCTTCCTCCATTACTCTGCGCGGCCACGACATCATGAAAACCACCCGGCGCTGGATTGAGGCGGAGGGCTATCAGGTTATCTACGGCGATACCGACTCGACGTTTGTTCATATTGGCGATGAACCGGATACCGATACCGCCCAGCGCATTGGCCGTGAATTGGTGACTCTGGTGAATCAGCGCTGGCAACAGAAGTTGGCTGAGCAGGGCCTGGACAGTGCGCTGGAACTGGAGTTTGAAACGCACTATCACCACTTCTTTATGCCCACCATCCGTGGCTCCAGCGAAGGGTCAAAAAAGCGATACGTCGGTGGGGTAGAGGGGCCGGAGGGGCTGGTCCTGACCTTTAAGGGGATGGAGACGGTACGGAGTGACTGGACCCCACTGGCCCGGGCCTTTCAACAGGAGCTGTACCAACAGTGGTTCAGCGGAAAGCCGGTAACCGGATTGGTGCGTCGTTGGATTCGCGAAACCCGTGCGGGTGAGCGGGACAGTGAGCTGGTTTACAGCAAACGGCTGCGGCGTGATCTGGAAGGTTATCAGGCCAATGCACCGCATGTGCAGGCCGCGCGACTGGCTAACCAGTTACAAAATGATGTGGTGTATCGAAAAGGCAGTCGAATTCGCTATTTGATTGGCCAATCCGGTCCATATCCGTTAGGGCTGGGTGAAACCAACATCAACTATGAACATTATGTAGAGAAGCAGTTGCAGCCTGTGGCTGAGCCGGTTTTAAGTGTGTTGGGGCGTGCTTTTTCTGAACTGGATGGTGACCAGCTGGGCCTGTTCTAAATGTTAATAAATGGTGATAAATATGCCATTTTTGCGATAACTTGACAGGATAAAGTGTGACAACTCGTAAGGAATGGTCAGTAATATTGCTCACTCGGCAAAAAGTGTGATCTTAATCTCTTTAGGCGACTCCTGCCCTTTGATACTGTCCTAGCCCGTCAGCGGACGAACTAAAAAGTTCCCATGGAATATATGGGGGACACCAAACGAATATATGACGCTTGATTGGTTAGGCAAATCCATGAAAAAGACTCTGCTTGCTGCTGCTATCCCGGCACTGATGTTCGCCAACGGCGCTTCCGCTGTTGAACTGTACAACGACGGCGTAAACTCCGTTTCCATGGGCGGTCACCTGACTGTTGAACTGTCCGATAAGAATGGTGATACCCAGCTGGGCGCTAACTCCCCGCGTATCAACTTCTCTTTCAACCGCGATCTGGGTGACGGCTTCAAGCTGGACAGCCGCATCGAAATGGGCATGAGCAACTTCGTGACCAGCGGTGAGAGCTTCTCCACCCGTCTGGGTTACATCGGTGTTGGCCACGATGACTACGGTCGTCTGTCTGCCGGTAAGCAGTGGTCCGTATACTACGACGTAACCGCCGCGACCGATATGCCGATCGCCTGGGGTTCTGACTCCCTGTTCTCCTACGCCAACGGCACCGACGGTGGCAAACTGGGTCTGGGTCGTGCTGACCAATCCGTTCAGTACCGCAACGGCGTTTCCCTGGGCAACGCTGGCGACCTGAACTTCGGTGTTCAGTGGCAGGGTGCTAACGACATCTATGATGATCGTCTGTCTGCTTCTGTTACCTACGGCATCGCCGGTGTGAAACTGGGCTACGCCTACAGCGGCGGCGACGTTGATTACGCTGCAAACGGCGGTGTTAAAGATGCCAACGTTCACGCGTTCTCTGCTGCCTACGGTACCTACGGCAAAGGCCTGTACCTGGCCGGTGCTTACGCCATGTCCGAGAACCTGCAGAACTCCGAGCTGGCTGGCAACGCCATCATCGCTGACGAAGCCGATGGTTACGAAGCCCTGGCTGCTTACGGTCTGAACAACGGTCTGAACCTGTACGTTCTGTACCAAGGTGTTGAAGACACCACCAACGACCTGACCGTTCAGGAGTACACCAACTTCGGTGCTGAGTACAAACTGACTCCGAACACCGTTGTTTACGGCGCTTACAAGGTTGACCACGGTTCTGACATCAAAGATACCGACGACGGTTTCGCTGTAGGTCTGCGTATCTTCCTGTAATAGGACGCATACCCGCCAAACAAAAAGCCACCGCCACTGCGGTGGCTTTTTTGCATCTGGCGTTTGCCCGAGCTATCGCCACGAGGGCCATGGACTAGACTCAGGATCACCTCCTGCGCGTCTTAATGGTGTATGTATGCGATTGACTCCGGTGTTTTTGGGTGTGTTGCTGGCATCACCCGCTTCTGCGATTACGCTTTACGACGATAACCTCAACCGGTTCTCTGTCGGTGGTCACCTTGGTTTTAACCTGGTGCAAACCGACGGTGATACCGAGCTGCTCGATTCCTCCTCCCGTATCCGCTTCCACTATGAACGCTCGGTTACCCGTGAATGGACCGCCGAAGCGATGATGGAGTGGGGCTTCAATGCCATCGACTCCGGCAGCCAACTGACCCTGAACGGTGACTCTTTGCAAGCCGCCCGCGAAGGGGACTTCCTGTTTAATCGTTTGGGTTTTCTGGCCTTTGAGCATGACCGCTATGGCCGGCTGTCTGCGGGTAAACAGTGGTCGGTCTATTACGACGTGGCGGGCCCGACCGACAACTTCATCATGACCGGGGGCCTCGCCTCCGGTACCTACAACTTCGGCTCTGATGGCGGGCTGTCCGGTACCGGACGGGCAGACAGCGCCCTGCAATATCGCAACGATTGGGGCGGTTTCAGCGTTGGGCTTCAGTATCAGGCACGGGTTGCGGGTGAAGTAGGGATCCTGCCGCCGCCAGAGTGCGAGGAGGAGAATCCTCCCGCTGAGTGTGCGGTGTTTGAAGATGTCGATATTGAATACGACGACAGTTATGGCGCCTCGCTTCGTTATCGCTGGCAGAACTGGATGGTGGGTGTTGCCTATAACCGGGGGGACTTTGATTCGACCTTTCGCCGCCAACAGGTGGCTGAACTGAAGGATGAAGCGCTGATCTTCGGTGCCAGCTACGGGACGTTGTATCAACCGGGGCTCTATCTCGCTGTCAACTACGCCGATACCGAGAACCACGAGATCGACAACCAGAACCGCGTTTTTAACGGCAACGGCTATGAAGTGATGCTGAACTGGACCTTCGACAACAACCTGACTTTGGTGTCCGGGATCAACGAGCTGAAGTCGGATGATGCAAGTTATGAGGAAGTTAACGGGGTGTATCGCAAGCGCTTATACATCGTAGGTGCACACTACGAGTGGGGCACCCAGTTGCGCCTCTACTTCGAGGCCAAGATCGATGACAGTGACTTTGGCTTTGAAGGTTTGGGAGAAGAGGATCTGTATGGCATAGGCGCCCGTTTCTTCTTCTGATTCTGCTGGTTGGCCAAGACGGCGCATAATCTATGGTAAGTCCTGCATGGGCCCAGCAAAAATGCAGGTCTGGTCTCGACCTTTTCTGAGCCAAATGGTTCATTTTTCCTGTAATCAAGATGTAAATTAATGGTTGATTAGGTGTTTTTATTCTGGTTACATCAGTGCTGACAGATTGGGCGATGCCCTCTATCACCTCCTCCTCAGGGATGCAGTCGGGGGGAAGGAAAAAACTATAAACACACTGATGTGTCCAGGGAGAAAACACATGCATAACAACAGCGTTGTGTCTAAAGCTGTTCGCTTTGCACTGATTGTCGGCGCCTCCACCGCAGCCTTGACTGCTCCGGCGGTAATCGCTGCTGAAACAGACGAAGTTGAGCGTATTGAGGTTACCGGCTCTCGTATTAAGCGTACTGACGTTGAGAGTTCCAGCCCGGTACAGGTCTTCACCGCAGAAGAGATCCAGGAGATCGGCTTTACCCGCGTAGAAGACATCCTGAACCAGCTGCCCCAGGTTGAGGCGGCCGGTAACTCCTTTATCTCTAACGGTTCTTCCGGTACTGCGACCCTTGACCTGCGTGGTCTGGGTGCTAACCGTACCTTGGTGCTGGTGAATGGTCGTCGTCTTCAGCCGGGTGGCATCTACACCCAGTCCGCTGACGTTAACCAGATCCCCGCCGCCATGATTAAGCGCGTTGAGATCCTGACCGGTGGTGCTTCTACCACTTACGGTGCTGATGCCGTAGCCGGTGTTGTTAACTTCATCATGAAGGACGATTTCGAAGGTTTCGAAATCAACGCCGGTGCGTCTGGTTACCAGCATGACAATGATAATGGCTACATCCAGGGTCTGATGGATGAGCGTAACTTTGAATACCCCACCGGGTCTGACGGCATCGATGGCGAAGCCTACAACATCGACGTTGTAATGGGTGGTGCCTTTGATGGTGGTAAAGGTCACGTCACCGCTTACGCCAGCTGGCGTCGCAACAACGAGTTGCTGCAGGGTCAGCGTGACTACTCCTCTTGTGCGCTGAATGCCTCCGGCACCGCCTGTGGTGGTTCCGCTAACACCCCGATCCCGACCTTCTTCATCTACGACGAGAACTTCGACACCGAACTGTTCTGGACTCTGGATCGCAACGGCAACGGCTTTGTGGAAGATTTCGGCGAGCGTTACAACTACGCCCCGATCAACCACTTCATGCGTCCTGATGAGCGTTTCACCCTGGGTGCATTCGCCAACTACGAGATCAACGATTACGTTCGTCCGTACCTCGAAGTGTCCTACATGAACGACGTGACTGCGGCGCAGATTGCGGAATCCGGTACCTTCTTTAACGAAGGTTACGTGATGGATTTCGACAATGAGCTGCTGAGCGACCTGCAGAAGCAGCAGATTCAGGATGGCTTGGGTATTGGCCCGGATGACCAGTTCATCGCCTACATCGGTAAGCGTAACGTAGAAGGCGGTCCGCGTATGGACAGCCTGGAGCACAACTCCTTCCGTATCGTAATGGGTGCAGACGGTGATATTTCTGACTCCTGGTTCTACGATGCGAGCTTCCAGTACGGTCAGACCTCCTCCTCTTCCGTTTACCAGAACGACTTCTTCGGCCCGCGCATCAACCAGGCCATCGGTGCCGTTGGCGCTGAGCCTTGTACTGGTGACTGTATCCCGTACGAAGTGTTCACCCTCAACGGTGTGACTCCGGAAGCTGCTGGTCAGCTGACCGGTACCGGTGTTCTTAACGGCATCGTGACCCAGATGATCGCCAACGCCTATGTGTCTGGTGAGTTCGACTTTGCTCTGCCGACCGCTTCCACTCCGATTGCTGCGGTAGTGGGTACCGAATGGCGTGAGATTGAGTTCGAGCGTATCTCTGACGAAGTATTCGAGCAGGGCCTGCTGCTGGGTCAGGGTGGCCCGACCGAGAGCCTGCAGGGTGGCTACGACGTTCGCGAACTGTTCGCTGAAGTCAGCGTTCCCCTGATCGAAGACGTTGTGGCGGTTGAAAGCCTGATTCTGGAAGCGGGTTGGCGTTGGTCTGACTACTCCACCTCTGGCAGCGACACCACCTACAAGTTTGCTTTTGATTGGACCATCTTTGATGGTTACAAAGCTCGTGCCAGCTACAACCGCGCCTCCCGTGCGCCGAACGTAGCCGAGTTGTTTGCCGCTCAGAGCGTCGGCCTGTTTGACGGTGCCGATCCCTGTGCCAACAACCCGGATACCGGTGTGCCGGATGCCACTCTGGAGCAGTGTCTGCGCACCGGCATGACCGCTGCCCAGTACGGTAACGTCAGTGCTTCACCCGCCAGCCAGTACAACCAGTTTGCTGGTGGTAACCCTGAGCTGAAGCCGGAGACTGCTGATACCTACACCATCGGTTTGGTTGCCCAGCCGTTCGACAGCCTGAACTTCACTGTCGACTACTGGAACATCGAGATGGAAGATGTGATTGGTACCGTTGGTGCCCAGACCATCATCGACTCCTGTGTGGAGAACGGCGAGTTCTGTGAAAACATCAACCGTAACCAGTCTGGCAGCCTCTGGATTGGTGAAGAAGGCTACGTTATCAACCTGTCTGACAACGTAGGTGGCCGTAAGTGGGAAGGTGTTGACGTAAGCGCCAACTACCTGCAGGAACTGCTGGGCGGTAACTTCAACATGACCCTGGCGGGCAGCTACTCCCTGACCAAGGAATACCAGCCGCTGGCCGGTAAGCCGGAACTGAACTACGACTGTTCTGGTGTGGTAAGCGTTCAGTGTTTCGCCCAGCCTGAGTGGCGTCACACTCTGAGCGTAAGCTACGACATGGACAGCTGGTGGACTGCCACTGCTCGCTGGCGTTACTACGGTTCCGTTGATTACGACGGTGAAACCGATACCCTGGCTGCTGACGGCATCGCTTCCCAGAGCTACTTTGACCTGGTGGGTGGCTTCACCCTCGGTGATAACTACGCTTTCCGCGTTGGTGTGAACAACGTACTGGATAAAGAGCCGCCGATGGTTGGTGGTACCCTGTCCAGCAACGCGAACACCGTTGCGGGCTTCTACGACACTCTGGGTCGTTACCTGTTTGCCAACGTGACTCTGAAGTTCTAAGCACTTTATACATAAAGCAAAAGTATCAAGCCGGGAGTTTCAGACTCCCGGCTTTTTTTGGGTTATATCCTGCCATTTAACAGAGGTAACTGGACGATATTGGGCGCATGTGACGGCTTTCAGCTAGCAAAATATTTACTGATTTGCACCTAGAAAATCATGACGCCAGAAGGTGGCATTCATTAGCGGATAATTAAAAACAATCATTTTTTATTAGATTTAATCAACGTAACTGAGTGTTTTCTTGATGCCCTGGGCTGATTGAGAGCATGGATTATATTTGATTGTATCTCTCTGTTCGTCTGACTTTTCAGACCGATTTCCCGTTGAGCAGTCGGGAAAAATTATGATAAGCGCAAAGCGTTCAGGGAGAATATATGAAGAACAATAGTGCCATTACCAAGGCCATAAGACTGGCGCTGCTGGCCGGTGCAACCGGTACCGCAATGACGGCACCCATCGCGATGGCTGCTGAAGGGGATGAGGTAGAGCGGATTGTCGTTACTGGTTCGGCGATTAAGCGAACTGATCTTGAGGGGGCCCTACCTGTTCAGGTTATTGACTCGGAGGCTATTGCGAAGAGTGGTGTCACGAATGTCCCGGACTTGATTCAGCAGTTACCCGCGATGCAGGGATTTACGACTTCTTCTGACTCTGTGGGAGGGGGAGGTGGGGGAATGCAGACTGCGTCGATACATGACTTAGGGTCATCCTATACGCTCGTTCTTTTAAATGGTCGTAGACTTGCCCCTGCCGGTTCTGGTAGCACAATCAACCTAAACTCAATTCCCTTTGCCGCTATCGATCGAGTAGAGCTACTCACAGATGGTGCATCGGCACTCTATGGCTCGGACGCTATTGCAGGTGTTGTTAACTTTATCCTAAAGAAAGATTTTCAGGGATTTGATGTAAGTGCTCGTTATGACATGCCGGAGAAGTCGGGAGGAAAGAGCTGGAATGGCAGTATTACCGCTGGTCTTGGGGAACTCAGCGTTGATGGCTATAACCTTATGGTTTCCTATACGCATGAAAGTCAGGAGCAGTTGGCCTCTAACCAGAGAGACTTTGCAAAAACAGGTATCATTCCCTTCATGAATGAAGGGCGTGAGCTGTACTTCTTTAATGGATCTGGAAACGGCATTCCCGGCAATGCCAGAGTCACCATTCTGGATAGTGAGGGTAATATTGTTAAGGACGAGGATGACAACTTGTTGCGCCGCGCCTTTAATCCGTACTTTGCGCAGACTGGAGCTTGCGCCCCTGCGACATCAGCCATTGAGGAAGAATGCTGGTTTGACTACACCTCAACGATAGAAATTATTCCTGAGCAGCAGCGAGACAGCGTTTTCACTAACGCTCATTTTGAGATCAATGAAGAGTTGAGTCTGTTTATAGAAGCAAACTGGGCGTCCACCTCAATGACCAGTCGAATTGCCCCTTACCCGACGGGGTGGTTTAAGTTACCTAGTGACTCACAATTGGTTACTGACTACATTGTTCCTTATCTGACGGACGATGAATTGGCCGCTTTCCAAGAAGGAAACTTAAGCACTCAAGCTCGTTGGCGAGCTCTGCCAGCAGGTAACCGAACCACCGAGTGGGACAGTCAGACTCTGCACTTCGTTACCGGCCTGGAAGGGGTAATTGGTAACATCGATTACTCTGCTGCCGCTTTTTACTCATCTAACGATTCCGATCAGAATTACCCGACAGGTTGGTTGCTTGAAGAAGAATTTGTCGATGCGGTGAGCTCCGGGAACATTAACGTATTCGTACCCGCTGATGAGTTTGATGCATCCAGCCAGGAAGCGCTAGATAAAACTATATACAGTGGTAACTGGGACACCACTAAAGTTGCCGTAGCCGGTTTCGATTTCAAAGCTTCTATGCCCGTTTTCGAATTGCCAGCAGGTGAAGTCTATATGGCGACAGGGTTTGATTGGCGGACTACTTCCTTTGACTACAGTATTTCCGATGCAAATAGAGATGAGCTTATTCTGTTTAAGAGTACTAGTGAGGAATATGACCTTGAGCGAATAAATTGGGGGATTTTTGCCGAGTTTGCCATTCCAGTTTTTGATAATTTCGATGTTTCGGCCTCTGTGCGCTATGACAATATTGGTGAAATTGATGACAACCTGAATGATGGAGTTAAGGGAGTCGACCAAAGCGATATCACCTATAAGATTAGTGGCCGATACCAAGCCACCGAAGACCTTTTAGTTCGTGCCTCCTACGGTACTGGCTTCAAAGCCCCTTCGATGTTGGAAATTGCCCGTCCCCGAGATGAGTATGGTGTGACAGGCGGAAATTATGAATGCCCTTTCCCGAGTGCTGACGCATTGGCCCAGTATTGCTTGAGCGGGAAATCTCAGTATCCCGTTTACCTTCAGGGTAACGAGCAACTCAAACCTGAGACTTCGGCGCAGGCGACTGTAGGCTTTGTGTACGCACCGAGCCAAGAGTTCAGCGTGACAGTCGACTATTGGAAAGTACAAATGGAAGATCAGGTTGCGTCCCTCACCGAGGCTCAGATTTTTGCCGACGCAGAGTTGTATCGAGAGCTCTTCACGACCAAAACCAATTCCGGGACGGGTGAAGAAGAGCTGGCAATATTGATGTCTCAAGTTAATGTCGGTGAATCCAATTATAGTGGTATTGATTGGAGCACATCACTCACTAATGAACTGTCTTTTGGTACCTTGGTTACAGCCTTCTCTGGAACATATATGATCGAGAGTGAGTACACTAAACCGGGTACCGATGAGTGGGTAAGCAGTATGGGCCGGTTTGGTGACAATAACTCAGTCACATTTAGAGTGATCTCTCAGCTTAGCTCGACACTGGTCATGGATGCGTTTTCGCATACTCTGAGGGCAAGTTATAGGTCGGGCTATCGGGATCAATTCCAATCTAAAGACGGATGCGCGGTAACCGAAGTGGATGCATTTGGTGATTGTGTCAATGTCCAATTATCAATTCCTTCCTATACGACGTGGGATTATCAAACTAAGTACTTCATCACTGACGACTTGGCTATGACCTTCGGGGTGAATAACCTTTTTGACGCGACCCCGAGTTTGTCCTTACGCAGTGGTGGCGCCGGACACCAAGTGGGTTACGATCCTCGGTATACCGACTCATTCGGCCGTACCTACTATCTGCAGGCGGATTATAGCTTCTAGCATTAGGTGGAGATCGTAACAAGCGGCCGTTAAGGCCGCTTGTTACTTTAAGTCATAAACCAGCTCCTTAGCAGCTGGCGCCCGTTCCCTCACAGTTTTGTCCTGTGGCTCAGACCTCTTCGGTGCCAAACGCGCACCCTAACGGCTCTTTGGGGCAATAAAGAAGGCGCCATAGAGGCGCCTTTACAACAAGCGTTAACCGCTTAAAACGTCTGCGGTCTGACGTGACTGAGACGACTCGTGGTGCAAGTACCCCCTAACCAGGGTGATAGTGACTATGGACCTGAATGCAGAGTCATCGAAGACGGAGCCGGTCGTTTTGAAAGGCCTTTCCGTAATGATAAGTGGGGCGGAGTAGCCCCGCTTTTGTTTCGACCGAGACGCGGGAGCTATAACGTAGAGCGCAGCCGGTGATACCTTTCTCGGCTTGCGTAGGACTATTTTGGCGAAGTGGTTCGATGAAACAGAGAGAGTCACATGCCTGTGGTATCTCGTAAAGGCACAAGCTCACTCGGGGCGGGCTATGTCGAAGCTCGCTTTTAGAAAGTTGGTTTTTCCTAAAGAAGCAGTTCAACCCAAGTTTCGCGTTCTGTGAGAAGCTTCAGCTCTGAAGACTTGGAAGTTCGTTCGCTACTGCTTGGCAAGCTGGCGGTGAACGCTCATATCGATACAGGTCCTTCTCTCTTAAGTGGTTTCATAGGCTAGGGCATGTTATCCCTATTTTAGACGTGTATTAGTTGATGGCTGAGGAGCTTGGATTGCCATTTCTGACCATAATCTGTCCAAAAGTGAAATTTAGGAAACTACCCACCAACTGTTTCTGAGCCCAATGCTGCCTTTCCCAAACATCCGTCCTGCGTAATCGCGAATAGCTTGATAAGAATTCCTTCACAAGCAACAACTTGCATACGATTAATGCTCAAAAACGCAAACCATTGACTAATCTGTGTTCACTAGCACTTCCGTCGGCATTGGCGGGGTATTGCAGAGTGATCGTTTGTTTGTGGTGTTAGCATTGCCTGATGTTGGGTATATCCCGGAAAAACAGGGTGAATTGTGTGGATCATCACGCTCTCGCTAGTGAATGTTCTTCGAACGTGGTACCGCTGTAATGCGTTGTGTAGCGCTGAAACCGTTGCGGTAACAAGGTTGACACAACTCTGGGCGCTGTGGAAAGATGCGGATGCACCCGCCTATCGTGGGGATAGGTGGGGTCTATGGATAACAACTACTAATTAGACGGAACTGGCTTCAGCGCAACGCTGGGTGAACACAGTGGAAAGTGTTTGAAGCCGTAAACTCACAACAAGACTGGTTGGGAACTATGTCCGTGATGAAAAGAACCAAACTCGCCTCTGCGTTGGTCGGTGCTATGACACTGGCTGTTAGCGGTATGGCTGTGGCGGCGGATCCGCTGGCAGCGATCCAAGGTGCTGACAAGCAAATTCAAGATGATGCTGTAAAGTCTCAGCAGAAGATCAACAAACTCTATGACCAAACCCAGGACATGCTCTACGAGTACCGCCTGGTGGTTGACGAAACCGACACTCTCAAGTCTTACAACGATTACGTTGCGACGCTGGTTGCTGACCAGGAAGCGCGTATGGCCTCTCTGCAAGAGCAGATCAACGGCATTGAGCGCACCAAGCAGGGTGTTGTGCCGCTGATGAGCCGCATGATCGAAACCCTTGACCAGTTCGTGTCCCTTGACGTGCCTTTCCAGCTGGAAGAGCGTCAGGCCCGTGTGGCCCGTCTGAAAGAGGTAATGGGTGATTCCAACGTATCCACCGCGGAGAAATACCGTCTGGTGCTGGACGCTTACCTGATCGAAAACGAATACGGCAATAAGATGAACGCTTACGAAGGTAAGCTGGATATCGATGGCAAAGAGCTGACCGTGGACTTCTTCCACCTGGGTCGCGTGGTGTTTGTCGCCCAGTCCCTGGATCAGAAGAACGCCTGGGTTTGGGACAACGAAGCCCGCCAGTGGACTGCCCTGAGCGACGACATGCTGCGTCCGGTGTCCAACGCCATCAAGATGGCCCGCCGCCAGGCTGCGCCTGATCTGCTGAAACTGCCTGTTCAAGCTGCGGAGGGTGCAGAATAATGAAAAAGATCCTCTCTACTGCCTTTGTGGCAGCCGCACTGTCTTTCTCAGCCGCGCCGATGGCCGCTGAGCAAACTCCGGCTCAGACTCTGGACCAGCTGCTGAACCAGATCCAGCAGTCCCGTCAGTCTGAAGGTCGCATCAACAAACAGCGTGAAGCTGCTTTTGTTTCCGAGCGTGCCGACAAGCAACAACTGCTGCGTGATGCCAAGGCCGCCCTGGCTGCTGAAAAGCAGCGTGGCGAAGACTTGGCTAACCGCTTTACCAATAACGACCAGGAGATCGACCGTCTGAGCCGTGACCTGGCCACCGCCACCGGTGACCTCGGCGAGATGTTCGGTGTGGTACGTCAGGTGTCCGGCGACATGTCCGGTCAGCTGAATGCCTCTCTGATCAGCGCCCAGTACCCGGGCCGCGATGACTTCATGGCTGAACTGGCTGCCGCTAAAGAGCTGCCGACCATCAAGGAACTGGAAGAGCTGTGGATTGCTCTGCAGACCGAGATGACCCAGTCCGGCAAGGTAGTTAAGTTCAACGCTGAAGTTATCGATCCGAACGGCAATGTCTCCGAGCAGCCGGTTACCCGTGTGGGTAACTTCACCCTGCTGGCCGACAAAGAGTACCTGACCTACAACTCTGAAACCGGCACCATCCAGCGTCTGGCTAAACAGCCGGAAGGCTTCAAGGTTCGCACTGTAGGCCAATACGCTGCCGCTTCTGCCGGTCAGACCCCGCTGTTTGTTGACCCGTCCCGTGGCGCGCTGCTGGCGGTTTACACTCAGAAAGCCACTCTGGAAGAGCAGTTCCACCAGGGCGGTACCGTGGGTTACATCATCGCCGCTCTGCTGGGTGTGGGTGTCCTGATCTCCCTGTGGAAGATCCTGACCCTGACCATGGAGTCTGCGAAGATCCGCGCTCAGGTTAAGAACGTCGACAAGCCGGGCAACAACGCTCTGGGCCGCATCCTGAAGACCTACCAGGCCAACAAGGACGTGGACGTTGAAACCCTCGAACTGAAGATCGACGAAGCCATCCTTAAGGAAACTCCGCGCATCGAAAGCGGCGTTAACATGATTAAGGTGATGGCCGCCATCTCTCCGATGCTGGGTCTGCTCGGTACCGTAACCGGTATGATCGAGACCTTCCAGAACATCACCCTGTTTGGTACTGGTGACCCGAAGATCATGGCCGGTGGTATCTCCATGGCTCTGGTAACGACCGTACTGGGTCTGGTTGCTGCCCTGCCGCTGCTGCTGATGCACGCTTTGGTAGCTGGCCGTGCCAAGTCCGTGGTTGAAGTTATCGAAGAACAAAGTGCGGGCATCATTGCGACTCACGCTGAACAGCGAGGCAAGTAATTATGCTTTACCTGGTAGAACTCTGGGAATCTGTCAGGGACTTCATGGCCACCGGGGGCGACGTCCTCTGGTTGGTGGCAGGAGCATTGTTCCTGATGTGGGCTCTTATGCTTGAGCGTTACTTCTTTGTCAGCTTCGTTTTCCCGAAGATGCGCAAAGAGATTATCACTCGCTGGGAAGCTCGTGAGGACACAACCTCCTGGTATGCCCACCGCATTCGTGAAGCGTGGATCTCCCAGGCCAAAGAACAATTAAATGCGCGTATGGGGTTGATCAACACCCTGGTCGCCATCTGCCCGATGTTGGGTCTGCTCGGTACCGTAACCGGCATGATCGCAGTATTTGAGGTAATGGCAGTACAGGGTACCGGTAACCCCCGCTTGATGGCTGGTGGTATCTCCATGGCCACCATCCCGACCATGTCGGGCATGGTAGCGGCCCTCTCTGGGGTGTTCTTCAGTACTCGCCTGAACGCGAAACTGAAACTGTCCCAAGAGCAACTGGTAGATAGTCTGCCTCATCACTAAAGAGAGTTTTCTATGGCACGTAAGAAGCATTACAGCGCCGCTGAAGAAGCCCAGGTCGACATGACCCCGATGCTGGACATCGTGTTCATCATGCTGATTTTCTTCATCGTAACGACCTCGTTCGTGAAGGAATCCGGCATTGAGGTGAACCGTCCTAAGGCACAGCAGGCGAGCAAAAAACCCTCGGCGAACATCTTTATCGCCATTAACGAGGCCGGCATTGTCTACATGGAGAAGCGTGAAGTTGATATTCAACGTGTACGCGCCAACGTAGAGCGTATGCTGGCGGAGGCCCCGGAAGCCCAGGTTATGATCCAGGCTGACCAGCAGGCCAAACACGGCATTGTTGTGAAGGTTATGGATCAGGTTAAGGCGGCCGGTATCGATAAGATCTCGGTGTCTGCGGAGAACGATTGATATGTTGAGAGCACTGTTAGCCCTGATTGTCGGTGCTGCGGTGACCTTCGCCTTGTTCTCTTTCATGGCATTTCTGGTTGGCGGCGGTGCTAAGCGCGCCGACAACCAGTTCAAAACGCCGCCGATTGAGATCGTGATGGAACGTCAGGATGCCAAAGCGCAGAACCGTGACCGACCTAAGCCGAAGCCGCCGAAGCCGCCTCAGCAGCCGCCGAAGCCGGTGGAGATGCAACCGGACACCAACGATGTCTCTGACAGCGTGTCCATCAACGTTCCGAGTGTAGACTTGGGTGACATGAGCGCAGGACTGGGTGACCCCAGTGCAGCCATGGCCCGTGACGGTGACGCAACCCCGATCGTACGTATCGAGCCGCGTTACCCGATTAAGGCCGCTCGTGATGGTAAAGAGGGTTATGTAATCCTCAGCTTCACCATCAACGAGATGGGTGGCGTGGACGATGTGCAGGTGATTGAGGCTGAGCCTCGCCGCCTGTTCGACCAGGAAGCCCGTCGCGCACTGCGTAAGTGGAAGTACAAGCCGAAGATCGTTGACGGCAAGCCGGTGAAACAGCCGGGCCAGACCGTTCGACTGGACTTCACTCTGGATAAAGCCTAAGGCAGGAGGACAAAATGCAAAGAAATAGCAAATTGCTGCCTGCTTTACTGCTGAGCATTGCCGCCGGTGTGATCACCACACCGGCCCCCGCTCTGGCCGCTGAGAAGTGTGCCGTTGATACTCGCAAGACCCGCGTAGTATCAGAGCGAGTGGGTAAGCGCATCCAGAAGGCGTATGAGCTGTACAGCGCCGACCAAGTAGACCAGGCCCTCGAACTGCTGCTGGAGATCAGTACCAGCAACGAGTTTGATAAGGCCTACGTGTCCCGCTTTATCGGTAACCTGTACGCCGGTAAGGACGGTCAAGCCCAGACCGCGATGAAGCACCTCAAGGTGGCCATCGATATCGATCAACTGGGCGGGACTGACCATGCCGCGGCACTTCGCCTGATGGCTGACCTCAGCATCCAAGAGCGTAAGTTCGAACAGTCACTGAAGTACTACGAGCAGTGGATGGCGTTCACCTGTAAGGAAGACACCAATGTCTACCTGCGTATGGCGACCGCCAACTTCGAACTGAAGCGTCACGACAAGGTGTTGCCGTTGGCTGATAAGGCCATTGCCACTCAAACCAGCCCCAACAAAGGGCCCTACACCCTGAAGATGGGTTCCTACTACGAAACCAAGCAGTACACCAAGGCTGCCAAGGTGGTAGAGGATATGGTGCGATTGTTCCCGAGCGATCAGCGCCTGTGGGTTCAGCTGGCCCAGATGTACATGCTGAGCGAAGACTACAAGCGCTCTCTGTACACCATGGACGTGGCGTACCGTAACGGTTACCTGGAGAAGCCCTCTGAGTACAAGATGCTGGCTCAGCTCTATGCTCAGAACGAGATCCCGTTCCGCTCCGCCCAGATTCAGGAGGAATACCTGAGCAGTGGTGTGGTGGAGAAGGACGAGGCCTCACTCTCCATGCTGGCCAACACCTATCACCAGGCAAAAGAGATCGGTAAAGCGATCACTTACTATGGCCAGGTTGCAGAGCTGACTGACAAGTCACGCTACTACATGCGCCAGGCTGGCCTGTTGATGGAAGCGGAGCGCTTCAAAGAAGCCAAGACCGCCGCTCGTAAAGCGCTGGATGCCCAGGGCCTGAAGAGCGCGGGCGAAGCCCAGATGCTGCTGGCTCAGGCTCACTTCTATCTGGAAGAGTATGCTCCGGCATACCGCGCCGCTCAGGCCGCCGTTAAGGACAGTAAGACCGCCAAGACCGCGCAAGGTTGGGTGTCTTACATCCAGGAAACGGCCCAGCGTAAGAAAGTGCAGCTGTAACTCGTTTAAAAGCCCCGATACAGCCCCGCTGGTCGGGGCTTTTTTGTACCCAGGAGAACACCCATGAAAACCTCACTCTCCGCCCTGGCCGTTGTTGCGGCACTGGGGCTGTGGGGATGTACCCCTTCCAAGCAACCGGATGCGCCCGTGAAGGAGAGCGCCAGCGTCGCTGAAAGTGCGGCCAGTGTGCAGGAGCAATACCACGCCCTGGCGGAACAGTACTTTCAGGATTTGATCGCCCTGAACCCGGTGATGGCGACCTACGTGGGCGTACATCGTTACAACAACCTATTGGCCAACAACCTCTCTGACGAGTACCTGAAATCTCGTCACGAGCTGAACAGCCGATACCTCAAGCAGCTGATGAAGCTGGACTGGGACCAGCTCAATGACGCAGACCGCCTCAGTGCTCAGGTGCTGAAGTACGAGCTGGAAACGGCTCTGGTTGCCGAGACGTTCCCCAGCCGTTTCCTGCCGATGAACCAGTTCTACAGCCGGGTTATCAGCTTTGTGCAGCTGGGCAGTGGTGAAAGTGCCCAACCGTTCAATACGGTGGAGGACTACGACAACTTTATCGGCCGTATTAACGACTTCTCAGGCTGGGTCGACAGCGCCATTGCACGGATGGAGGAGGGCAGCGAGTCCAACGTGGTGCTGCCGCGTATCCTGGTGCAGCGTATCCTGCCTCAGCTTCAGGCTCAGTTGGATACGCCCATAGCGGAAAGCCCCTTCTATGGTCCGCTCGAGAATCTGCCGGAAGGGCTCAGCGACGCGGATGCCAAGGCGTTGAGCGAGCGTTATGAGCAGGCCCTGACAGGCACGCTGGTGCCAGCGCTGACACGACTGAATGACTATTTCAATGACACCTATCTGGCCAAAGCTCGCGGGACGCATGGCTGGGGCGCGCTGCCCAATGGTGCGGACTGGTATCAGCATCTGGCCAATCTTCATACCACTACCGAGATGCCCGTGGCGGAGATCCACCAGCTCGGTCTGGACGAGGTGGCACGAATTCTCAAAGAGATGGATGCGGTTCGGGTTCAGGTGGGTTTTGAGGGCGATCTTGCGGCCTTCTTCGAACATCTGGGCAGCGATGAGCAGTTCTTTTTCGCTGATAAGCAGGGGCTGATCGACGGTTACATGGGGTTGAAGGATGAGATCAATGCCGTACTGCCCCAGTACTTTGATGTGATGCCAAAGGCGGACTACGTGGTGAAAGCGGTGGAACCTTTCCGCGAACGCTCTGCCGCCGGGGCCAGCTACCAGGCACCGGCGCCGGATGGCTCACGCCCCGGGGTGTTTTACATCAACACCTACAACCTGAAAGCGCAGCCCAAATGGGGGATGACCACGCTCTCCCTGCATGAGGCGGCGCCGGGTCACCATTTCCAGATTGCGATCAAGCAGGAGCTTGAGGGCGTAGCCAGTTTCCAGCGCTTCGGCGGCTATACCGCCTTTGAAGAGGGCTGGGCACTGTACGCCGAACAGCTGGGTATCGAGATGGGCCTGTTCAGTGATCCGTACCAATACTTCGGCAAGCTGTCTGATGAGATGCTTCGGGCCATGCGGCTGGTGGTGGATACCGGCCTTCATGCCAAGGGCTGGAGCCGTGAGCAAGCCATTCAGTACATGCTCGACAACAGCCCGATGGCCGAGTCCGATGTGGTGGCTGAGGTGGAACGCTATATGGCGATTCCTGGCCAGGCGTTGTCCTACAAGGTGGGGCAGTTGACCATCCTTGCCCTGCGTGAAGAAGCGCAAGCGGAATTGGGAGACAAGTTTGACCTGCGTGCCTTTCACAATCAGGTGTTGACGTCAGGTTCACTGCCGATGGCTGTGCTGCAGGAGAAGATCCGTCGCTGGATCGACGCGCAAGCATAACAAACTGCACCGAAACTGAAAGGGGAGCGGATGGCTCCCCTTCTTTTTTGAAAAGTGTGATGTGCGTCACGAAAGGGTGGATTGGGCGCGATAGGTTGTTAACGAAAATGGCCAGAGATTTGTGCTGTTGTTTGGCTTTTTTGGCAGTGAGATCGAGTGGCCTTACTCGTTTTGTCCCAAGTTCAGATTAAATCACAAGCGCCATTAACTCCGCGGATTAGCTGCTGTCACCTATATGCAACAATGGCATAAAGGTATAGCCATTGACCATAAAAAGGCGATAACTCAGTATCCTAGCCGTATCACCCCCACAACATGACGGAGCCGAAAGAGCTTCGGGGGCGATAAGGAAGACAATAACAACAATGTCTCGAGGGAGTTAGGATGCAGTACCCATCAACTGTTGCGCGTTCCGTTCGCGCTGCACTCATTTCAAGCACCATCGCCGGTGCCGCCATTGCCACCCCGACCTTTGCCGAAGAAGCCAACGTTGCTGAAAACGTAGAGCGCATCTCCGTAACCGGTTCCCGCATTAAGCGTGCCGATATGGAAACCGCCTCTCCGGTCAACGTGATTGGCGCTGATCGCATCGAAGCGGGTTCTTACACCTCTGTTGAGCAGATCCTGCAGGAAAGCACCGCCTCTGCGGGTGCCGCTGTTGGCTCCTCAACCAACAACGGTGGCCGTGGTGCCGCTCGTATTGACCTGCGTGGTATGGGTGCCGAGCGTACTCTGGTATTGGTAAACGGCCGCCGTATGGTGGTTTCCGGTACCGGTGCTGACGCGTCTGTCGATCTGAACACCATTCCGGTGTCCATCATTGAGCGCATCGAAGTGCTCAAGGACGGTGCTTCTGCGGTTTACGGTTCCGATGCCGTTGCCGGTGTGATCAACATCATCACCAAAACCGATTTCGAAGGCTTCCAGCTGGACGGTCAGATCGGCGCTTCTGATAAGGGTGACGGTGAAACCGGTGAGCTGAGCGCTCTGTGGGGCACCAACTTTGACCGCGGTAACCTGGTGCTGGGCGCCTCTTACGTGAACCGTGGTGAGGTGTACCAGGATGACCGTTTCTGGTCTAACTGTGGCCCGTGGGGCGACTGTGGTGGCTGGAGCTCGACCATTCCGGGCGGCTCACTGAACTGGGGTGATGGCTACTACACCCCGAACGGTGATGGCTCCTGGAGCGAGCAGGACGAGTACTTCAACTACGTCCCGTACAGCTACCTCTCCACCCCGATGGAGCGCTACAGCCTGAACGGTAACTTTAAGTACGAGCTGTTTACCGACACCAGCGTGTTTGTCGAAGCGATGTACACCCGCCGTGACTCCGATCAGCAGATGGCACCGGCTCCGATCACCAACCTCGAACTCGATACCGCAGAGCTGGGTTCCGGCCCGTGGGACGGTGAAGAGGCCGCCGTGTACAAACGTCGTATGGACGAAGCGGGTCCGCGTATCTTTGACCAGACTACCGACACCTACCGTGTTGTGGCCGGCCTGGAAGGTTACCTCGACATCGGCAACGGCTACGACTGGGACATCTCTTACACCTTCGGTCGCAACGAAGCCACCAGCTGGGCCCGTAACCTGGCCATCACCTCCCTCGTCGAGGACTCGATCTACGAAAACCCCAACGCCTGGTTGTCCGGTGAGCCGTTGAGCGAAGATATCCTGTCTAAGGTGATGTACGACGACCGCTCCGAAGGCGGCAACGAGATGCACGTGTTCGCGGCCAACCTGTCTGGCGAGCTGTTTGAACTGCCGGCTGGCGCCATCGCGTTCGCTACCGGTGCGGAATACCGTAAGGAAGAGGGCTGGTTCACGCCGGACCCGATCACCCAGGCCGGTCAGTCCTCTCAGTCTCAGCAGGATCCGACCCAGGGCGACTACGACACCACTCAGCTGTACGCGGAGTTTGCGGTACCGCTGCTGTCCGGCCTGCGTTTTGCCGATGAAGTCACCATGGAAGCTGCGGTTCGCTGGTTTGACTACAGCACCTTTGGCTCCGACACCACCTGGAAGCTGGGCCTGACCTGGCGCGTGAACGACGAGTTGATGCTGCGTGGTGTGGCCTCCACCGCCTTCCGTGCGCCGAGTGTTTCCGAACTGTACGGCGGTAACGTGGGCTCCTTCGACTACCTGACCGATCCGTGCTCCGGTGTCGACTACAGTGGCAACAGCACCCTGGCTCAGCAGTGTCGCACCATAGGTTGGGATGACCCGAGCCAGGCCAAGGAGTTCACCCAGCAAGACAGCCAGATGGAAGTCACCTGGACCACCGATCCGGATCTGCAGCCGGAAGAGGCGGACACCTTTACTGCTGGTTTCGTTTACAGCCCGGCGTACCTGGATGGTTTCTCCATGACCATCGATTACTGGAGCTTCGAAGTTACCAACGCCATCACCCGTATCGACCGTCAGGCCTACCTGAACGCGTGTTACCAGAATGGCGATGCGAACGCCTGTGAAGCGCTGGATATCACTCGCAGCACCGTAACCGGTGAGATCGAGACCTTCCACGCGCCGCTGGTGAACGCGGGCTACCAGGAAACCGACGGTGTGGATGCCAACTTCCGCTACGCGTGGGAGTACGGCGGTCATGACTGGACCCTGAACTGGGACATCACCCGTCTGCTGAACTTCTCTCAGGACGGTGTGGATTACACCGGTACCATCAGTGGCATGAACGGTGGCTACGCCGAATGGCGTCAGAACGCTCAGTTGATGGTGAACGCCGACAACTGGACCTTCAACTACCAGCTGCGCATGGTGGGTGAGATGGTTGACCTGACCGAGCCGGAGTTTGAAGTGGCTGCAGCCTGGTACCACAACGTGTCCTACCTGTACCGCTTTACCGACGGTTTCAACGTCACTGTGGGCGTGAACAACCTGTTCGACGAGACCCCGAAGTACCACCCGAGCTACAAAGACGTGTGGACCACTCCGGAGGTGTATGACGTGATGGGTCGTTACTTCTTCACCAAGTTCACCTACCAGTTCTAAGCGATTCCCAACCGCAAAAAAGGCAGCTTCGGCTGCCTTTTTTTATCTCTTCAGTTTGATCTGTGGGGTGGCTGCGAAGTGGGGTGAGAGATCGTGTTGAAAGCGCTTTGTATGAACGATCTCTCTAAATTTTTTGAGCCAAAAGAAGCGAATAAAAAATGCACTTTAAATGTTGTGAGAATGTTAATTGTGAGAGCTGCGTCACGAACAGAAAAATGGGCAGTACATCAAAGGTACAAAGCAATTTTCCGCAAATGTGAATTTTCCAGTAACAAAAATAAAACAAAATTAACATGGCAAAAACAATAACTTAGTTGACACAACCTTGGCGGGAGGGCGAGTATCCATGTGTAAGCATTTTGTGATGCTAATGGGGCGCAAAATAAATAAATGGTTGCGGTCTGTGGATGCCAGCCCCGGGTAATACAGGCACGAAGGGAGAATATAATAATGGCTATGGAATCTTCTGTATCCAAGGCAGTTCGCCAGGGATTGCTCGCCACCACTCTGGGCTCCATTGCCCTGGTTGGTACTAATGTTGCCGTTGCTGAAGAAGCCAACGACGATGTAGAACGCATTGCGGTTACGGGCTCCCGTATTAAGCAAGTTGATATCGAGACCTCTTCCCCGGTTACCGTTATCACTGCTGCTGACATTCAGCTGTCCGGTGAAGCCACCGTTGCTGATGTACTGAACAACAGCTCCGTAAACAGCTTCGGTTCCTGGCGCGGCATGTCCGGCTACGGTTCCGGCGGCGCGGCGTCCAGCAACGTGAACATGCGTGGTCTGGGCTCCAACTACACCCTGGTTCTGCTGGACGGCCGTCGTATGCCGGGCACCAGCTCCAGCTCCGGTGCCGCTGCGGATACTTCCCGTATCCCCATGGCCATCGTTGACCGCATTGAAATCCTGCGTGATGGCGCTTCCGCGGTATACGGCTCTGACGCCGTTGCCGGTGTAATCAACATCATCACCAAGAAAGACTACGAAGGTCTGAACTTTACCTACGACACTGAGCAGCCGGATGTGGAAGGTGGTGAGCTGGATCGCTTCACCGTAACCACCGGTTACACCAGCGACAAGGGTAACATCACCCTGACCTACGAGTACTACGACAGCAAAGCCGTATACGACCGTGACATCTGGAAGCTGAACGATCCGACCTACGGTGACTACTCCTCTTTCAGCTCCGTACCGAACGGTTACTACAACACCGGTGAGCAGAACGAAGATGGCAAAGACATCTACGCCTTCTACAGCAACTCTGACCTGTGTTCCCAGACCGACAACGTGCTGGACGGCACCGATGGCGCTAACGATGGTCGTTGTTTCTACAGCTACGGTGCGGTAACCAAGCTGTTTGGCGACAAGACCCAGAACTCCATCCTGTCCAACTTCAACTACGAGATCACTGACGACATCCAGTTCCGTGGCCGCGCCAGCGCTGCCCAGAGCAAGACTGACTCTCGTTACGCCGGTACTCCGGTTTCCACCAACTACCCGGTAATGTCCGCCGACAACCAGTACAACCCGGTTGGCGAAGACATGACTCTGTACATGCGTTCAGTACAGATCGGTGAGCGTGACACCCGTACCGAAGTGAACACCATCGACTTCCTGGGCGGTTTCCTGGGTTACGTTGATATCGGTAACGGCCTGGATTGGGAAGTCAACGCCCAGCACAGCGTTTCCACCACCAACGCGTTCAACTACAACCTGATCAACGACGACATCGTCCAGAACCTGGTTGATTCCGGCGACTACGACATCTTCAACACCAGCGGCATGGAATACGCTGCCTGGGATGCGATGATGGCGGACTTCTACGGTCAGGCTGCACACACCGGTCTGTACCAGGCGGAGTTCACCTCCACCCAGATCGACGGTCTGGTCTCCACCACTCTGTTCGACAACGGCAGCTTCTCTCTGGCCGGTGTGGTTGGTGCTGAGTACGAGATGATTGAGTTCATCCAGAAGTCTGACCCGCAGTCCGCTTCCGGTAAGGTTTCCGGCGGTTCTGGTGGTGACGACGTTGACGCCGACCGTGACCGTACCTCCGTATACATGGAGCTGCAGGCCGCTCTGCCGTTCAACCTCGACATCAACGCGGCTCTCCGTTACGACGAGTACGACCAGTCCGGTGACGTAGGCAGCCGTGCTGCCAGCGGTAAGTTCGACAAGGTGAACCCGATGGTGGGTCTGGCCTGGCGCCCCTGGGAGCCGCTCCTGCTGCGTGCCAGCTGGGGTCAGTCCTTCCGTGCTCCGAACATGGGCGAGATGTTCTCCACCCAGGCTCTGAGCTTCGAAGACGCGCTGGACACCAAGTGGTGTGACGCCAACCCGGGTGTGGATGACAACTACTGCCGTCCGCAGCAGCAGCACAAGACCTGGATCGGTGGTAACCCGGACCTGCAGCCGGAAGAGGGTGAGTCCCTGACCGCTGGTTTCGTTTGGAACATCACCGATGCCCTGGCCGTGGAAGCGTCCTACTACGACATCACCCTGGACAACCGTATCGCTTCTCAGAGCGTGTCTCGCATCCTGAAGGATGAGATCGACAACGGCGGTTCCGACCTGGTGGTTCGTGATGCCGACGGTAAGATCGACGTTATCTACAGCTTCGACCAGAACATGGCCAGCCTGGAAACCTCCGGTTTCGACTTCAAGGCTTCCTACGCTCTGGAAACCGGTTTCGGTGACTTCGGTCTGAGCGGTGAGATGTCCTACGTGAACGAGTTCGTCTCCACCACTGAGCCGGGCGCTGCTGGTTTCGACTACGCTGGCCTGCAGGGTTACCCGGAGCTGAAGGGTAACGTTAACCTGAACTGGGCTTACAACGGCTTCGGTGCCGCCTGGGCCACCTACTACACCGGTCCTCAGGATTCTGGTAACGAAGAGTACGGTGTGGACTACTACGCGGACATCCCGAGCTACGTGAAGCACAACGTACAGGTATCCTACGCCCACAACTGGAACGGCAAAGTGACCCTGGGTCTGAACAACGTGTTCGACAAGGAAGCGCCGAGCCAGTACGACGGTTTCGTAGGCTGGCGTGACGTTGACACCTCGCTGTACGACGTACTGGGCCGCACTGTCTTCTTCAAGATTGAGCAGTCCTTCTAAGTTGTAAAATCCAATCAGTCGAATGAAGCCCCGCTCTCCCTGGCGGGGCTTTTTTGTGCCTGATTGGGTGATCCGGATCACAGCTTCGTGTTTCGGTGGCGACGGCGTTCAGCGTATCGCAGGGTAGAAACTGCTAGGCTATGGGCTTTAGCCTTCTCAATTTAAAGGGAAACCCTATGAAACCCATTGCTCTGGCTTCCGTGGCTCTGGTGCTGGCCGGTTGTGCTGCCACTGAAAAAGGTCCCTCCCCGTACGAGGGGCAGTGGTTGATTGGCCGTGTGAATGGCGAAGCGCTGATGGTAGGCCCACAGCAGGCCAAGCCGACCCTGACGGTTCAGGAAGAGCGGATGAACACCAGCTTCGGCTGTAACCAGATCAACGGCACCTGGCCGGAAGCGGGCGAAGCCTTTGGCCCGCAGATGAGCACCCGTATGGGTTGCCCCGCGCCTATCGCTGAGATGGAGCAGAGCTACAACCAAGCGATGGCCGGTGCCAACAACTACCGCATTGAGCACGGCCGCCTGCAAATTCTGGCCGGTGACACCGTGGTGGTGGAAGCCTACCGCGACGTACCCACCAGCCAACTGGCGGCTTTGAACGGCACCTGGTCGCTGGACAAGATGTCCGGCGTCGACAGCATTCAGGGCCTGTATGACGGTCGTCCGCCTTACCTGGCGCTGGATATGAACGACGGCCGGGCCAACGGCAACAGCGGCTGCAACCAGTTCTTCGCCTCTGTGACCCCGGCCGGCGATGCCCTGTGGCTGCAACAGGCGGGCATGACCCTGGTGGCCTGTCCGGACAATCTGGCGCGTCAGGAGCAGGTGATGATGCAGCACTTTGCCGACGCTGACCGCACCGTAGAGCAGGATGGCAAGCTGCAGTGGTGGAAGGGGGATACCCTGCTGCTGGAGTTCAGCCGTCAGGCTCAGTAATAAAAAAACGCCCCGCAATGCGGGGCGTTTTTTTATCCGGAGACCGGCAGTTGATGCTTTCCGTGGTTAGTGCTGGTTGAGCAGGGCGATGATCTCATCGCTGCGCTGCAGTTGGCGCAGTTCACGGAACAGCTCGTTGGCCTGGGGATAGGCCTGGCGCAGGTAACCGAACCACTGCTTGATGCGGTTGGGGAAGTAGCGCTGTTTATCGCCGTACACCTCCAGGGTGACGTACTCATTCAGCACTTCTCGGATGGCGTCCCAGCTCAGCAGTTCAGCGTTCTCCTTTACCATGGCACCCAGGTTCGGGCGACACAGTGCCCCACGGCCAATCATCAGGTCCTGACAACCGGATTCCGCCTGACAGCGCTGGCCATCGCTAAAGCCATTGATCTCACCATTGGCGATCACCGGAATGGAGAGGGCTTTCGCCACCGGTGCAATGGCGCCCCAGTTGATGGCATCGGCCCGATAGCCGTCGGCCTTGGTGCGGCCATGGATGGCCAGTTCGTTGGCCCCCGCGGACTCGATGGCCTGGGCGATCTCCATGGTCTGGCTGGTGCATTCCCAGCCCAGTCGGATCTTAGCGCTCAGCACCTGATCCGCCGGTACCGCCTGGCGCATGGCGGAAACGATGCGATAGAGGGTTTCCGGCTCCTTCAGCAGTACCGCGCCCCCTTTGGATTTATTGACGGTCTTGGCCGGGCAACCAAAGTTGATGTCGACACCCGGGCTGCCCAGCGCGATGGCCCGCTCGGCATTGTAAGCCAGCCAGTCCGGATCTTGGCCCAGCAGCTGGACCCGAACCGGGGTGCCATTACGGGTCTTGCCGCCATTCTCCAGCTCCGGCGCCAGCCGGTAGAACACCTTGTCCGGGATCGGCTGCTCGATCACCCGGATAAACTCGGTGACGCACAGGTCATAGGGGTTGAGCTCACTCAGCAGCTGTCGCATCCGATGGTCTAACACGCCTTCCATCGGCGCCAGAATCACTCTCATTAAGCGCTTTTACTTTGGTTGAAATCAGGGGGCGCAAGTGTACTCGCCAGCGTCGCCCTACACCAGTTCAGTGGCGAAAAAAAGGGCAAAACGGTGCTCAGTGAAAAAAATGTTGTTATGTTGTGAAAGAGAGATCCGGCTTGCTGGGTCTTCTTTGCTGAGCCAGGGCCGACACGGCTGCTGGATTCAACAATGGTTTCAACTGATTGAAAGGAACTGACGATGAAGACTGTAAAGAAAACCACTGTTGCCGCCGCTCTGGGCGCCCTGGTTGTTAGCGGTGCTATGGTAGCCGGGGAAGCTCAGGCCAGCCCGTTTGGTATTGATGACCTGGCGATGGGTTACCAAATCACTGGCGATAAAGGCACCGAAGGTAAGTGCGGTGAAGGCAAATGTGGTGAAGGCGAAGCCAAAGGCAAAGAAGGCAAGTGCGGCGAAGGTAAGTGCGGCGGCGAAGCCAAAGGCAAAGAAGGCAAGTGCGGCGAAGGCAAATGCGGCGGCGAAGCCAAAGGTAAAGAAGGCAAGTGCGGCGAAGGCAAATGCGGCGGCGAAGCCAAAGGTAAAGAAGGCAAGTGTGGTGAAGGCAAGTGCGGTGGGCACAGCTAAACCCGGCCCGTGGTATAAAAAGGCTGGCTTCGGCCAGCCTTTTTACTGGTTAGCAAGGAGGTAGCGAATGGGGTCTGTAAGTGGAGTTGGCCTGGGTCTGCGCCGTGAGATGGTCAACGATTTCTGCACCGAGGGGGTGCCCGATGGCATCGACTTCCTCGAAGTGGCACCGGAAAACTGGATGCGGGTGAACCCCAGGCTGGCCCGTCAGTTTCGGGAACTGACCGAGCGCCACCCCTTTGTCTGCCATGGTCTCTCCCTGTCGATCGGCGCGCCTGCCCCGCTGGACCTCGACTTTGTGCGTCAGCTGAAAGCGTTTCTCGATACCCACCAGATTGAGGTGTACTCCGAACACCTTTCCTATTGCTCCGGCAATGCTCACCTGTATGACCTGATGCCCATTCCGTTTACCGAAGAGGCGGTGGCGCACGTGGCTGAGCGGGTGAGGGTGGTGCAATCCATTCTCGAGCGTCCGTTGGTACTGGAGAACGTTTCCTATTATGCCGCACCCGGCGCCCGGATGGATGAGCTGACCTTTATCAATGCGGTATTGCAGCAAGCCGACTGCGAACTGCTGCTGGATGTGAACAACATCTACGTGAACAGCGTGAACCACCGCTACGACGCCCGTACCTTCCTGGCCGGATTGCCCACTGACCGAATTCGCTATCTGCACCTGGCCGGACATTACCAGGAGGCGCCCGACCTGATTGTGGATACCCACGGTGCTGCGGTGGTGGATCCGGTCTGGCAATTGCTGGAGGAGGCTTATGCCATTCATGGTGTGCATCCCACCCTGCTGGAACGCGACTTTAACCTGCCTCCCATGGCGGAACTGATGACCGAGCTGGAGGGGATTGCCGCTCACCAGCTGGCGGCCGCCGAACGGAGGGCATCGGCATGAGTGACTTTACTCAGGTGCAGCAGGCGTTTATCGACTACATTCGCTCGCCCCAGGCCGGTACGCCACCGCCGGGCACCGACGCCCGTCACATGGCGGTATACCGGGAGCTGTTCTTCAACAACGTGAGCGGCTTTGTCAGCAACGCCTACCCGGTGCTGAAAAGCCTGCACAGCGAGGCGCGCTGGACCGAACGCCTGCGCCACTTTTTTGCCGAGTACGATTGCCACAGCCCGCTGTTCGTCGACATCGCCCGCAGCTTTCTGGATTACCTTGAAGCTCAGCCAGAGCCGGAATGGCCGTTTGAGACTGAGCTGGCTCAGTACGAGTATCTGGAGCTGTGGGTGGATACCCAACCTCAGGTGACCGACCAACCCCGGCTTGAACAGCTCGACAACGACACCGCACTGGTGCGTTACCGGGCCAGTGCGCTGGGCACCTACGATTACCCGGTGCACCGCATCTCTGCGGAGCAGGACTGGCCCGAACCACAGCCCACCTTTCTGGTGATCTTCCGGGAGGGGGAAGCGGAGGTCCGTTTCAGCCAAATCAACCCGATGACCATGCAGTTGCTGCTGATCATCGATGATCAGCCGGGTATCACTTTGTCGGCGTTGGAGCAGGCCCTGGCAGCGCTGTTGCCACAACTCGACCCCGCCGTGTTGCGCTCCGGGATTGAAACGGTATTGATGCAGTTGGCCGAGCGGGGAATTGTGCGCCAGTACAAAAAATAAGCCGCGCTTTTTCTGGGTGTTTGTGTGAGCTGTGTCACGCTAGAATGGCCGCGCAAATCAACCTGGGAGTATGCGTGTCATGGCTGATAATAACTTTAAAGAACCTTTTAACCTGCTGCACTTCTTGGGTCTGCTGGCGGTACTGATGATCCCCACCCTGCCGGCCACCCTGACCTGGCTGAAACTGTTGAGCCAGTGATCCCCGCGATTGCCGGGTGGTTGGCACACTGGTCAGCCACCCTGTGATCCACCGCACCTCTTTCTGGATTCCACTTCGGTTACACTCTTGTGACGATGACACCCATGGGTGGGTGGCGCAGACCTGTGCATTAGCCAGGGGGCAGTCCGAACCCGGTTGCATCGACCGGTCAAGGCGCTTAAGCTTAGGCCCCATCAACGCCCGACAGCGCGCTCGATCAGAACGCGACAGCGGCGCAGTCCAGCAAGGCCACAAGCCTACTGGGCTTTTTTATGGCGTGGTTAAAACCACCGAAGAGAGCCGAATAGAGCAATGAACCAAGCATCACTGGCGCTGATCAAAGACAGCATCAAAGCCATTCCGGATTATCCCAAGCCGGGCATCCTGTTCCGCGACGTGACCTCGCTGCTTGAGGACGCCGAAGCGTTCCGTCTGTGCATCGATGTCCTGGCGGAGCACTACCAGGACAAGGGTTTCACCAAAGTGGTGGGCACCGAAGCCCGTGGTTTCCTGTTTGGCGCACCGCTGGCCCATCAGCTGGGGCTGGGCTTTGTACCGGTACGTAAGCCGGGCAAACTGCCGCGCGAAACCATCGCGGAGTCCTATGAGCTGGAATACGGCCAGGACACCCTGGAGATCCACACCGACGCCATCGTTGAAGGTGACAAGGTGCTGGTGATTGATGATCTGCTGGCCACCGGTGGCACCATCGATGCCACCGTTAAGTTGATCCGCCGACTGGGTGGCGAAGCGACCGATGCCGCGTTTGTCATCAACCTGCCGGACCTGGGCGGTGAAGCCCGTCTGAAGGCGCTGGGCCTGAATGTCCTGACGCTGTGTGAGTTTGAAGGCGAATAATTCCGCCTCACTTGCCGATTAAAAAGCCGGGCCAGCGCCCGGCTTTTCGCACTTTTACGGGGCTGTGTTAGCATCGCTTTCTAATCCCCGTCGTCCCGTTTTCAAGGAACACCATGTCATATCAGGTACTGGCGCGAAAATGGCGCCCGGCCAGTTTTGATCAAGTGGTTGGCCAGGAGCATGTGCTCAAGGCGCTGACCCACGCGCTGGAGCAGAACCGTCTGCACCATGCCTACCTGTTTACCGGCACACGTGGGGTGGGCAAAACCTCCATCGCCCGCCTGCTGGCCAAGGGACTGAACTGCGAAACCGGCATCACTGCAACCCCCTGCGGCCAATGCAGCCACTGTCGGGAGATCAGCGAAGGGCGCTTTGTTGACCTGCTGGAGATCGATGCGGCGTCCCGCACCAAGGTGGACGACACCCGGGAAATTCTTGATAACGTGCAGTATCAGCCGGTGCGTGGACGCTTCAAGGTCTATCTGATCGACGAAGTTCACATGCTGTCCCGGCACAGCTTCAACGCGTTGCTGAAAACGCTGGAAGAGCCGCCGCCGCACGTCAAATTCCTGCTCGCCACCACCGACCCGCAGAAACTGCCGGTCACGGTGTTGTCCCGTTGCCTCCAGTTCAACCTGAAAAGCGTGCCGCTGGCGCGCATCAGCGCGCACTTGGCCAAGGTGCTGGAAGCGGATCAGGTGCCGTTTGAACCGGCCGCGCTGGAACTGCTGGCCAAGGCCGCTGACGGCAGTGTCCGTGATGGCATGAGCCTGACCGACCAGGCCATCGCCCACGGTGGCGGCCAACTCGCGCTGGCTTCGGTGCAGGCGATGCTGGGCACCCTCGACAGTGGCTATGCCCTGCGTTTGGTGCAGGGGCTGGCTCAGGGTCAGCCCGATGCGCTGATGACGGTGCTGGACGAAGTGGAAGCGTTTGCCCCGGACCACGATGACCTGCTGAAACAGATGGCGGCGCTGCTGCATCAGGTGGCCTTGTGCCAGTTCAACCTGCGCGCGGCGGACCTCGGTGAGCAGGGCAATGAGGTGCTGGCGCTGGCGCAAACTCTGGACAGAGAGCAGGTCCAGCTGTGGTACCAGATGCTGACTCAGGGCCGACAGGACCTGGCGCTGGCGCCGGATCCCCGCAGCGGCTTCGAAATGGTGCTACTGCGTGCGCTGGCCTTTGCCCCGCTGAACCCGGCACCGCCGATGGCAGCGCGCCAGCCCCAGGCCGGAGCGGTTAGCGTGGCGCCAGTCACTCAACCGACGCCTTCCACTCAACCGGCGGTGGCGACGCCGCCGAAAGCGGAAGCGGTGGCCCAACCGGAGCCGGTGACTCCGGCACCACAGGCGACCGCTGAGCCCGCGGATGACGCGGCAGAGCCAGCGGCCGGGCAGAACGATGCCGAGCCTGAGCCGGCCGAAGCGGCCCTTCAGGCCGAGCAGGACGCTATCCTGCAGCAGGCCCAAGCCGCACAGAGTGCGCCGGCTCAGCCCGGTAACGCTGAGGCGGCCGACGAGGGGGCCATGGCGGCCGAGCAGGCGATGATCCTTCAACAGGCGGACGCGCAGCGTGGCGGCCCGGAGGATTACTCCCAGTCCGATGACGACGATGACAGCGCCGCCATGATGGACTCCTACGCTGCTTTTGCGGCTCAGGCGGAAGCCACCACCCAGGTTGAGCATCTGCCCAGCGCGCCTCAAACCGGTTCTGTTCAACCGTTGGCGGCGGGTGCAGGGGAGGGGATTCAGAGCCTGCTGGATATGGCCCTGGCCAACCACCGCAGTCTGCAGGCGAGGCTGGAGGCAGCCCAGGAGGGTGAGCCCGACCCAAAGCTGCAGACGGTGTCCCCGGCGGGCACCGAGAGCAAGAGTGACGCGGCCCGCCCGACATTAATGCCCGCCTCCCGGCCAGCGCCGACCGTCAAACCGGTGGAGCCGGAAGCGCAAGCTGACACCGACAGCACCTGTGCGCCGGTGGAGGCTGTTGAGGACAATGATCCACCGCCGTGGCGGATGGATGACACCGGGCCGATCCCGGTGGCCGAGTTGACGACGGTGGCGCAAGCTGAACCGAAAGTCGACAAACCGGTTACGGTGAAGCCCGAGGCTGAACCCGAGCCGACAGCGGCGGTCTCAACCCCTGCACCCAGCGTGCCGACGCCGGTTGGTGCCGAAGTGCTGGCCCCCAGCGTTAAGCGTGCCGTGGCGGCCAATGAGGTGGACGCGTTCTGGTATCAGACCATGGCACAGTTGGGCATCGGCGCCCGTCCGCGCCAGCTGGCCATCAACTCGGTGCTGGAGCGCGACGGTAATCGGGTGCGCCTGCACCTGCGCAGTGAACAGCGCCACCTCAACAGCGCCTCGGTGATTGCGCCACTGCAGCAGAGCATGGAGCAAGCCTGGGGGGAATCCATCGAGCTTGAGATTGTCGAAGCAGAGGTGGCCGGTCGTGAGACGCCGCTGGAGATCCGGCGTCGTCTGCACCAGGAGCGTCTGGTTCAGGCCAGGCAAGATTTGCTGCAAGACCCGGTTGTGCAGTGGCTACAATCGGAGTTTGAAGCCCGACTGATTGAAGAGTCGGTCAGTTATCAAAACCCGGGCTAAGCCCTTGTCCGGGTCCACGGTTGCGGTAACATGTGCAGCCATTTGTGACACTTATCCAGTTGAGAGAGACCGAGATATGTTTGGTAAAGGCGGTATGGGTAACCTGATGAAGCAGGCGCAGAAAATGCAAGAGCGCATGCAGCAGGTACAAGAAGAGATCGCTGTCATGGAAGTGACCGGCGAAGCCGGTGCCGGCATGGTAAAAATCACCATGAACGGTGCCCACAACGTCCGTCGCGTAGAGATTGACGAAAGCCTGATGGAAGACGACAAAGAGATGCTGGAAGATCTCATCGCCGCTGCCATCAACGACGCCGCCCGTCGCGTGGAAGAGGGTCAAAAGGCCAAGATGGCCGAAGTGACTGGTGGCATGCAGCTGCCGCCGGGCATGAAGCTGCCCTTCTGATGAAGTTCAGCCCCCGGGTCGATGAACTGATCAAGGCCCTGCAGTGCCTGCCTGGGGTGGGGCCTCGCTCTGCCCAGCGCATGACGTTCCAACTGCTGGAGCGGGACCGCGTGGCGGGCACCCGACTGGGCGAAGCGCTCAGCCGTGCCATGAGCGACGTCGGCCACTGCCAGGACTGCCGGACCTTCACCGAGCAGACCCGCTGCCCCATCTGTGACAACCCGCGCCGGGCCGAAAAGGGCCAGTTGTGCGTGGTGGAGTCACCGGCAGACCTGCTGGCGATCGAGTCCTCCGGTCAGTACGACGGTCGTTACTTTGTGCTGATGGGCCACCTGTCGCCGCTGGACGGCATTGGCCCGGACGACATCGGTCTGGACGTGCTTGACCGGATGCTGGCGGAAGGTCCCTGGCAGGAGATCATCCTGGCCACCAACCCGACGGTGGAAGGGGATGCGACCGCACAATACATCGCCGATATGGCCAGACAGCGTGAGATCCGGGTCAGCCGGATTGCACACGGTGTGCCGGTGGGCGGTGAACTGGGTTACGTGGATGGCACCACTCTGGCGCTCTCCTTCAGCGGCAGACGCGATATCTAACCCATTGAAAAAAGGCACGGTTTCGTGCCTTTTTACTTTTCCATAACTTATCCACAGAAAATACCTAGCCTTATCCATTGTTGCCTTGCTGAAGTGGCGATAATGTGACCGTTCTTTGGCGATCAATTGAACGACTCCAGGCAGTAATCCGAGTCAAGCTGTTTCACTTTCCAACACAAGGAGCGTGTGATGGGCGACGAGTGGTTAGGCCATATCATTGAGGGCGCGTACGACGCTGCCGTGGAAGGCGGCTGGTACGATTGGCTCAACAGCCTGCGCCGGGCGCTGGGCGGCACCGGTGCCGTGCTGGCGCTGTTACCCCGCCATTCTGCCGCACATCGGGCTCTGCCGATTGCCTGCGGCGACAAAACGCTCTCTACCGGTGCGGTTCAGCACTATCTCAGCCAACGGGGTGTCGATCCCTGGTATCAGCAGGCCAGACGCCAGCGCAACCAGGTGGTGCAACTGGATGAGAGCCTGCGTCGCGATCGTCTCGACTCGCCCCTGGCGGAGCTGTTTCGCACCCTCGATTGTCACTACAGCGTGGGCTCGATACTCAGCACCGAACATGGCCATCATCTGCTCGGCCTGTACCGTTGCCAGGGCCAGAGTGATTTCTGCCGCCAACAGTTGCGGGCGGTGGAACAGATCGCCCTGCACCTGCGTCAGGCGATGGCCTTAACCCCCTTTCTGCACGAACGCATTGGGGCGCGCCTCGATGCCAGCCACCTTGCCAGCGAGGCGCAGCCTCAGGCGGTGGTGCGCGCTAATGGCACCCTGGCTTACGCCAACGCCGCGATGGAGCACTACCTGTGTGATGCACAGACCCCGCTGCGTTTCCGCCGTGGTCGTCTCGGCGCCCGACAGCCGCTGTTGCAGCGGATGCTTGAGCGCACCCAGGCGGCGGCCTGTCAGGGGCAACTGGCCGAGCGTCTGGGCGGACGACTGCCGCTGGGGTCGGATCAGGTCACCATCATGCCTACCCCGGAATCGGTGCTGGCCGGCGCCGCACTGTGGCAAATTCAACCGGCTCACGCCGAATTTTCCTCCCAGCTCTTGAAAAGCGAACTGCTGTCCCCATGTTGAGAACATCGAGGTAACTACGTGTTTTTCAGGAGACATACATGTCCGCTCAGACCGAGACTCATGGTTTTCAGACCGAAGTATCCCAACTGCTGAAACTGGTCACCCACTCGCTCTACTCCAATAAGGAGATCTTCCTGCGCGAGCTGGTGTCCAACGCCGCTGATGCTGCTGACAAACTGCGCTACAAAGCACTGGAAAGTGCGGACCTGTACGAAGGTGATGGCCAGTTGCGGGTGCGCCTGTCGGTGGATAAGGACGCCGGTACCCTGAGCATCATCGACAACGGCATCGGTATGACCCGCGATGAGGTGATTGAACACCTGGGCACCATTGCCAAGTCCGGTACCGCCGATTTCTTCTCCAAACTCTCCGGCGATGCCGCCAAAGACTCCCAGCTGATTGGTCAGTTTGGTGTGGGCTTCTACTCCGCCTTTATCGTCGCCGATAAGGTCACCGTGCGCAGCCGCGCCGCTGGCTATGGCGCCGATGCGGGCGTTGAGTGGGTCTCTGCCGGTGAGGGTGACTTCACCGTCACCAACATCGACAAGCCGGAGCGCGGCACTGAGATTGTGCTGCACCTGCGTGACGAGGAGCGCGAGTTCCTGGACGAGTGGCGCCTGAAGCAGATCATCACCAAATATTCTGACCATATCTCCATCCCGGTGGAGATGTGGGAAGCCGGCACCCCGGAGCGCGAAGAGGATGGCGAAACCATTGCCGCCACCGAGGGCCAGTGGAGCGCGGTCAACAAGGCCACCGCGCTGTGGACCCTGGCCAAATCCGAGATCTCGGATGACGACTACAAGGCGTTCTATAAGCACGTTGCTCACGACTGGGACGATCCGCTGATCTGGGCCCACAACAAGGTGGAAGGCAAGCAGGAGTACACCAGCCTGCTGTACATCCCGTCCCGCGCGCCGTTCGATCTCTGGAACCGCGAGAACCAGCACGGCCTGAAGCTGTATGTGCAGCGCGTCTTTATCATGGACGAGGCCAAGCAGTTCCTGCCCCAGTATCTGCGCTTTGTGAAGGGCCTGGTGGATTCCAACGACCTGCCGCTGAACGTCTCCCGTGAGATCCTGCAGGACTCCAAGGTGACCCAGTCCCTGCGCAGCGCCCTGACCAAGCGGGCACTGAGCATGCTCAGCAAACTGGCCAAGGACGATGCCGCTTACCAGACCTTCTGGGATCAGTTCGGCGCCGTGCTGAAAGAGGGCCCGGCGGAGGATATGGCCAACCAGGAAGCGATCGCTAAGTTGCTGCGCTTCGCCTCTACCCACAGTGACGAGCCGACCGCTAACGTCAGCCTTGAGCAGTACGTGGCGCGGATGAAAGCCGGTCAGGATAAGATCTACTTTATCGTGGCCGACAGCTTTAACGCCGCCAAGAACAGCCCCCACCTGGAGCTGCTGCGCAAGAAGGGCATCGAGGTGCTGCTGCTGTCCGAGCGCATCGATGAGTGGCTGATGAGCCATCTGACCGAATTTGACGGTAAAGCGCTGGTGTCCGTCACCCGTGGTGACCTGGGCCTGGACGACCTGTCTGACGAGGAGAAGGCGGAGCAGGAGAAGCAGGAAGCGGACTCCAAGCCGTTGCTGGCCCGCTTCGAAGCCAGCCTTGGCGACAAGGTCAAAGCGGTTAAGGTTTCCCACCGTCTCACCGACACCCCAGCCTGTATCGTGGCGGATGAGCACGACATGTCGAGCCAGATGATCAAGCTGATGCAGGCCGCTGGCCAGTCGGTGCCGCAGGTGAAGCCGATCTTCGAGCTTAACCTGACCCACCCGCTGGTGCATAAGCTGGCGGATGAGCAGGATGAAGACCGGTTTGGTCAGTGGGCCCAGTTGCTGCTGTCTCAGGCCACCCTGGCCGAACGCGGCAGCCTCGAAGACCCATCCGAGTTTGTGAACCAGTTGAACAGCCTGTGGCTGGACCTGAGCCGCTAAACTTACCCTACACTCCACAGCCCCGCCCAGGCGGGGCTGTCCCTTTACGAGAACGCCATGCAAGACACCATCGTCAACGTTAACGTCAGTAATATCCAAGCGCTGGTCGACGGCTCCATGACCCGCCCCCTGGTGCTGAACTTTGTCTCCGGCCAGGTTCCGGAGTGCCAGGGCGTTACCGCCGCACTGACCGCCGAGGCACAACGCCGTCAGGGTCAGTTTGTGCTGGGTAACGTCGATTGCGACGCCGAAATGGACCTCGCCCAGTATTTCCGTATCCAGGCCCTGCCGACGGTGCTTATCCTGGTGAAGGGCCAACCGGTGGACGGTTTTGCCGGCCCGCAACCGGCGGAGATGATCAGCCAGGTACTGCAGAAGCATCTGCCCGCCGGGTGGGAGCTCAAGCTTCAGGAAGCGGCGCCGCTGCTGGAGAGCAAGGCCTACGATCAGGCGTTGCCGATTCTGCGGGATGCCCTGGCTGAAGAAGCCAACGCCGCGACGCGTCTGGCCCTGGCCGAGGCCCTGTTGGGCCTGAAGCGGGCCGAAGAAGCTGAGGGGCTGCTGACCGAGATTGGCCTGGCCGATCAGGACAGCCGTTACCAAAGCCTGATGTCCCAACTGCAGCTGCTGAAAGAGTCCGCAGACACCCCGGAGATTCGCGCGCTCCAGACTCAGCTGGAGTCCGAACCGGACAATCAGGGGCTGGTGGTGGAGCTGGCGGTGCAGCTGCATCAGGCCGGTCGTAACGAGGAAGCCCTGGAGAGTTTGTTTGTCCTGCTTAAGCGCCAGCTGGACGCGGCCAATGGCGAAGCCCGTTCAACATTTTTGGATATTGTGAAGGCGTTGGGCCCGGCGGATCCGGTCGCTGCGGCATATCGTCGTCGTTTCTACGGATTGCTGTACTAATTTCGAAGTAATTGGCGGATTTTCCACCAAAGCCTAAGGGGCCGCCTCTTCACATGGCTGGCCGGGTATGACAAGATCCCGGGATTCCCCGCATACTCAGAATTTCACAGAGGACAGTCGCATGCGCATTATTCTGTTGGGCGCCCCCGGTGCCGGTAAAGGCACTCAGGCCCAGTTCATCATGGAGAAATACGGTATTCCGCAGATCTCCACTGGTGACATGCTGCGTGCCGCCATCAAGGCTGGATCCCCGATGGGTCTGGAAGCCAAAAAAGTGATGGACGCCGGTCAACTGGTGTCTGACGACATCATCATTGGCCTGGTGAAGGAGCGCATCGCCCAGGAAGATTGCCAAGGCGGCTTCCTGCTGGACGGCTTCCCGCGCACCATCCCGCAAGCGGACGCCATGACCGAAAACGGCATCGACGTTGATCACGTTATCGAGTTCGACGTGCCGGACGAAGAGATCGTTAAGCGTATGAGCGGTCGTCGTGTACACCCGGGTTCCGGTCGCGTTTACCACGTGGTGTTCAACCCGCCGAAGGTGGAAGGTAAGGACGACGTAACCGGCGAAGAGCTGGTTATCCGTGCTGACGACGAAGAAACCACCGTGCGTAAGCGTCTGGCGGTTTACCACGAGCAGACCAAGCCGCTGGTGGATTACTACTCCGCTGCCGCTGCGCGTGGTGCCAACCAGTACCACAAGATGGACGGCACCCAACCGGTTGACGCCGTTTCTGAGCAGATCGGCAAGCTGCTGGGTTAATCCTTCAGCGCGCTGAAAAAGGCTTCCTTCGGGAAGCCTTTTTTGTGACCTGCAACACGCTGGTTCCGTGAGGTAGCGGCTGTTTTGTTGCGTGATCTGGTGCTAGTCTTGCTGCGTATTCACGGACAAACAACAGCTTAGATAACGACATGGACCAATCTCAATACGGTGTGCTGCTGGTCAACCTGGGCACACCCTGCAATCCGACGCCCCACTGCGTACGCTGCTTCCTCAAGCAATTTCTCAGTGACCAACGGGTGGTAGACCTGCCCCGTTGGCAGTGGTGGCCCATTCTTAATGGCATCATCCTCAACACCCGTCCCAAGCGAGTGGCCAAGGCTTACCAGTCGATCTGGAGCGAGGGTGGTTCGCCGCTGAAGGTGATCTCCGAAGCCCAGCGTGAGGCGTTGGAAGCGCAGTTGGGGGTGCCGGTGGCACTGGGCATGACCTACTGCCGCCCCTCCATCCGTGACGGCCTGGATGCGCTGGAAGCCAAGGGCGTGGATAAGGTGGTGGTGCTGCCGCTGTTCCCGCAGTACTCCTGCTCTACCACCGGTGCGGTGGTCGATGCGGTGGGGGCAGCGGTGAAGCAGAAGCGCACCATGCCGGAACTGCGGATTGTGCGCGATTACCATGATCACCCCAGCTACATCCAGGCGCTGGCCGACAGCGTAAAAGCCCACTGGGCTGAGCACCCGCGCGGCGACAAGTTGCTGATGTCCTTCCACGGCGTGCCGGAGCGGTTTATCACCGAAGGTGACCTTTACCGTGCCCATTGTGAGCGCACCGCGGCGGCATTGGCAGATGCCCTGGGCCTGTCGGAGAGCGAATGGCAGCTCTGCTTCCAGTCCCGCTTCGGCAAGGAGCCGTGGCTGCAGCCCTACACCGATGAAACCCTGGAGGCGCTGCCGGAGCAGGGCGTTAAGGCGGTGGACATCATCTCCCCGGCATTCTCGGTGGATTGCCTGGAAACCCTGGAAGAGCTTGCCATCGAGGGTAAGAAGGAGTTTCTGGAAGCGGGCGGTGAGCGCTACGAGTTTATCCCCTGCCTGAACGCTCAGGATAACCACATCGAGATGATGGCGACGCTGGTGAAGCAGCACAGTCAAGGCTGGTAAGCCGACGCATCCGAAAGAAAAACCGGCCAAATGGCCGGTTTTTTTGTGGCTTAAGAGGTGGGGACTGTCCAGTCTCCGCCCAGTGCCTTGTTCAGGTACAGCAGGTGTTCGGCGCTGCTGAGGCGGGCCACCAGTTCGGCGTCCTCCATCAGGTTGACCTGGCGCTGGGCATCCAGCACCGCCAGATAGTCCACCAGTCCTGCGCGGTACAGCGCCCGTGCCTTGCTGGCAGCGGTGCGGGCGTGGCTGGCGGCCTGCTCAACCTGTTCGCGGTGGGTTTGCTGATTGCCGTAGGCCATCAGCGCGGTTTCCACTTCGTTGAACGCCTGGTTAACCTGCTGCTGGTAGGAGAGGGCCGCCTGCTGGAAGCGGGCCTCCTGCATCTCCACCAGGGCCTGTCCCCGGCCGCCGTCAAACAGGGTCCACTGTACGCCGGCGGAGGCGAGCCAGGCGTCGGAGCCGGAGCGGAACAGGTCACCAAAATTTTCCGCCAGGGTCATGGGTGAGCCGGTCAGGTATACCTTGGGGTAGCGGGCCGCGATGGCGATACCCACCTCCTCATTCAATGCGGCCATCTCCCGCTCAGCCAGAGCGATATCGGGACGGCGCTTAAGCAGTTCCGACTTCAGTCCCACCGGCACCTGTCCCTGGATGTCCGGCAGTGCCCGGGTGCTGAATCTCTGCCCGGTGGTGGTGATCTCCTCGCCCAACAGGGTGGCCAGCCGGTGCAGGTGCGCCTGTTCGGCACTGTGCAGCATCGGCAGGGTCGCCCGGGTGGCGGCCAGCAGGGCTTCGGCCTGGGCCTGATCGAGTGAGGAGCCATAGCCGGAAGCCACCAGACTGCGCACCTGATCCAGGGTGGCCTGCTGCTCCGCCACGTTGCGCTCGGCAATGGCGATCCGGGCCTGGGCACCGCGGTACTGCAGGTAGTTGTGGATGGCGTCCATGGTGACCATATTGAGGGTGCCCTGGCGCAGGATTTCAGCCTGCTCCAGGCGGATCCCGGCGAGGGTGTTCATCCCCTTCAGGCGCCCGGCCAGGTCAAGCTCCCAGCTGATGTTGGCGCCCACCACAAAGGCGCCGTTGTCCCGGTCGAGCAGATTCAATGGCTGGCCTGCACCGGGCTGGCCGAGGTCCGGCATGGTGGCGGTCAATGCCCCACCGGCCAGCGGGTCGTACTCACTGAGTCGGTAGTGCTGGTACCCCGCCCCCACGCTGATGGTGGGGATGCGGGTGGTGGCCACGGCAGTGCGGTAGGCTCGGGCGCTTTCGATCCGCACCTGGGCCACCTGCAGCGGAATGTTCTGCTGCTGCACCGCCGCCACCAGGGCGTTCAGTTCCGGGTCGTTATAGCGCTGCCACCATTGAGCCTGAGGCGATTGAGTGGTATCCGCCTGCGCCTGATGAAGATAGAACGCCTGCTCGGGGGCCTGCGGAGCCTGATACTCCGGGGTGACGCTGCAACCGGCCAGCACCAGGCTGGCCATCAGCATGGACAATTTACGCATGGTGAAGCTCCGGTTGAGTTTGTTGGGCAGAGGGGCTGAACAGCAGGCGATAGAGTGCCGGCATGATCAGCAGCGACAGCACCGAGGCCACAACGAGGCCCCCGATGATGGCGGCAGCCATCTGGTCGAACAGTTGGTCGGTGAGCAGGGGGATCATGCCCAGCGCCGTGGTCAGTGCCGCCATGGAGATCGCCATGGTGCGGTTGAGGGTGGCGTCGACAATGGCATCATCCAGCGGTTTGCCCTGACGACGCTCCAGTTCGATCTGGTCCATCAGCACAATGCCGTTCTTGATGATCATCCCGGACAGGGAGATCACCCCGACGATGGCCATAAAGCCAAAGGGTTTGCCAAACAGTCCGAGGCCACCAATCACGCCGATCATCGCCAGCGGCACGGTGCCGAAGATGATCAGAGGCTGGCGGTAGGCGCTGAACATCGCCATCAGCACGATAAACATCAGCAGCAGCGCCTTAGGGGTCTGCTTGAGGATGTCATCCACAGCCCGCTTCTCGTCGTAATACTCACCGCCCCACTGGAACTGGTAGCCCGGCGGCAGCGGGATCGCCTCGATGTCGGCGGCGATGGCGTTGCGCACTTCCGCCGGGGTGGCGTTGCGCACGTCGGCCTGGGCGGTGATGGTGCGCACCCGGTCGCGGCGCCAGATCAGGCTCTGCTCACCCTGTACTTCAAAGCGGTCCACCACCTGACCCAGCGGTAGGCTGACCGGGCTCAGCAAAGCGCGCACCGGCAGGGCCTCGAGGTGGGCCATGTCGGTGTGGTCACTGCGCAGTTTGATCGGCACCAGGCTGTCGCCCTGTCGCAGCTGTCCCAGCGGCAAGCCATCGGCGGCCAGTTGCAGGGTGCGGGCCACATCAAAGCGGGTGATCCCGGCCAGTCGGGCTTGCTCCGGATTGAGGATGGGCACCAGCAGCGGGCTCTCCTGGCGCCAGTCATTACGGACATAGCGGGCGTTGGGCTGCGCTTTCATGATCGCTTCAGCCTGCGCGGAGAGCGCTTTGAGGACTTGCGGGTCCGGTCCCGAGAAGCGCGCCTCGACGCTGAACTTGTCCTTGGTGGCGAGCTTCAGGGAGCGGAAGCGGGGCTCGGCATCCGGAAAGTGCTGGGCCAGCCAGGCGTCACCGTCCTTCACCAGCGAGGCGATGGCATCGAAGTCGTGGGTGTTGATCAGGATCTGGCCATAGGCGCTGTCCCGTCCCTCAGGCTCCACCGTCACTGAAAAGCGCGGCGCGCCGGCGCCGATAAAGCTGGCGAAGTTGCGCACCTCTGGCCGCTCAGCCAGCCACTGCTCAATCTTGGCGATGTCATCGGCGGTCTGTTCGATGCGGCCACCGTTCGGCGCCCAGTAGTCGAGGAATACCATGGCGCGGTCAGAGGTGGGGATGAAGTTCACCTTGATAAAGGGCAGGGCGAACAACGCCAGCGCCAGCAGCGGCAGCAGGCCCGCCAGGGTCTTCTTGGGGTTCTGGACACTCCAGCGCAGCACCGACGTGAATTGTTGCGCTACGGCGCCCGGGGTGGCGTCTTCCGCCTTGCCCGCTTTCAGGAAGGCCCAGCACATCAGCGGGGTGATGGTCATTGCCACCAGCCAGGAGAGCAGCAGGGAACTGGCGATCACCTGCACCACTGACAGGGAGAACTCCGCCGCATCGGTCTGTGAGAACAGGGTGGGGGTGGTGCCCAGAATGGCGATCACCGTGGCACCCAGCAGCGGCCAGGCCATCTCCGCCACGGACTGCTGTGCCGCTTCAAACCGATCCAGGCCCTGGCGCAACTTGGCCTGAACCAGATCGGTGATCACGATGGCGTTGTCCACCAGCATCCCCAGCGCCAGGATAAAGGCGCCGAGAGAGACACGCTGCAGGTCCACGCCGGTGAGGTTCATGTAGATCAGGGTCAGCAGGATGCTGAGCAGCAGGCTGATGCCGACGATGGCGGCGGAGCGCCAACCCATAAAGATCAGCAGCACGCCGACCACGATGGCGAGGCTCTGCAGCAGGTTGCTGACAAAGTTATTGATGGACTTGTCCACCTCATCGGGCTGGAACGCCACCACGCCAACGTTGGCGCCGAGCGGCAGCGTGCTCTCGAACTGCGCCAGCACCTGGTTCAGCCCTTCACCCAGGCTCACCACATTGATGCCTTCGGTGGGGCTGACGGCCAGCACGACGGCCTTATGGCCGTTATAGCGGCTGCGATTGAGGGCAGGGCGCTGCTCTTCGAGCTGGATATCGGCAATGTCGCCCAGGCGCACCAGGCCGTGGCCCAGCTCACCAAGGCTGCTTTTCAGCATCAGGTTTTCCAGTTCGGCCACCGACTCAAAACGGCCACTTTGGGCGATGCGGATGCGGCGGGTGTCCATGTCAAAGCCACCGCCATCGACGTTGAGGTTATGGCTGTTGAGCTGGGTGACCACGTCCGCCAGAGTCAGTCCGGAAGCGGCCAGTCGCTCTGGCGGCAGTACCAGATTGATCTCCTGTTCCACCACCCCGTGCAGCGCCACTTTCTTGATGCCATCCACGGTATTGAGCTGACGCTGAAGGGTTTTGGCGTGCTGCTTCAGCTCCGCCATGCTGAGGTCATCGCCGTACACGGCGAACAGCATGCCGTAGACCTCGGAGAACTCGTCCATCACCAAGGACAGCTGAGCCTGCGGCGGCAGATCCAGGCTGACGTCATTGATTTTGCGGCGCAGCAGGTCCCACTGCTGGGGCAGCGCTTCGGAGCTGACCGACTCTTTCAGATCCACCATCACAGTGGAGAGGCCGGGCTGAGACAGGGAGCGCAGTTTCCACAGGCTGCCCATCTCCTGCAGGCGGGTTTCCACCTTGTCAGTGACCAGTTGCTCTACCTCTTCAGCACTGGCGCCGGGGTAGAGGGTGACCACCGCAGCGGTCTTTACGGTAAAGGTGGGGTCTTCCAGCTTACCGAGGTCAAAGTAGGCGTAGAGCCCGGCGATAACGCAGAGCACGGTAAAGAACAGCACAAAGGTGCGCTGTCTCAGGGCGAAAGTGGCCAGGTTCATCGCGGCACCTCACGCAGGTCGCCCACTGGATCACCGGATTTCAGGTAGTGGGCACCGGCCACCACGATGCGGTCACCGGCGTTGAGGTCCCCGCCGACACAGAGCTGTTGATCGCGCTGGCGCAGCACCTGCACCGGCAGACGTTCAGCCTGTTGGTTGTCCACCCGCACCAGCTGCGGCTGGCCCTGTTCGGTCAGCAGGGCGGCAGCCGGCAGGCAGAAGCCGCTGTCGGGGGTGTGGCTTTGCCAGGTCAGCTGTACGGTTTGTCCGGGACGCAACGCGGGGGCTGGGTCGGTCAGGATAAAGGTGGCGGCATAGGTGCGTTTAAGCGGGTGGGGCTGACTGGCGATCTCCGTGGCCACTGCGGCAATGGCGGTGCGGTCGTCGCTCCACAGTCGGGCAGTCTGGCCGCTGGCCAGCTGGCTCAGCTGATTTTCCGGCAGCTCCACCACCACCTGCAGGGCATCCGGGGTATGCAGGGCCAGGATAGGCTGCCCGTCGCTGACCAGCTCATGGGCCTCAACAAAGCGCTGGCCGACCTGCCCGGCAAAGGGGGCCCGCAGGGTGGTGTAGCGTACCCCGTCACGGGCTTTCTCCAGGTTTACCTCCAGCACCGCGATGGCGGCACTGGCCCGGGCCTCGGCGCTGCGGGCGCGGTCCAGGTTCACCGCAGCCATGGCGTCGTCGGCAATCGCCTGGCGCACCCGGGCCAGTTCACTGCTGGCCAGTTTATGGCTGGCCCGGGCTTCCTGCAGGCGGGCTTCGAGTTCATCTACGGTGAGCTGGTAGTCGTGGGATTCCAGTTGCGCGAGCACCTGACCCGCGTCCACCCAGCTGCCTACCGGCGCGTCCAGGCTGGCGACCCGGCCGGCCACCTTAAAGGCGAGGTTGGCTTGCTGGCGGGCTTCCACCACACCGCTGAAGCGGTGCTCGGCGTCGGCGTCGGCGCTGCTAAGAGTGACGACATTGACCGGCCGGGGCGCGGGCTTGGCGTCGGGCAGGGCGGTGGCCTGACTGCAGCCGGTCAAAGCCAGCAGTAGGGCACAGTAAAGCGGGTAAGGGGGGGTCACAAGGCATCTCTCCAATACAGACGAACAGCGCGCATTGTATTGGTTTGCTTTGTGCGAATAATCGGGCCCTGATGAGTTTCACTGTCACGGAAAGTGTGACAGTTGGGGCGTTGCCGTTGTCTTAGTGGGGGCCGGTGATTTTGGGCACCTCAGCCAGTAACCAGTCCAGCATCAGGCGAGCGGCGTGATTGAGCGCCACCCGGTCACGGTAAACCAGCCAGACCTCCTCCTGGGGGCTCTGGTATTGGGTCAGCAGCGGTACCAGCTCACCGCTGAGCACATGTTGCACCGCCTGAAGCTCCGGCAGGTGGCTGATGCCTGCACCTTCAACTGTGGCACGGCGCAGGTAGGTCATGCTGTTGCTGAGCAGGGTGGCCTCCACCGGTACCGTGGCTTGCTCAAACTGCCAGTGGCGCTCCTGAGTGCCGTCGGGCCAACGAAAGCCCAGCAGACGATGTTCCGCCAGTTGCTCGAGACACTCAGGATGGCCGTGGCGGGCCAGGTAGTCCGGGCTGGCGTAGAGGCCGCGGCCAAATCGTCCCAGTGAGCGGGCGACAAAACTGGAATCGGCCAGCACACCGGCATGGAGGCAGAGGTCGAGCCCCAGCTGGATCAGGTCCTGGTAGCCGTTGGCGCTGACGGTCACCTCCAGCGAGATTTGCGGGTAGCGCTCCATAAACTGCTGCAGCAGAGGGTGGAGTATAAGCTCCGCTTCCGGCAGCAGGCCCAGCTTGATTTTGCCCACCGGGTGACGGCTCTGGCTGCGCACCGAATCCAGCGCCGCATCCAGCATCGGCATCAGGGTTTCAAAGCGCTGGTAGAGCTCCTGGCCCACCGGGGTCAGGCTCAGCTTGCGGGTGGTGCGGCTGAACAGGGTGGACCCCAGCCGCTTCTCCAGTTCACCGATGCGACGGCTGACGTTGGCACGGGGCAGGTTGAGTGCTTCTGCCGCGGCGGAAAAACTGCCCAGGTCCACCACGGTCATAAAGAGTTTCAGGTCGTCGGTGCGCATAGATTCTCCAGGGATACGCTGGCCATTATGGTCAATTTGCCGGGCCACAACCGTGCGCAGGGCAGAAAAAAGCCCGCCGATTGGCGGGCTTTTGCATCAGGTCTGCAATCAGTTACCGGTTTTCAGCATTTCCCAGTACTTGATGTAGATGGCGAGGGCTTCATCGCCCACGTCCTGCTGGAATTCGCCCTGCTTAACCACCTCTTCCGGCGGGAAGATGGCGGTGTTCTCGCTGTATTCCGGGTCGAGCATGCCAATGGCGGTTTCGTTCGGGGTGGTGTAACCCAGGTACTCAACCACTTGCACGGCGATCTCGGGGCGCATCATAAAGTCGATGAACTTGTGGGCGTTCTCAACGTTAGCGGCGTTCACCGGAATGGCGAAGCTGTCCACCCACAGGGCGGCGCCCTCTTTCGGGTAGATGTACTGAATCGCTTCCTCTTCCTGCTGAGCCATAAAGGCTTCGCCGTTCCACAGCATACCCAGGTTAACGTCACCGGCGAGGAAGGGCTCACGCGGGGCGTCAGAGTTAAAGACCAGCACGTTCGGCATCAGGCTGCGCAGCAGTTCGTAGGCCTGCTTGATCTCTTCCGGGTCGGTGGAGTTACCGCTGTGGCCGTTGATGCGCAGTGCCATATGGAACACTTCACGCACGTCGTTGGTCAGCAACAGGCTGCGTTGCCACTTCGGATCCCACAGGTCTTTCCAGCTGGTGATGGTGGCCGGATCGATCTCGTCGGCGTTCACACCGATGGCGGTGCTGCCCCACACGTACGGGATGGAGTAGGTGTTTTTCGGGTCGTACGGCTTATCCAGGATGTCCGCATCCAGATGCTTGAGGTTGGTCAGCTTGCTGTGGTCGATCTCGTGCAGCAGGCCCTCTTTGGCCATCTTGGAGATGAAGTACGCGGACGGTACGATCACGTCGTAGCCCGCGCCTTTTTGCAGCTTCAGCTTGGAGTACATCACTTCGTTGCTGTCGAAAGTGGCGTATTCCACGGCGATGCCGGTCTCTTCGGTAAACTGGTCCAGAACGCCATCCGGCACATATTCGGTCCAGTTATAGACCACGACCTTCTCTTGTGCCTGGGCCATGCCGGTCAGGGCAAGCAGGCCAGCGGCGCACAACAGCTTAGCGGCTTTCATTATATTTTCTCCTCGTCAACAGCGAGATAAGCACAGTCATGATGAGCGAAATGCCCAATAGCAGGGTGGCGATGGCGTTCACCTCCGGAGAGACCCCGACCTTCACCATGGAAAATACCCGGATTGGCAGCACTTCGTAGCTGGGACCAGTTACGAAGGAGCTGATGATCACGTCATCCAAGGATAGCGTGAAGCTTAACAGCCAACTGCCGGCGATGGCGGAGCCCGCCATCGGCATAATGATCCGGGTAAACACCTGGCTTTCGCTGGCGCCGAGATCTCGGGCTGCGTCGACCAGGTTCTTGTCAAAACCTTTCAGTGCCGCGTACACGGTGATCACCACAAAGGGCAGACAGAAAGTGATGTGGGACAACAGCAGGCTCCAGAAGCCCAACTGAATGCCCATGGCCATAAAGATCACCAGGAAGGTGATGGCCAGAACGATGTCCGGAGACATCATCACCACGAACAGCATGCCGCTGGCGGCCGGCTTCAGGCGGAAGTGGTAGCGATGGATGGCGTGGGCCATCAGGGTGCCTATCACCGTGGCTGCGGTGGCAGCCAGAACCGCCACCGTCAGTGAGTGGGTAAACGCCTGCATCAGGGCATCGTTGTTAAACAGCTTCTCGTACCATTTCAGGCTGAAGCCGTTCCACTTGTGGCCGTACTTGGATTTGTTGAAGGAGTTCACCACCAGTACCGCCATCGGCAGGTAGAGGTAGAAGAACACCAGGCCAATCAGCAGCCATTTAGAGATTCGAGTCATCGAGACCTCCCTGGCGTTGAATCAGGCGGTTGGCGTAGTAGTACGCCGCCAGCATGACACCCATCATCAGGATCAGCGCGATGCTGATGGTGGCGCCAAACGGCCAGTCACGCAGTACCAGGAACTGGTTCTTGATGACGTTACCGAGCAGCAGGTTGGTGGCACCGCCAAGCAGGTCCGCCACGTAGAACATTCCCATCGCCGGCAGGAACACCAGCAGGCAGCCCGCCACGATGCCCGGAGAGGTCATCGGCAGAACGATGTGCCAGAACCGGCGCACCGGCCCTGCGCCCAGGTCGCGGCCGGCTTCCAGCAGGCTGTCATCCAGGTTCTCGAAGCTGGAGATCAGGGGCAGAATCATAAACGGCAGCAGGATGTAGACCAGGCCCAGAATCACCGCCAACTGGGTGTAGAGCAGCGGCAGCGGGCTGTCGATCAGGCCGATAAACTCCAGGAAGCTGTTCACCAGGCCCTTGTTGCCCAGGATGATCTTGAACGCGTAGGTGCGGATCAGGCTGTTGGTCCAGAACGGTACGATCATCAGGAACAGCACCAGCATCCGCTGAGGACGGGGCAGTTTGGCAACGATGTACGCGAACGGATAACCGATCAACAAACAGCCCACGGTGGCGTAAAACGACAACACCAGGCTGTCCCACAGCACCCCGAGGTAGACCGGGTTCCACAGCTTGCGCAGGTTATCCAGGGTCACCGGGAACACCGCCAGGTGCTCTTGATCCGGGGTCAGGAAACTGGTCACCAGCACCAGCAGGTGCGGCGCCAGCACGAATACCGCCAACCAGCTCAGGGTGAGGGTGATCACCAGGGGGCGGAAACGGACGAATTGGCTCATCAGAGCTGGGACTCCGATTTGATGACGTGTTCCCATCCGTGCACCCAATCCACCCAGACCTTCTGGCCGAGACGGTAATCGAAGTCCGGATCGTCCTCGTCAAAGAATTCACTGGCGTGCAGACGCATGCCGTTATTCAGCTCGATGATGGAATCGAGGGTTTTGCCTTTGTAGTTACGCTCACGCACGTGGCCGATAAAGCCCGGCTTGTCCGGCGCGTCTTCGATGTACTCGATGCGCAGATCTTCAGGACGCAGCAAAATCTTGATGTGATCGCCCACCGAGAACACCTTGTCGGTGCGGATCTCGCGGTGGTGGTCGGCCATCTTGGCGATGTAGCGCAGGTCTTCCAGCTGCTCGGTGATAACGCCGTCAATGGCGTTGATCTCACCGATAAAGGAGGCCACGAACACGTTTTGCGGGCATTCGTAAATCTCCCGCGGCGTGCCCACCTGTTGTGCCACACCCCCGTCCATCACCAGGATGCGGTCAGACATCGACAACGCTTCTTCCTGATCGTGGGTGACGTAGATAAAGGTGATGCCGAGCTGACGCTGCAGCATTTTCAGTTCCACCTGCATCTGCTGACGCAGCTTGGCGTCGAGGGCAGAGAGGGACTCATCCAATAGCAGCACTTTCGGGCGGTTGACCACGGCACGGGCGATGGCCACGCGCTGGCGCTGACCACCAGAGAGTTGATGGGGCTGACGGTCGGCGTAATCGGCCAGGCGAACCATGGCCAGCGCATCGCGTACCCGGGTGTCGATCTCCGCCTTGTCGACCTTGGCCATATTCAGGCCAAAGGCCACATTGTCGAAAACTGACATGTGGGGAAACAGGGCATAGCTCTGGAAAACGGTATTCACCGGTCGGGCTTCCGGGGCCACTTGCGCGATATCTGTGCCGTCCAGCTCGATGCGGCCTTCATCCGGCAGTTCAAAACCGGCCATCAGGCGAAGCACCGTGGTTTTCCCGCAACCAGAGGGGCCGAGGATAGTGAAGAATTCGCCGTTGGCGATCTCCAGCTGAAAATCGTTCAGCACCGTTTGATTACCAAACCGCTTGACGATACCAGAGAGGGAAAGAATGGGTTTGTTGGACACGGGCGTATCTTACAAGAAAGGGACCAACCCTAGATTTTAATGCCTCAGACCCAATTCGCAATGACGGATCCGGACTGGAGGGGCCCCAAATGCGCATTTTCCCACCATAGATTTCCGACAGTTAGCCTGAATGTTGGCGCGGATGTTAACGGATGGGCCGGGGCGGACGTTGTGGCGGCATCAGCGGCGCCAACTGCACGCCGCTTTGCTGCAGCCAATGGTGGATGATCTGAGCAAAATTCAGCGCTTGCGGACTGTCACCGTGCAGGCACAGGGTGTCGATGGCCAGTCGCAACGGCTTGTGAGTGTCGGAAACGATCGGTTGGCCGGTGATCAGCGCCCGGGCCTGTTTCAGTGCGTCATCGGGGTCACTGAGCACCGCCCCGGGTTGCTGGCGGGACAGCAGTTGGCCATCGTCGCGATAACGGCGGTCGGCAAAGCCTTCGCTGGCCACGTTGAGGCCGATGGCCCGGCCGGCTTGCAGCAGCGCCCCACCGGCGCCCCCCACCAGGATCAGTGCCGGGTCGAACGCTTTGACCCACTGCGCCAACCGGGCGGCCAGTTCGGCATCGGCCCCCGCCTGGTTGTACAGGGCACCGTGGGGCTTGATGTGGCGCAGTTGGCCCCCCTGTTGTGCAACCGCTTCGGCCAGGCTGTCCAGTTGGCGCAGCAGCGAATCACGCAACGTATCTGCGGGCAGATTGAGGGGGCGGCGGCCAAAGTGGGCGCGGTCCTCGTAGCCGGGGTGGGCGCCGATGGCGACCCCATGCTCCAGCGCCAGCGCGATGGTGCGGCGCATCAGCGCGGGATTGCCGGCATGGGCGCCGCAGGCGATATTGGCTGAGCTGATCAGGCGCATCAACTCGGCGTCCAGATTGGCGCTGCCCTCCAGCTCCCCCACATCACAGTTCAGATCAATGCGCATGGGACCGGCTCCTGCCAGCGATGGGCCACGGCGATGGCCAAACGGTTGAGATCAGCCTGGCGCTGCTGCCACTGCAGCCGGGCCTGAGCCAGTGAGATGGGGACAAAGCGCAGCGGGTCGCCGGGCCGGGCCTGGGCCAGTTTGGGCAGGTCCACGGAGGTGACCACCGCCACCTTGGGGTAACCCCCGGTGGGCTGGCTGTCCGCCATCAGGACGATGGGCTGGCCATCCGGCGGAAGTTGGATGGCACCGGGAACGGCCCCCTCGGTGATCGGTTCATGAGAATCCCGCTGAACCAGAGCGGGCCCGACCAGCCGACACCCCATCCGGTCAGAATCGGCGCTGAGCCGGTAGACCCGCTCACACAGTGCCTCCAGCCCCCCTTCGATCCGGTCCGCCTGCGGCCCCGCAATCACCTTGATGGGGGCCGGGGCTTCCCGTGAGCGATTGTTGCGTGGCACCCGGGCGCCAATGCCCTTAGGCACGGGTCCATGAAACTCACCATAGGGCAGGGCATCGTCACGGGCGATGGCCCGGCCATCCAGCCCGCCCAGGCCAGCACTGACCAACGTGGCGCAGCTGCCCAGTTGCGCGGGTACCTCCCAGCCCCCTTTGATGGCCAGATAACCGCGACAGCCATAGTGCAGGGGGCCGATCGCCAGCCGCGCTTTGGCGGGCACCACGATGGGCTGGTGCATCGGCACCTCGAGGCCATTGAGGCGGGCATGCACGCCGCCGCCGGTCAGGCTGATCACGGTAGGACGGGAGAACTGGATGGTGGGCCCCACCAGGTTGTACTCCAGTACGGCGGCCCCTGCCGGTTGGGCCAACAGCAGGTTGGCGATGGCAGCGGCCAGCCGGTCCATGGCGCCGCTGCGGGGGATGCCCAGATGGCGGAAGCCGGTGCGGCCGAGATCCTGCACAGTGGTCAGCGCACCGGCGCTGATGATGTGGGCACTCATGGCTGTGCCTCCAGCAGTTCATGGAAGCGCGCCAGCGTGATGGGCTCCAGTCGCAACTGGTCACCGGGTTGCAGTCGGGTTGGCGGGTCCTGATTGAAGTGAATCAGCGGCAGGGGGCAGCAGCCGATAAGCTGCCAGCCACCGGGACTGGCGGCGGGGTAGATGCCGGTCTGGTTGCCGGCGATGCCCACGGATCCGGCGCGCACCGATTGTCTCGGCGTGGCGTGACGCGGCGCATTCAGGCTGGGGTCCAGACCGGTTAAGAAGGGAAAGCCCGGGGCAAAGCCAAGAAACGCCACCCGATAAAGCGGCGCGCTGTGGCGAGCGATCACTTCGTCGGTGGTCAGCCCGCAGTGGCGGGCGACGGCATCGAGGTCAGGCGCCAGACTGGGGTGGTAGCAGACCGGCAGGATGTGCTGTGCGGCGTCGGTGGGCTTGGGAGGGTGTTTTAGCAACGCGGCAATGGCGACACCCAGGGCGGGGCCGAAGCGGCCTTCCGGATCGGGCAGAGTGCTGGCGAAATGCAGGGTCAGACTTCGGTAGGCCGGCACGGCATCAAGGCACTCCGGCAGGGCACGGATGCGATGGCCAAGGGCCACCCAATCCAGCTTGGGTTCGGCACAGGTCACCAGCAGGGCGCTGTCCCCCAGCGGAACCATCTCGAAAGCCATTGGCGTCCTGCTCACCCTGTTCTCCAACAAATGAAGCGCTTAGCTCACTCTAACCCAAGTCCGTGCTTCAGGCGATGTAAGGAGACACTCACAAACGCAAACGACTTAAGCAAGGCGCTGGCGAAGCGAGCACTTTGTGGTAGAATCGCGCGCCACAATGGCGTCCGGGCGCCAGCATTGGGGCCATGTTTGTGTCCCTGCTGGGACGGCGCTTACAGGCCCACCGCAGGAAGCGCACCCATTCTCGGGTAGGTGGCGGCTACAATGCAGGGAAGTTGCAACCCAAGCTGAAGTGATCCCAGCGATGAAATTCCCCGGTCAACGCAAGTCCAAGCACTATTTCCCCGTCGAGTCTCGGGACCCGCTCACCAATGAGCTGAACCCTGTGATTCAACCACGTCACACCCACATTACCGGCATCGACCAGACTCTGGTGGACATCGAAGCCCACGTGGACGAGGAATTCATCGCCCGTCATGGCCTCAAGAAAGGCAACTCCATGCTGATCGACGATGCCGCTGCTCACGTGCTCTATGAAGAGCTGCAGCAGCAGAATCTGATCACCGAAGAGTTTGCCGGCGGCACCATCGGTAACACCCTGCACAACTACTCCACCCTGGCGGACTCCCGCTCGGTGATGTTCGGGGTGATGAGCCGCAATATCCAGATCGGTTCCTACGCCTACCGCTATCTGTGCAACACCTCCTCCCGGGTGGACCTGAATCAGCTGCAACCTGTGGATGGTCCGATTGGCCGTTGCTTTACCCTGGTGACCGAGTGTGGCGAACGCACCTTTGCCATCTCCAAGGGGTGCATGGACAAACTGACCCCTGAGTACATCGATGAAAATCTGGTGAAAACCGGTTCCGCACTGGTGCTGACCGCCTACCTGATGCGCGCCGGTGATGATCCGATCACCGATGCTGCCATGACCGCCATCCACTACGCCCACGAAGCGGATGTGCCGGTGGTGCTGACCCTGGGTACTCGCTTCCTGATTGAGCAGGACCCGCAGTTCTGGCGCGACTTTATCGCTGACCACGTGACCGTACTGGCGATGAATGAAGAGGAAGCGGAAGCCCTGACCGGCCATGCCGACCCGCTGCTGGCCTGTGACCAGGCCCTGGAGTGGTGTGAGCTGATCCTGTGCACCGCCGGTCCCAGCGGCCTCTACATGGCGGGCTGGACCGAAGAGGACAGCAAGCGTGAAACCAGCCACATGCTGCTGCCCGGCGCGATTCCGGAGTTTAACCAGTATGAGTTCTCCCGCCCGATGACCCGCGCCCAGTGTGAGAAGCCGATGAAGGTGTACTCCCACATTGCGCCGTTTATGGGTGGTCCGGAGAAGATCAGCAACACCAATGGTGCCGGTGATGGCGCGCTGTCTGCCCTGTTGCACGACATGGCCGCCAACGACTACCACAAGCTGAACCTGCCGCAGTCCCGCAAGCACCACATTTCGGGTCTGTGCTACTCCTCGTTTGCCCAGATCTGTAAATACGCCAACCGGGTAAGCTACGAGGTGCTGGCGCAGTACAGCCCGCGCTTGTCCCGCGGTCTGCCGGAGCGCGAGGACAGCCTGGAAGAGGCCTACTGGGAGCGTTAATACGCCGCCTGAGGCCAAACAGCGGGAAGGGGAGACCCTTCCCGTTTTTTCTGGGCGGTTGCCGGTGGCAATGCGGTCGCCCCGGTGTTAGACTCGCCCGCCTGTTTTTTGCCCCCACCTGTGGCGGGCCCTGTCAGTGCGGCAATAATGAAGCCTGAAGGGCGTGGTACGCGGAACCTGAGATGAAATTTCCCGGTCAACGCAATCAAAAGCACTATTTCCCGGTGGAAGCCCGGGACCCCGAAACGCTGGAACCCCAAATCCAGCCCAAGCGCACGCACATCTGTGGCATTGCCCAGACTCTGGTGGACATTGAAGCCCGGGTCGATGATGAGCTGATCACCCGGCACAACCTGGTGAAAGGCAACTCGGTATTGATCAACGACGATGCCGCCAACGCCCTGTACCGTGAGCTGAAAGAGCGCGAGTTGATTGTCGAGGAGCACGCCGGTGGCACCATCGGCAACACCCTGCACAACTTTGCCACCCTCTCCAATGAGCGCGCCGTGCTGTTCGCGGTGATGGAGCGCCAGATCGAGATCGGCTCCTACGCCTACAAATACCTCAGCAACACCTCCTCCAAGGTGGACGTCAGCTACCTGCAACCGGTGGATGGCCCCATCGGCCGCTGCTTTACCCTGATCACCCCATGTGGCGAACGCAGCTTTGCCATCTCCAAAGGGGCCATGGACAAGCTCGAGCCCAGCGCCATCCGTCCCGACCTGGTGCGGGAAGCCGGTGCTCTGGTGTTTGCCTCCTACCTGATGCGTTCCGCCGACGGCGACAACATCGATCAGGCAGCGCTGGTGGCGATGGCGGAAGCCAAAGCCAACAAGGTGCCGGTGGTGCTGACCTTGGGCACCCGCTTCCTGATTGAGCAGGACCCGCAGTTCTGGCGCGACTTTATCGCCGAGCACGTGACCGTGCTGGCGATGAACGAAGAGGAAGCGGAAGCCCTGACCGGCCACCGAGACCCGATCAAAGCCTGTGAAGCCGCATTGGAGTGGTGTGATCTGGTGCTCTGCACCGTCGGCCCGGAAGGGCTCTATACCGCCGGCTACAGTGACCGCCTGCAGCTGCGGGAAACGGAGTATGAACTGCGTAATGGCAGCGTCCCGGCGTTCAACCGTTATGAGTTTTCCCGCCCGATGCGGCGTGAAGACTGCGCGGAGCCGGTGAAGATCTACTCCCACATCGCCCCCTACCTGGGCGGCCCGCTGGCGATCCTCAACACCAACGGTGCCGGAGACGGCGCGCTGGCGGCCCTGCTGCACGATATGGCGGCCAACCGCTACCACAAGCTCAATGTGCCGGGCTCCAGCAAGCACGCTTACGACGCGCTGTGCTACTCCTCGTTTTCGCAGATCTGTAAGTATGCCAACCGGGTCAGCTACGAAGTGCTGATCCAGCACAGTCCACGCCTATCCCGCGCCCTGCCGGAGCGGGAAGACAGTCTGGAAGAGGCCTACTGGGAGCGTTAATCGCGCCGACCTAAAAAAGCCCCGCCAACTGGCGGGGCTTTTTGCTGTCAGCTTGGTTACAGCACCGTGTTGGTGTTGCCGCTGAGCGTCATGATCTCCACCACGTCATTGCGGTCCACCGAAATCACTTTACCCCGGTGCTCAATGGGGGCCATCCGGTACCATAATCGGTCCCCTTTGACCTCCACCCACTGAGGCAGCGCATCGAGATTCAGGTCGCGATGAAGGTCATCGCTGGCCATTACCAGAACCTCTCTGACCCCTTCACGCAGGGCATCACGCAGCGTTGCCCCGTCATCTTTCAGCCACGCTCTGGCTTGTTCAAAGGCGTATTCGTCGTCCGTCATCGGCGTATCCAGCGCCCGCAGGGCATTGCGCTTACGACGCAGGGCTTCTTCGCGGTGGTACGGGTCTGCCGGGAGCTTTTGGTATTGGGCTTCAATGGCCAAACGACGGCGCTCGATCAACTCTGGCGTGACCTCCCGGGTAGCGGTCTCAATGGCTGAGGATTGATAGATAAACTGGTTTTGATAGCGCAGTTTTGGCGGTGGGCGCTTGATGTATTCCGATTTGTCCGCGGTCTGGGCGTAGAGCGTGACCGTAAGTCCAATGTGCACACGCTGGCGGGATTCCGTCATCGAAAACGCGGGTTTGAACATCAGCAAACTCTCTCCGGGGCGCAGGCCGATATTGCGCAATCTGGCGCTTTGCTCATCCCTGAGTATGCGAATCTCCCCCTTGGGAGTGATGCCGTTGTGTTGAAGGAAGTCGTCAATATGCTGAGTCAGCGCCTGTTCCATCTTCTTGGGTTCGAACAGGGCGACCAGCGGGCTGATCTCTTCAAGGGAGTCCTCCCGCCTTTCGGCATTGGCAATCGCATCACCAATGCCAAACACCACAGCCCCGAGTGCACCAAATGCCGCAGCACCAACATCGGAGGTGTGCTGGGCCTGAAATTGTGCATTGAGGCGGGATTCACTCAGGTCTATCGCGACTTTGGGGCTGTTCAGTGCGTCGCTGTGTTCCGGGTTGAGATTGTGACGATAAGAGGGGGTCGCGCAGCCACTGATGATCAATACTGCGGCCAACAAACATCCACGCAGATTCATGGTTAACATCCTGTATAACTTCATTAATCCTTCTTAAACAATCCTATTGGGACGACGCTGAGAAAGCAATGCTGCCGGCCCCACAGGCAGCAGTCATCAGGGCAGGGCGTCAGAGTGGTGGTAAGGGGGGGATCGGGCCGGTACCGCTGATTGGACACCGGGCGCGCGGCCATCTGACGCCGGAAAGGATCGTTTTGGCACGCATACGATCCTTTGAACTTGTCAGTTATCGTACTGTACGGTACAGTTTTGATCCTTTGTGAGTATCGAGAGTGTGGAGTGGGCAGATGAAAAAGCCGTTGATCGCCGTGTTGGCACTGGGTTTGGTGGGGGCCTCCGCCCTCTATTACGGCATCGGGAGTTCCGGTGTCTCTACCGATAACGCTTATGTGAAAGCGGATCTGACGCTGATCGCGCCGCAGGTGAGCGGCCAGGTGGTTGGGGTGGCGGTCAGCGACAACCAGTGGGTGGAGCAGGGCGACGAATTGTTCCGGCTGGACGACCGGGATTACCGTGCCGCCCTCAGTCAGGCGCAAGCCGCCGTTGCCCTGGCGGATGCCGGGCTGGCCAGCAACGACAGCCGTACCGCCCTGCAGCGGGTGCAGATTGAGCAGGCCCGGGCCCAGATCGCCAGCGCCGAAGCCAATGCCAGCTTGCAGCAGGCGGAACTGAAGCGTTACCGCCAGTTGGTGACGTCCGGCTCGGTCAGCCAGACCCAGTTTGATGTGCAGTCCGCCCGCGCGGTGGAGGCCCAAACCGGGCTGGATAACGCCCGCCTGGCACTGAAGGCAGCCGAGCAGCAACTGGCCACCCTGGCCAGTGAGCGGGTGCAGTTGGAGGCCCAGCGTCAGCAGGCCGAGGCACAACATCAGCTCAGCGCTATCGCATTGGAGCGCACCATTATCCGCGCGCCGATGGCAGGCCGTGTCGCCAATCGCCAGGTGCAGATCGGCAAGCTGGTGCAGCCGGGCATGGCAGCGCTGACCCTGGTGCCGGAGGCGGTATGGCTGGAAGCCAACTTTAAAGAGACCCAGCTGGCACAGATGGCTGCGGGGCAAGCGGTGGAAGTGGTGCTGGACGGTTACCCTGATCAGCCCATCAGCGGCGAAGTGGATTCCGTGACCCACGCCACCGGGGCCCAGTTCAGCCTGTTGCCGCCGCAAAACGCCACCGGCAACTTCGTCAAAGTGGTGCAGCGGGTGCCGGTCAAAATCCGGCTGCAACTGCCTGCCGAACTGAAGGATCGGGTCTATCCCGGTTTGTCGGCCACGGTTACTGTTAAGCCCTGAGGTGCGCTGATGACCCTTCGCGAACGTGGGCCATGGCTGGGATTGGTCGGACTGGCACTGCTGGTGGCACTGGCCTATGGCCTGAGCTCGGCACTGTTCTCCTCGGTATCACCCCAGATGGCGGTAACGCTCGGGCTGTCAGCGGATGAGCTGAGCCTGCTCAATATCGGTTTTACCGGCGCGCAACTGGTGGGGCTGCTGCTGGCGCCCTTACTGGTGCGTCGACAAGGCGCCAATGATGCGCTGCGCACCGGTACCCTGCTGGGACTGGCGGGCAGCTTGTTGTTGCTGTGGAGCGTAAGTCCCATCGGCGCCTCAGTGGCCTGGGCGCTGCTGGGGCTGGGCGGCAGCACGGTGCTGGTGGCCCTGAATCTGATACTGCTGGCACGCTTCTCCTATCGCGCCATGACGCTGGTGCTGGCGGCAACGCTGGTGTTCACCACCTATCTGCCGATGGGGTTTTACCCCTGGCTGCTGGCCGAGATGGCGGACCACCTGGACTGGCAGCTGGCGGCGCTGGTGATGGCGGCGGGTTACGCGTTGGTGCTGACGCTGCTGACCCATCTCTCGGTGCCGGAAACCGTCCTGCAGCCGGCCAGCAAATCCCCGCCGTGGTTCTATCTTCTGGCTGGTACCGCGCTGGTGATGCTGACCGCCGCATTGATGCGGGGGGGTCATTACAACTGGTTTGATCACCCCGGTTTTCGTGTGTTGGCCGGGGCAACTGCGCTGCTTTGCGTCAGTGTGCTGATGCTGTTTCTGGGGCGCGGCTGGCCCAGCCGTGCCCGCCAGGTGCTGGCGGAATTAAAGACCTCGGTTTATCTGTACAACGCCTTTCTGGCGGGGTTTGCGGTGATGGCCAGTGGCGCGCTGGTGGGGGGCTTTCTCGGTCAGGTGATGGGCTACAACGGCATCAACAGCGGTTGGGTGCAGTTACCGGCGCTGGCAGCGATGCTGGCTGGGATGGCCGTCAGTGTATTGGGGGCCAATCAGAGTCGGGTGCCCAGTGACGCCATTGTGCCGGTTGGGGTGGTGATGATCCTGATATCGATGGCTCAGCTGTCCGGCCTGCCCAACCACGTTGCGCCGGAGCATCTGGTCGGGCCGTTGGCGCTGCGGGGCTTTGGTGTGGGCCTGCTTAATGCTTCTGTCACGCTGGCGGTGATGGCGCACTTTGCGCCTGATGAACGGCCGGAAGGCGTGGCGCTGTTCTACCTGTTCCGTACTTTGGGCAGCGTGATTGGCGGGGCGGTGTTTGGTCGGGTTATCCAGGTGGGTAGCGCCTCCGCCATGACCGAACTGGCGCGACCTTTGGCCGACGGCAACACCGCCACCATCGCTTTTGAACAGGCGATGTCCGCAGCGCTGCACAGTCAGGGCATTGTCCCCAACTCGGCGCTGTTGGCGAGTCAGTTATCTGCCACCTTAAAGCTGGAGGTGGGGTCGCTGGCCCTGAGCAACGCCCTGTTGGCCTTCCTGGTGGCCATCGGGATGTTGGCGCCGGTGCTGCTGGCGGGTAAGGCGATGGTGGCGCGAAAGCAGGCGGCGCTCAGCGCCGGTAAAGCCGCATAAAGGTTGCAACGGCGAGCTGGATCTCAACATCGAGCTCGGCTTTGTCTGGCAACGGCTTGCCCAGTAGCGCCAGAGTGTGATGATCACGCTTAATCAGGGCCCGAAGCTGATCGCCGGCAAAATTCGGGTCATCAATCGCCAACTCAGTGGCCACCCGGTCTGAGGCCAGAAACTGGCTCAGCAGTCTGTGGCAGTGCTGTGGACAGCCTTGCCAGAAGGTGGTGGCCATCTCCGGGTGCTGACTGAAGTCGGAGGCGATGATGCGCAGCAACCCCACCATCGGCTGAGTGCAGATCTGGACCAGATACAGGTGGCCAAAGTCCGCCAACTGCCGGGCGACTGGCGCGGAGCTGTCCGGGTCGAAGCGGAACCGCTCAGCGACGCGTTGGGTATGCAGATTCAGCACCGCCTCAAACAACCCCTCTTTGTTGCCGAAGTAACGATAAAGGGTCTGCTTGGAACCGCCGGTCAGGGCGACGATCTGGTCCAGCGAGGTGTCCTTGTAGCCTTGGCTCAGGAACTGTTCGGTGGCGACCTCAAGGATCTTCTGTTGTTTGGCCTGGGTGGTCGGGCGCATGAAATAGCCTAAGTCTGACAGCGCCGGGGCGCCGATGGAGTGTACTGGTTAGTACATTATGGTGTGTGACTACGGCTGTCAAAGCGGCAGGGACAGAATGTGAAAACGGCCCTGAACGGGCCGTTTTTCTGTGTGGCTCAGCCGAGGTCGGCGGCCAGCTCTTCGGCGCTGACCACGATGGCTTCGCCGGCCAGGCTCGGAGCAACGCCCACTTCAAAGCCGTCTTTGGCCATACCCGGCGCCCACTTCTCGATAAAGTCCGGCAGGGCGATGGTCATGGCGTGGCAGTTGGCGTAGTCATCCTTGATCCAGTTCTCTACCAGAGTCGGGTCGTGCCAGACCAGCAGGCACTGCTCCTGGCCGGTGTTGATCAGCACACAGCCCTGGTCATCGGCCAGGGTGTACAGGCTCTGGCTGGCCCTGGCGGCCTCCACCAGATGGTCATAGCGGCCCTGGCTGTCGAGGCTGTAAAAAGCGTTGATCTGCTCTTGGGTCAATGCGTCAGACATGAAATGGCTCCTCAATAAATTGGCGGCAGTATACCAGTGTTTGGGGCCAATCACGGCAAATAGCGGCGTGGGTCTGTTTGCAGCGCGGGGGAAAGCCATTACTGTTAGGGCATTGTCCTAACCCGAACCGCGCTATGTCACTGACTCATCAACTGCAACTGTTTCACGATGTGGTGCAGCAGGGCTCCTTTACCAAAGCCGCTGCCCTCCACCAGATGGACAACTCGGCGCTGTCCAAGCAGATCAAGAAGCTCGAAGCGAGCCTCGGCGTGCAGTTGCTTAATCGCTCCACCCGCTCCTTTTCGCTGACTTCAGCGGGGGAGGAGATCCTGGCCCAGACCTCAGTACTGATGGAAACCCTGGACCAGATCCAGAGCATCGCCGACGCTTACCAGTCCGAGCCAAAGGGGATCCTCAAGATCACTGCGCCGGTGTTTTTCGGCCAGGTCTACCTGCAACCGGTGGTCGCCCGGTTTATGCAGCGCTACCCGGCGGTGCAGATCAACCTGACTCTGGATGACCGCCGGGCGCACCTGATTGCCGACCGCTACGACCTGGCATTCCGGGTCGGCAAACTGGTGGATTCCAACCTGATTGCCCGCAAGTTGGCCAACACCAACTTTGCTTTGCTGGCGTCCCGGGACTTTATCGAACGCCACGGCCTGCCCCATACCCCTGAGGCGCTGCTGGCGCTGCCCGCCGTGATCTACAGCAACGGCGACCTTACCCTGGACCAGCTGGTGATGAGCGAGCAGCCTCACAGTGAGGTGATGAAGCGGCACCGGATGCGGGGCAATCTGAAGGTCAGTGACATTCGCACCATGATGGACGCGGTGGAAGCGGGGCTGGGCTATGGCCTGGTGGACCTGTTTCATCTGGAGCGGCCCATATCCGACACCGGGCTGGTGCCGCTGTTGACCGACTATCGCCTGTCCACTCTGGATACCGGCATCTACGCCCTGTACCCCCACCGCAAGCAGACCCCGCTGGTGACAGAGTTTATCCGTCATGTGGCGCAGTACCTGGGCAACCCGCCATTTTGGGAGCAGCATATTCCCGGGTATAACGATATTTAATTTAAGGCAATAAAAAATACGGGAAAATAAAATACGCTCTCGATACAACTTGCCGTTGATTTATTTCATTGGAGGCAATAGCTTTTGTGTTGCGCATAACTAAATCTGTATTTGTTCTGCGCAATATTTCCAATGTGAATATATAGGGAGTTTATATGAGAGATTTAACGAGTCAGGAAGTAGAAACGGTTAGTGGTGGCTGCGGCGTGTGTGCGGTTGTAGACGCTGTAGCTGCACTTATTAAAGCATTGGTCCACAAGTAATTGATAAAGGGGCGTGATGCCCCTTTTAATTTTATTGTGAAGGTTTGGAACCTAGTTTTCATCACTGGGCTCATAATTAAATGGTTAAAGCCATATGGCTATTTTTACACTTCCATATATAGCCTTTATTTTTTTGTTTTTTCGATGGCTTCGCTCAAATGTTAGCCCATCAAATTCATATGTTATGTCATCTTTAGTCTTATGTTTTCTTACAATGCTCACTGCTGGCGAAGCTCTATCAAGAGATATTTTTGACTATGGTGTTTTTGTCGATGGGGAGCAGAAGGCGAGCTATCGAATTCATCGCTCTGACTCTGATCGCTGTGTTATCGAAGGCACATTAACGAGCTCAGGATTGCTCTTTGATGGCGTTATCCGTCTGTCGTCGCAATCGCAATGTATCGACGGTCAGGACTGGCGTCTTAAGCATTACCAGGAAAGCACCGAAGTCCTGTGGCAGGACGTGATCATCAGCCAGATTTGGGTCAACGCTGACCACATCGAGTATTACACCGGTCGCCATAGTGAGAACCAGCGCATCCCCTTTACCGAAGCTCAGCGAGAGATCGGTACAGCAGACAGCCTGTCGGTCTTCTTTGCGGTTCAGGATAAAGTCAGACGGGGTGTGAAGTCCTGGCAGATGAACCTAGTGATGCCCGGTGATAAGGCGCAGCCGCCGGTTGTTGAACGGCACCGGTTCTCGATAGGGTGTGCCAACGTTGAACCGGGTCGCTCAGCACAAAATCTGGTTTGCGCTCAATCCAGTGGGGCAGAGGAAAAGCGCTACTACTGGTTTGACCCGACTCAGGACTGGGCGTTTGTCGGAAGCCTGAGAGGCGACCGATTGATTTGGCGGTCAGCCTCCCCGCGCTGATGGCTTAGTGGGGATTGGGGCGGTGTGATAACCACGGACGTAACCGCCGAAACGCGTCTTTAAAGGGGGTCAGGTAGAGCCCCAACAGCGTGTCGTGGCCGGGCTTGTCGTCACCGGAACCGATGCGGAACTCTCCCGCGTCTGAGGCTTTTACCAATGTGCCCCACATCCGGTCCCAGATGGCGAGGGCGGAGCCCATATTGGTGTCCCAGTGGCGCCGCTCAGCGCTGTGGTGGACCTGGTGCTGGGCCGGGCTGATAAACCAGTCTTCCAGTCTGTCTCCCCAGCTGAGCCAGAGGTGGCTGTGGCGCAGGTTGGAGCCCATCACGTTAAACAGAAATACAAAGACGTTGGCGCCGAGGATGTCCTGCATCGTCAGCACCGGGCCAAACAGGTAGTAGCCCAATCCCACCACGATGCCCTGGGTCAGGGCCATGCGGCAGGCGTACAGGTAGCTCTCCAGCGGATGACTGCGGTAGATGGTCATGGGGGTCAGCACTTCGGCGCTGTGGTGCACCTTGTGAAAGTCCCACAGTACCGGTATCCGGTGCATCAGCCAGTGCAGAAAGAAGCGGGAAAAATCGTCGGCGACAAACAGTGCCAGGGTAAACAGGGCGGTGATGGTGGTGGCCGACCAGGCCAGTGGGGTGAAGGTGCCAAAGGCCCACTCCAGCAGTTCGGTGGTGCCCAGTGCGATGGGCACCATGGTCAGCACCACCGGCGCCAGCAGGCCGACCCGGATAAGCCGGTTGATCACCCACAGGCCGACATCGTGGCGGGTGGAACGATGACGATAGATGTGGGCGGGGAACAGAAAGCGAAACAGCCCCCCGGGGGTTTTGTGGGCGTTGCTGCGCCAGAACAGCGGCAGGGCCAGCACCAGCGCCCCCAGCAGGTAGCCGAGGTAGATGCGCTTATTAGCGTCGGTCAGGTAACCGGCCAGCGCCAACAGGTTCTGGCTGAGAAAGTGATTGCTGAGGCTGTCCCACCACGACATCGGGCGCTCCTTGACTTAAATGGGGCGGGGCTCACGGCCCCGCCGGTCCGGCTCAAAAGCCGATGCGATAACCCACCACAAACTGCTGCGGTTTGTTGGGACGGGCACCATAGGGGCGACGGCTGACGATCTCCGCCTCATCCAGCAGGTTGTCCACCTTGCCGTACATCTCGCCCCAGTCACCAAAGTCGTAGCTGGCGGCCAGATCGACGGTGGTGAAGGCGGTGGTTTTTACCCCGCTCAGGGTGACTCCCTGGCCGGAGGCTTCCCACATCTCGCTCTGGTAGCGCACCAGCACATTGGCTTCCCACTGGTTGCCCGCCATCCCGAGGCCGAGGGTGGCCTGGTGCTCCGGCAGGTAAGGCAGCGGGTCGCCTTTGCTGACGTCGCCCCACATGGTGAAGTCGGACTCAAAATCGGTTTTGAACTCCGAATCGGTGTAGGTGTAAACCAGCGACAGCGGCCAATCGAAGCCCATCCCCCGCAGGGTATGGCTGGCGCTGAACTCCAGGCCGTAAACGTCCACTTCGCCGCCGTTGTACTCCTCGTCGATACTGCTGGAACACGAGGCGGAGGCGGAGAAGGTGCAGCTCTCCTTGAGGTTGTCGAAGTCGTTGAAGAACGCCACCGCTTCCACCTGGGTGTTGCCGTTACCGAATCGGCTGCCCAGTTCATAGTTGATGCTGGTTTCACTCTCCACCGCCGGGTTCTGCTGCGGACTGGTGGGAACGTAACCCTCATGTACCCCGACAAAAACACCCAGATCATCGGTCAGCCGGTAGAACACGCTGGCCCCCGGCAACCAGATGTCACTCTCTTTGCGCAGGTAGTCACCTTCCGCACCGGGCTGGTTGTTCTGGTAGAACTGGTCGAGAAACTCGCCGCGCACCCCGAGGGTCAGCTCCAGTGCATCCCACACCAGAGTGTCCTGCAGGTACAGCGACCAGGCCTCGGTTTTTTCGGTATTGAGGGTAGCGGTGATGGTGGCCGCGCCGGTGCTGACCAGTTGGCCATCGGTCATGCGGAAGCTGTCTTCGGTGTGGTTACGCTGGATCTCATCCTCGTGGTAGCGCACACCGGCCTGAACGTTGTGTTGCAGGGACAGCAGCTCAAAGGCCCAACGCAGGTCGGTCTGGATCCCCTGGGCGTAGTACTCCCGGTCGTTGGTGCCCAGCACCAGGTTTTCAAACGCATGCTCGCTGTCTTTGGCGCCGGTCAGCACGTCGTAGTAGATGGCGTTGATGCCGTCATTGGGGTTTTGCAGGATGGTAGAGAGGTCGCGGTCGGTGGCCGGGTTGCTCTGGGATTCAAAGCCATTGAGCTTGCGCCAGGCCCGCTCAAAGTCGTTGCGGTAGACCCGGGTGGTCAGGTCAAAGTTGTCCCCGGCCAGAAAGTGGTTGAACTGGAATTGGGTGTGGTCCCAGGTCATCCGGTCGTTGGCGCTGGCAGCGTAGCGGCGGTAGGGGTTGGCGTCGAAGTCGGCGTCGGTCAGGCCCAGGTAGGTTTCGTTGGAGGCTTCATCGGCGTACACCATCTTCAGCTCAAACACCTGGGAGAGGCGCTCCCCCTCCAGGGTGTAGCGCAGCTTGGCCATGATCTCGTTCTTGTCGAAACCGGTGTCGCCACCGCCGTCCAGTTGCTTAAAACCGTCGCTCTGAACGTGCACACCATCCAGCAAGAAGCCAATGTTGCCGATGCTGTCACCGTAGTAACCGTGTGCCTTGAAATAACCATCGCTGCCGCCGGACAGGTCAAGCTGCCCTTCGCGGAACTCCGGCACCGCCCGGGTGGTCATGTTGAGCGCACCGGCCACGGTGTAGGGACCGTATTGGATGGCGGCGGGGCCTTTAAACACCTCAACCGAGGTGATCTTGGACATCAGCGGGAAGTAGTAAGCGGCAGAGGCGGAGTAGGGCGCCGGGGCGATCAGCACGCCATCCTCCATCAGGGTGATCTTTTTGCTGCGCTCCGGCGTCACACCCCGGAAACCGATATTGGGGCGCAGGCCAAAGCCATCTTCGGAACGGATGTTCACGCCAGGCACAAACGCAAGGATGCGCTCGATGTCGTCGTACTTGAACTTGTCCAGCTGCAGCTCATCCAGCAGGGTGGCCGAGCCGGCTTCGGTGCGCAGTTTGTCCTGGTGGCCGATGATCTGCAGGGTTTCGTCGTAACGCACCTGGGTGTCGTTATTGTTGTCGTTTTCAGCCGCGGCGGCCTGGCCACACAGAGCCAGCGCGATGCTGGCGGCCAGGGCACTGTAACGGCCGGTCGGGGTCACGCTGCTCATCAATCGTTATCTCCGGCAGAGGTGGCGGGCAGGTCCAGCGCCAGGGCGCTGATAAAGTCGACCTTCATCTGGTCGGTCACCGCTTTGATGTCGGCATGGGTCTGCTGAACGCGGTCCGGATCGTCATTGAGGGTCTGGGCCAGGCTCTGGCTGTAGCCTTCGCTGGTGGCGATGGCGCCCTCGATGTCGCTGGCCATCCGGTTGGCCAGTTCGCCGCTGCCGACTTCGTTGAGGTAGTCGTCGAAGCCGGTGCCGGTGGCCTCGTTCAGATCGCCACTGAACAGTGCCTGGAGGGCTTTCAGGTTGGCGCTGACGTTCGCAATGGAGTGGCCGCTCAGAGCGGACTCGAGTGCGGCATCGCACTCGGCGCTGTTGCAGCTGCCGGCAAACTGCTGATAAGGCGCATCGAGCTTGCGGTCCTTGGTGACGCTGTCGAGGTAGAACAGCGCATCGGACAGGTCATTCACCGCCTCGTGGATGTCGGCCCAGTCACTGCCCGGTTGGCCTGCGGCTTTGAGCTGCGGGGCGTAATCCCCCCAGGCGGTCACCAGGGTATTGGCGTTGTTGGTCAGATCGGCGGCCACGGCTTCGGCAAAGGCGCATCGGGCCAGGGCGCGTTCGGCGTCCGGACGCTCGTTCCAGCCTGTCGGGGCGGTGGTGGCGCTGCAGCGGTGATCCAGATTGTCGTTAAACAGCAGGTATTCCAGCGCATCCAGTCCCTTGCGGGTTTCGGTGCGTAGGGTGATGTCATAGGGGGTGCCGTTGATGGTACCGGCCTCGAAGTAGGCGACGTCCTGATCAACGGCGCACTGGCTGACCACCGGCCAGGAGTAGATCTTGTTGCGCAGGTTGCTGTTGTTGTCGCGCAGCGGACCAACCTGCATCAGTTCGGCAAACTGCCAGGTGGCCATGGCGTCGCGCCAGCCCGCCTGAGCGTCGGTGCGGGCCGCAGTGGCGTCGCCGCTGCCTTCCAGCTCATCACAGTAAGCGCCGATGGCGGTGTTCAGCGCGGCACTGCGCTGGGCAAAGTCGGCAAACGTGGGGGCAATCACGTTGTCGGCCAGGTTGGCCACCAGGGCGGCCTGGTCAAACTGGTCAGTGGGTGGGGGCGTGACACCGCCATTGTCGCCGTTGCCGCCGCCGTAATCCGGGCCGGGGGAGGCGGAGTTGCTTTCACCGCAGGCCGCCAGAGCCAGGGTCAGCGCGGCGGCCAGGGCGGTGCGGTGCCAAGGGAGAGTTTGAATGTTCATCATCACGTTCCTGTTGATGCAGCAAAAGCCCGGGCCCGAAAGCCCAAGCTTTTTGGTGTTACCGCGGGGGCGTTGCTTTACCAGTTGGCGGCGTTATCAGAAGCAATCTCATAAGCGTCGGCCAGCAGCTGGCGGGCGGTCATCAGGTCCGCCTGGTAGGCAGCGATGTCACCGCTCATCACCGGCATGTCGCCGATCAGGCTGTGCAGCTGTTCAAACTGAGCATCGGTCAGCGGCGCCTTGGGGTTGAACTGCAGGCCCAGAGCAAAGCCCTTCATTTCGGACCAGTGCTTGGCCAGATCGCTGTAGCTGAAATCCTCATCAGCGGCAGCCAGCTTGGCCAGGTCGGCGTTGGTGTCGTTGATGTAGTGCACCACGGTGGCAACGATGGCCATCTCCCAGTTCTCCAGAGCGATGGTCACCTGAGCTTTCAGCGCGTCCATCTGCTCGGTGGTCAGTGCGCCGTCAGCATCGGTGATGATCTGGCGGCCCTGCAGGAAGGCGTTCATGGCGGCGGCGGTCATGTCGGTGGCAACGGTGGCGCCACGGTCGCGCTTGGCGGCGTTGGTGGATTGGCCAAAGTTGTACTCGCTGTTCAGGTCGATAACGCCGTCACCGTTGGTGTCGTGCATCCCTTGCCAGTCGTCACGGCCACCCTTCTGGGCCAGCTCATCATCGCTGTAATCCAGGTAGTCCCGGGCGGCACCAAAGTAGCCAAAGCCTTCGTCGTAGGTATGCTCCAGTGCGGTGTAGCCCTTATCGTCCTTGTTGCTGACGTTGTCGGAGTTAAGACCCTTGCCGTCGAGGTCGTAGTCCAGGTAGTCATCCGCGCCCTGAGAATAGGCTACGGACATCAGCAGGAACTTCTGGATCAGTTGCTTCAGATCGCGACCATCTTCGGTCAGGTAGATGCTGGTGATGGCGTTGCCGTTGATGTCCTGGCGGATGCCACCGTCGAGGTATGCCTGAGCGTTATCACCCAGCATATCGAACAGGGTGTAAACCAGGTTCTCAGGCGTGGTGGAACCGGTGGCGCCCCAGCCGGCAAAGTCGCTGCCGTTCCAGTCTTTGTGCTGACCGGTGGCGTCGTTGCCGGCGATCTTGCCGGACAGGTCTTTGTGGGAGCTGGACAGGTCACGCAGTACGGTCTGGCGGGTGCCATCAAGGAACTGCACGGCAAAGTCATCGGCCACCAGGTCATACTCTTCCGCCGTCATGGCGTAGAAGGAGGTCAACTTGGCGATGACCGCGTCTTTGGTGGTCAGCACACCGGTTTCAACATCGTTCTGCAGTTGGTTGCCGATGTAGTGGTTCAGTTCAGCAATCAGCACGTGGCGGGTGGTCTGGCCGCCGTAGCTGACGCTGGAGCCGTCACCAAAGCGGCTGGGGAAGGCGTAGGTATCCAGCAGGTCGTTGACGCTGATGGTCAGGGTTTTGCTGAAGCTGTTGCCAGCGCTGTCGGCAACCGAAACCTCTACGTCGATGCTGGCGGTGTCTTCGAAGTTCAGCTTTACGCCTTCGGCCAGAGAGAGGGTGGTGCCATCGATGGCGACGCGTGCGTCGCTGCTGCTGAAGGTGAAGGTGTCGCCCGCGTCAGCATCGGTGGCACTGAGTTGGCCGATGGTGGCGGCTGTGGCGTTTTCATCCACGCTGGCGTTGGAAAGGGCGATGTCAGTGGGCGCGCTGTTGCTTGGAGTGGGGGTGGAGTCGGAGCTGGAGCCCCCACCACAAGCGGTCAACATGGCAGTGAGAATGGCGGAAGCCAGCAGCGTTTTTTTCATCGTCATGGTCAGTCACGTCCCAAAGTGTGCATTGAATGTTACTCAGATGTGCACACATGGTAGATGAAAACAAACAAGAATCAATATCATTTGCACTCACATGGTGAAATCTTGCTCACTTGTGGATGTGCTGGAATCACAATCGTGTGGCGAATTCCTGGTCAAGTTTCGCCATTGTGCAGGCAAAAGTGTCGAAATCTCTTAGGTGGGGTAATGAGTTTGCTTGCCGCAATGGCGCAGCAAGTGTGATCGCGATCAACATTTGGCTGGGGCGAGACCGGTGATTTCCGGCCTGCGGCAGCTACGCTCTGGTATCGGTGTGTGGTGACTGGAGAGTGATATGCGGTGTTGGTGGAGGCAGGTGACGGCGCTTGGCGTGGTGTTGGGGCTTTCAGGACTGAACAGTAGTATTGCTGCAGGCCCATCCAATGGTCTTAGTTATCCGCAGGGGTGGCAGGATTGGTCGACGTTGGCGGTGTCCCATCGTACCGACAATGGCACCGTCCGGGTGATCCTGGGCAATGAGATTGCGATCGCGGCGGCGCGTCGGGGGGAAACACAACCCTGGCCGGACGGCGCGATACTGGGCAAGGTGGTGTGGAAAGCGGAAGCGCTGGCGGACTGGCCGGCTGCCATTGGCCCGGGAGCATTTGTTCACGCCGAATTTATGGCCCGGGCTGAGGACGCGGGTGAGACCGGATGGCGCTGGGGCCGTTGGGTTGGGGCTGAGCTGACCCCATTTGAGCAAGGCGATGCGCAGTGCATCGCCTGTCATTCGCCGGTGAAATCGCGGGACTGGGTGTTTACCGAACCTGCTGCGGTTCCCCTCGATCCCGACGGGTGAATCGCCGGGCTGGCCGTTGTGCCGCTCAGCCCCCGTTCGATGCCGGACGTAACGGCTTATACCAGACGTTCATCGATTCGATCTGGCCGCTGATCTGGGTGTTGTTCACCAACCGTCCCGCCATCTGGTATTGGCGGCGGGCAAAGGTACGGTTCATCCCGACTGAGACGGCGCGGGCGATGGTATAAGCCACGCGATGCCCTTGTGCTTCCATCGCCAGCTCCATCTGAGCCAACAAACGCTGAGCCCAGCCCTGGCCGCGAGCGGCAGGGGCGGTGGCAAAGTCGGTCATCTCCACTGTGCCGCTTTGATGGCACTGTTCAGCAGAAGCCAGTGCCAGCAATGCCCCATCCTTCTCAACCCCAAAGTACGCAACGTTATCCGCCATGGTTTCCAGCAGGAAGTCCCGATCGGTAATGGGAAAGGGGTAGCTGGGAAATACCTGGCGGTAGAGCGCGGCCATCTTGTCCACATCGGCTTCATGCATCAGGCGGATGGCGGGATCATGGCGACTGCGACCATCCGGCTTCAGGTCCAGAGTGGCCTGCTGCAGCGTAGTATGCAGCGCTTCCGGTTCGGCCACTTGCGCTCGTTCAGGTTCCGGGTAGTGGCCCAGAAACACCGCATCGGCATCCGGATAGAAGTCGGGGATGCGGGCTTCCACCCGGTAGCCCTGATTAAGAAAGGGCTCCGCCTGAGTGTGCGGCAGCTTGGCGAAGATCTTGCCGTAGCCATGCTGGTCGGCGAGGTGGTGCACTTCACACAACACCTCGTGCGGGTCGGCTTGGCCCAGCGACATCAGGTAGACGCGGTCATTATTGGGGCCATGCTGCAGGGTGGCACCGGCATGGTGCAACACCTGGTCAAACTGAAAGCCGGCTTGAGGACTGTCGGTCAAACTGGCGAGTAGGGAATTCATTTCGTTACCTCAACAACATCGGAATAACGTAAAAGGCTGAGCCAGTGGGTTACGGCCAGGGTCAGCAGGGAGGCGGTCAGGCCGAAGACGCTGGGGTCCAGCCCCCAGTCGGCCACGGCGGCCGGCAGCGGCAGCCAGTTAAGCATCAGCAGCGAGACCACACCGCCACCCACCAGCATCGACAGCATCGCTGAGCGGGCATTGACCTGCGGCCAGAACAGGCAGGCCAGTGTCGGAGCGACGAGGCCGGACACCATCAGGCCATAGGCGGCCAGGATGGCGTTGAGAACTGAACTGGCGTGCGCCGCCATCAGGATGGCCAGCAGGCCCAAGCCGAGCGTGGCCATCATCGACCAACGCACCGCCCGCGGGGAGTCTTCGCGAACGCCCAGCAGGTCATTGGTCAGGTTACCGGAGCTGGCCATCAGGCAGCTGTCAGCGGTGGACATGATGGCGGAGAAGTAGGCGGCAATCACGATGCCGGTCAAGCCCAGCGGCAGCACATCGCGGATCATCATCGGCACCGCGCTTTCGGCATCGGCTTCCGGCAGCAGCACCCGGGCACACATCCCCAGCAGTACGCCGGAAAACGCCATCAGCGGGTATTCCAGAAATCCGGCCAGGTACCAGGCCCGCTGGGCGGTTTGGGTGTCCCGGCAGGCGTAGATGCGCTGGTACAGGGTCATCGCCACCAGCCAGATTGGGGTGATGGTGATCAGCCAGTTCAGGGCGGTGGAGAGGCTGAGTTCACTGAGAGACCAGTAGCTGTCCGGCAGGGCCTCAATGAGCGCGGCCACGCCGCCAATCTCGTGTATGGCGAAGGGCAGGGCCAGGCCACCGAGGCCAAGCAGCAGGATCAGCCACTGTACGCTGTCGGTGTAGATCACCGCCTTGAGCCCACCGAAGGCGGTATACAGGATGGTGGCGCCACCAATTAACCACAGAGCCAGAGTCAGTGGTGACAGGGCGGTCATGTCCGCGGGCACCAGGGTGTTGGCGGCCAGCTTCGCCCCGGCCAGCAACTGGGCGGCGGTAAAACCGAGGTAGCCAATGGCGGATATCAAGGCCGCCACCATGGCGACCTTGGGGCCAAAGTGGTGCTTGAGCAGGTCCGGGTAGGTGAAAAATCGGTGTTGGGTTTCCCGGGCTTTCACCTTTGGGATCATCCACACCGCGGCCAGCCAGGCACCGAGCAGGCCGGTAAACAGCAGCCAACTGGCGGACAAACCCATGGTGAATCCGAGCCCGGCCAGGCCGATGGAGAAGCCGCCACCGACATCGGTAGCGGCAATGGAAAACCCGACGTGGCGGGCGCCCAGGCTCCGGCCGGCAAGGAAGAAATCCTCGCCGCCCTGGTGACGGCGATAAAACCAGTAGCCGATGGCCACCAGCGCCACCAGGTAGGCGGCAAACAGGGCGTAATCCAGCGCGTGCATGGCGGCCCTTACAGCAGGTAGGACACGTCGGCAGTACGGCCTTCAAAGTTGGTGGCAATCAACTTGGTTTCACCGTCCTGCACCGTCTTCTTCACATACTCGGGCTGCACCGGCATTTTGCCGAGTCCGCCGATGCCATCGACGATAAAGGTGGGGATCGCGGGGCCGGATACCCAGCCGCGGATGCCGTGGTAGATCTCGAGCATGCGGTCATAGCTGACCATAAACTTGCTGTTGCCCGGTGCCGGATCCATCGAATAGACGTAGTAGGGACGGATACCGTTGGACACCAGGTCCATCACCAGATCGCGCATCACCTCAACGTCGTCGTTCACCCCTTTGATCATCACACTCTGGTTGCCCAGCATCACGCCAGCGCGGCGCAGCATGGTGGTGTGCTTGATAAACAGCGGGGTGATCTCGCGCGGATGGTTTACCTGAGTGTTGATCAGGGTAACGCGGTTCTTCACCAGCACGTCGACCAACTCAGGGGTGACGCGGGTCGGCAGCTGAGCCAGCAGGCGGCTGCCGATGCGCAGAATCTTCAGGTCCGGACGGGCTTCGCGGATCATCGACAGGATCTCATCCAGCTTGCTGTCGGTCAGCAGCAGCGGGTCACCACCGGACAGCAGTACATCCTGCACTTCAGGGTGGTCACGCAGGTACTCCACCGAGCGGCGGATGCGGGCCATATCAATCACGTTCAGCGGGTCAGACACCATGCGCTTACGGGTGCAGTGGCGGCAGTAAGCGCCACAGATGTTGTGCACCAGGAACAGCACCCGGTTGGGGTAGCGATGCACCAGCGACGTGCCCTCCGGCATCATGTCGTCTTCCGCCAGTTGGTCTCCCATCTCATGGGGGGCGATGTGCATCTCATCCTGCTCCGGCACGTACTGAATGCGGATGGGGCAGTTGGGATCGTTCTTATCCATCAACTGGGCGACATAGGGGGTGATGCGGGCAGCAATCACTTTGTAGACGTCGTCTTCAACCGGGCGGACGCCGTGCAGAACTTTGGCCAAATCCTTATCGGACTGGAAAGACTTGGCCAAGGTTTCGCGCCAGGAGTGGCCGGCGACATCGAATGCCATCAGCTCGTCATGGGTGTTGAAGTGGTAGCGCTGGGCAGGTTGAGTTTCAACCAGTTTAAGAGGGATCGGATCCGCATTGGTCGCGGCAGGTTGGCGTTGCACAGTGCTGGTAGCCATGGGTGAAATTCCACCTTTTTTAAAGCAAATGTATGTGTTGTTATGATTAGAGCGCGAACTATTCTACTCGCTTAATTACCGTTCTATCAAACTTGTCGCAACATAATGGCGACAGATTGGAGCGATATGTTTACGGATAACTCCCTATTCTGAACAATTTGTGCCTGGCCAACGGGGATTTTTGTGGTCTGGCCAGGTGTTCGATGCCCGCGGCATGAAAGATTGTGTGCTAATTAAATTTTGATGTTTTTTGAGGGTTGAAATTTGTGTTCACTGTTGTAGGGGAGGGTCGTCGTCCTCCTCCATCGACAGGGGCCAAAGGGCGTTGAGAATGGCGAGTGAAACCGGCATCAGTGACGCTCCTCGGGGTCTTCCCAGTGGGTGGGGTCTTCTGGCAGATCAGACAGGGGACCCATGGCGTCTTTATCGCGCTCGAGGATAGGGCCACTCAGCATGTAGTGAGCCAGCAAGCTGGCCACGGCAGCGACCGAGTCGGCGTGGGTGCGCTCATGGCCATGGGAGCCGTCGAGGGCAAAGCAGATCAGTCCGGCGCGGATGTCGTTGCCCGCTTCCACCGCCGCTGCCGCATCGCTGCGGTAGAAGCGAAATACGTCGCGACTGTGTTCAATGCCGTGGCGCTGGCACAGGCCTATCAGGCGCTGGGTCAGGTACCAGTCAAACGGGCCACTGGAGTCCTGCATGGCGATGGTCACACCGTACTCGGAGGTATTCTGGCCGGGGGCGATGGTGCCGTTGTCCACCGCCAGCAGTTCCGCCACATCGCCATGGAGGATATGGGAGGCGCCCACCCCGACCTCCTCTGAAATGGTGAACAGCAGATGACAATCCATCGGCAACGGCTGCTGGCTCTCAACTATCGCCTTTGCGGCGGTCAGGACCGCTGCCACCCCCGCCTTATCATCGAGAAACCGCGAGACCCAGAAACCGTTATCGAGAAACTCCGGGTTGGGGTCCACCGTCAGGCGATCGCCGGGGTGGATCCCCAACGCCTGCAGATCGGCCAGGCTGTGGCTGCGCTGATCCAGCCGCAATTCAAGATTGGGCCAGCTGGCGGGCTGTTGGTCCACGGCCTTGCCGTAGACGTGGCCGGACGCTTTCAGCGGCAGCAGCGTTCCGCGCAGCGGGTCGCCATGGTCGCGGTACAGGGTGACCCGGGCGCCCTCCGCCGAACGGGCCGGCCAGGTGCCCACGGACACCACCTCCAGGCGGCCATTGGGTTTGAGCTGTTTGACCATGGCGCCCAGAGTGTCGAGGTGCGCGGCGATGGCCCGGTCCGGTGAGTGCACCTGACCCGGCAGATTGGCGCGGATGGCGCCGCGCCGGGTCAGCTCGTATTCGATGCCCAGTTGTTCCAGGTGCTGGCACACCAGCTGCACCACCGCGTCGGTCATGCCGGTCGGACTCGGCGTATTGAGCAGCGCCAACAGGGTGTGTTTGAGGTAGTCCCGGTCCAGGGTCAATGTCATGAGTTATCGCCCTCCTTGGGTTTGTGGAAACAGCAGGTCGAGGAACCGCTCCACCGTGGGGTGCGGTTCATGATTGGCCAGGCCCGGCCGCTCATTCGCTTCGATGATGACGTAGTCCGGTTCGCTGGGATCGTGCACCAGCAGATCAAGGCCGGTGACCGGTATCGCCAGCACCCGCGCGGCGTGCAGTGCGACTTCGCGCAGCCGTGGGTGGAGCTTGGTGGTCACATCGTTGAGGCTGCCGCCGGTGTGAAGGTTGGCGGTTTTGCGCACGGCCAGGGCGCGGCCATAGGGCAGGATGTCGCTCATCTCGAAGCCCGCATCGGCGACGCAGCGCTGGGTTTCACTGTCCAGCGGAATGCGGCTTTCACCGCTGGTTGCGGCGGCCCGGCGACGGCTGAGTTTGTCGATCAGGGTGCCGATGCTGGTGAGGCCGTCGCCAACGATGGTGGGCGGTTTGCGCACCGCGGCCGCTACCACTTCGTCACCGATCACCAGAATGCGCAGGTCCTGTCCTTCGATGTACTGCTCGGCCAGCAGTGGCCCTTCCAGCGCGGACGCCTGCTGGTAGGCATCGTGAATGGCCTGCTCATTGCGCAGATCAACGAACACGCCGTTGCCCTGTTCGCCCCTGGCCGGTTTCAGCACCATGGGGCCGTGCTGGCGCCAGAAGGCGATCGCCTCGCTGGCGTTGTTGATGGTTTTCTGCGTGGGCACTTTCAGCCCCGCTTTGGCCAGCAGGCGGTGGGTGAGGTCTTTGTTGTCGCAGCGGGTCATGGCGATGGCGCTGGTCAGGTCGGTCAGTGATTCCCGGCAATTGACGCTGCGTCCCCCGAGGCTGAGGGTAAACAGCCCCAGCGCCGGGTCCTCAATCTGCACACCGATGCCCCGGCGGTACGCTTCGTCAACGATGATCTGGGCATAGATATTGAGGTCCGGCACCTTGTCGTCGCCGTCACCGATGTACAGCTGCTCGTTGATGGCGTTGCGGGTTTTAACGCAGTACACCGGCACCTGGCGAAAGCCCAGCTTGTGGTAGAGCGCCAGCGCCTGCTGGTTGTCGTGCATCACCGACAGGTCGAGGAAGCGGCGTTGGCGCTGCTGAAAGTGGCTGGCCAGCGCCTGCACCAGAGCTGCGCCCACGCCGGGAAGCGCGCATTGTGGGTCGACCGCCAGAGCCCAAAGGCTGGCGCCCTGGTCCGGGTCATCAAACAGGCGGGGGTGGTCAACTCCGGTGACGCAGCCCACCACCGTCTGGCTGTGGTCATCGATGGCCATCAGCACGGTGAGGGCCGGTTCGGTCAGTTGGTGGTGGGTGAACTTCTCCCGCAGCGGCACCATCTGGCGGGCCTTATACAGCCGGTTCATCTCGTACTCGTCCCAGCTGCCGGTGAGTGGCCGGATGCTGATCCCCTTCGGAGGGGTGGCATCGATGGGTTGCTGCGTCAGGTCGAGCCGATAGGTCAGCGAGGGATCGATGAACAACCGTTGCGGCGCGAAGGAGACCACCACCTGAGGGTCGCGGCAGTACAGGGCCATGTCCCGTTGGCCGGGCTGCTCCTCCAGCAGGCTGCGGGCCAGCGCTTCGGGGTCGGCAAAGGTCTGGCCAAACAGCAGTCGTCCCCAGCCGCAATCGACGCTGGCCGGTTTGGCCAGCAGCTCCTGGCCGTTCTCAGGCGGTTCGCCCCAGTGCTTCAGTGAAGTCATCTGCTCGATGTCCATGGGGGAGTGGATGTCGGTCATGATGGCGTCCTTACAAGTTATGGGTTTGCAACCACATCTCCAGCAGCGCGACCTGCCAGAGTTTGGAGCCACGCAGCGGCGTGATGTGGGATTTGGGGTCGTCCAGCAGAGCGGTCAGGTAGTCACGCTGGAACAGCCCGCGCTGGCGGGCACGCTCCGAGTTGAGCGCGTTTTGGACAAACTCCAGATAGGGCCCTTCGATGTATTTCAGTGCGGGCACCGGGAAGTAGCCTTTGGGACGATCGATCACGGCACTGGGGATCACTTTACGGCCCAGGCTTTTCAGGATCCCTTTGCCGTTGTCCCCCAACTTGAGTCGGGCGGGAATGCGCCCGGCCAGCTCCACCACCTCGTGGTCGAGAAACGGCACGCGGGCTTCCAGGCCCCAGGCCATGGTCATGTTGTCGACCCGTTTGACCGGGTCGTCGGTCAACATCACGCTGGTGTCCAGGTGCAGCGCCTTATCCACCGGCCCATGCCCATCCGGGCGGGCGAAGCGGCTGCGGATAAACGCGGTGGCGTGGTCGCCAGTGTGGTAGCCGGAGGTGACCGTGCGGCAGTACTCGGCGTAGTCCCGATCCATAAAGTGACTGGCGTAAGTCTCCACCGGATCGGCACTGCCCTGGAGGGGCGGATACCAGTGATAGCCGGCAAAGATCTCATCGGCGCCCTGACCGGACTGCACCACTTTCAGGTGCTTTGAAACCTGCTGGGACAGCAGGAAAAAGCCGACATTGTCGTAACTGACCATCGGCTCAGACATCGCCTGAAAGGTTTTAGGCAGCGTGTCCAGCAGGGTGGAGGAGGGCACCTCTATCTTGTGATGTTCGGTCCCGTAGTGGCGGGCGATCAGGTCGGAGTACCGGAACTCATCGCCCGATTCGCCACCGGCGGCCTCAAAGCCCACGGAAAAGGTGTTGAGGTTGTGTTGGCCCTGCTCGGCCAGCAAGCCGACAATCAGGCTGGAGTCGAGTCCGCCGGACAGCAAAACCCCCACCGGCACATCCGCCACCATCCGACGTCGTACCGAGGTGCGCAGGGTGTCCAGCAGTTGCTGCTCCCACTCCTCATCGGTGATGTGGTGGTCCTGCTCCCGCTCACCCACCTGGAACTGCCAGTAGTTGTGATCCTCCTGACGTCCATCGGGGTGGATGGTGCGGACGGTGGCCGGGGGCAGCTTTTTGATGCCCTTCAGCAGGGTATGGGGGGCAGGTACTACGGCGTGGAAGCTGAGGTAGTGGTTAAGGGCGATGGGATCCAGTTCGGTGTCCAGGCCCGGCACCTCGAGCAGTGCCGGCAGGGTGGAGGCGAACGCCAAGCCATCGCGGTGCTGCGCCAGATAGAGCGGCTTGATGCCGAGGCGGTCACGGCCCAGTACCAGACGGCCGGTTTTCTGCTCGTGGATGGCAAAGGCAAACATGCCGTTGAACCGTTCCACGCAGTTGGGACCCCAGGCATGGTACGCCTTGAGCAGCACCTCAGTGTCGCTGTTGGAGAAGAACTGGTAGCCCAGCCCGGCCAGCGTCTTTCGCAGTTCGGGGTAATTGTACAGGCAGCCGTTAAAGACCAGGTCGAGGCCGAGGTCGGTCATTGGCTGACTGCCCTGATCGGACAGGTCGATCACCTTGAGGCGCCGGTGGCCCAGTACCAGACCCTGGCGAACCATCAGTCCTTCGCTGTCAGGCCCCCGGGGCGCCAACGTCTCCACCATGCGCTCAACCCACTGCTTGTGTTCGGGGGCGGGGTTGTCACTGTGAAATCCGGCGAATCCGCACATTACTCCTCCATTGTCTGAATCCTGAATGTTGACCATGCTTGGTCGAAACTTCGCCTAAAAAGGTTATAACTCTAATCATTAGATTTCAAATTGAGTTGCTTTTGGGTCGGCGTTGACGCTATGGTTAAAAAGGTTATTTGTCCGGCGCTTGGGCTTTTTTGCTTGGGCTGGATGAGGAAGCGATTCGAGGTAATACCGAAGAACTAAAGTTAGATTGCGAATTTTTGCTGTCCCCGATTGTCCGGGGGCAGTGGATACAAAGGAGGCACTATGCAACAGCGATCCCATTCTCATCGACGTGAACTTCTTGTTCTGACGCTGCTGTTCGGCGCGATGGCGACTCTGGTGACCCTGTTCTAGGGCTGGCGCGGGCCTTTGAATTTGTTACAGTGTTGCGGTTGAACACTGGAGTGACCATGGACAAACACGAACAATTGCTGATCTCGCTGCGCAAGGTGATCCGCGCCATTGATCTGCACAGCCGCAAGCTGAATAAGGAGTCGGGTCTGACCGGCCCGCAGTTGGTGGTGATGCAAAAGATCGCGCAACTGGATGGGCCGATTGCCCGCCAGGTGGCGGCAGAAGTGAACCTGAGTCCGGCGACGGTCACCTCCATCATCGACCGGCTGGAGTCACGGGGGCTGGTAAAGCGGATCCGTGACGAAGCCGATAAACGGCGTGTTCACCTGTCATTAAGCGAAGAGGGGCAACGTTTGATGGCCTCCGCACCGCAGCCGCTGCAAGAGCACTTTATCCAGCGTTATCAGGCGCTGGAGGAGTGGGAGCAAAGCCTGTTGCTCTCCTCGGTAGAGCGCATCGCCTCAATGATGGATGCTGAGGAGTTGGATGCCGCGCCGATGCTGACCGTCGGGCAGATCCAGGACTCCCATTGAACGCACCATCGAGAGCATAAAAAAACGGCACCACAGGGTGCCGTTTTTTTGTGGCTTCATCGCTTGTCGCTCTGACCAAAGGCGCTGACAAAGGCGTGGGCGGAAGGCGACAGCGTGCTGCGGTCGTAGATGGCGTAGAGGCCCGCGCCAATCGCCTCTTTCAGGGGGACAAAGCGGATGTTGTCCCAACCGTGATTGGCGAAACTGGAGGGGACAATGGTGACGCTGTCGCTGTGGGCGACGTAGGCCATCAGGGTGTTGGGTTCCACAAACTCCTTGATGATCTTCGGCACCAGGTTGCGCTTCTTGCACTCGTTGATAAAGAGGTCGGCGGAGGCGGAGTTGCGTCGGTTGAACAGGGCGAACTCGGCGTCCCGCAATGCATCCAAACTCAATCGGTTATGCCGGGCCAGGGGGTGCTGCCGCGTCATGGCCACCACAAAGGTTTCCTCGGTCAGCTTGCGGGCACTGAGGGGGTGGATGTTCATGGCATCGGCAAAGCGCACCAGCCCTACGTCAATCTGATGCTCGATCACCATCCGCTTCTGCTGCTCGGGATTGGCTTCCACCAGGTCGATCTGCTGATCCGGGTATCGCTGTTGAAAGGCCCCCAGGTGCTGCCCCAACCCGGACCAGAAAGCGGAACTGACCAGGCCCAGCTTAACCACACCCCGACCCGCTTCCGCGACCCGTTGCACCCGGTGTACGGCGTGCTCCACCACCTGAAACAGATGGTCGCATTCGTTCTGCAGTGCCTCGCCGGCTTCGGTCAGTTCCACATTGCGGGAGTTGCGCAGAAACAGGGTGACGCCCAGCAGGGACTCAAGCTCTTTGATCTTGTGGCTCAAGGGGGAGGTGGTGATGTTGAGGCGGTCGGCCGCCTGGCCAAAGTGGCGGGTTTGCGACAGCACATAAAAGTAGCGCAGCATGCGCAGGGTCAGCTTATCGCTGATTAAGCCGGCAGCGGGCATGAGGACTCCCTGTGGGCGGCGTTTTGCGGGTCGGTCAGCATGCCAGAATCCGGCTCAGATTGTTTTGAAGAAGTTCGCAAAAGCGACGGGTCATTGTGTTCAAAAACAGCATGATCGGGCGGCATTTGGCAACGTTCCACACCCCATTCTTTGGTACGTTTTGCCGCCTCTGTCACCCGTGAGAAAACACAATGAAAAACGACCCGGTTATCCAGGCACTCCAGACCATCTACGACCACAAACCCGGCTTCCAGCCCAAGGCCGCTTTTATCCTCGGCTCTGGCCTTGGCGTCATTGCCGATGCGCTGTCGGACAAAGTGGTGATCCCCTACACCGAACTGGCCGGGTTCCCGGTCAGCACCGTTCAGGGCCACTCCGGTGAGTTGGTACTGGGTACCATGAACGGCGTTGAGGTGGTGTGCATGAAGGGTCGTGGCCACTACTACGAACACCAGGACATGAAGGTGATGACCACGCCGGTACGCACCTTTAAGCGCCTGGGTTGTGAGTTTGTACTGGTGACCAATGCGGCCGGCTCGCTGCGTCCTGAGCGGATCGATGTGGGGTCACTGGTGGTGTTCAGCGATCACATCAACACCATGCCGGAATCCCCCATGTGTGGCCCCAATGACGAAGAGTACGGCCCCCGTTTCTTCAGCCTGGCCAATGCCTATGACAAAGCCCTGCGTGCTGAGGTTAAGCGTGTGGCCGAGGCCAACGACATCCACCTCAATGAAGGGGTGTTCGTCTCTTACACCGGCCCCAACTTCGAAACCCCGGCGGAGATCCGCATGATGCAGATCATCGGCGCCGACGTCGTTGGCATGTCTGTGGTGCCGGAGGTGATCTCGGCGGCCCACTGTGGCCTGCCGGTGCTGGCCATGTGCGCCATCACCAATATGGCCGAGGGGCTGGGGGACGTGGAACTGTCCCATGAACAGACCCTGCGCTGCGCCAAACTGGCTGAAGCCAGCTTTATCCGCCTGATTGAATGCTTTATGGCGAATCACTTCGCCAGCCAGGAGTGATCATGTTTGCCATTGGATTTGTCGGCATTTTGGTGCTGCTGCTGGTGGGCCTGGCGGTTTCCACCAACCGCCGCGCCATTAACTTCCGTACCGTGGGCCTGGCGTTTGTGATGCAGATGGCCATTGGTGCCCTGGTGCTCTATGTGCCGATGGGCCGTAAAGCGCTGGAAGCGTTGTCCCACGGTGTTCACGCGGTGCTGGACAGTGGCAAGGCCGGGGTGAACTTCCTGTTTGGTAATCTGGTGAACTTCTCCGTGGAGGGGATCGGGTTTGTCTTTGCCCTGAATGTGCTGCCGCTGGTGGTGTTCTTCTCCGCCCTGATCGCGGTGCTCTACTACCTGGGCGTCATGCAATTCATTATTCGCACCATCGGCGGCCTGGTGTCCAAAGCGCTGGGCACCTCCCAGGCGGAGTCGATGTCTGCGGTGGCCAACGCCTTTGTGGGCCAGAGTGAAGCGCCGCTGGTGGTGAAGCCCTACATGCCGAAGATGAGTGATTCGGAGTTCTTCGCCATTATGTGCGGCGGCATGGCGTCGGTGTCCGGCACTGTGCTGGCTGGTTACGCCATGATGGGGGTGGACATGCAGTACCTGCTGGCGGCCTCCTTTATGGCGGTGCCCGGCGGCATCCTGTTCGCCAAGCTGATCCTGCCGGAAACCACCACACCGGATTACGTGGTGGAGAAGTCCACCCACTTCTCCGAGAAGCGTCCGGAGAACATGCTGGCGGCGGCCGGTGAGGGCGCCGCCAGTGGTCTGAAACTGGCGGCTGCCATCGGTGGCATGCTGATCGCCATGATTGGCCTCGTTACCCTGGTCAACACCCTGCTGGGCAGCCTTGGCGGTGCCATCGGTATGGAGCTGTCGCTGGAGCTGATCCTGGGCTGGATCTTCGCGCCGCTGGCGTTTCTGCTGGGCGTGCCGATGGCTGACATCGATGTGGCGGGTGCGCTGATTGGTAAGAAACTCATTATCAATGAGTTTGTGGCCTACTCCGACCTCGCCCCCTATCTGAAAGACACTGACGCGGTGTTGGCGGCAGGCAAACAGTTGCTGGATGAGAAAACCAAGGTGATCGTCAGTTTTGCCCTGTGTGGTTTCGCTAACGTGGCCTCCATCGGCATCCTGATCGGTGGCCTGGGCACCCTTTGCCCTTCCCGCAGTGACTTTATCGCCCGCTTTGGTGTGCGCACCCTGATTGCCGCGACCTGCTCCAACCTGATGAGTGCCGCCATCGCCGGTATCTTCTTCTCATTGGCGTAACCGCTGTCGACCGGGCCGCTGTCCCAGCGGCCCGTTTTTTTTGCGTGTCATCGTGGCTCAGCCCGTGACAGCCCGGCTTCCGCTCAGGTAGGCTGGCGCTCTCGCCCAGTTTTATGCGCCAGTTTTCGCCTGCATAGCCTGTTGTGGGCTACCTGATGCACCCAATTCATTGAGTTGCCATGAATCTCCTGCTTGCCATGGTGGCGGCCTTTTTGTGGGGCACCACCTACGCCGTTACCCAATACAGCCTGGATGGCTGGCCTCCGCTGCTGTTGGGGGCACTGCGGGCGCTGCCTGCCGGTTTACTGTTGCTGGCGTTGCGACCCCGGCTGCCCCAGGGGCGGCAGTGGGTCACGCTGGCGGTGATTGGCACCCTGAACATCGCCGTGTTTTTCGGGCTGATCTTTGTGATGGCCCTGACCCTGCCGTCCGCCATCTCCGGGGTGGGGATGGTGTCGGTGCCGGTGTTTGCCATGATCTATCACCTGCTGGTGTACCGGGTGCGCCCTGCCACGGTGCAGGTGCTGAGCGGCCTGGCCCTGGTGGCACTGGCCTGGTGCCTGTTCGACCCGGGCAGCCTGAGTCTCAACCCCATCGGCCTGGCAGCGATGTTGGGGGCGATTCTCTGCATCGTGGTGGGCAGCGGCCTGACCAAGAGCCTGGGCGGTCGGGTGCACTGGTGGACGGTGCTGAGCTGGCAGCTGGTGATTGGCGGTGTGCTGCTTAGCGGCGCGGCGGCAGTGGATGCCTTTTGGCACCCGGAGCGCTATCAGGCGGTGCTGGACGGGTTCTCCCTGCGCAATGGCCTGGGGCTGGCCTGGGTCATCCTGCTGAACACCGCGCTGGCGTATGGCCTTTATGTGTGGCTGCTGCAACGGATGACCGTGGTGGAGTTTACCTTCGGTGGCATTGCCAACCCCATTGCTGGCATCGTCACCGGCCTGATACTGGTCAATGAGCAGTACAGCCCGGGCCAGTATGCCCTGATGGCGGGGATGATCCTGATGTCGCTGTGCCCACAGTTGTGGACCTTGTGGAAGCAACGACGACAGCGGGTGATTGCCCACTAAAAAAAGCGCCCTTCGGGGCGCTTTTTTATTGGGGTGAAATTACATCACCACGCGAATGGCGAGGACAGTGAGCACCACCGCGGTGCCGCGATCCAGCCAGTGGCTGTTGTGCTTGAGCCAGCCCATCAGCGGGGTGCGGGCCACGCCCAGTGCCACCAGCGCGTACCACAGGGCGTCGATGCCGCCGGCGGTGGCCATCATGATCAGCTTGTCGCTCCACGGCGCCCCCTCCTGCACATATTGGCTGAACAGGGCGAGGAAGAAGATGGCGATCTTGGGGTTGAGAAAGGCCACCAGAAAGCCACCGACAAAGCCCTGATAGCGGCGGGAAGGGTCGGTGCCGGGCGTCGCATCGCTGGACGCGGGCTTCGGTTTGATCGCCTGCCAGGCGAGATAGAGCAGGAAGGCCGCGCCGGCATAGCGGATCGCTTCAAACAGGGCGGGGGTCTGAGTGATCACCAGTCCCAGGCCCATCGCCACCAGCAGGGCGTAAAGGGCGATGCCGATGCCGTGGCCCAGGGCGGTCACGACGCCGCGTCCTGCGCCCCCTTGCACAGTATTGCGAATAACCAGGGCCAGAGAGGGGCCGGGGCTCATGGCACCGAGGGTACAGACGGCGGCCAGCGAGAGCCAGAGGGTAAGGGTCATGTGGGGTTCCGGACAGTTAGGCAGGCGCTAAGCATACCGCAGCCTTGGCCGGGAAAAAATGGCGGGAGAACAACCACAACAGGCCGCCAACCGCGGCATTGGCCGCAACGGTTGGCAGCGCTATCGTCGGCTTAGCAGCCTGAACCGGTCAGGCTGTCGGGGGTGGGCACCAGGTTTTCAAAATAGGCATCGAAATCGGCACCACACATGCTGGGCACGCCGCCGGGGTTGAAGCGGCTGCGCGCCCCACCGCACATCAGGGTGTCACCGCAGCTGAGGGTGCTGATGTCGACGATGGGGTAGCGGAAGTGCCGGGGAGTGCCCTCTGCGCGGTTGTGAACGGTCCACCAGGTTGGACGGGCACTGTCATACCAGACCGGACAGGGGCCGGTTTCGCCAACCGCCTGAAAGGCCGGGCGGCCCGCATAGAATCCCATATTTTGGCTGTCGCCGGGCACAAAGCCGGCTCGAGTGTTGAAACCGCAATAGTTGGCGTAGAAGCCAACGTAGATCTTGGTGTCACCGCTGGGCGGATAGCTGGAGCCGATGGATTGGCTGCTGCACCAGGGGGGCGTGCTGGTGTTGGTCCAGGTACTGCCCTGGTAGTTGGCGTCGAGGAAGCACACTTGGTCCGGTTCCGCATTGCGGATATTCAGACCCGCATCGACGGTGTTATTGGTGATGAAGATGCGGGCCTGCCCCGATGAGTCAAACCCGAGGGTGTCGTCCATAAAGGTCGCGACGGTTTCGCTGGCCCGATAGCCAACGCCGCCCACCGTAGAGCGCATCAGGTTGCTCCAGGCGGTGTTATCGGCCACCTGCCAGTTGCTGTAGCCGCTGAAGTCGTCCAGCCCGCCCAGCACCAGAGGCTGCCCCTGGCTGTCGCTAAAGGTGGTTTGCTGGTAGGTGCCGGTGCTGCTGCCACAGGTGGCGGCAGAGGTCAGCGGGAACACACAGCCGTAGCCGTCACTGTCCGCCACATCGTCCAGTCGCAGCAGCCACAGATCATTGGTGCCGTTGACCAGGGCGACGTTGCTGCGACTGTAGGGAGCACCGGCCACTGCGACCTGAGTCTGCAGCCGTCGGTACAGCCGCGAGACCGCGGTTTTGGCCAGGTCGCACTGGGTTTTAGTCTGGGTGCCAACCGGCGGGGCCTCACAGATGTTGCGAACCGTGCTGACATCCGGGTCGGCCAGGCCATCGGCGACGGCGGCCTGCCATGCCCGGAAGTGACGGGCTTCGGCATAGAGGTTGGCGGCCTGAGCCTGAATGCCATAGAAGTAGTGGCTGAGGTCCTGCACTTTGGCGTAGTAGTCGGTATCGCCAAAGGTGAATGAGGCGGGGGCACCAAAGGATTTCACGCAGGCATCCAGCAAGCCATCAATGCCGCCGCCGGGCACCAGTTCCGTGTGGATGCGGGTCAGCCTGGCGATGACGCCATTGCTGGAGTCGAGCACTTCAGAAACCCAGGTTTCCATGCAGTTTTCGATGTCGTCCACCTGACAGCTGGTCAGCGGGGGCAGATCGCCGTCGTTGGTGCGGGAGGACCAATCCTGCAGGATGTTGGTCCAGGTGGTGATCTGAGAGACGTCATCAGAGATGGTGTTGAACGCGGTGGAGCATTGTCCGGTCTGGATCTCACCGGCAATCAGGTTCAGTGCCTGATTCACTTCGGTGGTCAGGGCGGCAATCTGCTCGGAGATCCCCTCCAGCTCACTCTCGATGGGGGAGAGGTCCACCAGTGGGGTGTCACTTTCGTTGGCGATGCCAAGGGAACCCAGCAGGTAGCTGGTGGCGGTACTGCCGACGGTGCTGCCCACCCCTTTAAGCACCGCACTGAACAGCACGGTGGCCGGTGACGGGCTGGCACCCAGGGGTGCGGTGGCGAGCATCGGTTGTGAGGTGGCATCGTCAGAGAGTGGGCCCGGCACCGCCGGGAGTGCGTGGATTCCGGTAATGGTGAGGAAGCGATCTCCCTCCTGCAGGCCCAGCTTGCGCTGTTTAACCAGTATCACCATATCGGTCAGATTGTCGTGGTTGAGGTCGTCGTACAGCACCTCTTTACGCCACGGGCGTACCTGATTGGGGCCAATGCGCAGGGCGTCGGCATCGATGGCCATGATGTCGAGGTTTTCGGCGGCGCTGCCGTAGAGCACCACCGCAATCAATCCCCGTTTTTCCAATTTTTCCAGGCAACGCTGCCCGGGTGGGGCCTGGTGTTTTGCTGCCGGATTGTCCTGCTTTTTGGCTTTACCGGGTTTATCTGGCTTGGCAGAAGAGGATGCCGCTTTGCCTGTACCCAGATTGAGCAGCGCGCAGGCCACATCATCGGGCAGGTATTCGAGGGTATCGGCATCGAACTCGGCAGTCCGGTTGGGGTTGGCCAGTGCCGGAGCCGTGAGCCAGGTGGCAGTCAGAACAATGAGCAGGGCCGATAGCAGGCGAGCTGATGGGGTCACAATCTTCTCCTTATTGGGGATACATCGAACCGATTACGGAGGGGCGGACACCACGCTCGTTATGAAGGGATTGTTGATGGAGGTGCTGTCCGGCGCCCAATAAGGCTAGGACAAAAACCGGACGCTGGGGCGAGGACAGCGGCAGGGGCTTAGGGGGCACCCGCCTTTTAGCTCGGAATCGCGCTGGGCGGGGGCAATGGAGTGAGGCAGGCCCCGGGGCGAGGGCGGGAGAGTCAGACGATAACCTGGTAATGGCTGTCGGGCACGGCCACCGCTTGTCCCTGGTAGCCCCAGGTCCGGGCCACCCGGTTCAGATCCAGTACCTCGGCGGGTGAACCGTCGGCAACGATGCGGCCCTGTTCCATTACCAACACCCGGTCGCCGTAGCGACTGGCCAGGTTGAGATCATGGAGTACTGCGACCACGGCGTAACCGTTCTGGTGGGCCAGCTTTGCCGCCAGTTGGCAGATGCGGTGCTGCTGGGCCAGGTCCAGTGCGGAGGTGGGCTCGTCCAGCAACAACACCGGATCCGATTCGGCCTGGCACAGTTGCAGCAGCACCCGGGACAGCTGCACCCGCTGCTTTTCCCCGCCGGACAGGGTCAGGTAGTCCTTCTCTGCCAGTGCGGTAGTATCGGTGGCAGCCATGGCATCCAGTACCGCCTCGCGCCGGGCGCTTTCCGACAGGCTCAGGGGGTAAGCGCCCATGGCGACCACATCCCGGGCGGCAAAGCCGAAGGTGAGGGTGCTGTGTTGGGGTAACACCCCAAGATGGCGGGCCAGTGCGGTGGCTGGCCATTGGTTAAAGCGCCGGCCATGCAGCGCCATGGTGTGGCGTGGCAGGCCCAGATCACCGGCAATCCCTTTTAACAGGGTACTTTTACCAGCGCCATTAGGGCCCACAATCACCGTAAACTCGCCGGCATGCAGGTTCAGGTGGTCGGCCTGCATCAGAGTGCGGCCGCCCACGGCAAAATGAAAATCGCGGATTTCGAGCATGGGGTTATCCGAAACGGCGCCGCTCTTTGAGCAGCAGATAGAGGAAAAATGGGGTGCCAATCAGGGCGGTCATCAGCCCGACCGGTAACTCCGCCGGTGACACCAGGCGGCGTGCCCCCATATCGGCCAGCAACAGCAGCAGGGCCCCCAACGCGGCACTGAGGGGGATCACCTTGCGGTTATCCGGACCCACCATCATTCGCGCCAGGTGAGGCACCACCAGGCCGATAAAGCCGATGGGACCGCTGACCGCCACGGCCAGGCCCACCGCCAGTGCGGTGGTGGCCATCAGGCGCAGCTTGAAGCGCTGCACCGGAATGCCCATATGACGGGCTTCCGACTCCCCCAGCAGCATGGCATTCAGCTTCAGGGCGTCCCGGGACAGCACCAGTAACAGCACCAGTGTGCTGACCAGCATGGTCCAGATGGTGGCCCAGTCGCCACCGGCCAGAGAGCCCATCGACCAGAGGCTCAGATCACGCAGGGCCTGGTCACTGGCGATGTAGTTCAGCAGGCCCAGACCGGCGCCGGTGAGGGCGGCAATGGCGACCCCGGCCAGCAGCATCAGCGCCACGCTGGTGCCACTGGGGCCAGTGGCCAGCCGGTACACCAGCAGGGTGGTGATCAGGCCGCCGATAAAGGCAAAAAGGGCCACTGGTGCCATGGAGCCAAACAGCACCATGGCGATGGCGGCGCCCAGGGCGGCGCCGGAGGAGACGCCAATGATGCCCGGGTCAGCAAGCGGATTACGAAACAGCGATTGCATCACTGCCCCGCATTGAGCCAGCAGAGCACCAACGGCGATGGCCAGCAGGGTGCGGGGCAGGCGAACCTGTTGGATCACCATCAACTCCGGCTTACTCAGGCTGTCGGCCAGGCTGGGAATCAGCAGGCTCAGGCTGGCTTTGGCGCTGGTGGCGGCGGAGATCCCCATCGGGCCTACGGTCATCGACAACGCTGAGCACAACAGCAGCCCAGCCAGCAACAGCGTTCCCGTCAGTTGGGTTTTACTCACCGGCCGCCTCCATGGCCAGAGCATTCAGTCCCTGGGTGTCCAGCCATTCCTGCAGATCCTGTGCGGTATCCAGACCGCCGAGGCTGAGGCCACCGATCATCGACTGAGCCGGCAGGGCATACACCCTGGCCGCGCCGGGCAGGTGTGCCAGAAGCGGATGCTGTTCAACCAGGTCCGGCACCGCTTCGCCAGGCATCTGTATGGTCAGCAGAGCCTGAGGCGCCAGCGCCAGGATCCCTTCGGCGGTGATGGAACGGTAGCCCTCAAAGTCCGCCAGGTTTTCTGCACCGGCCAGGGTCAGCAGGGTGTCTGCGGGCGTGCCTTTCCCGCCAATACGCAGGCCGCGCTGGCTGGAGCTCATCAGGAACAGCACTTGGGGTTTGGCGCGCGTGGCGGCGCTCTGGCGGCTCAGGCCATCCAGTTGCTGGGACACCTTGTTCACCAGCGCTTCCCCCTGGGGCTCCCGCTCCAGTACTTTGGCCAGTTCGCGAATGTGGGCCTTCAATGCCTCGCCGGTTTGTGGATTGGTCATCACCAGAACCGGAATGTCGGCCTGGCGCAGGGTGTCCAGGGTTGAGGCCGGGCCAGCGGTGTCCCCGGCCAGCACCTGGTCCGGGTTCATCGCCAGGATCCCTTCGGCGGAGAGTTGACGGTGGTAACCGAGGCGAGGCAGTTGCGGGTCGGCCAGGGTGCTGCTGACGTCGACCGCCACCAGCTGGTCGGCGGCTTCCAGCGCCACCACGATCTCGGTCAGGGCAGCATTGACGCTGACCACGCGCTCAGCGGCGTGGGCAGGAAGGGTGAGGGCGGCAAGCAGGAAAAGTGAACGGATCATTGTGCGGGCTCCATAACAAATTGCACTTGCGTCAGGCCCTCGGCCTGCAGCAACGAAAACAGTTGTAGTACCGGTTCCAGCGGTACGGTTTTGTCCCCCGCCACCAGGATGGGGCGTTGGCTCAGGTTGGGTTCGTTCAACAGGGCCTGGCGCAGGGCATCCAGACTGGTATAGGGGGTCTTATCCAGATGCCAGTGTGGGGCGTCCGGACTCAGCGCCAGGTGCACCGGATTGGGTGGCGGCATGTCGGCGGCCTGGCTCTGGTGGTCTTCCGGCAGCTCCATCGACAGCAGGGTGGTAACTGGGTTGGCGGACAACATCAGGAACACCAGCATGATAAAGATGATGTCGATGAGCGGGGTCAGGTCGAGCCCCTCCATCATCGGCTGGGGTGGCTGTGAGCGGATCATGATGCGGCCACCCGTGTTAGCCGGGGGCGAGGCTCAGACTGGGGCAGTTCCGCGCTGTCCATCTGCAAGTGACAGTGGTTGAGGATATGTTCCACGGCCCCGAACTGGTGGTCCGTCAGCACCCCCAGCAGGTGGGCTGAAGCAATGGCGGGCAGGGCAATGGCCAGTCCGGCAGCAGTGGTGCCCATGGCCAGCCCTAAGCCTTCAGCCAGCATCGCCGGGGTGGCGGGGCCGCCGCTGTTGGCCAGCGTTTCAAACATGGTGATCAGGCCGATGACGGTGCCAAGCAGACCCAGCAGCGGCGCAATGACACCAACGGCGGTCAGCAGGCGCAGGTTGGTGTTGGCGCGGCGGCGGGCCGCCGTCAACCACAGGCTGAGCAGGGCTTCCCGGTCATCTTTGCTGGCACTTTGGTGCTTAAGCAGCAGGGCGATGCCTTCCGCCGCCAGGCCTCGGCGTTGCGCTACCGACGTCTTCAGTGTCCCGGCATCGTGCAGGGGTAAGTGCTTAAGCCAGCCGTGGCGTCCGGGCCAGAAGTGCACCATCAGTGCCAGCGCCCGCTGAAGCAGCAACACCAATCCAAACACTGAACACAGCAACAGGGGCCAGGTCATCACCCCAAGCTTGGCGTGGAGCAGGTCAAACAGCATCAAATTGTCCTCGGGTTCTATCAGTTCAGTTCAAAGCGCACCGGCACCCGAACCCGGGACTCATCCACCCCGGGCATGGGGGCAAACTGCCACTGGGCGACGGCCACCAGGGCGCTGTCATCCAGTTGGGTTACACCGGAGCTGGTCAGTACTTCGATGTGGGTTTGCTGGCCGTGGCTGTCGAGCCATACCTCGATCCAGACTTCGCCTTGTAAGCCCCGCCGCTTGGCGGCTCTGGGGTAGCGCGGCTGCACCGGAGGCGCGGTCAGGGCGGGCTTTCCCTGGAGCGGCGGTGCGGCGTTGGGCTCAGGGTGGGCCTGGTCGCTTTGCGCCGCTTCTGCCAGCGTGTCGTTTGTGGGGATGGGTTCTGTCACAGCCATCGCTTGGGTTGGCGGGGGAGCAACCGGAGTGGAGGGGGCTACCGGTCGAGGCTTTGGCTGGACGACCGGTTGAGGCTTGGGCTCCGGTCTGGGCTCAAGTTTAGGTTGCGGTTTGGGCCGGGGCGCCGGTTTCGGTTCTGGAGCGGCTTTCGGCGGCGTGGGCTTGGCCGGACGCAGGGCCGCTTCCGCTAACAGGGAGACCGCCATGGGACTGATGCTGGTGACGCCCGGCTTGGGCAGCACCAGTGGCGGTGTTGGCATCAGCAGCAGCGCGTGCAGCGCCAGTGTGAGCAGCAGGGCGGGCCAGAGCCAGGACGTATCAGTGTGCATCGCAGTGTTACGGCATCGGTGAGTGAAAGTTCAGATTGGGGCTGAGTATGTGATCGTTTGAATGCTATTGCAAATGAGATCGATTTCGATTTAGATCGTATCAATCGATTTTGTTGTACCGGTGGATGCACCGCCGGTGCCGTTTCAGGAGAGGTAACATGATTGAACTGCAACAGGCGGTAGCCAAGGCGCTTGATGCCAGCCCCGGCGCCACCACATCTCAGTTGGCGCTGGACCTTGGGGTGAGCGAAGCCAGTGTGGTGGCGGCCCTGCCCGACAACATGAGTGTGCCGTTGGACATCGACCTGTTGGATGAACTGCTGGCAGAGCTGCCGGAGTGGGGCCCCATGACCACCATCGTATTTGCCGGTGGCAGCGTGTTTGAGTTCAAGTGCCCCTTTCCGAAAGGCAAAAGCGCCTACGGCTACTACAACCTGATGGGCAAGCATGGCTTCGAGGGCCATCTGAAGCTCGATAACGTCGGCAGCATCTACCTGGTCAGCCGGGCCCACCGGGGCGCCGAGAGCCACAGTTTCCAATTCTTCACCCACCGGGGTGAGCTGGTATTCAAGCTCTTCCTGGGTCGGGATAAGGCGCGCAAGCTGCTGCCTGAGCAGTTGCAGCGCTTTGCCCAATACCGTTCCAAAGCCCAACCGGAAAAGGTCGAATCATGAGTCAAGACGACAAGCAGCAGCGCCTCGATAGCAAATTGAGCGAAGAGGTGGCCGAATTCAAAGCGGAGCGCAAAACTCTGCAGCTGGCGACCAGTGACGAGCAGGGTGACCCCCACGCCAGCTACTGCCCCTTCGCCTGGACAGAGCAGGGGATCTGGGTATTGGTGAGTGATCTGGCCAAGCACAGCGCCAACCTGAAACGCCAGGCTACTGCGTCCATGATGCTGCTGGAAGATGAGTCAGAGAGTCGGCACCTGTTTGCCCGACGGCGCCTCACGATGGATGCCGGAGTGACCCTGGTGGAACGTGGCACTGGCGATTGGCAGAACGGCGTTGATGCCCTGCGTACCCGCTTCGGTGAGATGATCGACAACCTGTCGGCCTTGACCGACTTCCACCTGTTTCTGCTGGTGCCGGAGGAGGGGCGTTACGTTAAAGGCTTTGGCCAGGCATTTGTGGTCTATGGCGCGGAGCTGAACCGCTTTGAGTGGATGCGGGAAAAGGGCCATGGCGGCAACATCAGTGAAGAGGATGCGGCGTAAGCGCTGAAATCTGACCCCCCATTTCCAGCAATACATGCCCGAACCGCCTTAACTGGCGGTTTTGGCGCATGTCAAAAAATGCCAATTAAAACAAATGGTTAAAAACAGAAGAAAAGGGTTTACTTGCTCACTATACGATCACTAGAATGCAAATCGTTCGCATTTGCATGTGGGATTCAAGGAGAGCGTGAACCATGGTTAAGGTTTCCAAGGTAGCCGTCAGCGTGTTGCTGGCCATCAGCCCGTCCGTGATGGCTGAGGCCGTGCCGGTTACCCAGTTCGATCAGGTGGTGGTGTCTGCCAGCCGCGGTGAGGAACAGAAGGCCCAGGACGTCCCCGCCAGCATGGTGGTGATCACTGAGGAGAAGATTGAGCGCGAGCAGGCCGCCTCCGTGGCCGACCTGGTCAAATATGAGCCGGGCGTCAGCGTGTCGGGCAGCGGTCGCTTCGGTGGCAGCAGCGTCAACATTCGCGGCATTGAGGGCAACCGGGTCAAGATCCTGATCGACGGTGTTGATCAGCCCAGCGAGTACGATTCGGGCACCGAGTTTATGCGTGCCGGTCGTAACTTCGTCGATGTGGATACCCTGAAACGGGTGGAGATCATCAAAAGCCCCGCGTCCAGCCTGTACGGTTCAGACGCCCTTGGCGGCGTGGTGGCGTACACCACCAAGGACCCCGCTGATTACCTGGGCCCCGATAACCGCTTTGGCGGCAGCGCCAAGGTGGCCTACCACGGCGACAGTGAAACCTGGTCGGAAACCCTGGCTCTGGCGGGCCGCACCGGTGGGTTGGAAGCCCTGCTTCAGTACACCCGTCGTGACGGTCATGAGCTGGATAACCAGGGCACCCAAGGGGGCATCAGTGATGAGCGTACCCAGCCAAACCCGCTCGACATCAGCTCTGACAGCCTGCTGGGTAAGTTGATCTACAAAGGCTTTGAAGACCACGAGATTGGCCTGGTGGCGGATCTCTACGCTGAGCAGAGTGAAAGCGACCTGCTGACCGAAAACGATGGTGCCCCCGGTGAAGAGGGCGTGACCTACGCCAACCAGCGCTCCGACGACAGTGCCGACCGCCTGCGCCTTGGCCTGTACCATCGCATCGACAAAGACACCCTGCTGTTTGACCGCCTCAAATGGCAGCTGGATTGGCAGCAGAGCGAGACCACGCAAACCACCTACAACTGGTACCAGTACACTGGTGATCGTCGTCTTGACCGACAGTACGATGAGGACCGTCTGGGCTTTACTCTGGACCTGCATAAGTCGCTGACCACCGGTGCCATCAGCCACACCTTCAGCTACGGTGCGGAATACGAAGACCGCTCACTGGAGAATCACAACACCACCACGGTGTACGCCACGGGCGACGTCACCGAGTCCCGCTACGTACCGAAAGCCGATGCCACCAGCTACGGCATTTATCTGCAGGATGAGATGGTGTGGGGCGCCCTGCGGATCACCCCGGGGGTTCGTTACGACAACTTCCGGATGACCCCCAACAAGGATGACCTCTACCACTACCCGGAGACCTTTGAGGACCACAAGAGCGATAAGGTGACCTGGCGTCTTGGCGCGCTGTACCAGATCAGCGATAACGTGGCGGTGTTTGGTCAGTACGCCCAGGGGTTCCGGGCGCCGGATCTGAAGGAGATGTACTACGCCGAGGACAGTGGTCGGGGCTACGCGTTGTTGCCGAACTCGGAGTTGGACCCGGAGCAGAGCGACGCTTATGAGCTGGGCCTGCGCCTCAGTGGCAGCTACGGCGCCATGGAGCTGGTGGGTTTCTACAACGACTACCAGGACTTCATTGAGCAGACCGTCGCCTACGGTGATCCGGCTTACCCCTATGGCCTGTTCCAGTACAACAACGTGGCAGAAGCCACCATCAAGGGGGCGGAACTGTCCGCCGAGCTGTGGCTGGATGCCATGGGGGCGCCGGAGGGCTGGGTGATGAACCTGGCGGTGGCCTACGCGGATGGGGAAGGCAAAGACGATGCTGACAGTGCTGAGCGCCCGCTCAACTCGGTGAATCCCTGGAGTTCGGTGATTGGCCTGGCGTATGACCACAGCTCTGAGCGCTGGGGTGGGGCACTGAACCTGACCTACAGCGCCGCCAAAGACAGCGATGACATTGCGCCGCCCACCGACTTTATGGGCAATCCGCAAGAGGCCTTTGCCACCGACTCCTACACCGTGGTGGACCTGTTGGCCTACTACAAGCCGATGGAAAATCTGACTCTGCGTGCGGGCGTGGAGAACCTGTTCGATGAGGTCTACATCCAGTGGCAGGATGTGGCGGGGATGGAAGCCGGTCGCAGCTATATGGATCGCTACACCCAACCGGGTCGCAACTTCAACGTCAGTGTGAAGTTTGATTTCTGATTAAGCCGTTGTTGAACCAAAAGAAAAGCCCCCGAACATCGGGGGCTTTTTGCGTTTGAGTCAGAACCAGGGATCAGGCTTTGGCCGGTACGGCCGGGGCCTCAGCGCCTTGCTTCTTCACCCACAGCAGCAGACCGGCCAGGGTGGCAACCGGGATGACCACGTCAAACAGGGTGCCGGCGGAACCGAACATCAGGTTCAGGGCGGTCACCATGGTGGCACCGATGGCCCAGGCGATCATGGCGGTCACACACCAGATCTCCATCTGGGCTTTGGTGTCGTCTACACCCAGGGTACGGGTCACAACGTGGAAGTAGGAGTCGTTAAAGTGGCTGAAACCGATGGAACCCACGGCACAGGCCAGGGCCACAAACACCGGTTCCAGACCCAGACCGGCCACCATCGGGGCGGTGATGGTGGCAGCGGTGATCATGGCCACGGTGGCGGAGCCCTGAGCCAGGCGCAGCAGGGAGGCGATGGCCAGCGGCACCAGGATCGGCGGCAGGCCGGTCGCGGCGATGCTTTCAGCGATCACGTCACCGGCACCGGAGGCACGCAGTACGGCGCCCATGGCACCACCGGCACCGGTGACCAGCAGGATGATGCCGGTGGAGGAGACGCCCGCTTCCATGGACTGAATCACTTCCTCACGGGGCATCTTGGAGGTCAGGCCGTACAGGGCGATCAGCAGGCCGATGCCCACGGCGATCACCGGGTGACCCACCAGGTCGATGGTGTGGTGCAGCAGGGTCGGGTCCTGGCCTTCTGCCGGGCCACCCACCAGGGTGCGGATCAGGATCAGTGCGATGGGCAGCAGGATGGGGGCGAAGGAGAGGAAGTTGCTCGGCAGCTTGGCCTCTTCGTCAGCGCTCATCTCTTTCACGCCTTTGAACAGGGTCGGCTCGGTGATCCACTCACCGTTTTCCGCCGGTACGCGGTAGTACTTCTCACCCACGCGGCGGGTGTAGAAGATGGTGCCCAGCATCATCGGGATGGAGACGATCAGGCCCCAAACCATGTAGGAACCCAGGTCCACACCCAGCAGGGCGGCAACGCCTACCGGGCCCGGCGTCGGCGGCACCATGGCGTGGGTGATCAACAGGCCGATGGCCAGGGTGGCGCCCAGGCCAACCATGGATTTGCCGATGTTCTGGGAGATGGCGCGCACCAGGGATTGCAGCAGTACGTACGCGGAGTCACAGAATACCGGGATGGAAACCAGCACACCGGTGAAACCCAGGGCGATGTCTTCGCGGCCTTTACCGAACAGCTTGATAAAGGTGCGCGCCATGCGCTTGGCGGCGCCGGACACTTCGAAGCAGGCGCCCATCATCACGCCGAAGCCGATGATCAGGCCGATGGAGGACAGCGTGCCACCAAAGCCGGAGGTGAGGGCGGCGGTCAGGTCATTCGGCGTCATGCCGGCCAACAGACCAATGATCAGCGCAGTGATGATCATCGCCGGGAAGATGTGAATCCGGGTTTTCAACACCATGGCGAGTAGAGCCACGAGACCCGCTACAACGCCGATGATAGTGGTTTCCATGAAGGTACCTTTTTCTCTTCTCTATTTAAGGTTGCGCCGGGCTGCTGTGCGCCCGGCGTCGTTTTGCTTGGTTTTTTTCTGGTTATTTCGCCAGGTAGGGTTTCACCCAACCCAGGCCAAATGCGGTGCTGTGGCGCGGTTTGTATTCGCAGCCGATGTAGCCGTCGTAGTGCTGGTCCAGCACCTCAAACAGGTGCGGGTAGTTCAGCTCGCCTTCGCTGGGTTCGTGGCGCTCCGGCACGGAGGCGATCTGGACGTGGCCAATGTGCTGGCCCATCTGCGCTATCAGGCGGGACAGGTCGCCATCCATGATCTGGGCGTGGTAGAGGTCGAGCTGCACCTTCACGTTGGCGCGGTCGATCGCCTCCACCAGCTCTACCGCTTCCATCTGATGTGCCAGGAAGTAGCCGGGCACATCACGGTCATTGAGCGGTTCAATCTGGATGGTGATGCCGTGCTCGGCATAAAGGTCGGCGGCCCAGCGCAGGTTGTCGATAAAGGTGGCGCGGTGGGCGTCGTAGTCGTACTGGCTGTCGACGATGCCGGCCATGGCGTGCACCTTTTTGCAGTTCAGCGCCAGGGCGTAAGCCAGGGCCTGCTCGGCATTGGCGCGGAACTCCGCTTCGCGACCCGGGATGGCGGCCATGCCACGCTCTCCGGCGTCCCAGTTGCCCGGGGGCATGTTGAACAGGGCCTGCTCCAGGCCGTGAATGGCCAGTTGCTCCGCCAGTTCGCCGCTGTCGAAGTCGTAGGGGAACAGGAACTCCACCGCGTCAAAGCCAGCGTCGGCGGCGTGGGCGAAGCGCTCCATAAAGGGCACTTCGGTGAACAGCATGGTCAGGTTGGCAGCAAACTTAGCCATAACGGCGCTCCAGTTCGGAAATTTGGTCTTCGGTGAGGTAGCGGATCGGCTGGTTTTCCAGCATCAGCATCAGCTTGGCGGTCTCTTCCAGCTCTTCCATGTTGTCCACCGCGTTGATCAGGCTGGTGCCGGTCACAACCGGGCCGTGATTGGCCAGCAGCATGGCGCGGTGGTCAGCAGAGAGCGCGGCCAGATCACGGGCGATCTCGCTGGCACCGGGGGCGTAGTAGGGCACCAACGGCAGCTTGCCCACCCGCATCACGTAGTAGGGGGTGAACGGGCGAATCACGTTGTCCGGGTTGAGGTCAGCGCGGCAGGAGAGCGCGGTCAGGTGGGTGCAGTGCAGGTGCACCACCGCCCCGAAGTCGGGGTTGGCGCGGTACATCGCCAGGTGAAACTGAACCTCTTTGGAGGGGCGGTCACCGCTGAGGTGTTCGCCCTCCAGGCTGACTTTGGAGAGGGTGTCCGCCTGCAGCCGGCCCAATGAGGCGCCGGTCGGGGTGGCCAGAATGGTGCTGTCGGCCAGTTTGACGGAAAGGTTGCCCGCGCCACCGGTGGCGTAGCCACGGGCAAACAGGGAGCGGCCCAGTTCCACCATCTGCTGACGCAGGGCTTGTTCCTGCTGGTGCAGTGCTGCCAGATTCATTTCGCCTCCGGGATCATCGCCTGGGCGTCGAAGAAGAAACGCTCCTGGCCAAAGTTGCCGGACTTGAGGGTCAGGCTGATGGGCTCGGAGACGGCGCGCACCCAGGGCACCCCCGGAGCGATCGGCGGGCCGATGTGGAAGGCTTCCACATTGAGGCTTTGGGTGACGATGCCGGAGGTTTCGCCCCCCGCCACAATAAAGTTGGTGACCCCTTCCGCTTTCAGACGGGCGGCCAATCGGCCAAAGGTCTGCTCCACCGCGTGGGAGGCTTGCTCTGCACCGTACTGGGCCTGGATCGCCTTGAGCTTCTGCGGCTCGGCGGTGGCGTACAGCATCGGGGCCAGAGCGTTATCCAGACGGGGCAGTACCCAGTTGAGCAGGGTCTCCACGTAGCCGGCGTCGTTCAGGCAGGCTTCCACATCCAGCACCAAGGATTCGGCTTCGGCGCGGTAGGCGGCCACCTGGGCGTTGGTCATCACCGAGCAGGAACCGGACAGCACCACGGTGCGGCCGGCTTGGGGCTGACCCGCAGCCTGGGTGTCGCTGGCGTTGGCCCCTGCGGGCGCCAGATTACGGGCGATGCCCAGCGCCAGGCCGGAACCCCCGGTGACCAGCGCCATGCCCTGTACGGATTGTCCGAGGGTTTCCAGATGGCGTTCGTTCAGGGTATCGACCACGGCATAGCGGTGGCCCTGAGCCTGCAGTTCGGCGTAACGCGCCTGAACCGCCTCGACACCCGCGTCGATCACGCTGGCGTTCACCAGACCGGTGGTGCCCTTGGCCTGTGCGTTCATCAGGCGGATCAGGGAGCTGTCGGTCATCGGGGTCACCGGGTGATCCTTCATGCCGGAGTCGGACAGCAACTGCTCACCCACAAACAGGTGGCCCATGTAAACGCTGCGGCCATTCACCGGCAGTGACGGACAGAGGATGGTCAGCGGGGTATCCAGCGCCTCCATCAGGGCATCGGTCACCGGACCGATATTGCCCTCGGCGGTGCTGTCGAAGGTGGAGCAGTACTTGAAGTAGATCTGCTCGGCCCCCTGCTGTTTCAGCCACGCCAGTGCAGCCAGAGAGTCGGTCACCGCCTGGTCCACCGGGCAGGAGCGGGACTTAAGGCTGATCACCACCGCATCGGTATCCAGCGTCACATCGCCCTGGGGGATGCCACTGAACTGCACGGCACGCAGGCCGTTGGCCACCAGGAAACTGGCGATGTCGGTGGCGCCGGTAAAGTCGTCTGCAATCACGCCGACCCGGATCATGCCTTGGCCTCCGGGGTCACGTTGAGCGGCAGCTCGATGCCCTGGAAGCTGTGGATCACGGCGGAGTCGTCCCACTGGCCGTAGCCAGCATTGGAGGCGTTCACAAACTGGTTGTAGGCGGTGCTGGCCAGCGGCAGCGGAAACTTCAGCGCTTTGGCGGTGTCCGCCACCAGGCCCAGGTCTTTGACGAAGATGTCGACCATGGAGGTGGGGGTGTAGTCACCGTCCACCACGTGTTTCATGCGGTTTTCAAACATCCAGCTGTTGCCGGCGGCGTTGGTCACTACCTCGTACATGGTGTCCAGCGGGATGCCGGCGCGGGCGGCCAGTGCCATCGCTTCGGCACCGGCGGCGATGTGAACACCGGCCAGCAGCTGGTGGATGATCTTGACGGTGGCGCCGAGACCGATCTCGGCACCGATGGTGTACACCTTACCGGCGGTGGCATCCAGTACCGGCTGCAGCTTGGCAAAAGCCGCTTCAGAACCGGAGGCCATGATGGTCATCTCACCGGCGGCGGCCTTGGCGGCACCACCGGATACCGGGGCGTCCAGCATCAGCAGGCCGCGCTGTTCCAGGCCCGCGGCAATCGCCTTGGCGTCGTCCGCGGAGATGGTGGCGGACACCATCACAGCGGTGCCAGGCTTCAGCGCGTCGGCCAGGCCCAGGTCAAACAGGATGGTGTTCACCTGTTTGGCGTTCACCACCAGCATCAGTACGGCGTCGAGGTGTTCAGCAAAGGCTTTGGCATCGGTGCCGACGGCGGTGGCACCATTGGCTTTCAGGGTGGCCAGCGCCTGCTCGTTGAGGTCCACACCGTAGGTGGCGAGGCCAGCGTTAATGCAAGATTGGGCGGCGCCCATGCCCATGGAGCCCAGGCCGATGACGGCAACGGAGTAGGAGGTCATGCTGATCCCTGTGAAAAGTTGTGAATGCCGCAACGGTTTTGGCTTGCACCCCGTTGGGCAGGGAATTTGGGGCGCGATTATCACAGGAATTCACATGTTGGTGGCTTTGCATTCGGTGGCGAGTGAGGAAATGTGATCTCGCCCCAAATGCCGTGTCAGTTGGTCTTACCGGCTGGGCAGGAGGCATGGGCTGAGGTAGACTTTCACAACTTTTCACAGAATGACCCGGTTTATGATCCCCGCTGAACGCCAACGCACCATCCTGGCCCTGCTCGATAAGCAGGAGATCCTCTCGATTGCCGAACTGACCGCGCTGCTGGCGGTGTCCCACATGACGGTACGGCGTGACATCGCCAAGCTGGAGGAGAAGGGCGAGGTGTTCTCGGTGGCGGGCGGTGTGCAGCGGATGCAGGCGGTGCGCGAAGAGCTGGGGCACCTGGTCAAGGCCAGTCAGAACCAGGGCATTAAACGGGCGCTCGGCGAAGCGTGCCGTGACCGGGTGCCACCGCGGGCCACGGTTTACCTGGATGCGGGCACCACCCTGCTGGAGGTGGCCAAGGTGCTGGCGGACCGGGACGACCTGCTGATCGTCACCAATGACTTCTTTATCGCCGGTTACCTGGCGGAACATGGCAAGGGCCAGCTTTACCACACCGGGGGGCTGGTTGACCGCGATAACCACTCCTGCGTTGGCGATCTGGCGGCCCGCTTTCTGCGCGGCCTCAATATCGACCTCGCTTTTATCTCGGCGTCCTGCTGGAACCCCCGTGGCATCTCCTCACCCAGTCAGGACAAGGTGATGGTGAAGCGGGCCATCGCCCGGGTGGCGCGCCAGTCGGTGCTGGTGTGTGATTCCAGCAAGTTTGGCCGCACCGGCACCTTTATGGCGATGGAAACCGCCGAGTTCGATGCCGTGATCAGCGACCCCGACCTGCCCGCCGCCTATCAGGAGCGGCTGGCGGCAGAAGACGTCGAGTGGGTGGCGGTTGGCGTCAGCTGAGCTCTGGCGGGTTGGCAAATGTGCGCTGGGTGGGGGACGAAGCGGGTCATCGGGCGTATCATTCTGCTTCTTGTTCTATCGGAAACTGCTGCACTATGACCCCTGCCATCAACGCGGCCAAAAAGGCCAAAGTCCCCCATCAAATCCATCAGTACCACCACGACCCGGCGGCGGAATCCTACGGTTTGGAGGCGGCCGAAGCGCTGGGAAAATCCCCTCAGCAGGTGTTTAAGACCCTGTTGGCGGCGGATGACGCGGGCAAGCTGTATGTGGCGGTGGTGCCGGTGGCGGGCAAGCTGGATCTGAAGGCGCTGGCCAAAGCGGTTAAGGCTAAGAAACTGGTGATGGCCAATCCCGCCGATGCAGAGAAAGCCACCGGCTATGTGGTGGGCGGCATCAGTCCTCTGGGGCAGAAGAAGCGTCTGCCACTGGTGCTGGACGACAGCGCCAGTCAGTTTGACACCATTTGCGTCTCGGCAGGACGTCGTGGCCTGGAGATTGAGCTGGCCCCCGCCGATCTGCTGAAACTGACCGGCGGCAGTCTGGGCCCGGTGGGGCGCGGTTAAGCGCCCCTACTCACAGCGTGCAGGGCGACCAAAGAAGTAACCCTGCATCATCGCCACCCCTTTCTGGCGCAGGTATTCGGCCTGCGCTTCGGTTTCCACCCCTTCCACTACCAGTGGGATCCGCGAATCCACCCCCATCTGGATCATCGCTTCGAGCATGGTGGCTTTCAGGCCACCGGTGCCGATGGCCTGGGTGTAGCTCTTGTCGATCTTAATCAGGTCCGGCCGGAACTGGCCCAGAAATCCCAGGTCATTGTGACCGGTGCCAAAATCGTCCAGCGCCAGTCGGAATCCGGCTTGTTGCAGGCGCACCAGGCTGGCCACCGTGTCGGCGCCCTGCAGCGGGTCGCGCTCGGTGATCTCAATAACAATCTGGGCCGGGCTCAGTCCGCGCTGCTTCAGCACCGGCACCAGCCAGCTCTCCAGATCCTGGCCAGCCAGTTGGTCCAGGGTCAGGTTGAGGCTCAGGTACTGGCTGGGTTGCAACAGCGGTAACGCCTGGTTGAGCAGGTGGGTGGTGAGGCCATTCAGACGTTGGTGGCGCTCCAGCAGAGTGACAAACAGGTTGGGCGGCACAAACCCTTCGGAAGGGTGTTGCCAGCGGGCCAGCTGCTCGTAGCCCAGAACCTCGCCGGTCATGGCATCCACAATCGGCTGGTAAACCGGGTAGATCTCGCCGCGCTGATAGCACAGCTCAATGTCATTGAGGTACAGCCCCTGCAGGCTGCGCTTACGACGCCACCACATCGGCAGGGCAAAACTCATCGCCAGCCAGGGCACGCCCACCACAGACAGCCAGGACTTCAGGGTATTGCCCAGCTGGCCACTGGGCAGTACCAGTTCGGCGGAGATGGGCCCCTTGGTGCGGATATACCGGTATTCCATCGGGTCGGTCATGTCGGTGTCGCCGAACAGCAGGAAGGGCTGTTTTCGGTAGCGCAGTTCGCCCCGGGCCATAAAGCGGGCCGGGTCTGAGGGCAGCATGATGTCGGTCAGGGTCTGGCGATTGGTGTTGCCCATCACGTAGTGGCCGGGACTGAGCTCCACCATAAAGAGGTACAGCTCGCCGGACAGGGTGGTTTTGCGCGCCAGATAGAAGCCCGGCTTGATGGGATTGCTCAGCGCCAGCTGGTAGTCGTAGGGGGTGATCTCGTTATTGTTGGCGGCGCGACAAAAGCCAATCTCATCGCTGATGTAGGCGTAGTCGTTGGCCAGGCTGGAGTGTTGGGCGCGCACCAGCAGCTTATCCAGCAACTCGGCATCGCAGGCGGTGAAACGGTCGGGCCAACGCTCGCGGGTGTTTTCCATACGCTTTAACACGTAGGCGGAGCGGTCCACCGCAAAATCCAGGTATTGGCCGGTGCGGTAGCTCAGATCCAGTGGCGCCAGCAGCGCCAGCAATGCCAGGCCAAGCAGCATCAGCAGCAGGGCATCCCAGCTGCAGCGCAGGGCTTCATGACAGAGCGAACGGAGTTTAGGGAGCAACACGGTACCACACCGGAACGAGGAACGACGGCGCAGTCTATGAGTCGCTCGCGGTTGCGGCAAGCGGTGAGATCAAACTAATGAAACTTAAACGTTAAGGGGTGATCTGACCGTAACTTTTGCCAAAAGCTGGCTTCATCTTTTACTTGAACTGCGTTAGGCAAGTGTTTACCTATCAATAACATAAAGGCCAGGGCGGCATCGCAATGCCGCCCCGGTCTTCCGGTTCAGTAGCTGGACTGGTGTACCGATTGCACTGAACGGCCGGAGGGATCGGTGATGTTGCGCAGGCTGTCGTCCCAGGCCAGCGCTTCCGGCGTGGAACAGGCCACCGATTTGCCACCGGGCACACACTCTGCCGCAGAGTCGAGCGGGAACTGCTCAGCAAACAGCTGACGGTAGAGATACGCTTCCTTGGTGTCCGGAGTGTTGTAGGGGAAGCGGAAGTGGGCGTTCTCCAGCTCCTGGTCGCTGATCTGGTTGTCTGCAAATACTTTGAGTTGGTCAATCCAGGAGTAGCCCACGCCGTCGCCAAACTGCTCCTTCTGACGCCAGGCCACCGATTCCGGCAGGTAGTGTGCAAACGCTTCGCGCAGCACCTGTTTCTCAATCCGCCCCTCGGTGATCAGCTTGGCCTCAGGGTTAAGGCGCATGGCGACGTCGATGAACGCTTTGTCGAGGAAGGGCACCCGAGCTTCCACACCCCAGGCGGCCATCGCCTTATTGGCGCGCAGGCAGTCATACAGATGCAGCTTGTCGAGCTTGCGCACCGTCTCTTCATGGAACGCCTGGGCATTGGGGGCTTTATGGAAATAGAGGTAACCGCCAAACAGCTCGTCTGACCCCTCACCGGAGAGCACCATCTTGATCCCCATCGCCTTAATCATGCGCGCCATCAGGTACATCGGCGTGGCAGCCCGGACGGTGGTGACGTCGTAGGTCTCCAGGTGGTAGATCACATCGCGCAGGGCATCGATCCCCTCCTGCACGGTAAAGTTCAGTTCGTGGTGCACGGTGCCCAGATGGTCAGCCACTTCGGCGGCGGCTTTCAGGTCCGGCGCGCCCTCCAGCCCAATGGCAAAACTGTGCAGTTGGGGCCACCAGGCCGGGCTGGTTTCATCCTCTTCAATCCGTCGCTGAGAATATTTCTTTGCCAGCGCAGAGGTGATGGAGGAGTCCAGTCCGCCGGACAGCAGCACGCCATAGGGGACGTCACACATCAGTTGACGCTTAACCGCGGCTTCCAGTGCCTGGCGCAGTTCGTCCCGGCTGGCGGGGTTGTCGGCCACCGCCTCGAAGTCGCGCCATTCGCGCTGGTAGTAGGTGACGGCTTTGCCCTTGTCGCTGTCGTAAAACTGACCCGGCAGGAACTCCTCCACCCGGGTGCAGACCGGCACCAGTGCCTTCATCTCGGAGGCAACGTAACGGTTGCCGTGTTCATCAAAGCCCTGATAGAGCGGAACGATGCCGATATGGTCGCGGCCAATCAGGTAGCGGCCGCGGGCCTTGTCCCACAGGACAAAGGCGAAGATGCCGTTGAGCTTGTCGAGGAACTGGCTGCCGTACTTGTTGTAGAGGGCCAGGATCACTTCGCAGTCGGAGCCGGTCTGGAAGGCGTAACCGACGCTCAGTTCCTCACGCAGTTCACGGTGGTTGTAGATCTCGCCGTTGACGGCCAGCACCAGGTTGCCATCCGGGCTGTAGAGCGGTTGGGCGCCATTGTCGATGTCGACGATGGCGAGGCGTTCATGGGCCAGGATGGCTTGCTCATCGGCGTAGATCCCGGACCAGTCCGGCCCACGATGGCGCAGGGTTTTGGCCAGACGCAGGGCGTCCTGGCGCAGCGCTTGCGGATCGGTTTTGAGATCCAGGATGGCGAAGATCCCACACATACAGGCAGCTCCTTGGGAGGGGGAAACAGGGGTCGAAAAGTCACCATGCCACGGCCTGTCAGACTTTGCCAAACACCGCGAAGCCCGCTATCAGCGGCGTTTATGTGCTGACCACATCAGGTTATCTGTATGAGGTTAATACGAAAAAAAACCGGCCATGGCGGCCGGTATTGTGCTTGCCCTTACAGCGCGGGTCGCAGGGTATGAAACTCGCTGTCCGCCATAAAGCCGGGCCAGCGGTCGTCATTGGCCAGCGCGCTGCCAGCCCGGTAATACACCTCGATATCCTGCATGGCACCGCGCAGATCCCACTCCGGGCGGTAGGTGTCGCAGTGGTTGTGGTAGCAGCCTTGCATCAACGCCATCACCGCCGTGCGGCTGGCCGCCACCTCGTCATTCATCGCCTCGCGGCCGCCCCCGGCGAACAACGCGGGCACCCCTTTCTGGGCAAAGCTGAAATGGTCGGAGCGGAAGTAGCCCCCGGCACCGGGGTTGGATTCCCGTGACAGCACCCGCCCCTGGGCCTGCAGCGGCGGCAGCAGGTATTGCTCTAGGCTGGATTGACCCAGCCCCACCACGGTGAAGTCGCGGGTGGGGCCGTAGATGTTGGTGCTGTCGGAGTTGAATACCCCGGCGGTCTTTTCCAGCGGGAATACCGGATTGGCAGCGTAGTAGCGGCTGCCCAGCAGGCCCTGTTCCTCACCGGTGACGGCGAGGAAGGTGACGCTGCGCTTGGGGGTAGGGCCGGCGGCATAGGCCCGGGCGATCTCCATCATGCTGGCCAGGCCCGAGGCGTTGTCCATGGCGCCGTTGTAGATCTCATCCCCCTGCATGCCGATGTGGTCCCAGTGGGCGGTATAGAGTACCTGTTCGTCGGCGCGATCGCTGCCGGGCAGGGTGGCCAGCACGTTGTAGCTGGTGGCGTGCTCAATGGTCTGACTCAGCTGAACCTCAGCCTCCAGTCCAAGGGGCTGATGGGTCGGGCCCTGCAGCGCCTGAGCACTCAGTGCGTCCAGGTCCAGGCCCGCCTGGGCCAGCAGCCGGGCCGCGGCGTCCTTCTTGATCCAGCCCTCGACGGTGGGGTGGGGGTCATTGACACCGGCCAGCCCCAACTGAGTGCCGGTCCAGCTGTTCTGCACCACCAGCCAGGGGTAGGAGGCGGGTTGGGTGTCGTGCACAATCAGGGCGGCAGCGGCCCCCTGCCGACCCGCTTCGGCAAACTTATAGTCCCAGCGGCCGTAGTAGGTCATGGTGGTGCCTTTGAATTTGGCCGGGTCGGCACTGGCGAAGCCGGGGTCGTTGACCAGCATCACCACGGTTTTACCGCGCACGTCCAGTCCCTCGTAATCGTTCCAGCCATACTCTGGGGCGTGGATGCCGTAGCCGACAAACACCACCTCACTGGCGCTGATCGTCAGTTCCGGCTGGGCCGTAAAACTGTTCATTACCATGTCGTAGAGGTAGCGGTAGGATTCACCGCCAATGCTCAGATTGGCGCTCGCGGTGGTGTGTCGCACCATGGGCACCGCCTGCAGGTAGCTGTCGCCATTGCCCGGTGCCAGACCCATGGCTTTAAACTGTTTTTGCAGGTAGTCGAGGGTCAGGGTTTCCCCCTCTGTGGTGGGCAGGCGGCCCTGGTAGCGGTCGGAGGCCAGCTCCTGGATATCGGCCCGGACACGGGTTTCGTCAAAGGCAAATGGGGCAGCAGTGGGAACCTGGCTGCAACCGGTCAGAGCCAGCAATGCCACACAGGCGGTCAGTCGTAACATCCTTGATCTCGTTATTGTTATGTTGGCGTGGTGTGAGCAAACTAGCATGCCCGAGCGACGTGCGGGGGTAAAGCGCACCGGGGATGAACAAATTGTGTGCAACTGTTTCGGGCCTTTGGCGGTCTAACGTTAGCTACGCCCTGTGCTTAAAACCCTGCATACCGAATACAGGAGGAGTGCCTTATGTCTCCCAGCGATCTGTTGGATTCTCCGCTGGTGATCGACGCCAAGCAGCTGGACTGGACCCCAAGTCCGGCCGATGGCGTCGTACGTAAACGCCTGAAGCACAGTGGCCCGGCGGAGTCCGGTATGGTGACCTCTCTGGTGCGTTACCGCCCCGCCTCCCACTTCGACCGCCACTATCACCCCGATGGGGAGGAGATCTTGGTGTTGGAGGGGGTATTTTCCGACGAGCACGGTGATTATCCCGCCGGCAGTTATCTGTTGAATCCCGATGGCAGTGGCCATCGTCCCTTCTCTGAGCCGGGCTGTCTGTTATTGGTGAAATTGCGCCAGTATCCGGGGCAGGGGCGGCAGCAACTGGCACTGGATACCGGACAGATGGCCTGGCAGGCGTTGGATCGTCCCGGCGTGTTCCGCAAGCAACTGTATCGACAGGCAGGGTTTGATGAACGCATCAGCCTGATCCAGCTGCGCCCCGGCACCGAGTTATCGCCGCTATGTCACAGCGCGGGCGCAGAGATCTATGTGCTGGAGGGGGCCGTGGAGGATGAGCAGGGACGTTACGATGAGGGCTGTTTCATTCAGCTTCCGCCGGGATATTGCCACCAGCCTCGCAGTCGCACCGGCTGTGTGCTCTATCTGAAGCAGGGGTAAAAAGGCCCGGAGCGGGCTCCGGGCAAGGTCCAGGGGCTGTCCCTCAGCGGGGCAGCAATTGCCACAACAGCGTGGCTAATTCGGTGTTGTCATGATGACCGATAAAGCGTTCGGCACCGGGTCCGGTGGCCATTACGGCCACATCCACGGCGGTGTGGCCTCCGGTGGTCCAGCCGGTATGGCTGCGGCTGCTCACCCATTGCTGAATACTGTCGTAGAGCGCGTCCCGATCCGTTCTCATCCCTTCCCACTGGGCAAACTGCTCGGCGGTCGGAGTGACGCTGGCAAATTTTGGCCATAAGGTTGCCAGAGTGACATCGTCCCGGTAGGCGTTAGTCAGCAGCCAATCCAATGAGCGATGCACCTCTTTCACCCGCTGTGGCAACCATTGGTAGTGCCCATCCCGGCCCAGGCTGAGACCGCCGGTGGAGTGGTCTGCCGTGATGACCACCAGGGTATCCCCATGCTGTCGGGCGTAGGCTTCGGCCAGCTCAATGGCGCTGGCAAACTCAGCCATCTCCGCCATGGCGCAGGCGATGTCATTGCCGTGGCCACACCAATCGATCTGACTGCCTTCCACCATCAGAAAAAAGCCCGGCTCGGGTGACCAGCTTTGGCGCAGCTGCTGCCACCAGCCGTCGGGGGTGTCGGGGGTTAACAGGGTTAGGGCCTGCTCCAGCATCCGGCGCAGGCGATCGGGGCGGTCGTCATCGATGGCGTGTGGCATTCCCTTGTCGGCAAACAGGCCCAGTACCGGCAGTTCGGTCAGCTGGGGCAGGTCATCAAGGTTGTCGATGTAGTGGTAGCCCCGTTGCTGCATCTGCTCGCCCAGACCGCCGGGAGTCATTGGGAAATAGCGTTGGCCACCGCCGAGGATCAGGTCGAGCAGGGGGCCGCCATCGGCGCTGCTCTGTTGCAGAAACTGTGGGCTGATCTGATCGTAATCGCGTCGGGAGTCGGCGTGGGCCACAAAGCTGGCCGGGGTGGCGTGGGTGACCTGTGCGGTCACCACCAGACCGGTGCGCATGCCCCGTTGCTTGGCGGCGGTGAGCAAACTGTCATGGGGCTGTTTATTGCGATCCTGGCCGATGGCACCGTTATAGCTTTTGTGGCCTGTGGCCAGGGCGGTGGCGGCGGCGGCCGAGTCGGTGACAAAGGTGTCGTCATCCGGGTAGGTGCTGGCACTGCCTACCGTCAGTCGATCGAACACGGTGCGGGGCACCTCGTTGCCTGGCGCCCCTGCAAGATAGTAGCGGTAGGCGGTGGTGTAGGCGGGACCCATACCATCGCCGATAACATAGATGATGTTGCGGGGGCCATCGCTGGCCTGAGCGCTGGCGCACAACAACAGCACCAGCACCAGCCATGCCCGGCGGGCAAGCTGAATCAGAGGCATCGTTACGTCCTTAGTGAAGCCGTCGGGTGAGGGAGATAAGCGGCCCCGTTGCGGGGCCGCTGGGACATCAGAACTTCTGGCTGTAGCTCAGGTAGTAGCTGCGGCCCACCATGGAGTAGCCACGGTCTTCCCGGTAGAAGGGGAAGGAGTCATGCTCGGTGTTGCGCACGTTGTAGTAGGGGGGCAACTCGTCGGTGAGGTTGTTGACCCCAACCCGGACGGAACCATCCCAGGGCAGGCCATAACGCATCGACAGGTTGAGGCGGCCAAAGGCGGCCAGCTTATCGGTCTGCATCTCTTCGATGTTGTCGCCAGCGCTGTTGTAGTAGTCGAACAGGTCGACCCCTTCGGCGGTGCCGGTGTAGTAGTAGCTCAGGCTGGCGGACAGGTCCTCAAGGCTCCAGTTGATGCTGGCTTTGCCCTTCCAGTGCGGGAAGTACTCGGTTTCGGTGTACTCCTCCGGCTCGCTGAACTCGAAGTCCTTCACCTCTTTGCTGAGCAGGTAACTGGCGGAGATCTCAAACTTGAAGTCACCGGCGCCGGTGTCCTCAAGGGCGTAGTTCAGGCTGCCATCCACCCCTTCTGACTTCTCGTAGGCGACGTTGATCGGGCCGGAACGGATGCACATCAGGTTGTCGAAGCCGTTGTCATCGGTTTCCAAAATAAAGCCGACATCCGGCAACTGGTCACAGTTGTCGTACTGGCCGGTGTAGTTCATCTCCGGCTTATAGTCGTTGGGACCGTTGTAGATGTAGGAGGAGGAGATGGTGCGCACGGCGCCATCCAGTTCGATGGTCCACCAGTCCAGGGTCAGGTCGAGGTTGTCGGTGAGGTTGGCGACGATGCCGATGCTGGCGTAATCCCCTTTCTCCTCTTCCAGCGCCAGATTACCGGACTTGTAGGAGGTGTAGCTGTCCTCATACACCTCGCCGTTGGGCAGGTCGTACTCGGTTTCACCAAAGCCGATGGTTTCGCCGGCGTAGATGCGGTGCATGTCCGGTGCCCGGAAGCTCTGGCCCCAACTGCCTCGAACCAGGACATTCTCAACCGGGTTGTACATCAGACCAACCTGAGGGCTGAAGGCGCCGCCCACATCGGTTTCATCGTCGTAGTAGTCGTAACGACCGGCGACAGAGAGCTCCAGACGCTGGGCACCGGTAACGTTGCTCAGCAGTGGTACCAGGAACTCGAGGGCGGCCGCATAGCGGTCACGATCGCCTTCACCACCGGTTCCCCCCATGCCGATGTAGCCGCCACTTTGGGTGGTGTCATCCAGGATGTCTTCGTAGTCCTCGCGGGCCCACTCGATGCTGCTGGCGAAGGCCAGCGGGCCGTAGGGCAGATCCACCAGGTCGCCGGTCAGAGTGGTGGTGAACTGGTGGATGCTGGACTCAGAGCGCTTGCTGGACACGCCCATGATCGCCTCGGCCTGCTCCGGCGTCATCACATCCAGCACGTACCAGCGGCTCGGGTCGGACTCGTTGGGGTCAAAGCTGATGACATCAAGCAGAGCGGCGGCGTCGATCATGTGCTGAGAGTCACGGGAGTACTTGTTGAAACCCGATGACCAGGACACGTCCAGCTCGTAGTCCCCGACGTAGCCATTGGCGCCGAACGCCAGGCTGTATTTCTCGTTGGTGGATTCGTAGATGCGCGGCCCCGGAAACTCCTCCATCCGACGATACACCTTGAACTTGGCGTAGTCGTCCATGCCGGAGCGGCTGTAATCGATGCGGCCGGTGGCGGTGTCCTGGTAGAAGGTGCGGTCGAAGCCTTTCTCATCCTTGTACTTTTCACTGTCCTTGTAGGATGCATTGACCATGGCATACAGCGACCAGTCATCGCTGAGCTCATACTCGGTGTTCAGCACCAGGTTGACCCGGTCATAAGCGGACTCAAGGCCCCGGTCAGAGTACTTGTCGTAACGGCACTTCCGGCTGGAGGAGTAGTCGTACCACACCGCCTTATCACCCAGAATCGCCTCACAGCTCTCCTGGCTGTAGTTGTATTTGTCGTCGTGGTAGAACTCGTCGTAGTCGTACAAGTTGGCGCCCCAGCTGGACGGCAGGGCGTCCCCCCAGCCCCAGTTTTCAGTCCAGGCCCAGGGTTCACCGGTTTCCTGATTCACCAGGTAGGGCGGCACGCTGATGTCGCCGGTGGCGCTGTAGATGCGGTTAAGGCCTTCGGCAAAGTAGTCCTGTCGCTGGGAGGTCAGCAGCTCTTCGGCGTTCTTGTACTCCAGCATCAGCACGGTGTTGGAGCGTTCGGTGTTAAAGCCCTGGGTGTAGGAGAGGGTGAACTGGTCGCGGCCGTCCGCTTCCGGAGCCTCGTAACGCGCGCTCAGGTCGCCACCCTCGTACTCCTTTTTCAGGTAGATATTGACCACCCCGCCGATGGCATCGGAGCCGTAGATGGCGGAGGCGCCACCGGTCAGGATCTCGATGCGGTCCACCGCCGCAGAGGGGATGTCGGAGACGTCAACAAAGTTGTCGACACCACCGGCGGCGGTGGGGAACGCGGCTTGGCGGCGACCATTGATCAATACCAGGGTGCGGTTGGCGCCCATGCCGCGCAGGTTCACTGAGCTGGCGCCGGTGGTGTAGCCGGAGGCCTCATCACCGTCGAAAGAGGCGCCGTTATTGGCGATGGAGGTGGCCAGTACTTCAGAGATGGAGGAGAGGCCGGAGTTGGCGATCTCGTCGGCGGTGATGACCGTCAGGGGCGAGACCCCCTCAACGTCAACCCGTTTAATCCGGGTACCGGTGACTTCAATGCGTTCCGGTTCGTTGGCGCCGGACGCGTCCTCCGCCGCCAGCAACGGGGTGCTGAGTAAGGCCGTGGTAACAGCCAGAGCGATGCGATGTGGTTTCATGATGACTCCCTGAGTCCTGTTGGATGGCAACAACCCAACCACGGTCTGGCGATTTCGTTATTAGGCTCGCATTGAGGCCAGAACCTGGGTGCGGTTCCAAGTAACCCGGGTTGGGGGCAGGGAGACAACGGCAGGTGTTTCTGTTTTTCCCTCGTTTCTCTCTCTATTTAATATCTATCTTTTTGTTATCAGTTGGTTAACATTGGATTCTTGGTGAATGGGGAACAGGGAGTACAGGGGAAATGGAGATACCGGTGGCGTTTCAGCTGGGGGATTGTCGGGTGGATCCGGTCAAGCGAACCCTCAGTTGTGAGAGTCTGGGGACCCTGTCACTGCAGCCCAAATTCGTTGATGTACTGTATCAGTTGGCGGAACACTATCCGGAAGTGGTTAGTCGCGATCACCTGATCGACACCATCTGGGAGGGCAACCATTTTGTCGGTGCCAAGGCGCTGACTAACGCGATCTGGCACCTGCGCCGGGCGCTGGCTCAGGTGGACCCCGACCGTGAGTGGATCGAGACGTTGCGCAAGGGCGGCTATCGCCTCAAGGTGCGCCCCGATCCACTGGAACACAAAGCGCTGAAACCTCTGGAAACCCGGCGTCGGGTTTCCTGGCTGATGCGGGCCAGCCTGGCCCTGGCACTGGGCGTTGGCGCTACGCTGACCTACCTGTTCTGGCACTTTGCCACCACTGATCACCATAAGCTGACCCGGCAGCTCACCTCCCTGACCCGGACTCCAGGCCGTGAACTGTTTCCGGCACCATCGCCGGACGGTCGCTATCTGGTGTACTACTGGAACCGCTACACCCAACCCAGCGAGCTGTATCTCAAGGATTTGACTCAGCCCGACCTGCCCCCACGTAAGCTGACCGACAGTCCGGACCAGGATGGTCGCGCCTATTGGGGGCCCAAGGCGCGCACTTTGGTGTACGCCCGCAGTGGGCGAGATTATTGCCATCTGGTACGCCACCGGTTAGCGACGAATACGGTGACTAAGCTGGCGGACTGTGCGGTGGGCACGGCCGTGGGGCTGGATCTGAGCGTGGATGGCCGACTGCTCGCTTACCTGGGGGAGGCGGAAGATGGCCGTAACCAGATCTTTGTGCTGCCTCTGGATGGGCGCAGTCCGGCGCGCGCGGTGCCCTGTTCGGGCAGTGCTTGTGAGCTGGTTGACCGGGATGTGGCCATTGCCGACGATGGCAAAAAGCTGCTGATCAGCCGTCGGGCCACCAACAGCAAAGAGGTGATTTTTCTGCACCACCTTGAGACGGGGGAGGAGCGCCAGCTTACCTTTGCCTTTGAGGATGTGCGGGGGATGGAGTGGCTGGACGAGCGTCGAGCCCTGTTTGCTTCGCAGCGCTCGCGCATCCGCAGCGGTTATCTGTTGGATGTCGACAGCGGTGAGCGCCAGTCCCTGCCCATCGCCGGGCTCAGCTACCCCCGCAAAGTGCCGGGGCAGCCTCAGGTCGTGTTCCATTCCTGGGACCACGCCAACTACATCAGTGTTCTGGCCCGGGGCGATCTCAACCACAACGAGCCCTATCTGCGCTCGGAAGCCAGTCACCAGGACCCGGCGCTGGAGCCCGGCAGTGGCCGGCTGGCTTATGTGTCGAATGAGAGCGGCTACTACGAAATCTGGCTGCAGGACGCCGATGGGGAGCGGCGGCAACTGACCCGGATGGAGAGCCAGTTGCGGCATCCCGCCTGGTCCCACGACGGCCACTCATTAGCCTTCCTTGGCCCGGGGGAGCAGGGCAACCAGCTTTACGTCATGGATCTGGAAAGCGGGCAGATCCGCGCGCTGCCCAGCCCCTACCGCGACCACTTTAAGCCGAGCTGGAGTCTGGATGATCAGGCGGTGATCGCCTCAGTGCTGGCGGACGATCAGCGGGCGCTGGCCTGGTTCCCGCTGGCAGGCTCACCGAGCCTGCTGACGACCCGACCGGGCCGCTATGCCCAGATGGTGGCGCCGGGGCGCATCTGGTTCAGCGAAGGCAACAGCCGCCATAACGGGCGTCTCTATGAACTGGATATGACCAAGCCGGAGCAGCCGCCTCAGCTGCTGTTGGAACCGTCCCAATTTGGCTTGCCCTACACCTGGGCCCGTCGTGATAAGACGTTGTTCTTTATGCGCCGTGGCGGGGATTATCTGGAGCTGCACCAGTATGACCTGGTGACCGGCAGGAGCGAGGCGTTGATTCGCCAGAGTCAACGGGCGGTGGAGCGCAGTGCCAGTGTCGTGCCGCTGGCGGATGGGCGGGTATTGATGACCCAGACCCAGCAGGCGGAGGTGGACATTCTCCGCCTGCAGGACCCGGTGCTGCGTTAAATCACGTCGATTTCGGCCGCGCAGGGGAAGATGTGGTTGGGACGGAACGGGTGTTTATCCAGGTCATCCATCTTGGAGACACCGGACAGCACCATCACGGTTTCCAGACCGGCCTGAAAGCCTGCCAGGATGTCGGTCTTGAGGTTGTCCCCCACGATCACGGTGTTGGTGGCGTGGGCACCAAGATGATTGAGGGCTGAGCGGATGATCCAGGCGCTGGGTTTGCCGACGTAAAACGGCTTCTTGCCAGTGATCCGCTCAATCGGGGCACACAGGGCACCACAGGCGGGGCTGTGGTTGGGGCCATGGGTGTCCGGGTTGGTGGCAATAAAGCGAGCGCCTTCGGCGACAAAGCGGGCGCCACGGTGGATCATGTCCCAGTTAAAGCTGCGGGTTTCCCCCACAATCACAAAGTCCGGGTTGATGTCGGTGATGGTGAAACCCTGCTTGTACAGTTCGTGGGTCAGGGCGCCTTCGCCAATCACGTAGGCTTTCTTGCCGTCCTGGTGGCGCAGGAAATCCGCGGTGGCCATGGCCGAGGTGTAGACCTGATCTTCCGTCACCTCGATCCCAGCTGCATCGAGGCGGTTGACCAGGTCCTTAGCGGTCTGGGCCGGGTAGTTAGTCAGCAGCACCAAAGGATTGCCCTGCTCACGCACCCGGGCGATAAACTTGTCCGAGCCGGGGATGAGCTTATTGTCGTGCAGCAGCACGCCATCGATATCGCAAATCACACTCTTCATGGGCGTTCCTTGTAACCACTTCAAAATCCTCAGGGTTGGTCTTCACCATAGCGCACTGAATGGCGCAGGCAACCGCTATCGGATGACGGGTAGGTAACTGGGCGGGATTTGCTCAGTATCGGCCAATTGCGATTGTCCAACCACTTTGCATTCTCGCTTTGAGCGGGCACAAAAAAAGGCGCCTGAAGGCGCCTTATCACGAAGACCGATTACTGGGTGACGCTCACATCAAAGCCACGGGAGTCGTCGTAGTCCCAGTGCTCCGACAGGATGCCGTCGTCGTTGCGGACGCTGATGACGAAGTTAAACATATCCACTGCATCGGCCTGCACCAGGGTGTAGGTCGCCTGGCAGGCGCCCCAGTCGCTGATCAGGCCGCTGTCGGCACCGGGGCCAAAGTTGCCGTGGCGCTCGAATTTACAGCTCACTTCGTCGCCATTGGGGTTGTTGATCACCGGCTCCAGCACCAGCGTCTGGCCCACCCGGCCCATCAGGTCTTTGCTGTCGGCGCCGTTGATCAGCAGGGATTGTACGGTGGCCGGCTGTTTGTCGGTATCCAGCTTCAGCCAGATCTCCGCGCTCTCGCCATTGGGGATGCCATCGGTCCAGGTGGAGTACTGCACCTTGTAGACATAACGCGGCGCCGCCAGGGTGCCGTCGAACAGGATCTCATCGCTCTCTGACGTCACGTTGTCGTGACCCAGGCCCATGTAGGAGAAGTAGCTCTGGCGCTCAGCCGGGCCCTCAACCTCGACCCGCAGCCACAGTTGGGCGTCCACGGCGACCGGCGTCTCTGGCTGAACCAGGAAGTAGGGGGGCTGGTCGACGTTCTCATACACCTCGTCACCCACCATCACTCGCTTGATGGTCAGCGGCTCGGCCTCGACATAGTCGGCCATTTGCAGGCTGAAGTAGGCACGACCATCCACCTGACCGTCAAAGCCCATAAAGCCATCGTCGTTGAAGTAGAAGAACTGGATCCCCTTGGCTTCGCTTTGGGCATCGGCTTCGGTGATTTGGTAGGTCATCTCAAAGCGACCGTTGTTGCCCGGCAGCACTTCGGGGGACTGGAAGTCAGGTTCGTTGTATGCCTGAAGCGGACGCTGATTGGGATCCTCCACCACTATGGCAAGGGTGACGCTGTCGCCGATGGAATAGCCGTGCTCCGGCCAGGCATTGGCCTGCTGAGTCAGGGTCTCCTGAGCCACACCATCCACCTCAATCTGGGTGATGATGGGGTCCTGGTGCATGCGGAAGGCCCCGATGGAGTCGTTAAATTCGTCCAGGGTGATCAGGGTGCGGGTCCAGATTTTGGAACCGTCAATGGCCAGGGCATCGGCCTCAAGGCGGTATTCGCCGGTGGGGATGCGTTCAAACTCAAAACGGCCGTTCTCGTCGGTGACGGCTTCGAACTCGCCATACTTACCGGTCAGCTTCACCGGGACACCGGACAGCAGCACGCCACCGGTGTCAGTAAAGGAGAAGTCCGGCAGGTTATCACCGTCGATGTCGATCAGGCGGTCGGCCACCATATCGCCGTCCACGTCGATATTGAGGTCGGCTTTATAGTCGAAGTTGAGGTCGATATTGACGTCGGCCTTAGCATCGCAGTTGGTGTCCACGTTGAGGTGGATACCCTCGTTGTGGGTCAGCAGGTTGATGTTGGCCCAGCCGTCATTATCCAGATCGATGTTGTAGTAGAGGTTGCCCTCTTCGTCGGTCAGGTTCAGGTCCGGCTTGAGGTCGCCGTCAGTGTCCAGGTTCCAGCGGGCTCTGGGCACTTCGTCGTTGTAGCGGTCGCCGCAGACATGCCAGGTGGCCAGATCGGCCTCGCCTTGTTCTCCCTGGGCCAGCAGGTCAGCAAAGTTATGGGGACGGCTGATGCGGGCCATCGCGGCCGGGTTGAACAGGTGCTTATCGGCCTGCAGAGTGCCCTGCATAGCCAGGCCAGAATCCTGGCCTTCATCGGAGCTGCCGCCACCGCAGCCGGTCAGCAGCAGGGACAACGCAATCATGGAGAGAGAGTGACGAATCATCGGGGAGTCATTCAAAAACCGCCTGCAGAGGCCGCCGGCTGCGGAACCGTCCCGGTTCGCAACGTGCTGTCGGACTGCATGGCACAGGGTTGCAACCGTCCATGGTGGGGTAGGGGGCTGACAGATCAGCAAAAAGTGGCGGAAGAGTAGGGCAAGTCCGGCTTCAGGTCACCGTCGAATGTGGGAGTACAGATGCGCTTTGTGATCCCGATCACCAGAGCGCGGGTGGGCAGTCAGAGCGCGTCAGATGAGGATAAAAAAAGGGAGCTCAAAGGCTCCCTTTCTTGAGGTGCGGTGTCGGCTCAGTCTTCAGAGGCGTAGCCAGCAACCGGCAGCACTTCGCCGTTGAACAGCGCCTTACCGTCGGTCATGGTCAGGCGGCCCTGGGCGAACCACTTCACCACCAGCGGGTAGATGCGGTGCTCCTGGGTGTGCACACGCTCGGCCAGGTCGTCGGCGTCGTCGCCTTCGAATACCGGCACTTTGGCCTGCAGAATCACCGGGCCACCGTCCAGTTCCGGTGTTACGAAGTGAACGGAACAGCCATGCTCCTCGTCACCGGCATCCAGCGCACGCTGGTGGGTGTTGAGGCCGGTGTACTTGGGCAGCAGTGACGGGTGGATGTTGAGCATCCGGCCGGCAAAGCGGTTTACGAAACCTTCAGACAGGATCCGCATAAAGCCGGCCAGCACCACCAGGTCAACATTGAGCTGGCTCAGCTCAGCGTCGAGGCGGGCGTCATAGTCCTCACGGGATTCACCAGCCTGGGGGGCAACCACCAGAGCCGGGACACCGGCTTCTTCGGCACGGGTGAGGCCGTAAACGTCGGCCTTATTGCTCACCACGGCCACCACCTCACCGTTGATCTCGCCCGCCTGGCAGGCGTCGAGGATGGCTTGGAGGTTACTGCCGTTACCGGAGATCAGTACGGCGATGCGGATAGCGTTCATCGAGTTTCCTTAGTTGATTTCCACCTGGCCTTCGTCGCCCTGACGGTCGGCGATCTGGCCCAGGATCCAGGCCTGTTCGCCTTCGCCATTGAGCAGCGCGACGGCGGCTTCGGCTTGCGCGGCGGGCAGGGCGATGACCAGGCCCACGCCGCAGTTAAAGGTGCGGTACATCTCATGCTCGGTGATGTTGCCAGTGGCTTTGAGCCAGTGGAACACCGCCGGCCAGTCCCAGCTGTTGCCGTCGATAACGGCCTTGGCGTTGTCCGGCAGTACACGCGGGATGTTTTCCCAGAAGCCACCACCGGTAATGTGGGAGATGGCGTGTACGTCGTGGGCCTTAAGCAGCTTGAGTACGGACTTAACGTAAATTTTGGTCGGCGCCATCAGGGCGTCGATCAGCGGTTGACCACCCACTTCGACGTCGGCCGGAGACTCTACCCGCTCCAGCACTTTGCGGATCAGGCTGTAGCCGTTGGAGTGCGGACCGGAGGAGGCCAGGGCGATGAGGGTGTCGCCGGCGGCCACTTTGGTGCCATCCAGCACCTCGTCCTCTTCCACCACACCGACACAGAAGCCCGCCATATCGTAGTCGGCGCCTTCGTACATGCCGGGCATCTCGGCAGTCTCACCGCCGATCAGGGCACAACCGGCCATCTCACAGCCGTCGGCGATGCCGGTGACCACGGAGGTGGCCACGTCCACATCCAGCTTGCCGGTGGCGTAGTAATCGAGGAAGAACAGCGGCTCAGCGCCCTGAACAATCAGGTCATTCACGCACATGGCCACCAGGTCGATACCCACGGTGTCGTGACGCTGATGGTCGATGGCCAGACGCAGCTTGGTTCCGACGCCGTCGGTGCCGGACACCAGCAGCGGCTTCTTGTAGCCCTGGGGCAGACGACACAGGGCGCCGAAACCGCCGAGGCCGCCCATCACTTCCGGACGGCGGGTGCGCTTAACGGCGGATTTGATGTTGTCGACCAGGGCATTACCCGCGTCGATATCAACGCCGGCGTCTTTGTAGCTCAGAGGGTTTTGGGTAGTCACAGAGGTGGCCTCAATAATGAGTGTTTTTATTTATTAGACGTAGGGTGTTTTTCTGGCGCGCATTCTACCAGTTGCGCGGGGGATACCCAAGCGTCAGGCCATTTGGTGCAGAGATTCGTCAACGCCCGCGCAGGATCACATTCCTGAACCAAGAATCACGTGAGGATCTTCCGCCAGTGAGAGAGTTCGGGCTAAAATTCCGCTAATTTGTCTGGCGAAACCTGGAGATGACGATGAAGGTCACCGAAGTCAAGCACCCCCTTATTCAACATAAACTTGGCCTGATGCGCGAAGCGGAAATCAGCACCAAGCGCTTCCGTGAACTCGCCAGCGAAGTGGCTGCCCTGCTGACCTACGAGGCCACTGCCGACTTCGAAACCGAGACCGTGACCATCGAAGGTTGGAACGGCCCGATCCAGGTGAACAAGATCAAGGGCAAAAAAGTGACCGTGGTGCCGATTCTGCGCGCCGGTCTGGGCATGATGGACGGTGTGCTGGAGCACATCCCCTCTGCCAAAGTGTCCGTTGTGGGCATCTACCGCGATGAAGAAACCCTTGAGCCGGTACCGTACTTCGAGAAGCTGGTTTCCAACATCGATGAACGTATCGCCATGGTGGTTGACCCGATGCTGGCCACCGGCGGCTCCATGATCGCCACCCTGGACCTGCTCAAGAAGCGCGGCTGCAAGCACATCAAGGTGCTGGTACTGGTTGCCGCGCCGGAAGGCATCAAAGCGCTGGAAGAGGCGCACCCGGACATCGAAATGTACACCGCGTCCGTTGACGAGTGCCTGAACGACAAGGGCTACATTCTGCCCGGTCTCGGCGATGCCGGTGACAAGATTTTCGGAACGAAATAATTCCAGACAGCGGCGCCGGGAACGGCGCCCTTTTTTTGCCAAAAACACGGAGTCTTCCATGCAATCTCACTCTACCGCCAGCGCTGCGGCAGACCACACCCTTCCACCCCAGGCCACCTGGCGTCAGGTTCTGGCGGGCAGCCAGATGCTGTTCGTTGCCTTCGGTGCGTTGGTGCTGGTGCCCCTGCTGACCGGCCTGAACGTCAGCGTTGCGCTGTTTACTGCCGGTATCGGCACCCTGATTTTCCAACTGGTGACCAAGCGCCAGGTGCCGGTGTTCCTGGCCTCCTCCTTCGCCTTTATCGCCCCCATCTCCTACGGTGTGGCGCAGTGGGGCATCTCCGACACCATGGGCGGCCTGATGGTGGCCGGCCTGGTCTACATCATCTTGTCCCAGGTGGCCCGTGTGGGTGGCGTGGAAGCGATCAACCGCTACCTGCCGCCGGTGGTTGTCGGCCCGGTGATCATGGTGATCGGTCTGTCCCTGGCTCCGGTGGCGGTGTCCATGGCGCTGGGTTATCAGGGTGACAATCAGGTGGTGCCCACCGGCACTGCGCTGGCCATCGCTCTGCCGACCCTGCTGACCGCTTTGCTGGTCGCGATCTGTGGCCGAGGCATGGTGCGCCTGCTGCCGATTCTGTGCGCCATCGTGGTGGGTTACACCCTCTCTCTGGCGTTTGGTATCGTGGATTTCACTCCGGTTCGCGACGCCGCCTGGCTGGCCCTGCCGGACTTCACCGCCCCGAGCTTCAACTGGCAGGCGATTCTGTTCCTGCTGCCGGTGGCCATTGCACCTGCGGTGGAGCACATCGGCGATATGGTCTCCATCTCCAGCGTGACCGGTAAAAACTACATCAAGAAGCCGGGCCTGCACCGCACCCTGCTGGGTGATGGCCTGGCCACCACCGCTGCGGCTGCGCTCGGCGGTCCGCCGAACACCACCTACTCCGAAGTGACCGGCGCGGTGATGCTGACCAAGAACTACGACCCGAAAGTGATGACCTGGGCCGCCGTGTCCGCCATCACCCTGGCGTTGATCGGCAAGTTCGGTGCCTTCCTGATGACCGTGCCCACCGTGGTGATGGGCGGCATCATGATTCTGCTGTTCGGCTCCATCGCCGCAGTGGGCATGAATACTCTGGTGAAGCACCAGGTGGACATGAGCGAATCCCGTAACCTGGTGATCGTGGCCGTGACCCTGGTATTTGGCATCGGTGGCATGGCGCTGCCGATGGGTGAGTTTGTGCTGGAGGGCATCGCCCTGTGTGCCATCACCGCCATTCTGCTGAACCTGCTGCTGCCTAAGTCCCGCTAACAGATTGGCATGGCAGAGAGGGAAGCCCACGGGCTTCCCTTTTTTGTGCCGGAATGTTGAGTGAAAGCGCGCAAATTTTGTTGTGGCGATAGCCCGTTACCCTCGCCACAAGGGGCCAATACGCGGCTGGCTATGGTAGACTTCGCTCAGACTCAGCAACGAGAGCTTTGACTGTGCGATTCCTCCTTTCCCTGCTGCTTTGCCTGCCCATGACTGCCATGGCCGCGCAAGTGACGGATCTCTACCGTGGTGAAGTGCCTGTGGCCTCCCGCAGCAACGCCGATCAGAAGGCGGCCATTGCCGATGCCCTGGCGCAGGTGCTGGTGCGTGTCACCGGCGACGCCACCATCGCATCCCGCCCTGAAGCGCAGCCGCTGCTGCGCCAGGCCAACAATATGCTGCTCAGTTACGGCTACCAGGGTGGCACTCCCCTGACGCTGGAGGTCAGCTTTGATGGCCAGCGCATCAACCAGCAGTTGCAGGCTGCCCGTCTGCCGGTGTGGGGCGCGCAACGCCCGGAAACCCTGATGTGGTTGGCGATGGACGACACTGAAGAGGGGCGTATCCTGCTCAGTGACACCACCGAACAGACCGCTCAGTTGCAGGACGACGCCAAGCAGCGCGGCCTGCCACTGACGATGCCGATCCTTGATCTGGAGGATTCCATGGCGGTCAGCATCAATGATGTCTGGGGCAACTTTGTTGGTCCCATCGCCACCGCCAGTGCGCGATACAACCCGGACTTCTTTGTCAGCGGCCGAGTCAGCAATCAGGGGCAGCAGTGGGGCTACCAAATGAGTTTGTACGCCCCCAAAGCGGAGTCTGAGTTTGGTTTGCACCGTGCTCTGGTGCAGCGTAACGGCACGGCCGACAGCCGTGAAGCCGCGCTTTCGGCCATGATGGCGGATCTGGCGGCGTATTACGCCGGGCGTTATGCCGCGGTAGCGGGCGAGGGTGGCGGCGAAACCCAACTGGTGTTCGAGATCGAAGGCAATATTACCCAGTTGGTGGCGCTGGAGCGCTATCTGCGCAGTTTGGCGCCGGTACAAGACCTGACCATTCACAGTGTCATGGGGCGTACCATCACCTTTGAGGTGGAGTTGATCGGCGGCATGAATGAGCTGGATCAACTGCTTTCGCTGGAGTCTCGCGTTCAGTTGGTGGGCGCTGATGACGGTTTTGAACAAGATCTCGGCGATCAACCCCGCTATCGCTGGGAGGATCGCTGATCCCTGGCCGGGCCGTGTTAAACTGGCCCGGTTCGTTTGATTGGAGTTTCTCTGCCTAGTGACATCCCGTGCCCCGACACAGCTGTCGTTGCCCGTCCATCTGCCTGATGATGAAACCTTCCGCAGTTATTACCCTGCGGGCAATCAGCAACTGATCGATTCACTGCGCCAGGCTGCGGCCGGCGAGGGGGAAACCGTAACTTACCTGTGGGGCAGCGGGAAATCCGGTCGCACCCACCTGCTGCACGCCACCTGCGTGTACGCCAGCGAACTGGGTCGATCCACCTTCTATCTGCCTCTGGGCATCCACGCTTCCATGTCTCCGGCCATTCTGGATGGCCTGGAAGACCTGTCTTTGGTGTGCCTGGATGACATTGATGAGGTGTGCCGCCATCCCATCTGGGAAGAGGCACTGTTTAACCTCTACAATCGGGTGCGTGAGAAGGGGACCTGTCGACTGGTGGTGTCAGCCCGGGCCCCCGCCAATCAGGCTGGCTTCCTGCTGCCGGATCTGGTGTCGCGCCTGAATTGGGGCATCCATTACCAGCTTCACCCGCTGTCCGACGACGCCAAGCTGGCGGCCTTACAGCGGCGCGCCAAGATGCGCGGGTTGGATCTGGAAGAGGAGGTGGGTCGCTTCCTGATGACCCGTCTGGCGCGAGACCTGCGTACCCTGTTTGAGGTGCTGGACCGGCTCGATAAAGCCTCAATGGTGGCCCAGCGGCGCCTGACCATCCCCTTCGTTAAAGAGACCCTGCACCTGTAACGGCTTACTCCACCGTCACCTGCAACAGATAGTGCTTATCGGCCGGCGCTCCGGATTCCCAGGCCCGGCCATAGGTGAGCTTAAGCGTCACCGCCCCTTTCTTTCCCGCCACAAAGTGCAGCTCCTGCCGTCCCGGCGCGCCGGCCAGCTCCGCCCCCTCTCCGGGGACAAAGTGCGGCTCGCCCTCCATCACCAGAACCGGTGCTGAGGTATCGGCCTGATACCAGCCAAAGCCGGTGCTGGGGTTGGCCTCCAGGCTGACAATCAACGACTGGCCGGTTTTCATCACCAGGCTGCGGCCTTCGTGTTCTTCATCCACCTTCAGGGTGGGGCTGGGGCCACAGGCGCTCAATACCACGGCCAGTGGCAGCAGCAGGGCGATTCGGCGGAGCAATGGCATCATGGGAACACTCCTTTATTTGACTGGCCTCAGTATAGGCCCTTGCCCCGTTGCCCCCAAAGACGCTAATACTTAGGCAACGCGTTGTAATGTCAGGATGATGATGACCATCAAGTGCAGAGTGAATCGGACCGGTCTGGTCCGCTTGGGGCGGGCGGCGCTGTTGATGCTGGCGGCGGTACTGAGTGGCTGCGCCAGTTTGCCCGAACGGGAACCGGCGCCCGCCAGCTGGGCGATACGGGATACCGCCAATACCGCGTTGGCTGAGGTCACCGCCGATGATATCGCCGCGCACCCGGGCCTGTCGGGGGCGTTACTGCTGGGTGACCCGATGGACGCCTTTGTGGTGCGGCTGGGGATGATTGAGGCCGCCGAGAAGAGCCTCGACCTGCAGTACTACATCTGGCATCAGGATTTGACCGGTGACACTCTGCTGAACCGCTTGCTGCATGCCGCGGATCGGGGCGTCCGGGTGCGCCTGCTGTTGGATGACCTGGACACCGCCGGTAAGGCGGACACCCTGTTCGGGCTCGATGCCCACCCCAATATCGAGGTGCGGCTGTTCAATCCTTTTGCCAGTCGCACCAGCCGGGTGTCCGGCTTTCTCACCGATTTTGGCCGGGTAAACCGGCGCATGCACAACAAAACCATCACCGCGGATAATCGCCTGACGGTGCTGGGGGGACGCAATATCGGCGATGAATACTTCAATGCCACCGAAGAGGTGGTGTTCGGCGATCTGGATGTGCTGTGCCAGGGCGCGGTGGTGGATGAGGTGTCGGTGCAGTTTGACCTGTACTGGAACAGCCCCTGGGCCTACCCCATGGACCGCTTTGCCAATGGCCGCGATACGGTGGCAGACCTTAACCGATTCCGCCGGGCTTCCGAAGCGCAGTTGGAACAGGCGAAAAAAAGTCGGTATGCGCAGGGGTTAGCCGGGGCCGTCCAAAAGCTGCGGTCACTGGAGAGTGACGACTTTGAATGGGGCCAGGCCAAGCTGATCTACGATGACCCGGGTAAGGTGGGGGGCCTCAAGCTCTCCAGCGACACGCACCTGGCCCCGGAACTGCTGAAGGTGATGGCTCAGGTTGAGCATGACCTGTTGATCATCTCGCCCTATTTTGTCCCGGGTGAGCGCCTGACCCAGTACCTGGTCAATATGGTGGAACGGGGCATACGGGTGCGCATCGTCACCAATTCACTGGCCGCCAATGACGTGCCGGTGGTGCACGCCGGTTATATGCGCTACCGCGAAGCGCTGGTGGCGGGCGGCGTTGAGTTGTTTGAATACAAGGCGCCGCTGGAGACGGAAACCGAGCAGCAGAAGGATAAGGAGCCCTTCTGGAAGGGCGCCTCCCGTGGCAGTCTGCACGCCAAGAGCATGGTGTTTGAGGAGGAGGGGCTGTTTGTCGGGTCCTTTAATCTGGACGCCCGCTCTGCGGTGCTCAATACCGAGATCGGGGTGCTGATCCACAACCCCGAATACGCCAAGAAGATCTCTGCGGATCTGGACCGCCTGATTCTGGATAAGGCCTATCAGGTCACTCTGGAGGAGGGCGATCTGGTTTGGGTCACCCGACATGATGGTGAGATGGTGCGTTTTGACCGGGAGCCGGACACCAGCTGGTGGACCCGCTTCAGCACCGGCTTTATGCGCTACATCGTACCGGAAGGAATGCTTTGATCGGCTAACGCCAGCGTGGCCCCACCACCCAGGCCACTAGGCTGTAACGGACCCCGCGCTCTATCGGGGTGACCCGGTGCATCACAAAGCTGGGGAAGGCGACGATGCTGCCGTGATCGGTGGGGGCAGGCTTGTTCTTGTTGGTGTAGAAGAACTCCAGGGTTCCGCCAAGGTAGTCCTGAGGCGGAGTCAGCTGCACCGATATGCTGATTTTCCGGTTTGCGGTTTTCTGGCCCGCGTCCATATGCCAAGTGTAAAACCCCTCATCGTCCTGGTGGTAGCGCGCCACCTGAAACCGACCCTCAAAGCGCTCTATATCAAAGCCAAAGTGCTGACGATTGAGGGTCTCCACCACCTTCCAAAGCCGCCGATAGGCCCAGTCAAACGTCTGCTTATCCAGCCAGTGCACCTTGGAGCGGCGGATGCTGTTGTCGCCCACCTGGCCGGCGATGGTGCCGTCCATCAGGTCCGCATCGGCGGCGGCGATGATGTTGGCCATCTCGGTGGGGCTGAAACAGGGCTGATGCACCACGTGGCGGTCAAAGCCCTCAATCGGTTGAGTCATGGTGACTCCGAAATGGGGATAGGTGTCTGAACTGTAGCCCAGTTGTCGACCGAGCAGGGCGGCGACCGCGCACAAAAAAACGGGGCCAGTCGGCCCCGTTTCGCGGTGTGGTGACTCAGTGCGTTAACCCGGGCAGGTGATGCCGGTGGCGCGGCCCGCTGGACCAGCGTCCCTCGGCGGCCGCCGGTGCCAGAGACTGGCGTTGCGGTGCCAGCTGAATCTCTGCTGCGGGGGCGCTCAGGTCGATATTGTCGAACCAGTTCTCGCCGGGGCGCATCGGGATGGGGGTGTCCAGTGTGTCCACCAGCCCCACCTCTTCCGGCAGCAGGGCGTTCAGTACCAGTTTCAGCCGCTCATCGAGCTTGGTCTCACCGATACGGCCCCGCTGGCCCCAATCGACAATCAGGTCCAGCTCCGGGATCGCCGAGCGGGTGCTGGTTACCGCCACATCACGCAGGATGCCATAGCGGTGCTGCATCATCGCTTCCTCGAACAGCATGGCCAGGTCTTCCCGCTCGGTGGAGTAGGCGTAGAAGTCGCTGGCCCGGTCCGGCTCGAAGAACCCGGTGACGTCGGCGGGGGTGTAGTTCCGCTCGGCCACGGTGGGGCTGTCGCCCTGGAAGTTGACGCCGGCCAGGCTAAACATCTCTGCGCTACGCAGTGCGTACATGTTGGTCAGATCGTCAGAGACAATACCATCCGCATCCCGCTCAAGATAGGCGTCCCACAGGGTCGGGGCACTGAGTCCCGGCTGGATGGAGCGGGGGAAGAAGTCGTTGGCATGGGCCAGTTCATGGTACAGCAGACTGGCCAGGTCCGGCTCCAGTCCGGACATGGGGCGTTCAACCCGGGCCCACTGTGGGTAGAACAGGCTGGCGTACTCATTCTCGAAGGTGTAGCGCCAGGGAATAATAAACTGCAACTCCGAGCCAAAGCCGCTGCGGTAATCCGGCGCTTCATTGATGCTGTCGCGCTGCCACGGGGTCATCCACAGATCTTCCGGGTCGAGGTAGATGGCTCCGGTCACCACCCAGTAGAAGGAGGGGCGCACATCGTAGCTGATCACCACGGCGGTCACGGCGCCCAGCAGGCGGCGGAAATCGGTATTGCCGTTCTGTTCCTGCTGGCGCAGGAAGGCTTCGAACTGCTCGCCCATCCAGGGGTGCGAGACCACCACGCGGTCCAGCACCTGATCGAGGCTGGGGTCGCCACCGGCTTCGGTGCCGGTCAGGGGCAGGTCATTCAGGGCACAGGGGTCAGTGATGATGGGGTTGTAGACACAGCGCTCCAGAGCGGACGCCCAGGGACTGTCACTGCGGTAGGACTGAACCCGGGCAAAACCGGGCTTGTTGAGTCCGTCGGCCACCAGGCCCATCAGCGATTCATCGGGCACTGCGGCTTCGGCGGTCACCAGTACCCAGACGGTGTCTTCCACCTGGATGTCGCCTTCGACGGTGCCGGTGGCCTTAAAGGTCAACAGGGTATCTTCACCGACGGCGGGGGTGGAAAACAGCAGCAGTTCCGGCTCTTCGTTGACGACGTTGGAGACGGCGGCGCCGCTGACCTGCTCCCACTGGATATTGGCGGGCAATACCCAGTTGCGTTCGCCGCTGTCCGGGTTGGTGAACAGGCGGGACTGCACCCGCAGGCTGACCCGGTTACCTTCTGTCACCATATGGTCTCGGGAGACGCTGAGGTTGGCACTGGCGCCGCCGGCGGAGAAGCTGATGGACTCCACCAGGGTCTCGCCGCTGCGGTCGGTCAGGGTCACTTCGAACTGGTAACTGCCGGTCTCTGGGAGGTCAAAGGCGGCGATGGGTGAGCGGGGGTTGGTGATGTCGACGTCACTGCCGCTGAGCTGGCGCCACTGGTAGCGGTAGTCGCGACTGTTACCGTTTTCCGGCTCGGCGTACAGGGCGACGGCGGAACCGGCGCCGATGCGCTCCTCGCTGTCGGAGAGGATGATGGTGACGCCATCCGGCAGCGGGACCACCGGGCCTGTACCTCCACCGTTATCCCCACCATCATCGCCGCCACCGCAGGCGGTCAGGGCGAGGGTCAGAAGGGGGGCCAATGTCCATCTGGTCATACTTCGACTCCTGTCGTTGTGGACCCTCGCAGTCTGGCCAGGGTCGGGTTATTTGGACTTTTTCAAGCCTAGTCCCAGCTCGCGGCCACGGTGGCGGGCGTAGTAGGTGCTCGCCAGCAGCCAGGTCATCAGGGTGATCAGCACCACGGTGCCGATGCCGCGCTCATCCGGTGCCACCCACCAGCTGGTGGCGCCCCACAGCAGATAGAGGCTGGCGATAAAGCCAGACCAGGCATGGGTGTAAGGCTTACCCTTGAGCACTCCAACGGCAGGCAGCAGCAGTGGGATCAGCAAGCCTATTCTGAAACCTAGGCTGTAGGGGCTGTCGGCGTCAATCACCAAGAGCCACAGCGGGATAAGTATCAGGCTGAGCAGGTAGCCTGCGCGCGCCAACAAGAGCCAGCGGGCGGTGCCGGGCGCCATCGCTGTCATGCCAGGATCTCCAGCACCGCTTCCGGCGGACGGCCCAGTGCCGCCTTGTTGCCGTGGATAACCACCGGGCGTTCAATCAGTTTCGGGGTGGCCACCATGGCGGCGATCAGGGCGGCATCATCCGCATCCGCCAGGTTCTGCGCTTTGTATTCCGCTTCTTTGGTGCGCATCAGCTGACGCGGGCTGAGGCCCAGTTTGGCCAGCACATCGTGCAGTTGCTCGGCGCTGGGCGGCGTTTCCAGGTACTTCACCACCTCGGGGGTGAGTCCTTGCTCCTCAAGCAGGGCGAGGGTTTGACGGCTCTTGGAACAGCGCGGGTTGTGCCAGATGATCACGGGGGAAGTGGTCATGTGAGGTCCTTTCTCGTTGTTGTTTTTACAGGTTGCGCATCTGCTGTTCCGCTTCACGCAGCTGCTTGATGCGGGCATCGATGCGGGCCAGTTGCAGCGGGTTTTCGCGGCTCTGGCGGTAAGCGTGCTGAAGCTGGTCGATGGCGCGGGTGTAATCCGCCCGCAGGGCCAGGATCTCGGCCTGAACCATATGACGCTCGGCGCTCATGCCCAGCGCTTTGTAAGTTTGCGCCAACAGGTCATACACCACCATGTTGTCTTTGGAGAGGATCAGATGGCGTTCCAGAATGGCGCGGGCCTTCTCTGGCTGCTTGGCGGTCAGGTAAGCGTTGGCCAGGTTCAGGTCGATCACCGCGTTGTTGGGACGGTTCTTACGGGCCTGCTCCAGCAGGTCAATCGCCTCATTGGTGCGGTTGGTGGCCAGCAGGATGTCGGTCTGAGTGTCGAGATAGAACAGATTCTTGTCGTCCTGCTTGAGCAGCTCCGCCACCAGGGCTTCGGCCTTGTCGTACTCCTCCATGCGGAAGTGGGTCAGGGCCAGGCCGTACTGGGCGGCTTCCTTAAAGACGTAGTTGTTGCGGGCCAGCTGGCGCTCGTACTGGTGCAGCAGGTGGTCAGCGCTGTAGGCGGAGAAACGCACCTCAGCACGGGACTTGGCCAACTGGAACATCAGGTTGTCCGGCACGTTGCGCTGGGGGTACTGGGACGCCCGCGCTCGGGTATCGGCAATCCGCGATTCCGGCAGGGGGTGAGTCATCAGCATGGCCGGCGGCTTACTGGCAAAGCGATACTGGGCCGCCAGTTTGCCAAAGAAGCTGGGAGAGGCGTAAGGGTCAAAGCCCGCAGCCACCATGGTTTGCATGCCGATGCGGTCCGCTTCCAATTCGTTGGAACGGGTGTAGTTGATCTGGCCCTGAGCGTTAATCGCAAGGGTGGTCTGCAGGGCGGCGATGCCCGCCTCGGGTGCCGCCATCGCCAGCAAAATGGAGCCGAGCACCCCGGCCAGGGTGGCGGGGCCGGTGCGCTGCTGGGCCTCAATAGAGCGAGCCAGGTGGCGCTGGGTGACGTGAGCGACTTCGTGCGAGAGCACCGAAGCCAGTTCACTCTCGCTGTCGGCATAGTGGAACAGGGCGGTATGCACCCCAACGTGGCCGCCAAAGAAGGCGAACGCGTTGATGTCCTTGTTGTTGATAAGGAAGAAGCTGAAGGGCGTTTTGACGTTGCTGGCGTGCGCGACAATACGGTGTCCGACGTCATTGAGGTACTCGGTCATGACCGGGTCGTAGACGACGGGCAGTTGGCTGCGCATCACCCGCATGTAAACGTCACCGATCTCGTTTTCCTGATCGATGGTGAGGGCGCCGGAGGCGACGGTGCCGAGTTCCGGCAACTCGTTGGCGGCCTTTGCAATGGCGATGCTCAGTCCCATCGCCACAAAAAACAGCAAGGGCACGGCGAAACGGGGGGTCAATCTCTTCACGTTCGTCTGTCTGGTCCTGTCATTACCGCCTAGTGTACCGTCAAAAATTTCATTACCGCTAGGCGTTTGTGGTTTTGGGCCGGGCACGCAATAATAGGCGCCATCCTTGTCTGTCCTATATGCAGCCCCGTTGAGCCAACCATTGCAAGCGCCTTTACAGATCTTGGATCTTCGCCAGCAACGATGCCCGATGGCGATGGTGGAGACCAAACTGGCCATTCGCGCCAGAGCGCCGGGTCAGGTGCTACGGGTACTCCTCTCTGACCCGGGAAGCCGTCGAGATGTTCCCCGCTGGCTCGATAAGGTTGGCATTCCCTATCAGGTTCTCGAGGATGAAGCCTGGCTCACCCTGCAACTGACAGACCCCCACACCTAACCCGAAGGAAAGCCATGTTCAATCTGGTCCGTAACTGGTATCGCGAAAAATTCTCCGACCCCCAGGCCGTGACTCTGGCGGTGATATTGCTGGTTGGCTTCGCGGTGATTTATTTTTACGGCAGCTTGATCATGCCCCTGCTGGTGGCGGTGGTGTTCGCTTATATGCTGGAGTCGCCGGTGGGCTGGATGACCCGGCAGGGGATACCCCGAACGCTGTCGGCTTCACTGGTGCTGGTGCTGTTTGCCGGGTTGATGCTGGTGGCCACCTTTGGTTTGCTGCCGGCGTTGTGGCGTCAGGGGGTGGCTTTGGCCACCGAGCTGCCCAGCATGGTGAGTCAGTGGCAGAATCTTATCATGACCCTGCCGGAGCAATACCCCACCCTGATTGATGAACACCAGCTGGCCAGCCTGATGGCCAACTTCAACAACTCCCTGCTCTCCACCGGCCAGAACCTGGTGTCACAGTCACTGTCGTCGCTGGTCGATCTGGTGGCGCTGATGGTGTACGCCATTCTGGTGCCCCTGCTGATGTTCTTCTTCCTGAAGGACAAAGATGAGCTGATGAGCAGCTTTGGCCGCTTTATCCCCGACAACCGCGACCTGGCCAAGCAGGTTTGGGGGGAGATGAATGTGCAGATCGGCAACTACATCCGCGGCAAGGTGATTGAGATCCTGATCATCGGTACCGCCAGTTACCTCACCTTCTTCTTTATGGACCTGCGCTATGCCGCCCTGCTGGGCGCATTGGTGGGCCTGTCGGTTCTGATCCCTTACATTGGGGCCACGGTGGTGACGGTTCCGGTAGCGCTGGTGGGCTTCTTCCAGTGGGGGATCTCACCGGAGTTTGGCTACCTGATGCTGGCCTACGGCATTATTCAGGCGATCGACGGCAATGTGCTGGTGCCGCTGCTGTTCTCTGAAGCGGTCAACCTGCACCCGGTGGCCATCATTGTGGCGGTGCTGATTTTCGGTGGATTGTGGGGTTTCTGGGGCGTGTTCTTCGCCATCCCGCTGGCCACCCTGGTTAAGGCCGTGGTGAATGCCTGGCCCAGCCACCAACCGGTCGCTGATACGGAGTGATTTTGGTGTCCCCCGAACGGGGGATGCTGAGCAAGGTTCTTTAGCGGTATCAATGGGGTAACCAAGGAGGTACCCATGAGACGGCTAAGGAACCACGCGACACCCATTGCCATTGCGCTGACCGTACTGCTCAGCAGTTGCGGCGGTGACAGTGACGGCGACAACATCATTATTGACGACCCAAACCCTGTAGCGCTCACCGGCGTCTTTTCCGATAGCCCGGTCAGTGGCCTGGCGTATGAAAGCGCCAGTCAGCAGGCACTCACCAACGCCAACGGCGAATTCACCTATCTGGAAGGGGAAACCGTGGTGTTCTCCATCGGCGGCACCGCGTTTCCCGCCGTGGCCGGGCAGGCAGAAGTCACGCCGCAAACCCTGTATGACGATCAGGACGCCCACACCACCGAGGTGGTCAACACCCTTAGGTTGCTGCAAACCCTCGACAGTGACGGTAACCCGGAGAATGGCATCCAGCTGGATGAAGCGCTCCACACTGCCATGGCCAGCACCAGTCTGGATATGGGGTCTGAGAACTTTGACGCGGAAGCCGAAGCGGCGCTGGAGAACGCCGGGGTGGAGGCTCCGCTGGTGGATGAGGAGACCGCGCTGGCCCATTACGGTCAGGGCCGTGATTACCAGGTGTCCGATCTGGCTGGCACCTGGATGGACCTGTTCTACGATCTGCCCGCCTCGGACAATCTGGTGGACGGTTTTGCCTATGCGGTGGATCGTCTTGAGATTGAACCGGACGGCACCACGCTGGCCACCGCGCTGGCCAAAAGCGGCAACCGCGAACTGGACAGCGAAACACTGCAACTGAACCTGGACAGCGATGGTCGCCTGCTGCTGGCGGAAGCACCGGAGTGGGAAGCCTACCTGAGCGCAGACAAAGATAAGTTCACGGTGTTTGACCGCTACGAAGGCAGCCTGGAGTTTGGCATGGCCATTAAGCTCGGCAGTGATTACCAGCAGAGTGATCTGACCGGGCAGTGGTACACCATCGGCGTCGAGATGCCGTTGAGCTCCCCCTACGACCCGGATCTGCCTTACCTCTATCTGGATCGCTGGCAGGTGGATAACGACGGCAACCTGGCGATCTATGCTCTGCATGGTGGGGATAGCACCGGCCCGATTGGCCCCGGTGAGCTGGATGATACGGTATCGGCTCAGTTGTCCACCGAAGGCACCATCACCATTGCCGGAGATGAGGAGGACGCCGGGATGATGTACATGGCCCGCAGTAAGGATGTGGTGGTGCGCCATGAACATAACGACAGCCGCTCGGCGCTGATCGTGGCGGTGAAGCCGCCTGAAGCGATCACCCTGGCGGATCTGGAAGGCACCTGGCGGATGTACAGCTTCGGTCTGCCGCCGGTGGGTGAGATGAACCCGGAAGGCTACAGCTACGATGTTGATGAGATGGTGATCGACGCTGAGGGCAACGTCACCGCTGTGCACCTGCGTCACGTTGAGTGGACGGCGGACCAGGGACTTATCGACGAGCATTGGCAGTCCGGCGCAACCTATCCCAGTGACGATTCCTGGATCGACGGCGACTGGGAAGCCACGTTTACCCTTCGTGAAGATGGCCTTGTAGAAACCGGCGGCGAGGAGCTCGGTGTGCTGGCCATCAACGCCAGTAAGGACATGATGATCAACTACTTCAATGATGATGGTGAGCAGGGGTTCGCCCTGGCCGTCCGCCTTGTTACTCCTTGAGGGCACCCGCTCATCAACCCGTTGCCTGCGCAGAGATGCGCAGGCTTTTTTGTGTCGTCATCCATGTTGGCTTGGTGGGAGACAAATTGGATGGTGGGGCATTATATCTCCCACGCTGTTTGACGATGCATCTTGCTGATCAACTGGTTCTGGTGGCGGCAGTCGGTTTTGTGCAGCAGCGATTTAATCTGGCTTTTGACCGTTTCCTTACTGACCCCACGCCGCTGTGCAATTTCACTGCCATCCAACCCTTGCAGCAGCAGGTCCATCACCTGAGTTTCCGCCAACGTCAGGCCGCATTGGCAGGGGGTGCTGGGGCCTAACCAAAGCTGCGCCCAGGGCACCAGCATGGCACCGACGGCACTGAGGGTGTGCTCAGACTCGCTGTGGAAGGGAGCCTTACGGCGATGGCAGGACAGCCCCAGCCGACGGTCTCGCCCCAGAGGCAGGATCAGGCCCAGTGAATGGGGGAAGGCAAAGTGAGGCTGGAATCGGCTCAGGAACTGTACCCGCTCCAGTTCGTCGCGTCGCAGCAGGGATTGCAGTTTGACGCATTGGCCGGACAGACCTTCGGCCAGGTAGCGTTGCAGGTAGAGATCCTGACTTTGCTGGGCGGCCATAAAGCGATGAGCATCCGGCGAGAGTCCGGCACTGAACTGGTGGTGCTGCTCGCTGGCGGCATCATCCAGAAACAGCCAGAACCCATCGGCCTCAAGCAACGGCAATAGCCCCTGCAGGGCCTGGTGCATCTGCAGGGGGTGACGAATGTGGATCAGCTGTTCAGCCCAGTGGGCCAGTCCATGCCAGCGCATACCCCCCTCCCTGCCCCCATTATGGAGAGCGGGGCAGGGAGGGTTATTGATGCAGATCAGGGTGTTGCTGGGTTGTTATCGCTGCTGATTTTGAGTCAGTGGGTAATAACCCGGGGCAGGGACTTGGCCTGGTCAATCCAGTCTTCCACTTTACCCAGTGTTGGCAGCTGGCGAACCAGCGCGTTGTCGTCGTTGACTTCGGTCATTCTGGCCAGCAGGTTTTCGGCGTTACGCTGGGCCAGTTCAGGTACCGTATCCACGCCACTGGCCTCAAGCAGATCGGCATATTGGGTGCTTATCCCTTTGATGCGGGACAGGTCTGCCCGGTTTACCCATTTCAGGATCAACGTGTCACTGATCTCAGTGTCTTTGGCTATCTGGCTTCGGCCACTTCGGCTGGCACCGGCTTCGAGCAGGGCTTCCTGAGTGGCGATGCCGGCGTCGGCCAGTTTGGCACCATAGGCTTCGCCGATGCCTTCCACATTGGTGATCGCGGTCATAGCGGGACTCCGTTACGGCTGGAAATCTCATTCAATGTAGTTGCTTTGGGCGCGACTGGTGATGGGCCGAAGACAAAAAAGGCACCCGAAGGTGCCTTTGCAAGGTGGGCGGGAATCTACTGCGCCAACAGATAATCCAGCGCGCCGCGAATGGCCGCAATCTGTGCCAGATTGCACTGCTCCGGGCTCGCTTTCGGGCTGTCCGGGTACACCTCAGTGGTGGTGACGTAGCGGGCATCGGTCATGCCGCCACAAAGAAACAGCGACTTCTTCGGGTAGTTGATGACCCCCTCCTGCTCCACCGGAGCACCGATGATCAGGCCGTTTTCATCCGCCGGGGCGATGTGGGTGACCTGACGCACCGCGTCGATGATGGCTTTCTGAAACGCCGGGCTGGCGCGTTCGCTGTCATCCACGGTGTAGAAACCGTCCGGGATCCCCTCTTTGCTGACATCGAACGGTTTACCGTCGCGGGCGGCCAGAGCCGGGCGAAACTCGGTTTGGTCGCTGTCGGTGGTTTCGTGCAGATCGAGGTGCGCCGCAAATTCAACCCCGAGGCCAGCGACGTAGGCCATGGCCGCTGCCGCTTCTTCAGAGGGGCTGTCGGGCATAAAGGAGCGGTTAGGATCCACGCACTGGGGGTTCCAGCGGTTGATCACTTCGTAGCCCCAGGGGCTGATGCAGGGCAGCACCACCAGATCAAACTGCCCGGCGTAGTGGGCTGCGGTGGTGTCCAGAAACGCCAGGGCGCCCTGAACGCCACTGGTTTCGTAACCGTGGACGCCGCCAGTGACCAGCACTTTGGGGCGTTCCGGTTGCCAGTCACGGCTCTTAATGGCAAACAGGGGATAACGTTCACTGTCGTAGGAGAGGGCGCCATACTGTTCAATGTCAAAGCGTTCGCGCAAAGCATCAATCTTGCTGAGCACTTCATCGCGATAGCTGCGTTGCCGTTGGATGCTGGCCAGCCATTGGGCCTTTTCGTCCTCACCCCAGGGTTGTCCCGGGGTACCGATGGGATAGAAGGGGGTCATTCCGTGATGCACTCCACAATGGGGAAAGCGCTGAGCTTACCCCTGCCACGCCCGGGCCGCAATTGAGGCGCCCCACGTCGGGCCAGAGTGGGGGAGTATTGTGGACATTTTTATCCATAGTGATTGGTGCTATCCGCCATTTTTACCACTTAATGTGGTTGTTACGATGCTCGCCGTTGTCGGGCCTGACGGTGGTATCACCGGATTGGCCCATTCCCCGATTCGATGTAGGAGCCACGCCGTGTCCAACGACAGCAAAGCGATTCAATCCCAGATCCTGGATGCTTTTCACTTCCGTCACGCCACCAAGGTGTTCAATCCTGACCGTAAGATCAGCGATGATGAATTCAACACCATTCTGGAAGCCGCCCGCCTGTCGCCAAGCTCCTTTGGATTTGAACCATGGCAGATCCTGGTGGTGCAGTCTCCGGAGAAGCGTGAGCTGTTCCGTGACTTTGCCTGGGGCGCCAACGGGGCGTTCAATGGCACTGCCGGACAGCTCGGTACCGCCAGCCACTTTTTGATCTTTCTGGCGCACACCGATTCGACCATGAAGCATAACTCCGACTATCTACAGCGCTTTATGAAAGAGGTAAAGCAGTTGCCGGAAGAGGTGATCGGCTTTATCAATCAGGCATTCCAGAAGTTTCAGGAACACGACTTTCATATTGAGGGAACCCGCCAGATCACAGACTGGTCAGCTAAGCAGGCGTACATCGCCATGGGCAATGTGATGTCCGTTGCCGCCATGCTGGGCATCGATTCCTGTCCGATTGAAGGCTTTGAGGTCGATAAAACTGCCGAGGTATTGGAGCAGCATTTCGGTATTGACCCCAAACAGTACCAGCCTGCGGTGATGGTGGCGCTGGGTTATCGTGCTGACGAGCCGCAGTTCCCGAAAACCCGTCGCAGTATGGATCAAATCGTCTCCTACTTCTGAACATCCCGATGAGTCAATAAAACGCGCCCTATGGGCGCGTTTTGCTGTTTTGGGCACCTTGGTACTTTTCTATTACGGCATCTTGTGGCCGGTCAAAGCACGAACCCCATCAATTATTCATCAAAATGATGGTCTCAATGATTAATAGGATGTACAGCACAATGAGCTACAAAATGCGTAAGGGCATGAATCGTAATATGCGATGACGATAATGGTTATTGTGGTTGAAATGATCGAGGCATTCACTGAATAAATGTTTTTAATCAATGCCTTAAAGTTTATGGGATGATGGATTTGATTTTTAACTACCCCCTAAGGGGTACTACTAAAGAGGTATTTGCTAGTACATCGATCACAAAATAATTTAATTCTTTTCTTACGGCATGTTGTTTTCAAAATTCCGGTGATTAAATCAATTTCGCAATGGGCCTGTTGCAACCAGATTACAAAAATGCAGAGGGACATGATGATGCGAAACAAATTGCTTGTGGCAGTGGCCATTTCGGCTGCGCTGGCTGGCTGTAATGACGACGACACCATTCAGGTAGAGTGCGGGGAAGGCTCAGTACTGAATCCGGAAACCAACATCTGTGAAGTCACCCCCGTTGAGCCGCCGCCGGCGGTTGAGTGTGGTGAAGGCACTGTATTGAATCCGGAAACCAATCAGTGTGAGATCCCGCCGACCACCGGGCCCACCGATTTCTATAACAGTGACAACTGGGCGGAATCCTTCCCAACCCAGCACGCCTCCTGGGCTGAAACCGAACAGAATACCCCGGAAGCTGGTCCGACCGACCTGCTGGAAGCCAACCCCAACCTGGTAGTAGCCTGGGCAGGTTACGGCTTTGCCAAGGACTACAACCGCGCCCGGGGCCACCACTTTGCCCTGACCGACGTGATCTCCACCCTGCGTACCGGCAGCCCGATGCTGGTGGACGGCGTTGTCGTGGGTGAAGCGATGCCCGCCAGTTGCTGGGGCTGTAAGACTCCAGACATCGCTCGCATGTACGACGAAGTGGGTGAAGCCAACTTCTCTAACAACAGCTGGTCCACCTGGGGCCATGAGATGGCCAACACCATCGGTTGTGCCGATTGTCACGAGCTGGGTGAAGACCAGATCCGCCTCTCCCGCCCCTACACCGACCGTGCCATGACCACCATTGGCCGCACCTTCGAAGCGCAGGATGCGGGTGAAAAAGCCAATCAGGTGTGTGCACAGTGCCACGTGGAGTACTACTTCGACGGCACCGACTCCAAGAAAGTGAAGTACCCCTGGGACCACTGGGTACCGGGTGTAAACACCAACTATGCCTCTGTCGTCAGTTACGAGGGCACTGACGGTCTGTATGAAGGCTTTGCTGCCGAAGCGCAGCTGGCCTACTTTGACGCCAAAGGCTACAAGGATTGGACCAACGCCATCTCCGGTACGCCGAACCTGAAGACTCAGCACCCTGAGTACGAAAACCTGGTCGACCGCACCAGCCACACCATGTCCAGCCACCTCGACTTCACCTGTGCCACTTGCCACATGCCGAAAGCGGAGAATGACAGTGGCATGGAGTACTCCCGCCACAACGTGCGCTTCGACGCCAACAACCTCCCGAGCAGCTGTCTGGGTTGCCACAGCGCAGAGTCCTTTGAGCCGATGCTGAAGGCGCGCAAGGATGAGATCAACGCGCTGCGCTTTGGTGAGAACGGCACCGACGCCCGCCTGACTGAGCTGCACTTCACTGCGCAAGCCATCTGGTCCGCCAATGGGGTTGAAGGCTTGGCGGAAGGCAAGACCATCGGTGAAGCCAAAGCCAACTACGAAGGCGCCCTGAAAGCGGGTACCGAGCTGGCGGGTGAAATGAACAGCCTGCTGACTAAAATCCGTAATGCTCAGTGGTTCTGGGACAGTGCAACCGCCTCTCACGGTATCCACGCTCACAACAAGGCCGAAGCGGTTCGTCTGTTGACCAAGTCCAACGCCATCATCGATGCAGCCCTGGTTGAAGCCGCGACTCTGGTGGCTAAGTATGCGCCGGACTATGTCTTTGACATCACCACCGTAGACACCAAGGCGAAAGCCCAGCCTCTGGCCGGTCTGGACCTGGAGAAGATGGAAGCCGATAAGGACAAATTCCTCTCCGAGCGGGTGGAAAAAGAGTGGCCGCATCCGCTCAAGCCATAAGGTAAACCGACGGCGATACGCCCAGCCGGGCAAAAAGCCCGGCTGAACTCTCATCTCCCTGCGCGGCGCTATCGCCGGAAGTGACGGCCCATCACCGTGACTTCAGCATACTCCTATGGCCTGAGAGGGCGCCCTGCAAAGGGCGCCTTTTTTTGTGGTCCGCCTCAAACCACCTTCTATGCTGGTGGTGATCGTTCCATCAGCGCTATTGCCGCGAACCTCAGGACTCGAAGTTACTGAGGCATCAAAGTGAAGGAGATACAGACAAGGGTGTTGTTCCGCGCGGGTCCGACAAAAACCGTACACCTGACCCAACTGGCCCCATCGAGCTCTACTGGCAACAATGTTTAACGAGAATGGGAAAGTCGCATTGTGCGGGAGTTCTGAACCTGAATGTCCTCTCCTGAGAAGCGGCTCTTATCGGCAAGGCTGACCCTCTTTTTACAGGTTCGGCAGAGCGACGGTCAGGGCCCCACCTACGACCAAAGCGTTCACCTGAAAGCTGACGGCATTGAGTTTGAGCAATAGCCGAAAGCGTGTTGAGCGAAGCCTGGAGGTGCCGACGGCGCTTTTTCCCCAATCCCCCTGCATGTCTGGCGGCGGAGCGTCGATGCCGGACGCTGATGGTCTCGTGGTTATCCAGGCACGATTCCCCTTCATTGGTGGCGAATAACCGGTCATTAGCGGTGGGTGAGCCTGGCTTTGGGTATCCCCCCTGCGAACTGGCTGATCAGCATCACACAGGCCCATCATGAGTTACCTTTATTCATGGGACCAGAGCGATAGCTATGATGATGCACCACCATCAGCATCGGTTGGCCTCTGGCTCAGCCCTCAAACCAACCCATGGCATCCAGATGACCCACCCATGGAAGCGGACGGTAAGACCTGTATCGTCCTGGCGCGAACCCAATCGGTCACGCTACTGGCCGGCGTGACAAAAACGATTATCGGGTCATCGGGATGGTGCCTCCCCTACACCCCTGCGCCTCGTTTCGAAGCCGCCTAGAGCACCGCCCTGTCTGTTGAGTTACCAAGCCATATCGCTTGCTCCGTTTACTTTGGCCGTCAGTGAAGCCGACCAGAGGGATAACCCCTTATCACAGGTGGAGAGCTTGCCAGCCTGCCTGAGTGGGAGCGATTTTTTCCTTTTGCTCAATGCCCTGTGCCGACCTCCCAACCTACCATGCGCAAGATCTGCCGTAGCGCTGCCGATGTTGGCTTGCTCACTCGCTTAGGCGGTCGAAAATGAGGTGTGGCCCGGATTGGGTTTCGAACGTTTTGTGTCTGGCACGAAAAGGAATAATGGAAAGAAAACCAGGCTTACAGGAATGGATAAAGATGTAATAAAACGTTCAGAAATCGATATTGAAAACATAAAAATTCACTCTGAGTTGATTTATACCGAGGAACTGTTTAATTCAATTTGCCTGGGATCTGGTTATTTTGGCGTTAGACTCTAAACACTAAATAGAGTATTGGTTCTAACTTTTGCGGCGTCATGAGTGTATTTCTGCATCGGTTTGGTCGCTATAAGGCCGGCATTGAAGGGCATGGAGTGTTGACTCTTTTGTAATGCAATGAGTGATGCAAGGATAATGGTATTTAATTATTTTTAATCTTATTTAATTCATTGATTTGTGACGGCGGTGATACATTCGCCATGTAAATTACTCGCTTGAATATTGTTGGAATTTTCGAATTCTGATAGGCGTAGCGCCTCAAGTTTAGCGTTTGTGGCTAGCGTAATATATCGAGACGTTTAATTTGCAGAGCTATCTTTGTTGTGAGTCAAATAATTTGTCGTCAAATGGGAAATAGTTAAATGAAAGTTTTCAAATTTAATAAGTTAGCTGCACTGTCCGCAGTTGTGCTGATGGTTGGTTCTTTTGGTGCTCAGGCAGCAACCAAAGTCATTCAGGTTAGTGCTTCTGTTGATACCAGCCTGAGTGTTGATGACATCTCTGGTACCTGGGATGCGCCAATCATCATGGAGGCAAACTCAACCAATAACGGTCTTGAGACTGTAGCTATGACTCTGAACTTCACTGCCAATAGCTATAAAGACGTCAATGTCACACTGCAGAGCTCACCGGCTCTGGTCGATGCTCAACAGAATCTGAGCATTCCTCTGGTATTTAAACTGGGCGGTGAAACTCTGACTCAGAATGAAGCGATCACCGCTGCGAAGACTGACCTGTTTGAATATGACTCCGATAATTCATCCATGACTGGTCCTAAGAATATCCCGCTCACCATTGAAAGCGCTAACAGCGATGCTCTGCAAAGCGGAAACTACACTGGTAGCTTTGTGCTGAACTTTGAGTTGCAGCCTTAACTTAATATCACACACTCATTCTATTCGATTTGGCTGAAAACTGGCCGAATTAAGTATGGTTTAGTAAGAGAGGCCTAATATTGGTTACCAACGGTATTAGGCCTCTTTTTTTCAAATTATATCAGGGAAGTCTAACAAGTGTTTGTTGATGCTGAGATACCAAGTCTGGATGAATGTGTACTTCACTCATGGACCTACTACTCAATGAGCAAATGCGTTGCCTTGACTTCCGGAGAGTCAACAGACGCAACCAAATATTTAAAGAAGAAGTTTCCTGGGCTGCTTATCGGTTTTGATAGTCGAACTGTCAGCGCAGAGAAGCTCGATGCGTTTCGAGCGGCGCATGGCATTGTTGTCGTTCCAAGAGAGAATAGCCATAACAAGGCACCATCTTCAAAAGCACAGAGTGTGAACGAAACCGAACAGGTTGCCGATAAAGAGGTAGATGAACACGACACTCCCGCTTATGTGGTTGTTGCACCAGATTGGTACACTGAAGATGATGAGTACCAGCAATACCACCTATATGTAAATGGGCGAAATGGCGTAATTTCTGAGACTAAAATCAAAGATGGCATTGTCAAGTTTCGTGGTGATATTCCTTTAGCTAAGTATGTACACAATCTTTCTCTTTCCGATGCAGAGATCAGTGCAATTACGAATATACTGACGGAAGGTGTGGATATTGGTAAAACCATCGCACTGGATTCTGGCACACAGTTTGGCCTGTCAGTCGATGACCCCAGCTTGTCACTTTCTATCATTAAAGATGATCAGGAAGAGGTGTACTCCTATGGTTTGAAGAGAGGCATTATTCATTGGCAAAACCTCTCTGTACATTTCGATGATGTCAGTAGTGACATTAATGCCAACCTTAGAGCGAAAGACAGCTACAAGGGCCAATTTGGCATGTTCAGTATGGATTACTATGGTCAGGCCAATGATGGCGATTCGTACTTGAAACTGCAAAATGCTTCATTCATGCTCAAGCCCTTCAATAACGGCATGCAGATGGGTATCGGTTGGCTGACAGATGAAAGCTACAACGAACCCTATGGCACTTTGGGTTACGCGAACCTGCTCAAAACCCATCGCTTCGCAGGACTTGAATTGTTCAACTTCAGCTCATTTGACCATGAGTTTAAGGTAAACCAAAGTGGCGAAGGCTTTGATGTA